>CAVRWX010000019.1:0-397138 GCA_963725035.1 uncultured bacterium | reverse complement strand
TGACCGCGACGGGGACGTTTATGTGCTTTGCATGGAAAGCGCATATCTCAGCCGCGACCACGTGTAGGCTTCGTCTGTCCCGAGTGACATGCTCGGCACGCAACTCGACGGAAAGGCGGGGAAGTCGAACGGATTTCATGCATCCTGGTGGCATGCGCTGTCGCCACGGGTATGAGCGGGACGAGCGCAGCGGCGGCGGAGCGCTTCGAGACGGAGATCGTCATCGTCACCGGTGAAGGGGGGCCTGAGGGCTTCGTGGTCCTTGGTGTGCTCTTCTCAGACAAAGAGAAGTGCGTCGCCAACCGCCAGATGAGCCTGGTGGCTGAGCCCAACGCAGCGCCCAGGGGCACGACGGACTTCGTGTACGACACCGCTAGGTCAAGTGGAAATGGCGCCTGGGCCTTCTATGCCCAAGACAAGGCGCCGGGCGACACTACGCCGGTCATCGTGGTCAACAAGAAGGTCCTCAAGAACGGAACGGTGTGCAAGGGCGCGAAACTTCCTCTCACCTAGCCTGATCGGCGCTAAGGACGAGAAGCACCACGGAAGGGGACACTCTTGCTCGCAGGGATTCGCAGTCGCTTGACCTATGCCAACGTCGTCTCGACGCTGTGCCTGTTTGTCTTGGCGCTCTTGGCCGCCACCGCTACGGCGGGCGCACATAACACATCGACTCCGTCGACGATCGATGTAGTGGGATGGTCCACCAGCCCAGGTGCCTCCTCCTCGGACTACGCCCACGGAGTTGTCGAGTCGCCGAGCGGTAGGTGCATCCGTGGGCGAACGGTGAAGATCTTCATGCAGCTCGGTGGGAGCACGACCTACACGTTGGTCGACACCGACAGAACCAGCAGGAAGGGGTTCTGGGCCGGGGGTCGCCAAGAGGGCATCACCAGCACCGACAGCAAGGCCAAGGTGACCTCCGCGAACGTCGGTCGGGGGGATCACAAGCACATCTGCAGCGCGGACGTGGTTTTCTGGGACTGAAGCTCGGGGACCGCTTCGCAGCCATCCTCGGCGGCTGACTGAGGAGGTGGCGCTTTTCGTCCGAAGCACCTAAGTCGCCGAGTGAAGGGAAATCGTCGTTATGCGAAGGTTTTCCTACTCTCGGTGCCCGCGACTCGACATGCGCTTTCCATGCAAAGCACCTAGAACCGAGCCTGCGAGTCTGGGCGGCCCGTCGTCCTGGAGGACGACACCCTCCTCGACCTCCGCCTAGCGGATGAGCCGCGAATCAGCCTTTGAGCCGACCCTCGAATCGTCACTCGGGCGGACGTAGAGCGCGCCTTTCGCAGCGAACATTTCGGCATCGAATGAACAGCTGCTCCGGACAGCCGGGGCAATGAACAAGGAGACCGAAATGGCACGCGTAGGACAGATCATCACCAACCCCGTCAGTGGCGAGCAGATCGAGTTCGTCGAGACCGCCGCCTCCACCAACGGCGAGCGCCTCGTCATCAACCTGGTCCTGGCCGCCGACGGCAAGGTGCCCGGGATGCATGTTCACCCCAAGCAGGAGGAGCGCTTCGAGGTGATCGCCGGGAAGATGGAGTTCCGGATGGGCCTCAAGAAGATCGAGGCGGGCCCCGGCGACGTCGTCACCGTCCCGAAGGGCAAGGCCCACAAGTTCGCCAACGCCGGCGACACGACCGCGGTGGTCCGGGTAACCGTCACCCCGGCGCTTCAGATGGAGCGCCTCTTCGAGACCACCGTCGCCCTGGCGCACGAGGGCCGCGTCACCGCCAGCGGGATGCCCAAGCCGCTCGACCTGGCGCTCTTCGTCAAGGAGTTCGGCGACGAGGTCCGTGGCCCGGGAAGCCCCGGCGCCCTGCAGCGGGCGATGCTCTCCCCGCTCGCGGCCATCGGCCGCATGCGCGGCCACGACGAGCGCTACGCGCAGCCGGAGCCGCAGCACCGGCCGGCAATCGCCTAGTGCGAGCCGAAACCCCTGGGCCCTGAGGCCCCCGCGAGGCCCCGCGGGGGCCTCGGCGCGTTCAGGACCCGAACAAGCTCGTCCCTGTGTGACCATGGATTCTCGCTGCTCCGCGGCGCGGCGACAACATGCGCTTTGCATGGAAATCACCTAACTCCGGGAGCCGCCGCCGCCGCGTGTGTACTCCCGCGACCGCTCAGCGGACGCCGTTGCACACGCGAGGACGAATGGCCTCCGTGTGTACCGAACGTTTCGCTCAGCGGGAGTGGACTACCACACGCCGACCTAAGTGCTTCGGACGAGAACCGCTATTCCGTGGCCGACTGAGCTGAGCGTCCGTGAGCACCCCCTATAGGGGCAAGTGACGGACGCTTGGGCCCCGAACACCCGTCGGGATCGGTAGTGGTGTTCGTAAGCCGCGTCTAGGACTGGAGCGCGTCGATCACGTCTTTCGAGTGGGTAACCGGCACGCGATTGCCCTCAAGCTCGATCGCCGATCCGCTCGCTTCGTCAATCAGCTCGAGCACGCGGACGTTCACCCGCTTGTGCACCTTGACCTCCAGGCCCGCGCGTGGCACCTCGAAGACGAGGTCAGTCGGCTCCTTGCTCCGGCGGCCGGCGAAGCCGTAGACCGTGGAATCGGTCACGCCGATCAGCATCCAACCCGGAAGGCCGGAGGCCGCGTCGTGCGCATGCATCCCGGCGACCGAGCCAACTGACGTGCCAATGCTCCCTGCCAGGCCCCCGACCCGGTCCAGCTCACCCCCAGCGAGCCCGCCGGCGAACAGCGCGCCGGTATGACCCCGTGGATTGAACTCGCCGACCGCGATCACGTTGTCGCTGACCCCGCGCTTTACAAGCGCGTTCTGGACCAGCTGCACCATCTCTTCTTCGGACATGTCCGGCACACTATCCCGCGCAGGCGCGTTCGGGGATACGCTGACGCTCGCGGATACCTATCTGTTGGCGATGACCTTGAACTTCACCTTCGCCGGGGTCGCATCGGCGTTTCCACTGCGATCGAGCGCGTAGACGCGGAAGACGTGCGTGCCGCGCTCCACCCGCTTCGTCAATGGCGGCTTGCAGGGCTTCATCGTTGCCTTGTCGAAACGGCATCGGAACGTGGACTGGGCTTCCGTCGAAGTGAACTCGAACTTGACCTTGCGTTTCGCCGACTCGGGCAGTGGGGCGTCGGTGAGCTCGGTGTCAGGGGGCGTCGAGTCCTCCGTGTACTCGATCGCCGCAGAGCAGCCTGACTCGTTGCCGGCCCGATCCGAGGCCATCGCGCGCAGGCTGGTGGTCTGATCAGCGGCGACGTTGACCGTGAGCCCAGGTGAGTCAAGCTCTTCCGCGGTCCCGCTCGCAAGCGGCGAGCCGGTGCAGTCAGAGCTCGAGTAGATCGGACCGTCGAGCCGGCTTCGGCCGAGCCCTTGACCTCGGGGTTGTTGTCGTTGGCCGGGGAGTCGGGGTCGGTGTCGCTGAGGCTCGGGGTCGCGGGGGCCGAGGTGTCGACCGTGAACGCGCGGCTGGCCGGGGTCGGGTCGGTGTTCTGGGCCGAGTCGGTGGCGCGGACCTCGAAGGTGTGGGCGCCGTCTGGCGAGCTGCGGCGAGGCGGTGTGGGTGTCGCCGGGCCCCGAGCAGGGCCCGAACGAGGCCGAGTCGAAGCGGCATTCGTAGCTCTGGGCGCCGCCTGTGGCCGAGAAGCCGAAGCTCGGGGTGGGATCGTTGGTCGGGCCCTGGGGGCCGGAGTCGATCGAGGTGTTGGGGGCGGAGGTGTCGACCGTGAAGGCGCGGCTGGCCGGGGTCTGGTCGGTGTTCTGGGCCGAGTCGGTGGCGCGGACCTCGAAGGTGTGGGCGCCGTCGGCGAGCTGGGGCGAGGCGGTGTGGGTGTCGCCGGGCCCCGAGCAGGGCCCGAACGAGGCCGAGTCGAAGCGGCATTCGTAGCTCTGGGCGCCGCCGGTGGCCGAGAAGCCGAAGCTCGGGGTGGGATCGTTGGTCGGGCCCTGGGGGCCGGAGTCGATCGAGGTGTTGGGGGCGACGGTGTCGACCGTGAAGGATCGCGGCTGGCCGGGGTCGGGTCGGTGTTCTGGGCCGAGTCGGTGGCGCGGACCTGGAAGGTGTAGGTGCCGTCGGCGAGGTCGGTGAAGGCTCTGGGCGAGGTGCAGGAAGCGAAGGTTCCGGTGGCTGCGCCGGGGCCGTCGAGGCGGCATTCAAGGCTCGAGTTCGACTCGCTTGACGAGAAGCCGAAGCTGGGGTCGTTGTTTGAGGTCGGGCCCTGGGGGCCGGAGGTCGATCGATGGTGTTGGGGGCCGCGGTGTCGACCGTGAAGGCGCGGGTGGCCGGGGTCTGGTCGGTGTTCTGGGCCGAGTCGCTGGCGCGGACCTCGAAGGTGTGGGCGCCGTCTGCGAGCTGGGGCGAGGCGGTGTGGGTGTCGCCGGGCCCCGAGCAGGGACCGAACGAGGCCGAGTCGAAGCGGCATTCGTAGCTCTGGGCGCCGCCGGTGGCCGAGAAGCCGAAGCTCGGGGTGGGGTCGTTGGTCGGGCCCTGGGGGCCGGAGTCGATCGAGGTGTTGGGAGCGGAGGTGTCGACCGTGAAGGCGCGGCTGGCCGGGGTCTGGTCGGTGTTCTGGGCCGAGTCGGTGGCGCGGACCTGGAAGGTGTAGGTGCCGTCGGCGAGGTCGGTGAAGGCTCTGGGCGAGGTGCAGGAAGCGAAGGTTCCGGTGGCTGCGCCGGGGCCGTCGAGGCGGCATTCAAGGCTCGAGTTCGACTCGCTTGACGAGAAGGCGAAGCTGGGGTCGTTGTTTGAGGTCGGGCCCTGGGGGCCGGAGTTGATCGAGGTGTTGGGGGCGGCGGTGTCGACCGTGAAGGCGCGGGTGGCCGGGGTCTGGTCGGTGTTCTGGGCCGAGTCGGTGGCGCGGACCTCGAAGGTGTGGGCGCCGTCGGCGAGCTGGGGCGAGGCGGTGTGGGTGTCGCCGGGCCCCGAGCAGGGACCGAACGAGGCCGAGTCGAAGCGGCATTCGTAGCTCTGGGCGCCGCCTGTTGGCCGAGAAGCCGAAGCTCGGGGTGGCGTCGTTGGTCGGGCCCTGGGGGCCGGAGTCGATCGCGGTGTCTGGGGGCGGCGGTGTCGACCGTGAAGGAGCGGGTTGCCGCGGGTCCGTCGGTGTTGCCGGCCGAGTCGGTGGCGCGGACCTGGAAGGTGTAGGTGCCGTCGGCGAGGTCGGTGAAGGCTCTGGGCGAGGTGCAGGAAGCGAAGGTTCCGGTGGCTGCGCCGGGGCCGTCGAGGCGGCATTCAAGGCTCGAGTTCGACTCGCTTGACGAGAAGCTGAAGCTGGGGTCGTTGTTTGAGGTCGGGCCCTGGGGGCCGGAGTCGATCGGGTCTGGGGGGCGGAGGTGTCGACCGTGAAGGCGCGGCTGGCCGGGGTCTGGTCGGTGTTCTGGGCCGAGTCGGTGGCGCGGACCTCGAAGGTGTGGGCGCCGTCTGCGAGCTGCGGCGAGGCGGTGTGGGTGTCGCCGGGCCCCGAGCAGGGACCGAACGAGGCCGAGTCGAAGCGGCATTCGTAGCCCTGGGCGCCGCCTGTTGCCGAGAAGCCGAAGCTCGGGGTGGGGTCGTTGGTCGGGCCCTGGGGGCCGGAGTCGATCGCGGTGTTGGGGGCGAGGTGTCGACCGTGAAGGATCGGGTTGCCGGGGTCTGGTCGGTGTTCTGGGCCGAGTCGGTGGCGCGGACCTCGAAGGTGTGGGCGCCGTCTGCGAGCTGGGGCGAGGCGGTGTGGGAGTCGCCGGGCCCCGAGCAGGGCCCGAACGAGGCCGAGTCGAAGCGGCATTCGTAGCCCTGGGCGCCGCCTGTTGCCGAGAAGCCGAAGCTCGGGGTGGGGTCGTTGGTCGGGCCCTGGGGGCCGGAGTCGACCTGGGTCTGGGGGGCGGTCGAATCCTCGGTGTAGGCGAGGGCTGGCGAGCAACCCGAGGCGTTGTTGAGCGAGTCGGTGGCGGTGGCCCGGAGGTTGGTGGTCTGATCGCCGGCGACCGGGGTCGTGATCCCGGCCCCGCTGAAGGTGGCGGCCGAGCCGCTTGCGAGCGGCGAGCCGGAGCAGTCAGCGGTCGAGTAGATCTTGACCGTCGAGCCCGCTTCGGCCGTGCCCTTGACCTCGGGGTTGTTGTCGTTGGCCGGGGAGTCGGGGTCGGTGTCGGTGAGGCTCGGGGTCGCGGGGGCGGCGGAATCATGCGTGTAGGCGAGGGCGCTCGAGCATCCCGAGGCGTTGCCGGCGGCATCGGTCGCGCTGGCGCGAAGGTTGGTGGTCTGGTTTGACGGAACGGGGGTCGTGATCCCGGCCCCGCTGAAGGTGGCGGCCGAGCCGCTTGCGAGCGGCGAGCCGGTGCAGTCAGAGCTCGAGTAGATCTTGACCGTCGAGCCGGCTTCGGCCGAGCCCTTGACCTCGGGGTTGTTGTCGTTGGCCGGGGAGTCGGGGTCGGTGTCGGTGAGGCTCGGGGTCCCCGGAGCCGAGGAGTCCTCGGTGTAGGCGAGGGCGCTCGAGCATCCCGAGGTGTTCTGGGCCGAGTCGGTGGCGGTGGCCCGGAGGTTGGTGGTCTGGTCGGCGGCGACCGGGGTCGTGATCCCGGCCCCGCTGAAGGTGGCGGCCGAGCCGCTTGCCAGCGGCGAGCCGGTGCAACCGGCGGTCGAGTAGATCCTGACCGTCGAGCCGGCTTCGGCCGAGCCCTTGACCTCGGGGTTGTTGTCGTTGGCCGGGGAGTCGGGGTCGGTGTCGGTCAGGCTCGGCGTGCCCGGAGCCGAGGAGTCCTCGCTGTAGGCGAGGGCGCGCGAGCATCCCGAGGCGTTGTTGAGCGAGTCGGTGGCGGTGGCCCGGAGGTTGGTGGTCTGATCGCCGGCGACCGGGGTCGTGATCCCGGCCCCGCTGAAGGTGGCGGCCGAGCCGCTTGCGAGCGGCGAGCCGGTGCAACCGGCGGTCGAGTAGATCTTGACCGTCGAGCCCGCTTCGGCCGTGCCCTTGACCTCGGGGTTGTTGTCGTTGGCCGGGGAGTCGGGGTCGGTGTCGGTGAGGCTCGGGGTCGCGGGGGCGGAGGAATCATGCGTGTAGGCGAGGGCGGTCGAGCATCCCGAGGCGTTGCCGGCGGCATCGGTCGCGCTGGCGCGAAGGTTGGTGGTCTGGTTTGACGGAACGGGGGTCGTGATTCCCGCCCCGCTGAAGGAGGCGGCTGAGCCGCTTGCGAGCGGCGAGCCGGTGCAGTCAGAGCTCGAGTAGATCTTGACCGTCGAGCCGGCTTCGGCCGAGCCCTTGACCTCGGGGTTGTTGTCGTTGGCCGGGGAGTCGGGGTCGGTGTCGGTGAGGCTCGGGGTCGCGGGGGGTGAGGTGTCGTTCTCGACGCGCACCATGCTCGCGACGGACGGGACGCCATCCGTGCCGATCACGAACAGCATGTAGTACCCCGGCGGGGCGATGTTCGCGTTCAGCGGAGCGGTCGCGGTGAGGTTGCCGCCTCCGGCCGTGAACGACAGGGGCACATAGCGCTGTTCCATGTTCACCGAGTGCGTCACGGCCCCCAGCCGGACCATCGCGACCTTTCCGATGGAGCTCGGAGCCGGAGTGCCGATCGTGAAGGCTGCGTTGTAGGACACCGACCCGGGCGCGGAAGTGATCGTCGGTCGCGCCGCTGGGTCGCCCGACCCGTCCTTCTTGAACAGATAGGGCGGCGAGAACACCTGGGCGTTCTTCGCCAGATAGCCCTGAGAGTCACAGGCTCCACAGATGCCGCCGCCCGAGGAGAGCACCCGCCCGTCCGGCAAAAGGAGGGCGGTCGAGTGGTACTGGCGAGTCACCTGCTCCGAGGCCAGCGTGCGCCACGTTCCGGTGGCCGGGTTCCAGAGCTCCGCGGCGTAGACCCCGTTGTTCATGTCGACGAGGCCTGCGCCGGAGGAATTTCCGCCGGTGGCGAGGACGGTCCCGTCTGCCAGCACCGTGATGTTGTGCTGCCGTCGGCCCGTAGCCATCGAGCCCGTACTCGACACCTGCGGGCTCGCTCCGTTCAGGTTGATCGTCCTGGCGCTCGCGAGCGAGTTGCCGCCTCCGGCGACGAGGATCTTGCCGATGTCGTACATGGCATGGCTTCCGTAGTCGCGGTCCAGGCCGTCTCGCCCTCCGTGCATCTGCCATGCGCCCGTGCCGCTGGGGTTCAGGCTCGCCATCCTGTTGTCCGGGCCGGAGTAGAACGCCCTGCCGTCGGGCGCGACGTCCATCCACGGGTAGAGAGGCTGGTTGAGCGAGGCGCTGGTGAGCCTGCGGATGGTCCCGTCGTTCTGCCGCACCTCGGGTAGGTCGGGCCCACCCTCGGTGATCAGCATCTCCCCGTCCCTGAGCGGGGTGACGGTCGGATACCAGCGATCCACCGACATGTCGGCGCCGCGGCTCCAGGTGTTCGTGGACTGGTTGAAGAGGTGCGTCTGATTGATCCCGGCAAGCGACGAGTTCCTGTTGCCTCCGGCCGCGAACAGGGTTCCGTCCATCAGGTGCGCGAGACCGCTGCAGAAGATGTTGAACCCGGTAGTCACCGTCGCCGCCGTCTGGATGCCGGTCTGCGGATCCCAGACCGTGGCCCGGGTGAAGTTGTGGACTGGATAGGTCTCGGTCGCCCGATCCCCGACCGAGTCATAGGCGACGACCTTTCCGTTCGTCAACAGCGCCACGTGGACCCCCACCACCGGCCAGTCGACGACCGGCCCCCACTGGCCCACTTGGCCAGGGTCGTCCGGAGCCCTTCGTTGTGCAACCGCCACGTCCGGCGCCGTGATCCTGGCGGTCCGACGCTGCGAGTCGGCGCTCCTTGGCGCGGCTGTGGATGACGAAGTCCTCTTCGAGGTGGTCCGACACCGCACCGGTTGGCGGATGATGAGCTTGCGAGCTCGTGGGAACGGCGGCGCCCAGGAGCGCCACTGCCAATCCGGCGAGGGCGACCTGGTTTCGGCGCAAGCCAAACGACTGGAGCAAGGCCCGGGCGGTCACGTCGTGATTTCGATTCGGCAAGTCAAGACAGCCGGAAGCTCTCCCCTGGAACAGGCGCGATTGGGCGCGCCTCCCCCTTACTTTCCCACAGCGAGCCACGTTTGGGAAGGGCGAATCGTATTCAAGAGGCCCCACACCGACCTTAAAGAAGCGGGCCCGACTGGCGGGCACTCAGCCCTCGTCGATGAGCAGCTTCTTCCATGACATACCGTCAAATTCCCACAAACTTGTGAGTCGCGGATGAGAACGATGTGAGAAACGCTCTCATGCTGAGTGCGCGGCCGTGCTTTGAATCCGAAGCAACTAGCGCTTTCGTCCAAAGCACCTAAGTCCGAAGGGAAGGTCCGGCACCCCAAGGGGTTCAGTGCACGCTGTGAATACGAACGACGCGGTGATCTCGCAGCCCAACGTCGATGTCAGGCAACGTCCCAGCCGGAGAAGCAGTTGGCTGCACCCTTCAAGTTGGCGAAGGCTGGTATCGGTGCGGCGCGTCATCCGACCCCGGTAGCGGATTTCACCGCTTCTCCCGAGTCGAGATTGCAGACGATTGCTGGACGGCTCGACAGTTGATCCCCCGCAGTCCTGACCAGCAGGTGCTCGGGGACAAGCACCCCTCGGAAGAGTCGCGGGTCACAGTCGCCGCCGACGATCGAGATTCCGCGACCTGAGGCGAACCGTCTTCTTATCGGGTCGATGACGAGGTGGTCCCGCCTGATCTCCGCCGAGAGCTGAACTGCAGGCGCAAATACGCGACCGCGACGCCTAGGCCAAGCGCGGCAGGCAGGACTTCCTCGAGCGGAATGCCAAGCAGGTGCGCGAGTGGCAATTCGAGGGGCACGCGCTATCGCACCCGGTTTCCGGACCGCTCTCCCGAGAACGACATTGGCCTACTCGACGAAGCAGTAGGAATCGCTCGACGCATCCCCGGCCTGAAGACGGGTCTGGTGCACACGTAGCCCGCGGAAGTCATCGCCATGCGGGAAGAACCGCGGGTCGAGGGTCATGCCGCCGGACTCACTGTCAGCGTCGATACGGACCATCCAGGCGCCCACGCCGTCCGGGTAGAAGATGTCGTCCCACGAGGCGTAGAGCGAGTTGGTTGCGTAGACGCGGCGGCCGTCGCGGCTCACCTCCACCATCTGGGGGGCGCCGCCCAGGGCGAGCTCGGGAGCGGCGGGATGCGGGGTGCGGTTCACGATGCCGCCCAGGCGCACCGAGCCCGCCTCCTTCGGGTTGTGCGGATCGCTCACGTCGTACTGCTTGAGCTCCCCGGTCCCCCAGCACGACACGTACAGCCAGCGATCGTCGACAGACAGGTCGATGTCGGTCACGAGCGGCGGAACCGCCCCGAAGGGTTGGAGCGCGGGCGGGAGCTGGTCGGTCTCAGCCGGTTCCGCCGGGATGGTGATCACTTTCTTCGCGGCCCAGCTGTCGTCCTCGCGGTGCCACAGCCACACCGACGCGGACAGGTCCTCGACGCTGATCACCACCCCGACGAAGCCCCAGGTCTCGCGGGGGTCGTGAGCGGGCCTGACCTCGAGCACCATCTGATGCTCATCGCCGAGGTCGACGCGCTGTGTGAGCCTGCCCTCGGAGAGGCTCCAGAAGTCGAGGTGGTGGCCGAACCGCTTTCCCAGTAGGTCGTCGGGGTTCAACCCGTCCTCGATCATCGAAGGCGTTGCCCACTCCGAGGTGATCGCCACGTCCTCGTTCAGGTGCCACCAGACGTCGTACGCGAAGTACTGCTCGCCGCGGTCGGTCTCCCAAGCGCCAGTGACTTCGAAGGTGTCGTGGTCAATCAGGGCCACCCCGCCCGGGCCATCGCCGCCGTTGGCGCCACCCAGGTTGGACATGAAGATGCCGCCCGGTCCGCAATGCACCGTGTGCGGACGGGAGTAGCCGGCCTTCTCGGCCAGCTCCTCGGGCTCGATCGTGCGTACCACCTGGGGCTGCCGTGGGTCCGGCCCTGTATCAAGCACGTAGGTGCGAGATGAGCGGAGGCCCGGCACGATCAGATAGCGGCGCTCAAGGGCGCCATTGTGGCCCTCGTGGCAGAGAGCGCTGGAGCAGGCGTTCCAGCCGAAGTGATGAAGCTCGTTGCCCGCGGTTGGCAGCTCTGTCCAACCGACCACCTGTCCGTAGGTGGATGAGCCGGAGTCGCAGTCGATCACCGTCATGGCGTCACGCTGCTTGCCCGCCGGGTCGAAAGCGGCGACATAGGCGAGGCTCTCACCGGGCGCGGCGATAGCGGCGTCGGGCGACCGGTAGAACGTGGGATCCGTGGTCTCAGACATAGACAACTCCCTCGTCAATTTTTGCTAACTCGCACCATACACCCGTGCCGGGGTGCGGGTAAAGCTAAGGAGCCGTCGCTTCCACGCCCATCGCGGTTCCGCGCGATAGTCGCGCGACATTGCCTCTAACCATGACTCACTCGAGTCCGTTGAGGCCGGCTATCACCGCCGGCGCTTTCGCCTCTCCTCGGATGCCTTGCGGCCCATCGAGCGTCCCTCGCGATCGAAGTCGGCGGGGCGATCGCGGAATGTCTTCACCCGGTCGGCTGAGACGAGCATTGCGTCGGCGACGCCGGCGTCATTCGCGTCGAAGTCGAATGACCTACCGGAGGCGGCCATCGCGATCTTCCGCGATTCAGCCCAGGAGTCCTGGTTCGCGCCGAGGTAGATGAACTTCCAGCCCTCGGCCTCCTTGGCGATGATCCGCTTCCGCAGCTTCGAGGAGCGCATGCGCGAGCAGTTCTCGTAGCCGTCGGTCAGCACGACCACGATTGCGCGGTCGCCTTCGCCGACTCGCTTTTCGAGCCGACGGATCGTCTTGGCCACCGCATCGTTGAGCGGTGTCATACCGCGGGGCCGGTAGTCGGGCGCTGTGATGCCGGTGACCTCTTCGAGCGGGACGTTGTCGACCTTGACGCGCGTGATCGGCTCCGGGGCGCTCAGGTCGAACATGGTCAGGCTCACTCGCGAACGGGAGTTGGCCTCGCCGTCGCGGAGCTCGGCGAGGAACGCGTTGAAGCCGGCCGCAACCGCCTCCTCGCGCCCGCCCATCGATCCGGACTCGTCGATCAGGACCGAGACGTGGACGGTCTCGCTCTGCTTTTCGGTTTTCTTCGAAGTGTTTCTTGGACATACGTGCCTCCTCAGGGTCGTTGAGGGTGGAGTCGCTCCTAGCCCTGCGAACCTGACACGGCTCAGGACGTCCCGGATTGGGCCGCCGTCGGGCCCAGCCCAGGTCGCACTCAGTAGTCGTTGTATATGGCGTAGACCATGCAGGCCACCATGAACGCCGCCACGCAGGCGGCGTAGGTCAGCCCGCGCTCCGCGGCGTAGACCGCCGCGCCGATCCAGATCGCGATCCAGATCACTGCCGTATCACCACCACAACTCACGCACCAGGGTGTAGGCGTGAAGGACGGCGAGGACACCGGCCCAGATCGCAGCGTCGGGATCTTCGGGGAACATGGCGACGGCCAGGATGATGAGGCCGAGGGTGATGATCATTTGGCACCTCCGGTGAAGTCCAGCAGCAAGAGCACGACAGGTTCCCTCAGATCAACCTTATGCCGCGTCGATCAATTGGCCCGGCCGGAAGGCTGGATACGCGAGGACATCCGGCAGCCTGCGCGGACACTCGGACCAGTCCGCGAGTTCGCGCCGTGAACGGCCCGTCCCAAGATCAGTGAGCTCGAACCACTTGGCGCGGGTCGAGCGCCGTTGATCGTCAAAGGCGACCAGATGGAGGTCAAGGCGAGTGACGGGCGCCTCGGCGTCGATATGGGCGACGAGCGCGCACCCGTTCCCGTGTGGGACGAACTTGGCGTCGACCGTGGCCGGGGCAAGGTCAGCCTTGTCGACATTCCGCGCGTAGACGCTTTCGACTTTCACCCGTGTATCCGCCGATGGCTTCTCGAGTGGCTGCAGCGCGAGCGCGGTGCCGCCGGCCGGGATCGTCACCGGATAGGCGAAGTCCCTCGGTGTGATCGTGCGTGCTCCGCGTTCGTCGGTCACGGTGAGACGGGGACGGGCTTTGACCACGGAATCCTGACCGGGGTTGTGGAGCTCGACGATGAACACGCCACGACCGCCGGCGTTCGGAAGGAGCTCCGAGCGCCTCACCTCGACATCAGTCGTCTCGATCAGCGCGGCCGGGTCGTTGCCGAAGTCGATCCCCAGAATCGACTCGCCGGTGACCGCGCTCAGGACGAAGAGGCCCCCGGTCGCCCAGAAAGCCAGATACCCCAGGCAGAGCACTCCCATGAGTGCTGCGCCGGCGAGCATTGCGACCGCGTTCCCCGCAAGGGCAAGCGCGTTTCGGACCTTTTCGCCCATTGTCGGAGGTCGGCGCGGGCGCGGCAGAGCCGGTGGGAGGGGCGATGGAACCGGCTTGGGCGCCTGCCAAGCCGGCGCCGGCACCAGCTCTTCGACGACACCCGAGGAAAGGCCCCATCGCCGCTCTTCGCAGATCTCCAAGAGGTCGCGCCGCGAGTGGATCCGCACCAGCTCGCATTGATACGCGCGGGCGACGATCTCGAGCCGGCGGCGCTCCGGGTCGCCGGGATCGTGCCTGGTCAACAGCGCGACCGGCCGCGCGTACTGAGCGCGGAATCCGTTCCGGTGGAGCTCGACCTTTCCCCACGCCTCGATCACCCCCGTGACCTGGCCGGGGGTGAATGCGCCCATCGAGTCCTGTGGGTGGAATGCGTAGAGCCCGCACATGCATTCCTGGAGCGGCGCCGGCCCGTGGCGAGCGCCCGCGCACCGCGCCTCGGTCGCCACCCCACCCTGCATCCATCGTTCAGCCGAATACGGGCCGAGCAGCCAGGGCCCTTCGTCCTTCCACGCGCGAACCCCGTGAATCTTGCCGGCGATGAGCGGCGCCTCGCCGGCACCGCCCGTGCTCACCCCGGGACCTTCTCGGGCTCGCGTTCGGGCTTGGGCGGGGCCGGTTCGCGCTGCGGTTCAGGCTCGGCTTCGCGGTCTGGCTCTACCGGAGCGGGCTGCTGGTCGGGCAGCTCGATCGGCTCGACGATGATCGTGCGGGAGCGTCCTGGAAGTGTCATGTGGACCGTGTCGGCAGTCACCCGACAGATCTGACACAGCGCCGACGTCAGAGCTCCTCATCGTTCCGCGACTTCTCATGGATGAGTCGTCCGCGAGACCCAGTTCAGATCACAGACGTCGTCCCGATCCAGCACCGGCATATCGAGCCGCTGGCGCCGCGGCGCCGCAATCGACCCAAGGTGGCGCACGGCACGCGTCAGGCGGTCTACTCGCGCGACGGGTACCGCTGCCGCTGTTGTGGATCGGAGGAGAACCTCACGATCGATCACGTCAGGCCGCTCTCGAGGGGCGGCAAGAACGTGAAGTCGAACATGCAGACCCTCTGTTTCGGGTGCAACCAGGAAAAGGCGGATGGGCGCCTTCGCGTGGCCCGACCTCGAGCTGCGTAGGCGACTACTCGTGGCGGAAATGAAGGCCGGCGCGGCCGAGGTGGAACGTCGACCGCGGTGTCAGCGCAGAGAGCGACACTTCGAAAAGGTCGCTGACCTCCTCGAGGCGTCCCGGGTCACCGTCCCAGTGCTCACGCAGGAGTGGCGGCGGAACCAGGAGTCCGCCACCGAACATGTTCGCCTCCCACTCGATCGGGTCACGGTCGAGGCGCGAGGTCATCATGAGCTCCGACTGCATCTCCGTCAGCGCCAGCTCGGGACGCACCGCGGAGGCACGGCAATGAATCTCCCCCGGCCGCTCACGGTGAAGAACCCAATGCCCGATCTCGTGGGCAATCGTGTAGCGCCGGCGGCGGGGCCAGCGCTTGGCTTCGTGAGCGTTCACCCAGATCTCGCGGTGCTTGGGTAGGAGTAGCCCCGAGACCGTCGAGCCGACGTCGCCTGGATCAAGACCGGGAGCCGCGCTCATATCGTCGACGTCGCGGACGAGCAGCGAGAGATGAGAGTCGGCGATGTCCTCGATCGGCACCGGCAAGCTGCGGTGATCCCAGACATGGCTGGGGACCATGGCCAGGAACTCCACGGCCATCGTCAAGAGCTCAGTCGCCCGCTCAGGAGTTTGCATCGGCTGACCCTAGCCCGGTCCGAGTCCCAGGACTTCCATCCCGTCTCGCCAAAACGCGACCGTTCGTGGGCAATCTCCGACACAGTGCGATCTCCGATCCAATCCTCGGGGAAGTCGGGGCAGAGGGGCGTTCGGGGAACGTGACGCTCGCGGATACCTATCTGTTGGCGATGACCTTGAACTTCACCTTCGCCGGGGTCGCATCGGCGTTTCCACTGCGATCGAGCGCGTAGACGCGGAAGACGTGCGTGCCGCGCTCCACCCGCTTCGTCAATGGCGGCTTGCAGGGCTTCATCGTTGCCTTGTCGAAACGGCATCGGAACGTGGACTGGGCTTCCGTCGAAGTGAACTCGAACTTGACCTTGCGTTTCGCCGACTCGGGCAGTGGGGCGTCGGTGAGCTCGGTGTCAGGGGGCGTCGAGTCCTCCGTGTACTCGATCGCCGCAGAGCAGCCTGACTCGTTGCCGGCCCGATCCGAGGCCATCGCGCGCAGGCTGGTGGTTTGATCAGCGGCGACGCTGACCGTGAGCCCAGGTGAGTCAAGCTCTTCCGCGGTCCCGCTCGCGAGCGGCGAGCCCGAGCAGTCAGAGCTCGAGTAGATGCGGACGGTCGAGCCGGCTTCGGCCGAGCCCTTGACCTCGGGGTTGTTGTCGTTGGCCGGGGAGTCGGGGTCGGTGTCGCTGAGGCTCGGGGTCGCGGGGGCCGAGGAGTCCTCGGTGTAGGCGAGGGCGCTCGAGCATCCCGAGGTGTTCTGGGCCGAGTCGGTGGCGGTGGCCCGGAGGTTGGTGGTCTGATCGGCGGCGACCGGGGTCGTGATCCCGGCCCCGCTGAAGGCGGCGGCCGAGCCGCTTGCCAGCGGCGAGCCGGTGCAACCGGCGGTCGAGTAGATGCGGACGGTCGAGCCCGCTTCGGCCGAGCCCTTGACCTCGGGGTTGTTGTCGTTGGCCGGGGAGTCGGGGTCGGTGTCGGTGAGGCTCGGGGTCGCGGGGGCGGCGGAATCATGCGTGTAGGCGAGGGCGCTCGAGCAACCCGAGGCGTTGCCGGCGGCATCGGTCGCGCTGGCGCGAAGGTTGGTGGTCTGGTTTGACGGAACCGGGGTCGTGATTCCCGCCCCGCTGAAGGAGGCGGCCGAGCCGCTTGCGAGCGGCGAGCCGGAGCAGTCAGAGCTCGAGTAGATCTTGACCGTCGAGCCGGCTTCGGCCGAGCCCTTGACCTCGGGGTTGTTGTCGTTGGCCGGGGAGTCGGGGTCGGTGTCGGTGAGGCTCGGGGTCGCGGGGGCGGAGGTGTCGACCGTGAAGGCGCGGCTGGCCGGGGTCTGGTCGGTGTTCTGGGCCGAGTCGGTGGCGCGGACCTCGAAGGTATGGGCGCCGTCTTGGAGCTGCGGCGAGGCGGTGTGGGTGTCGCCGGGGCCCGAGCAGGGCCCGAACGAGGCCGAGTCGAAGCGGCATTCGTAGCCCTGGGCGCCGCCGGTGGCCGAGAAGCCGAAGCTCGGGGTCGCGTCGTTGGTCGGGCCCTGGGGGCCGGAGTCGACCTGGGTCTGGGGGGCGGTCGAATCCTCGGTGTAGGCGAGGGCCGGCGAGCAACCCGAGGCGTTGTTGAGCGAGTCGGTGGCGGTGGCGCGGAGGTTGGTGGTCTGATCGCCGGCGACCGGGGTCGTGATCCCGGCCCCGCTGAAGGCGGCGGCCGAGCCGCTTGCGAGCGGCGAGCCGGTGCAACCGGCGGTCGAGTAGATGCTTGACCGTCGAGCCGGCTTCGGCCGAGCCCTTGACCTCGGGGTTGTTGTCGTTGGCCGGGGAGTCGGGGTCGGTGTCGGTGAGGCTCGGGGTCGCGGGGGCGGCGGTGTCGACCGTGAACGATCGGGTTGCCGCCGAGCCGTCGGTGTTGCCTACCGAGTCGGTGGCGCGGACCTGGAAGGTGTAGGTGCCGTCGGCGAGGTCGGTGAAGGCTCTGGGCGAGGTGCAGGAAGTGAAGGTTCCGGTGGCTGCGCCGGGGCCGTCGAGGCGGCATTCAAAGCTCGAGTTGGACTCGCTGGAGCTGAAGCTGAAGCTGGGGTCGTTGTTTGAGGTCGGGCCCTGGGGGCCGGAGTCGATCGATGGGTCTGCGGAGCGATGGTGTCGACCGTGAAGGCGCGGCTGGCCGGGGTCTGGTCGGTGTTCTGGGCCGAGTCGCTGGCGCGGACCTCGAAGGTGTAGGTGCCGTCGGCGAGGTCGGTGAAGGCTCTGGGCGAGGTGCAGGAAGTGAAGGTTCCGGTGGCTGCGCCGGGGCCGTCGAGGCGGCATTCGAAGCTCGAGTTCGACTCGCTGGAGCTGAAGCCGAAGCTGGGGTCGTTGTTTGAGGTCGGGCCCTGGGGGCCGGAGGTCGATCGAGGTGTTGGGGGCGGCGGTGTCGACCGTGAAGGAGCGGGTGGCCGGGGTCGGGTCGGTGTTCTGGGCCGAGTCGGTGGCGCGGACCTCGAAGGTGTGGGCGCCGTCTTGCGAGCTGGGGCGAGGCGGTGTGGGTGTCGCCGGGGCCCGAGCAGGGCCCGAACGAGGCCGAGTCGAAGCGGCATTCGTAGCCCTGGGCGCCGCCGGTTGCCGAGAAGCCGAAGCTCGGGGTCGCGTCGTTGGTCGGGCCCTGGGGGCCGGAGTCGACCTGGGTCTGGGGGGCGGTCGAATCCTCGGTGTAGGCGAGGGCTGGCGAGCAACCCGAGGCGTTGTTGAGCGAGTCGGTGGCGGTGGCGCGGAGGTTGGTGGTCTGATCGCCGGCGACCGGGGTCGTGATCCCGGCCCCGCTGAAGGTGGCGGCCGAGCCGCTTGCCAGCGGCGAGCCGGTGCAGTCGGCGGTCGAGTAGATCTTGACCGTCGAGCCCGCTTCGGCCGTGCCCTTGACCTCGGGGTTGTTGTCGTTGGCCGGGGAGTCGGGGTCGGTGTCGGTGAGGCTCGGGGTCGCGGGGGCGGAGGAATCATGCGTGTAGGCGAGGGCGCTCGAGCATCCCGAGGCGTTGCCGGCGGCATCGGTCGCGCTGGCGCGAAGGTTGGTGGTCTGGTTTGACGGAACGGGGGTCGTGATTCCCGCCCCGCTGAAGGAGGCGGCTGAGCCGCTTGCGAGCGGCGAGCCGGTGCAGTCAGAGCTCGAGTAGATCTTGACCGTCGAGCCGGCTTCGGCCGAGCCCTTGACCTCGGGGTTGTTGTCGTTGGCCGGGGAGTCGGGGTCGGTGTCGGTGAGGCTCGGGGTCGCGGGGGGTGAGGTGTCGTTCTCGACGCGCACCATGCGAGCGACGGACGGGACGCCATCCGTGCCGATCACGAACAGCATGTAGTACCCCGGCGGGGCGATGTTCGCGTTCAGCGGAGCGGTCGCGGTGAGGTTGCCGCCTCCGGCCGTGAACGACAGGGGCACATAGCGCTGTTCCATGTTCACCGAGTGCGTCACGGCCCCCAGCCGGACCATCGCGACCTTTCCGATGGAGCTCGGAGCCGGAGTGCCGATCGTGAAGGCTGCGTTGTAGGACACCGACCCGGGCGCGGAAGTGATCGTCGGTCGCGCCGCTGGGTCGCCCGACCCGTCGTTCTTGAACAGATAGGGCGGCGAGAACACCTGGGCGTTCTTTGCCAGATAGCCCTGAGAGTCACAGGCTCCACAGATGCCGCCGCCCGAGGAGAGCACCCGCCCGTCCGGCAAAAGGAGGGCGGTCGAGTGGTACTGGCGAGTCACCTGCTCCGAGGCCAGCGTGCGCCACGTTCCGGTGGCCGGGTTCCAGAGCTCCGCGGCGTAGACGCCGTTGTTGATGTCGACGAGCCAAGCGCCGGAGGAATTCCCGCCGGTGGCGAGGACGGTCCCGTCGGCCAGCACCGTGAGGTTGTGCTGCCGTCGGCCCGTAGCCATCGAGCCCGTACTCGACACCTGCGGGCTCGCTCCGTTCAGGTTGATCGTCCCGGCGCTCGCGAGCGAGTCGCCGCCTCCGGCGACGAGGATCTTGCCGATGTCGTACATGGCGCGGCTTCCGTAGTAGCGGTCCTCGCCGTCACGCGCTCCGTACATCTGCCATGCGCCCGTGCCGCTGGGGTTCAGGCTCGCCATCCTGTTGTCCGGGCCGGAGTAGAACGCCCTGCCGTCGGGCGCGACGTCCAACCACGGGTAGAGAGGCTGGTCGAGCGAGGCGCTGGTGAGGCTGCGGATGGTCCCGTCGTTCTGCCGCACCTCGGGCACGTCGGGCCCGCCCTCGGTGATCAGCATCTCCCCGTCGCTGAGCGGGGTCACGGACGGATACCAGCGCTCCACCGCCATGTCGGCGCCGCGGCTCCAAGTGTTCGAGGACTGGTTGAAGACGTGGGTTTGGCGGATCCCGTCGAACAAGGAGTTCTTGTTGCCACCCGCCGCGAACAGGGTTCCGTCCATCAGGTGCGCGAGACCGCTGCAGAAGATGTTGAACCCGGTCGTCACCGTCGCCGCCGTCTGGATGCCGGTCTGCGGGTCCCAGACCGTGGCCCGCGTGGAGTTGTGGGGCTCGGTCTGGCTCTCGTTGACCGAGTCATAGGCGACGACCTTTCCGTTCGTCAATAGCGCCACATGGACCCCCACCACCGGCCAGTTGACGACGGGCCCCCACTGGCCCACTTGGCCAGGGTCATCCGGGGCCCTTCGTTGTGCAGCCGCCACGTCCGGTGCCGTGATCCTGGCGGTCCGACGGGCGAGTCGGCGCTCCTTGGCGCGGCTGTGGATGACGAAGTCCTCTTCGAGGTGGTCCGCCACCGTGCCGGCTGGCGGATGATGAGCTTGCGAGCTCGCGGGAACGGCGGCGCCCAAGATCGCCATTGACATGACGGCGAGGACGATCGGCTTGCAGCGCAGGCCAAGGGGTAGGAGCAAGGCCCCCCAGGGCTGACTGAGCACCGACCTTGGCGGGCTCTTCACATAGCCAAGCGTACGCCACGACAGCCGGTTCGCCAACGGTAGAACACCCGATCTGTCTCGCGGAAAACTACGGATCCGGCAGCTCGAAAGGGGTAGGGCATGCTCACACGGCCCAAACCGACTTGAAGGAGCGGGCCCGACAGGATTCGAACCTGTGACCTTCGGTTTCGTAGCCTTTCGGTCACCCGAGGGTTAGGTGCTTTGCATGGAAACACCTATGCCTCGCTCTTCGTGGGCTACTCGTCCGTGGACGGCTGGGCACCGGCACCGAGGGCCTCGGCGATTTCGTCGAGCACCGAGCGCTCGCCCGAGCTGACCTTCTCCCCGTGCTCCTCGTGGGCCTCGGCGATGCGCTCGGCAAGACCGGTGACGAAGCTCTGGTAGGCGTCGAGCTCATCGGGTGACTTTGACTTGATCGTGTCGACGGCCTGTCGCAGCATCTGGATGCCGGCGTTGTGAAGCTCGATCGTCGAGCCGGGCTTCTCGTCGAGCTTTGGCTTCCCGGCGACGATTGCGTCGAGCAGCTCGCTTTCGCCGTGGCGCTGACGTGCCTCGGCCCAGGCCTTGGACATCGAGAACGTCTCGCGGATCGTTCCACCCTTGCTGGCGGTGATGATCATGAGTCCGGCGTAGACCGGCCCGTCGGAGATCGCCTCCCACTCCTCGGCGCTGAAGTCGTCGTTGGTCGCCATGCGGCTCCTCTCAGTCGTTGCCAGGCGACTCAAGACCTTACGCCTTAGCGTGGGACGTCCATCCGCCGACGATGCGGCATAGGCGCTTGCCATGCAAAGCAACTAACCCCGGTCGGTCCCGCGCGATAGTCGCGCGATAGTCCTTTAGCGTCAGGCAGGGCTTTCCGGCGCAGTTCCTCCGAGTGCGTCGCCCTGCGCGAAATCGCAACACCGCTTGGTTAAGCGGTCCAGACCGATTCAAGGAAGCGGGCCCGACAGGATTCGAACCTGTGACCTTCGGTTTCGTAGACCGACGCTCTATCCGGCTGAGCTACGGGCCCGGGATGGGACAGGCTAGCGAGGATTCTTTGACCGCTGGGGCATTTACGATTCAGGCATGAACGTCCGCTTCGCGCTCTTCGCGTGCTCCTTGCCCATCCTGCTTCTGATCGCCGGGCCTCCCGCTGCGAGCGGCCTGACTCCTTTCTTCGACGTTGGAGCGTCGAAGAAAGCGGACGGCCCCTACGAGGACGATCCGCAAAGCGCCACGGTCAAGGAGGGCAAGACGAAGCTCTTCTTCTGGAAGGTGGAGGAGACCGACGGCAACGCCGATTCGATGTTGTTCGACGACGCTGCAACGGGGGACTCGGATGAGGGCTACAAGGTCCAGTGGTACAAGGGCAAGAAGCCAAAGGCCTCCAGAAAGATCTCTAGCGACGTGAAGGGCGAGGGCTACGCGTTCAATCTGAAGGCGGACAAGTCGATGTACTTCACGGCCAAGGTCACCGTGGTGGACGAGTCCGAGACTCTGTGTATGGGTGGACAGGCAAGCAACGACACGCCTACCTTCGACCAGGCCTACTTCAACGTCAACGGCCTCTGTAGCTAGAGGCGTCCCGCCTCGGCCGCAGCCTTCTCGGCAGCGTCCAACTGCTCCTCGATCAAGCCGAGCCCTGAGGTCCAGAAGCCCGGGTCGGTGAGATCTACCCCCACAATCGCTCCGAGGTCTTCGGGTGAACGCGATCCGCCGGCCGCGAGCAGCTCCAGATACGACGGGACAAACCCAGCGCCGGTCTCCTGATAGCGGCGATAGACCGAGAGCGCGAGCAGGTGTCCGTACGCGTAGGCGTAGACGTAGCCGGGCGTGTCGACGAAGTGCGGGACGTAGGACCACCACGTGCTGTACTCCGGCGCCGGCTCGACCGAGTCGCCCAGAAGGTCGGCCTGCGTGTCGAGCCAGGCCGCGGCGAACGCGTCGGGCGAGAGCTCGCCCGAAGACCGGCGCTCGGCGTGGATGCGGTCCTCGAAGCGGTTCATCGCCACCTGGCGGAACACCGCGGCGACGGCGCCGTCGAGTGACTCCGCCAGGAGCGAAAGGCGCGCAGCGGCGTCGGGCGATTCGGAGAGGAGCCGCTCCAGCACGATCGTCTCGCCGAAGATCGACGCGGTCTCGGCGACCGTGAGCGGAGTCGAGACCTGGAAGATGCTCTGCTCCTTGCCCGCGAGGTGGGCGTGGACGCCGTGCCCCAGCTCGTGCGCCATCGTGAGCACGTCACCCGAGCGGGAGGTGTAGTTCAGCATCACGTAGGGGTGGACCGAGGGGACCGTGTATGCGCAGAAGGCCCCGCCGCGCTTGCCCGCTGCGGGAGGCGCGTCGATGTAGTCGCCCTCGAAGAATCCGGATGCGGCCTCGCCCAGCTCGGGCGAGAAGCCGCGGTAGCAATCGAGGACCAGCTCGCGAGCGTCGGCATAGGCGATCCGCTGCTCCTCGAGTGCGACGGGCGCCATCCGGTCGTAGTGAGCGAGCCTGTCCAGGCCCAGGAGCTTCGCCTTCAGGCGATACCAGCGCCGCGCCAGCTCGTAGTGGGAGACGACCGCTTCGATGAGCGCCGCGACCGACTCGTCGGACGCCTCGTTGGCGAGGTTGCGGGCCGCGAGCCAGTGCTCATAGGAGCGCAGGCGGTCCTTCGTCGACTTGTCCTGGAGAAGGGTGTTGAAGATGAAGGCGCGGGTGCGGAGCCCCGGCTCCAGGGCCGTCGTCACCGCATCGGCCGCCTCGGCGCGCCGCTCGCGATCCGGGTCTTGAAGGCGACTGAGTGCTTCCATCAGCGGCACCGGCTCGTCTGAGTCGGGCAGCTCGACCATGACGCTCGAGATCTGCTCGGTGAAGAGGCGCCCGAACGCCGAGCGCCCGGTCACCTCGGTCTCGGTGAGGATCAGCTCCTCGGGCTCAGTCAGCTGGTGCGGGAGGTAGCGGCGCGCGGTGCGGAGGTGATGGCGGCAGAACTCGAGCTCCTCCGCCTCGAGAAGCGCCTCTGCCTGTTCCTCCGGAAGCTTGTTCCACTCGAGCTCGAAGAAGATCAGCGACGTCTCGATCTCGGCGCCGCGCTCCTGGACCTGCTGAAGGAGGGCGCCGCGCTCGGGGTCGGCGGTGTCGACCGTGAACCACAGCGCGGCGTAGGAGCCGGCCCTGCCGACCTTGTCGAGCATGTCCTCGAGGTCGTGCATCGCCGCGGCCAAGCCGGCGGTGTCGAGCTCTGAGACCTTGCCACGGTGCTTCTCGGCGAAAGCCACGGCTTGCTCGCGTGCCTCGGCCAGGAGCTCGAGCGTCCCCTCCGCGCCCTTCCCATCGACGAGCGGGTCTAGGTTCCAGCGGGCTTCTTCGAGCGCCTTGTCCGGCGCGGCAGTGGTCATGTCCCTGACGATAGAGAGCGGTCGTTCACGCCTGGCGCCAGCGGTGGACGCCGTCGTCGTCGTCGCGGACGGCGTCGCCGATGATGGTCAGGTGGTCGAGATACGACATCACCATCTGCATCGCGTAGCCGAACGTTCCCGGTCCGAGCTCGGCGCCACCCACGAAGCTCTGGATTACCTCGTACGGGGTTGTCGGCTCGTCGCCAAGTGCCCCGCGTACGCGCCCGATCTGCTTGTGGACCTCCTCGCGATAGACCCGCACCTTGCCGGGCACGTCTCGGTACGAGCGCCCATGGCCCGGCAGACAGAGCCCCGTGTCGAGTGCCTCCACCCGATCGAGCGAGCCGAGATACTCCCCCACCGGATCGGGGGTGTGCCCATAGTCGAAGAACAGGAAGATCTTCCCGCCGACGTGGTCACCTGAGATCAACAGGCCGCTATCGGGCTGGTGGAGGACGATGTGTGAGGGGGCGTGTCCCGGGGTTTCGACGACGCGCCACGAGCCGTGGTCAGTTTCGACCTCGTCCCCCTCGCCAAGGACACGGTCGGGCTCGACGATCCTCGCGATTCCGGTCCCGGCCTCCGCTCGGGCCGCGCGAAAGCTCTCGAGCACGGGCTCGGGGACCCCGCCTCGGCGCGCAAGCTCGAGCCGGCTTTCCACGGTCCCGACAGGGTCCTCGACCATCGGCCGCACGTGGGCCCAGGCGGAGTGCATCCACAGCTCGCAGCCCGTGGCATCGAGTATCGGCCCAGCCAGGCCGTAGTGGTCAGCGTGAGTGTGCGTGCAGACGACCAGCCGGATGTCGCCGAGCTCCCAGCCCACCTGCGCGAGTGCGAACTCGAGCTGCCGAGTGCCGTCCTCGCCCGCATAGCCGGTGTCGACGAGGACGATGCCGTCGCCGGCCGAGACCGCGTAGGCGTTGCCGTGCGGCGAGTTCTCCCACGGCAAAGGCAGACGCAAACGCCAGACGCCGGGAAGAACGCGCTCACCGCGGCCGAGCTCAGCCACCGGGGGCGGAGTCCGGAGGCCGCCAGGCAAGGACGCAGGATGCAGGCTTTGCTGGTTGCAAAGTCAAATCCGAGGACGCAGCATGGCGGCCTCCGGGCCCGCCTCAGCCCGGCTTGCCGTCGCCGTCGAGGTCCGGAAGGACCTCGAAGCTCGCCCCGGCGTCCACATCCACCCCATGCTGAGAGAGCACGTCGAGAAGGTTCTGCTGAAGGCCCGCGTACTGCGACGCATCGACCTGCTGGGAACCGTCAGGCATCTGTTCCGGATCGAATCCGGCCTGCTGCATCGCGGCCATGAGCTGCTCGCGGAGCTCCTGCCCATCGGCGGTCCCGCGCATGTCGATGACATGCTCGCCATGAGAGATCTGAACGTTCCCCGACTGATACGCCTGCTTGATCATCCCGAGCATGCCCAGCATGCTGCCCATGTCCATCGCCTGGCCAACGCCGAGTTGCCCGAACGGCTGAGGGGTCCCCACGCCCTCGATCGGCTGGCCGACGGGAGTGTCTTGCGCCTTGATCTTGCCGACGATGTCGTCGGCTTCGGACTGCGGAATCGCGCTCTCGCGGTCGCGGCGGCGCGAGAAGAAATTGAACATGCCCATACCTGAATCCTAAACCGAGCGAGTAGATTCGCGGCGCCTTGCTGCGGAACTTCATGAGCAAGACGGCGACGACCGCCCAGGCGACCGCAGCTGCAGCGCGCTCGGGCATCCTCGCGCCGTCCCGCCCGGACAAGATGGCGCGGATGGCACGGGAGGCGGCCCGCCGCGGGCCATTCGGCGCGGCGGCGACGGTCGCGGCAATCCGCTACGGCGACGGGACGGCCCTGGTGGACGAGCTCGGCACGCTCACCTACGTGGAGATAGACGAGCGCTCGAACGCGCTCGCGAACGCCTGGATGGCGGATGGGATCAAGCCCGGCGACACGGTCGCGATCCTATGCCGCAACCACCGCGGCTTCGCCGACGCGACGTATGCCGCTGCGAAGGCCGGCCTGCGCGCCGTCTATATGAACACGGAGTTCGCCGGGCCGCAGATCGACGACGTCTGCAAGCGCGAGGGTGTCGCCGCGCTCATCTTCGACGAGGAGTACGACGACCGCGCACCCGATTGGGCCGAGCGCCACTACCGGGCGTGGACCGATTCCGGCGACGCCGGTGGCGCACAGGCGACGCTCGAGGAGCTGATCGGAGCGTCACCGACGACTCCTGTCGATGCGGGCGGGGTCAGGCCGACCGTGGTGATGCTCACCAGCGGCACCACGGGAACGCCGAAGGGCGCGCCGCGAAGCGAGGTGGGGTCGATCAACTCTCTCGGCGCCTTGTTGGACCGCGTTCCGTTCCGCACCGGCGAGGTGACCTCGATCGCGCCGCCGTTCTTTCACGCGCTCGGGTTCGCGAACCTCTCCATCGCCCTGTCGTTCGGCTCGAAGATCGTCTGCCGCCGGCATTTCGACGCCGAGGAATTCCTGCGCGGCATCCAGGACCATCGCGCGACGACCGCCGTTGTCGTCCCCGCGATGCTCCAGCGCACGCTCGCGCTGGGGCCCGGGCGGATCGCCGAGTTCGACACCTCGTCGCTTCGCATCATCTTCTGCGGCGGCTCGCAGCTGCCCGGCGTGACGGCCACCGAGACGCTCGAAGCGTTCGGCGACGTGCTCTACGTCCTCTACGGCTCGACCGAGGTCTCCTACGCCTCGATCACGGTGCCCCAAGACCACCGTGAGGCGCCGACCACGGTCGGCAAGCCGACGCTCGGCACCTTCGTGCGCCTGCTCGACGACGAGGGCAACGAGGTGCCCCAGGGCAAGACGGGCCGGATCTTCGTCTCGAACGGGATGGAGTTCGAGGGCTACACGGACGGGCAGACCAAGGAGGTGATCGCCGGCCTGATGTCGACGGGCGACGTCGGCCACTTCGACGCGGCGGGACGCCTGTTCATCGACGGCCGCGACGACGACATGATCGTCTCGGGCGGCGAGAACGTCTTCCCCCAAGAGGTCGAGGAGCTCCTGCTCGCGCATCCCGACCTTGCCGACGCGGCGGTGATCGGCGTCGACGATGAGGACTTCGGGCAAAGGCTCGCCGCATACGTCGTCGTCGCCGGCGACGAGACGCCGGGCGCCGACGAGCTCAAGGACTACGTCCGCTCGAACCTGGCCCGCTACAAGGTCCCGCGCGACGTCCACTTCATCGACGAACTCCCCCGAAACGCAACGGGCAAAGTGCTGAAGCGAAACCTGCGCGAAGGCTGAGTCGCACTGGGTGCCAGGCACCGCTCACTGATGGATCTCGACCGGGGTGCCGGGCGGGACCATGTCAACCATTGCCGAGACGTCCTCGTCCACGGCACGGATGCACCCGTGCGAGATCTCGGCGCCGATCTCGCCGCTGGTGCCGTGAAAGGCGATCCGGTCGCCGCCGAGCCAGCCCGACGGCAGGTTGACCTGGCGCGCATTCGTTGCGAGGGCGCAGCAGCCGTACGCCGCGTTGAGGCCGCCGCGGAAGGTGTCGGTGATCGCGAAGCGGCCGGTCGGCGTCGGCGCCGTCGGCATGCCGATCGAGACGGGGAACGAGCGGACGAACTTGCCGCTCTTGTAGAGGCGGGTCTCGAACTCGGACAGATCGACCTCGAGGTTCCAGATCGACCGGCCAGCCCTCAGGCGCTCGGGGTCCAGCTTGACCCAAAGGGGCTCCCCGTTCTCGGTGTACGGAGTGAGGACGGCACCCCAGTCGCCCTTCTGGTCGGTGACCGCATAGACGGTCCGAGAGCCGAACTCAGTGGAGTGCCCGACGGTCTCGACGACCTCGCCGCCCGGCTCGTCATAGAGGTCCACGGTCTCCTTGAGCTTCACGAACACGGTCGGGTTGCCGTCATCGACGAGGCGAAGCGTCTCCGGCTTGGCGGGCTTGTTGACCTCCATCGCCTCGGTCGTCGTGACGGCGTTGGGCTTGGCGCCGCTTTCGGCGGCCGGGGGGTCGGGCTCCGGCGCGGGTTCGTCATTGCCACCGCAACCGGCAAGCGCGAACGCCGCACAAAGCGCCGCCGCCAACGCCATACCCCGAAACCGCTCCGCCATTCCAATTCCCATCGTCAGACCATTCCGCCGACTTGTTTGCCCGTTCCAGAAGCCTGACAGCTAGCGGAACAGACGCTACTCGCGCCGAAGGCGATACCAGTCCTCGGTGGCTCGCAGCGGGGGCGGGGGTGGATAGCCCGTTGGACCAGCGTTGGTCACCTTCCAGCCGGGAAACGCCTCCTGAATCTCGCCCTGGCTGACTCCACGCGGGAATGGCCCGCGGCGCTTCGGGTCCCACGCGAGCAGGATCAGCGTGGCGTCGTCGGATGCAACCGCATCGATCTCGCGACCCATCGCAAGCCGTTTCGCCTCGTCCAGACCGTGGAACGTCCCGGTATCGGTGAGGAGGCGATAGCCCGAGCCAACGCCCGCACCGCGCAGGTCGCCGACGTCGCCCTCGACCAGCCGCAGGTTGGATCCGTTGCTATCAGCGCGTTCTTGGGCGCGACGAAGCGCGCTGCGTGAATAATCAATCCCCGTGACCGTCCAGCCGCGCTTCTCGAGGTGGCGGCCCCAAATTCCGCTTCCGCACCCAAGATCGAGCGCACGCCCGAACGGGGGCTCTGTCGCTCGTCTCCTCGGTGGCGACGAGCCGATCGAACGACGCCACGAACTCGGTCATCTCTTCGGCGTCTTCCCATGGGTGAAACCCCAGCCGGTAGTAGAGCTTGTACGGAACGTTCATCTGTGCCTCCTGGGTCGACTCACATGTCGAGCGGAAGCTAGGTTCGATTGGTCCCATCGGCAATCGGGAGTTCTCCCCATCCGAGCATCCCGTGCTCCATCGCGAACACGGTCGCTCCGGCACGAGTCGACACTCCTATCCGGCGATACAGGTTCTGGATATGACGGTCGGCTGTCTTGACCGAGATCCCGAGCTGGAGGGCAACCTGTTTCGTCTGCAGACCGCGGGCGAGCAGCGCTAGGACTTCGGCTTCGCGGTCGGTCAGCCCGGCGGGGCGCTCGACGGGACCTGCGCGATGACCTGCCGACTCGAGGACCGCCGCTGTTGCTTCCGGGTCGAACGCCCCCGCCCGAGCTTCGTGCTCGAGCTCTTCAGCTGCTCGTCCGGGTGCCATTGCCGGCCGGTGAGGCCGCGGCTCGGTCATTGCGTGGTACGCATCGGCTGCGGCAAGCAAGCGGGCGGGCGGTGAGAGACCGGCACCCGCCAGCCCACGGTGATAGCCCGATCCGTCGAGGCGTTCGTGATGGGCTGAGGCAACGACGGAGAGCTCCGAGAGCACGCGCGAGTGCCTGAGCACGCGCTCGGAGTGGTACGGATGGAGCCTCACCTTCTCCCATTCGCCTGGGCTGAGCGCTCCCGGCTTTTGCCAGATGCCAACTGGGACGGCTACCCGGCCCACATCGTGAACGAGTCCCGCCCTCCTCACCGCCGCTTGGCCGGCTTGGTCGAGGCCGAGGCGTGCGCCAGCGCTGGCCGCGAGATTTGCGACGCCGGCGGAGTGACCGCTGAGAAACGGCGAAATGAGATCGGTGAACTCGCCGACCGCAGACAGGGCACGATCGATCTCGTCGCCGGCCAACACGACCTTCGGACCCGGCTCCGATTCCACCACCTCGTCCCAGACCGAGCGCTCGTCATCCAGGGCCAGGATCTCGGGGGCGTCGTCGACGAAGCGCTTGGCGACTACCGGATCGAATGCGCTGCCGGCGCGCGCCGCGACGATCTCGGCCGCGAGGGGCGCCCCGCCAATCGAGCGCTGAATGTCGATGTCACGGGCGACGTGGGCGATTCTCATTGGCAGCGAAATCGCCTCTCCCTCCAGGTCGCCGGGGTCGCCACTCCCGTCCCAGCGCTCATCGACCTGAGCAAACAAGCCGGCGATCGAAGCCGGAAGCCCGAGGCGCTCGATCAGCATCCTCGCGACCTCCCGGCAAGCCACATCGATCCTTGGCATCTCGCGAATCGCCCGCGGCAACGTGCGGGCGATCTCCACGACGCGGATCGGTGGCGCTCGATCGGCTGCCACGGATCGCGCGATCGCCCGGGCGATCTGGCCCTGAGATCCGAACCAGACCGGGAGGTAGTTCCGCATGGTCGCCGCCACATCGCCCAGAATCGCGGCGCGCACGTGGATGTCGGCCGTACAACCGACGTTCTGGAGCAGGCTCACGTAATAGGTCTGTCGCTCGGTCTCGGGATCGACTTCGAGGCGCTCAGCAAGGCGCATCGCGAACAAGGTGCTCCGCAGGCCGTGCTCAAGATCTACCTGCAACCCAAGGTCGGTGGCAAGCGAGAGCGCGGCGATGACCTCTGCAGCATTGATCCGCTGGTCGTCCGCCACCCCGCGATCGTATTCCTGAATCGATCGCACCGCACCGGCTCGCCGGTGGTAGTAGCGTGCCGGTCGACCGTCAAAACGCCAACTCAGGAGGACTTGCGATGTCTGAAACCCTCACGGGAACCTGCCTCTGCGGAAGCGTGGAGTATGAGGTTTCTGATCTACAGGCAATGGGCTACTGCCATTGCACCCGTTGCCAGCACTGGACGGGCTCGAGCCTTGCCGGTGTCGTCGTTGCCCCGGAGAACTTCAACGTCACCAAGGGCGAGGACCTGGTCAAGACTTATGAGAGCCACCTCGCGCCCCGCAACTTCTGCAGCAACTGCGGGTCGAGCATCTTCGACGACCTGGGCGAGGTCTACTTCGTGGCCGCCGGACTGATCGGCGACCTCGACATGAAGCCGAGCTTCCACCAGCAGGTCGCATACAAGGCCAGTTGGCATGAGATCGGCGACGACGCACCGCAGTTCGACGAGATGCCGCCTGGCTGAGCGGCTGAAGGCAAAGACCTGATCAGCACCGACTACCTGATCGTCGGATCAGGGGCGAGCGGCCTTGCCTTCGCCGACACCTTGGTCGCCGAGGACCCCGACGCCGAGCTCGTGCTCGTCGATCGCCGGCCCGGTGTGGGCGGCCACTGGCTCGACGCGTATCCCTTCGTTCGTCTCCATACCCCCTCTGCGTACTACGGCGTCAACTCCTTGCGGCTCGGCGAGGACCGGATCGACCAGTCCGGCGAGAACGCCGGTTTCTACGAGCGGGCGACGGGCGCCGAGGTGCGGGACTACTTCGCCGAGGTCGGAGCGCGGCTGACGGAGACCGGTCGCGTCCACATCCTTGCCGAGCACGAGCATTTGGGGCCTGGTGACGGCGGAGCGCAGGTGCGCGACCTGAGCACAGGGGAGCTTCAGGAGATCGAGGTGCGCCGCAAGCTGGTGGACGCTCGCTACCTCGAGGCCTCGATTCCCGCAACTCACACGCCGTCATTCGAGATCGCGGAGGGCGCGCGCGTCATACCGGTCAACGACCTGCCCGCGGTCGCCGAGCCGGGGACCCGGTTCGCCGTGCTCGGGTCCGGCAAGACGGCGGTGGACGCCTGCGTCTGGCTCGTGGACAACGGCGTGGAGCCGGATCGGATCCGCTCGGTCCGCCCCCGGGACCATTGGTTTCACCATCGCCGCCACTACCAGGCACTGGACCTTGTCGGCGGCAACATGGAGGGCATATCCCTCGACGCCCAGGCGGGCGCCGAGGCGACGGACATCAAAGACCTGTTCGATCGGCTGGAGGCTTCGGGGCGCCTGGTCCGGATCGACCCGTCGGCCGAGGCGACGATGTATCGCATCACGATGCTGAGTCCCACGGAGCTCGATGCGCTCCGGCAGATCGAGGACGTGGTCAGGCTCGGACATGTGCGGCGGATCGAAGGCGACCTGATCGTGCTTGCCGAGGGCGAGACCGACACCGGTTCCGATGTCGTACACGTCGATTGCACGGCGCAGGGCCTGAGGAGCGCGCCGCCTGTCCCCGTCTTCCAGGACAACCGCATCGTGCTCCAGCAAGTCAGGCAGAACTCCCCCACCTTCAACTCGGCGCTCATCGCCTTCATCGAGGTCCACCGCTCAGACGACGCCGACCGGAACCGGCTCTGCCCGCCCAATCCCTATCCGCTCAGCACCAGCGATTGGCCCGGCATGAGCCGCCTCACATGGCAGGTCGAGCAGCGATGGCTCAGCGAGCCGGACCTGGCGGGGTGGATAGCCGAGAGCCGGCTCAACCTGCTCAAGGGCCTCCCCGACCACGCCGGCGACCCCGCCGTCCGGGAATCGCTCAAGCGCTACCTGACCAACGTCGGCCCCGCGATCGAGCGGCTGGCGGAACTCGAGGCGTAGGACAGCGCCCGTCGACCGACGTCGGCCGGATCCCACGCAACTCGAGACCAGGTCTCGGCGACGTCACCGTGCGCATCGAGGATGAAGAGCTCGACCGCGTGGCGATTGACGGTTGCACCGCCCTGCCCCACCGCGAGAGATAGAGACGACCGCACCTCGTCAAGGCCGGCGGGCAGGCGCCCGATCGTGGTCAGGCGGCCGGGGCGTAGCCCAAGGTCCGTTACGTACCGATGCAGCCGTGGCGCGAGGTCGTAAGCGGGGTCATAGGTCAGCCCGAGGATTCTCAGCTCATCACCTGACGAGTGCGCGGCGAGCCATTCCTGCAACTCGGTCAAGCGCTTGATCGTCATTTCGCACTTGTTCGGGTTCTCACAGCGCGTATAGAAGAACGTGAGAACGGTGGGCTGCCCGCTCAGGAGCGATTCGAGGGTGTGTTCTTCGCCCTCGCGGGTTTCCACCACCAAGTGCCCAAGGGCCGCCAGGGACCTGGGGCTCTCCTCCACGCTCTGGGGCGCGGCGGGAGGAGTGCCACAACACGCCTCGGATGCCGGCTCATGCGCCAGCTCCTCGAGTTGCTCTCGGATCGAGACGGCAAACGAACCTGGCTCGCTGAGGACCGACCGCCAGGTCCCAGGAGACCCGTGATCCAGCCAGCTGGCGGTTATGAGGATCTCTCGAAGCGCCGACGTGCTCTCAGCCGCAGGCCATCTGGGCCGAAGGGATTCAAGGGAAACCGGCTCGTCACGGCTCCGCATGTTGGAGAAGGCCTTGGCCAGCGGCCTGATCACGTCGGCGTCGCGCCGATAGCCGCGAAGCGCGCGCGCGGCGCCGGCCACCGGGTACGGCTCGGTCCCGAACTCCAGCTCCTCGAGGACGTAGGGAAAGGCCTCATCGGGGAGTCCCAGCTCGGCAAAGCAAGCCAGGATCCAACCTCGCGTTCGTCCCGTGGCCCCCGTCGACCGCCCTCGGTGGGCCGGCGCGTCCTCGTGCAGGAGGGGCACGAGCGTTGCGGCCGGCGCTCCGTTTCGGACCCGCTCGACTTCCCTTTCCAGATCTACCTCATCCACGGGACCGGGGATCTTCAGTCCGAGTCGATTGCGTCGAGCAGGTCATCGGCGGCACGGGTCAGCCCGGGTGAGCTGGTCCGTTCCCGAGCCTCCTGAACCGCTTGACGTAGATCGTCGTCAGCGTCCGCAGCCTTTCCGACACGTCGCTCCTCCGCGAGCGCCGTGATACTGGCCGCTCGAAGTTCGTCCTCGACGCTCTCATCCATCGCAAACTCGCGCGCGAACTTCTCGAACTTCTTCGGTTCGAGCGACTGAAGAGCGGTGAGCCCGATGCGGCGAGATTCTTCGTCCTCGGAGGCGTCGCTGACGATGCGCTCGAAGATCGAAATGCTGTCACCGTCCGCCGCCAGTTGGCGGAGCGCCTGGCGCCGGAGCACGGCGTCGGGCGATTCAACGAGATCCACGAGCAACTCCCTCGGAACCGCGTGCTGGTCGTAGCCAAGGAGCTTCAGCGCCTTTCGATCCGGCACCAGCCGAGTGGTCTTGCGCTCGAGACCGTCCAGGAGAAGACCCTGCGCGAACTCATCCCGGCGCAGGGCGAGGATCTCGAGCGCTCGGGCGCGGAGCACCTGATCACGCTCGGTTGCCACTCCCCGGAGTCCCTCCAGATAGTCACCGAGGAACGGGCGGAACTCCTCCACCGCAAAGCTCAGCGTCTGAAGCTTGGCTAGCGCAGACAGCCTGTCCTTGCGCGAGCGCTCGAGGTCGTTCAATACCTCGATGAGTCCCCCGGCCTCCGAGGTGGGGCTGGCGCGTTTCGTGGCGCCAGCGGGCTCGGACTCTGAGCCTCCTTCTAGGTATTCCTTCCTGTAGTCGGGGTGATCCATGGCAGACCTAGGGTTGGTAGGGGACGTCGTCGTAGTCGAAACCGAGGCGATCGGCAGCACGGTGAACACCCTGATAGTCGATCATCGAACGCACCTTCGGCTTAGCGCCTGGCGCCTTGACGCCCACGCCTTGCGCAAATGGAGTCCGCGGGGAGAAATTCGGCCGCGGATTGGAAGTGATGCCATTCCAAGGCCACATGGTGTCACCCAAGTTGTGCCCTGGGGGGCGATTGCCGTCCTGGACCGACTGGCCGTTGGGTTTCAGCGATCCGAACGCCTTGGGATCACCCGGATCCATCCGTTTCTGCAGCCATTGCCACTTCGCCCACAGCCGGTCAACGTTGCAGTGGAGGAGATAGAACAGCGGATCCCGCGCTGCCATTTCGAGGTCTTGCACGAATCCCTCGAAGCTCACGTGCGCCGACGCGTGTGGGTTCAGCTCGAGCGGGCTGGGAAGAGCTTCGAACTTGCCGTTGAACCTGGTGATCTGCCGCTCCTCGATGGGCGGATCTCCGCCGCCGGACGCGCCGCTGGTTTGGGTGTTGAACAGGGGGAGGCGCTGAATGCCCGCCGCACCGTCGGTGCTCCAGGTGGAGAGTGGATTCGATGCTCTGAGCCGTGCCGCGCCGGTGGCCTGGTCGGCTGCGCCCATGTAGTCGCGGGTGAACACCCGAGGGGCCTTTCGATCGAACCGCCAGTAGGGGAGCGCGACGCTGGGATCCACCTGCTGGAGTTCGCGCTCGAGGTCAAGAAGAAAGGCTCTGTGCCACGGGAGAAAGGCCGCGTCGCCGTGCGCCTGCGCGACCGTGGCCAGGCTGTGAGAACGGCGAAAGGCCCGAAACACCCCTTGACCCGCGTTGTTGATCGCCGCGAAGGCCCGCAGGAAGCGATCTCGCTCTCCACCGTCCAGGTCGTTTGCGTTCTTGCGAACGCGGACCATCGCCGGGAATGCCGCGAGTTGTTGCCCGGTCCTGTCTGAGACGACGACCGTTACGTCGCCATCGACGGTGCTCGCCTTTCCGAACTCGCCGCCAACCACGAACTTGGCGGACTTGCCGCTCGCGGGCCTCGAGATCGTGAGTTCTGGCTCGGTCGGCTTGTCCTTTCCGAACAGCAACCGTCCCGAGTTCGCTGAGAACTCCTGCCCGATCGTGATCTTTGAACCCTCCCCGCCTACGACACCACGCAGCTCGCATGGAACCGGTGTCCAGCCGAAGTACCTCGCGTCCGGTCCGCCCCCCTGTGGAGTTGCGACCCTCAGCGAAGCCGCCATTCAGCTCCTCGGTTCGTGGCCATTGCCCATTCCTACCAAGCCTTGGCGGTTTTGCCAAGTCCTTCAGCGGCGGGTCAGGAGTAGTTGGGGCATCGGTGCGACAATCGGAGGCATGGTGATCTTCTCGATGGGCGTCTCGGTAGATGGCTTTATCAACGACCGCGAGGGCGGGATCGGTTGGGGGGGCCCCGATGACGAGCTGTTTCGTTTCCACCTCGCAGCGAGATACGCGAACTCGGCGGCTACCTGTTGGGTCGCAGCCTGTACGAGACGATGCTGCCGTGGGAGACGGACCCGTCGATGCGGGTCGACGAGCTCCGGGCCGAGTTCGCCGACGTCTGGAGCGCGATCCCGAAGGTCGTCTTCAGCCGCACGCTCGACAGCGTCCAGGGCAACGCCCGGCTCGCCGAGACCTCGCTGGCCGACGAGGTCGCCGCGGCGCTCGACGCTACTGACAAGGACATCGAGATCGGCGGCGCCGGCTTGGCCGCGGCGGCGATCGAGCTCGGTCTCGTCGACGAGCTGCGCATGTTCCGCTACCCGGTCATCGTCGGTGGCGGCACGCCGTTCCTGCCGCCCGTCACCGAACACATCGCACTGGAGCTGGTCGAGACCAGGACGTTCGGCTCGCGCGTGATCCTCGAGCGCTACCGGCGTGCCCGTGAAGAGCCGGGCTGACGCCGTCGAGCGGAGAGGGAGGGATTCGAACCCTCGAGAGAGCTATTAGCCCCCTACTCGCTTAGCAGGCGAGTGCCTTCAGCCACTCGGCCACCTCTCCGGGCACTCGGGCGATTCTAGATATAGGCTCGCCGCGCCGTGGCCACTCGCAACCAGGCAGACCTCGAGCGGCTGCAAGGCCGCTACGACGCGATCTTCGAGGGCATCTCTCCCCCGTTCGCGTTCGTCGACCTCGACGCGATGCGCTCGAACGCGGACATGCTCGCCGCGCAGGCGTCGCCCCTGCCGGTCCGGATCGCCTCCAAGTCCGTGCGCTCGACCAAGGTGCTCGAGCGGATCCTCGGCCTGAACGAGGGCTTCCGCGGGATCCTGAGCTTCACCCTGCCCGAGGCGCTCCACCTCGCCCGCCAGGGTCACGAGGACATCTTCGTCGGCTACCCGACCGCCGATCGCAAGGCGCTCTCCGAGCTGGCGCTGCTCGCGGCCGAGCGGCCGGACACTCACCCGGCGCTGATGGTGGACGAACCGGCGCACCTGGACCTGATCGAGTCCGCCGCGGGGCGCGGCGCCGCGCCGATCCGCGTCGCGATCGACATCGATCCGAGCTGGTGGCCGGCGCACGGCCGCGTCGCGCGCATCGGGCCGAAGCGCTCGCCGATCCGCACTCCGGAGCACGCGCGCCGCTTCGCGGCCGAGATCACCGAACGCCCGGGCACGAAGCTCGTGGGCGCGATGGCGTACGAGGGGCATATCGCGGGCGTCGGCGACGACATCCCCGGCAAGCCGCTACGTAGCGCTGCGATCCGCACGATGCAGTCGCGGTCGCTCGACGAGCTCAAGGAGCGCCTCCCCGGAGTGATCGCGGCGATCCGCGACGCGGCCGACTCGGAGCTCGAATGGGTGAATGCGGGCGGCACCGGCAGCCTCTCACGCTCGAAGGACCTGGGCATCGCGACCGAGCTCACCTCGGGCTCGGGCTTCTACGCGCCGACCCTGTTCGACACGTACCGCTCCCTCGACCTCACCCCCGCCGCCTTCTTCTGCTTGCCAATCGTTCGCCGCCCACACCCCGGCGTCGCGACCGCACTGGGCGGCGGCTACATCGCCTCGGGGGCGCCGGGCCGGGACCGCCTGCCCCAGCCGTACATGCCGCCGGGGCTCACGCTCGATTCCGACGAGGCCGCGGGCGAGGTCCAGACCCCGCTGGTCGGCGCCGCGGCGAAGAAGCTCCGCGTGGGCGACCGCGTCTACATGCGGCACGCGAAGGCGGGAGAGCTCTGCGAGCGCTTCGACTCGCTCTACCTGATCGAGGGCGACTCGCTGGTCGAGGAGGTTCCGACCTACCGGGGCGAGGGGCTCACGTACCTCTAACCGGGGACTCGGCCCTCCTAATCCTGCGCCTAAGTGACGGGGCCGAGCACGCGGTCCGTATAGGCGTTGGCGAAGACGCCGTTCGGGTCAAGGCGCCTGCGGGCTGCCTGGAAGTCCGCCCACTTCGGGTAGGCCGGGGCGAGGTCCGCGGCGGTGCGGAAATGGCGCTTGCCCCAGTGCGGGCGGCCACCCAGCTCGCGGGCGAGTGACTCGACGCGGCGCATGTAGGGCTCCCAGCCGAGTTGGCCGTCCTGGTGGACCGCGACGTAGCACGTGTCTTGGTCGTGAGAGGGGCTTAGGAAGGAGTCGTCGCCCTTGACGAAGCGGACCTCGATGGGCCACGCGACGTGGAGCTCGGGCCGCCGCGCTATCTCGAGGACGCCCTCGATCAATTCGCGCCCCCGCTCGCGCGGCACCCCGTACTCCATCTCTGTGAACTTGATGTGGCGCTCGGAGGCGAAGACCCTGTAGCTCTCGTCGATCTTGGTCGTGCGGCCGAGCGTCTTCGAAGCGAGCCTTGCGACGGTAGGCGCCAGGGTTGGCCGCATCCGCACCACCGCCGCAAGCGCCTGACCCACCCAGTTCTCGAGCATCACCTCCTGCGCGTAGACGAGCCACGAGGGCTTGGGCGCGGGCGGCTCGTCGGTGCGGCGCGACTCGCGGCAGAGCGCCACCTCGGTGCCGGGGAAGACGTAGAACTCGAAGTGGTCAGTGCCGGCGTTGAGCTCGTCCAGTCTCTCGAGCACCTCATCAAGCGGCCTCGGCGAGTCGACCCGGTTGATCGTGTACGCGGGAACCGTCCGCACCGTGACCGAGTAGACGATGCCGAGCGCGCCGATCGCGACCCGTGCCGCGCGAAGGAGATCCGGCTCGGAATCGTCGATCGTCACGAGCGTCCCGTCCGGCGCGATCACCTCGAACGCCTCGACCTGGGCCGAGACGTTCTGAAAGCGCTCTCCGGTCCCGTGCGTGCCGGTCGAGACGGAGCCGGCAACCGTCTGGCGATCGATGTCGCCGAGGTTCTCGAAGGCGACCCCGTCCGCGTCGAGCATTCGGTTGAGGTCGTGGAGCACGGAGCCCGCCTCGACCTTGAAGAGTCCCGACTCCCGATCGAAGTCGAGCTTGCGGGTGAGCCCGTCGAGGCGGACCATCGTCCCCTCGGTCAGGGCGCAGTCGGTGAACGAGTGGCCGGAGGCGGAAGCCCGAACCCTGAGGCCGCGCGCGACCGAGTCCGCGACCGTCTTCTGCAGCGCGGCGAGCGTCCCCGGCCGCTCGATCGACGCCGGCTCGCAAGCCTGGTCCCCGGCCCAATTCGTCCACCGCGCCATCGCGCGGCAAGGCTAGCATCCGAGGAGCGGAGCGGGAGGGATTCGAACCCCCGGACCCGCGAAACACGGGTCGGCTGCTTTCAAGGCAGCTGCATTCAGCCGGACTCTGCCACCGCTCCTCCGCAAAGGTTACGAGTGCACTCAGTCGGCGGTAGCCCCAGGCACGTCGCCCTTGTGCTCGAACAGCCGGCCGGCTGCGATCTCCTTGACCATGTCCGCGCCGTCCTCGCGGTAGCCGCTGCCGTCGGCGAACTCGATTGCCGGGAGCATGTGCTGGCCGGTTGCGCGTTCGACGTCCTTGCGGCGGCTGCGAGGGAGCATCGGGGCCTTGATCACCTCGTGCTCGATGCCCTGTTCCTCGAGCGCGCGTTGCACGGTGTGGCAGGTGTGCGACTCGCCTTTGAACATGGTCACCTTGCAGCGGTGCAGCTTGATCTTCTCCATGTGACAACCATCTCACAGTTCAGATCAGTCAGGCACGGCCGAGCAGGCCAATAGGAAGGCGAAGAAGGCCGCTAAGAAGGCGTGCGCATAGCGAGCGCCTCGGCCGGTCCCGCGGCGGCGTTGCTCGGGGAGGAGAGCGAGAGGGCTGACTCGACCGCCCGCCGTCGCGCCATGAGCGCGGCGAGCGCGAGCGCGCAGATCGCGGCGAGGCCCGTGTAGGCGAGGTCGTTTCCGCCGGCATCGGCGACGGCCGAGCCGACGACCCCGCCGAGCGTGTGGCCTATGCCCCACCCCAGGTTCGTGAAGCCGAAGGCGAGGCCAAGGTCCAGCCCCGCCGCCTCGGAGCCGTCGCTCAGCATCGCCATCGCAGGCGACCAGGCCGTCCCGACCAGGGGCGCCGCGAGGATCACGACCGCGCCCAGCGCCCAAGCGACCTCGGGCACCTGGATGAGGAGCATGGTCGCGACCGCCGCTGCGAGTCCGACGGCGCATGGGAGGAAGCGGCCGCGGCGATCCGAGACCCGCCCGGCGATGGGAGCGACGATCGCCTCGAGCCCGGCGGACGCGAGGAAGACCACGGCGATGGCGATGGCGCTCGCCCCGAGCGCGTCCATCTCCAGCGGAACGAGCACGTCGATCGAACCGAAGACCATCCCCGGCACGAGGATCAGAAGGAAGCCGAAGCGCACTGGTGCCGAGCGCAATGCCGCGCCGAATGCCTCGAGGTTCGCTTTGCCCGTCGCGGGAGGCGGCGGGATCCGGAGCGTAAGCACGGCAAGGCCGATCCCCATCGCGCCGACCGCGGAGAAGACAGCCGCGCGGCTCAGCACGTCGGCCGCGGCTCCCACCGCCGGCCCCACCAGGACGCCGACGATCGCGGCGGCCATCGCCGAGCCGATGAGCTCGCCACGGCGATCCTGCGGCGACGCGGCAACGAGCCAGCTCAAAGCGCCCGCCCACGAACATGCGCCCGCGACACCTTGAAGGAATCGCGATGAGATCAGAAGCGGCGCGCTCTCCGCAAAGGCGAAGACGAGAACGGTCACGGTCATCACGCCGAGCCCCAGCAGCGTGGTCGGCCGCGGCCCCCAGCGCGAGGCCAAGATGCCGGCGGGAATGGCTGCCAGGAGCGTGCCCGCCGCATACGAACCGGAGAGCATCCCCGCCTCGGTCTTCGAGAGGCCGAACTCGTCGCTCAGCCCAGGCAGGAGCGGCACGATCGCCGCGAAGAACATGGTGTCGACGAACACCACGAGCGAAGCGAGGATCAATAGCCTGCGCATAGGCATCACTGTAGGCCCGGAACGCTGAAGTTCCGGTGAGAGTTGCCGATGGAGTAGGTATGAGGCTTTCCTCAACCCTGAAGCTCACCGCGCTCGTTTGCGCGACCGGATCGTTCGCTGTTGCGACGCCTTCGGCACTCGGCAACTCGTTCGTGCCGCCGAGGAGCCAGATCTTCCACGGCGTCTCAGAGACCGGGCACATCCAGCACTACCGCTCCTTCGTCGACCAGACCGGCTCTCACTCGGCGATCTCGCAGAGCTTCTTCCACTGGGGCGTCCCGCTGGGCACCGGCGCCCTGGAGCGCTATCGCCGCACGCGCACGCGCGGCGTCGTGAGCCTGTCCACCGCCCCCGGCGGCCAGCCCGAGGTGATCACGCCCGAGGCCATCGCCAGGGCCAAGCCCAAGGGCGACAAGTACATCCTGAGCCTCAACAACTCGATCTCGGAGTCGAAGCAGGTCGTCTACCTCCGCCTCTTCCCCGAGATGAACGGGCACTGGAACCCCTACTCCGCCTTCAACGCCGACGGCTCGAGCCGCGGCTCCTCGCACTCGACCAAGAACTTCCGCAAGGCCTGGAAGCGCTTCGCGATCATCGTCAGGGGCGGCACGCGCTGGAAGATCAACAAGCGCCTTCGCAAGCGCGACATGCCGCGCCTGCTCCACGCCAGGTCCAACAAGGACAAGATCTACGACCGCCTGGACGTGCCGAAGAAGCTGCCCAAGCCGAAGGTGGCGCTCATGTGGAATCCGCAGACCTCCGGCTCCCCGAACGTCTCGGGCAACCAGCCCGCCGACTACTACCCCGGTGGCAGGTACGTCGACTGGGTCGGCGCAGACGCTTACGCCAAGTTCTCGAACTCGACGCTTTGGAACAACCTCAACGCCTTCTACCGCAAGTACGACTCCAAGCCGTTCGTGATCGGCGAGTACGGCCCCTGGGACTCGGACCCGGTCGGCGCCTTCATGAACCAGATGCACAACTGGGCGAGGTCGCACGGCCGGACGCGGATGCTCATCTACTACCGCAGTGTGAGCCCGACGAACATCTTCAACATCCAGTTCTATCCGGCCGCTCAGAACGCCCTGCGCTCGCAGCTCCAGAACTCCGAGTTCATGCCGGTCCCACCCGAATACCGCGGCCGTAACAACGGCAACTAGGCGCGATCGGTCTCACGCTTGGCGCCTGATCCCAAGCGCGGTGTCTGGCACCCTGCATGACGCTTCCCGCGTCCGGCCTGGCCGGAGCTCCGCGGCACCCCGTGTGTTTCCATGGACATGCGGGTGCAGGCTTCTTCGGACAGCTCATTTGGCAGGCTGGCGCTGGCAGCGCTCACCGGCCTAACCATTGCTTTGGCGATCGCCACGGCTGACTCGGCGCGCGCCGAGCGCCCGTTCGCTCCCCCCTCGGACAAGATCTGGCATGGCGTCTCCGACACCGGCCACGTTCGCCACTTCCGCCAATTCAACAGGCAGGTCCGCGAGCACACGGCGCTCAACGAGGTCTTCTTTCACTGGGGCGTGCCGCTGACCACGGGAGCCCTGGACCGCTGGGAGAAGACGGACTCGCGCGGGGTCGTTGCGTTGTCGACAGCCCCGGGCGGCGGCCAGGAGGTCGTGACGCCGCGCGCCATCTCGCGCGGCAAGAGCGACCACTACCCGCTGCGCCTCCGGCAGTCGATCAACGTACTCGCGCCAGGTCGTCTACCTCCGCCCGTTCGGCGAGATGAACCTCCACCTCAACCCCTACTCGGCCTTCAACGCCGACGGTTCCCCGCGTGCCGGGCACTCGACCCACGCCTTCAAGCTGGCCTGGAAGCGGATGGTCCTGATCGTCCGCGGCGGCAAGCGGAACCGGATCAACAACAAGCTGAAGGACCTCGGCATGCCGCGCATCTACCGCGCGAAGCGAAACGACTCGCCGATCTACGACCGCCTGGACGTGCCGAAGCGGCTTCCCTCGCCCAAGGTCGCGTTCATGTGGACGCCCCTCACACGCGGCTCGCCCAACGTGCCGGGCAACGGCCCGAACGACTACTTCCCCGGGCGCAAGTACGTCGACTGGGTCGGCACCGATGTCTACGCGAAGTTCTCGAACTCGACCCTATGGAACAACCTCAACCGCTTCTTCAACCACAAGCGGGGCTACCCGTTCATCCTCGCGGAGTACGGCGCCTGGGACAACGACTTCGACGGAGAGTTCACCCGCCGCATCCACAAATGGGCTCGTAAGCGGTCTCGCGTCCGCGCGCTCGTTTACTTCCGAAGCGTCGATCCCGACAACGCCTTCAACCTCCAGCATTACCCCGGTGCCAAGAAGGCGCTCCGGTCCATCTTGGACCTCGGACGCTACGCCTCCTACGCCCCCAACACAAAGGACTGAAATTCAGCCCTTTGCTCTGCGTTAGGCTGCCGCCTTCGGCCGGTGGAGTAGCCGGCTCAACTCGAGGAGGAAGCAGCTTGAAGCTGGTCATCGGGATTGTTCGCCCCGAGAAGGCGAACGACGTCTTGGAGGCGCTTTACAGAGCGGATGTACGCGGAGTATCGATGAGCCGTGTCCAAGGACACGGTGGCGAGCTCGAACGCGTCGAGACCTACCGGGGGACCACCGTGAAGATGGGCCTCTCCGAGAAGGTGCGCTTCGAGATCGCGGTCTCTGATGACTTCGTCGAGCCGACGGTCGGCGCGCTCCAGTCGGGCGGCCAGACCGGCGAGGTCGGCGACGGCAAGATCTTCGTCGTGCCCCTCGAGCAGGCGGTGCGCATCCGCACCGGTGAAACCGACAAGGGCGCCGTGACGCCTGTGGAGAAGTGATGGACCTCCTAATCGCCAAGATCGACACGGGCGACACCGCGTGGATGCTCATCGCCACCGCGCTCGTTCTGCTCATGACCCCGGCGCTCGGGCTCTTCTACGCGGGCCTCGTGCGGTCGAAGAACACGCTCAACACCTACATGATGTGCGTCGCGGCGATCGCGATCGCGACCGTGACCTGGGCGGCCGTTGGCTACTCGCTCGCATTCTCAGAAGGCGGTGACCTCATCGGCTCCCTCGACTACGCGTTCCTGAACGACGTCGGGTTCGAGCCGCGAGAGGGGCAGACGATCCCGCACCTCCTGTTCTTCGCCTTCCAGGCGACCTTCTGCATCATCACGACTGCCCTGATCGCTGGCGCGGTGGTCGAGCGGATGCGCTTCGGCGCGTTTCTTGTCTTCGCCGCCGTGTGGTCGATCGTGGTCTATTCGGTCCTCGCGTACTGGGGCTTTGGCGCCGGCTGGCTCATCAGCGGCGGCACGCTCGACTTCGCGGGCGGGATCGCCGTCGAGATGGCATCCGGTTTCTCGGCGCTTGCCGCAGCGCTTGTCGTGGGGGCGCGCAAGGACTACGGACGCCAGGCGCTGCTGCCGCACAACGCCGTCTACGTCCTGGTGGGCGCCGGCCTGCTGTGGTTCGGCTGGTTCGGGTTCAACGGCGGCTCCGGGTTCAACACCGGTCAGAACTCGACCCTCGCGTTCACCAACACGTTGCTCACGCCGGCGTGCGCGCTGATCACGTGGTTCGCGCTTGACCTCATCCGCGGACGGACGGTTACCGCGATCGGCGCCGCGACGGCGATCATCGTCGGCTGCGTCCTCATCACCCCGGCCGGCGGCTTTATCGCCCCGGGCTGGGCGATGGCACTCGGCTTCGCGGGAGCCCTGCCCTGTTACGCGTTGATCGCGTACCGGCCGCGGACCCGCGTCGACGAGACGCTCGACGTCCTCGCCGCGCACGGTCTCGCCGGCTTCACGGGAATCCTGTTCATCGGGCTGGTCGCCCAGGCGAGCTGGAACGGGATCTCGGACGGCGCCCTCTACGGCAATTTCGACCAGTTCGTCGACCAGGCGCTTGCCGCGGCGGCGGTGCCCGCATACGCGTTCATCGTGACCTTCATCCTCCTCAAGGTGATCGGTGCGATCATGCCGCTCCGCGCCACGCCGGAGGAAGAGGCGATCGGCATGGACGTCATCCAGCACGGCGAGGAGGCCTACGTCACCGGCGAGGGCGCGATCCTCGTCACGCCGGAGGACATCGTCGCCGAGAAGGCGCCTGTCGCACAGCCTTAGGCTGACCCCCGCGGTCTAACCGCCCGAGAGCTGGCGAAGGCGGGCCCGGCCCTCGGTCAGGCAGCGGTTGACCTTCGTGTGGGTCCAGTTAGTCAGCTCGCAGATCTCCGCGTATGAGTAGCCCTCGCCGCGGAGGACGAGGGCGCGGCGCTCGTCGGCCTTGAGGCGCATCAGCGTGCGAGCCCGCTCGTGCGCCCACTCACGCCGCTCGGCCCGCTCGGCCGGGCACGGCGCACCGCTCGGCGAATCCGGTACTTCGCACGCGAGCATGCGTTCACGATCACGCCGGACCGCCAGGGCCTCGCGCTTAGTCACCAGGTGCATCCACGCCGCGAGGCGCTCCGGCGGGTGGGGCGGCGCCTTCTCGAGGAGGATGAGCGCCGCACGCTGGAACGCATCGTCGGCATCGTCGGCGCAGATCGAGACGCGCCGCGCGGTGCGCCGGAACGCCGCGGTGTGACTCAGCCAGCAGGGCAACGGCGGCGCTTGGGGCTGGGCGTGGCTCTTCCACGCACAGGACAACCCCGTGGGCTCACTTCGCGCCCCCTTCTGGCGTGGGCTCGGCCTCGGACCCGGGCTCGGGCTCGGGCTCGGGCTCGACCTCGAGCAGCTCCCATTTCGTCAGCCCGGCGATCCCAAGGGTCCTCATCACCCGAGGTTGCACGCCTCGGAGCCTGAGGCGCCTTCCCTGGTCACTCAGGCGCAAGGCGGCCTCGACCAGCGCGGCAATGCCTCGCGAGTCGACGAAGCCACACGCCCGCAGGTCGATTACGACTTCGCCCTCGGCCAGGATCGCCTCGGCAATCGCGTGTCGCACCCGATCGACGGTCGCCAAGTCGAGCTCGCCGAAGATCGCCACATCGGTGCCACCCTCGGCCGTCGGCGCAACGTGAACAGCGAAATCCGAGTAGGGGACCGGGCCCGGTTGCATCCTTGCTCCTTCCGGTGGGCGGGTGTCTTCAACCCGGATACCCCCTGCCCCGGTGCTCCCAAACGACGAAAACTCGGCCTGCAAGCGAAAAGTCGCCAAGAAGATGGATCTGGACTACGCAGCCAGAACCCAGGCCGCGGCAAGCCCGCCTGCGAGAGAGATGTAGGTCCTGCCCCCCACTTGGTCGCCGGTTTAAGCTGAAACCATGGCTACGTCCATCGTCACCGGCGGAGCGGGCTTTCTGGGCTCGCATTTGTGCGAGGCGCTGCTCGCCAAGGGCGAGCGCGTGATCTGCATCGACAACCTCGACACGGGGTCGCTCCAGAACGTCGAGCACATCGACACCGACGCCTTCACCTTCGTCCTCCACGACCTGACCGAGCCGTTCTTCATTGACGAGGAGGTCGACTTCGTCTATCACCTGGCCTCTCCCGCGAGCCCGATCGACTACCTGCGCCTGCCCCTCCACACGCTCAAGGTCGGCTCGTACGGCACGCATCACATGCTGGGTCTCGCGAAGCTCAAGCGCGCGCGGTTCGTATTGGCCTCGACCTCCGAGGTCTACGGCGACCCGCAGGTCCACCCGCAGCCGGAGGAGTACTGGGGCCACGTCAACCCGATCGGCCCGCGCGGCGTGTACGACGAGGCCAAGCGCTACGCCGAGGCCCTCACGATGGCCTACCACCGCCAGCAGGGTGTAGACACGGGCATCGTCCGCACCTTCAACACCTTCGGGCCGAAGATGCGCCCGCATGATGGCCGCGCTGTCTCGACTTTCTTGCGCCAGGCCCTTCAGGACAAGCCGCTGACCGTCTTCGGCGACGGCAGCCAGACTAGGAGCTTCTGTTACGTCGACGACCAGGTCCGCGGATACATGCTGATGGCCGAGTCCGACGTCCACGTGCCGGTCAACATCGGCAACCCCGAGGAGCTCAGCCTCATCGAGCTGGCGAAGACCGTGATCGAGGTGACGGAATCGAAGTCGGAGATCATCTTCGAGGCTCTGCCCATCGACGACCCGCAGGTCCGCCAGCCAGACATCACCCGTGCCAAGCAGCTCTTGGACTGGGAGCCGACGTTCGACCTGCGCGAAGGCCTGCGCATGACAATCGAGAAGTCCGGCGTCGAGCAACTCGTAGACGCGCGCTACTAGAGCTTCCGGAGCGTCCCGCCATGGGTCAACGCCTGCGAGTCGCCCATCTGACTGCGACATTTCCTCCGTATCCGGGGGGCGCGGGCAACACGGCGCACCGCTTTGCGGTCGGCCAAGCAGAGCGAGGGCACCACGTTGAGGTCTTCACCGCGCCCGCGCCTGGTGAGATCCCCGAGTCGGCGGGCGTCGACGTCCACAGGACCAAGCCGATCTTCGCGATCGGGAACGCTCCGCTCATCCCCAGCCTCGCCCGGGTCGACGGCTTCGATGTCGTCCACCTCCACTACCCGTTCATCTTCGGAGCGGACCTGACGCTCCTCGGGCGCCTCCGGCGAGAGCGCCGCTCGCAGGCGCTCCTCGTCCATTACAAGAACCGTCTCGTCGGCGACGCCGGCCGCGGGCTCTTGTTCGAGGCCTACGAGCACACCGTCGCGCCCGCGCTGATCCGGGCCGCCGACCGCGTCTGCGTCCTCAGCCCCGACCACGCCGAGTCGGTCTCCTATCTGCGGCGCACCGGCGAGAGCGACCCGTCGAAGCTGATCGAGATGCCGAACGGCGTCGACGCCGAGCGGTTCAGCCCCGGCCCGGACGGGTCGGGCCTTCGCAAGCGGCTCGGCATCCCTGACGACGCGATCGTCGCGGCCTTCGTCGCCACCCTCGACCGCGCCCATCACTTCAAGCGCCTCGACGTCGCGATCGACGCCCTCGCGGAGATGGGTGACGAGCGCGTCCACATCGTCGTCGCGGGCGGCGGCGAGCTGGTCGAGGACTTCCGCGACCGCGCCGGCGAGCGCGATGTCGGCGAGCGCGTCCACTTCCTCGGCGCCGTTCCCCACCCCGAGCTGCCGGACGTCCTGCGGGCGGCGGACCTGTTCCTGCTCACCACGGAGCCGCCGGAGTCGTTCGGCATCGTCCTGATCGAGGCGATGGCGACCGGCCTACCCGTCATCGCAACGGACTACCCCGGCGTGAAGGCGGTTGTTGCGGAAGGCACCGGCCTTCTCGCGCCGCAGGGCGACGTGAGCGCGGTCGCCGACCGGCTGCGCGAGATCGTCGACATCGGCCCTGACGGGCGCTTGGCGATGGGCGCGCGCGGCAGAGCCCGCGCCGAGGCCGAATGGAACTGGCCGCGCCTCCTCGACCGCATGGACGACGCATACGCGGAGGCGATCGAGGCGCGAGCCGCGAAGATGCGGTAGATGATCGAGTTCATGGCAGCATGTGCGCGAGGACGTCTGGCGTCGAGCAGGGCGCAGACGTGGGACGAAGCGCGTGCCGGTTGGCACGCGCGAGGAGCACGGCCCCGATCCTGCGAAGTGCGCCAGGCGTCATTCGCGTGCGTGCTGATCATGGAGTCGGTCATCTAGATGTCCCGCAGGATCCTCCTCGTCGCCTACTTCTATCCCCCGTGCTCTGACACGGGAGCCCACCGGCCGACCTCGATGGTCAAGTACCTGCGCCGCGTGGGGCACGACGTGACGGTGCTGACGACCTCGGCCTACGGCGAGCTCCCCGACGACTCCGAGCAGAGCATCGTCCGCACCGCCGACGCGCAGCTCTGGCGGGCGAAGCTCCGAGGCGGCGATCACGTCGGCTCGCTGTACGACTCAGATACGTACTCGGGCAAGCCCCACCCGCTGAGCAAGGTGATCGTCCCCGAGCCGCTCGCCCTGGCCTGGGCGCCGTTCGCGAGGCATCGTGCCCGCGCCCTTCACCGGGCCAAGCCATTCGACTGCGTCATCACGACCTCGCCGCCCGAGTCGGCCCACTCCGTGGGCCGCGCGCTTCAGCGCCGGGGGGCCGCCTGGGTCGCCGACGTTCGCGATGGCTGGACCTTCGAGCCACTTCGCCCTCCGTTTCCAACCGGCTTCCAGAGGCGCATGGACGAACGCCTCGAGCGGCGCACCCTGAGCGCGGCCGATGCCGTGGTCTGCGTGTCCGAGCCCGCCGCCGAGGATCTCCGTGAGCGCGGCATCGCCGATCCGGTCCTGGTCCGCAACGGCGCCGACCCCGAGCTGCTTGCAGCCGCCGACCCCGCATCGGTCGCCGCTCTCCTCGACCCCGAGCGCGTCTCGCTCGTCTACACCGGCCGTTTCGGCTCGACAGGGCGAGACCCGGGCGCGCTGCTGAATGCCATGGATGCCTTCGCAGCCGACAACCCGGAGGACGCGGCCCAGCTCGAGCTGGTGGTCGCCGGGCCGCTGACCGAGAGCGAGCGCGTTGCCTTCGACCGCGACGTGTCGCCGGCTCGCATCTCAGTTGTCGGGTCGCTGGAGCGCGATCGCGCGCTCGCGCTCCAGCGCGCCGCGGGGGCTCTCCTCCTGATCGCCCACCCCGTGCGCTCGCAGCTCGCGAACTTCAAGCTCTACGAATACCTCAGCGCCGGGCCGCCGATCCTGGCGCTCGCGGAGGGGACCGAGGCAGGAACCGTCGTCGCGAGCTTCGGCGGAAGGGTGATTCCGGCCGGCGATGTGCGGGCGATCACCGAAGCGCTTGCGCTCACCGCGCGACGAGGATTGACTGCCAGCGATCCGGATGCCCGTGAGGAACATGCCTACCCGGCGGTGGCCGCGCGGATGGAGGAAGCGGTCGAGGGCGCGATCGAGCGGCGAAAGCACCGTTGAGGTCCACCCTGTCCTTCCGGTTGGGCTGTGTTGCGATCGTCGTCGCCATCGCCGGCGGCGCCGCGAGCTGCGGACAGAGCGAGGGCGAAGCGGGCGCACCCCGGAGCGAGGAGGCCGCCCCGCGGCCACCTAGCGCGAAAGGCGCGCCGAATTTCGTGATCGTGATGACGGACGACCAGGCGATCAGATCGCTCAGGTTCATGCCGGCGGTCCGCCACCTGATCGGCGAGCGCGGGATGACTTTCACCAAGAGCTTCACGACGACCCCGGAGTGCTGTCCAGCCAGAGCGACTTTCCTCACTGGTCAGTACTCGCACAACCACGGGGTCCTCTCTTCGGACCCCCCGAAAGGCGGCTATGCGGCCTTGGAGGACAAGGACAACATCCTCCCCGCGTGGCTCCAAGTTGCCGGGTATCGCACCGGCCACGTCGGGAAGTACCTCAACGGCTATGGGATCGAGAGCCGAGGCAGCGACCCCAGCGAGGTCCCGCTGGGCTGGGACTCGTGGAGCGCGCCCGTGGATGGGACAGAAGACCGGAGGTACGGATACACGCTGAACATCGATGGTGGGCTTCACGACTACGGCGAGGGTCCGCGCGCCTACCAGACCGATGTGTTCGCACGGCAGGCAAGCGCGTTTGTCCGCCGGTCGGCGGGCACACGGCCGTTCTTCCTGAACGTCGCGCCAACCGCACCCCACAGCGAAGGCGTGATCCCGGCCACGACGCCTCGGGACCCCCGACCTGCCCCCCGTCACCTCGGCCGCCTGGAAGGGACGGCGCTGCCCCGAACGCCATCCTTCAAGACACCGCCCCGCGACTCGGTCCCGGACGCGATAGTCCGCCGTGTCGAGAGAGGCGAAGACCAGACATCCATCTCGATGCTCGAGTCGGGCTTTCTCGGCCGCTCCGAAAGCCTCCTCGCGGTTGACGAGATGGTCGAGCGTCTGGATCGAAACCTGCGGAAGACAGGTGAGCTCGCCGACACGTACTTCATCTTCACCTCAGACAACGGGTATCTCTTGGGAGAGCACGGTTTGAGAGGCAAGGACGTGGCCTACGAGGAGGCGGTCCGTGTGCCGCTGATAGTCCGCGGGCCGGGAGTGGATGCCGGCACCACCAATGCTTCCCTCGTCGCGAACGTCGATCTGGCTCCAACGATCACAGACCTTGCGAAGGCTTCCCCCGAAAGGAAGCTTGATGGACGGTCTCTCGTCAGCACACTGCGCGGGGACGACTCGCCGGTCCGTGAGTCGCTTCTGCTCGAACTCCTGGACGGCCGGGAGGAGTTTCAAGCGGTACGAACGAAGCGATGGAAGCTCGCGAAGTACGCGAGCGGGGGATCCCAGCTATTCGATCTCGACAAGGACCCGTACGAGCTGAAAAACCTTGCAGGGGATCCGTCGGTGGCCGACACGGAGCGCCAACTTCGAGAGGAGTTGCGCGAGCTCTCAGACTGCGCCGGAGCCTCCTGCCGCTAGACGCCCTTCTCGCATTCGAGCGTGAGCTCGCTTTTCTCGCCAACCTCGCACTCGTCCCGATCCTCACCGCCGAAGAGCCTGTCGAGGCCGTCGCTTCCGACCAGACGGTCCAGGCCGGACCCGCCGTAGATTGCGTCGTCTCCGGGGCCTCCGTCCGCTTCGTCGTCGCTCTCGCCGACTGAGACCCGGTCGTTGCCCGCGCCGGCGTCCACCGTGTCGCGGCCCTCGTCAGTCGCGATGTCGTCGTTGCCATCGCCGCCTGAGACGTCGTCGGAGCCAAGGTTCGCGCTGATGCGGTCATCGCCGGGGCCGCCGGCGATGCGGTCGTCGTCGTCCTCGCCGAGGATCACGTCGTCTCCCTCGCCGCCGTCCAGGAGGTCGTCGCCGTCGCCTCCGGCCAAGACGTCGGATCCCTCCTCGCCATAAATCCGGTCAGGCGGGCCGATCCCGCCCATGAGAACGTCGTCGCCGTCGCCGCCGCAGATCACGTCGCGCTCTCCGAACGTCTCGATCCTGTCTTCGCCCCCGCCGGCCGCGACCACGTCCTTGCCGTCCGTCCCGATCAGGATGTCGTCGCCGTCGCTCGCCTCGATCGTCGCCTTCATCCCGTCGCACGTGCCGATGAAGCCCTTTCCGGCGAGCTGGCTGGCATCGACGGTCTGCGCCTTGGGAACCTCGGCCGGCTTGTTGCTCTCTGCGGACGGAGGGCTCGAAGGCTCATCGCCTCCCCCGCCGCAGCCGGCTGCGAAAGCGGCAAGAACGGCGACTGAGGCGAGCCGCTTCACGGCACTTCCTTCGTCGTCTCGCAGCCCTTGGCGGTGTCCTTGGTCTTCGTGCTCGTGCGGCCGGGAACGTTCGAGCCCCCGTTGCAGCTGTCATCGCCTTCGCCGCCGTCCAGGGCGTCCGCCGCCAGTTCGCCGAAGAGCCAGTCGTTCCCCGAGCCGCCCGAGAGCTCGTCGGATTCCGTTCCGCCCATCAGCAGGTCGTTACCGGTGTCGCCGAAGAGCGAGTCGAGCCTGCCGCCCGCGAAGAGCTCGTCGTCGCCTCCCAGGCCGTGCATCAGGTCGTCGCCTCCGCCGCCGTACATCAGGTCGGGGCCGGGCCCGGTCGTCATCTCGTCCTCGTCGGTGCCGCCAAAAACGAGGTCTGCCTTCTTGCCCCCGAAGACGACGTCGAACGAGCTCGCGCCATCCACGAAGTCGGGGCCGAGCTCGCCGGACGCACGGTCGTCGCCTGCGCCGGCGACGAGGAAATCGGCGCCGCTCGATCCGTTGAGCTGATCGGCCGAGCCCTCTCCGATGATGAAGTCCTTGCCGTGGAAGGCCACGAGGTGGTCCTTACCGGCACCGCCCAGAAGCGAATCGGCGCCCTCCTCGCCGTTCACGTAGTCGTCGCCTTCGCCGCCAAGGAGGTCGTCAGTGCCCAGCCCGCCGAACAGCTCGTCATCGCCGTCCGACCCGAGCACGGCGTCGTTCCCCGAGTCGCCGACCAGGACGTCGTCGCCGGCCTCTCCCGAGATCTGGTCGTTGCCGTCGCCGGCGCAGATGGTGTCGTCGCCGTCACCGGCATCGATCACGTCTGCTCCGCCGGTTCCGAAGATCACGTCGTCGCCCGAGGTTCCCTTCACCACGTCCTCGCTGGGCCTAGCGACGATCGTGGCGTCGGCCTTCGAGCAATCAGGCGGCTTGACCGGGGCCGCAGATCCCGATACCCACGAGGGAGCCCATGCCAGCGTCGCGGCCGCCACCGCGCCCGCGATCCATGCCCGCCTCATATCCGTCGAACCTCCTCCGGCATCTCGCACGAGCTTAGGACTGGGCCATATCCTCTCGGGGCCGTGACCGATACTCAGCCCAAGGCCGAGCCGGACTCTCAGCCGATCGAAGTCGACGCGGGCGAGCACCGCTACATCGCGCCGATCACGGGACCGGACGACGAGCGCATCTTCACCGACTCGGGCATCGAGATCGACGCGTTGTATGACGCGAGCGACGTCGCTGAAGGGCTGGAAGAGCGTCTCGGCGAGCCGGGCGAGTACCCGTTCACCCGCGGGATCCACGACGGCATGTACCGCGACCGGCTTTGGACGATGCGCCAGTACGCCGGCTTCTCGAGCCCCGAGGACACGAACGGGCGTTACCGCTACCTCCTCGAGCACGGCTCCACCGGCCTCTCGATGGCGTTCGACCTGCCGACCCAGCTCGGCCGCGACTCCGACGACCCGCTTTGCGAGGGCGAGGTCGGGCGGACTGGGGTTCCCATCGACACGATCGAGGACATGCGGATCTGCTTCGACCAGATCCCGCTCGACCAGGTCTCGACCTCGATGACGATCAACGCGCCCGCCGCGGTCCTCCTTCTCCTCTACGAACTGGTCGGCGAGGAACAGGGCGTCGATTCCAAGGAGCTCCGCGGCACGGTCCAGAACGACGTCCTGAAGGAGTACATCGCGCGCGGCAACTTCATCTACCCGCCCGAGGCGACGATGCGCCTGACCACTGACATCTTCGAGTACTGCGCCGAGCGAGTCCCGAAGTGGAACACGATCTCAATCTCCGGGTACCACATCCGCGAGAAGGGGTGCTCGGCCGTCCAGGAGGTGGGCTTTACCCTCGCGAACGCGATCGCCTACACCGAGGCGGCGCTCGACCGCGGCCTCGAGATCGACGACTTCGCCGGCCGCCTCGCCTTCTTCTTCAACTGCCACAACAACGTCTTCCAGGAGGTCGCGAAGTTCCGCGCGGCGCGCCGGATGTGGGCGAAGCTGATGCGCGAGCGGTTCGGCGCCTCGAAGGAGCGCTCGCAGATGATCCGCTTCCACACGCAGACGGGCGGCGTCACGCTCCAGGCCCAGCAGCCCGAGGTAAACATCATCCGAGTCGCGCTCCAGGGCTTCGCCGCCGTCTCCGGCGGCACGCAGTCGCTCCACACGAACGGCTTCGACGAAGCCCTCGCCCTCCCAACCGAGCGCTCGGCGCGCATCGCGCTTCGCACCCAGCAGGTGATCGCGCACGAGTCCGGCGTCGCGGACACGGTGGATCCATTCGCGGGCTCCTACTTCGTCGAGTCGCTGACAGACGAGATCGAGAAGCGCGCGTACGAGTTGATGGGCGAGGTCGAAGAGATGGGCGGCTCCGTCCGCGCGCTCGAGTTCATGCAGAAAGAGATCGAGGAGTCAGCCGCGTCCTACCACGAGCGCTACCGCTCGGGCCAGGACATCGTCGTCGGCGTCAACAAGTACGTGACCGACACGGTCGATGACGTGGACATCCTGAAGGTAGACCCCGAAGCCGAGAAGCGCCAACTCGAACGGCTCAAGAAGTTCAAGGAGAATCGCGACCAGGCAGCGGTAGACGCGAAGCTTCAGGCGCTACGCGAAACCGCCCAGGGCGAGGGCAACCTGCTCTACCCCATCCGGGAGGCGCTCGCCGCCGACGCGTCGATCGGCGAGGTCTGCGGCGCGATGCGCGAAGTCTTCGGCGAGTACAAGGGCGGAACGTTCTTCTAGGGCACCCTGCTCGTCACCCTGGGTATGCGGTAAGCGCATGCTGAGGGCAACAAGACCTTCAGCGGCTGGCGATCGGCACGGCATCTCCGTCGAGGCACCACGCCTCGACCGCCGGCCACTCGCCGTAGCCGGCGTCCGTGTTGAGGTGCCCGCCGCCCGGGATCACGTCGATCGGGACGCTGAGCGGCTCGAACACCTCCGGCCCTTCGGGACGGTAGGGGTCGCCTGAGTCCGAGCACACGACGCGGGTCGATCCGGCCGCACGCGAGGCCGCCTCGGCGTCGAGCGGCGCCGGGACGAACTCTGCGATCTCCTGAACTCCCGCACCTGCGCTGGGTGGCGCGACGAGCAGGACCCGCTCGGCGAGGCGCCGGTCGGTGCGGACCGCGAGGTGGAGCCACGTCACCGCGCCGAGCGAATGGCAGGCGGCGACCAGCCCGTCAGCGCCGAGTCGGGCGACCTCGTCACCCAGCGCTTCGACCCAGGCCTCGAGCTTCGGCTCGTCCGGATCCGGCAGATCTATGTACGACACGCCGACGCCTCGCTCGAGCAACCGCTGCCAGAGCCAGGTCTGCCAGTGGTCGGGGCCGGAGCCTCCGAGGCCGTGGACGATGAGAACGGTCTCGTTCACCGCAAAGGATTGTGGCCATTGCAAGCGAATGCCCGCGTGATGGAGATCAAGGCAAAGCGCACACTCGTCAAATCGGCGCCTGAGCTTTGGGAGCTGGCCGACGATCTCGCACGCCTGGAAGCGTGGATGGGCGGGTTCGTCGGGTCACGCAGCCCGGTGGCGGTCGAGGTGACCGAGCGGATTCCCGAGCGCACTCTGCGTTGGCAAAGCACCGTGGCCACTGGAGGCGCCCAGATCCAGGTCGCGCTGGCCGAGAGCGGGTTCGGTACGTCGGTTGAGATCACCGGTCGGCATCATGAGGCGAGCCCTGCCGCGAACGCTGCCCTGGAGAGGCTCCTGGATGAGCTCGGATCACCCGATCGAAGACCCTTCAGCTCCGGCTGACCCGCCGCTGACCGACCCGGAACTGGCGGCACTCATCCGAGTGTTGGGCGAGCCCCTGCTCGAGGGCCTCGAGGAGCACACCGCCGGCTCGCGGGAGAGAGCCGATGCCGCCGGCGCCTACGCGCTCGCCACCGCCGTTGGACTCGGCTTCGGCCGGCCGGAGGCGGAGCTCTGCCGCGAAACTGCGCGCTTGGCCGACGTCGGGAAGATCTACGGGGCGGCAGGCACCCAATACGAACCCGGCGCGCAACTTGCCCGTGGGGCGGGAATACCGGAGGTCGTGTGCGAATGGATCCTGGGCGTCGCCGAGCATTACGACGGGACTGGACCCGCCGGACTCTCGGGCTCCGAGATCCCCGTGTTCTCGCGGATCGTCCGAGCCGCCAAGCGTTGCGACGAGTTCATCCAACAGGGGTTCCAGCCAACCGAGCTTCGCGGCCTGGCGGGAACGGAGCTCGATCCGGCGATGGTCGACGCGCTTGCCTCGATGCTCGAACGAACAGACGCTTAGGAAAGCAGAGTGAACGCGTCATCGTGATTCCGGTGCTCGAGCGCCGCGAATAGACTGGCCGCCCCGTGCGCCAGTCGTATCCCCAGACCCACGAAGAGAAGCTCAACTACCTCCGCGAGCTTCGCGATCAGGCAGTCCACTCGGCGTCCGAGACCGCCGTCGAGAAGCAGCACGCCAAGGGCAAGCTGACCGCCCGCGAGCGGATCGAAAAGTTGCTCGACCCCGGCTCGTTCGAGGAGCTGGACACGTTCGTCCGCCACCGCACCCACGACTTCGAGATGGACAAGAACCGGCCGTGGGGCGACGCGGTCGTAACCGGCTACGGAACCGTCGACGGCCGCCCGATCTTCGTCTTCAGCCAGGACTTCACGGTGTTCGGTGGCTCGCTCGGCGAGGTGATGGCCGAGAAGATGGTGAAGATCATGGACCTGGCCGCGAAGGTCGGCGCTCCCGTGGTGGGACTCAACGACTCGGGCGGCGCGCGCATCCAGGAGGGCGTCGTCTCGCTTGGCGCCTACGGCGACGTCTTCGTCCGCAACGTCCAGTGCTCCGGCGTGATCCCGCAGATCAGCGTGATCATGGGCCCGTGCGCGGGCGGCGCTGTCTACTCCCCCGCCATGACCGACTTCATATTCATGGTCAAGGAGACCTCGCACATGTTCATCACCGGCCCCGAGGTGATCAAGACGGTCACGGGCGAGGAGGTCGAGTTCGAGGCGCTGGGCGGAGCGATGACCCACAACTCGAAGTCCGGCGTCGCGCACTTCGCCTCCGAGGACGAGGAGGCCTGCCTCGAGGACGTGCGCTACCTGATCGGCTTCCTGCCCCAGAACAACCTGGAGATGCCGCCGCGGGTCGAGCCCTACGACGACCCGGACCGCGAGGACCCCGAGCTCGACACCCTGGTCCCCGACGACCCCCAGAAGCCGTACGACATGCGCGACGTGATCGCGCGGATCGTCGACGACGAGGAGTTCTTCGAGGTCCACGAGCACTGGGCGCAGAACATCGTCTGCGGTTTTGCGCGGCTCGACGGCTTTCCGGTCGGCGTCGTCGGCAACCAGCCGAAGCATCTGGCCGGCGTGCTCGACATCGACTCGTCCTGCAAGGGCGCGCGGTTCGTGCGCACCTGCGACGCGTTCAACATCCCACTCCTCACCTTCACCGACGTGCCCGGCTTCATGCCCGGGACCTCACAGGAATGGGGCGGCATCATCCGCCACGGCGCGAAGCTCCTCTATGCCTTCACCGAGGCGACCGTGCCGAAGCTGACCGTCGTCACCCGCAAGGCCTACGGCGGCGCATACGACGTCATGAACTCCAAGCACATGCTCGCCGACTTCAACTTCGCCTGGCCGACCTCAGAGGTCGCCGTGATGGGCCCCGAGGGCGCGGTCAACATCATCTACCGCAAGGACATCGCCGAATCGCCGACGCCCGAAGAGCGCCGCGCGCGCCTGATGGACGACTACAAGGCCCGCTTCGCCAACCCGTACTCGGCTGCCGAGCGCGGCTATCTTGACGACGTGATCGAGCCACGGCAGACGCGCCCCCGGCTTATCCGCGCGCTACGGACGCTTCAGACCAAGCGGGTCGAGCAGCCGAAGCGCAAGCACGGCAACATCCCGCTTTAAGCCGCGGCCATCTGCGGCTGCGCCTCCGTCGTCGTCCGCTCGCGCCCGACCTCCGCAAGACCCGCCGGGTCCGCGGTGAAGCCGCGCCGGCGCCCGAGCGCGGCGAGGGGCATCGCGATCGCCTGCTGAAGCACCGCCGGGATGCCGGGCAGATAGAAGAACTCGTTCGGGAACGCCCGAGCCAGCACCGCAAGCTGCAGCGGATTGATGCGCCCCTTCTCGTCGATCTCGCCGTGATCCGCGAGCCAGAACACCTGGGCGAAGAACTCGGCAACTCGGAGCGCGGGCCGGAACTCCGTGATGAATCGGGCCGGCACATCAGCATCTACGCGGAACGTGTGAGGTGCGTCCGGCGGGACGATGAAGAACTCGCCTGGGCCCACGTCGTCTCCTGGCGGCCGATGCGCCCGACGATCTCGCCCTCGAGGATCTGGAAGCGCTCCTCCTGGAAGCGATGACGGTGAAGCGGCCCGGCGCCGCCGCCCGGCTGGACGATCGTCTCCGAGCGAAGCACCTCGCCCGAGGTGGACGCCTCGACGTCGACGACGCTGTGAAGGCCGAAGCCGTCGGCGTTGATCCCGTTGAGCGCCTCGAGCAACTCGCGGGGCGTGAAGTTCGCGGGGTCTGGGTTGGACATGGTTTTCTCCTCTCGGTGTGTGGCCGCCGGGATCTGGCGGTACCGATATAGTTCACTATCTTGATCATTTTGTCAAGTGGCTGAACTAAATTCACATATCGGGCAGCTCCTGCGCGACTCGTTCCGACGTTTCGAGGACGAGTTGCGGGCCGGGACGGCGGGACCCCGCGAGCAGTACGGGGTCCGTCCGGTCCACGACTCGGTGCTCGCATACCTGGACCGGGACGGGACACGCGCAAGCGAGCTCGCCGAGCGGGCGCAGCTTTCACGGCAGGCGATTACCCAGCTCGTCGACGAGCTGGAGGAGCTGGGCGTCGTCGAGCGCCACCCCGACCCCACCGACGGGCGGGCCAAGATCGTCAAGTACACGCCCCTGGCGCTCGAGCACTTCGACGCCTCGCGAACGGTGATCGCGGACATCGAGCGCCGCTGGGGCGAGGCGCTCGGCGAGGAGCGCTACGCCGAGCTGCGAGCGATGCTCGCCGAACTCCTATCCTCCCCCAGACCGTGAGCGCGGCGAGCACAGATGTCAGGCATCGACGGCGGCCGCATCATCGTGGCGATCGGCGCGGCGCTTCTCTTCGCCTCGCTCTTCGTCGACTGGTACGGCTTCGGCCGAGGCGTGGACCTCGCCAACTTCGATGAGGCCGGACGGCTTCACCGCGTGGACCGCGTTCGAGCTTGTCGATCTCCTCTGGCGTTGCTCTCCCTGTCACCGCGATCGCCGCGGCGCTCGAGCCGTTCGTGCGCACGAGCTCGCGCATTCCGGCAGGCTTCACGGCCGCGGCCGGTCCGGCAGCGCTTCTTCTGGTCGTGGTGTCGATCATCAACGAGCCCCCGGCCGCTCAGGGCTTCGACGCGCAGCTCGAGGTCGGCGCCTGGCTGGCGCTGGCCGGCGCGGCGATCATGTGCGCCGGCGCGCTCCTGGCGGGCAACCGGATCTCGCTGGTCGTGACTCCGCGCGAGCGCGCGGACGGAAGCTCCCTCAGGGGACGCCGAGACCCGTCCCCTGTAGCTCCTAGCGCCTCAGAATGACCCGGCGACGCTTCGCACAAGCGCCCGGACTAGCGGCCGAGCACAGCCAGGGCGATTCCGAGGTCCTGGATCGCCAGGCCGGTCGAGTCGAAGAGGGTGATGTCGTCCGCCGACGCTCGCCCTTCGGCCCCGCCCGCCAGAACGGCGCCGAGCTCGGTCACTCGGTTGCGATCGACCACCCCGGCGCTCACCCCGGTCGAAAGCTCGCCACCGCCCGAAGCCTGCTCCCACTCGTCGCAGAAGAGCCGGCAGCGCTCGATCGCCTCGAGCTCGACCTCCGCCTTGTCGTGGGCGTCGGCTCCGAGGACCGCGAAGTGCTGGCCGGGCCGCAGGTCCGATGCGAGGACGACGGGCTCGTCTGCGGGCGTCACGGTGACGACGACGTCCTGCGCTGCTGCCTCCTCGCGCGAACCGGTGCGCCAACCGAGCTCGCCCGCCAACGCCTCCGCGCTCTCGGCCCGCGCGTCGGCGCACACGCCTTCCGCGTAGCCGGCGGCGGCGAGGCATCTCGCCGCCCACCCGCCGTTGACGCCACACCCGATTACGCCGACCGACGCGGCATCGTCGCGAGCAAGCGCCTGCGCCGAAACGGCCGCCGCCGCGCCGGTGCGAAGCGATGTCACCGCCGCGCAGTCCAGGATCGCGAGAAGCTCGCCCGTCTCGGCGCTCGAGACGAGCAGCGCGCCGGCGACGACAGGCAGCCCGCGCGCCGGGTTGCCCGGGAACGACGTGACCCACTTGAGGATCGCGAGGCCCTCGCCCCTGGCCGGCATCGCGCGGAAGTCGCCGTGGGGCGGGGCGTCCACGTAAGTCTTCGCCGGCATCACCCATGCGCCGGCGTGGTGGCGCTCGAACGCGATCCGCGTCCGCTCGACCGCCTCAGCGGGCGAAACGGCGGCGAAGACCGCGTCGGCGTCGATCATGCGGACCTCAGGCATGCCTACGAGGCTAGAGTGGGCTCGCTGTGAGCGGTGAGCGCATCGAGATCACGAGCAACGGGGCGTCCGATTCGGAGACAGCCGCGATCGTCGCCGCGGTCGAGCAGTTCCTCGCGGACACGGCGCCACCCGCTGGACGATGAGGCCCACGGTCAACCCATGGGCGCGAGCGGCGCTCGAAGAGGGCATCGCCGCACGTCAACTCCACGGTGATGCCTGGGGTCACGCTCCACGGCCGCGCTGATCGGTCTATCGTGGGGACATGAAAAGGATTTCCCTGGCAGGGATCGGAGTAGCCGCCGCCACCTCTGCTTTCACAGTCCTCGCAATTTCGGGAACAGCATCGCCCGGCGACCTCAAGGCCAAGGCCAGACCTGACTGCCCAAACAAAGCGATCTGCCTCTGGGATGAGGAGAACTACAAAGGTCAGCGAGTCGTCGTGAAGCGAAGAACCCCTCCAACAAGGTGTATCGCGAGATGAATGACCTGACGTCGTCGGCGTTCATGAGCCGGAAGGAGGGCGTCGCCGTCCTGTACACAGACACCTCGAGCGACGGCGAGTCGGTATGCCTCTACAAGGAGAACCGGTGGCGAATCAACAAGCTCGGCGGCCCCTTTGACGACTCGATCTCATCGACAGATGTCAAGGGCGACGTCCCACCGAGTTGCACACTCTGAGAAGCCGAACAGGAAGGAGCCAAAATGGCAGTAGTGAAAATCATCGAGCTCGTCGGAAGCTCGAAGACGTCGACCGACGACGCGGCCAAGCAGGCATTGACCGAGGCACAGTCATCGCTTCGGAACATCCGAGCCGTGGACATCGTCTCGACCGGAATCCGGGGCGAGAACCTCGACGAGTACCGCGCGCACGTCCGCGTCGCGTTCATCGTCGATCAGGCCGAAGTCGACTAGGCATGGAACATGAATAAGCGCGCACGACGGTTGCGCGGCCGCCCTCATGGGCGTCGTCGCGCTGGTATTCGCGGCCGTTGCGCTCGCCGACGAGATCACCTGCAACGGCGGGAAGTGCAACGGCACCCAGTTCGACGACACGATCACCGGGTCGTCGAAGAAGGACGGCATCAACGCCAAGGCCGGCAACGACGAGGTGTACGCGAAGAAGGGCAACGACACCGTCGAGTTAGGCGACGGGAACGACTACATCGAGGGCGGCAAGGGAGACGACACAATCTCCGGCGGCGACGACGGCGATCGCTTCCTGCATCGGAGGCCTCTTCGGCGGAACGGGAGACGACACGGTCGAGGGCGGTGAAGGGACGACGACGTCTACGGCGACGCGGGCAAGGACGTTCTTCTGGGCGGGCCTGGCGACGACCAGCTCGTTGGCGCCGGCGCCGAACCCGGCGACGACGGTTCCAAGGACAGGTTGAGCTGCGGCCCCGGCTTCGACACCGCGATCGTTGGCGCCAACGACAAGTTCGACAACAGCTGCGAGGACATCGTCAACGAGTAGGGCTAAAACCCTGAATCCGGATTGGGATTAGTGTAATATGACGCGCGATGGAGCCCACAGCTGCACCCGTGCGCGTAAAGGACAAGGCCACCCCTGACCAGCTCGACCAGGAGCAGGGCAAGAAACAGGAGGGCAAGGGACGCCTGGGCTCGCTCGAGAACCCGGAGGTCTACGACAACGTCCCCGGGCACCTGATCCCGATCATCGAGCGCGAGTTCGACGACTTCGACACCGAGGCAGGCAGAGCTTCCTGGACGGCCAGCAGCCCGAGGAGCAGTTCATCGGCTTCCGCCTGAAGCAGGGCGTCTACGGCCAGCGCCAGCCGACGTCCAGATGTGCCGCATGAAGCTGCCGATGGGCGGCGTCACCCCGGAGCAGATGGACAAGCCTTCGCCGACGTCGATCGAGCGTGGGCGCCACTCGACAAGGGGCACATCACCACGCGCCAGAACATCCAGATCCACCACATCCCGCTCGCCGGACGCAGCCAAGTTGATCCGCGAGATCATCCTCGATCGGCCTCTCCTCCCGCGAGGGCTGCGGCAACACGATCCGCAACGTCACGGGCGACCCGTTCGCCGGCGTCACGCCGGACGAGCTCTTCGACATCACCCCCTACGCCGGCGCGTACGTGCGCTACTTCGTCCGCCACCCCACCACGCAGCTGATGCCGCGGAAGATCAAGACCGCCTTCACGGCGACCGACGAGGACGTCGCGATCACCGGCATCCACGACATCGGCTTCATCCCGCGCGAGCGCGACGGCGTGCGCGGCGTCGAGATCCGGGTCGGCGGCGGCACCTCGATCATGCCGCGCATCGCCCCCACTCTTTACGAGTTCGTCGAGCTCGACAACGGCGACTACCTGAAGGTCACCGAGGCCGTCCTTCGCATCTTCGACCGCCAGAACTGGCTGCGCGTGAACCGCGCCCGCGCCCGCATCAAGGTCCTCGTCGACAAGATCGGGATGGACGCCTTCCGCGAGATGGTCGACGAAGAGCTCCAGGGCGACTGGGTCGCCGAGCGCGACTTCTCGATCGACCATCTCCTGCCCGAGGACATGTACGAGGAGGAGTCGAAGGCTCCGCCCGTCCCGTCCGGCTACGAGTCTCCCAACGGCGACGTCTCGGAGTTCGAGCGCTTCCGCGCCTCGAACGTCGCGGCGCAGCGCCAGGAGGGTTTCTCCACGGTCGTCGTCAAGGTCACCCGCGGCGACCTCACGCCCGAGCAGTTCCGCGGCCTCGCCTCAGATCATGCGCGACTTCTCCGGCGGCTTCGCCCGCTCGACCGTCCAGCAGAACCTCGTGCTCCGCTGGGTCCGCGACGAGTCCGTCTATGACGTCTGGCGCCGTCTCTCCGATCTCGGCCTCGCCGAATCCGGCGCTCGCCAGATCACCGACGTCGTGAGCTGCCCCGGCACCGACTCCTGCAAACTTGGCATCACGAGCTCCATGGGCCTCAACCAGGCGATCCAGGAGCGCGTCGAGCAAATGGAGATCACGGATCCGCTGACCAAGCAGGTCCACATCAAGATGTCCGGCTGCCCCAACGGCTGCAGCCAGCATCACATCGCGAACATCGGCTTCTACGGCGCCTCGCTCAAGGTCGGCGGCAAGCCGGTCCCCGCCTACATCCCCCACCTCGGCGGCAACTACGAGGGCGGCGAGGTCGTCTATGGCGCCCGGCTCAAGTCCCGCATCCCGGCCAAGCGCGTGCCAGACGCGGTGGAGCGCTGGCTCCGCCTGTACGAGGGAGAGCGCAAGGACGGCGAGGCGTTCAACGACTTCGTCGAGCGCCTCGGGATCGCCCGGTTCGAGGAGGAGATCAAAGAGCTCTCGATGCCCGCTGACTTCTCGCTCGACACGCTCGACCAGTTCATCGACTGGAATCGCGCGGAGCCCTACAAGGTCGAGCGCGGCGAGGGAGAATGCGCGATATGAGCGGAACCGTCATCAGGATTCGCCCGCTGGACGCCGCGCCCGTTACCCAGAACGGCAACGGCCATCGGCCCCTGCCCGAGATCGGCGGCCGCGCGGTGGACCCGGCCGAGATCTCCGCCGAAGTCGAGGCCATGGGCGCCCAGGAGGCGATCGCATGGGCGGTCGAGACCTTCGGAAAGAAGCTGACATTCGCGGTCTCGTTCCAGAAGACGACCTCGGTGATCGTGGGCATGGCGCACCGCATCAACCCCGATGCCCGGTTCACGTACGTGGATACCGAGCTCCTCTTCCCCGAGACCTACGAGACGCGTGACAGGCTCGCCGATCACTTCGGAATCGAGTTCGAGCGCTTTGTCCAGGACAACCCCCCAGGGCTCTCGGAGCGGTGGCGCGCCGGTGAATGGGGACCAGACGACGAGTGCTGCGCGCCACGCAAGGTCGCTACCATGCGCCGCGCCCTCGAAGGGGTCGATTGCTGGGTCTCAGGTGTCCGCAGAGTGGATTCCGAGACTCGAGCCAATGCCCCTCGCTTCGGCTGGGACGAGCGATTCGATCGCTGGAAGCTGAACCCCCTGGCCGACTGGGATGACAAGCAAGTCTGGACCTACATAAAGGAAAACCACGTGCCTTATAACCCACTTCACGATCAGGGCTATCCATCCATCGGATGCATGCCCTGCACCTCCAAGCCCGGCGCGGGCGACGATGCCCGAGCCGGCCGCTGGGCCGGAACCGACCGGACCGAGTGCGGAATCAATGGCTGAGCTTCAGCTATCGAACCGACAAGCCTCTGACTTCGAGCTCATCGGGAACGGCGGATTTGCTCCGCTCACCGGGTTCATGGGCTCCGAGGACTGGAAGTCGGTCACAGAGAACATGCGCCTCACTTCGGGCGAGATCTGGTCGATCCCGATCACGCTCGCGACCGATCTCGAATGCTCCGAGGGCGACACGGTCGAGCTGACCGCGCCCAACGGCAAGAAGCTCGGCCGGCTCACCGTCGAGGAGATCTACGAGAAGGACGTCGAGCTCGAGGCCGAGAAGGTCTATCTCACGACCGACAACGAGCACCCGGGCGTCGCGGCCATCCGCGAAGAGGGCAACCGCTGCCTGGCCGGGCCGATCGAGGTCGACGCGCTCCCTGACCACGAGGAAGCGTTCATGAAGCGCTACCAGACGACCGAGGAGTCGAAGAAGGCATTCGCCGACCGCGGTTGGAAGCGCATCGTCGCTTTCCAGACCCGCAACCCGATCCACCGGGCGCACGAGTACCTCACCAAGGCGGCGCTCGAGATCTGTGACGGCCTCTATATCCACCCCTTGATCGGCGAGACCAAGAAGGGCGACATCCCCGCTGACGTGAGGATGAAGTGCTACGAGGTCCTCATGGACAACTACTACCACCCGGACCACGTGATGCTCGGGGTCAACCCCGGCAAGATGCACTACGCCGGCCCGCGTGAGGCTGTCCTACACGCGATCATCCGCAAGAACTACGGCTGCACCCACTTCATCGTGGGCCGCGACCACGCCGGCGTCGGTGACTACTACGGCACCTACGACGCGCAGCGGATCTTCGACGACATCGACACCGAGGAGCTGGGCATCACGCCGCTGTTCTTCGAGCACACGTTCTGGTGCAACGAGTGCGAGGGCATGGGCTCTGCGAAGACCTGCCCCCACCCGCAGGAGTCGCATCTGTTCCTCTCGGGGACCAAGGTGCGCGAGATGCTCGAGGCGGGCGAGAAGCCGCCGCACGAGTTCTCGCGGGATGAGGTTGCAGAGATCTTGATTGACGCTTACAAGGAGGAAGACAACTGATGGCTGAACAGCAGGGATTCACCCTCTGGTTCACCGGGCTCTCCGGAGCCGGCAAGACCACGATCACCAACGTCCTCGTAAAGGAGCTGCTCGGCCGCGGCTCGAAGCTCGAGGTCCTGGACGGCGACGTCGTTCGCGAGAACCTCTCGAAGGGCCTCGGCTTCTCGAAGGAAGACCGCGACACCAACATCCGCCGGATCGCCTTCGTGGCGAACCTGCTCTCGCGCAACGGCGTGCCGGTCATCACGGCCGCGATCTCGCCCTACCGCGCGATCCGCGACGAGGCTCGCCAGATGATGGACGACCGATTCATCGAGGTCTACGCGAAGGCTTCGGTCGAGGTCTGCGAGGAGCGCGACACCAAGGGGCTCTATGCCAAGGCTCGCTCCGGCGAGATCAAGGAGTTCACGGGCGTCTCAGATCCCTACGAGGAGCCCGAGAACGCCGAGATCGTCGTCGAGACGGCCGACCAGTCCCCCGAGGAGTCAGCGCAGCAGATCCTGACCTACCTCGAGGACAACGGGTTCATCTCGAAGAATTAGCGGGCAGCGCCACCGGGGGCTAGCGCAGGGGTTCGGAAACCGGGCAGAACTGCGGGTCCTTGACCTTCGGGTTGCCGCCATAGATCGACTTGGCGCCCTTGAGGTCGTCTTCGGAGAGGACGCGGCAGTACCAATGGTCGGTCTGTGGGTTGCACTGCGTCGGCCAGGCGGGGTTCGGGTCGTCGCCCGGGACTAGGGCAGATGTCGAGCTCGAGTTCATGACCGCGCACTTGTCGTCCTCGTGGTCGAGGCCGAGCACGTGGCCGAACTCGTGCGCCGCGGTGAGCACGTCAGTGAAGACGCACTTCTTGGTGTTGCTGTTGGTCCCGAGGTGGACAAGGGCGTCGGTGGCCCTTCCGTTGAAGTTGTAGTTGGTGGTCGCAAGGCCGAAGCCGCATGGGGCGTTTCCGTACTTGACGACCTTCACGTCGGCGCCGCCCGACTTGAACTTCCACTTGATGTCGATGCCGGCGTGGTTCCAGACCGAGAGGGCCTTCTTGATCGGGTCGCGGAGCTTCCTGAGCTTGTTGTCGACCGTGATCACCGCCGGGTTGCCGGCCCAGTGCCAGGGAAAGGTTTCGAATCTGGGGACCGCCGTGGGCGGCTCGAACGGCGTTGTGACCATCCCAGCCTGCGCGGGCTCGCCGGCTCCCGCGGATGCGCTCGCCAGCGCAAGCAGCCCTGTAGTGGCAACGACGGCAGCGACGATGCCCATTCCCTGTCCCCTCCGCATGCCCGCATCGTAAGGTCTCCGCTTCCCGAGGTCAAGCACTTTGAAGCCCGAGCCCATTTCACGCACCTACCGCTTCGTCATGGCCGTCTGTGCGCCGATCGTTCGCTGGTGGGGCCGCATGGTGGTCGAGGGGGCCGAGCTCCTGCCGACGTCGGGACCTGTCCTGATCGTCGGCAACCACGACTCCCAATGGGACCCCGTCGCGATCGGAATGGCCGGGCGCAAGCGCCGCCAGATCCGCGCGCTCGCGAAGGCGAGCCTCTGGGACATCCCCGGCCTCGCCCCGATCCTGCTCGGCATGGGCCAGATACCCATCAAGCGCGGCGCCGCGGATGCGGGCGCGCTCGACGAGGCGATCCGCCAGCTCCGCGAAGGCGCCTGCATCGGTGTGTTCCCCGAGGGCACGATCTCGCGCGGGGCGACGCTTCGCGCTCGCAGCGGGGTGGGGCGTCTTGCCGTGGCCGTCCCCGAGGCGACGATCGTCTGCGTGACCGTCACGGGCACCGTCGACATCGTCCGCTTCCCGAAGCGCCCGCGCATCAGGGTCGCGTTCTTTCTGCCCGCCGAGGGCGGAGTGCGCGAGGGCGAGGACGCGGCAGGGTTGCCGGTGCGGTTGATGGCCGAGATCCGAAACCTCGCGCCGATCGCCCAGTCGGGCCGGCGGCGCAAGGCCGCGGCGAACGACGCGAAGCTGCGCGAAACCGAAGCCGCGGACTAGCGCTCGGCGTTGAGCGCCGCGGCCGCTCCGAACAGGTCGCCCTCTTTGAAGAAGTCGATCGCGATCAGGGTCGCCGTGAGGTCACGCTGCTCCTCGCACTGGTGGATGCGGTCGAGCAACGCGCTTCGCTTGTTCACCTTGGCGGCGTTCGTCGGCCGTGGAGCGGGCGACGTGTCGATCCAGTGGTTGACGAGGAAGACCGCGGCATCGGGAGAGCCCCGGTTGGGCGCGCAGCTGGCCTCGAGCAGGGCCGGGTCGGTGAGTTCGGCCGGGCGCCCGAAGGAGTACGGCGTCTCCTGGACGAGCGACTCGTAAGCGGGGTGGTACCAAGGCACCTCGCTTGTGTCAGCCTCGTTCTCGGCCATCATCAGAACGCGCCCGCCTGAGTCGATCATCTGCTGAAGGGTCGGCCATGGTTCGCCGACGGGGCCCTCGTAGACGAAATCGATCAACCCGGTCCGCTCGGCCGCGGCCGCGATGTCGCCGGGTGGGACATAGTCCTCGATCACCACGGTCACGACCTCGTCCGGGTTGGCCTCGACGAAATCGCGAATCTCGGTGAAGCCGAGATCGATGGGGATCGCCCCCACCTCGCAGAAGCCGTGGCACAGATACACGCCGCGCGTCCCACCTTTGGCGCTGCCGACGATGCGGTCGCGGATGCGCAACGCCGCATCGAGCGCTCTCTCGCCCATGGCAGCCTCGATCGCCTCTCGCTTCCCGGCGGAGATGTTCGACAGGTCGGTTTTGATGGTCCCGCCCTGGGTCTCGGTGCCCGGGTAGGCGTCGATGAGGAGGCCTCGGATCCCTGCGCGGAGCTGCTCCGCGATGCCTTCCTCCTGCTGCGCGAAGTTCCAGCCCGGGTACGTCGCCGCTGACATCGAGTTGTGCGTTGCCGGGGTTGCAACCTCGTCGTAGGGCCGATCGCACAGGTCAAGGGAGCCGTTGCAGCCGACGGTCTCCACCTTGAGACTCCCCTGGGTAATCCCCCCGGTGCCGACGAACACGCCAACGGCCGCCAGGGCCGCTGCGCCCGTGACGATCGTCGCGGCGACCACCGGACGAGCCCTTTGCGGCTCTTGGCCAGTGTGGTCCGCCGAGATCATGCGAAGGAGCTCCGCGACGCCGAGGTATGCGATTGCAACACCCAGGAGGAGGCCGAGCCCCGAGATGAACACCTGAACGTGCGTGATTGCAAGGACGCCCAGCGCAAGCAGAAGAAGAGCCCGTGCGACCCGGGCGAATCCGCTCTCGGGCGTTCGCGAGGCAGCACGCCAAAAGGCCTCGACGTGCGCTCGCATGTCGACCGGGCGAAACAACGACGAGGCGGCTGCCGCCAGGACCGCGCCGAATCCGGCCGCAAGCAGGAGCCCCGTCCGCAGGTCGCCCAGGAATGCGTCCCAGATGCCATCCGCGGCATCGCGGTTAGCCGCCTCGTCGATCCCGGCCAGAACCAGAGCCTTGGCGAGGGCGAGGGCGACGAGGACCACGACCGACGCCACGAGGATCGAGACGCCGATCGATCGGGCCGTCGCTCGCCGATCCCGTGCCATCGCCAACGCGCCAACGGTGAGGGCGATCGCCAGGCCGCCGAGGAGCCACGGAAGCCACTCTGCGACATTTGCCGCCTGAAGGGCTGTGGCCGCCGCCGACGGGATGTCCTCCTCGACCAGCACTGCGCCTCCGGCGCCCGGGACCCTGGCGGCGAGCTTTGGGTCGAGCGCCTGGAGAGCTCCGCCCACCGTCGTGCCGATGTCCACCACGGTCAGGACCACCGTGTTCTGGTCGCGCTCGAAGAATCCGCGATGAAGATCGGCCACGCCGGCACGGAACACGCCTTGGAAGACGCTTCCACGAACGATCGACTCGGTCGCGCTCTCGAGCAGCGGCTTGGCGGCAATCAGGTTCGGCTTGCGCTCGATCAGCCCATCGGCGATTCGCACGCCGACCTCGCCGGCGACGGCTTCGTTCTCCAGCGCCGCCGCGGCGCGGTCCGCAAACTGATCCGGGTTGAACAGCGCGCGCGACGCGTACCCGACTACGAAGGCCGCGATGGCGAGAATGGCTGCCGTGACGGCCAGTCCCCTCACGGGCAGGCTGTTGGCGCGGCCCGGCACGCCCCCAGTATGGAGCGTGGTCAGCCCTGACTAAGGCTTGGCAGGGACCTGCGGTTCGCCAAGCCCATATGTGTCGTACGCGCCCCACCGGCTGAAGGTCTTGTGCGTCGGCCCATGGAAGTCGGATGAGGCGGTGGGGACCAGATCGAACTCCTCGCAGAGCTCCAGGCAGTGCTTCGTCTGCTCGGCCGTGTGCGGCGGGTAGAAGGTCTCGATTCCGTCGAGGCCGACGTCGCGGACGAGGCTCTCGACCAGGTCGCGGACCTGCTCGGGGTCCTGCACGTCCCAGTAGGGATGGGCGACGACGGCAACGCCGCCTGCCTCGTGGATCAGCCTCGACGGCCTCCTCGGCGCTCGGCCATTTCCGGGAGACGAACGCCTTGGCGCCGGGCACCAGGTACTCCTCGAAGAACGGGCCCAGGTCGGGCCCGGCGCCCGCGGCCTTCGCGATGTGCGGGCGGCCGATCGCATCGGCAGCGCCCGCCTTGGCGACGGCGCCCTCGAATGTCACGTCGACGCCGTGCTCGTTGAGCCTGGAGATGATCTCCTTCGCGCGATCCACCCGCTCCTGCTGCGCGCGATCGCACGCGGGCTGGATCGCCTCGATGTCCACCCAGTAGCCGCAGATGTGGAGGTCCTCGGAGTACTTGTGGACGCAGGACATCTCGACGGCCGGGACGTTCTGGATTCCAAGCTCCTCGGCGGTCGCATTTGCCTCGGCCACGCCGGCAACGCCGTCGTGGTCGGTAAGCGCCATCACCGTGATCCCGGCTTCGGCGGCGGCGCGGACGACGTCGGCGGGCTCGAGCTGGCCGTCGGAGACGACTGAGTGCGACTGAAGGTCGATCATCGCGCCCAACCGTAGCGACCCTCTCGTAATTGTTGACCTCATTTGCGACAATCGAACGGATGAGGATCAGCGCCAAAGCCGACTACGCCGTCAGGGCAGCGCTGGAGCTGGCGGCCGCGGAGAACGGCGAGCCCGTGAAGGGAAGCCACCTCGCCACATCGCAGGGGATCCCACTCCAGTTCCTGGAGCACATCCTCTTGGAGATGAAGCACGCGCAGCTGATCCAGGCTCGCCGTGGCGCGCGCGGCGGCTACTGGCTGGCGCGGCCGGCCGCCGAGATCACCGTCGCCGACGTGATCCGCGCAGTCGAGGGGCCGCTAGCGAACATCCACGAAGCGGCGCCCGAGGATCTCCACTACGAGGGGGCCGCTGAGAAGCTTCGAGACGTATGGGTAGCGGTCCGGCACAACCTCCGAGCCGTGCTCGAGAACGTGACCCTCGAGGAGCTGGCTTCGGGTCAACTCCCGTGGCAGATCGACGCGATGCTGAACGACCCGCAGACCTGGCATAAACGCTAGCTTCGCTACCCTTCCAAGCCGCTTTCGACCTAAGTCGGTCTAGATACTCGAAAGCGCCTCCTTCATGGATCCTGCAATCGTCGCATTCGGCCTAGGCATTGGCGTACTCGTCGGCATGACCGGCATGGGCGGCGCGTCCCTGATGACGCCCCTCCTCATCCTGATCTTCAACGTCACGCCCGTGACCGCGATCGGGACCGACATCTTCTATGCGGCGATCACCAAGACCGTCGGCGGCTTTCAGCACCTCAAGCTGAAGACGGTCCACCTGCGGCATCGCGTTCTGGATGGCGGTGGGGTCCGTGCCGTCGGCGATCCTGGGGGTCTGGGTGATCGAGATCCTCCAGCGCGAGTACGGCGAGGAAAGGCTCGAGGAGCTCGTGCTGGGCATGCTCGGCGGCGCGCTCCTTGTCGTCGGTTTCGCGACGCTGCTGCGGACGCTCTTCTTCAAGGACGTGATCGCAGGAGCGCAGCGCGATGCACCTCTACCGCCGCCACATCATCGCGGCGATCATCACGGGAATCGTCACCGGCTTCGTGATCGGCCTGACTTCGGCCGGCAGCGGCACGCTGATCGCGATCGCCCTGATCGCGATCTTCCGGCTCACTCCGCAGCGCGTCGTCGGAACGGACATCTTCCACGCCGCCGTCCTCCTTTGGGCCGCGGGAGCGGCGCACTGGATCGGCGGCAACATCGACTTCGGCCTCGCCGGCAACATCCTGCTCGGGTCCGTCCCGGGCGTGATCATCGGCACCAAGCTCTCGGTCAAGGCTCCGCAGGCCTTCCTCCGGGGCGCCCTCGGCGTGGTCTTGATCGCGTCGGGCACCACGCTCGTGCTCAAGGAGGGCGCGGCCGGAGTGGTTCCAGCCCTGATCGTCGGCGGCATGATGATCGGGCTTCTAATCGGGCTCCAACTCGTTCAGCGCAGCCGGCGAGGCGGCCGCCCGGCCGCCGCCGCGACCTGACCTCCTATACCTTCGCCCGATGGGCAAGATCCAGTACCACGCGGCGGCGTCCCTCGACGGTTACATCGCGCGGCCCGACGGCGCCATCGACTGGCTCCAGACCTACGGAGCCGATGCGGACCTCGGCGAAGGCCCGATGCAGGACGGCTCGATGGACGAGTTCTACGACGGGGTCGGGGCTCTCGTCATGGGCTCCGCGACCTATGAGTGGGTCCTCGAGCACGCGAAGAAATGGCCGTACGACCTTCCCACCTGGATCTGCACGAGCCGAGAGCTGCCACAACCGCCCGGCGGCGAGGTGCTGCTCACGAGCGAAGACGCCAAGGTCGTCCGCGACGCCGCGATGGAGGCTGCGAACGGCAAGAACGTCTGGCTGGTCGGCGGGGGCAACCTCGCCTCGAGCTGGGCCGACGAGGGACTGATCGACGAGATCACGATCACGATCGTGCCGGCGTTCATCGGCGAGGGGCTGCCTTTCTTCGCCAGGGCGGTCCAGGGCGAGCTCCGCCACGTCGATACGAAGACGCACGGGAACGGCATGGTCTCGCTGATTTACCGCATGCCGCAATAGGCTCGACGGGCCATGGACTTCGATCTCAGCCCCCGCGTCGTTGACCTTTCCGAGCGCGTCAGAGCGTTCATCGACTCCGAGGTGCTCCCGGTGGAGCTCGAGGCGATGAAGGCGCTCGACGACGAGGTGCGCCCCGGAGCGGGCGTCGCCTACCCGGCCATCGTTCGCGAGCTTCGCGAGAAGGCGAAGGCCGACGGCCTTTGGAACCTTTTCCTGCCCGACGACAAGTTCGGCCCCGGGCTCACCAACTGGGAGTACGGCGTCCTGTGCGAGGAGATGGGGCGCTCCCCCGCCATCGCGCCCATGGCGTTCAACTGCGCCGCCCCGGACACGGGCAACATGGAGATCCTGGCCGAGCACGGCACGCCAGAGCAGCAGGAAGAGTGGCTCCAGCCGCTCCTCGACGGCGAGACCCGCTCGTGCTTCTCGATGACCGAACCCGCCGTCTCCGGCTCCGACCCGACGGGCCTTCAGGCGCGCGCCGAGCTGGTGGACGGCGAGTGGGTCATCAACGGGCACAAGTGGTTCACCTCAGGCGCCGTCGGCGCCGCGCTGGCGATCGCGATGGTCGTGACCGACCCCGACGCGCACCCCTACGCCCGCGCGTCGATGATCATCGTCCCCACCGACAACCCCGGGTTCAACCTGGTGCGCCCCGTGCCCGTGATGGGCCACGACGGCGGGCCCGGCCACTGCGAGATCCTCTACGAGGACTGCCGCGTCCCCGAGGCGAACCTGCTCGGCCCGCGCCAAGCCGGATTCGTGATCGCCCAGGACCGCCTCGGCCCCGGCCGCATCCACCACTGCATGCGCGCGATCGGCTCGGCCGAGCGGGCGATCGAGATGATGTGCCGGCGCGCCAACGAGCGCGAGGCGTTCGGCGGCAAGCTCGCCGAGAAGCAGTTCATCCAGGACTTTGTCGCGCTGTCGCGCATGGAGGTCGAGCAGGCGCGCCTCCTGACGATGAAGGCCGCGTGGCGCATGGACACCGAGGGCAAGAAGGCTGCGCGCCGTGAGATCTCGATGATCAAGGTCATCGCCGCGAACGTGGTCATGGACGTGCTCGACCGCGCGATCCAGGTCCACGGCTCGCTCGGCATGTCCGACGACACGCCGCTCGCCGCGATGTGGCGCTACAGCCGCATGCTGCGGATCGCCGACGGCCCGGACGAGGTCCACAAGATGGTCGTCGCCCGCCGCGAGCTCAACCACTGGAAGAAGCAGGCCGAGTCCGAGTCGGGCGAGGTCTTGACAGAGGAGCCGGCGCGGGTGTAGCTCGAACCGGCGCGCGCCGGTCGCAGGTCGTTCAGCGCGGTCTAAGCCAAACGCCGCTCGGCCTCGTCGGCCGCCTCGGCAAGCTTCATGACGTTCTCGCCGAAGGCGCGGACGTTGTCGTCCACCTTGTCGCCGTACTGACCCGCCGAGTAGCGGGCGTAAACGCCTTCGAGGATGATCGCGAGCTTCCACAGGCCGAGCGCCATGTAGAAGTCGATGAGCGAGAGGTCGCGGCCCGAGCGCTCGGAGTAACGGCTCTTGACCTCCTCGAGCGACGGGAACCCCGGCGCTGTGGTGGCGGGCTCGAAGAGCGGGAAGAGCTCGGCGTCGCGATCGCCCCAGTAGACGAGGAGCATGCCAACGTCCGCGAGCGGATCGCCCAGCGTGGACAGCTCCCAGTCGACGACAGCAGCGACCGCGCTCGCGTCGGGCGTGAGGATCATGTTGTCGAGGCGATAGTCGCCGTGGACGATCGTCGCCGGACCCTGCTCGGGAATCCTGGCCTCGAGGCGCTCGTGGATCTCGTCGATCAGCGGGATCTCGCGCGTCCGCCCCTTGTCCCACTGGCCCTGCCAGCGCCTGAGCGTGCGCGCGACGTAGTCCTCCTTCTTCCCCAGGTCGCCCAGGCCGACCTCGTCGGGGTCGAGCGAGTGGATGTCGACGAGCGTGTCGATCACGTTCAGGCCGATCTGGCGCTGCTGCCCCTCGTCGTAAGGATCGGCGTCGGGGCGCATCCGCAGGATCGGCCCCTCGACGAATTCCATGACGTAGAAGGGCGCCTCGTTCACGCTCTCGTCGGTGCAGTAGCCGGCGATGGGCGCGACCGGCACGTTCGTGTCAGAGAGGGCCGAGACGACCTTGGTCTCCCGCCCCATGTCGTGGGCGCTTCCGAGCGTCTTGCCGATCGGCGGGCGGCGAAGCGCCCAGCGGCGGCCGTTCGCATCCTCGACGCCGTACGTCAGATTCGACCGGCCGCCCGCAATCAGCTCGAAGGAGAGGGGCGTCGCCGCACCCTCGACGTTGGCCTCGAACCACGCCTCGACCGGGCCTCGGTCGATCCCGTCGATAGCCTCCTCCGCGCTCATGGGCGCGAACCCTACCCTCACGCACTCCGCTCTCGTCGTCGACTTCGGCGGCGTCCTGACCACAAACATCTGGGATGCCTTCGGTGAGTTCTGCGCGAAGGAGGGCCTCGACCCTGGCGCCGTCAAGGACCTCTTCCGCACGAACCCGGAGGCAATGCGCCTCCTTCGCGGGCTCGAGACCGGTGAGCTCGACGAGGCTGCGTTCGAGCCTCCGTTTGCCGAGCTCTTGGGCTTGGCCGACAGCGATGGACTGATCGACCGGCTGTTCGGAGGCCTTGGGCCCGACGAGGCGATGATCGGCGCCGTCCGTGCCGCCCGTGCCGGCGGCGTCAAGACCGGCCTGATCTCCAACTCGTGGGGGCTCGGGATCTACGACCGTGCTCCGGTCGACCTCTTCGACGAGACGGTGATCTCGGGCGATGTGGGCCTACACAAGCCGCAGCCGGAGATCTACACAATGGCGTGCGAGCGCCTTGGCGTCGAACCCGGGGACTGCGTGTTCGTCGACGACCTGCGCGAGAACATCACGGGCGCTGAAGCGGTCGGCATGACCGCGATCCTCCATCGCGACTCGGCCGCGACGGTTGAGCGGCTCGAAGAGCTCCTCGGCGTCTCGCTGAGCGCCGGCTAGCTCTTCGCGTACTCGACGCGAATCTGCTTGCCCTTCAGCTTCGTGCCGTCAAGGCGCTCAAGGGCGAGTGCGGCCTGGTCCTCGGAGAGCTCGACGAACGAGAAGCGGTCGAGCACCTCGATCCGGGTGATGTCGTCCTCGGGGATGACGGCGCCTTCGGTCAGAGCCCAGTGAAGATCGTCCTGCTCGATGCCCGAGCCGTGGCCCCGGTTGACGAATAGCTTGGCGCCGTTCGTCGAGGGAGTCTCGGCTTTGGATCCGTTCCCACCCTGCTCGGCAACGTCAGCCTCCGAAGCCGGTTCGAGCTTCTCGCGCTCGGGCTTGCCGTCCTTCGAATGGTCTCGCCTGCGCGGACGGGGGGCGTGCTTCAGGCGCTCCTCGGGCGGCTCCCACTCACCGATCGCGGTCTTCAGCTGCCGCTCGTAAGCCTGGATGTCCTCCATCTGCGCCGGCGTCACGAATGTGATCGCGCGGCCCGTTCGCCCGACTCGGCCGGTGCGCCCGATGCGGTGGACGTAGATCTCGGCGTTGTTCGGCAGGTCGTAGTTGATGACGTGCGTGACGTGCTCGATATCGAGCCCGCGCGCCGCGACGTCGGTCGCCACGAGCAGGGGCAGCTTGTGCTCCTTGAACTGGATCATCACGCCGTCGCGCTGGCCTTGGCTCAGATCGCCATGAAGCGCCTTGCAGCGGAGTCCTTTGTCGCGGAGCGCCTTGTCCAGCCGGGCGCAGCCGATCTTGGTGCGGCAGAAGATGATCGCCTGCTCGGGTTCCTCGGCGCGCAGGACTTCCCGCAGCCGCTCGGTCTTGTCCTTGGCGGCGACCTCCACGTAGGCCTGCTCAATCGCGTCGACCGTGAGCTTCTTCGGTGTGATGCTGATCGTTACCGGGTCGTACATGTAGCGCTCGGCGAGCTTCGCGATCGGAGGCGGCATGGTCGCCGAGAAGAGCGCCGTCTGACGCCCATTCGGGCAGGTGCGAAGGATCTTCTCGACATCCTCGATAAAGCCGAGGTCGAGCATCTCGTCCGCTTCGTCCAAGACGACGTAGCGGACGGCCGTGAGGACGACGATGTGGCGGGCGATCAGGTCTTTCATCCGCCCGACGGTTGCGACAACAACCTGGGCGCCGGCGCGAAGGCGAGGCGCCTGCTGCGCAATGGGCTGGCCGCCGAAGACGGCGACGACCTCGATATCCATGTGCTCCGCGTAAGAGCGAAGCGCCTGTGTGACCTGGATGCAAAGCTCGCGCGTCGGCGTGAGGACGATGGCCTGGAGCTCTTGCGACTCTGGGTCCAGGTACTGAAGGAGAGGCAGGCCGAACGCCGCCGTCTTGCCCGTTCCGGTCTGGGCCTGGCCGATCACATCGTGGCCGTCGAGGAGCTCGGGGATGGCTTGATCCTGGATCGGAGTGGGCTCGTCGAAGCCCAATTCATCGATCGCAGTCTGAATTTTCTCGGACAGGCCGAGTTCCTTGAACGTCCTCATCAGGAAGGGAGAGCTTACGCGGCCGGGTCGAGCAGGATTTTGCCCTGCGTGCGGCGGCCGGCGAGGTCCTCATGGACCTGGCGCGCCTCCGAGAGAGGCCTGACGCCGCCGATCACGACCTCGAGCTCGCCCGCGCCGACCGCGCGGAGAAGGTCTGAAATCCCCTTTCCGACCGCTGCCGGATCAGCGAAGAGGTGGACCAGCCAGAAGCCGATGACGGCGCGGCTCTTGCGCATGAGCGACCCGGTTGCAACCTCGTTCTGATCGCCCGAGGCGATCCCGAAGGTCACCATGCGACCGAACGGGGCCAGCGTCCGCATCGAGGCCTCGAAGGCCTCACCGCCGCTCATCTCGAACACCGCATCGACCTGATTGCCGCCGTTCGCTTCCAGGATCGCCGACTCGATGTCGTCTGCACGCGAGTCCGCCGTGGCGTCTGCCCCCAGCCGCTCCACGAGTTCGCGCTTCTCGGGGGACGATGCGAGGCCGATCACGCGCGCCCCATGGCGCTTTGCCAACTGCACCGCAAGGCTCCCGGTGCCTCCGGCCGCGGCCTCGATCACGACGGTCTCCCCCGGCTCGAGGTGAGCGCACTTATGGATCAGCGCGTGGGCCGTCAGCCCCTGGAGCAGGATCGCGGCCGCCTGGTCGTCGGTGACCTCATCGGGCACCGGCACCAGCATCGCCTCGGGGACAGCCACCTTCTGCGCGTAGCCGCCGTTCATCAGCATGGCCGCAACCCTGCGCCCGTCGGGCGTACGCCCGGACACCTCCCCGCCCGGGATCAGCGGCAGCTCCTGCTTTGCGAGGTAGTCGTTCCGGGTCACGTGCGTGTCGGCGAAGTTCACCCCGCACCGCCCCACCTCGACGACGACCTCCCCATCGGCGGCCTCGGGATCGGGCACGTCCACGTACTCCATCGCGTCCGCGCCGGAGAACTCGGTGAGCTGAATCGCCTTCATGCGACCAGAGTCTTACCCATCCGATGCCGGATAGGCTGCCGCGTTCATGTCGCTGACCGTGGTCGGGAGCATCGCGTTCGACAGCGTGCGCACGCCGTTCGGCGAGCGCGAGCGCATGCTGGGCGGATCCGCCGTCCATTTCGCTCTCGCCGCGAGCTTCTTCTGCGACGTCCACGTGGTCGGGCCGGTTGGCGACGATTTCTCCGACGAGCACACGGAGCTACTGCGCTCGCGCGGGATCGACACCTCGGACATCGAGCGGGTCGAAGGCGGCGCAACGTTCTTCTGGGCAGGCCACTACGAGCACGACCTGAACGTCGCTCACACGGACGACACGCAGCTCGGGGTGTTCGCGGACTTCGCGCCGAAGCTCTCCGACGCCTCGCGGAACGCCTCGACCTTGTTCCTGGGGAATATCCAGCCCGACCTTCAGCAGGAGGTCCGATCCCAGTGCTCCGCGGCGCGGTTCGCCGCTCTCGATTCGATGAACCTCTGGATCGAGACGGCCAGGGACTCCCTCGTCGAGGCGATCTCGAAGGTGGACTGCGTGCTTCTGAACGACGCCGAGATCAGGATGCTCACGGAGGAGCCGAACCTCGCGAAGGCCGCAAAGGCGCTGATGGCCATGGGGCCGAGCGTCGTCGTCGCCAAGCGCGGCGAGTACGGCGCGGCGCTATTCGACGCAGATGGCTTCTTCGCCCTGCCGGGCATGCCGCTCGAGGTGGTAAGGGACCCCACGGGCGCCGGCGACAGCTTCGCGGGCGGTTTTCTTGGGTACCTGGACGGACTCGATGGCGATGCGGATGCCGAGGGCTTCCGGAAAGCAATGGCCTACGGAACCGTGTTGGCGTCCTTCAACGTCGAGGAATTCGGCACCGAGCGGGTCTCCGGACTCGAGCGCGATCAGATCGAGGAGCGCCTCGGCGAGCTGCGATCCATGACCTACCTGAAAGAATAGGAATCCCCCGACGCCTTAGCTACCCACTTAGGAGACGAACTTGAGCGAAGACACCCTGACGGTCACGGACAACCGCACCGGCGAGACGTTCGAGATCGAGATCACCGATGGGACCGTCAAGGCCATGGACTTCCGCCAGATGAAGGCGGACGAGGACGACTTCGGCCTCATGACGTATGACCCGGCCTTCACGAACACCGCGTCGTGCCGCTCGGCGATCACCTACATCGACGGCGAGGCGGGCATCCTCCAGCACCGCGGCATCCCGATCGAGCAGCTCTGCGAGGAGTCGACGTTCCTCGAGGTCGCGTTCCTCCTCATCTACGGCGAGCTTCCGACCGCAGCCCCAGCTCGAGCGCTGGATCTTCGACGTCACCCACCACACATTCCTCCACGAGGACATCAAGCAGCACCTCCAGGGCTTCCGCTACGACGCCCACCCCATGGGCATGCTGCTCGCCGGAGTCGGCGCGCTCTCGACCTTCTACCCGGAGGCGAAGGCGCTCGACGATCACGAAGAGCGCTACATGGCGGCGATTCGCATGCTCGCCAAGATGCCGACCCTCGCGGCCTTCTCCTACCGCCACAACCGCGGCCTCCCCTACAACTATCCGGACAACGACCTGAACTACACCGAGAACTTCCTCTCGATGATGTTCAAGGCGACCGAGCTCAAGTACGAGCCGGATCCCCGTCTGGCGAAGGCCCTCGACGTCCTCTTCATCCTGCACGCCGACCACGAGCAGAACTGCTCGACGAACGCCGTTCGCGCGGTCGGCTCGTCGCAGGTTGATCCGTACTCGGCGATCGCCGCCGGCGTCGCGGCTCTCTACGGGCCGCTTCACGGCGGCGCCAACGAGGCCGTTCTGCGGATGCTCCGCCGCATCGAGAAGGTCGAGAACATCCCGGACTTCCTGAAGGGTGTGAAGGACCGCGAGGAGAAGCTGATGGGCTTCGGCCATCGCGTCTACAAGAACTACGACCCGCGCGCCCGCATCATCAAGAAGCACGTCGACGAGGTCCTCGAGGCCACCGAGTACAACCCGCTCGTCGAGATCGCGACCGAGCTCGAGAAGCAGGCGCTCGACGACGAGTTCTTCACGGAGCGCAAGCTCTATCCGAACGTCGACTTCTACTCGGGCCTGATCTATGAGGCGCTCGAGATCCCGACCGAGATGTTCACGGTGATCTTCGCCATCCCGCGCACCGCCGGCTGGGTCGCCCAGTGGCTCGAGATGATCGACGACTCCGAGCAGAAGATCGCCCGCCCGCGCCAGATCTACACCGGCGGCCGCGAGGTGGACTACACGCCCATGGCCGACCGCCCGTCCGAGCCGGAGAAGATCACGAACGACCAGCTGCGGCGCCCGATCAGGACCAAGCGGGGAGCTTGACCTACAGGCTCACCGTGCGCCAGGGCCCGAACGTGGCCAAGGAGAAGTTCGAGGACCTGGGCGAGGCAATCGCCGTGATGGAGCGGCGAGTGAAGGACATTCGCTCCGAAGGCCCGCTCGTGGCGCAGAAGATGCTCCGCGAGTTCGAGCCCGAGATCCAGGTCGCCGGGCGCGTCGAGATCTCGACCGGCGGCTTTCTGCGGTCCGGGGTGAGCGCCGGAATCGACGTGATGGGAGACGGGACGCTCGTCGCATACCGCGGCGGCGTTCAGCGCGAGGAGCTCGACCCCGGTCAGAAGGGGCCCTTCGAAGCGGTGCGAAAGGCGCTCACGTGACCGACGCTGATGACATCCCCAAGGGGAGCTACGCGGCCGGCCGGCGTGCGGCCCTGCCGCGCGGCGCATCGGAGCCGATCCGCGTCCACATCAACGGCGTCGAGCAACCGCGCGGCGAGGTCTGGGACGTCCGCGAAGGCTCCGATCGTCTTCACGCGGCCGATCGTGAAGGAGAGCGTTTCGACGGGCCGCTGGCTCGCGATGTATCTGGGCCTCTTCGGCTCTTACAAGAAGAACGAGCAGGTCGACGTCGAGTACACGCTGGACGGCCAGACGAAGCTCGCCGCCGACATCGAGATCACGGACTAGCCGCGGTCAGGCGCCGGGGTCCTCGACCGCACCCGCGTCGCACGGGCCTATCCGAGCGGTCCCGAGCTGGTCCTGCGCTGGCGGTGGGCAGCCCGAGGTGACGAAGCCGACCACCGGCGAGCCGTTCTTGGCCAGGTGGGTTGGCCCGTAGAAGTTGAGGGAGAACGCGCCCGGATTCTGGGCAAGGGGCTTGAGCTCTGGGTCGGCCACGAGGTTGGTCGAGATCGCTGGCGGAGTGCACGAAGCGTCGCCGAACACATTGAGATCCCTGATCCCGAAGTGGTCGTTTCCCTTGCAGTCCTTCTTGGGTCCGTCCACTACGGAAGCGCGGATATCCACGGTGACGAAATTCGGCCCGGTGGGCTTGAGCGCGATCGCTTTCCTCTTGCCCGAGATGTTGTCGGCGATCGTCACGTTGGTCAGGTCGACTTCCCCGAACGTCGTATACAGAGCGCCGCCGCCGCGGCCTTGGCCCTTCGTCACCTTGTTCTCGCTGAACGTTGAATTCGTGAAGGAAACCGGGTCGTCGGTGGAAACGTTGACCCCGGCCCCGCGCGCTGCTCGGTTGCCGCTGATCGTCAAGTCGTTGATCTCCGCGCTCTCCAGAGACTGCGTGAGCGTCAATCCGCCCCCTTCATCGGCTCGGTTGGAAGAGATCTCGGCTCGCGCGATCGAGATGGGATCCCGCGCATAGAGCCCGCCGCCCGTTCCCGTGCCTCCGCCCTTGACGCGGGTCACGTTGTCCGTGATCAGCGAATCGGTGATCGAAGACACGGTTGACCCGGCGGCGAAGTCCCCTTCGATGAAGATCCCACCGCCCACCGCAGAGGCCGTTGCATCCTTGATGTTGACAGCATTCCTGCTGATCTTGCTGTGCTGAACGATGAGTGTCGCCGGGCCCAGCGACGCTATGCCTCCGCCGAACGAATTGGCTGCCGGGCCCCGGATCTTGTTGTCGCGCACCGTCACGTTGTCGATCCCGAACAGGTAGTCATCCACCCGGACACCGCTTCCGAGCTCGTTTCCACCGTCGCGGAGGCGCCCTCCAGTGATCGTCAGATCGGTCATGAGGGCACCAGGAACCAGCCCGGCCGGCACGGCGTTGCTGCTGATAACGCGGTCTGCGACCGTCTGGCGGATGATTGTCTGTTTCCGTCCGGCGCCGTCGATCGTCACCCCTTCGTCAAGGTCGAGGTCGCCCTCCAGAGAACTGGGCGTGTCACTGGGCGGCTGCGTCAGGTCATAAGTGCCGGCGGGAATGACGATGTCGTCCAAGCCGGGATTGCCGTTCGCCGCCATCGTCGCCGCCCGGACAGAGCACTTGCCGTTCGCGGCGGCGCAGATCCCGTCGACCTGGTTGGCGTCAAGCAGATCCTTCTTCGTGTCCACCGTGAAAGTCGTCGCCTTGGCGACAGGCGCGAGCACCAGCCCCAACGCCACAACTAGACCTGCCAGTCCCCGTCTCAGCACAATTCCGACTATACGCCGATGTTCAGCAAGACGGAAATTTGTCTAAGGTCGGTAGTACAGGATCGAGGGCGGATCTGGGAGAACGCGCTCGACAAGGGTCAGGTCAAGGACCTGGGCGGCTGAGTCGCGCTCTGGGGTCCCCGGCGCCCCACGGCCCGTCAGCCCAGGCCGACGAGGGTCGCGACGTTGTCGCGATGCGCGCGGGCAGAGCCCATCATCTGCGCCGAAGCGCGGGCGCGCTTCAAGAAGAAGTGGACGTCGTGCTCCCAGGTGAAGCCGATGCCGCCGAGGGTCTGGATCGCGTTGTGCGTGACCGAGGTCGCGGCGTCTGAGGCGCGGGCCTTGGCCATCGAAGCGGCGATCGGCAGCAGGTCCGGATCGGCATCGGCGGCCCACGCCGCGGAGTAGGTGAGCGAGCGGGCCTCCTCGACCTCCCAGAGCATGTCCGCCAAACGGTGTGAGACGGCCTGATACGAGCCGATCGCGCGGCCGAACTGCTGGCGCTCCTTCGCGTACTCGACCGACATGTCCAGTGCGCGCTGAGCGACCCCGACGAGCTCGGCGGACATCGCGATCTGGCCGACGCTGACAGCGTGGGCGATGTCGCCGGGAAGGTCGTCGCCCCCCTCGGCCTTGACGCGGAAGTAGGCGCGGGTCGTGTCGATCATGTCGATCTGCTCGAGCTCCGCATCCTCGGGCTTCACGAGCTTCGCGCCGTCGCCGCTCGCCATCACGAGAATCGACGCCCCGCCCGATGCCCCCAGGATGGGGTCCGGGTCGCAAGCCATCTCGGCCGACCCACGCGCCTCGCCCGACGCTATGCCTGGAAGCCACTCTGCCTTCTGCTCATCGGAGCCGGCTGCCTGGATGATGGCGCCGGCGTAAGCGTTGGCGATGAACGGGCTGGGCGCGCAGAAGTAGCCGAGCTCCTCCTGGAGGATGATCAGCTCGACTGCGCCAAGGCCCTCGCCCCCATACTCCTCGACCAGCGCGATGCCGGGCCAGCCCAGCTCGCAGAATGCCTTCCAGTCGTCGTCCGAATAGGGGCTGTCGCCCTCGGCGAGCTCACGGACGTGCTCAGGCTTGAAGCGGCTGGCGAGGAACTCGTGCGCGGTCGATTTGATTTCGCGCTGCTCGTCTGTGAAGTCGAAGTCCATTTCCTACCTGAGCTTCGGGAGGGAGAGAACGCGCTCGGCGACGATGTTCTTGAGAACGTCGGTGGTGCCGCCTTCGATGGAGTTGGCGCGTGAGCGAAGGAAGCGATAGGCCCAATCCGAGTCCTTGGCGAGCATCTCGGGGCCGCCGATGTCCATCGCCAGCTCGGTCATGGCCTGGTGCGTCGAGGACCACTGAAGCTTCGCGATCGATCCCTCGGGGCCGGGGATCCCCACCTTCATCGTTGAGGTAAGCGCGCGGAGCGCCCCCATGCGAAGGCCCTCGATGCCGATCTTGAGCCGCGCGACCTTGTCGCGGACGAGCGGGTCGTCGGCCATGCCGCGCTCCTTGGCGAGCTCGACCAACTCCTGGAGCGAGTTGGCGAGCCCGAGGGCCGCCGACGCGCCGAGGCCGGCGCGCTCGTTCATGAGCGTCGTGATCGCGACCATCCAGCCGTTGCCCTCGCCCCCGACGACGTTCTCGTCCGGCACCCAGGCGCCCTCGATGAAAAGCTCGTTGAACTCGGCCTCGCCGGTGATCTGGCGGAGTGGGCGGACCTCGATCTCGTCCTGCTCCATGTCCATCAGGAAGTAGGTGAGGCCCTTGTGCTTGGGCGCCTCGGAGTCGGAGCGGGCGACGAGCATGCACCACTTCGCCTCGTGCGCGAACGTCGTCCAGACCTTCTGGCCCGTGATCCGCCAGCCGCCGTCCTCCTTGACCGCCTTCGTCTTGAGCGAGGCGAGGTCCGAGCCGGACTCGGGCTCGGAGAAGCCCTGGCACCAGATCTCCTCGGCGGAGAGGATCGGCTCGAGGAAGCGCTCCTTCTGAGGCTCGGTGCCGTGTGCGATCACGACGGGCCCACCCATGACGAGTCCCAGGACGTTGGCGGGGCGCGGCGCCTTTGCGCGCGCAAGCTCCTCGCCGAAGATGGACTGCTCGATCAGGGTGGCACCGCGGCCGCCGTACTCCTTTGGCCAGGAAACGCCCGCCCAACCGGCCTCGTGGAGCTTGCCCTGCCACTCGCGCTCGAACTCGAACTGGATCTGGTCACCGCCGCGCGGCGCCGGACCCGGGTGGTTTTCAGAGAGCCAGGCGCGAAACTCGTCGCGGAACGCTGCCTCGGACTCGGTCAGGGTGAGGTCCATGAGCGCGAGAGATTATCTAGGAGCTTGTGTGTACTCCCGCGTCCTCTCAGCGAACGCCCGAGTACACAGAAGCAAGATGTGCACTCAGAAGCGCCTTCGGGATCACGCTGGTCATCCTGCGGATCACATGGCAGTCCTGGCAGACGGTGCGGGAGGGGGCGACGCCACTCACACACAGCTGATGATGCACTTACGAGTTAGCTGTCGTGAGCTGCCGGACTCGTTGGCTGAAGGTCCGCCAGCGTCGCTCATTGTCATGCACTAGCGACGCCGATTGAACGGTCAGGTCGGCAGCGCGGTCGAGCAGCTCTGAGGCCGAGTAGAGGTAGGCAGCGGCGTTCCGTTCGCCTGCGAGATCGTCTCGGAGCGCCGCAGGCGAGAAATCGACCCGGTCGACTATCTCAAGCGCCCGACGCAGCAGGCGAGCGATCAGCGCCTGCTCGCCTGCCGACTGCCAGTCGTTGATGATTATCCGATGTCGCTCGCCCAAGAGATCGGCTAACTCGGGGTACGCGGCGAGCGCCCCTGCCACGCCCCACGACTTCTCCATGGCGGCGGACAACCACTCTCCGATCGCCTCCATGTCTCCCGCGAGCGTCTCGAGATCACGCCTTAGTTGCTTGATCTCAGCAGGCTCGTCCTCTCCCTCCATGAACAGAACGCCTGTCTCCGCCGTGAGCCCCGGCGGATTGAGGTCACGCGCCCCCGCAAAGGGGCTCGCTACAGGATGATCCGTGGGCGAGACTGAGCTCCAATGATCCGCGAGCGCCTTGAGGACGCGGGACGCGGCTTGAACCTCGACAGCTTGACCGAGCGGAGCCTGCGCGTAGAACTTCTCGTGCTCACGGTGGAACTCCGAAAGGTTGCCGATCATCTCCAGCAACTGCGGCGGCGGGGTATCGGTCATGCGTTCTGAGGCTACCTTCAAGAATCGCCAGCGCAGTGGCGCGATGCGCGAGATAGGTGCTTCTCATGCTAAGCGCTATACCCCGCGGAAGGCGACCGTCTCATGAGCGCGGTCTCAGTCGAGCACGTAGAGAACGACCACCGCGCTCACCACGTAGGCAACTCCCGCGAAGATCACGCCGGGGTCGCGGGCGATGATCGCGGCCGTCGAGCGGGTGTCCTGGCGGTCGTAGATCAGGTAGAGGTAGCGGAAGACTCCGTACAGGACCGCGGGCGCGGTGGCGAGCATCTTCGAACCGGCGAAGGGCGAGTCGACCGCGTAGATGATGTACGAGATCAGCGCGGTGGCCGTGACCATCGCGATCATCTGGTCCAGGAACGGGAGCGAGTAGTGCTCGAGCACCGGACGGGTGACCGGTGCTTCGGCTTCTCCGGCGGCGGGCGCGACCGGCAGCTCCTCGAGGATCGCCTCCTGGCGGCGTTTCGTGAAGCCGAGAAAGAGCGCCAGCATCGCCGTGCAAACGAGCAGGAACTCCGAAGTGCCGACATCGACGGCCTCCGCGCCCGCGACCACTCGCAGGAGGAAGAGCCCCGCGATCGTCATCACGTCGATGATCACGAGGCGCTTGAGGATGATCGAGTAGAGGACCGTGGTCACGGCGTAGATTGCGACCAGCGCGGCCACGTCGGCCGAGACGAGGACCAGTGGCGCGACCACCGCAAATAGGGCGAGCACAACCGCGACCGTGCCCGCGGTGCCCTCGGACAGCGCGCCGCTCGCGATCGGCCGGTTGCGCTTGTCGGGATGGCGGCGGTCGTGCTCGACGTCGCGGAGGTCGTTGAAGAGGTAGCCGGCGCTCGACACAGCGCAGAAGGCGACGAAGGTCACCAGGACGTCGGCGACCGCGCCTGGCTCGTCGAAGCTGCGCGAGAAGACGATCCCGGCAAAGACCAGGACGTTCTTCACCCACTCCTGCGGGCGCAGCGATGCGATCAGCGGACGCATGGCCGAGGGAGGTTAGGTGGCTGGATCGATCAGGACGCCCGGGTTGAGGACGCCCGCAGGATCCAATGCGTGCTTGGCGGCGCGCAGCGCCTCGGCAAACGGCTCCGGGCGCTGGCGGTCATACCAGGGCCGATGATCGCGTCCGACCGCGTGATGATGGGTGATCGTGCCACCGGCGTCGATCAGCGCATCGGAGACCGCGGCCTTGATCTCGCCCCATTGCACGTCCTCCTCGCCCCTGCGGGCAGGGGCGAGGATCGTGAAGTAGGGCGCGGGACCGTTCGGGTAGACGTGCGTGAAGCGGCAGGTGACCTTGCTTGGCTCCCCAACCGCCTTCCGCGCAGTCTCCATCACGGTCGCGTGGAACTCCTCGAAGCGCTCCCAGGTGATCGCAGTCTCGAACGTCTCGGAGAGAACGCCGAGCGAGACGAGCGAGTCCCGCAGGTATGGGGCCGACAGGAAGGCCGAGCGCCAGGCGCCGACGTTGTCCTCTCCCCCGGCCGAGTCCTGCGTGCGCACCTCACCGGGCTTCCCGCCGTGCTCCCGGGCCGCCTCGACCGTGATCCGCATCGGCTCGTCAACCGGGTGATGCGCCGACTCGAAGCCGAGGACGAGAAGGGCCTTCTGCCCGTCCCCCGCGCCGGTGAAGGCAACCTCCGCCGGATCGAGGAGGCGACAGTTCGACGGGTCGAGGCCCGACTGCGAGATCTCGCGAACCGCCGCAGCACCCGCCGAGAAGGTTTCGAACTCGACCCCGCACGACGTCTTGAAGCGCGGGCGCGGAAGGACCCGAACCCAGGCCTCAGTGATCACGCCGAGGATTCCCTCGGACCCGACCAGCATGCGGTCGGGGCTCGGGCCCGCTCCCGAGCCGGGCAGACGCCGGCTCTGCCACACACCGGCGGGCGTGATCGCGCGAACGGACTCGACCATGTCGTCGACGTGAGTGAGCTTCGTCGCGAAGTGCCCGCCGGCGCGGGTCGCGACCCACCCGCCCAAGGTCGAGAACTCGAAGGATTGGGGAAAGCAGCGCATCGTCAGCCCGCGCTCGCGGAGCTGGTCCTCGAGGACCGGGCCGGGCGCCCCGGCCTGGATCAACGCCGAGCGGGAAACCTCGTCCACCTCGAGCACGCGGTCGAGCGCCCCAAGGTCGATCGTGACGACGCCGGGGTACTCGCGCGGCAGGCGCGGCTCGACGCCGCCGCAGACGCTCGTGCCGCCGCCGAAAGGGATCGCCGCGAAGCCCTCGTCGCAGCACCACGCGAGGACGGCCTCCACCTCGGCCTCGGTACGCGGCCGGGCGACGACGTCGGGAACGTTCTCGAACTCGCCCCGGAAGCCGCGCACGATGTCGCGGTACGCCTTGCCCATCGAGTGCGAGGCGCGTGAATGGGAGTCGTCCGCGCAGATCTCGGTCAGGGACGGCGGCGGCGAGACCCGCGACGCCGGCAGCTCGACCTGGTCGAGCGGAACCGCCTCGACGACCTCCTCGCCCCCGAAGCCGAACCGCTCCTGCGCGAGCGAGCGCATGCCCTCGAGCGCGGCTCGGTCGGGCTGCGACGACTCGGCGCCCCAGCCCCAGTGCTTGCGGCGGTCAGCGCCCATTCACGCGACGTGGTCCGTTCTCTTCCCGGATACCGGGAACTCGACGGACCACGTCACCGGTGCTCGTCGGTGGTGTCGGCGCGCTTCTCGTCGCCGGTGCCGGGGAAGAGCTTCATCGCGCCGTTGATCAGCGCGTCCTGGACCTTGGGCGCCGCCGAGTAGGTCATCTCCGCGATCCGCCCACCCGTCGTCGTCTGCTTCTTCGGCTTGTTGACCAGCGCCTTGGCGACCATCGTCGAGGCCTCCTCCGGGCTGATCGAGGGCATCGAGCGGTAGTGGGCGGTCGGCTCGATCATCGGCGTGCGCACGAGCGGCATGTAGACGGTGGTGATGTCGACGCCGTCGTCGATGACCTCGGAGGCGATCGAGCGGGAGAAGCCGTCGAGCGCGTTCTTCGACGCGACGTAGGCCGAGAAGCGGGGCGTGTTGATCTGCACGCCCATCGAGGAGATGTTCACGATGTGCCCCGAGTGGCGCTCGCGCATCCCGGGCAGCACCTTGAGGATCAGTGCGACCGCGCCCAGGTAGTTGAGCTGGATCGTCCGCTCGAAGTCGTGGAGGCGCTCATACGAGTTGGCGACCGAGCGGCGGATCGACATCCCGGCGTTGTTCATCAGGATGTCCACGCCGCCGTGCTCGGCCAGCACCTCCTCGGCCATCGCTCCGATCGCGTCCGTGTCGGTGAGATCGCACGGGTGGACGTGCGCCTCTCCCCCGACCTCCTCGATCTTCGCCTGGACCGCCTCGAGCTTCTCGCGGGTGCGCGAGACCAGGAGGACCCTGGCGCCGTTCACGCCGACGCGGATGGCGGTCGCCTCGCCGATCCCCGAGGAGGCGCCGGTGATGAGCATCGTCTTGCCCTCCACGGCGGTGCGAAGCGAGCGGTCGCGGAACGGGTTGGGTTTGGGCAGGTTGCGCGGCACGCCGCTCGCCGCCTTGGCGACTGCGCGGATCTGGTCACCTCGAGAGGACCTGCCCACGGGCGGAACGCTACTTCAGGCAGTGCGCGAAGGAGAAGCCGGCTAGCGGGCTCGACGTCCTCATCTTCACCCGCCACCCGTCGTCCGGCGCGTCGTCGGCGTCCTTGCTGTCGAACGGGGCAGAAGCGAGTAGATCCTCCGGATAACGGCTGAAGCCGCCGCCCAAGACGCGCGTGCCCGCCGGGCACTTCGCCTTGAGCGCGGTTACCGGGCCGAAGACAATGCGGCCCTTGTAGCGATGCTCCAGCGCAGCATCCGTACATAGGCCGGAGATCGTGTAATCGATGCCCGCGCCTTCCTTTGTGAAGCCGACCGAGAGCAGGCTGTAGTTGGCGACCTCGCCGTTAAAGGGATGTTCAAGCGCCTCCAACTCGACAAGGTCGGGAGATGCCGAGTTTGTCTCGAAGCCGGCGCCAGCCAACTCTCCACTCCCGCAGAAGAGTGAGGATCCGCCGGACGCCGTCCCGGCTCCGATCGAGCTCTCGGTCTCGTCGTAAGAGATATCCGCCTTGGTCGTTTTCACACAGATCGCTGTCGTTGTCAGCGCGTGGCTCGTGTTGTCCTCGTTTGACGCGTCGGCGATCCAGGCGTCGTCCGGGATCGCATCGCCGTCGGTGAAGTCGGCGGGCTGGGTCGTGGAGATGTCTGCGTCGTTTGCCTCGCCGGTATCGCCCGCGATAGACGCGCCTCCTCCCGAGACGTTGCGATCGGAGGGGCAGAAACCGGTTGCCGCATCCTGATCGCCAGCCGGGATGCTGACTGTCGCCGTGACGTACGTCACCGGACCCGACTTGAACTCATCCGCAGCGGCAGGCGCCGCGGCGATCAGAAACCCGAGCACGGCGATTGAGAATCCAGCTCTTCTCCCCAAGAGCATGGGGCACAGTGTAAGCCAGATCTGCTCGCCTGGAAGTTGCGGAGAACCTACGCGTGCGCGCCGCGACTTTGCCGCCTACCAGTGTACGCCTCGCATCAGGTATGCGAAGGCAACCTGCTGGTTCGTGGCCTGGTCCTCGGTGCTCTGCGGTTTGCTCGCTCCCGCCAGAGTGGCGGGTTTGTCCTTCGAGCCCTTCGCCGCGGCCGAGTCCGGGAACATGTGGTACGCGGTATTCAGGATGTAGTCGATCGAACGCGGATTCACCGCATAGAGGATCTGGCCGAGCGTCCCCATCGGAGTCGCGATCCGCTTGGGGTGATGGATGATCGCCTGGGTGATCAGGCCAGCCGCCTCGTCGGGCGTGATCGTCGGGAACCGGTCGTACATCTTCGTCGGCGCGATCATCGGCGTCCGGACCAGCGGCATATGGATCGTGGTCATGTCGACCCCGTCGTCCACGATCTCCGACGCGATGCAGCGGCTGAACGCGTCGAGCGCGGACTTCGACGCGACGTACGCCGAGAAGCGCGGCATGTTCGTCTGCACGCCGATCGAGCTCACGTTGATGATCTGGCCCGACTTGCGCTCACGCATGACCGGCAGGAGCTTCAGGATCAGCCGCACCGCACCGAAGTAGTTCAGCTGCATCGTCCGCTCGAAGTCGTGCGGACGGTCGTAAGAGAGCGCGATCGAGCGCCGGATCGAGCGGCCCGCGTTGTTCACGAGGACGTCGACGTGGCCGTGCTGCTCGAGCACCTCTTCAGCCATGCGCTCGATGTCCTCCAAGTCGGAGAGGTCCGCGCGGTGGATATGCGCGATCGCCGCCACCGGCCTCGATCTGGGCCTTCGTGGACTCGAGCTTCTCGGGCGTTCGCGCGACGAGCAGGGCGATCCCGCCGGCGTCCGCGATCTTCATCGCCGCCGACTTGCCGATGCCCGACGAGGCGCCGGTGACCATGACGACCCGCCCGCGCACGGACTTCTCGAGCGAGACGTTGCCGCGAACGCGCCGGGCGAAGCGAAGTGCCTCGTCCGGAACCTGGTGCTCCAGGACCTGGCTGACGCCGCCGACCACGCCGAGGCGACCCTTTGCCGCGCCGGCCAGGGTCTTGTCGCGGTAGAGGTCGGGATCCAGGTGGCGCTCCCAGTAGTCCCAGAGCTTTCCCGCGTAGGCGTTCAGCGGCGGCACCGAGATGCCCGAGCCGGCCAGGGCGGCCTGCGTCTGGCGGGAGTCGAACTTGGTCGGCCAGCTCATGTACATCAGGACCGAGCGCGGAATGCCGAAGTCGGCCAGGACCGCGTCTGTGACCGTGTTGCCGAGCGGCGCCGAGTTTGCGACGAAGCCCAGAATGGGCTGAAGCGCTTCCGTCGCCCTGGCGGGCAGGCGCACGGTCGTCTGCGGCGCGTGAGCGGCCTGCGCGAACGTGTCGATGATCTCGCCGGCCGTCATCGCGTTCGGATCGGTCAGGTGGAACGCGCGCCCGTCCAGATCAGGCGCATGGGCGATGTGGTCAATCGCGTTGACGACGAAGTCGACCGGGACGATGTTGATCTCGACGTCCCTCGACGCCCGCCATCGGGAGCCACTGCGGCACCGCGTTGCGGATGCGGCGGATCAGCTTGAAGAAGTAGTACGGCCCGTCGACCTTGTCCATCTCGCCCGTCTCGGAGTCGCCGACGACGATCCCGGGGCGATAGACGCGCCACGGTCGCGAGCACTCGTTGCGGACGATTCCTTCGGAGTCGTGCTTGGTTCGGAAGTAGGGGTCCGTGTCGAGGTTCACTGCCTCCTCGAACATGTCCTCGCGCCAGGTGCCCGGATAGAGCCCGGCTGCAGCGATGGACGAGACCATGTGAACGCAGCCGGCATCGATCGCCTCGGCGAGCTCGACCATGTGGCGGGTGCCGTCGATGTTCGCGACTTGCTGCGACTCGGCATCCGCCTTCATGTCGTAGATGGCCGCGAGGTGGAAGAGGTGGTCGACGTTGCCGGTGAGCGTCTGAGACGTCCTCGTCGGACACGCCGAGCCGGGCTTGCGCGAGATCGCCGACGATCCCGACCACGCGGTCCTCGTCGACTCCCCAGCGGCTGCGGAGCTCCTCGAGCCGTCCCTTCGACCCTTCGCGGACGAGCACGTAGATCGTCCCCTCGCGCTTCAGCAGAAGCTCGACCAAGTTGCGGCCTATGAAGCCGGTTGCGCCGGTGACGAAGTAGCCCATTTGCCTCTCCTTCAAAAGGTGAAAGCTCTCTCTGGGAGACCCTACTATCCCTGTAGATGGCGCTCATCCAACCCGAGTCCGGCGACCCAGGAGAAGACAGGGCCGTCGCGGGCGCGGTCGGCGCGGACTCGGCCGAGCTCGAGCGCAAGCTCTTGAATGACGGCCACCAGGTGATCGCCTACGGATCGCTCATCTGCTCGGAGTGCGAGCTGCCGCTTCCTGGCCGGCCTGCTGTCGCTGCGCCAGCTCTGATCCATTGCGGCTGGTGCGGGCACAGCGCGCGGGCGCGTGAGCTCTTCCGTCCCAACGTGGTTGACGCTCCCGCAAACGGCGTCGCTCTGGTGGCGCGCCTAGGCCGCTAACGGCCCTGACCGGCGGACTCCTAGCCGTCTGGCTCCCCTCGAAGCTCCACCAAGGCTCCGTCGTCTCTCTTGCCCATCAGAATCACCTTCGCTCGTTGAATTGGGGCGGGACGTGACAGTCCTCACACGGCGGAGGCCTAGGTTAGATTCATCCCGTGGCCGGAAGCGGGACCGGCATCGTCTGGTTTCGTCGCGACCTGCGGGTCCGCGACCATCCCGCGCTGCGCGCGGCGCTCGACCGCCACGAGCGGATCGTTCCGGTCTTTTGCTTCGACGACCGGCTGCTGCACGGGCGCCACGAGTCGGGCGCCCGCACCCAGTTCCTGCTTGAGTGCCTCGCCGAGCTCGACGAGGCGCTTCGTGATCGTGGCTCGGGGCTCGTCGTCCGTCACGGCAAGCCCGAGCGGGAGCTCGTCGCCATCGCGAAGGAGACGGACGCTGAGGCCGTGCACTTCACCCGCGAGATCAGCCCGTTCGGCCGCAAGCGGGGGAAGCTCTGCCAGGCGGCCTTCGAGGCGGCAGGCATCGAACCCGTAGACCACCCGGGCCTGAGCGCCGTCGACCAACTACGCGAGATCCGAACCCAGCAGGGAAAGCCGTACACGGTCTTCAGCCCGTTCCACAAGAACTGGCTGGGCGTCGAGCGACGCGACGTGCTCGCAGCGCCGCGCAAGATGCCGCCGCTTCCATCTGAAGCTTGCGAAGGGCCGCCTGCCCAGCCTCGAGTCGCTTGGCTTAAAGCAGGAGGTAGAAGAGCCCGCGCTCGGCGGCGAGTCGGAGGCCCACAAGACTCTCGACCGGTTCCTCGACGGGCCGGTCCGCGAGTACACCGAGATCCACGACGCGCTCGGCAAGGACCGCACGTCGCGCCTCTCCCCCTACCTCCACTTCGGCTGCATCACGCCGCGCCAGATCGAGGAGCGCCTGCCGCGCGGCATGGGTCCGGAGGCGTTTCGCCGCCAGCTCTGTTGGCGAGACTTCTACCACCACGTCCTGGCCTTCCATCCAACGAACGCGAAGTCCGAGTTCCAGGAGCGCTACCGCGGCAAGATCAAGTGGAGCTACGCGGAGAAGCGCTTCGAGAGCTGGTGCGAGGGCCAGACCGGCTTTCCGCTCGTGGACGCGGGGATGCGCCAGCTCAAGCGCGAGGGATGGATGCACAACCGCGCACGGCTCGTCGTCGGCTCGTTCCTCACCAAGGACCTCGGCATCGACTGGCGCTGGGGCGAGCGCCACTTCATGCGCTACCTCATCGACGGCGACGAGGCCAACAACAACGGGAACTGGCAGTGGATCGCATCGGTTGGCACCGACCCGCAGCCCGCGTTTCGGCGCATCTACAACCCGGCGCTCCACATGGAGCGCTACGACCCGCAGGGCGACTACGTGCGCCGCTACGTCCCGGAGCTTCGCGATGTCCCCGACAAATACCTGCGTGAGCCGTGGCGGATGCCCCCCGAAGTCCAAAGGGACTGCGGCGTCGTGATCGGCCAGGACTACCCCGAGCCGATGGTGGACCGCAAGATCGCCCGCCATGAAGCGCTTGATCGCTACCGGGTTTGAGGCTCAGGGCATAGACTCGGAAGCGAACGACTTGGCAGAAGATTTGCTCGAGATTCAGATGCCCGCGATGGGCGAGTCGGTCACCGAGGGGACCATCCTCGAGTGGCACGTCGCCGAGGGCCAAGAGGTCTCCGAGGGAGACACGATCGTCGAGGTCTCGACTGACAAGATCGACGCCGAGGTGCCCGCTCCGGCTAGCGGCGTGATCACCAAGATCATGGCCCAGCCCGACGACACCGTGAGCGTCGGTCAGGTCTTGGCGCAACTCGACACCAACGGCGCAGGGAACGGCGCCGCGCCTGCGCCGGCTGCGGCCGAAGACGATGACGCCGGACCCGGACTTGGTGGCGGAAGCGGCGGTGGCGAAGGCGACGCCGACATCGGCGAGAGCGACCCCGAACAGCTTCTGGAAGATGCGCAGGGCGATTCCGCTGACGACTCGCCCGTGCCGGACATGGACGACTCCGCGGACGGTGCCTCCGGCGAGACACTGACTGTTGCGATGCCCGAGATGGGCGAGTCCGTCACCGAGGGCACGGTCCTCGAGTGGGCCGTCGCCGTGGGCGACACGGTCGCCGAGGGCGACCCCGTGGTCGAGGTCTCGACCGACAAGGTCGATGCCGAGGTGCCGGCTCCTGCAGCCGGGACCATTACGAAGCTTCTGGTCGAGCCGGATGACGTCGTCAAGGTCGGCCAGCCGCTGGCCGAGATGACCGCGGGCGCAGCGGCGACTGACGACTCCCGGGGTCAGACCCCTGAATCGGCGGGGCAGACCGAAGCTTCACGGCAGGGGTCTGACCCCACGTCCGCCGATGCGGCCCCCAGCCGCGGAGTCTCCCCAGTCGCCGCCCGCATGGCTGCCGACCGCGGGATCGACATCGGCTCCATCCAGGGCTCCGGCGCCGGCGGCAAGGTCGTGAAGGCTGACGTCCTCGCGGCGGCGGACGGCGGCAACGGGGCAGCGCCCGCGCCGGCAGCGGCCGAGGGCGAGGAGAAGCCGCTCCGCGGCCCCGCCGGGACCCTCGCGAACCTGATGAACGAGAGCCGCAAGATGCCGACGGCCACCTCGTTCAGGTCGCTTCCCGTCGACACGCTCGACGCCAAGCGAAAGGCGATCAACTCCCAGCTCAAGGAGAAGGGCCTCAAGGTCTCGTTCACGCACCTGATCGCATGGGCGATCGTGCGTGCAGCAGCCGAGCACGCCGTGATGGCTCGCACCTACTCAGAGCACGACGACAAGGCGTGGGTCACGGTCGGATCAGGGGTCAACCTCGGCATCGCCGTAGACGTCGAGCGCAAGGACGGCTCCCGCTCCCTCATGGTGCCGTGCATCCGCAGCGCCGACTCGCTCGACTTCGCCGGCTTCCACACCTATTACGAGGACCTGATCTCGAAGACGCGGGAGAACAAGCTCACCGCCGACGACTTCCAGGGCACGAACATCACGCTGACCAACCCGGGCGGCATCGGGACGGTCGCATCGGTTCCCCGCCTCATGTCGGGGCAGGGGACGATCGTCGCCGTCGGCTCGATCGCCTACCCCGTCGAGTGGGCCCACGCTCCGGCCGAGAAGCTGAAGGCGCTCGGCGTCTCGAAGGTCACGACGATGACCTCGACGTACGACCACCGGATCATCCAGGGCGCCGAGTCCGGGTCCTTCCTGCGCCGGATCGACCAGTACCTGCAGGGCGAAGACGACTTCTACGAGAAGGTCGCGACCGACCTGGCGATCTCCGACCGCGTCGTCGCGAACGCACACCCGGCGGCCGCTTCGGCTCCGCCGCTTCCCGCCGTTGGCGCCGCGGGCGCAGCCAGCGCCGTCGTCTCAGCGGAGCCGGACCCCGAACTCCTCCAAGCCGTGCAGGCCGCGACCTCGCTGCTCAAGGCCTTCCGCACCCACGGACACCTGGCCGCGCGGGTCAATCCGCTGGCTGAGGGTGAGCCCAAGGGCGACCCCGCGCTCGAGCCCGAGAGCCTCAACCTGACGCCCGAGCTCATGTCGCGGATCCCCGCGTCCATCCTTCGCATCGGCGTCGAGGGCGAGACGCTCCTCGACGCGCTGCCGCGAATGCGCGAGGCGTACTGCGGCACGGTCGCCTACCAGATTGAGCATCTCTCCTCCCACCAGCAGCGCATGTGGCTGCGCGAGATGGTCGAGACCGGCGCGCATCGCGCGCCGCTCGAAGCGGATCAGAAGCGTGCCCTCCTCCAGCGCCTACTCGAGGTGTTCGGGTTCGAGCGCTTTATCCAGAAGGCATACCTCGGCCAGAAGATGTTCTCGATCGAGGGCTTGGACGTCGTCGTGCCGATGATCGATTCGCTCGTGACGCAGGCGCGCGCATCCGGCGCCGAAGAGGTCGTGATCGGCATGGCCCACCGCGGCCGCCTCAGCGTGCTCGTCCACAACCTGGGCCGCTCGGCCGAGTCGATAATGGCCGAGTTCGAGGGCGCCAAGGCGCTCGACCAGGTGAAGGCCATTGCCGCCATCCCCCACTCCGGCACCGGCGACGTCAAGTACCACCACGGCGCGGAGGGCATCTTCTCCACACCCGACGGCGAGGAGATCCGGGTGCGGATGTACCCGAACCCATCGCACCTCGAGTTCGTCGACCCGGTCGTGACGGGTGGCGCGCGCGCCGCGCAGACCGAGCACTCAGGCCCGCGCCTTCACCACAGCCCGCACGTCGCGGTGCCGCTCCTGCTCCACGGTGACGCGGCGTTCCCCGGCCAGGGCGTCGTCGCCGAGACGCTCAACCTCCAGTCGCTCGATGGGTACTCGACCGGCGGCACGATCCATCTCATCACCGACAACCAGGTGGGCTTCACAACTGATCCGTCGGAGGATCGCTCGACACCGTACGCGGGCGATCTCGCGAAGGGCTACAACTGCCCGATCATCCACGTGAACGCCGACGACGTGGAGGGCTGCATGTCGGCGATGCGCCTGGCGATGGCTTACCGCGAGCGGTTCGCGCGCGACGTCGTGATCGACGTGATCGGCTACCGGCGCTATGGGCACAACGAGACGGACGAGCCCGCCTACACGCAGCCGAAGATGGCGGCGCAGATCAAGGCCCACACTCCAGTCTCGGAGATCTATGCCGAGCAGCTCATCAAGGAGGGCGTGGTGTCGACGGACGACGTCGCCGCCGACTCGAACGAGATCCATGAGGCGCTCTCGACGACACTCAAGGGCCTGCGCGAGAAGATGGAGACGGGCGACTATGAGGATCCGACCTCGACCCACGTCGGTACGGGCGAGCTCGACCGCACGAAGTCGCCCGAAGTCGAAACGGCCGTGTCCGAGAAGCGGATCCGCACTCTCAACGAGGAGCTCCTGCGGGTCCCTGACGGCTTCGCGATCCACCGCAAGCTGAAGAAGCCGCTCGAGAAGCGCATCGAGATCCTCGAGGACGGGCCGATCGAGTGGGGCCATGCCGAGGGGCTCGCGTACGCATCCCTTCTCACCGAGGGCACCCACATCCGCCTGACGGGCCAGGACACCGAGCGCGGCACGTTCTCTAACCGCCACCTCGTCCTTCACGACGAGAAGACCGGCCTCAGGTACGCGCCGATCCAGAACCTGTCGGGCGCGCTGGCGCCGTTCGAGGTCCACAACAGCCCGCTCTCGGAGATCGCCTGCCTCGGCTTCGAGTACGGGTATTCGGCGGCCTCGCCCGAGAGCCTCATCCTCTGGGAGGCCCAGTTCGGAGACTTCGCCAACTCTGCGCAGGTGATCATCGACCAGTTCCTCGTCGCCGGAGAATCGAAGTGGGGCCAGACGACCCGCCTCACGCTGCTTCTGCCCCATGGCTACGAGGGCTCGGGGCCCGAACATTCGAGCGCGCGCATCGAGCGCTTCATCCAGCTCGCCGCCGAGGGCAACATCCGTCTCGCCAACCCGACCACAGCCGCGCAGTACTTCCACCTCATCCGCCGCCAGGCGCGGATCGCGAAGCCGCGTCCACTGATCATCTTCACGCCGAAGGGGCTTCTGCGGCTGGCCGACGCCTCGTCGAAGCTCTCCGACCTGACCACCGGGACGTTCCAGTTCGTCATGGGCGACCCGCGCGCCGAGGGCAGGGAAGCCGAGATCACGAAGCTCGTCCTGTGCTCGGGCAAGGTCTACTACGACATGGACGGCCACGACAAGCGCGAGGAGTCCTCGAACGTCGCGATCGCTCGAGTCGAGCTCCTCTACCCCTTCGCCCGCGACCAGATCCGCGATCTGATCGAGAAGTTCCCGAACCTCAAGCGCATCTCCTGGGTCCAGGAAGAGCCGAAGAACATGGGCGCCTACAGCGTCATGGCCAGGCGGATGCCCGAGCTCCTCCCAGAAGGCGTCGAGTTCTCCTACATCGGCCGCCCCCAGCGCTCCTCCCCCTCAGAGGGCTACCCGGTCGCCCACCGCTCCGAGCAGGAGCGCATCGTGCTCACGGCGCTGGCCGGGTAGGGCTCGGGCGCCGCGGCTCTCGCTGGTCAGGGCTCAGGCCGCGCGACGGCCTGAACAACTGCTCGGGCCACGTGACGGCCTGAACAACGGCAGCGCCCACGGGGCAAGGGCCTTCGCGGCGACTCGCGAGGGGGCGTTACATGATGCGGCGGGGTTGTCGGATCGTGTGCGCAGACAATCCCGACCTCAGTCGATCGAGGCCATCATCGGCGCGCTCGCCGACCTGCAGCACGGTGCCGTCGGGCGGTGGCAGCTGCTCGCGCGGGGCGTCAGCTCGAGCAGATACAGCGCCGCGATTGCGGACGGCCGGCTGCGTCCGGTTCACCGCGGCGTCTACCTCGTCGGCCACATCGCCACGGCCCCGCTCGCTTACGAAGCCGCCGCCGTTCTCGCCTTCCGTGGGCAAGCCACGATCAGTCACCGGAGCGCCGCAAAGCTCCTTGGGCTCCTCCCTTGGCCGCCCAAAGCGGCTTGCTGGGTGACCACGCCGCGCGGAGACAGCGACCGTCCCGGCCTGATCGTGCGCAAGGCGACGCTCGAGCCCTGCGACGTCACGTCCATCGAGCGGATCAAGGTCACCGACCGCCGCTCGCACGATCCTCGACTGCGCCGCGATCCTGCCTTCCGGACGAAGACAACCGCCTCGAAGAGATGTGCGCCGAGGCGATCCCGAAGCTTGCGAAGCCGGCCGACCTCACGAGCAGATCGAGCGCAACCCGGGCAAGCCCGGCGTCCGGCGGCTCGCGAGGCTCCTTGATCGGCACGCCCCAAAGAAGCCCAAGAAAGAGCTTGAGCGAAACCTCCTGAGGCTCGTCCGTGGCTCAGATCTCCCCGAGCCCGAGGTGAATGCCTACGTCCTGGGCAAGGAGCGCGACCTCGTCTGGCGCGAGCAGCGGCTGGTCGTTGAATCCGACAGCTACTCGTTCCACTCCGACGCTCGCACCTGGGCGCGAGACATCGGCAAGAACAACGACCTGCAGCTCGCCGCTGGGTGGTCCTGCGCTTCACCTGGTTCGACGTGACGGAGCGTCCGGCCTGGGTGATCGGGAAGATCCGGCGGGCGCTGACGCCCGGCTAGAGCAGCGAAGCGCCCGCCCCTTCCGGGGCGGGCGTCGCTTTCTCTCCCGCGTCAGATCAGCGGGCCTTGAGGAGGAGGACGGGAGCCGGCTGCGGGCGTCGCTGGGGATCCATGCCAGTCAAGCGCCGTGCCTCACGAGCCACGAGTGCCACATCTCGGACAGATCGGCCGGTTGCCTTGCTCAACGTGCTCTGCATGAAGGGCATTCTTCTTCCTGAGCAGCCCCGGGCCTATGGACTCTTGTCCAAACCTGCCAATGGGTGCATGTACGGACGGTCGGGCCCGGACTTCCCCACTCCTGTTGCCAAACTCATGGCTGTGAGCACGCCCGAAGCAGCTCCGGTGGCAGCCGAACGTCCGTCGGACGTTCTGCGCCAGCCAGTGCCCGGCCCCATGTTCAGGTGGGTCAAGATTGCCTCCTGGGTCGAGCTCGGGCTCTTCGGGGTCCTCCTGGTCGTCTGGCTGGTGCCCGGCCTCGAGCACCCGACCTTCTACGCCGGCCTCGCTCACGGCGTCGGCTTCATCGCCCTCGCGCTCCTGATCTGGATCGCTGTACTGCGCCACCAGGCGCCGTACACGCTGCTGGCAGCCACCCTCACCCCGGTGGGGCCGGTCGGCAGCGTGATAGCGATCCGCCATATCGAGCGGAAAGAAGAGTCCTAGGGAAAGTAGAAGGCGGGGCGGGGCCGTGGGAGGCAGGGGGTCCACACGGCCCGCGCCCGCGCCTAGCGCGTCGGTAGCCAGGGAGGGATGCCGACGCGTTCGCCCCCGGAGGCGGGACTGGCCGGGGACGAGCCTTATTAAATCGTTTCTTGGTCCCTTATTCCGCTCCCTGACGGTTTCTCGTGAATGACTATGACCGATCGGGAGGGCCGATGTCAATAACCCCGGCGCAACTTTCCCCCGGAAGGTGTGTTGGACTCTACTCCAAATCCATCGCGAGTGGTTCGCTTACTTAGCGTAGCTCGCGCAGGACGCGGTGAAGGATGCCGCCGTGCTGGTAGTAGCGGACCTCGTTCGGAGTGTCGAGCCGGACCGTTGCCTCGAACTCGGCGCCGGCGCCGGCGCCGCCTGAAGCCGTCACTCTGAGCATCCGCTTCTCGGACGTTGGCGCGTCGAGCGCCTCGGCAAGGCCGTCGAAGTCGAACGTCTCTGAACCATCCAGCCCCAGCGACTCGGCTGACTCCCCGTCGGGGAACTGAAGCGGCAGGACGCCCATCCCGATCAGGTTCGAGCGGTGGATGCGCTCGAAGCTCTCGGCGATCACGGCTCGCACGCCGAGGAGCGAGGTGCCCTTGGCCGCCCAGTCGCGCGACGAGCCGGACCCATACTCCTTGCCGGCGAGCACGACCAGCGGCACGTCGACCTTGGCGTAGGCCATCGCGGCCTCGTAGATCGTCGTCTCCTCACCGTCGGGGCCGAGCGTGAACCCGCCCTCCTTCTCGACCAGCGCGTTGCGAAGCCGGATGTTCGCGAAGGTCCCGCGGATCATCACCTCGTGGTTGCCGCGCCGCGAGCCGTACGAGTTGAAGTCGCCTGGCTCGACGCCGTTCTCGACGAGCCACTGACCCGCCGGGCTCGCCTTCTTGATCGCGCCGGCGGGAGAGATGTGGTCGGTCGTGACCGAGTCGCCCAGGACCGCGAGGACGCGAGCGCCCTCGATCGGCTCGACGTCGGCCGGCTCCTCGTCCATCCCCTCGAAGAACGAGGGCTTACGCACGTAAGTCGAGTCCGGCCATGTGTAGCGATCGCCGTCGGGCGTATCGAGTCCCTGCCAGCGCTCGTCGCCCTCGAAGACGTCGGAGTAGCCCTCCTTGAACATCTCCGAGCGAACGGCCTCGGCGACCGTGTCCTTGATCTCCGCGGAAGTCGGCCAGACGTCCTTCAGGTAGACGTCCTGCCCGTCCGAGCCCTGGCCGAGCGGCTCGGAGAAGATGTCGACGTCCATCCGGCCGGCCAGCGCGTAGGCGACGCAGAGCGGCGGCGACGCCAGGTAGTTGTTGCGCACGTCCTGGTTGATGCGCCCCTCGAAGTTGCGATTGCCCGAGAGCACGGCGCAGACGACGAGGTCGTTCTCGGCGACCGCCTCGGAGATCGTCTCGGGCAGCGGCCCCGAGTTCCCGATGCAGGTCGTGCACCCATAGCCGACGAGGTTGAAGCCCAGCTTGTCCAGGTACTCGTCGAGGCCGGCGCGCTCCAGGTACTCGGTCACGACGGTCGAGCCAGGCGCGAGCGAGGTCTTGACCCACGGCTTTCGCTCGAGCCCCGCTTCGACCGCCTTTTTGGCCAGGAGCCCTGCGCCGAGCATCACCGACGGGTTCGAAGTGTTCGTACAACTCGTGATCGCCGCGATCACGACGCGGCCGTGGTCAAGCGTGGTCTCGGTCCCGTCCTCAAGGGTGACGTCCACGCAGTTCGCCTTGCGATCTTCGAGCGTCGTGGCGCCCTGCCCCGCGCGCTCGGGCTTGCCGCGCTCGTCCTCGTGGTCGTCAGCCGGTGGGTCAGAGGCCGGGAACGAATCCGCAACAGCCTTGTCGTGCCCGTTGCCGAGCATCTCGGCGGCTCCCGGGTCGAACTCGGCGAGCGACTCCAGGAACGCGGCCTTCGCGTTCGTCAGCGCGATCCGGTCCTGGGGGCGCTTCGGCCCCGCGATCGAGGGCTCGACCGAGCCGAGGTCCAGGTCGATCTGGTCCGAGAAGGTCGGGTCGTCGGAGTCCTCGTCGTGGAACATTCCCTGTTCGCGGGCATACGCGTCGACGAGCTCAATCGTCTCGGTTGGCCGGCCGGTGAACTCGAGATAGCGGAGCGTCTCCTTGTCCACTGGGAAGATCGCGCAGGTGGAGCCGAACTCCGGCGACATGTTGCCGATCGTCGCGCGGTCGGCCAGCCCGAGCGTGTGGAGGCCTGGCCCGAAGAACTCGACGAACTTCGAGACCACGCCGCGCTCACGGAGCATCTCGGTCACGGTGAGGACCAGGTCCGTTGCCGTCGCCCCCTCGGGCAGCTCGCCCTCGACGCGGAAGCCAAGCACCTGCGGCAGGAGCATCGAGATCGGCTGGCCGAGCATCGCGGCCTCGGCCTCGATGCCGCCCACACCCCAGCCCAGGACGCCGAGCCCGTTCACCATCGTGGTGTGAGAGTCGGTCCCGACCAGCGTGTCGGGGTAGGCCTGGGTGACGCCGTCCCGCTCACGCCGGAAGACGACCTGGGAGATGTACTCGAGGTTCACCTGGTGGCAAATGCCGGTGGCCGGCGGCACCACGCGGAAGTTGTCGAACGCCTGCTGGCCCCAGCGCAGAAACGCGTAGCGCTCCTCGTTTCGCTCGTAGTCGCGGTCGGCGTTGATGTCGAAGGCCCGCGCGTTGCCGAAAGCGTCCACCTGAACGGAGTGGTCGATGACCAGGTCCACAGGCACCAGCGGGTTGATCTTCTTCGGGTCCGAGCCCAGGTCTTCCATCGCGTCGCGCATCGCGGCCAGATCGACCACGGCGGGCACCCCGGTGAAGTCCTGCATGAGCACGCGGGCCGGCTGGTACGGGATCTCCTGGGAGGGCTCGGCCTTCGCGTCCCAGCCGGCGATCGTCTCGACGTCCTTGTCGCTGACCGACTCGCCGTCCTCGAGGCGCAGCGTGTTCTCGAGCAGGACCTTCAGCGAGTACGGAAGCCGCGCGACGTCGAACTTCTCCTGGAGCGCGTCGAGGCGGTAGATCTCGTATTCGTTACCCGAGACATCGAGCGTGGCCTTGGCTCCGAATGAATCGCTCATGGGCTCAGGCTACCCCTTGGAGCCTGGGCCCACGCACTCCCGGCCTACCGCTTCTCGGACTGGCCCTTGGCGACCTCGTCGGCCGCCTTTGTAGCGGCCTTCCCCGAGACCCGGCCGGAGAACTCCGGGTGGTTCCCGGCGAACTTCGCGAGCCTCACCTGGTGGAACGGGGCGACCGCAATCTCGCCGCGGTCCTTCTCGATCGCCTCGATCACGGCCGCGCTCACCTTCTGGGGCGTGGTAGTGCCCATCCCGGCGGGGGCATCGGCGCCGGAGTCGGCGAACATGCCCGCGTCGCGCACGAATCCGGGCGCGATCAGCGACGCGCTCACGCCTGTCCCTCGCAGATCCTCGCGCAGGGCGAGCGTGAAGCCCCGAAGCCCGAACTTGGTCGCGTTGTACATCGACTGGCGAGCGGTGGCTGCCACGCCCGAGAGCGACCCGATCATCACGATGTGCCCGCTTCCGCGCTCGGTCATCTTCGGCAGGAGCGCGTGGGCCATCAGGATCGGGCTCTCGAGGTTCACCCGAAGTGCCCTCTCGACCTCGCTCTGGGAAAAGCTGTCGAGCTTGCCCGACCCTGGAAGTGCCGCGTTGGCGACGAGGACATCGATGTCACCCGCGTCGGCAAGAAGCTGGAGGGCCGCGCCGGGCTCCGCGAGATCCGCAACGGCCACCCGATGGTCGCCGGGCAGATCTGCCGCCAGCCGTTCGAGCTCCTCACCCTTGCGTGAGGAGAGGACGAGGCTGGCGCCTCGATGGGCAAGCGCGGTCGCGATCGCTCGCCCAAGGCCGCCGGTTGCGCCCGTAAGGAGGACGGTCTTACCCCTTAGCTCCATCTTGCCCCGGAACCTACTGATCCCATAAGGTCCGGGCCATGAAGCTCTACATCTGCTGGGGAACCTTCCAAACGCCCCGCCCGGGCGGCCATCCGTGCGCGAACGCGCACAACGCCCTGAAGGAGGCTGGCCACGACCCGGAGGTCGTCAAGGTCCACGGCCTCGGCGTGGGGCCCAAGTTCCTCAACGTGATGACCAGCGGTCGTCGTGAGGTAGAGGAGGTCTCCGGCCAGCGCGAGGTGCCTGTGCTCGTGCTGGACGACGGAGAGGTCATCACGGATTCCAAGAACATCGTCGAGTGGGCCGCGGCTCACCCGGCGACGGCTGAATCAGTCGCCTAAGCCCGCAAATAGCGCAATCCCAGGCGTGAAACCCGCCTTTTGTGAGCGTCTGTTAGCAAAAGTCGTTGCACTTTGCTAACCTGCCTCACGATCTGAAACCAAACAACCGGTAGCCGAGTCCGCGCCACGCAGTGGGGGCGGAACGGGGGAACCGAAACGTTGGGGCTAACTCTCCTGTCTTGGAGGGGGCGCGACTCCTAAAGCGCCAGCCCGTCAGCTAACCCCGTAGGCGCTTACAAGGAGACCGACTTGACCTCAGAGAAGACAAAGTTTCGAATGCGAAAGCCGCACAGAGCGGCAGCGCTCGCGGCATGCGCCGTTGCAGCCCTCGCGCTGCCTGCGACCTCGGTCGCCGGCGGCGGTGGCATCGGCCCGGGCGGCGGCGACCAGACGACCTCCGGCTCCAAGGCGAAGCTGAAGGCGAGCGGCAAGGCAATCGCCCCGGCGTCGGCCCCCCGGGCCGTGAAGAGAGCGATCGCAGCGGCCAACGAGATCGACAAGTACCCCTACAAGTGGGGAGGCGGCCACAACTTCCGCGGCAAGGGCTACGACTGCTCCGGAGCCGTTAGCTACGTGCTCGGCCCGAAGGGCGCCGGTCTCATCGACCACGCCATGACCTCAGGCGATTTCGCCAGGTGGGCCAGCAAGGGCAAGGGCAACTGGATCACCACCTACGGTGACTCCGGCCACGTCTTCGTCGTGATCGCGGGCCTCCGGTTCGACACCTCGCAGCCCGACGACGGCAAGTCCGGCCCCGGCTGGTCGAAGGACGTCAGCAAGGGCTTCGCAAACGTCTCGAAGAGCGCCGCGCGCCACAAGGGCAGGCTCTAAGGGCAGGATCTCCCCCGATCCGTGTTGAAAGCGCGTCCCCTCGGGGGCGCGCTTTTTCTTTGTATGACCTCGAACCGCGACGCCCGCGGCTAGCTTCGGGCGGATGGACGAGACGGAAGGCGGACTCAGGGCGGGGATGCGCGCGGGCGCGCCGATCTCGCTCGCCTCGCTCCTTCTCGGCATTTCTTTCGGGGTGCTCGCCGAGCCGGTGATGGGCAGCGTCGCGCCGATCGTGATGTCCGCGATCGTCTTCGCCGGCTCGGCCCAGTTCGGGGCGCTTGCCGTGCTTGCGGTCGGCGGTGGCGCCGGCGCTGCGATCGCGGCAGGGGTCCTTCTCAACATGCGCTACCTGCCGATGGGGATCTCGATCGCCGCTTCGACGGAGGGTGGCTGGTTCCGGCGAGGCCTTGCCGCGCAGCCTCTGATCGACGCCGGGTGGGCGATGTCCTATCGCGGCAACGGGCGCTACGACATTCCGTACATGTGGGGCTTCACTGCCGCTAATTACCCGATGTGGGTCGGCGGCACAGCCCTCGGGGTGTTCACGGGGGACATGATCGGAGACCCGGATCGTCTGGGCCTCGACGCCCTCTTCCCCGCTTTCTTCCTCGGGCTCTTGGTCGGTGAGGCAACCGACGGCCGGCGCGGGTGGGCCGCAGCGCTCTTGGGCGCGACGATCGCCCTCACTCTCGCTCCGGTGACGCCCGCCGGCGTTCCCATCATGACCGCGTGCCTCGCGGCGCTGATAGCCCTCATCCCAGGCGGTGATGACTCGTGACAGCGGCCTGGGTCACGGTCTTCAGCCTCTGCGCGACGCTGGTCGTAACGAAGGGGATCGGCCCCGTCGCGCTCGGGAACCGCGAGCTCCCCCGGCCGGTCACGAGGGTGATCGATCTCCTGGCCCCCGCGATCCTGGCCGCGCTGATCGCGGTGGGCACCTTCACGAACGCGGACGGCGACCTGGTGATCGACGCGCGTGCCGCGGGGCTCGCCGCGGCCGCCGCGGTCTACGCCGTCAGCCGCAAGTCGATCCTGTTGGCGGTCGGCGCGGCGGCCGTCACCGCCGCCCTCGTCCGCGCCATCGCCTGAGAGTCCTACGCCTGACGGCAATTTTGGCCAGAGGCGCAAAGCGCCCACGCCTGCGAACCGGATACGCGTCGCCGATGTGAGCGATGTGCCGGACGTCCGCCTGGCCGGTGTAACTCGCCGCTACGGAGACGTCGTCGCGGTGGACGACGTGGACCTCGAGGTCAGTCGCGGCGAGTTCTTCACCATGCTCGGCCCATCCGGATCGGGGAAGACGACGACCCTCCGGATGATCGCCGGCTTCGACGTTCCGGACGAGGGCACGGTCGAGATCGGCGGCGAGGACGTCACTCGGCTCCCTGCTTACGACCGACCCGTCAACACCGTCTTTCAGGACTACGCGCTGTTCCCCCACATGACCGTGGCGGAGAACGTGGAGTACGGCCTGCGCGTCGCGAAGGTCGAAAAGGCGGAGCGGGCCTCAAGGGCGAAGGAGGCCCTGGAGATGATCCGCCTCGGCGACCTCGGTGGACGGAAGCCCGCTGAGCTCTCGGGAGGTCAGCGCCAGCGTGTCGCGCTCGCCCGGGCGATCGTGAACAAGCCTCGTGTCCTGCTTTTGGACGAGCCGCTCGGCGCGCTGGACCTGAAGCTCCGCGAGCAGATGCAGGTGGAGCTGAAGACGATCCAGGGGGACGTCGGCATCACGTTCATCTACGTGACGCACGACCAGGAGGAAGCGCTCACGATGTCGAACCGCATCGCGGTCTTCAACGACGGGCGCATCGAGCAGATCGGCACCCCGGACGAGATCTACGAGCGGCCGGTCAACCCCTTCGTGGCTGGATTCGTCGGCACCTCGAACGTGATCGAGCGCGACGGCAAGAGCTTCACGGTGAGGCCCGAGAAGGTCCGGCTCGTCAACGGCGACGGCGCCGACGGGCTCCAGACCGAACGCGGCACGGTCGCCGAGGTTGCCTACGCAGGGCCGATCACGCGTTTCTTCGTCGAGCTTGAGAAGGGCGGGCGGCTTCAGGCCGTGCGCCAGAACCTGGACTCGTCCCCTGGCGACGATTTAGAGAGGAAAGGCCAGGAAATCACGGTCGGGTGGCTACCAGAGCACACAGTGGCCGTGGAACGTCCAAAACAAGAGGAGGAGAAATGAGAGGAAAGCCAAAGCATCCTGCGCGGCTTGCCTGGATCATCGTGCTGTCGCTGCTCGCGTTCGTATTCGCGTACGGGTGCGGCGACGACGATGACGACGATTCGGGTGGGTCCTCAGAGGCAGAAGCACTGACGGAGCTCGGCGAGGGCGAGGGTGAAGTCAACCTCGATCGCCTGGGCCGGCTACGTGGAAGACGGATCGACCGACCCGAAAGTGGACTGGGTGACCGACTTCGAAGAGGAGACCGGCTGCCAGGTCAACGTGAAGCTCGGTAACACGTCCGACGAGATGGTCCAGCTGATGCGGACCGGCCAGTACGACGGCGTGTCGGCGTCCGGTGACGCGACCACCCGTCTGATCGAGGGCGAGGACGTATCGCCAGTCAACACGGACCTGATCCCGAACTACGAGGACGTTTTCGACGCCCTCAAGGAGCAGGACTTCAACAGCGTCGACGGCCAGATGTACGGCGTTCCGCACGGCCGCGGGTCGAACCTCCTCATGTACGACCCGGATGAGGTCAGCCCGGCACCGACGTCATGGGACGTTGTGTTCGACAACGCGAGCGAGAACTCGGGCGCGGTCACCGCGTATGACAACCCGATCTACATCGCCGATGCGGCGCTCTATCTGCGCGAGCATCAGCCGGAGCTCGGGATCGAGGATCCGTACGAGCTCGACCAGGAACAGTTCGATGCGGCGATTGCGCTCCTGCAGGACCAGGGCGAGCACGTCGGCGAGTACTGGTCGGACTACACGAAGGCCATCTCGGCGTTCGCCAACGGCGACTCGTCGGTCGGCACCACCTGGCAGGTGATCGTGAACCTGCTGAACGCCGACGGCTCACCGGAAGAGGTCGTTCTCCCCGAAGAGGGCGCGACCGGTTGGTCGGACACCTGGATGATCAGCTCCGAGGCCGCGAATCCGAACTGCATGTACATGTGGATGGACCACATCATCAGTCCGGAGGCGAACGCAGCGGTTGCCGAATGGTTCGGTGAAGCACCGTCGAACGAGAAATCGTGCGACCTCACCGCAGACCCGAAGCACTGCGAGATCTACCACGCGGAGGACGAGGAGTTCTTCGACCAGATCGAGTTCTGGAAGACGCCCGTCTCCGACTGCGGCGATGACCGCGGCGACGTCTGCAAGACGTACGACGACTGGGTCCAGGGCTGGAACGAGGTGAAGGGCTGATCGAAGCCGGAGCCGTAAAGAAGAGGTCGGCGGGCAAATCGCTCGCCGGCCTCTTCCACGGCCGTCCCCGCCTTCAGGCGGGAGCTCTCCTGGCCGGCCCCGTGGGCTGGCTCGTCGTGGGCTACCTCGGCTCGCTTGCCGTTCTGCTCGTCACGTCCTTCTGGACGCTGGGTGAGCTGAGCGGCGAGATCGAGCAGACGTTCACGCTCGACAACTACAAGGACGTCGTCTCCGAGTCGGTCTACCGCTCGGTCACGGGCAGGACGGTGATGATCGCGGCTCTTGTCACGGTCACGGACATCCTGCTCGCGTTCCCGATCGCCTTCTACATGGCAAAGGTCGCGAAGCCGACGATGCGCGGTGTGCTCGTTGTCGCCGTGTTGGTGCCGCTCTGGTCCGCATACCTCGTCAAGGCATTCGCCTGGCGGGGCATCCTCTCGCAAGAGGGCGTCCTCAACTGGGTGCTCGAGCCATTAGGGATCAGAGGGCCCGGGCTACGGCCTTGTGGCCGTGTGGCTCGTCATGAGCTACATCTGGCTCCCATACATGATCATCCCGATCTACGCGGGCCTCGAGCGGATCCCCAACACGCTGCTGAGCGCCTCCGACGATCTGGGCGCAAAGCCCGGCTACACGTTCCGCCGGGTGATCCTGCCGCTGGTCTTCCCGGCCGTTGTCGCCGGCTCGATCTTCACCTTCTCGCTCACCCTCGGCGACTTCATCACGCCGAACCTCGTGGGCTCGGGCGAGCAGTTCATCGGGACGCTCGTCGTCTCCAACTTCACGACGAACCTGCCGTTCGCTGCGGCGTTCGCGATGGTGCCAATCGTGATCATGATCGTCTACCTGCTCCTCGCCCGGCGATTCGGAGCGTTCGAGCACCTCTAGATGCGACTCTCGAGCGGAACACACCTCCTGCTTCGGATCGGCACCGCGTTCACGCTGGCGTTCATCTACGTGCCGCTGGTCATCGTGGTGATCTACGCCTTCTCGGAGGCGCGCACGTTCGAATGGCCCCCTCCTGGCTACACCCTCGAGTGGTTCGAAAGGGCTGTCGACAACGTGGGGGCGCGGGACGCGCTGTGGTACTCGGTGAAGGTCGGACTGCTCGCGACCGGCGTCGCAATGATCCTGGGGACCCTGGCGTCCCTGGCGGTTGCTCGGCATCGCTTCTTCGGCCGCGAGACGATCTCATTTCTGGTGATCCTCCCGATCGCGCTGCCGGGCATCGTTACCGGCATCGCGCTGAACTCGACCTTCACCCAGGTGCTCGGGATCCCGCTCGGCATTCTCACGATCGTGATCGCCCACGCGACCTTCTGCATCGTCGTCGTCTACAACAACGCCGTCGCGCGTCTGCGCAGAATGTCGTCCTCGTTCGAGGAGGCGTCCGCGGACCTCGGCGCCACGCCGTGGTACACGTTCCGCAGGGTGACGCTCCCGAACATGCGGAGCGCCCTGGTCGCCGGCGCCCTGCTGGCCTTCGCGCTCTCGTTCGACGAGATCATCGTCACCACGTTCACCATCGGCGCGGGCGACGAGACGCTCCCGATCTGGATCCTCGCGAACTTCTCGAGGCCGAATCAGCTGCCGATCGTGAACGTGGTCGCGGTGTTCGTGATCCTGATCTCGATCATCCCCGTCTACCTCGCCCACAAGCTGTCGAGCGAAGTGGACGCGGGCGGCGGAGCCGCGGCGACGAACGTCAACTAGCAGCTTGAGAACCCTGGTCGAACTCACGATCGTCGTGGTGGCCGTGCTCGGTCTCACGTGGGTCGTACTCACGTTCACGAGAGCAGGCGAGCCGAAGCTCAGCAGTAAGCGAGCGGTCATCGATCCTGACGATCCGGACTGGCTGGACGTCGAGGCCGCGGCCTCATATCTCGGAGTCGAGACCGGTTTCATCTTGAACCTCGTCGATCGCGACGCTATTCCGTTCTTCGTCGTGGCCGAGAGCGACGCCGCCGACAGCTCGAGCTACTACTTCCGCCGCGAGGAGCTCGACGAATGGACCGTCGGTTAGGCGCATTGCACGGAGAGGACCTGGGGTTCAGAACGCTGTGTGTGCATCCGCGTTCGCTCAGCGAACGCCGCAGTACACACGAGCAAGGCAGGGGGCGGAGGCTTCGTGTGTGTGCGGAACGTTTCGCTGGGCGGGAGCGGATTACCACACGAGGAGATAGGTGCCCTGGACTGAACTGACGGCGAATCCGACTCGACGTCCGTGAGCTACCGCTATAGGGGTAGTTGAAGGACGTTTGGCGCGCGGTGCGGGTCGCGCTACGCGACGTTTGTGGGTGTCGGCTCTTCGATCTGCGCCTTGACGGGCTCTTCGTCCTTGCCGGTGACGGAGTCCTTGAACTCGCGGAAGCCCTTGCCTGCGGACTTGCCGAGCTCGGGGAGCTTCGAGGGGCCGAAGACGATGAGCGCGATGATGAGGACGATTGCGATTTCCATGGGGCCGATGTTCGGCATCTGATTTCTCCTTGGGTTGCGAGTTTCGGGATTGCTCAGGCGCCTACTCGACGACGACCGAGCCCTTCATGAACACGTGGAACCGGCAGAAGTAGGTGTAGGTGCCGGGGTCTTCGAAAGTCTCTTCCGCCGAATCGCCCTTGCCGAGCTCCTCGGTGTCGAACGAGCTGTCGTCGGCGGTTGCGGTGTGCGCGGCGGAGTCCTCGTTCGTGAAGGTGATCGTCGTGCCGGCAGGCACCGTGATCTCCTCCGGTCCGAACTCGAAGTCGACGATCTCAACAGCGTCGCCAGTGCCGGCCGACGCCTCGTCGGAGGTCGTCTCCTCCGAGTCGTTGCCGCAACCGGCGACCCCCGCGAAAGCGAGGGCCGCCAACAGGGCAAGAACAGCGGTTCTTACTGGGCCAGGAATGGCTGAACCGCCTTGGTGACCTCTTCGACCGTCAGGGTCGGGTCGAACGCGTCCGGTGCGGCGGGCTCGCCCGCCGCGTTGCGAACGGCCGCCGCATGGCGGGCCTCGACCTGGACGATCGCTCCGGCCGTGGCCAGGAGGTCCTTGGATGAGATCATCGGGCCGGCGCCGTTGTAGGCGCTGACGCCGAGGTCCTCGAACGTGATCGCGGTCGCGAGGAACGTGCCCTCGTCCGAGAACGCGTCGCCGAAGTCCACCGCGGGTGCTTCGACGGGCTTGCCGCCGAGATCCTCAATGGCTCCGGTCAGGCCGGCAACGTGCTCGGCCTCGGCCTCGCCGAACTGCTCGGCCAGCGCCTTGACGTCGCTCGAGAGCTTCGCCTCTTCCAGAGCCGCCTCGTAGAACGCCGCCTCGAGGTACTCGAGTGTGAGGGCGAAGTTGAGGATCTCGATGTCACCCTCGCTTCCGCCGTCCTGCGCGAACGCCTTCCTGAGCATGGGACCCGCCGCGAATGCGCCGTAAGTGGCGCCTGCTGCGAGAATTCCCTTCATCAGGAAAGAGCTTCGATCGATGGCCTCGAACTCGATCTGCTCGAGCTCGGGGGCCGCTTGTGTCGTGTCTGTCATGTCGAATCTCCTTCTCTTCAGTCCGCGCCGCTACTGGACGAGGAACGGCTGGACAGCGTCGAGGACGGTCTCGGGATCGGCCGGGACGGCGAACGCACCGTCCGGGGTCGGGTCCTCGCCGATCAACGTGTTGAGGAGCGCCGCGTGGCGCGCCTCGACCGTGTGGATCGCGAGAGCGGCCGCCAGGATGTCCGGGTTCTCGATGTTCGCCGCCTGGCCCAGGTAGGCGGCCGCGCCGAGGTTCTCGACCTCAGCCGCCGTCATCAGGACCGTTTCGCGGTCGTCGAGGGGGAACTCGGCCTCCGGCTCGGGAGCGGGCTCCTCGCCCAGGTCCTTGAGCGTCGCGAGCAGGGCGTCAACGTGCTCCTGCTCGTGGCTGCCGATCGTCTCCACCAGGTCCTGCTCCGCGCCCTTGAACAGGCCGCTCTCCGCGACCGCGGCATAGAAGCCGGCCTCGAGGTACTCGAGGGTGAGCGCGTAGTTGAGGATGCCGACGTCGCCCTCGCCGAAACCTGCATCGGCGAGCGGATCGCCAGTGCTCTCGGTTTCCGCTGAGGTGCTGGACGTCGTCTCGTCGTCATCGTCGCCGCAGGCCGCCAGGAAGGCGCCCGCTGCTCCGGTCCCGCCCGTCAGCACAAGGAACTTGCGCCGCGAGTAGGGATCGTGGGCCGCGCGCGTGATGGCGTTGCGGCCGGGCTTCGTGGGTACGGTCATGTCTATCGGGCCTCCATTCGGGGCTATTGCCAATACGAGGTCCCGCCTAGGACCTGACCCTGCTATCGAGAGGAGCGCCCGACTGGATCAGTCGGGCGTAGGACCGAACTCGACGCCGAGGAGCTGCTCGGCTGTGTCGAGGAGCATGGCCAGCATGAGCTCGGGGGTCACGGCCGGATCATGGAGCGTCGCGGTGATCGAGAAGCCTGCGATCAGTGCAGCGAGGATGAGCGCGACCTTGTCGGGAGAAACGGCGTCAAACTCGCCCGTCCTCTGGCCCGCTCTGATGATGCCCGCGATCGTCCGCCGGAACGCGTCGGCCTGGGCTTGTCGCGCCTGCCGAGCTGGCTCGTCGCGTTCGGAGAGGCGCCAAAGCTCGATCAGGATGGTCGCGTCGTGATCGGCTGCGCTCAGCTCGATGAAATGCCGAAGCCGCTCCGTCTGTGAGTCGTCGTTGGCCATGCGCGCGCGGGCTTCGTCGAGGAACCAGTTGTTGCGGATCTCGGCGAGCGCGACCAGGACCTCGCCCGCATCCTGGAACCAGTACTTCACGGCCGATTCGTCGGTCTTGAGCGCTTCGGCAATGTCCGCGAGGGTCAGCTTCGCGATGCCGCGCACGGGAATAAGCCGCCCTGCGACGCCTACGACGTCGGCCCAATTGACCCTCGGCAGGGTTTGCTCAGCCATCGCTTGCCTCGGCAAGGGAAGGCAGCTTGAGCGGCGCGCCCAGGAGAGTCCCGCAGACCGTCACACAGGCGTCGAGCATGTAGTTGGGGCGGATCGTCGTGTCGCCGAGGGTCGCCTGGAGCGCCATGGCGTCGATCAGCGTGGAGATCGTGATCGCGGCTCGGCGCGTGTCAGGCACAGAGAACTCGCCGCTTTCCACTCCGTCGCGCACGATCTCTTCGATCACATTGCGGAAGCGCTCGTCGAGCTCGTGCCGAAGAGCGCTGGCGCGCTCGTCGCGCAGAGCGAGGCTCCAGAGCTCGATCCAGAACGTCCAGTCGTAGTCCGGCACGCACGCCTCGAGAAGGGCGAGCATCCGCTCGCTGGGCTCTCCGTGCCCGGGTCTGAACGCCACCCCTTCGAACTGCTCCTCGTCCCTTCGCATGACGGCGCAGAACGCCTGCCACTCGCTCTCGAACTCTGCCTTGACGGTGTCCAGCCCCACCCCGGCCCGCTCGGCCAGCCCCGCAAGCTCCCAGCCGTCGGCGCCGTCGGCGCGGATCAGCGCTTCGGCCGCGTCGATCAGCGCAATGCGCTCCCGGGATGTCTCATCGGAATTCATCGCTATATGCACTTTTCGGCACGCCGGCGACTCGCATTGAGCCGACGGTCCCCCGCTGCAACCTACTTCAGCACGCGGATCAGCTTCTTGTTCACGAACTCGTCCATGCCGTACTTGCCGAGCTCGCGCCCGAAGCCCGAGTTCTTGACTCCGCCGAACGGCAACTCGGCTCCGTCGAGCAGGACGCCGTTGACGTAAACCATCCCCGTATCGAGGCCGTCCGCGACCCTCTGAGCCTGGTCGGGATCAGTCGAGAAGACGTACGAGCCCAGCCCGAAGGGCGTGTCGTTCGCCAGTTCGATCGCCTCTTCCTCGGAGCTGACCTTGTAGACGCTCGCGACAGGCCCGAAGAACTCCTCGTGGTGAGCCGCGTTGTCCGGGGTGATGCCCGTCAGCACGGCGCCCGAGAAGAAATTGTCCTTTCGGGTGCCGCCCGCGATCTCGGCGCCTTGGGCGACCGCGCGGTCGATCTGCTCCTGCAGGCCCTCGGCGGCCTGCGAAGACGAGAGGGGCCCCATCGCGGCATCGTCGGACATCGGATCGCCCGGTTCGGTGGCCGTCACCTTGGCCGTGAACTTCTCGAGGAAGTCGTCGTAGAGCTCATCGGCGACGATGAACCGCTTCGCGGCGTTACAGGACTGGCCGGAGTTGTCGAGGCGCGCGGACGCAGCGGCCTCAACCGCCTCGTCCAAGTCCTCGGTCCCCAGGAGGATGAACGGATCGGACCCGCCCAGCTCGAGCACGACCTTCTTGAGGTTGCGCCCCGCGATCTCCGCGACCGCTGCTCCGGCTCGCTCGGAGCCGGTGAGCGAGACGCCCCGGACCCGCGGATCCTCGATCACCTTCTCGATCTGCTCGTTCGAGGCGAGGATGGTCGATAGGCGCCCTCGGGGAAGCCGGCGTCGTCGAAGATCGCCTGGATGGCCTCCGCCGACTCCGGGCACTGGTGCGCCGGCTTCAGAAGGATCGTGTTGCCCACGACCAGGTTCGGTCCGGCGAAGCGGGCCACCTGGTAGTAGGGGAAGTTCCAGGGCATGATCCCCAGGAGCGGGCCGACGGAGGTCCGGCGAATCAGGGCGGTGCCCTCGCCTGCCAACAGGTCGATCGACTCGTCCGCGAGGATCTCCTCGCCGTTGTCGGCGTAGAAGCCGTAGATGTCGACGCAGAAGTCCACCTCGCCCAGGGCCTGCTCCATCGGCTTGCCCATCTCGCGAACCGCGATCTCGGCCAGGGCCTCGCGCCGCTCGCCGTGGAGCTCAGCGACCTTCTTGACCAATGCCGCGCGCTCGGCGACCGTGGTCTTCAGTGCCCAGTTCTGGTGGGCATCGCTCGCCGCCGCCATCGCCGCCTCGAGGTCTGAATCGGAGATCTCCGGATAGTCCTTCTCCGTCTCGCCGGTTGCCGGGTTGATGACTGCGTACTTGCCCATGTTCTTACTCCTCTTCTTGGTTCGCTTAGGATCTAGTGACTGCCCGGCATCGCGCGGGCAGCGTCGTCGCCCGCGCCATCGCGCGAGCCGTTTTGTGGCATCTCAAAGTCCAGGACCTCCTCGGGTGGGGCGTAGTCCATGCCCACGCCCTCGGCTACGGCTTCGTGCGTGACCTTGCCCTTCGCAACGTTGATACCCGGCTTGAGGCCGGGGATGCGCCCGACCGCCCCGACGACGCCGTCGTCGGCGAGCGCCAGCGTGTACGGCAGGGTCGCGTTCGTCAGCGCGTAGGTCGACGTGATCGGCACCGCGCCGGGCATGTTCGCCACGCAGTAGTGGATGATCCCGTCGACCTCGTAGGTCGGATCGGAATGGGTCGTCGGCTTGGAGGTCTCGAAGCAGCCGCCCTGGTCGATCGCCACGTCCACCAGGACCGCGCTCTGCCTCATCAAGCCGAGCTGCTCGCGGGTGATCACGTGCGGCGCCCTGGCTCCGTGAACCAGGACGCCGCCGATCACGAGGTCGATGTCCGGCAGGCGCTCCTCGATCGAGAGTGTCGACGAGAAGACCGTCGACGCCCTGCCTCCGAAGATAACGTCGAGCTCGCGCAGGCGGTCGACCGACTTGTCGTAGACGAAGACGTCCGCCTCCATGCCGATCGCGATGAAGGCCGCGTTCATCCCGACGGCGCCGCCGCCGATGATCATCACGTTGGCGGCAGCGACTCCGGGAACGCCACCAAGGAGGACGCCGCGCCCGCCCAGCGGCTTCTCGAGCATGAAGGCACCCGCCTGAGTCGCGATCTTGCCCGCGATCTCCGACATCGGCGCAAGAGTGGCAGGCCGGCCCTTGGCGTCCTCGACCGTCTCGTACGCGATGCAGATCGCGCCCGTGTCGCAGAGGCCCTTCGTGAGCTCCGGCGCAGGCGCCAGGTGGAGGTACGTGAAGAGCGTCGTCTCGTCCCGGAGCATCTCGACCTCGGGCGTCTGAGGCTCCTTGACCTTCAAGACCATCTCGGCCTCGCCCCAGACATCTTCGGCCGAGGGCACGATCGTCACGCCCTGGGCCTCGAAGTCGGCGTCGGAGATCGCCGAGCCCTCGCCAGCTCCCTTCTGGACGATCACCTCGTGCCCGTGCTCGGCCAGTTCGCGCGCGCCGATCGGGGTCAGCGCGACGCGGTACTCGTCCGTCTTGATCTCGGTGGGGACTCCAACTTTCACCTATTCACCTCACAAGTTCCCGGGCGCGCAAGGCGAGCCACAGTTCGATGCGGTCGGTTGCGCGCGACAGGTCGCGGCCGGTCAGCTCCTCGATCTTCCGGATCCGGTAGCGGAGCGTGTGGCGGTGGCAGTAGAGCTGCCGCGCGGCCCGCTCCCAGTTGCCGTTGTTCTCGATAAACGCCTCGAGCGAGCGCAGGAGCTCGCCTCCGTACTCGCCCTCGTTGCGGCCGATCGGCTCAAGGAGGCCTTCGGAATAGAGGCGGAGCGCCTCGTCGTCCTGAAGCGCGAGGAGAAGCGTGAACGCACCGAGGTCCTGATGGGAGGCGACATCGGGCCCGCCGCCGTTCTGCAGCGAGGTCGCCTCGAGCGCACACCGCGCCTCGTGGAAGGCCCGCCGCAGGGAGGCCACGGGGACGCTCCGCGAGGCGGCCGCGCGTACGCCCGGGTAGGTGGCGATCAGGGCGACCCTGGCCTCGCGTGCAATCGCGACGGGATCGTCGGCGCCGGTTGCGATCACCGCGCACAGGAGCGATCCCGACGCCGTCGAAGCTGTCGCCACCAGAGCCGGGACGCCGGCGCGAGCGAGATGGGTCTCGAGCGCGGGCTCCACAGCGGGCGGGTCGTCGAGCGAGAAGACGAGGACCGCTGCCTCCGTCTCGATCCCGAACGGCTTGAGGCGGCCGCCCAGCTCCTCGGGGTCGAGGCGGCCGGACAGCGCGTCCGCAAGGAGGTCGCCGGCAAGGCGGCGCTCGGTCTCGTTCACGACGCGCTCGCGCATGAGCTCAAGGCCGACGACGATCGAGGCCTGGCGAGTGAGAAGTCGCTCGAACTCACCCAGCTCGCCGCGCTCCGAGAGCACGACCAGCCAACCCGCCGGCGGCGCGCCCCGGCGGCCGGGAACCGGCACCACCAAGCCCCGCTCCGGCAGTGCCTCCGGCTCGAACGAGGTCGCGCCCGCACCGCTCGATCCAAGCCGGCCCGAGATCTCGTCGGTGATCTTGACCACATCCTCGGCCCGGGGGGAGCCCTTTGACGGGTGGCGCGCAACTTGGCGGAGCGTGGCGTCGAAGACGAGCGCCGAGCCGCCCACCGCGCCGGCGATCGAGCTCGTGATCTCCTCGATGCCCCCACCATCGATCACGAGGCGCTCCAGCTGCTCGTGGACCTTCGACCCCCTCGCAAGGGCGTCGTACTGCTCGCTCACAAGGCGCGCCGCCGCGGCCTCCGTAATCGCGATGAACGGCTTCTCATACGGGACCTCGAACAGGGGCATGTCTTGCTTTTTCGCCGCGTCGAGGATCGCGGCGGGAATCTCCGCATGGTCGAACCCGGTGCCGAAGCCGAGCGCGGCGACCTCGTGCTTGGCGATCCGAGCGACGTACGCCTTCTGCTTGGCCGCCGTCGAGAGGTTGTACCCCGTCGTCAGGAGGACCTCGCCGCCAGACAGCCACGGCGTCGGGTCCTCGTGCTCGGAGATCGCAACCCAGCGGACGCCGCGATCGCCGTCGGGCGAGCCGGCAGCCAGATCCAGGCCGCAGTCCGAGAGCAGGGACGAGACCGTCAGCATGGAGCTCGGCTCACGCCGCCGCCACCCGGTCCGCGGCCTCGGTCAGGACGCCGCGCAGGATGCCGGTGATCTCCTCGAACTCGGCGGTGCCGCAGGTGAGCGGAGGCGAGAGCTGGATCACGGGGTCGCCGCGATCGTCGGCGCGGCAGATGAGGCCGCGCTTGTAGAGCTCGCCGGAGAGGAAGCCGCGCAGGAGCCACTCGCCCTCCTCGTCCGAGAAGCCCTCCTTGGTCTCCTGGTCCTTCACCAGCTCGAGCGCGTGGAAGAACCCGTCGCCGCGCACGTCGCCGACGATCGGGATCTCGCGGAGCCCTTCGAGCATCCCGCGGAACTCGCCCTCGGTGCGCAGAACGTTGCCGCACAGGTCCTCGCGCTCGTAGATGTCGAGGTTCGCCATCGCGGCCGCCGCGGCAACCGGGTGGCCGGCGAACGTGAAGCCGTGGGCAAACGATGCGGTGCCCTTCGAGAACGGCTCGAAGAGGCGGTCCGAAGCGATCATCGCCCCCATCGGGATGTACGCCGACGTGAGCGCCTTGGCCGAGGTGATGATGTCCGGCTGGTAGCCGTAGCGCTCGCAGCCGAAGTAGTGCCCGAGGCGGCCCCAGGCGCAGATCACCTCGTCCGAGATGAGGAGGACGTCGTTCTCGTCACAGATCTCGCGCACACGCTGGAAGTAGCCCTCCTGCGGCGGGATGCACCCGCCCGCGTTCTGGAGCGGCTCCAGGATCACGGCGGCGACCGTCTCGGGCCCCTCGAACTCGATCCGCTCGGCGATCTTGTCGGCCGCCCACAGCGGGTCGCGCCCCTCGGGCCAGTGGTAGGAGTTGGTGTTGGGGACGTGGCACCCGCCCGGGGCGAAGGGCTCGAACGGCGTGCGCAGGCCGGTGATGCCGGTCGCCATGAGCGCGCCCATCGTCGTCCCGTGGTAGGCGACCTCCCGGGCGATGATCTTGTGCTTCTGGCCATGCCCCTGGATCCGCCAGTAGTTCCGGACCAGCTTGAGCGCGGACTCGACCGCCTCGGAGCCGCCCGACGTGAAGAAGACGCGGTTGAGGTCGCCGGGCGTCATGCTCGCGATGCGCGCGGCCAACTCGATCGCGCGGGGATGCGCGTAGCTCCAGTTGGTGACGAAGTCGAGCTCGCGCACCTGGCGCGCCATCGCTTCGCCGATCTCGGCGCGGCCATGGCCGGCGTTGCAGCAGAAGAGGCCCGACAGGCCGTCGAGGTACCGGTTGCCGTCCTCGTCATAGACGTAGACACCCTCGCCTCGCGTGATGATCGGGATCGGGTGCTCGGCGTCGTAGCCGCCCATCCGAGTGAAGTGAAGCCAGAGGTGCCTGCGAGCCATCTCCTGGAGGTCCTGGCCGGTTGCGGCTCCGCTCGCGGGCGCTGACATCGTCGTCGACTCCATCTTTCCTCCTAGTACGGCTGCTCAGTTGGACATTCTGACTGACGTTCCGTACAACCGTATATCCCCCGTACCGTATGGGACAAGCCCCTACGGGTCAAATCTGTCCAGCGGGTTTTAGACGAAACGTCTAAACCCTGTCGTACGTTTTGGGGACTTCGGCGGTTGCGAGGCGCCGCCGTGGCGCATAGCCTTAAGCGACTCTTGGAAGGCAAGCCGAGCGTCACCCTTGAATCCGTAACGAAGCGCTTCGGCGACTTCGTGGCCGTCGACGATCTCGACCTCGAGATCGGGAGCGGCGAGTTCTTCACGCTGCTCGGCCCTTCCGGCTGCGGGAAGACCACGACGCTTCGGATGATCGCCGGCTTCGAAGAGCCCACCGAGGGCGCGGTGCTGATCGACGGCGACGACGTGGTCGGGCTCCCTTCGCACAAGCGGCCGACCAACACGGTCTTCCAGAGCTACGCGCTCTTCCCGCACATGAGCGTCGCCGACAACGTGGCGTTCGGCCTCCGGCGCCAAGGAGTGGACGGCGCCGAGACGAAGCGACGTGTGGACGAAGAACTCGAGCGCGTGGGCCTTGTCCGCGAAGCCAACCGCAAGCCCGCTCAGCTATCCGGCGGGCAGCAGCAGCGCGTCGCGCTCGCACGCGCGATTGTCAATCGCCCGCGCGTGCTGCTGCTCGACGAGCCACTCGGGGCGCTCGACCTGAAGCTGCGCAAGGGCCTTCAGGTCGAGCTGAAGCGAATCCAGCGCGAGGTCGGGATCACGTTCGTGTACGTGACCCACGACCAGGAGGAGGCGCTCACGATGTCGGATCGCATGGCGGTGATGAACGGCGGCAGGATCGAGCAGCTCGCCACGCCGGAGGAGGTCTACGAGCGGCCGACGACCACCTTCGTCGCCGGCTTCATCGGCGTCTCGAACCTGATGCCCGGCGTCGTCGAGGACGCCTCGGGCGGCCGCACGCGCGTGCGGCTCGACGCCGGCGTCTCCCTTGACGTGGCCGGCAACGGCTTCACCGCAGGCGACCGCTGCCACGCGATCGTGCGCCCCGAGAAGCTTCAGATCGCGGGGGCGGAGGGATCGACCGGCGACGGGTGGCCGTCGGTCGGGGGGACGGTCGAGTCCTCTGTCTACCTGGGCACGGCGACGCAGATCGTGGTCCGGCTCGCGGGCGACGTCCCGATGACCGTTCTCGTCCCGAACGCGGACGAGGCGGAGCGCGGCCGGATGCCTGGGGGCGGCGCCGACGTGAACATCACCTGGGCGCCCGAGCACATGCACGTAATCAGGGAGCCCGAGTGACCCGACGTGCCCTCGTCGCCCTTGCCGCTGGCGCTCGGGCTGAGCGCCTGCGGTGGGATCGTGGGCGCCGGGAACGCAGGCAACGTCGAGACCGCGCAGAACGGCCCGGTGGAGGGCGAGCTCGTGATCTCGAACTGGCCCGGCTACGTGGACCCGGGCAAGGACAACTCGCTCGCGCAGTTCACCGATCGCACAGGGGTGGAGATCGAGTACATCGAGGACATCAACGACAACGCGGCTTTCTTCGGCAAGGTGCAGCCGCTGCTCGACCAGGGCGAGTCGGGTGATCGCAGCATCATGGTCGTCACCGACTGGATGGCCAAGCAGATGTACGACCTCGGCTACCTCCAGGAGGTCGACCATGACGACCTGCCCACGGTGTTCGAGAACATCCGGCCCGGCATCCGCAGCTCCGAGCTCGACCCCGACCGCAAGTACGCGATCCCTTGGCAGAGCGGCATGACCGGCATCTGGGTCGACACCGCGCAGGCGCCCGACATCACCTCGATCAACGACCTCTTCGACCCCAAGTACAAGGGCCGCGTGACGATGCTCACGGAGATGCGCGACACCGTGCCGCTCGTGATGAAGGCCGACGGCGTCGATCCGGCCAAGGCGACCACCGAGGAGTGGATGGCCGCGATCGACAAAATCCAAGACGCGGTCGACTCAGGGCAGATCCGGCGCTTCACCGGGAACGACTACACGGAGGACATCACGAGCGGGAACGCCGTGGCCTCCATCGGGTGGTCCGGCGACGCCTACCTGATCTCAAACCCCGACGCCGAGTGGCGGATGCCGGACGAGGGCTGCATGCTCTGGACGGACAACATGGTGATCCCGGTCGGAGCGCCGAATGCGCCCGCCGCACTCGAGTACATGAACTACGTGTACGAGCCAGAGGTCCAGGCGCCGATCACCGAGTACATCACCTACGTGACCCCCGTCGATCACGTCAAGGAGATCTTCGAGGAGGAGGGCAACAAGTCCCTCGCCAACGACCCACTCGTATTCCCCGATGAGGAGTTCACCAAGGACTGCACGGCCCAGGTGAACCCGCCAGTCGAGAGCGCGGAGGACATCACCGGGGCGTTCGAGGACATAGTCTCGGGGTGAGCGCTTGAGCGGCTCCCGCAAAGGCGGTCTTGTCCCCGCGGGCCTGCTTGGCCCGGGCGTTATCTGGCTCATCCTGTTCTTCATCGTCCCCATGTACTTCATGGGCGAGATGGCGCTTCGCTCAGGCTCCCTGGCGAGCGGCGGGTTCGCCTTCACCTGGGAGTGGTCGAACTTCCCCGACGCGCTCGATGGCCGTGGCGAGCAGATCATTCGCACGATCTACTACTCCGGAGCCGCCACGCTGATCGCGCTTTTCATCGCGTACCCCCTCTCCTACGCGATCGCCTTCAAGATCTCCCCGAAGTGGCGCCTGGTCTTCCTGTTCGCGGTGATTGCACCGTTCTTCACCACCTATCTGATCCGGACGATCGGGTGGAAGACGATCCTCAGCGACTCGAGCCCGATCGTCGACTTCCTCAAGGCGATCGGGGTCCTCCCTGAAGACGGGCGGCTCCTGGCGACCCCCGTGGCTGTGATATCGGGGCTCACGTACAACTTCTTACCGTTCATGATCCTGCCCATCTACGCGAGCCTCGAGCAGCTCGACGGCAGGCTGATCGAGGCGGGGAAGGACCTCTACGCGTCCGCGCGCACGACCTTCCGCAAGGTGACGCTGCCGCTCACCGCGCCAGGAATCGTCGCCGGCGTGCTGCTGACCTTCATTCCCGCGTTCGGCGACTACGTGAACGCGCAACTCCTCGGGGGCACCGGGCAGGCGATGATCGGGAACAAGATCCAATCGCTCTACCTGGTCGAACGCAACTACCCGGAGGCGGCGGCGCTGTCATTCATGATGATGGCCGCCATCCTGATCACGGTCCTGATCTACATCAGGCTGGCCGGCACGGAGGCGTTCATGGGCGCCGACGAGGAAGAGTGATCCGATGAGGGCCTGGGAATGGCTAAAGCGCAACGCGCTGATCATCTTCGCCTGCCTGGCGGTCGCCTACATGCTGATCCCGATCGTGGTGATCGCCGTCTTCTCCTTTGGCGACACGCCCGCCGGCAAGCTCACATTCGGGCTCAACGACGGCTTCACGCTCGAGTACTGGAAGGACGCGTTCGTCATCGACGCGCTGAACGAATCGCTCCTCACATCGCTCAAGCTGGCCGCCGTGGCGACGCTGGCCGCAACCGCTATCGGTACCGCCATGGCGCTCGCCCTGGTCCGCTACCAGTTCCGCGGGCGCAAGGCGGCGAACCTGCTGATCATCCTGCCGATGGCCTCGCCGGAGATCGTCATCGGCGCGGCGCTGCTCTCGATGTTCATCGTGTACTCGCTACCGCTCGGCTTCACGACGCTCCTGATCGCGCACATCATGTTCTCGATCTCCTTTGTCGTGGTCGTCGTGCGCTCGCGGTTGATCGGGTTCGACCGCTCGCTCGAGGAGGCGGCGCGCGACTTGGGCGCAGGCCCGTGGACCACATTCAGGAAGATCACGCTCCCCTTGATCATGCCCGGCGTGGCCGCAGCGGGCCTGCTCGCTTTCGCGCTCTCGATCGACGACTTCGTGATCTCGAACTTCAACTCCGGTTCAACCGTGACGTTCCCGCTGTACGTCTACGGCGTCGCGCTCCGGGGCATCCCGGTCCAGGTCAACGTCCTGGCGACGATGCTCTTCATGGTCACCGTGGTGGCGATCGTCGCGGTGCTCTGGCAGCAGCGGCGGGCCGAGCGGATGGCCTCGGTGCGCCCAGAACCTGGCTGATCAGCCAGTAGAACTGGACGGATGATCGTCGTCCATGCGTCCACCGGTCTTCATAATCAATCCCAATGAGCACGGGGATGGAAGCAGGGCCGGGCGCCGACGAGCAACTGGTTGACGAAAAGCAGTTGCTCGAGCGCTATGCCCGCGAGCGGAGCCCCGTGGTTCGTGAGGAGCTCGTCAACCGCTTCTTGCCGCTCGCCCGCAGCCTGGCCAACCGCTACGCCGGCGGGCCCGAGCCGACCGAGGATCTCCACCAGGTCGCGAGCCTCGGCCTGGTCAAGGCGATCGAGGGCTTCGACCCAACGCTGGGCTACACCTTTGCCAGCTACGCGGCGCCTACGATCCTGGGCGAGCTCAAGCGCCACTTCCGTGACCGCGGCCGGCAGGTCCACCTGCCGCGAGGCCTCCAGGAGCGGATCGCCCAGGTTGAGCGGGCCGTCGACGACCTTCCGGCAAAGATCCAGCGTGCGCCGACCGCCGCGGACGTCGCCGAGCACACCGGGCTCGAGATCGAAGAAGTGCTCGAGGCGATGGAGGCGGCGAGCGCCCGGCGCCCGTATTCGCTCGACGCCACGGTGGGTCCCGACGAAGATGCGGCGACGCTGGTCGACACCCTGGGCGACGAGGATCCCTCGTATGAGACGGTCGAGTACGGCGAGGCGATCAGCCGCACCCTGGACCTCCTACCGGAGCGGGAGAAGATGATCCTTCACCTTCGCTTCGTCGAGGATCTGACCCAGTCCGAGATCGCCACCAAGGTCGGCATCTCGCAGATGCACGTGTCCAGGCTCCTCCGGCGCGCGCTCGAAGCGGTCCGGGCGCAGGTTCAGGAGTAGCGAGCAGACGGCCTTCGGTGCCAGGCACCTAGGCGCGCCCCCTGGCCCGGTACCCGCCGGTACACCGGGTGCCTGGCACCGGTCAGACTTATGCCGGCTGCGCGGCCACGCCGGGTGAGATCTCGATCGAGATGAACTCGCCCTGGTCGCCGTCGACCACCTCGACGCGCTCGGCCAGCTTCGCGATGGAGACATCCATCCCGGGAAGCTCCATCTGATCGAGCATGCGCTTTGCCCCACCGGGTTGGAACGGACCGACGCGGAGGCACAGGTTCGGCCCGCACTCCTCGATCTCGATGCCCACGCGACCCTCAGCGAAGTCGTCCTTTGCGCCGGCCGCGATCACGTCCCCCATCAGGACGCCGTCGGACATCCGGTCGAGCGAGAAGCCCGCCCTGGTCGCCGCCATCGCAAGGACCCTGGCGATGACCGGCTTCGCGGCGGCGCCTGCGTCGATCTCTACCTCCGCCTCCTTGGGGGCGGGAGGACCATCCACGGGCTCCGGGTCGTCGTCGTCCTCGGTCATGCGCACCCTGGCGACGAGCGCGGTGCCGCCCCCCTCGGGGCTTTCGATGGCGAACGAATCGACAACGGAGGCGATCAGCGGCAGGCCGAGGCGAAGGGATCCGTCGTTCGTTCCGGGACGGGGCCTGAAGCCGACGCCCCAGTCGCGCACGCGGAGCTCGACCTCACCGTTCGCGGCAACCGCTGAGACGTCGATCCGCCCGTCGTCGCGGCCCGGATAGGCGTGGACGACCGCGTTCATGCACGCCTCGGTGGCGATCTGCTTCAGGTCCGCCAGTGGACGCTCGGGGATCGAAACCCCGTCAGCGAGCCCCGAGAGCGCCTGGCGCACGAGCGCGAGGTTCTCCGGTTTGGCCGCCAGAGCCAGGCGGAGCTCGGTTGCGGGCGCAGTCATTTCTCTCTTCTCAGGTCGGGGCGACGGCCAGCGCCTCTAGCGCTGCCTCGCGGTTCGGGTGCACGGGAAGCTCCTCAGCCAGCCCCGTCACCTCGAGCACGCGGCGAACCGGTTCGGCCGCGCCGTCACATGCGACGGCGAATCCGCGATCAGCCTCACTTGCGACACGCCGTGCATCCAGCACGGCACCGAGAATTGACGAGTCGACGAAAGTCGCTGACGAGAGGTCGATGATCAAAGCCTTCTCTTCGCCGGCGGTCGTCTCGAACGCCTCGCGGACCTGGGGGAGCGTGCCAAGGTCGTGCTCGCCTTCGAGCACGACGATCTCGATGCCTTCTCCGCCCGCTTCACTGCGGACTTCTCCCACCACGTCCATATCGCGAGGATATCCAGAACGAAGGCTGTTAGGCCTGCGCGTCCCCCCAAAGCGAACGAGCTTTATCACTGGATATGACTACCACCGACCCAGCCGGTCTAAACATGGGCGGGCGGATACCATCGCCCGCGATGACCACTCTCGAGACGAATCTCCTCATCGGCGGCGAGAAGGTGGCCGGGGATGGCGACGCCATCGAGGTCGAGAATCCGTTCACCGAAGAGGTGATCGCAACGGTGCGAGGAGCCTCCGGAGAGCAGGTGGACGCCGCCGTCGCCGCCGCGCGAACAGGCTTCAAGGCCTGGGAGTCGACCCCCGCGACCGAGCGCGCCGACATGCTCCACGAGGTGGCGTCGAAGCTCCGCGCGCGCACCGACGAGCTGGCGGCGCTCATGACGTCGGAGGGCGGAAAGCCCGTCTTGGAGAACGCCGACGAGGTCGGCTGGTGCGCGGCCGCCTTCGACTACTACGCCGAGATCGGCCGCGACTCGGCCGGGCGCGTCATCCCTCCGATCGAACCGACGCAGCTTGCGCTCGTCGTCAAGGACGCCCTGGGAGTGATCGGCTGCATCGTCCCATGGAACTACCCGCTGCTTCTCTTGACCTGGAAGCTCGCCCCCGCGCTTGCCGCCGGCAACTCGGCGGTCTGCAAGCCGTCCGAGGTGACCCCGCTCTCCACGCTCGCGATCGCCGACGTCTTCGACCACATGCCGCCGGGCGCCGTGAACATCGTCGCCGGGGCGGGCGAGGTCGGCGGCGCGATCGCCTCGCACCAGGGCATCGACGGCGTCGCCTTCACCGGCTCGGTCGCGACCGGGAAGAAGGTCGCGGCAGCGTGCATCGACCGGATGGCCCGTGTGAACCTGGAGATGGGCGGCAAGGACCCGTTCATCGTCTGCTCGGACGTCGCCGCCGAGATCGAGGTTGCCGCGCGCGGCGGAGCCTGGGCCGCCTATCTCAACGCCGGCCAGGTCTGCACCTCGGCCGAGCGCTTCTACGTGATGGAGGACATCTACGACGACTACGTCGCCGCCTTCGTCGACCACACGAACTCCCTGGTGGTGGGCGACCCGACCGACCAGGCGACCGATATCGGCCCGATGGTCTCGGCGCCGCAGCGCGACAAGGTCGTCGCTCAGGTCGAGGCGGCGGTTGCCGCCGGAGCCGAGGTGCTCACCGGCGGCGACCGTGCGGGCCACGACCGCGGCCACTTCTACGCCCCGACGGTCGTCACGGGGCTCGCGCCCGAGACCGACCTCCTCCGCCAGGAGACGTTTGGCCCGGTCGCGCCGATCGTGCCGGTCAAGTCGCTCGACGAGGCGATCGAGCTCGCGAACGGGACCGAGTTCGGCCTGGGCGCGAACATCTACACGCGCGACCTTCGGAACATCCTCCGCTGCATGCGCGAGATCAAGTCCGGAACGGTCTGGTTCAACGATCCCCTCACCGACAACGACGCCGGGCCGTTCGGCGGCTTCAAGCAGTCGGGCCTGGGCCGCGAGCTCGGCCGCGAGGGCCTGGAGGCGTTCCAGGAGACCAAGCACGTCCACATCGAGACGGAGCTAGGGATCAAGGACTGGTGGTACCCGTACGGCGCGGGCGACAAAACGCCGGGCGACGGCGCGGGCGCCTAGCGCCCCGGCGCCAGGCACCTAACACACGCCGCTCTCCCTAGCGCTCCGCCCGGCTGCTCGTTGCCCTCAGCCTGCGGTAAGCGCATGGTGAGGGCGTCGAGTCGCGCATCATTCAGTCCGTTAGAGTCCGCGACGATCCTGACGTCCACGCCGGGTAACTCGCGGACGAGCTGGAGGACCAGTGGCTCGGACAGGCGGCCGATGCCGCGGCGCTCGCGGGGGCGGCCGAGGAGGATGTAGGTCGTGCCGCGCTCGCGGGCGACCCTGGCGATCACCCGGCCGGGGTCGTCGCCCTCCTCGATCAGGAGGGTCGAGCCGAGGACTGACGCGAGCCGCCTCAGACTTTCGAGCCGCTCGCGAGTCTCCGGCGATGCCTCGGCCTCGGGCTTTCGGACGGCGAGGATCTCGAGCTCGCCGGCGAGCCGCTGCGCCGAGCGCCAGGCGCGCCGGACCACCGCCTCCTCGCCCAGCTCGAGATCGACCACGGCTAGGAGGCGCTCGGCGATCGGCGACGCCGGCGAGCCGAAGAGCCGCTCCTCCTGGCGCGCCAGGAGGTCGTTGCCGATCAGCCGCTTAGCCTCGACCTCGTCGGCGACCTGGCGGAGCGCAACCTCGCGCAGGGACTGGAGGTTCTCGATCTTGAAGAAGCCCCCGAGCGCCTCGGCGGTCTTGCGGCCGGGGTAGACCTTGCCCTCGCGCAGGCGGTTGAGGAGCCCCTCGGGCGTCAGGTCGACGAGCACCACCTCGTCCGCGTCCGCGATGACCTCGTCGGGGAGGGTCTCGCGCACCCGCACGCCCGTGAGCTCCGCGACCTGGTCGTTGAGGCTCTCGAGGTGCTGGACGTTCACGGTCGAGAACACGTCGATCCCCGCGGCCAGCACCTCGGCGACGTCCTCGAAGCGCTTCTGGTGCTCGATCCCGGCCGGGTTTGTGTGGGCGAGCTCGTCGATCAGGCAGAGTTCGGGGGCGCGGGCGAGGATGGCTGGCAGGTCCATCTCCTCGACCTCCTTGCCGCCGTACACAACTGTGCGGCGCGGGATCGCCTCGAGGCCCTCCGACATCCGCAGGGTCTCGGCGCGGCCGTGCGTCTCCAGGTAGCCGATGGCGACGTCTCGGCCGTCCGTCGCGGCGGCCTGCCCTTCGGCCAGCATGCGGTACGTCTTGCCGACGCCCGCAGCCATACCCAGAAAGATCTTGTGCTTGGCGGCCATAGGGGCCGACTCTAGACCCGCTCAGGCCCCGAGAACGCCGTGCACCAGCAGATCGATCAGCTTGATGCCGACGAAGGGCGCGATCAGGCCGCCGACGCCGTAGATCAGGAGGTTCCGCCGCAGGAGGGCCGTGGCGCCGATGGCCCGGTAGCGCACACCGCGCAGGGCGAGCGGAACAAGCGCGGGGATGATGAGGGCGTTGAAGATGATCGCCGAGATAACGGCCGACTCGGGCGTGCCGAGCGACATCACGTTCAGCTCGTCGAGGGGCCCCGAGGCGCCGGAGGTCGCATACGTAGCCGCGAAGATGGCCGGCAGGATCGCGAAGTACTTGGCAACGTCGTTTGCAACGGAGAACGTCGTCAGCGCGCCGCGCGTGATCAGCAGTTGCTTGCCCACTTCCACGATCTCGATGAGCTTCGTGGGGTTGGAGTCGAGGTCGACCATGTTGCCCGCCTCGCGAGCAGCCTGGGTCCCCGTGTTCATTGCAACTCCAACGTCGGCTTGGGCGAGCGCGGGGGCGTCGTTGGTGCCGTCGCCGGTCATTGCGACCAGGCGCCCGTCGGACTGCTCGCGCTTGATCAGCTCCATCTTCGCCTCGGGCGTCGCCTGCGCTAGGAAGTCGTCAACGCCCGACTCATTTGCGATCGCCTCCGCCGTCAGCTGGTTGTCGCCGGTGATCATCACCGTGCGGATGCCCATTGCGCGAAGCTGGTCGAAGCGCTCGCGCATGCCCTCCTTGACGATGTCGCGAAGCTCGATGACGCCGAGCACCTGCGAGTCGCGGGCAACCGCGAGCGGCGTTCCGCCCTCCCGCCCGATCCGGTCGAGCTCGGCCTGCAGCTCCGCCGGCGCCTGGCCGCCCTCCTGCTCGACCCAGGCGAGGATCGCGTCGCCCGCGCCCTTCCGGAGGCGCGCGCCGTCGTAGTCGACCCCGCTCATGCGCGTCTGCGCCGTGAACTCGACGAACACTGCCTCGTGGGGGCGAAGCTCGCGCGCCCGGATGCCGTAGGTCTTGGCCAGGACCACGATGGAGCGGCCCTCGGGGGTCTCGTCGGCCAGTGACGAGAGCTGAGCCGCCTCGGCCAGCTCGGCCTCCCCGACGCCGGGCATCGGGATGAACTCCGCCGCCTCGCGGTTGCCGAGCGTGATCGTGCCCGTCTTGTCGAGCAGCAGGACATCGACGTCGCCCGACGCCTCAACGGCCCGCCCTGACAGGGCCAAGACGTTGCGGCGCACGAGGCGATCCATGCCCGCAATCCCGATCGCCGACAGGAGGCCGCCGATCGTCGTGGGGATCAGCGAGACGAGGAGCGCCACCAGGGCGATCGTCGAGATCTCCGAGCCCGCGAAGGTCGCGAACGGCTTCAGCGTCGCGATCACGACCATGAAGATCAGGGTCAGGGCCGAAAGCAGGATGCCTAGCGCGATCTCGTTCGGGGTCTTGCGGCGCACTGCGCCCTCCACCAGCCCGATCATGCGGTCGAGGAACGATTGCCCCGGCTCCTGGGTGATCTCGACGACGATCCGGTCCGAGAGCACGCGCGTGCCGCCCGTCACGGCCGAGCGGTCCCCGCCGGCCTCGCGGATGACGGGAGCCGACTCGCCCGTGATCGCGGACTCGTCCACGGACGCGATGCCCTCGATGACGGTGCCGTCGCCGGGAATCACCTCTCCCGCCTCGACGACCACGACGTCGCCCCTCATCAGCTCGGCAGCGGACTTGGTGCCGCCGTCCCGCAGCGTGGCTTCGGTCGTCGTCCGCATCGCGCGAAGCGACGCTGCCTGCGCGCGGCCGCGCCCCTCGGCGAGGGCCTCCGCGAGGTTCGCGAAGTAGACGGTCAGCCAGAGCCATGCAGCGATGGTCGCTCCGTACCAACCCGGCTCCGAGCCGTCGCCGGTGATCCAGAGGACCGTGGTGAAGAGCGCACCGATCCAGACGACGAACATCACCGGGTTTCGGACGACCAGGCGCGGGTCGAGCTTCCGGAACGCCTCGACCGAGGCCGGTCCCATCAGCTCGCGCGTGAACATCGAGCTGCCCATCAGCCCTCCTCCAACTCGTCGAGCGCAAGGTTCAGCTCGAGCACGTTGACTCCGGGGTTGCCCGCGAAGAGGAGCCCGCGATCGTCGGTGTTGTCGTCGATCAGGTCGAGTACCTCCTCGAGCTCGAGGCCGCGTTCCTCAGCCACCCTCGTGCCTGGATCTCCGCGTTCTCGGCCGAGATATGTGGGTCGATGCCGGATGCGCTCGCCGTGACGGCGTCGACCGGCACCCCTTCCGGCGTCGAGGCCGGGGTTGTACGGGCCTTCGAGCTCGAGGTAGCGCTCGACCCGGTTCCGGGTAGCGCGATAGAGCGCCTTCTGGTTCGGCCCGTGGTTCTCGAAGAAGGTGGCGTCTGCCCGAGTACGAGGTCACCGACGGGCGACTCTGGAAGTAGACCGGGTTCTTGCCGAAGCCCTGGCCGATCAGCTCGGAGCCGACGACCTCGCCGTCGCGCTCGATGAGCGAGCCGTCCGCCTGCGTCGAGAACGCGAGCTGCGAGATCCCGGTGATGACCAAGGGATAGCCGAGCCCCAGAATGAGGGTGAAGATGAGGACGGCCTTCAGGCCTTTGAAGAATTCGCCACCCATCTAGAAACAGCGTCTCCGTGAGCGATTGGACGATGGGTCCGAGGAGCAGCGCGGGCACGAACACCAGAAGCGCGACCAGGATCACCGTCGCGATCAGGAGGATCACGAAGGTCGGCGTGTCGGTCCGCATCGTGCCGGGCGAGAAGGGCGAGACCCGCTTGCCCGAAAGCGCGCCCGCCACGGCAAGCGCAGCGATCATCGGCAGGAAGCGGCCGAAGATCATCGCGATGCCGCCGACCACGTTCGCGTACGAGATCCCGTAGGCGCCCTCATTCGTCCCGTTCGGCTGGAGGAATCCCGTGTACCCAGCGAACGCCGATCCGTTGTTGTTCGCCTGCGAGGTGTAGGCGTAGAGCGTCTCCGAGAAGCCCTGCGGCCCGGAGTTGTAGATCGACGGGGCCCCGTAGTCCAGGCTGATCGCAAACGCAGTGGTGATCAGGACAACGAGCGGGACCGCGATCGTCCCGAGCGTGACCAGCTTCACCTCACGCGCCTCGATCTTCTTGCCCAGGTACTCCGGCGTGCGGCCGACCATCAGGCCCGCCAGGAACACGCCGAGGAGGACGAAGAGGAGCATGCCGTAGAGGCCCGAGCCGACGCCGCCGAAGATGACCTCGCCGGTCATCATGTTCGCGAGCGGGATCGTTCCGCCGAGCGCCGAGAGCGACTCCATCGCGGCGTTCACCGCCCCGCAGGAGGCGACCGTGGTGATCGCCGCGAACAGGCTCGATGAGCCGATGCCGAATCGCTGCTCCTTGCCGGCGAAGTTGTCGCCCTCGATGCCCGCGGCGGCCAGCGCCGGCGTCGTGTCCGGACTCGGCCGTGTAGAGGACCGCCACCGCCGCGACGAACATGACCAGCATCGCGGCGTAGATGGCCCAGCCCTGGCGGCGGTTGCCGACCATGCGGCCGAACGCGCCGGTGAGCCCCGCGGGGATCACCAGGATCATCAGCATCAGGAAGAAGTTGGTCAGGCCCGATGGGTTCTCGAACGGGCTCGAGGCGTTGATGTTGAAGAAGCCGCCGCCGTTCGTCCCCAGCTCCTTGATGATCTCCTGCGAGGCAACCGGGCCGAGCGCGATGCCCTGCGAGCCGCCGTTGAGCGTCTCGAAGATCGCGGTGCCGTCGAGGGTCTGGATCACGCCCTGCGAGACGAGGAAGAGCGCGCCCACCACGCATACCGGCACGAGGACGTAGAGAAGGACGCGTGTCACGTCGACCCAGAAGTTGCCGAGGCGGTCGGTGCCGCGGCGCGCGAAGCCGCGGATCACGGCTGCGACGACGGCGATCCCAGTTGCCGCAGAGAGGAAGTTCTGCAGCGCGAGCCCGGCCATCTGCGAGAAGTACGACATCGTCGTCTCGCCGCCGTAGAACTGCCAGTTCGTGTTCGAGACGAACGAGGCCGCCGTGTTGAAGGAGAGGTCCCACGGCGGAGCGCCGAGGTCCGAGGGATTGAACGGATGGATCGACTGCGTGCGGAGGATCAGGTACAGGACGAGGAAGCCGGCGAGGTTGAAGAGGAGAACGGAGCGCGCGTATCCGCGCCAGTCGTGCTCGACGTCCGCTCGCGTGCCGATCACCCTCAGATGCCGCGCTCGACGGGCCGAGGAAACGGTCCAGCCAGACCGCCTCGCCCTCGAACACTCGGGCCAGATAGCCGCCAACGATCGGTATCGACGCCGTCAGGACCACGACGAACGCCGCGATCTCAACCCACCCCACGACGTTCAAAGGTTCTCCCCCCGAAAGAGGGCATAGAGCAGGTACGAGGAGATGAGGACGGTCAGGGCAAGCCCGACCGCATCAGCTGCGCTCATACCCGAGTCAGTGCCCAAACGGTGCCGAGGAGGAGCGCCCACGCCCCCACCGCAAGCGCGATGGAGAGGGCGTCACCCACGACCGTGACTTCGCCAAACAAACTCATGGGACAGAGCGTGGCGCCCCGATGTCAAGTTGAAATCAGGCTTGTCCCCTGCCGTATCAAGATTTCATGAGGGGTCAGACGCCGCAGGCGACCCGCCTGGTGCCAGGCACCGTGCCAGGCACCTACGCGATCAGGCGGTAGCCGATTCCGGATTCGGTTCGGATCAGGCGGTCGGGACCCGTGTCCACCTTGTGCCTGAGGTTCGCCATGTGCGTGCGCAGCGTGGCGACGTCGTCGGCATACGCCGGACCCCAGACCTTGGTCAAGAGCGCCGCATGGGTGAGCGGCCGGCCGGGGTGGGACAGAAGCTCCGTGAGAAGCCCGTACTCGATGGGCGTCAGGTGGACTTCCTCACCCTCGACGCGCACCGTTCTGGTGGAGCGGTCGAGCTCGACGGCTCCCGCGCTCAGGACGGGCTGGCCCGGCTCCGGTGCCGAGCGGCGCAGCGCCGCCTCCAGGCGGGCGACGAGCTCGGGCGGGCCGAAGGGCTTGGTCACGTAGTCGTCGGCGCCGGCTCGCAGGGCGCGCACCTTCTCCGACTCCTCGCCGACTGCGGACAGGACGATGATCGGCATCTCCGACCACTCGCGGAGCTTCTGCGTGAGCTCGATCCCGTCGCCGTCGGGAAGGACGAGGTCGAGGATCGCCGCGTCCGGCGAGCTCACCGCCGCGACGTCGAGAGCCTCGTCGACGGTGCCGGCGGTCAGGACCTCGAACCCGGCCTCACGAAGAACCACCCGCAGCGCGCGCAGGATCTGCGGCTCGTCGTCCAGGACAAGGATGCGCCCCGCGCTCACGCTTTGGCCGCGGCGAGAGGCTCGGGCTCGGGCGGGCGCCAGAAGAGCGGCAGCTCGGTTACGAACGTCGTCCCCTGCCCGGGAAGCGACTCGGCCGAGACGTGGCCGCCGTTCGACTCGATGAAGCCGCGCGCGATGGCGAGGCCCAGGCCCGAGCCGCGGTGGCCGGTCTCGTCAGTGCCAGTGCGGAAGAACGGCTCGAAGACCCGATCCCGCTGCGCCGACGGAATCCCGGGTCCGCGGTCGACGATGCGGATCTGCACCGCGCCCAGGATCGGGCCGATCTTGATCGAGACCGGGTGCCCAGCCCCATAGCGGCCCGCGTTCTCCAGCAGGTTCGCGAACGCTCGCTCGAGCTGCGCCGGGTCCGCCTCGATCGGCTCCACCCCGTCGCGGACCGACAGCCGGAACTCGCCCGCGTCCGGCGGCAGCCCGTCGATCGCGTTCTGGAGAACGTCGGCCACGGAGCACGGCTCCGGCCGCGGCGGCGAGGCGCCGGCCTCGAGCCGGGACAGGTCGAGAAGGTCGTCGATGAGCCGAGCAAGGCGGTCCGACTCCTCGATCACCACGCCGGCGAGCTCGGCGCGCGTCTCGGGACTTGCCTGGGTCCCCGCCAGCGGCTCAGCCGCGGCGCGGATTGCGGTGAGCGGCGAGCGGAGGTCGTGCGAGACCGAACGCAGGAGCGCGGTCTTGAGCCCGTCGGTCCTGCGGAGCGCCACGGTTTCGACCCGCTCGCCGAGCAGGCGGTCACGCTCGAGTGCCGCTCCCATGAAGGTTTCGAGCCAGGCACAACCCGCTCCTGGATGCGGGCGAGCTCACCCTCGCTCGCGGTCTCGGGCACGAGGAGCGTGCCGAGCTGGCTTGGGCCGTCGCGCAGCGGGAACGCGATCTTTCCCTCTCCGGCCTCGACCGCTCCGCGCGCGATCTCGGCGCTCTCCAGCCCCAGCATCCCTGCCAGGCGGTGGGAGGCGACCGACAGCGCGGAGCTGAGATCTTCGCCCCGCAGAAGCAGGCGCACCAGCTCGGCGCCGAGGTCCGCCTCGCGCCGGCGCTCCTCGGCCTCCGCGGCGCGGCGCCTGGCGCGCTCGGCCAGCTCGGCCACGAAGATCGCGGCGACGAAGAACACGCACAGGGCGACCCAGTTCTCCTCGTCGGCGATCGTGAACTGGCCGGTCGGAGGGATGTGGAAGAAGTTGAAGGCAGCGGCACTCGCGAACGCCGTCAGGAGGCCCAGGGTGACTCCCCAGAAGCTCGCAACGGCGAGAACCGCCAACAGGTAGACGACGCCGAGCGCCAGGACCGGCGCGACCTCCTTCAGCGGGTAGAGCACGAGGGTGGTCAGCGCGACGGCAAGGACCGCGACCACGGCCCCCAATGTCACGCCCCTAAGTCCTTTCAACACAAACGGATGGTGACAAGTCGGGCGGGCGCACGCACGCGATGGCCCGAATGGCGGGGGTGCACCCCCTCTTTGGACGTTCCGGCAGCCCTCGACCCGTCACAATCGGTGCATGTCGGATCGAGCGACAGATACACGCACGCTTAGAAACTTCATCGGCGGTGGCTGGGTCGAGGCCGCCGGTTCGGAGACGCTTCAGGACGTGAACCCCGCTACGGGGGAGGTTGCGGCCTTGGTGCCGCTCTCGGGCGAGGCCGACGTGGACGCCGCTGTTCGCGCCGCGCGCGAAGCATTCCCAGCGTGGCGAGCGACGCCACCGCAGAAGCGAGCCCGCGCAGTCATGGCGCTACGCGAAACGCTCTGGGCCAACCACGAGGAGATCGCCCGGCTCGTCACCGAGGACATGGGCAAGACGCTTGACGACGCGCGCGGTGAGGTGCTCCGCGGAATCGAGTCGACCGAGGCCGCTTGCGGCATCCCGCACCTCCTGAAGGGCGAGAACCTCGAAGGAGTCGCGAGCGGGAGTGGACGTCGAACTCGTGCGCCAGCCCGTCGGCGTCTGCGCCGCGATCACGCCATTCAACTTCCCGGCGATGATCCCGCTCTGGTTTCTGCCTTACGCCATTGCGTGCGGCAACAGCTTCATCCTGAAGCCATCCGAGCGCGACCCGCGCCCGTCCGAGCGCATCGTCGAGCTGATCGCAGAAGTCGATCGAGATCCCGTCGGGCGTTGTCAACCTCGTCCACGGCGCGCGCGACGCGGTCTCAGCGATCCTCGACCACCCCGACATCGACGGTGTCTCATTCGTCGGCCAGGCGACGACGGCCCGGATGGTCGCCGAGCGCTCTGCTGCGACCGGCAAGCGCGTCCAGGCCCTCGGCGGCGCGAAGAACTCGCTCGTCGTCATGCCGGACGCCGACCTCGGCACCTCGATCCCCGCGATCATGAGCTCGTCGTTCGGGGCGGGCGGCCAGCGTTGCCTCGCCGGCTCGGTCGCGGTCCTCGTCGGCGACCAAGCGCGTCAGGACGAGGTTCTCGACGCTCTTCGGACCGCGGCGTCGGAACTGGGCGTGGGACCTGGCGACGCCGATGGCGTCGAGGTCTGCCCGCTGGTCGGGCCCGAGGCCCGCGAGCGGATCGTTGGCGCCCTCGAGAACGCGGAAGACGTGGTGCTGGACGGACGCGAGCTCGGCCCGGACGACGGCGGCCCGGGCGGAACGCTCATCGGCCCTTCGATCGTCGAGACGACCGATCACGAGTCGGACCTCGCTCGCGAGGAGCTCTTCGGCCCGCTCTTGACGATCGTTCGCGCTTCCGACCTCGACGAGGCGCTCGAGTTCGTGAACGGGTCGCGCTACGGCAACGCCGGCTCGATCTTCACCACGTCGGGCGAGGCGGCGCGCAGCTACCGCTTCGGCGTCGAGGCGGGGATGATCGGCGTGAACGTCGGCGTCGCCGCGCCGGTCGCGTGGTTCCCGTTCTCGGGCTGGAAGGACTCGATCGACGGCGACCTCCACGCGAACGGCGCCGACGCGGTCGAGTTCTACACGCGCAAGAAGGTCGTCACCTCACGATGGTGAGCTGACGCTTGGCGATCAAGCCGGAGACGCCAAGGACCCCGAGGAGCTACATCGCGCAGATCGACTGAGCCCCGCCGCGCGGACATCGAGGCCCTCGACAGGCTGATCCGCGAAGAGGCGGCCGAATCTCGAGCGCCAACTCGCCTACGGGATGCTCGCGTACGGAAGCATTCGGTACAGATCGAAGACGGGGCGCGAGGGCGACTGGTTCGTGGTCGCGCTTGCGAGCCAGAAGCGCTACATCTCGCTCTATGTCTCCTGCGCGACTGAGGACGGCGTACGTCGCCGAGCAGCTACTCGCGAGCGCCTGCCCAAGGCCGACATCGGCAAGTCGTGCGTGCGCTTCAAGCGCCTCTCCGACGTCGACGAAGGCGCCGTGCGCGAGCTCCGTCCATCCCCTTCGACGACGGCACCGCGTTCGTCGAGTTCGACGACGAGCAGAAGACCCTCGCGGGGCTTCGCGACCTCGGCATCTCGGACAAGGACATCCAGGGCTGGAAGGCCTACGGCGAGACGTTCGACCGCGCCCGCCGCAAGCTCCGCAAGGGCGAGCGGGACGCGTGGGTCGGCGACTCCCCCTCGCGCGCCGAGCTCGAGGAGATGCTGGGCGATCCCGACCTGATCGACCTCGTCTTCGAAGCGTCGATCTCCGACGTTCTCGACGCGCACGTGGACGACCAGCGGATCAAGGACGCGCTCTACGGCCAGGGCCTCATCGCCGCCTACGGCGGGCCCAAGGACAAGGGCACGGCGATGATCCACCTGATGCACCACATGGGCGAGCTCGACGGGGACAACCCGGGCGCGTGGGGCTACGTCAAGGGCGGCATGGGCATGGTCTCCTTCGCGATCTGCGACGCCGCGATCGAGGCCGGCGCCGAGGTCGCGTGCGGCGTCCCCGTCTCGGCGGTCCGGCCGGGCGAGGGCGTCGAGCTCGAGGACGGGACGTTGATCCGTGCGCGTACCGTGATCTCGAACGCGGACCCCAAGCGCCTCCTCGGCATGCTCGAGGCCGGCGGCTCGAACGGCGCCGTTCCGGATGCATTCCGCGACCGGCTCGACGCGTGGAAGGTCCGCAGCCCCGTCGTCAAGGTGAACGCGGCGCTGACCGAGCTTCCCCACTGGACCGCGGCCGGCGGCGAGACATGGCCCGCGGCCGGGACGGTCAACTGCCGCGCCAGCCTGGACGACGCGCAGGCGGCGTTCGAGGCGTCCGCCCGCGGCGAGCTTTCGATCGGCTTCACCGAGATCTACTCGCAGACGGCCGACGACCCGACGGTCGCCCCACCCGACCGCCACGTCATCTCGGTGTTCTGCCAGTACGCACCGGCTGAGAAGACCGTCGAGGACTGGGACCGGGGCCTCCGCGAGGACGCGGCCAACCAGGTCTTCGGGATGATCGAGCGCTTTGCTCCCGGCTTCCGCGACCAGGTCGTCGAGTACGAGGTCCTCGGCCCGCCCGACATCGAGGAGCGCATCGGGCTCACGGGCGGCTGCATCTTCCAGGGCGAGTGCTTCCCCGATCAGATGTGGGAGAACCGCCTGGCCTCACGCACTCCGGTCGAAGGGCTCTACCTCTGCGGCGCCGCCACCCACCCGGGCGGCAGCGTCATCGGCCTGAACGGCCGCAACGCCGCGAAGGCGGTCGTCGCGGACGAGCGCTAGCCGCGAACAGCGCCACGTCAAACGTCCGCTCACTACGTCCTGATAGCGGCGGCACTCGGACGGACCGTTCGCATCCAAGTGCCTGAGCTTCTCGCCCCAGCTATGAGAGCTGCGGCCGGGCCGTCTCTGGGCCTTCCGACTGTTGGCAGGACCGGGTTGTCTGCCCGACTCGACGGCGTCGTCCCGATCTCGGGAAGCGCCGAGCACAGCGTGAGCCACCGGTGCGATCGCTCTGCCTTACCGGCCGGACGGGAGCGCTCGAGCAGCTTGCTGAGCGCGAGCCTGGTCCGGCCAATCGGCGTCGTCGGAATCGGTGATGCCGTTCCGGTCGCCGCGAATCCGGCCATGACGAGCGCCGAGACCGCGGCCAGCGTCCGGGTATGCCAGTCCCGTGCGTCGCGGGGTGAGCTCTGGCTGTGCCGTGCCATAGGCCAAGCTCATCACTGCCGCCTCAAGAGAACCTGACGCGAACGTATGAATTTCGTCAATGGGCCGGCTCGGCGCCCATCGAGGACGAGCGCTAGTCGCTAGTTCCTCCGCCTCTTCTTCACCTTCAGGTCCATGAGCATCCTTCGGCGTGAAGGGTGCAGGCGAGCACGTACTTGCCCGGCTTCTTGAACTTGTCCGGAGTAGGAGAACGCCGAGTCCGTCCGGATCCCGGGACTCGAAAGTTAGACTTGCCTGGGCCCAGACTGGCCTTGTAGACGTCGTGCATCTCGTTCGCCCGACCCACTTCGAAGTCGACCGTCTTGTCCTTCCTTGATCGTGAGAGGCGAGGGGGTGAAGAAGTCATCGTCGACCTTCACGATCTCGTTCGCCCGCCCCGACGCGCTCGGGCTAGCGATGGCAACGACGGCGGCAGCGGCCGCGATGAACGACGATGCAGTCTGCGCATGAACGAGTCTCCCTGGCTAGTTCTTCTTCGGTTCTTTCACCCGAACCGAGCCGCGCATGAACGGGTGGATCCGGCAGAAGTATGTGTAGGTCTTGCCCGCCTTCGTGAGCGGCGGGGTCGTGTAGTCGCTCGTCTCGGTGGTCACCTGGGTTGTTGAGACCCTCCGCGGCCCGTCCCGAAGCCGAGCTGACCCGAATCGAACTTGATCGGCCCGTCCGCGAGGGGGTAGCCGATGCCCGAGCCGCGGTTACAGGGAGCCTTGCACGACGTGATGCTGTGCCAGACCTGTTCGATTGTCGGGCTGGCCCAAGGTGGCCTCGGTGTTGGTGAAGTTGACGCCGAATCCAGGCTTGACGAGCGGCGGGCGCTGGTACGACTGGGGGAAGTTCTCGAACGCCGAATAGCCGCCGGTCAGATAGCGGAAGCCGTCGATCTCGATGGCCTCGTCCTTCTTGACCTTGCCCTTGCTCTTGAGCTTTCGTGGGTCGGGCGAGGCCGAAGTCGTCGCCGGCCTCGGCGTCGATGTTCTCCGGAAGGCGCCCGTGCGTGAGGATGCCGCCCGCGTCGTACATCGCCTGGACGGCGGCCGCGTCGTCGAACGGGTCCTTCGCAAGGGGATCGTCCGCGGAAGTGACGCCAGCGGCAGGATCCCCATCGACTCGTACCACGACGCCTTCTCGACGTCGTAGGTGGAATCGATCGAAACGAGGTCGCCCTCCTTGAGCGAGACCCGCCACTCGGGACGGGTCGCCTTCATGCTGACGTCCCAAGAGACCGCGCCGGCGGGCTCGTAGTACTTGGCGTCGGAGTGGAAGAGCGGCTGCACCGGATCGGTGGGGCCACCGGCCGTCGAACCTGCGTCAGGCCCGTCGCGTGAGACCTCGAGGTCGACGCTGAGCCCGCCGGGGTGGAGGTGTCCGGCGCCGAACACCAGCGTCCGGCCGCCCGCCGGGACGGTCCACGTTGCGGCCGAAGAGATCTTCCCCTCCTCCTCAAGGCTCGGATCTCCGGGACTCGGCGGCCTGCGACGTCGTCGGGGAAGACGAAGTCGCCGTCGCCGTCGTCATCGAAGCCCCGCTCGGCATCAAAGACGGGGTAGATCTGCGGGGCGCCGGCGACGTCGAGCCACCTCATCGTCGTCGGCTCGATGACGGCGCCGGACGTGCTCGCCACCGGCACCCAGTCGATCTCCCACGTGATCTGGACCTGCCGTCCGCCTCGAAGCGTTGAGGCTGTGGATCATGTAGTTGAGAGTCCAGTCTGCATTGGCCGCGGTCTGGATGCCGTAGCCCTGCGGGAGCTTCACCTCGGTCTTCTCCTCGCCCGAGGCGAATGTCGGGCCGTCCTTGATCCAGACGACGTGGTGGAGATGAAGGTCGTAAACGCTGGGCGTGACATCGCCCTCGTCGGTGATCTCGACCATGCTCGGCTTGAAGCGGGTGATGTAGCCCTGCGTCGTTCGTCCCGAAGACGCTGGCTGTCGCTCGACCCGTCGCCGACCTCGACCGCGTTGGGACAGGTCTGGGTTGCGCCGAAGAGGTTGAGGTTCTGGCCGGGGTTGATCGGGAGCGCGTTCGTGCGGCACTGGAACGTGGTCGCGTCGTCGTAGTTGGCCTTGGCGAGGATCTCCTCGCCTGCCGACGCGCCAGCGGGCAGCGCGACGAGTCCCGCTACTGCGACCCCCAGGGCGATGAGATTTCGCCGAATCATTCTTGGATTCCGTTCCACTGCCGGCCCAGATGCTACCGGTCACTCATTAATTTGACATTTCTTCAGAGTCGAGGAGAATGGGCTCATGAGCCGGGGGATCACGGTCACATTGGCAGCGCTAGGGATGCTCGCTTGCTGGGCGCCGGCGGCATCCGCTGCGCCGACCCAGATCGAGTTCGGCTTCAACTACTTCAACCCGGACGACGTCACCGTCGACTTCGTCCCCGGCGAGAACACCTTCGAGTGGAACCGCAATCGAGGCCAGCCGAGAACGTCTATCACAGCATCACCGCAAACGGGGGCAGCTTCGGGATCGGCCCGAGCGGCTTCGGCGACTTCAATCGCAGGGTGTCCGCCGGGACCTACCCGTACTACTGCGTCAATCATGGCGAGTGGCGCCGGCGCGATGCAAGGGCAGGTCGCAGTCCGCCCAATCGCGGGCGAGATCAACGTTGATGACTTCGACGTGATCTGGGCAGGTCAAGGCACGCAGACCGGCACTTCCTTCGCTTCCCGGTGGAAGAAGCAGGGGCAGAGCAAGTGGAAGGTTTGGCATAACCCCATCGAGGCCAAGCACAAAGGGTTCGGCGCCAACGACAATCCGACCGACGTGAAGCCCGGCAAGACCTACTTGATCCAGGTCCGCTCGTCGATCCCCGGCTCGAGTAAGTGGTCGCCCAAGCTTTCGGTTACGGTCGAGCCCTGACCGAGCCCACGCAGCACTCCCTCGCCGGCTCCGGCGGCAACATCGTCTTCTTCGAGTGGCCGAACGAGGACGCGAGCTTCATCGCGCTCCTCTCCCACGGCTACGGCGAGCACGCACGGCGCTACGACCACGTCGCCGACCGGCTCGTCGCCGAAGGCGCGACGGTCTACGCACCGGACCACATGGGCCACGGGCTTTCCGATGGCGAGCGCGCCCTTGTCGCCCAGGGGGAGATGCTCACCGCCGACCTCCACCTGGTCGCCGACATCGCGCGCGGCGCCCACCCCGGACTGCCGGTCGTCCTGATCGGCCACTCGATGGGCGGGATCGTCGCGACGCGCTACGCACAGAAGCACCAAGACGAGCTGACGGCGCTGGTCCTGTCGGGTCCCGTGATCGGCGGGAACACCACGCTGTTCGGCCTGCTCGAGATGGACCCCATCCCCGAGATCCCGATCGACCCGGCGGTACTCTCGCGCGATCCCGAGACCGGGGCGAAATACGCGGCGGATCCGCTCGTCTACCACGGCCCGTTCCACCGGGCGTCCCTCGAGATGTTCAAGCGCTCCGTCGACGAGGTTGCCGAAGGCGGCTCATTCGGCGAGCTACCCGTCTTGTGGATTCACGGCTCGGAAGACCAGCTCGCTCCGCTCGAGGAGGCCCGCGTCGCCATCGAGCGGATCCGCGGGCCGCGCACCGAGGAGAAGGTCTACGAGGGCGCGCAGCACGAGATCTTCAACGAGACGAACCGCGAGGAGGTCCTCGACGACACCGTCGAGTTCCTCCACCGCTCGCTCGGCTGATCAGGCCAGCGTCAACTGCTTGCCCCAGTCCTTGTCGAGCGCCGCGGTGTTGCCGCCGGTGCTCTCGAAGTCAAGGAGCGCGCGCTTGCGCGGAAGGCCGCCGCCGTACCCGGTGAGCGAGCCGTCGGCGCCGACGACGCGATGGCAGGGGACGATGATCGGCACGGGCGTCGAGCCGACCGCGCCGCCAACGCCGCGCGGGTCGAAGCTCTCGCCCGTCTCCTCGGAGAGCCTGCGAGCGATCGCGCCGTAGCTCGTCGTCTCGCCGAACGGGATCTCGCGGAGCGCCGCCCAGACCCGCTGCTGGAACTCGGTGCCCTTGAGGCGGAGGTCGAGCTCGAACGTCCGGCGATCGCCCGCGAAGTACTCGTCGAGCTGGGTGATCGCAGGCGCCAATGCGCCTGGGTCACCCTGCGGCGGAGTCGCATAGCGGCCGGGAAACTGGAGGGCGACCAGGTGGGAATCGGTGCCCACAAGCGTGAGGACTCCGACGGGGCTTTCGTAGCGGACTGCGTTCATCTCTTTCATGGTTACGAAACGACCGGTCGCACCTTTTCGTGAGATTGGATCGGGGTACAGTCCGGAGAAGACACGAAGGAGGACCGCATGCACGACGAGCACGACCACGAGCACGACGAGCCCCACTCACACGAGCACTCGCACGGCGACGAGACGCACACCCACGCTCACACCGATGCCGACCACGAGCACACGGAGCACGAGCATGAGCACTCACACGGCGAGGTCACGCACTCCCACCCCCACGTCCACGAAGAAGGCCTCGAGGACGATCACGAGCACGACCACGACGACGACTGAGCTCACGCCTCCGGGTCGAGGAGGGTTGGCTCAGCCTCCGGCGGCGCCGGCGCCTCGTCCTCGAACTTCGCGATCCGCACGCCCAGGAGGCGCACGGGGCGGGCTGGCAGGTTCTCGCGCAGTAGCTCCAGGGCGATGGTGCGGATCCTCTCGGCGTCGTTCGTGAACTCCTTGATCGAGCGATCGCGGGTGAAGGTGGCGAAGTCGTCCGTCCTCACCTTGATGCCGATCGTGCGGCCTGCCGCCTCGCGCTTCGCGAGCTCGGCGGCGAGCCGGTCGGACTGGCCGGCGATGACCTCCTCCAGGCGTTGCGGGTCTGTGACGTCGTAGTCGAAGGTCGTCTCGACCGAGCGCGACTTGGTGATCCGCTCGGTTGTCACCGGCGCGTCGGAGCGGAAGTGGGCCCGGTCGTGGAGGGCGCGACCATGGGTCTCGCCGAAGCGCTCGATCAGGCCGGGGACCGTGCACCGCTGAAGCTGGCCGATCGTCTTCACGCCGTAGCCCTCCAGCCGCCTCGCGGTCTTCGGGCCGATGCCGGGAATGAGGCGCACGCCCTCGCCCTTGAAGCGCTCGGCAGCCTGCTCGCGGGTGAGGACGACGAAGCCGCGGGGCTTCTCGGCGTCCGAGGCGACCTTGGCGACAAGCTTGTTCGGGCCGATGCCCACAGAGGCGTCGAGGCCTGTCTTGTCCCTGATGCGCCCGACCAGGTCCGACATCCGCGCGATCGGGTCATTCACCTCTGAGAGGTCGATGTAGGCCTCGTCGAGCGACATGGGCTCGACGGGCACGCCCATCTCGTCGATGAGGGCCCGGACCTCAGCGGAGCGCTCGCGGTAGTGCGCGTGATCGACCGGAAGCCAGTGTGCGTCTGGACAGAGCCGGCGCGCCCGCGAGGCCGGCATCGCGGACCCGACCCCGAACTTGCGCGCCTCGTACGACGCCGTTGTGACGACCGCCCGCGGGCCCGTGCCCGACACGATCACGGGCTTTCCGACCAGCTCGGGATGGCGCTGCAGCTCGACCGACGCATAGAACGCGTCCATGTCCAGATGCGCGATCTTCCGAGGCACCCTTCGATCGTAGGCGCCGCGACCGACGGTGCGATCAGCGGCCGATCTGGACGCCGACCCGCTCGGGAATGCCCGCGATCATGACGCTCAGCGGGTCCGGCTCTTCGCCGAGCTCCTCGGCGCGCTCCTTGCGAAGGAGGGCGTCGCGAACGACCATTCCACCGATGTAGCGGAAGGGCTCAGGCGGGACGCGGATCTCCTGGTGGTCGACGATCGCCAGGCGCGAGTAGTCGTCGCGGCGGTCGAGGGCAAGGGAGGCGAGGATGTGGCCGACCATGCGGGAGGGGCCCACGCCGTTGCCTGTGTAGCCGAAGGCGTAGTGGACGCGGCTGTCGAGAGTGCCGACCATCGGCGTGTGGTTGGGCGAGACGTCGATCGGCCCGCCCCAGGCATGGGCGATCCGGCGTCCTGCGAGCTGCGGGAAGAACCGAGTCAGGTGTGTCGCGACCTGTGCAGCGACTTCGGCATCCACCTCGGCATGGCGCTGAATACGCGCCCCGTAGACCATCCTCCCGCCTCCCCATCCGAAGGCGATCCGGCCGTCCTGGGTGGTGCGGAAGTAATGGAGCATGTGGCGCCCGTCCGTGATGCACTCACCGCCCGTCCAGCCGATCTCTTCTATGACGTCAGGGACCGGCTCGGTGATCACCATGTGGCTCGAAGTGAGCGTCAGGCGCCGCCTGAGGGGCTGCACGGCCTCCTGGGCGCCGCCGGTGGCAAGGACGGCATGGCCCGCTCGCACCACGCCTCCGGCGGTTCGAGCCTCGACACCGCCCGGGCCGGCCCGGAGGCCCACTACCTTCGAATGCTCGTACACCTCCACCCCGGTCTCGATGAGCCGGCGCCTGAGGCCGAGCGCAAGGCGCGCCGGGTTGACCGTTGCGGAGGCCGGGAAGAAAGCTGCGCCTCGGAAGATGGGTGACGCGCACCGCTCCTGCACCTTGTCCGGCGACAGGACCTCGACCGCGTCCGGCCTGCCGACCGCATGACAGGCGGTGACGGCCGGCTCCCAGACCTGGTCGTGTGCCTTCGCCGTCGAGATCTGGAGATAGCCGCCGTGGTGAAACGAGGCGTCCACCTCCTGTGAGGAGCACCACTCGCCGATCTCGCCGATCGCCGACTCCGCCGCTTCGGCGAGGGCGCGGGTCCCTTCATCGCCGAAGGAATCCCGCATCGACCCGAGGCCGAACCACATCGAGTTCGCAAAGCCTCCGTTCCGCCCCGACGGCCCGTGCCCGCACACGCCCCCCTCGAGCAGCACGACCCGGGCGTTCGGCTCGGCCTCCCGGATGAGCCACGCCGTCCACATGCCGGAGAAGCCTCCACCGAGGACGACGACGTCGGCCGTCACCTCGCCATCGAGGACGGCGTTGGCCTCAGGCCGCTCTTCCTGGGAGAGCCAGAATCCCTGCGCGTCGTGGATCATCCCCCGCAGTGTGCCGAAGCGCCTCCGCGGGCGCTTCGGCGGTGCCTCCTCCCGGCCTCTAGACGAGTTGCTGAACTGCCCAACCGTTGCCGTCCGGGTCAGCGAAGAAGACGAACCGGCCCCACGGGAAGTCCTGGACCTCCGAGACTTCGACACCCCTCCCGGCGAGGTCGGCGCGCGCCTCCTCGATGTCAGAGACCACCAGCTGCAGTCCCTTGACCGAGCCGGGAGCCATCTCGGTGATGCCCTTCCCGATCGAGATCGAGCACGCCGACCCTGGAGGCGTCAGCTGAACGAAGCGCATCTCCTCCGTGACCGTGTGATCCTCGTCGTCGTTGAAACCGACCTTGTCGACGTAGAACTCCTTCGCCCGGTCAACATCCGTCACGGGGACCGGGACCAGTTCCAGCTTCATCTCGACCTTCATGCGATACCTCCATCGCTCTTGGGATCCTGCGGACCCCATAGACTCTCTCTGACATAAAGTATCTTAGCAACTAAGCTATTTAGATGTCGAGAGACTCCAAGAAAGAACTGATCTCGCAGCTGATCGCTGCGTACCGCGCGAATACGAGCCAGGAGAGCGCCTTCGACGCGCTTGCGGCGGAGAACCTGGGGGTCAGCCTCACTGACCTCCGCTGCCTGGACTTGGTGCAGGCGAGCGGCGGCATGACCGCCGGTGAGCTCGCGACCGCGTCGGGCCTCACGACCGGAGCCGTCACTGCGGTCATCGACCGCCTCGAGGCCGCGGGATTCGTGCGGCGCCTCCGCGACGACTCGGATCGCCGCAAGGTGAACGTGGAGGTCACCCCCCGCCACTACGACGAGTCCGGGAAGGTCTGGGGGCCGCTCATGAGCGACTGGCAGGAGATGCTCGCCGCGCGGTTCACCGCGGCCGAGCTCAAGGTCATCACCGAGTTCCTCGAGTCCGCGACGGAGCTTGGCGAGCGCCATGCCGAGCGGATCAGGCCGGACCGGTCCGCATAGCTACTGCGGCGCGTCGGCCGACCGGGCGCTGTGCTTCTCGATCATCTCGCGCTGAACAGAGCGGCCCCGCGAGCCGTCCCGCCGAGTCCACTGGCCGTCGGCGTCGAGGTCCCAGGCGTTCATGTCGTCCGCGATGGAGCTGTCAAGGATGTCCATCATCTCGGCGCGGATCCGCTCATCGAGGATCGGGATCACGAGCTCGACGCGGTTGTAGAGGTTCCGCGGCATCAGGTCCGCGGAGCCGATGTAGATGCAGCGGCTCCTCGCCGGGGCGCTCGAAGGAGTAGATGCGCGAGTGCTCGAGGAAGCGGCCGACGACCGAGACGACCTTGATGTTCTCGGAGACACCGGGAACACCAGGCTTGAGCGCGCAGATGCCGCGGACGTTCAGCAAAACCTCCACGCCCGCCTGCGAGGCACGGTAGAGCGCCTGGATCGACCTGGCGTCCAGGAGCGAGTTCATCTTCAGGCGGATCCGCGCGGGATTCTCCGGCGAGTGGGCCTCGATCGTTCGGTCGATCTCGGCGAGGATCTCCTCGGCCAGGTTGAGCGGAGCGATCAGGGCCTTCCGGTACTTGGACGGGCGCGCGTAGCCCGTGAGGTAGTTGAACATCTCGGCGATGTCGGATCCGATGTCCTCGTCGCAGGTAAAGATGCCCAGGTCGGTGTAGATCCGGGCCGTCTTCGGGTTGTAGTTGCCCGTGCCGATGTGGGCGTAATGGCGCACGCCGTCGCCCTCGCGGCGCGCGACAAGGATGCATTTGACGTGCGTCTTCAGCGCCGGGATGCCGTAGACGACGTGCACGCCCGCCTGCTCGAGCTTCTTCGCCCAGGTGATGTTCGCCTGCTCGTCGAAGCGCGCCTTGAGCTCCACCATGCACACCGCCTGCTTGCCGCGCTCCGCCGCGGCGATCAGCGACGGGACAAGCGGCGAGTCGGCTGAGGTGCGGTAAACGGTCTGCTTGATCGCGAGCACGTCGGGGTCCGCGACGGCCTGGCGCACGAAACGCTCCACAGACGTGTTGAAGGAGTCATACGGGTGGTGGACGAGGATGTCCCCCTCCCGCATCGCGGCGAACACGTCCGCGTCCTTCCCGTCCTCGCCCACCAGGCGGGGCTTGGTGACGGGCGTGTGCTCGGGGTCCCGCAGGTCGTGACGGCAGGCCCTTGAGGCCGTACACGTCCCACAGATCGGTCAGGTCGAGCAGGCCGCTGACCTCGTAGGCCTCGCGCTCCTCCAAGCCCATCGCCGAGACGAGCTGAGAGCGAAGCTTTGGGTCCATGCCGGCCTCGACCTCGAGGCGCACGACCTCGCCGAAGCGACGGCGGCGGAGCTCCTCCTGGACTGCCTGGAGCATGTCGTCGGCCTCGTCCGAGACGTCGTAGTCGGTGTCGCGGGTGACTCGGAAGAACGAGAAGCCCACCACCTCCATGCCCGGGAAGAGAGAGCCGACGTTGGCGGCGATCAGGTCGTCAAGGGGCACCAGCGTGGTCCCGTCCTCGCCGAGCGGCAGGAACCGGCCAAGGAGCTCCTTCGGCACCTTGACCCGCGCGAGGACGTCGGTGTCCTGCTTGGGGTCGCGGAGCGCGACGGCGAGGCTCAGCGAGAGGTTCGAGATATAGGGGAACGGTCTGCCGAGTCCGATCACCAGCGGGGTCAGGGCCGGGAACACCTGGCGCTCGAAGAGGTGAGCGAGCTCCTCGCGCTCCTCGTCCGAGGCCTCGGCCACGGGCAGGATCCGCACACCGCTCTCCTCGAGCTCGGGGCGCATCGACTTGAACGCCGCGCTCACGCGCTTGCGCTGCTCCAGCACCCGCTTCGTGACCTCTTCGATCTGCGCGGCGATGCTCATGCCGTCGGGGCCCCTGGCCTCGCGCCCGGCTTCGCGCGCGTCCTCCAGGTTCGCGACGCGCACCATGAAGAACTCGTCCAGGTTCGACTCCCAGATCGCGCAGAACTTCACGCGCTCGAGGAGCGGCACGCTTTCGTCCTCGGCCAGCTGAAGGACGCGGTCGTTGAACTCGAGCCACGAGAGCTCGCGGTTGAAGTAGAGGCTGTGGTCCTCGAGGTCGGGCGCGGGCGCGGCCTCTTCGCCGGCCTCCTCCTCGGCGTCGGGCACGTATTCGTCTGCGGCCTGGCTCTTGAGCTCGAATGCCACAGCCCCTGATGGTAGTTCGCCGGGGCCGGCGGCTGTCAACGGGCGGTGAACGCTGGGCAGGTTCCTGTCCTACGCCGCGCGCAGGATCGGGGCCGGAGCGCGCGGGACCGGGTCGAGATCCGTGCCGGCCTCCGCGAGCTCCGGCCGGCGGAGCACCTCGTCGTACGAGGCGGCGAGCTGGCCGAATGCGGCATCCCAGCTGCGTCCGCGGACGCGCCGCAGAGCGTTGCGCCTGAGGTGGTCGCGCAAATACGGCGAGGCGGCGAGCTGGGCGATGCCCGCCGCCACGCTGAGCGGCTCCGCCTCCACCAGCCAGCCGGTGTCCCCGCTTCGGATCAGGGTCCGCGGCCCGCCCTCGTCCACTGCGACGACGGGGAGCCCGCTTGCCTGCGCCTCGGTGATCACCTGGCCGTAGGTGTCTGTCGTCGAGCAGAAGACGAAGAGATCGGAGCTCGCGTACGCCTGCGCCAGCTCCTCGCGGTCCAGCCAGCCGAGGAAGGTGGCCGAGTCGCCAAGGCGCTTTCTGAGCTCGTCCTCCTCGGGCCCGCCGCCGGCAAGCAGCAGGTGGAGACGCGGGTCGCGCTCGCGCGCGATCTCGAACGCGTCCGCCATGAGGTCCACGCCCTTCTCCTTGGAGAGGCGTCCCGCGTAGAGGACCTTGAACTTCCCGGGGTACGCGTTCCGGTTCGCCTTGTCACCGCTGTAGAGCTCGAGGTCCACCCCGCGCTCCCAACGGCGGATCCTGGCCGCCGGGATGCCGACCGAGTTGATCGACTCGTCGGCCGCGGCGCTCGGCGAGAGCACGAGCTCGCAGCCCGAGTAGAAGAGGGACAACGCTGCCCGCATCGCCGTTTCGAGCCCCGGATCGCCTGAGCGAAGCCGCGCGTAGGCGGCCAGTTCCGTGTGATGGCTGGCGACGAGCGGCAGGTTCGCGATCCGCGCCATGAGCGCGGCGGCGATCCCGGCCGGACCGGGGCCGTGACGTGAACCGCGTCATAGGCGCCGTCAGCGAGCGTCTCGGCCAGCTCGGGAATGCTGGGGATCCCGATGCTGAGCCCGCGGTAGTGCGGCACGTCCACCTCGGCGACGGCCGGCAGCCGGCGGTCGACACGCGAGTCCGTGCCGATCACGTCGACGTCGTAGCCGGGGACTCCGTGCTCGCGGAGACGCTCGACTGTGTGGCTCACCCCGTGCATCGAGCCGATCGCGTCGACGATCAGCGCGACCCGCTTGGGCTCGCCGTCGCGGGAGGCGAGCTTGCGCTTTTCCGCGCCCAGGATCGCCATCGCCGGCACGTAGGGAATGGCCGGGATCATCGAATCGAACAGCGGCAGGGCCGCGTCCTTGAATCCCTCGCCGGTCTCGGCGACGCGCTGCACCTCGCCGATGGCGTCGCGCAGCTTTCGCTCGTGCGCGCGGCGCGCCTTGCGATAGAGGTCCGAGTGGCTGAAGCCGTCCTCCTGCATCAGCTCGATCAGCTGGCGCGGATCGTGGGGAAGGCCCACCGAGTCGAGCCAGGCGCGAAGGAGCGCCGTCACCTCGCCGGCGTCCAGGCCGGACGTCGCCTCCCCGCCGCGAATCGCCCCGTCGCCGACGACCCGCTGAGCGATCTCGAGCACGGTCGCAGGGCTGCAGCTCCCCTCGGGGAGGTTCTCCGAATCCCGAAGGAGCGAGCGCGTGGCGAGCGCAAGCGCGGAGTGGGCCCACTTGGCTGCGCTGCCCTGCGCTCCGTCGGCCACGGCGAGCCCGCCCCGCACGTGGTCCAGAAACTCTTCCGGGGAAGACGCGGGCGGCGTCTCGGTCCAGGTCCGCCCGATGTCCACCCCGGCGTGGTCGTCCGATCCGCCGATGCCCGTGCCGCCGTGGGTCTCGATGTAGACGGCCGCCGGCATGTTCAGCTCGCGAGCCCGCGACCCGTTGCGAATCTCCCAGACTCCGAAGAGCTGCGCCAGCCGGCGCCGGTGGCGCGCCTCCAGGGGCTCCGCGACTTCGAAGAAGGGATGCGCGAGTGCGCACGCGATCCCGTGCTCGTGCAGGTACGCAGCGCACGTCTCGACGTCGAACGCGTGGCTCTGTAGGAACTCGTGGTCCTCCGGAGTGATGCCGTAACAGAGGACGTGTACCGCCTGGGGCTCGCCAGGGAACCAGGCAGTCAGCTCCTCGGAGATGAAGACGTCGGGCCGGTCTGCCAGCTCGAGGCAGCCGGCGATCGTGTCGTGGTCGGTCAGCGTGAAGAAGTCCATGCCCCGCCGCCTGGCGAGCTCATAGGCCTCCTCGGGGGGCGTCGCGCACTCCGGCAGTCCTATCGAGCGCTGGATTCCGAGCTTCGCCAGCTCGGACGCGGTGGAGTGGCAATGCATGTCTACTCGTGCGCCACGGTGGGGAATCATCGTTGCTCCCTTGTGATTTGCCTGCATATGGACGCTTCTAGCTTGGACGCCCGAACGGCTGTTCCCGTTACGAATCTGGGAAACGGAGGTGAATCCGCTGTGAACGGCGCTTATCCGAATCGCAACCGGAAAGCGTGCTCAGTGCGTTGAACTCCCTGGTGTGGCCGTGACGCTAGAGCGCGGGGCTGGAACCGTCTACCTCTCACGCGGTCCGCTCTCGGTGGAGGTCACGCTCGACCCCATACTCCTCAGCGTCGAGCACTCTGGGAGAGCCGTGTTGGTGGCAACGCGGCTCTTCCTTCGTTCCGGCACGGAAACCGAGCACCTGATTCATCTGACCGAGGGGGTCGTCGCAGAGGAAGCCTGGGGCGAGCGAGTGTCAGTTGCAGAGGCCCGGGTCGAGTCAGAGGACAGGCACGGCGTCACCCTGTCCGCCCGCGCCGGCGATTCAGACGTGGTGATCGGGATCGCGCTCGCGAGCGAGTCGCGGATCGTCGTCGAGCTCCGCGCGGACCCTTCCCCCTTCCGGCTCGAGGCCGAGTGGGACGCAGCGCCGGGTGAGCGGGTCACCGGGCTCGGGGCGCGCCATGCCGAGCCCTTCGACCAGAGCGGGCGCCGCATCCGGCTCGGCGCCGACCGCCGCTACACGGGCCCTGACTGCCCGCCCGAGATGCTCGACGTGGGCGGCGTTCCGCAGGGCGACTACGTGCCCGCGCCGTGGTTCCTTTCAAGCGCGGGGCGTGCCGTCTGGTCGGAGACCTTCGGCCAGGGCCTCGACCTGGACCTGACCCGGGCGACCCACTCCATCTCCCAGCTCGCGGCCGCCGGGCCCCTCCGCCTTCACCTCATGTGCGCCGGCTCGCCCGTCGCGCAGCTTCGCGACTACCTGCGGATGACGGGCATGCCCCCGGTCCTTCCCGAGTGGGCCTACGGTCACTGGAAGAGCCGCGACGTCTACGAGCACCAACGCGACGTCGAGGAGGACTGGCACGGCTACCGCGAGCACGGGATCCCGCTCGACGCGATCGTGATCGACTCTCCGTGGGAGACGCAATACAACACCTGGGAGTTCAACCGGCGTCAGTTCCCCGACCCGGAGGGCCTCGTCGCCGGCATGAAGCGCGACGAGGTGAGGACCGTCGTCTGGGTGACGCCGTGGACCAACCTCGACTCCTCCGACGGACAGCGCCCACCCGATTCGGAGTCCGAGCGAATGCACTCCGAGGCCGCCTCGAACTACGCGGACGGAGCCGGTGCGGGGCACTTCGTCCGTACGCCCGACGGGGAGCCCTGGGTCGGGCGCTGGTGGATGGGGACGGGATCGATGGTCGACTTCACGTCGCCCGGCGCGACGCGGTGGTGGCAGGAGCAGGCGCGCGCGGTTCTTGAGATGGGTGTCGCCGGGATCAAGGCGGACGATGGCGAGGGCTACTACGTCCCGCCCGAAGGTGTCTTTGCCGACGGGCGCCGCGGCGTCGAGGTCGCGTGGGAGTACGGGGATCTGTATCGCCGGGCGATGCAGGACGTGCTCGACGAGGTCCATCCCGGCGAAGGCGTTCTGTTCGGCAGGCCCGGCTGGACCGGTCAGCAGGCGACCGGGGTCACGTGGGGCGGCGATCAGGTCTCCGACTGGTGGTCGCTCAGGACCCTTGTGACGGCCAGCCTCACCGCGGCGGCATCAGGCTTTTCCAACTGGTCGCACGACGTCGGCGGCTACCTTGGCGAGCGCCTGGCGAAGCGCTGCCCCAGGGAGCTCTTGGTGCGCTGGGCAGCCTTCGGAGCGCTGACGCCGCTGATGCAGGCGCATGGGCGCTTCGCCCAAGAGGCGTGGCGCTATGACGACGAGACGCTTCGCGCCTTCCGTGACCTCGTTCTCCTCCACGAGCGCCTTGTGCCCTACATCCGCGCGGCGGCCCGGACGGCCGCCAGGACCGGCCTGCCCATCATGCGCCCTCTCTGCCTCCTGGAACCTGACGAGCCGGACTCGTGGACGGTGGGCGATGCCTACGGCTTCGGCCCCTCCATGTGGGTGGCGCCGGTGCTCGAAGACGGCGCTCGCGAGCGGCGGACCTATCTGCCGAACGGCGAGTGGCTCGACTTCTGGAGCGGCGAGCCCTGCGAGGGAGGGCGGGAGGTGACCGCTGTCGCGCCGCTCGACCACGTCCCGATCTGGGTCCGTCGCGGCTCGATCATCGTCACCTATCCGGCCGAGGCCGTCCGCCGCGGGCTGGAGGACTCGCGCGGCGACGAGCGGCCCCTCGAGGCCGCGCTCTACGGCGAACCTCGGTGTGGGCGCGCGAAGGCTGTGCTCGCCGACGGGTCGGAGATCCGCTGGCGCCGCGGGCAGTGGGACTGCCCTGCGGATCGCGCCGTTGCGGTCCACACGATCGAGCACGGCCGCCGGCCCGCGCTCCCTCCGTAGGGTTTGAGTCGTGAGCTACCGGTTCGACCATCCCGAGCGTTTGGCGTTCGAGATAAGGCGCGTCGCAACAGAGCGCCTGGAAAGCGCGCTTGAGCAGCTCGGCACCGAGCTCGAGCGCGATCCAGCCGTTGCCGTACACACGGCCCGCAAGGACATCAAGAAGACGCGCTCTCTGTTGCGCTTGGTCAAGGACAGAATCGGCGTGGATCGCTTCAGGGCCGAGAACGGGCGCCTTCGCGATGCGGCGCACGTGCTGGCGGGGGCCCGTGAGGCCGATGCGAAGGCAGAGGCGCTCGGATCGCTGATCGCTCACGCCGAAGCGTCGGCTGGCCCGGAGACCCTGGCCGCCGCGCGTGCCTGGCTCGACGTGATGGCCGGCCAATCCGGTCCGGGCGCAGATGTCGTCCGTTCGGCAGCCGAGGCCTCCGCCCTGATCCGCCAGGCTCGAGACGACGCGAGGCTGTGGGCGCTCGGCTACGGCAGCTTCAACCTGATCGCGCCGGGCATCCGCCGCACCTATGGTCAGGGAAGGCGAGGGCTAACCGCGGCGACCGAGCACCCAAGCGACGAGACGGTCCATGAGTGGCGAAAGCGGGTCAAGGACATGTGGTACTCGCTGCGCCTGCTCGGTGATGTGTGGGAGCCGGTGATCAGGCCGCTGGCCGATCAGGCCCATGATCTGTCAGAGGGTTTGGGCGATCACCACGACCTCGCCGAGGTTCGAACCGCCATCGAGACCGGCGAGGCCGACTTGTCCGAAGCGGTGAAGGCAGAGCTGATCGCCCTGGTGGATGCGCGCCAAGCCGAGCTGCACGACGAGGCGATTTCCCTTGGCCGGCGCCTCTACTCGGAGGGCCCGCGGCGGTACGTCGAGAAGCTCGAGGGGCTCTGGCGCGCGTGGGAGGACGAGACCTCTCGGCAAGTCGAACACGCCGGCTTGCCCGGCTCGTAGAGCCACTCGTCGAACGAGTCTGGCCGGGGACTTCCAGTGACCACCTCGATCAGGTTGTAGAGGTCCTCCGTGGATGCGTTCCCGAACTGATTGTCCTGGGCCCACGCCTCCAGAATCTCACGGAAGTCGGCGTTGCCGATCTCTTCGCGGAGCACCTGAAGCGCCATAGCGCCCCGGTCGTAGACGGAGAAGGCAAAGAGGTTCTCGGGACCCCCGGGATTCCCTGGAGGCGGGTTCCAGAACGACGGGCCCGCCGGGTTCGCGTCGTAGATGCGCTCGAAGCGATGCTGGACGCTCTCGCCGCCCTGCTCCTCCTCATAGAGCCACTCCATGTACGTAGCGAAGCCCTCGTTTAGCCAGATGTCCTTCCAGCGCTCGACCGAGACCGAGTTGCCGAACCACTGATGGGCAACCTCGTGGATCACCAGCTGGAGGGGCGGCGGGCTCGGGTAGTAGGAGCGGGTCTGCGTCTCCATCGCGAAGTCGAGGTCCGAAGGGTCGATCACGGCTCCGGTGGAACTGAATGGGTAAGGCCCGGCGACCTCGGAGAGGAACTCGTGGGCTGTTTCCGTGCGCTCACGAATCTCGTCGACCACGGACTTGGGAATGCGTCTGTCAACGGCGCCCACGTAGGGGAGCCCGTCGACCTCGCCTTGATCGAACCGGAACTCGCCAATCGCCGCGAGCGCGAGGTAGCTCGCCATCGGCTCGTTCTGCTCCCATTCGGTGATCGTCGAATCGTCTGTGCGCTCTTTGTTGACCAACTCTCCGTTGGAGATCGCGATCTTCTCGCGCGGCGTCACGAAGCGAAATGCCCAGGTGGCCTTGTCGGTCGGATGGTCGTTGACCGGGATCCATGAAGGGGTCTGTTGCGGCTCGCCCAGCGCGACCGCGCCATCGCCGGTCTTCGTCCAGCCGTCCTTTGACCCATCAGGATTCGAGACCTGCTTCGGGCGGCCCTTGTAGCGGATCACCATCTCGAAGGTCTCTCCGTCGGGAATCAGCTCCGGCATAGGGAGGATCAGTTCTTGGCCTTCACGTGCGAAGTCCGGTTGCTCGGTGCCATCGACCCGGATCTTGGTGACCTTCGGCCCGCGGTAGTCGAGGTCGAGTTGGAAAAGGTTCTCCCCCGTCCCGGGGTCACCTCCATCCGTGTCGGCGACAGCCTGGATCGTGGTCTTGGCCTTGATCTTGCCCGAGCGCTTGTAGGCAAGGTCCACGTCGTACGACTGGACGTCGTAACCGGTGTTGCCCATCCTGGGGTAGTAGGGATCGCCGACACCGTCGTCGCCGATGAACCCGCTGCTCGCGATCGCCGCGGAGGCGAGGATGCCCGTGCCGATCGCGACACCCACTGCACCTTTCACGCCCGTTAGCTTCATGCCTCGCCTCTCAGCCTGTTGCTGCGTGACCCCCTGCCTTTTCAAGGTAGCAGCGGCCAGGTATGGCTGCTAGGCCGCGAGACGCTCGATCGGCGCGCCGTTGGCCGACTGGAGAAGATCAAGAATGATCCCCTCGCGCAGGCCGCCCTTGCCGATCTGAAGCGGCTGGCCCAGGAGCTCAGAGAGCTTCTCCAGCAGGAGCACTCCGGCGGGCAGGATGCGGACGCGCCGCGGATCGAGCTCGAAGCGCTTCGCAACGTCGTCGACGGGGTCGCCGGCGAGGACGCGGACGCCACGCTCCAGCGTCTCGTACTCGAGGACCGACCCGACGAGCGTCCGCAGCGAGGTCGCGCTACCGCCGACGGCCACCGCCTGGTCGGGCTTCGGCACTTCGACTCCGTCGAAGAAGTCGTCGATGTGGTCGCGGAGCTTGCGGATCTCAGAGGCCGAGGGCGGATCGCTCGCAAGGAAATCCTCGGTGAGCGCGCCGGACCCGATCTGAAACGACTTCACCAAGTCGACTCCGTCAGCAACGGTCCCGAGGATGATCTCCGACGACCCGCCGCCCACGTCGACGACGCCGATGTCGCCCTCGACTGGATGGCCCAGAGTCTTGGTAGCCCCGACGAAGGCGAGACGTCCCTCCTCCCCCTCGGAAAGGACCTCGATCGCAACGCCGGCGATCTCCTCGAGCTTGCGCACGGCTTTCTTGCGATTTGAGGCGTCGCGGATCGCTGCCGTCGCAACGGTGCGGATCGCCTCGGCTCCAAGTTCTTGCGCAAGCATGATCTGAGTCGCGACGACCTCGCCCACCTCAGCGATCTTCTCTTTGGACATCGAGCCGTCCCGCTTCGTGTCGGCGCCGATCTGCGTGTAAGCGCGCTGCTCCATGACCTTTCGGAGCTGGCCCTCCTGCGGCTCGGCGACGAGCACGCGCGTGGTGTTCGAGCCAATGTCGATCGCCGCGCAGAGCATCGTCAAGTCTTACGGCGAGTGTGGCAGACAGCGCGGATAAGTCAGGAGTGGTGAGATCGCAAATAACGGGTTATTCACAACCCATTCACGGGACCTATACCCAAATCGGCCAGTCCGCGGCGAAAATTGCCTGCAATGGCCGAACTTCAGCCTCGTGGCCCCTTCGACCAGGCGGTACCGGCGGATGAGCCAAGGGACGTTTTCTCGGCCCTCGACGGGCGCTTCGGAGTCACCGTTCCGCACGAGTGGTGGCCCTCCGTGCACTTGCTGAAGTCCTTCGAGGCGGCCGGTTTTTCGCATGTTCAGGTCGACGCTCCGCCCGCGAGCGTGCTCAGCGATGCCCGCCTGACGACGCGGCACGCCGGCGCCCTGCGTGACTCGCTTGCCACGACGGGCCTCTCGCTCATCGTGCACGCCCCGCCGCGCCTTCGCCTCGGCACGGCCGATGGCGATCGCGCGATGGACGGTCTGATCGACTACGTCGTCGAGGCCGACGCCGAGCAGGTCGTGTATCACGCGCTTGCCCTCCCCGACGAGCCGGCTTCGCAGGATGCGCTACGGGCCGAGATGACCTCGCTTCGCAGGGCCGCCCGGCGGGCCGAGTTGCACGACCTCGTCATCGCGATCGAAAACCTCGCGCCTCTCTACCCGGGCCGCGAGTTCGTCTCCGCGTCGCCGAAGAGCATGCGCACGGCGGCCCGCCAGCTCGCGTCGGAGGGGATCGGCCTCTGCCTCGACCTCGGCCACGCCCACATCACGGCCGAGCTCCACCACACGTCGCTGGAGCATCTGGTCGAGCCCGTCATGGACGCGGTGACGCTGATTCATGCCCACGACAATTACGGGGCGCGCCGCAACCAGGCTGCGCACAGCGCACTGGGCGTCGACCCGCTACGCCTCGATCTTCACCTGCCACCGGGCCGGGGCACGCTGCCCTGGCACGAGGTCGCGTACTTCGTGATGCGCAGCCTCGCGCCCGTGATCCTGGAGGTTCACCCGCCCTACCGGCCGCGCGTCGCCGAGCTCCACGACACGGGCTCGCTCCTCTTCGCGACCTCTTAGTGAACGCGAAGGGGCACCCCGCTCGCGAGGGCCCTTGTCTCCTACGACGGGCCGAGGACCTCGGGCGGTCCGTTTGGATGCGAAGCGTCCTGGAACTCGCGGAAGAGCCCGGTCACGATGAAGGCGACCTGCTCGCCGATGTCTATGGCGTTGTCCCCGATGCGCTCGAGCGCCCGGGCGACGAGGATCATCGTCATCGCCCATTCGCGGCGGTCGGCGTCGTCTCCGATCTCGATCGCGATCTGGAAGCACTCCTTGTTCAGGTTGTCGACGACGTCGTCCTGGCGGACGAGATCGCGAGCGGCGTCCACGTCGCGGGTCTCGAAGGCGCGCTTGACCTGCGTGACCAGCGAGCGGACCTGCTTTCCCATCGTGTAGATGTTGCCGAGCATCCGCTCGTCCGCCGGCGGATCGGTGCCGACCAGGGGGATGATCTTGGCGATGTTCACGCACTGGTCGCCCATTCGCTCCATGTTCTTCATCACGTGGAGCAGCGCGGAGATCAAGCGGAGATCCGTCGCGACGGGCGCCTGCATGGCGAGCATCGTGAGCAGGCGCTGGTGCACCTCGAGGTAGCGCCCGTCCAGGACGTCGTCGTTGGCGACGACGATGCCGGCCAGCTCCATGTCCTGGTGCTGGACCGCCTCGATCGTGCGGTCGAGTGCCTCGACGACTAGGTCGAGCCCATCGAGCGCTCTGGCTTCGAGCGCCTGGAGGTCGTCTTGGTAGTGCACCCTGGCCTCCTCTGGCGCCTCTTTGCTAACCGACCTTTCCGGAAACGTAATCCTCAGTCCTTTTGTCGCTCGGGTTCGTGAATATCTTCTCGGTGTCGTCGTACTCGATTACCCGCCCCCAGCGGTTCTTCTCATCGGAATCGAGCTCGACGATGAGGAACGCGGTCTTGTCGGAGACGCGCGCCGCCTGCTGCATGTTGTGCGTGACGATCACGATCGAGTAGCGGTCCTTCAAGTCCATCATCAGATCCTCGATCTTTCCCGTCGAGATCGGGTCGAGCGCCGAGCAGGGCTCGTCCATCAGGATCACGTCGGGCTCGACAGCCATGCAACGGGCGATGCAGAGGCGCTGCTGCTGGCCGCCGGACATGCCGAAGGCGTTGTCTGAGAGGCGGTCCTTGACCTCGTCCCAGAGCGCCGCCCCCTTGAGCGCCTTCTCGACGATCTCGTCCATGTCCCCCTTCATCCCGAGGATGCGGGGACCGAAGGCGATGTTGTCGTAGATGGACTTCGGGAACGGGTTCGGCTTCTGGAAGACCATGCCGATCCGCTTGCGGACCTCGACCGGGTCCACGTCCTTGGCATAGAGGTTCTGGCCGTGATAGATGATCTCGCCCTCGACCGATGCCGAGGGGATCAGGTCATTCATCCGGTTGAGGCAGCGGATGAGCGTCGACTTGCCGCAACCCGACGGGCCAATGAGCGCGGTGATGTGGTTCTGGAAGATGTCGATCGAGACCTCGTCGACGGCGAGGTTGCCGCCGTAGCGGACGCTGACGTCCTTCAGTCCGAAGATCGTTTCCCGGGTACCCGAATAGGGCTTGCCATCGTGCGTCTGGGCGGCCGTCGTCGAAAGGTCTATTCCGGGCGCTCCCGTCTTCTGTTCGGCTCCGGCTTGTTCGCGGTCAGTCACTGAGTGCTCCACTTTATTTCACCTACCAGGTTTGTTCGAATCTGTTTCGAAGCCAGATCGCGACCGCGTTCATCGCGAGCAGGATTCCCATAAGGACGATGATTGCTGCGGCCGCGAGGGGCTTGAACGCCTCGTTGGCGTCTGCGGTCCAGCCGAAGATCTGAATCGGCAGCGCCGAGAAGGTGCCGCTGAAGAGGCTCGTGTCCGAGGTCGTCGCGAACGCGATCGCACCGACGACGATCAGAGGAGCCGCCTCGCCGATCGCCCGCGAGAGCGCGAGGATCGTGCCAGTCGCGATACCGGGGATCGATGCCGGCAGGACCTGCTTCCAGATCGTCTGCCACTTCGTTGCGCCGAGCGCCATCGAGCCCTCGCGGATTGAGGGCGGCACCGCGCGGATCGCCTCGCGGCCCGCAACGATGACGACGGGCAGGACAAGAAGTCCCAGCGTGAGCCCTCCGGCAAAGACCACGTTTCCGAGGCTGATCGGCCCGCGCACGAGAAAGGCCAGGCCGAGGACGCCGTAGACGATCGAAGGGACGGCCGCGAGGTTCTGGATGTTCACCTCGATCGCCGGTTGAACCACTTCTCGCGGTTCGCGTACTCCTCGAGGTAGATCGCGCTGGCGACGCCGACGGGGATGATGAAGGCGGCGCAGACGAGCATCAGGTACAGCGTGCCCATGATCGGCCCTGCGATGCCGGAGCTCGACTCGGATCCACGCGAGACGTGGTTTCGGTGAAGAAGCTGGCCGACAGGCTCCCCGCGCCCTCGACGATCACGTCGACGAACAGGACCAGCAGGGTGAGCAGGGCGATGCTGAGGAGGGCGAACAGGCCAACGGCGAAGCCGACCTCGCGGAGCTGGGTCCCGCGCTCACGGCGGAACGTCCTCCCGGGCATGTCGATCTCGATGACATCGGCTGCGGGCGGAGGCGGGGGCGCGAGCCATCAGTCGTAGACCTGCCTGTACTTGCGAACGAAGCGGATCGCGATCATGTTCATCGCGAGGGTGAGGAAGAAGAGGATCGTGCCGCAGGCGAAGATCGACTGGTAGCCGATCGAGCCGGCCGGGTTGTCGCCGTCAGCGGCCGAGCCCATGAAGGTCGTGATCGTCGCGTAACCCGTCGTGCGGATCGATCCCGAAGTTCGGCTGGAGGCCCTGCGGCGAGAAGCACGATCATCGTCTCGCCGATGCCGCGCGAGACGCCCAGGACGATCGCCGCGACGATGCCCGAGAGGGCAGCGGGGAAGACGACCCGCGTCGCGACCTGGCGCTTCGTCGAGCCCAGTCCGTACGCGCCCTCGCGGAGGCCCTGCGGGACGGCGCGCATGGCGTCCTCGGAGATCGAGGCGATCGTCGGCACGATCATGATCCCCATCACGAGGCCGGCGGAGAGCGCGTTGAAGCCCTTGACCTCGATGCCCAGGGCCTGCAGGATCTCGGGAGTCACGAAGGTGAGGGCGAAGTAGCCGAACACGACAGTGGGCACTCCGACGAGGACCTCCAGGATGGGCTTGATGACCTTCCGGACCCTTGGAGATGCGTACTCCGAGAGGTAGATCGCGGAAGCGAGGCCGATCGGAATGGCGACACAGATCGCGATTCCCGTGATCAGAAAGGTCCCGTTGAGGAGCTGCCAGACGCCGAACTCGGGATCGGCGAAGAGCGGACTCCACGAGCCGTCGGTGAAGAATTTGGAGCCGACGTCCACGAAGAAGGGAATCGACTCCACGAGGAGGGCCACGACTATCCCGATCGTGGTCAGGATCGAGATCAGTGCCGCGAAGAAGAGGAGGGCGCGGATGACCTCCTCGCCCCAGCGGCGGCGCTTCACGCCGAGAGGCCTATGGCCTCCCGGCGCTCCGCTTCCGCCTAGATGTACTGAGCCGGCTTCCATCGTGTGTCTCTAGTCGGTGGAGCCGGCCTTTCGCCGATCAGCCGCCGGTCGCGCCCTCCAGGGCGGAGGCGGCCTCCTCGGCCTGCGTCTCGTCCATGGGGACGATCAGCGCGGCCTCGGCGATCGCGTCGTAGTTGTCGACGACGAACTGCATGAACCCGCCGACCGGGTCCTCGACGACGTCGGCATTGTTCGGATACATGAACAGCGGACGGGCCAGTGGCGCGTACGAGCCGTCTTGAATCGTCTCAACGCTCGGAGCGACGCAGCCGTCACCCGAATCGACCGAGACCAGGTTCAGCTGGTCAGCGCTCTGCTCGAAATACGAGAATCCGAAGTACCCGAGGCCGGCGCCATCGCCGGCGACACCCGTGACGAGCTGGTTGTCGTCCTCGGACGCCTGATAGTCCTTGCGGCTCAGGCCTTCCTCACCGTTGATCACGTCGGTGAAGTAGTCGAACGTGCCCGAATCGGTTCCGGGTCCGTACAGGCTCACCTCGCCGCTCGGGAGCGGCTCGCCGGTGTCGGCGTCGTCGCCGAGGTCAGCGTAATCGGTGATCGAGTCGTCGGTCCAGAGCTCAGCGAGCTGCTCCGTGGTCAGGCACGAGATCTCGAGATCAGGCGACGTAGCGACGGCGATGCCGTCGTTCGCAACCTGGATCTCCGTGTACTCGATGCCCTCGTCCTCGCAGAGCGGGACCTCTTCGGCCTCGTCGATCGGACGCGAAGCATCCGAGATCTGGGTCTCGCCGGCGCAGAAGCGCTCGAAACCGCCACCGGTGCCGGCCGCGCCGACGCTGATGTTGACGTCCGGATTCTCGCCGTTGAAGAGCTCAGCGGCAGCCTCGGCAAACGGCTGCACTGTGCTCGAGCCGTCGATCGCAATGTCACCGGAGAGGCCGCTGGGACCCTCGACGTCGCCGCCGTCGTCATCGTCGCCGCAGGCACCGAGCCCAAGCGCGAGGACGCCGCTGGCACCTACCGCAAGCAGCCAGTTCTTCCTAATCACAGTTGTGTCTCCCTCTTGTTGTCATAACTCAGGATGTGGACAAGGAGGAGGCTGCGCGCACGGTTGCGCTCAAGGAGCCCCCAAACGAGACTCAGGCTGTCAGCGGTCCTGGGCGATCTTGTTACCGCCGTGAGTCCAGGTTGTGAAAAAGATGTGAACGCGCGGAGGACTTACCACGTTCACGGACGTCGCTACTACGCCTGATTTGCCTCGAAACGAAGGAGTTCCGTGGCCGCGTCGTCAACGTCGGAGGCCGTCGTGGCCGGCACATCGTCCGCCGCCGCGATTCCCACTGCCGGCTCCGCCTCGAAGCGGTAGCCGACGCCGAAGTGGGTGTGAACGTAGGCCCACTCGCTCGATGCCTTCTGGAGCTTCGAGCGCAGCTTTCGGATGAAGACATCAACGGACCGGTCTCCGTGGGCCATCGTGTAGCCCCAAACGCGCTGATAGATCTCCTCGCGCTCGAGCACCTTGCCGTTCGCTTCGGCGAGAGTGTTGAGGAGTTCGAACTCGCGGCGGGTGAGGTTGAGGCTCCGTCCTGAGACGAAAGCCTGGAACTGGTCTGGGCGGATCTCGAGCTCTCCGGCGACGAACGGAGTTGCCTCCGTCGTCGACCGGCCGCGCCGGCGGCGCCTCGCGACCGCCTCGACCCGCGCCAGGACCTCTTCGGGATGGCAGGGCTTCGAGACCCAGTCGTCGGCGCCCATGCGGAGGCCCCTGACTCTCTGGGCGACGGTCGAGCCATGGGAGACGACGATCAGGCCCAGATCCGGAAGTGAGGTGCATACACGCTCGATGTATTCCCACCCCATCGAGCCCAGGGCAGACGGATCGACAACGAGGGCATTCAGCTTCATCGCGACCAGCTCGTCGAGCGGAACCGTGCTCGTGAGCAGGCGGTGCTCCCAACCAGCGGCTTCCAGCCGCTTGACCAGGACGTGGACGAAGCTTGAGTCGGTGTCGATCACCGCCAGCCGGACTGTGCCGGGCGAAGGAGTCATGGCGCCAGGGCCATTCTAGATGGGCAAAAGGCGGCGGGTGGACCGTTCACAGCCTTTTCACACGGAAAACCCCCGGTTATTGGCCGTGATTCTGACGCTGCCAGAGCCCAGTTCGGCCCTTTTCCCCGGATCTTTACTGCTTCGCCGGATCTGCCGAGGAACCTCATGTACATGAACATCGGAGAAACAGCGCAGTTCATTCTGGGCGCCACGATCGGCTTGGGAGTCATCTTCGCGGCGCTTCTGGCCTCCACGGCCTCGATCCGCGCGGGCGAGAGCTGGGAGTCGCACGACCACCTGCGAGCGACCGCGCTCGCGTCGTTCGCCGGACGTCTCCGGCGTCGCCGCCCTCGCCGGGATCGTCTACGGGCTCGTCATGATCGCCTGGCACTCGCCGTTCGCGAGCTGACTCGTAAACGTCGCGCTACGCAGGGCTCGGGCGGCCGGTTCCAGTACCGTGCCGCGCTGCCATCAACGCGCTCGAAGCAATCGTTCTGGGGATCATCCAGGGCCTGACGGAGTTCCTGCCGATCTCGTCGTCGGGCCACCTTCTCATCGTGCCTGCCTTTTTCGGCTGGGAGGATCCAGGCGCGGCGTTCACCGCCGTGATCCAGCTCGGGACGATGGCCGCCGTGGTCGTGTACTTCTGGAGGGACTTGACACGAATCGCCGTCGCCTTTAAGCGATCGATCAGGGGCGACCGCTGGCGCTCCGCCGACATCGACGCTCGGATGGGCTGGTACATCGCGCTCGGCACAATCCCGATCAGCGTCGCCGGACTGGCCCTCTCGAATCAGATCGAGGAAGGCGCTCGCTCCCTGTATCTGGCGGGAATCACCCTGATCTTGTTCTCCTTCGTGATGCTGGCCGCCGAGCGCTACGGACAGCATCGGCGCGAGCTGGAAACGCTCAACACGCGCGATGCCCTGGTCATCGGCGGCTTCCAGGCACTGGCCCTCGTGCCCGGTGTTTCGCGCTCCGGCGCCACGATCTCGGCCGGACTGTTCCTCAATTTCGAACGGACATCCGCCGCGCGCTACTCGTTCCTTCTCTCAGTACCCGCCGTGGTGCTCTCGGGTCTGTATGAGCTGAAGGAGGTGGGTTCGGGCGACGGACCCGGCGTCTGGTTGACCCTCCTCGCCACAGCGCTCGCCTTCGTCTCCGGCTATATCGCAATCGCGTGGCTCTTGCGATTCGTGGCGAACCACTCGATCGGCGCGTTCTGCCCGTACCGCATCGGCCTCGGCGCGCTGGTGATCGTCCTCACGGCGACCGGTGCGATCAGCACCGCCTGAAACCCTCCTGGCCCGCCTCCCGAAGGCTGTAGAGTTCCGCGCGATGAAGCGCATCCTCCTGTCTCTGGCCGCGTCGGCCACGATGCTGCTCCTCACGAGCCCGGTTGCGATGGCTGCCGATGGTGAGGGGCTTTATGGCCGCACCAATGACAAGGTGATCACCTTCTTCTGCTTCGGCGTGATCATCTTCTTCGCGCTCTTCGTGATCTTCGCGTCGATCCTGCAGAACCGCCTCGAGACCCGCAAGGAGCGGGCTCGCGAGGACATCGAGCGCCTGAGCAAGCCTTAGCGCTCTCGCTCAGTTCGGGGCGTGAACGCCGCGCCCGCCGTAGTCGCGGCTTGAGCCAAATGCCTGCGATTCGAGCGTCGGCCGCGACGTGTTGTCGCTAGTGCCGACGAGTTGGCAGATCGCTCCGGGAAACGGCTCCTCCGAGGCGTTGCCGCCGTATGGATCCGTCCACCAATGGCGCGGGCCGCCGGCGTTTTCCACGGTGGTCTGGTTGAAGTAGACCTCCCGGTGGGCGCCGTCGAATGGCGACGCGGGATCGTCGAACGGAGTCTCCGGACCGGGGCCGGCGAGCGGCTCGCACGCGCCTCCGCGAGCCCGGTCGCCGTTCGGCTCTACCTCGCGGCAGAGGCCGGCGCTCCGCTCCAAGGCCGCGCCTGCGCCGGCGAACCGGCTGGGGTTGAAGACGGCGAAGTGAGGGTCGAAGTAGGCGATCTGCGTCCCATCCTGAGTCCGCAGGTAGTTGGAGGAAACCCAGTCCTCGTACAGGCCCAGCGAGTACTCCGAGAAGAGGCCCTCTGGGACCAGGACGTGCTCCTCTGCGCAAGCGCGGTCCGGGATGAGGCGCACCCCGCCGCCGGTCGGATAGGTGTGAGCGGTGCCCGCGGCGAGGACCGTTTGCTTGTCGCACGAGCGGACGAACTCGTTGGCGGCGCCGAATGTGACCAGCTTGGTCGCGATCAGCTTCGTGTCGTCGGTGCAGCGGACCGCGTAGAGGAGCTCGTGGACGTTGTTGCCGAAGGCGTCGGCCGAGTGCGTCCCCTGGTGGATCTTCGTCAGGAAGTCGCAGCGGATGCCGATCTGCTGCTGGTGGCCGTCGACCGTCTCGTAGAGGATCGCGTCGTTCTCCCACTCGACCTTGTGCCCCACGTGGTCCTCCTGGCGGGTTGGCGTGCCGGGGTGCGTTGCGGCCCACTCGTCGAGGGCGACGTTGGCCGAGCCGAAGGGCACGCCGGCGCGGTTCTCGCGCCCGTCCGCTGCGAGGTGACGCGAAACCCACCCGTAGAGGTCAGAGTGGGCAGGGTTCCGCCCATGCTCGTGGCCGAAGGTGCACCGCTTGCCCGTTTTGGAGTCGGTGACCTGGGGCGGGTGCCAGGCCGGGTAGCGAAGTCCGTCGGGTCCGATCACCGAGTACGAGTCGTGAAGCTTCTTCGAGCAGGTGTCGTGCGGACCCGGCTGCCACTGGCCGAACGATGGCGCGGGCTCCGCCGCAGGGGCGGCACCTGGGAGCGCCAAGGCGAGGCAACCCAGGGCGCCCGCCACGCCCGCCCAAATCGATCGCTTGCCCATCGCTTCCCTCCATCGGCACCATGCCCGCTCGCTCGACGTAGTATCGCGCCCTGTGAGTGAAACACGATACGAGCGGATCGGAGCGGCGGCAGTCCTGACCATCACCCGCCCCGAGCGCCGAAACGCGGTTGATGCCGCAACCGCCCTCGCCCTCAAGGAGGGCTACGACGCCTTCGAGGCCGACGACGAGGCCCGCGTCCTGATCCTGACGGGAGAGGGGCCTGAGGCCTTCTGCGCCGGCGCCGACTTGAAAGCGCTCGCCGAAGCCGTCGCTGCGGGCATCGAGCCACTTGACTGGCTGCCTGCCTTCGCCGACGGGCCGCTGGGCTTCACCCGCCTTCAGGCATCGAAGCCGACGATCGCTGCAATCTCCGGATGGTGCCTGGCGGGCGGACTCGAGCTCGCTCTGTGGTGCGACCTTCGGATCGGAACGGAGGACGCAAAGCTCGGCTTTACCGAGCGGCGGTTCGGCGTGCCCCTTATCGACGGCGGTACCCAGCGCATGCCCCGCATCGTCGGCATGGGCCGGGCGCTGGAGATGATCCTGACCGGGCGGATTCTCGATGCCGAGGAGGCTCATTCGTGGGGCCTTCTCAACGAGATCGTTGCGCCGGGCGCGCATCTCGACCGCGCGCTGGAGATGGCGGAGGGCCTGGCTGCGTTCCCGCAGACGACGATGCTCTCCGACCGCCAAGCGGCGCTCGAGGGAATCGGGATGCCCTTCGCGGAGGGGATCGCGCACGAGGCCGAGCTTGGGCGCGCCTCGGTCGAGACGGGCACGAAGGGCGCAGCGCGCTTTGCCTCCGGCGAGGGCCGTGGCGGCGCAGGCGCCGGCGTCTAGGCCTTCGCGAGCAGCGGCGAGATGAGCGCGGCGACCGCGAAGGTCGCGACCGCGGCCAATGCGATCGAGGCTCCAGCCGCGAGCTCCAGGTAGTAGCTCGCGTAGAGGCCCGCCAGGCCGGCACCCACGGCCAGGGCCGCCGCGAGAACCAAGCTCGGGCCCAGCCCGTGGGCCAGGCGGAGCGCTGCTGCCCCCGGCGCCAGGAGCATCGCCACCACCAGGAGGTTCCCCAGCGCGCCGACCGCAACGAGCGTCGCCGCCGCCAGGAGCACAAGCAGGGCGAGCTCGGCGCCCTGTGGGCTCACCCCGAGGCTTCGCGCCGCCTGCCGGTCGAACCCGCCGAGCGCGAGCGGCCGGTGAAGCGCTGCGAGGGCGACCATTGCTCCGAGCGCCAGGGCGCCGGTTGCGACGAGATCTCCCGTAGAAACGCTCAGCGGGTCGCCGAAGAGGATCTCGCCCAGGCGCGCCGGCACTTCCGGCCGCAGCGCGAGGAGCACCCCGGCCCCGAAGAGCGTGGTGACGACCACGGCGATCGCCGTATCGGACCCGACCCTGCGTTCGCGGCCGGCCAGCGCGATCGCGACTGCAGCGACGAGCAGGCCGCCGCCCGCCCCGATCAGCAGCGGCAGCCCGGCGAGGGAGGCGATCACCAAACCCGGCAGCGCTGCGTGAGCGAGGGACTCGGCGGAGTAGCTCTGCCGGTAGAGGACGAGCCAGACACCCAGCGGACCGCAAACGAGTCCGAGGAGCGCGACCTCGGCCAATGCCCTTCGGCCGATCTCGCCAGTGAACGGGTCGGTGAGCCAGTCCAGCATCAAACCTCTTAGTGGTGGTGGTGCTGGACGACTACCGCCTTGCCTCCGCCCGGAAGCGTGATCATCTCGCCTCCGTAGGTCCGCTCGAGCGTCTCCGCGTCGAGGACCGACGGCGGGCCGTAGGCGATCTGGCGGCGATTGATGCAGAGGACCCGGTCGGCCTCGTGGGCGTCGTTGATGTCGTGAGTCGCGACCAGGATCGCTCGCCCCGTCTCCCTCAGGTCGGCGAGGACGCGCCCGACTCTCGAAGCCGATGCGCGGTCGAGCCCGCCGAGCGGCTCGTCCAGGAGGAGTACGCGCGCCTCGCGGGCCAAGGCGCGCGCGATGAGAACCCGCTGGCGCTGGCCGCCCGAGAGCTCTCCAAAGAGGGTTGCGGCCTCCGCTTCGAGCCCGACCAGCTCGAGCGCGTCGTGGGCGCGGCGGCGGCTCGCCAGGGGGAGCCGGCGGTACCAGGGCGCATCGGCATAGGTGCCCATCGCCGCGACGTCGAGCGCCGAGACCGGGAAGTCGAGCCGCGCGCGCTCGGTCTGCGGGACGTACGCGACGCGACCCTTGATCTCGACGGCGCCGGAGCGGCGCGGAAGCTCGCCAAGGAGCGCTCGGAAGAAGCTCGTCTTGCCGCCTCCGTTCGGCCCCAGCACGGCGACGATCTGGCCCGCGTCGACATGCAGGTCGATCTCGGAGATCGCATCCGACCGCGGCCCGTAGCCGCCGCGAAGGCCGGACGTGGTGACCAGTGCCGTCACGCCGCGCTTTCCGCGGCTCGGCCCGAAAGCGCCGTGACCGTCGCGACTACCGCGAACGTGGCGCCTCCGAGAACGGCGATGGCGGCGCCCGGGGGCACGTCCAGCTCGAAGGCAAGGAGCAGGCCGCCAATGCCTTCGGCCAAGGCAAGCCCTACAGCGCTCAGCTCCAGGGCCACCACACTCCGCGTGAAGAGCCGCGCGGTGGCTGCGGGCATGACCAGGATCGCCGAGACCAAGAGTGCGCCGACGGCGTCGACCGCCGCGATGACCGCGACGGCGATCGCGGCGACGAGGAGCCGGTCCGCCACCCTTGAGCGGAGCCCCAGCGCGGGAGCGACCTGCGGGTCGAAGCCCGTGGCGATCCAGGTGCGCCTGCACGCGGCCGCGGCGGCGAGCACGGCAAGGGACGCGATGAGCGTCGCGAGCAGCTCGTCGTCGCCGATGGCGAGCAGGCTTCCGAACAGAAGGCGGTCCACGCCCGACCCCGAGTCGAAGACGTCGCTCGCCAGGACGATCCCGATCGCCAGCGCCGCGACCAGGAGGAGCGCCGTCGCCACGTCCCTCCCCAGGCCGCGAACGCGGCCAAGGCGCTCCAGGCCCGCTGCGTAGGTGCCGCCGACCGCCAGCGCCGCGAGCGCCGGCGGGATTCCCGCAGGACCCGCGATGACCAGGCCGGGAAAGGTGGCGGTCCCGACCGCGTGCGTGAAGAAGGCGAGGTGCCGGAGCACGATCTGCGCGCCGATGACGCCGGCCAGCGGCGCCAGGAGCAAGATCTCGAGCGCCGCCCGCTGCATGAACGGGAGGCTGAACGGGTCGATGGGCCAGGGCATCGGTCTTAGGCGCAGTCCGGGCAGCGGCCCTTGAGGATCACGTCGTGCTCGTCGACGCTCGCGGCCAGCCGCTTGCCGAGCGCCGTTGATCGCACGCTCGAGCGCGGCGTCTTCGAACGGGATCGCCTCGCCGCAATTGCGGCAGACGAAGTGATGGTGGTGATGGCGCCCGTCGGGCATCGCGGGCTCGTAGCGGGCCGACTCGGTGCCAAGGTCCAGCCGCTGCACGAGCTTCAGGTCCTCGAGCACCTCGAGCGTCCGGTAGACGGTCGCGATGCCCACCTTCTTCTTACGCCGCTTGAGCTCGTCCGCGATGTCCTGGGCGGTGACCACGCAGCTCTGGCGGCCGATCGACTCAAGGACCGCCGAGCGCGGGCCGCTCGCCTTGTGGCCGTGCTCGCGGAGCTTCGCCTCGGCAACCTCGGCCCATTCGGCTGATGCTTTCGGCCCGTGCATTACTCGGCTCCCAGGCGCTCGCAGGAGCGCGCTCCGTTCGAAAGCCCCTCGACGAGAGCGCTCGCGTTCGCGTGGAGGGCGCCGAGGTAGGTGTCACCCGCAGTCCCCTCCTCGCCGAGTGCATCTGCATAGAGATCCCCTCCCACCGCGACGTCGGCCTCGTCCGCGATGGCGCTTTCCAGGTCGCCGGAGAGACCGGCCTCGGGAAAGACCGCGCGGACGTCTTCTTCCTGGATCAGCTCGACGAGGTCGGCGGTCTCGCCACTCGACGGCTGCGCCTGGGTCGAGAGCGCCGGGACTGCGGCGCCCACGACCTCGATGTCATACCGGTCGGCGAAGTAGCCGAGCGAGTCGTGCGAGGTCACGAGCTTGCGAGCGCTGTCCGGCAGGAAGTTCATGCAGCCGGCTATCGCGAGGTCGGACCGCTGGATCTCGGAGATGATGGCCGCGGCGTTCTCCTCGTAGGCCGCCGCGTCCGCAGGGTCGGCTTTCGAGAGCTCGTCGCGAATCGTCTCCCCCGCAGCGACCGCGTTGCGAGGGTCCTGCCACCAGTGCGGGTCGTCCTCGCCATCCTGCGTGCGGACGACGGGAGCCGAATCCAGGAGCGTTACGACCTCGGCGTCCGTGCCCGAGCTCTCGATGAGCTCGTCGACCCACTCGTCGACCTCGCCGCCCGAGGTGAAGACGACTTCCGCACCGGCGATCGCCGTCGCGTCGCTCGGGCGCGGCTCGTAGTCGTGAGGGTCGGCGTTCGGGGTGAGGATGCCGTGGACCTCAGCCTCGTCTCCGGTCACGTTGCGAGCGATGTCCGCGACCTGAGTCGTCGTTGCGACCACTTCGGCATCCGACCCTTCGTCCGAGGACCGGCACCCGGCAAGCAAGGGGAGGGCCGCAACGCAAATGAGACTCATTCGCAACATTGCCGACACACGATAGCGCCTCGGCCCCCTCTAAGCGGCGGGTGGGCTAGATCCGGAACTCGGTGAGGAGGCGCTTCTCGGCCTCGCCCTCGACCGACGCGACGACCTCGACGTGCTCGGCCAGCGGCGTGCCGCGCAGCTTCGTGGCCAGAAGGTCGTCGACCTGGAAGACGCCCGCGGAGTTGTTCATGGTGATCTCGATCATCACCGCCTTCTCCTTGCCGGCGGCGATGTCGATCGAGTCGATCGCGGCGGCGGAGATCGCGTGGATTCCCATCTGTCCGGCCTCGACCGGGATCCGGGATCGGCCGTGCGCCATGTCGAGGGCGTCGGCGACGCGCACGACTCCGGCCTCGACCGTGTACGGCTCGCCCCGGCGGCGGTGGCCGATGATCGCGTGAAGGCACTCGGCGATCACGATCGTTCGCTCGCCGTCCTTGTAGACGTCGGCAAGGAGCTCGCGCAGCTTGCGCTCGGCGAGGAACAGGCTGTAGGCCTCGTGGTCGGCGCGGTGGATCGACATGCCGGTGTCATGGAGAAGCGCGCCTGCTGCGACCACGACCTCGGCGTCGTGGTCGCGCATGCCGTGGTCGGCGACCATCGCCGGCTCCACCCCGCCCTTGACCAGCAGGCGGAGCAGCCGGAGCGCGATGTTGAGAACGATCTGAACGTGGACCCACGAATGGTCAGACATGGAGAGGCGCTCGGAGTTGAGCTGCGCCATGTGCCACCAGCCCCGGACCTCGGGGTCAGAGTTGATGCCCTCCAGGAGCGCCTCGAGCTTGCGGTTGCCCCGGGTCGGCGCCTTCACGTGAGCACGCTCGATCGCCTCGAGCGGCTTCATGCCGCGCTCCCCCGGCCCGGCCGGCTCACCGGCCGCCGCGGCGATCTCTACCTCGGAAGTCATCAGCCATGCGGGGAGTGTGCCACCCGTAACCCTGCCACACCTAAGCGCCTCTGACCCGGTGTCCGCCGGTTCACCGGGTGCCTGGCACCGGATATAGATGCGCGCGTGGCCGGCCTCCTTGAGATCGAGCACTCGGGCGACGTTGCCGTCGTCACGCTTCAGCGACCCGATAAGCGGAACGCACTGTCGATCGACCTGAGGGTGGAGCTTGCGGACGCGTTCACGAGCCTCGGCGAGGACGAGACGGTGGGGTGCGTGGTCCTCACCGGGGCAGGCTCGGCGTTCTGCTCCGGGATGGACACGAGTCAGTTCGGCGGCGACATCGAGAACCGCAGACGCCTGGTCGAGACCTCGACCAGCGCCTTCGAGGCCGTCGGCGACTGCAAGCGCCCCGTGGTGGCTGCGGTCAACGGGCCCGCGCTCGCGGGCGGCTTCGCGCTGTCCCTTCTGTGCGACCTGCGGGTCGCCCACTCCTCAGCGGTCTTCGGATATCCGGAGCTGCCGCGCGGGATCCCGCCCAGCTACGCGTCGGCGCGGGCCGTGCTGCCTGCCACCGTCGCCCAGGAGCTGTGCCTTACCGGTCGCGTGGTCGATGCGAACGAGGCGCTGCGAATGGGCATCGTGCGCCAGGTGGTCGAAGAGGACGTCGTGGAGCGTGCCCGCGAACTGGCCGAGACGGTCGCCGCGCTGCCGCGCCAGGCCGTACTCGAGACCAAGCGGCGGACGCTGCTGGAGCGAAAGCACCTGTGGGGCTTCCTCTTCGACGACGAGCGCGAGGTCTTCCGCCGGGCGCTGCTCGGCCCGGACGACCCCGACGACGCAGCGGCCTAAACGAGGACGGGCGAGGCGTTCGTCAGGAGCGTCGGCCAGACGAGCGTTTCCCAGGCTGCCGCGACCACCAGCATCGGGATCGCGACGGCGACCGTCGCGAACGTTGCCGCAAGGAGGTTCCCCCATTCGCCCTTGCGGCTCGCGATTGTCCACGCGGCGAGCGGAAGGAAGACCGCGGTGAGCTCGGTGAGTGCGTGCGGCGCAACGGTAAGGACCAGCGTTGCCGGCGAGACGTCCAGCTGAGCGGCCAGCTGGGCACCCGTCGAGCCGAGAATGTAGGCCTGGGTGACGAGCGAGAACGTGATAACGCATACGACCCACGCGAACGCGAGCGGACGTGCCCGCTCGTGGACCACCCGCCGCCAGCCAGTCATGTGCTGGGCCTGAAGAGGCAGGGAGCTTCCTGCGATGAATCCCGCGATGCACGCAACCGCGTGAAGCGCCAGGACCAGGCCGTTGCGCCAGATGACCGAGAAGTAGTCCTCGACGTCGGCATCGAAGTGCACGCCCGGGATGCTGAGGTAGGTCACGTCGGGCGTCGCCAGGTACGCCACCACGAGAACCGCGCTCAAGAGCGCCGCCGCGAACGCGAACCCTCCGAGCAGCCAGGACCTGAGGATCGGGCGCGGGTTCCCGCGCCACTCCTCCAGCGCTCCGCGCGTTTCGGCCATGCCTTGCGTTAGGGCCATCTCCGAGACGCTCACAAGTCACGTATCGGCAGGACGCCTGAGAAGAGTAAGAGGGATCAGGAGCGCCGCTGGCAAGGGCGCAGGGAGAACGGTGAAGCGAGCTTGGTTGGTTCCAAGCGAGCTAGACGTTCTCCCGAGGCCGCCGCCAGCGGCGTTCCTGGCCCTCTTAGGAGCCGCAGACGGGCCAGGGACTGGAGCCGGCGCGTGAGTAGAGGAGCGCAGCTCGGTAGTCCTGCTCGGCCTCGGACGCCTCGGCGGGGTTGCCGGTTCCACCGACACCAGCCCAGGTGCCCTCGTCGAACTGGTACTTGCCGTAGTAGCCGGCCGCGTTGACCGCGGTGGGGTCGCCGCCGGACTCACAGGCCGCGATGGACTCGAGCGTGGCGATCGAGACGCCCTCGATCATGCCGTTCTCGGGCTGCGGAATCGCGGGGGCCTCAGGCTTCTTGGGCTCCGGCTTCGGCACGTTGACGAGTGCCGTATGGGTCTTGGCGTCACCCGAGAGCGAGTCATCGCTGGACGCGCCAGGCTCCTGGGCGGCCGCACCGGCGGCCGCGACGGTCGCGATCGCGACCGCGCCAGAAAGCGCGCTGATCTTCATCTTTGTCTTCATGTTCATGCCACCGAGGCTGGCTACGAACATGTGTTCTATGTGTGACTCCGGTCACACATGCAAGCATTTGCTCACAATCAGGCACGGCGCTTGCGGCGCCTGCCACTAGCTCGCGGGCTTCTGGTTACTTCTGTGCGCGCCGCGCGAGAGCAGGCCAGCCCAGAAGGGCTCGAGCTTCGGGGACTGGAAGCAGCCCCTCGGTCGCGCCCCAGACGCCCACCACACCGGCCGCCACCTTCATCGCGGCGGTGACCACGTGGTCCAAGGGCAGCCAGCGCGCCATGCCGGCGGCGACCACTCCGCACACCGAGTCGCCGGCGCCGGTGGAGTCGACGACCGTCGCGGGCACGCCCTCGATGGGCATCACAGATCTCTGCGTCTGGACGAACGCGCCGCGGGCGCCGCGCGTGACGACCACGGCCCTCGGTCCGAGGCCCATGAGCCACTCTCCGGCCGCCTCCGCCGAGATCATCCCGCTCAGCGCGGTCGCCTCGCTCTCGTTCAGCTTGACGACGTCGGCGCCTGCGATGAGCGCCGAGATGGTCTGGACCATCTCGGCGCGAGAGTTCCAGCGATCGGGCCGCAGGTTCGGATCGCAGAGGATCGCCCAGCCCTGCTCTCGCGCGAGCGCCACCGCTCGCATCGTGACTTCGCGCTCGTCCTCGCCCAGCAGCGTGTCCGAGCCGACGACGAGCACACCGTCGTCGCCCGTGATCGCCGCCTCGAGATGCACGCCTGCGTGGGCGGACGGCCGCACCTTGTCGCCGTAGAAGGCAAAGGCAGGCTCCCCCTTCTCATCGACCGAGACGAAAGCATGCGAGGTCTGAACACCGCGCAGAAGATCGAACCGGGCGGTGTCCACGCCTGCGGTAGTGATCCGCTCGTGTAGCCACAGGCCCCACTGGTCGTCACCGACACCGCCGATCAGCTCGACACGGTCGGAGAAGCGCGCCGCGGCCATCGCGATGTTCGCCAGGGACCCGCCCTGGCGAGGCACGAAGAAGTCTGCCTCGACCAGCGACGACACGGGCCGCTCGCAGACGAAGTCGACCAGCGCCTCCCCCAGGCAGACGATCCGCGCGTCATGGCTCTCCTCCTCTACCGCGCCTTCGTCTGCCTCGCCTTCATCTTCCTCGGCCACTTCGGGTTCGCCACAATCCATCAGGGGAAGTATCGGACACATGGCAAGAAATTCGAAGCGATGACGCCCAGACTGGACACAGGTTTTCCTACATCCGACGCCCAGAGCGACTTTGGGCGCGCTCGGCGGCGGCATCTCGGCGCGAGCCTGGCCCGCCGCTTGCGTGGCGAGTCCGGCGACGTGAACATGATCCTGCCGTTCGACGAGGTGGTCGCCGCCCTCGGGCGAAAGAGCGAGCGCTCTCTCGGCTTGAAGACGATCGACCTCGACGCGATCGTCGGAACCGTTGACCGCACCCGCGAGTTCGACCGCTCCTTCCGACCCACCTCCGGCAAGGTGAAGCGCCGCTGGCAGCGCATCGCCGAGGCCGTGCGGCGCGGTCAGGGAATGCCGCCGATCGACGTGTACGAGATCGGCGGCATGTACTTCGTCAAGGACGGCCACCATCGCGTGTCCGTCGCGCGACAGCTCGACCTCGAGGTGATCGAGGCCAACGTGACCGAGATCGTCACGGAGGTGGGCGCCGATGCGGGCGTGCGTGTCGCGGACCTCGCCCTCAAGGGGCACGAGCGCCTCTTCTTCGAGCGCGTCCCACTACCCGCTGAGCTCCGCGGCCGGATCCAGCTCTCGCAGGGCTCGTGGTACGCCGGGCTCGCAGAAGGGGTCGAGGCGTGGGGCTTTCGGCTGATGCAGGCCCGCGGCGAGTTCATGACCCGCGAGGAGATTGCCCGCGAGTGGTTCGAGCAGGAGTTCGAGCCCGTCGTCCAGCTCGTCCGCGAGGAGAACCTGGCCGAGGGGCAGACCGACGCCGAGGCCTACGCGCGGATCGTGAGCCTGCGCTACCTCCTGCTGCGCACCCACCGCTGGGACGCAGAGACGCTCGAGCGCCTGCGCGAAGAGCTCCGCCGCAAGCCGCCGCGAGACGAAGACACCCTCACCCACACGATGCGAGGCGACCTCCGCGGCTAGGTGCCAGGCACGGTGCCTGGCACCGGGCGTCAGTGGCCCAGGTTTGCGCCTGATTCCGGGTCGAAGAAGTGGAGCTTTGTCGAGTCGACCCAGAGCTCGGCGCTCTCGCCGCGCTTGGCCTCTGAGGCTGCGTCCAGGCGCGCTACGACCAGGCCTTCGCCTGCGCTCGGGACCTCCGAGGCGCCGGCGTCCTCTGCCAGCTCCCTGAGCTCCTCGGACTCGAGCGATTCGCCCTTCACCGAGAAGTAGGCGTACTTCTCGGAGCCCATCGACTCGACCAGGTCGATGTCGGCGGTGAACGTGGTGCCCTGATCCTTCACGTCGCCGACCAGGGCGGCGTCCTCGAAGCTCTCGGGCCGAACGCCCGCGATGACCTTGCCCGAGTGCGAGCCGAGCTTGTCGCGGAAGCCTTCGGGCAGGTCCACCTCGCCGAATGGGAGCTTGATCCGTCCGCCCTCGAGCGTCGCCGCCATGAAGTTCATCGCGGGGGAGCCGATGAAGCCCGCGACGAAGAGGTTTTTCGGCTCGTTGTAGAGGTCAGCCGGCGAGCCCACCTGCTGCAGGACGCCCGCGCGCATTACCGCGACCCGGTCCCCGAGCGTCATCGCCTCGGTCTGATCGTGGGTGACGTAGACGGTGGTCGTCCCCAGGTCGTTCTGAAGGCGGGCCACCTCGGTCCGCATCTGGACGCGCAGCTTGGCGTCGAGGTTCGAAAGCGGCTCGTCCATCAGGAACGCGGAGGGATCGCGCACGATCGCTCGGCCCATCGCCACGCGCTGGCGCTGCCCGCCTGACAGGTTCGCCGGCTTGCGGTCAAGGTGCTGCTCGAGGTCGAGCACCTTCGCCGCGTCCTCGATCTTCTTCGTAATCTCGGAGTCCTCGACGCCGGCCAGCCGAAGCGGGAACTCCATGTTCTCGCGCACGCTCAGGTGCGGGTACAGCGCGTAGTTCTGGAAGACCATCGCGATGTCGCGGTCCTTCGGCGCGCGATCGTTGACGACGTTGCCGCCGATCGTGAGCTCGCCGTCGGTGATGTCCTCGAGCCCGGCGATCATCCGCAGCGCGGTGGATTTGCCGCAGCCGGACGGGCCGACCAGGATCATGAACTCGCCATCAGCGATCTCGAGGTCCAGGTCCTTGACCGCCTCGAACCCATCGGCGAACTTCTTCGAGACTCCGTCCAGAACGATCTCGGCCATAGTTCCTTCTCTCCTTATCCCTTGACCGCGCCTGCGGTCAAACCGGCGACGATTCGCCGCTGGAAGATCAATACGAAGATGATGATCGGCACCGTCACGAGGCTTGCCGCGGCGGCGATGTTGCCCGTCGGCTCCGTGAACTGCGAGTCGCCGGTAAAGAACGCGAGCGCCGCAGGGACTGTCCGCGACGCGTCCGACGATGTCAGCGAGATCGCGAAGACGAAGTCGTTCCAGCAGAAGATGAAGACCAGGATCGCGGCGGTGAACACGCCCGGCGCCGCCAGCGGGACGATCACCTTGCGGAACGCCTGGAACGGCGTGGCGCCGTCGACCTGAGCCGCCTGCTCGAGGTCCCACGGGATCTCGCGGAAGAAGGCGACGAGCGTGTAGATCGCCAGCGGCAGCGCGAAGGTGAGGTACGGGATGATCAGCCCGATCCACGTGTCGTAGAGGCCGATCGTTCGCCACATGTCGAAGAGCGGGCCGACCGTCGAGATCGCCGGGAACATGGCGATCGCCAGCGCGCCTGCGAGGACCAGCGCCTTGCCCGGGAAGTTGAGCCGCGCGATTGCGTAGGCGGCGAACGCCGCCAGGACGATTGCGATCGTCGTAGCGATCAGGGCGATGCCGATCGAGTTGATGAGCGGTGCGAGGAGCGGACTGTCGAGTCCACCCTCGAAGAGGCCCTTGTAATTGTCGAGCGTGAACTCCTGCGGGCCAGAACTTGGTCCACAACGAGTCCCCCGCCGTGACCGAGGCCGGGTCCTTGAACGACAGTGAGACGATCCACAGGACCGGAATAAGGGCGTAGAGGATCACAACGAGGATCCCGACGGACCACAGGGTCTTCTCGCGGCCGGTTGTCTTCTCAGCCACCCGGTCTCCCTTCGTTCATCTTCACGCCGAACCCCTTGATGAAGAGGAACGCGATCAGGAACACGCAGACGAAGATCAGGACGGAGACAGCCGAGCCGAGCCCGAGGTTGAGCCGCTCGATCAGCTGGTTGTAGCCCAGGATCGACACCGACTCGGTGTTCTGAGCACCGCCGGTCATGATGAAGATGTTGTCGAAGATCCGGAACGCGTCGAGCGTCCGGAAGAGCAGGGCGACCAGGATCGCCGGCTTCATCAGCGGCAGAGTGATCTTCCAGAAGCGCTGCCACGCGGTCGCGCCGTCGACCTTGGCTGCCTCATAGACGCCATCGTCGATCGTCACCAGTCCGGCGAGCAGCAGCAGGGCCATGAACGGCGTCGTCTTCCAGACCTCGGCCATGATGATCACGGCGAACGAGGAGAACCGCTCGCCGAACCACGCCTTGTCGTCGGCGACGAACGGCAGCTCGTTCACGAAGCCGGTGTCCGGCGTTGAACGCGAACTGCCAGGAGAACGCGGCGACCACGGTGACGATGCCGTAGGGGATGAGGACGGAGGTGCGCACGACCCCGCGTCCGAAGATCGCCGGTGCATAACGAGCGCGATGATCATCCCGAGCGTCAGCTCGAGCGCGACCGAGATCACCGTGACGAAGGTCGTGTTGAAGACGTCCTCCCACCACAGGCTCGAGGTCAGCACGGTCTCGATAGTTCGTCAAGGCCGACGAAGCCGCCTTCGTCGGGGAACCGCAGGTCGAGCTCCTGTAGAGACAGGACCACCGCGTAGCCGATCGGGTAGGCGGTGACGAGCACCATCGCGAATGACCGCCGGCGCGCACAGCATCCAACCGAGCTGCGCTTCGTCTTGGACCTGTCGCTCACAAGACGCCCTTCCCTCTTCACGGCCTGGTCGACCAGGTCCTGAAGCTGCTCGTAGGTCGCCTCGACGTCGTCGGGATCGACGTCGCCGATCGGGTGGAGTGCGCTCTGGATCGCCAGCGAAAGATCGGTGTAGGCCGGAGTCACCGGGCGCGGCGCCGAAGCGTCTGATCGACTCCTTGATGAGGTCCGAGAAGCCGGGATAGGCCTCCTCGATCGTCCTTGTCCTCATAGAGCGTCCTCGCGCGTCGGCGGCAGCCCGCCGAGCTTGGCCGCCTCGAGCTGGTTCTCCGGCTCCACCATGCAGGCGGCCGCCTCGAACGCGAGCTCGGAGTTCTCCGAGAACTCCGAGACGCCGAGGTTGATCCCTGCCCAGCGGCGGTGCCGACGGCTCGCCTTCGACCACAGCCGGGTACGTCGTCGCCTCGAGTCTGCTCGAAGACGTCGGGCGCGTTCTCCTTGGCACTCGGGTAGACGAACGGATAATTCAGCATGAACGAGGCGCCCCCGGCCTCGAACGAGAGCCGCGCGGTGTCCTCGGTCGAGGTATCGATGTCGGGCGCCGCGGCGTCGGAGGTCGCGAAGCGGGCCATCGTCTCGATCGCGCTTCTCGGTCGCCTCCTGGTCGAGGCCGACCGTCTCGGGGTCCGTCGAGCACCTGTCGAGCCTGCGGACTCGATCATCGAGTTCACCCAGACGACGAAGCCCTCGTACTGGTTCGCCCTGCACCTGGATCGAGCCGTTCTCGCCGATCCGCTCAGCCTCTTCGAGCATCTGATCCCACGTCTCGGGCACCTGCTCGACCCTGTCCTTGCGATACCAGAGGAGCTGCGTGTTGGACGTGAACGGCGCCGCGTACAGAGTGTCCTCGAACGAGGCGCCCTCAACGACCGAGTCGAAGACGTTCTCGGTCACCTGCGATTCGAGCTCGCCCTCCCAGGGCTGAATCCAGCCCGCGTTGGCGAACTCCGCGGTCCAGATCACGTCCATGCCGAGGATGTCGATCGAAGGGTCCTCGGCGCCGAGCCGGCGGACGAGCTGCTCGCGCTGGCCGTCGGCGTCGGCCGGCAGGAACTCGAAGGTGATCGTGTACTCGCCGTTCGATTCCTCCGAGCACTTGGTCGGCGGCGGCCTGGAAGGCGCCGCTGGGCTCGTTGAAGACGAAGAACGAGAGCTCGGTGCCTTCCGCTTCCTCATCGCCGCCAGTGCACGACGAGAGCGCGAGCCCGGCTGCGAGCAGGGCGACGACGCTCGTCACTCGTCCAACCTTGGAACCTGGGTCCAACTCTTCCTCCTCTCGGAGGCGAAGCTACCCCGAGGTAGGGGGAGACAAACAGACTCGGGCTATTCGTCCAGACGCAAGCGGCGGGCGGCGATCAACCGCCGGTGGAGTTCGAGAGAGGACCCCTCGACGCCCCGCTGGGCACGGACGCTCCGTCGTTCGGGGTCCGTCAAGCCCAGCCACGGCTCGCCTGTCGTGAAGCCGCCGAGAGGCTCGGGCTCCCACTGCATGGGGTGGCGGTGCGCGTCCCTGCCCGCGCGGTCGTAGGGCGGATCTGCCTCCTCCCCGTCCACCATCCCGATCTCGTCCCCCTGGTAGAGGAACACGGTGCCTGGAAGCGACAGCAGGAACTCCGCCGCGCGGGCCGCGCGTTCTTCGCCGAACCGGGTCGCGAGGCGGGGGAAGTCGTGGTTCGAGAGTGCCCACGCGACTCGCCCCATGCGCTGACCTTCGGCGACCACCTCCGCCAGGCGCTCCTCGTCGAACGGTGCGTGGAGAAGCTCGAACGCGAACGCCAGATCGAGATGCTCGAGGTAGGGCCCGAGGTCGCGCGTGGGCCTGTAGACCTCGCCCACCAGGAGGGCATCCCCCGCCGCTTCGCGCATCGCTTGGAGCGCAACGCCGATCTCCGGCCCGGCTTCGGAGTGGACGTGCTCGAGGCGCCCGTACTCGTCCCCGAGCGGCAGGGGAAAGGGCTTCGTCGCCACCGGATCGTCGCGAAGCTCTGGGTCCTTCATCAGCTGCTGAAGGGCGTCGGCCCTGAAACCGTCCACACCGCGGTCGACCCAGAAGCGGATCACGTCTCCCATGGCCTCGCGAACCTCGGGGACGCGCCAGTCGAGGTCCGGTTGCTCTGGATAGAACGAGTGGAGGTAGTAGCGGCCCGTCTCGTCGTCGAGCGTCCACGCCGGCCCGCCGAACGCCGCGACCCAGTTGTTCGGCGGCTCGTCGGCCCACACGTAGTACTCGGGGTGCTCGCGGAACCAGGGGTGCTCAATCGAGGTGTGAGAGGGAACGAAGTCGAGGAGGACCTTGAGGCCCAGGTCGTGGGCTCGAGCGACGAGGCGGTCGAAGCCGTCGAGGTCGCCCAGCTCCGGGGCGATGGCGCAGTGGTCGGCCACGTCGTAGCCCATGTCTGCGAGGGGTGACGGGTAGATCGGCGAGAGCCAGAGAGCGTCGACGCCCAGGTACACGAGGTGGTCCAGGCGCGACTCGATCCCCGCAAGGTCGCCGATCCCGTCGCCGTCCGAGTCCTGGAACGAGCGCGGGTAGATCTGGTAGACGACCGCGTCGTCCCACCATCGCGGTTCTCGATTGGTCATCGGTCAGCGGAGATTCGCAGAGCGGCTTCGCCCATCGCGACGAAGAGGTCGGTGCAGTCGTCGTTGAGCTGGTCGCGCGTGAGGTCGAGCTCCGCCTCCGAGCCACGCGGTCAGCGCCCCGGTCCGGGTCTAGCTCCCGTTCCATAGGATCGCGGCGGTGCGCATCCTCGCTTTCTCAGATCTCCATCGCGACCTCGGCCGCGCCGCCTCGCTCGTGGAGCGCTCGGCGGACGCCGACGTCGTGATCGGCGCCGGCGACTTCGCCTCCGTCCACAAGGGGCTCTCAGAAACGATCGATGCCCTTGCGGCGATCCAGACGCCAACCGTGCTCATACCGGGCAACAACGAGACGGCCGACGCGCTTCGCGAAGCCGCGTCGGGCTGGAGCGCCGCCACCGTTCTTCACGGTGAGGCGACCGAGATCGAAGGCGTGACGTTCTTCGGCCTTGGAGCGGGCATTCCCGTGACACCCTGGGACTGGAGCTTCGACCTCTCGGACGAAGAGGCCGCCGAGGCGCTGGAGCCGTGCCCCGAGGGCGCGGTACTCGTCCTCCACTCCCCCCCGCGCGGGCACTGCGACCTCGCGGGGTCGGGCCAGAACCTGGGCTCGCAGGCGCTCGCCGATGCGATCGAGCGCCTCGCTCCGCCGCTCGCGGTCTGCGGCCATATCCACGAGAGCTGGGGCGCCCGCTCGCGGATTGGGCAGACCGAGATCGCGAACCTGGGGCCCGACGGCGCTACCTTCGACGTCTGATTATGGGCTTCTTCGGCTGGATATTCCTCGGGCTGTTTGCGGGCACGATCGCGCGGGCGCTCTTCCCTGGCCGCACCGAGCCCGGCGGCTGCATTGGTACGACCGCAATCGGAATCCTCGGCGCTCTCCTCGGTGGGTGGATCGCGACCGAGCTCGACCTCGGCAATATCGACGACTTCTTCGACCTGGAGACGTGGCTGATCGCGATCGGCGGCTCGTTTCTGCTGCTCTTCATCTTCCGGCTCTTCTCGCGCTGAGCGCGAGCTGACCGCTGAACCCTCAAGTAACCCTCAACGGGGTCCTGACCCACGGTCAGACTCCTTTCGGTGGTCGAGGTTGCTGCCATCCTGGGATCGGATGGCGATCTACGCGCGAGTCCTTCGAGTGCCGCGCTTTGCGGTGCTGATCGCCTCGACGATGCTGACGCGCATCCCGTACGCCATCAACGGGCTGGCGGTGATCCTTTTCCTGCGTGCCGAGACCGGTTCGTTCGCCACGGCCGGGCTCGCCGCGGGTGGACTGGCGCTAGGTGCCGGCATCGCCGCGCCGCTCGTGGGGCGGTTGGTCGACCGCCGCGGTGCGATCCTGCTGATGCCGGTGGCCGTCGGCCACGCCGCAGCCATCCTTTCGCTCTGGGTCCTGGGCGTGTCCGGCGCGCCCTCCGAGGCCCTTGTTGCCTGTGCGGCCTTGGCCGGCCTGTGCTACCCGCCCTCGGGCTCGGTTCTGAGGTCGCGCTGGCCGGAGATGATGGACGGTGACGCCGAGCTCTTGCGCGGGGCCTTCGCGCTCGACTCGGTGATGATCGAGGTGTCGTTCGTCACCGGCCCGCTCGTGACTGCAGTGCTCGTCGCATTGATCTCGCCACAGGCCGCACTCGCGGTCTCTGCGGCGCTCGTCGTAGCCGGCACAGCCCTCTTTCTTGTCAAGCTGCCCGACCGGCGCCGAGTCATCCCACTCGAGGGCCGGGTTGGAGGACTCGGCCCGCTGCGCTCCCCGGGCATCCGCGCGGTCGCCCTGTCCACCGTTCCGGTCGGCTTCATGATCGGGACCGTCGAGGTGGCGCTTCCCGCGTTCAGCGAGATCGAGGGCTCGGCCGCGCTCGCCGGGGTGCTGCTTGCGCTGTGGTCGCTTGCGAGCGGGGTCGGCGGCCTGGCCTTCGGCGCCCGAACGCCCCGGCGCGAGTTGCTCGACACGTACCTGGTCGTGACGCTGCTCTTCCCCTTCCTCTGCGTTCCGCTCATGCTCGCCTCCTCGCCCGTCGCGATGGGGATCCTGGTGCTGGCAGCCGGAGCGCCGATCGCGCCGCTGATCGCCACGCGCAACCAGCTCATCTCGATCGTCGCGCCCGCAGGAACCGGGACGGAGGCGTTCTCCTGGCTCATGACCTCGCTGATCGCCGGCGTCTCGCTCGGCACGGCGATCGCCGGCGGGGTCATCGAGGCACGCGGCTGGGAAGAGGCGGTCGCTCTTGGCGTAGCCGTCGCCCTCGCCGGTTCGATCGCTTCGTTCGTCTGGCGCGGCGCGCTCAGGCCCGCACCGGCCACCGCCTGAGGGTGCCTGGCACCATTGGTGGATGGACGTAGCGCTGCTTGAACGTGCGCTTGCCGAGGAGGGCGAGCCGTCGTATCGCTCCCAGCAGGTGTGGGAATGGGCGGCGCGTGGCGCCTCTGGCTATGCGGAGATGTCGAACGTGCCCGCCGCGCTCCGCGAGCGGCTCGAGGCGGAGGTGCCCTATTCGACGCTCGCGCTCGAGCGCGAGGCCCACTCGAAGGACGGGACCGTCAAGGCGCTCTTCGAGACGGCCGACGGCCGGGCGGTCGAGGCGGTGCTGATGCGCTACCGCGACGGGCGGCGCTCGATCTGCGTCTCCTCCCAGTCGGGCTGCCCGCTGACCTGCACCTTCTGCGCCACGGGGACGATGAAGTTCGGCCGCAACCTGACGGCGGCCGAGATCGTCGACCAGGCGCTCCACTTCCGCCGTATCGAGGCCATTGACCACTGCGTCTTCATGGGAATGGGCGAGCCGATGATGAACCTGGACAACGTGCTGGAGGCCTGCGCCGCGCTGCCGGACGTCGGCATCACCCATCGCCGCACTGCCATCTCGACCGTTGGCTGGATCCCGGGGATCGAGCGCCTCACCGAGTCCGAGATGCCGATCCGCCTGGCGCTCTCGCTCCACGCGCCGAACGACGCGCTTCGCTCCGAGCTCATGCCCGTGAACGACCGCTACCCGCTGGCCGACGTGCTCGCCGCCTGCCGTGCGTACCACCGCAAGCGCAGGCGGATGGTGTTCGTCGAGTACGTGATGCTCGCGGGCGTGAACGACTCGCCGGCTCTCGCCAAGGAGATGGCGAAGGTCCTCGACCCGCGCGCCTTCAAGGTCAATCTCATCCCGTACAACCCCACAGGAAGCTTCGACGGCTCCGAGCCGGGGATCATTCGCGCCTTTCGCGCCGAGCTCGAGCGCGGTGGCCTGCGCGCCACGATCCGCCTCACCCGCGGCCAGGACATCGACGCCGCCTGCGGCCAGCTCGCGGCGCGTTCGGCGTCAGGCTGAGACTTCCGACGCGAGGCTTAGCCTCCGCTCGAGATGGCGGAGGACCAGCGACCCACCCGGCGGCCCTCCTTTGCCGCACGCCTGCTTGGCGGCGGAGCACGGACCGCGAGCGCGATGGCCGAGGCAACGGGTATCGACGACGCGCTGGACCTGGCCACCGAGGAGGCCATCGTGCGTGCGCTCGAGAGCCCGGCTGTCGAGCGAGCGCTGGTCAGGGTGCTCGAAGGGCCGGCAATCGAAGAAGCGGTGGAGCGCCTCCTCGCAAGCCCCGCCGTGGAGCGGGCCGCGATCAATGCGCTCGACAGCCCGCTGGTGGACAAGGTCTGGGATCGCCTGCTCCAAAGCGACGAGGCACAGAAGCTGGTCGAGCGGGTCGCCGAGGCGCCAGAGGTGCGCGCGGCCATCGCATCGCAGGGGGTTGGACTGCTCGAAGACATCGGCAGGCAGATCAGGCGGATCGCTCACCGCCTCGATTGGGCCGCCGAGAATCTCGCGCGGCGCATCACGCGCCAGGGCACACGCTCGAAGCCTCGTGACTCGGACAACGCCGGTCTCGTGACCCGTCTCATCGCGTTTGGCGCGGACGGACTCCTGGTCGCGATCATGTTCTTTGCCGGAACCGCCGCGGTCAACTTCACCGTCGAGGCCCTCTTCGACTACGACCCCTCGCAGACCCTCTCACTCATCATTGGCTTGGCTGCCCTGATCTGGTTGAGCGGGAGCTACCTGTTCTTCTTCTGGACCCTCGCGGGACAAACCCCGGGCATGCGTTTCCTCGGGATCAGCCTCGACGACTACGACGGCACGCCCCGTATCAGCCCGCACGCGGCGTGGCGGCGGCTCATCGGCATGGTCCTTGCCGCGATCCCACTCGGAGCGGGTTACTGGATGATTCTTTTCTCCGAACGCAGGCGCGGATTGCAGGACCGGATGGCACACACAGAGGTGATCCTGGTGGACCGCCGGGGCAGTCCCGAGTCGGCGGATCTGAGGGCCGAGGCGTACCTCGAGGAAGAAGCCCGCAGAGCCGGCGGGCCATAGAGGCCTCGAATTAGGGTTCCTAACTTTCTGCTCGGGTTCGCTGTCCGGCCAGGCGCCATAGTCGCTTCTTGCGGTTTTCTTTCGAATCGGTTTACCTCGTTCTCATCCTGCGCGGAAAGGATCATCCGGCATGAAGTTCGACAAGACGATCAACCGCCGTGAGGCGCTGGCCGGCCTGGGCACCGTCTCGCTTGGTTCCCTCCTCGCCGCCTGCGGCTCAGACGAAGACGGTTCGACCTCGACCAGCGTCGCGACGGAGTCGGGCTCAGAAGCACTGGTCGAGCCTCGGAGCGGCAAGGACCTGGCGGCGCTCTTCGACGAGACCTCGTCCTGCACGCTCACTGCCGAGGAAACCGAAGGGCCCTACTACTTCGACGTCGACAAGATCCGCTCGGATATCCGGGAGGATCGCGAGGGCAAGACACTTCGGATGGTTGTCCGCGTACGCGACGCCGAGAGCTGCGAGCCGCTCCGGAACGCCGTCGTGGACATCTGGCACTGCGATGCGGGCGGGGCGTATTCAGGCTTCAACGAGGAGGGCACGTTTCTGCGCGGCGCCCAGGTAACCGACTCCGATGGCATCGCCGAGATCACGACGATCTATCCCGGCTACTACCAGGGCCGCACGCCCCACATCCACGCGAAGGTCCACCTCGACAACACAACGGTCCTGACCACGCAGTTCTTCTTCGACGATTCGATCTCGGAGGCCGTCTACGGCAGTGGCGACCCCTATCTGCCGGCCGAGGGGCGCGAGGTCAACAACTCGAACGACGGGATCTTCGACGAGACGTTGATCCTCACGCTGTCAGAGGAGGACGAGGGCTACCTCGGCACCTTCTCGACGGATGTGGCCCGGGCCTAGTCCTCGAGCTCCGGCGGCATCGCCTTCGGGCCGTCCGGGTACATGAACTCAAGCGTTTCTTCCGTCATTTCCAGCGTGTTTGCGAGCTCAGGCGGAGCGCCCATGACCAGCCAGAGCTGGTCGGCGCCGGTGTCGTTGAAGAGCTGCCGGACGGTGTCCGGCTCCACCACGAGCGATGCACGAGGCTCGAGCGTCAGCACCTCGTCGCCGATGCGGATGCGCCCGGTCCCCTCCAGGAGAACATAGAGCTCCTCCTGCGTCCGGTGGCGGTGCTTGGTGGACGCCTGGCCGGGTTCGAGGCGCCAGAGCCGCGCGCTGAGCTGCTCCGCCTCGAGCTGCTTGGCGAGGTCGGTGTTCTGGACGCCCATCTGGTTGGAGGGCCGCCAGAACTGGTCGCCTTCGTCAAGCCGGCGGTACGCCAACTCAGCCCTTTTTCTTGGGCGCGTAGAGGTCGGTGATCGTGCCCTCCGCCATCTCGGCGGCGAACGCGACCGTCTCGGTGAGGGTCGGGTGCGGATGGATCGTGAGGCCGATGTCCTCGGCGTCAGCGCCCATCTCCATCGCCAGGCAGACCTCGGCGATCAGCTCGCCCGCGTTGGCCCCGACGATGCCGGCGCCCAGGATCTGGCGCGACTTCGGGTCGACCAGGAGCTTCGTCAGGCCTTCGGCGCGGCCGAGCGCGAGCGCCCGGCCCGACGCCTGCCAGGGGAAGACGGCCTTCTCGAACTCCGTCGCGTTCTCCTTGGCCTCGGTCTCGGTCAGGCCGCACCAGGCGACCTCCGGGTCGGTGTAGGCAACCGAGGGGATCGCCCGCGGCTCGAAGACCACGTCGTGGCCGGCGATGCGCTCGGCTGCGACCTTGCCCTCGTGCGTTGCCTTGTGGGCCAGCATCGGCGCGCCCGTGATGTCGCCGATCGCGTAGATGTGCGAGACGTTCGTGCGCCTGTCGGGGCTCACCTGGATCTCGCCGCGATCGTCCACCTCGACGCCCGAGGCTTCGAGGTCCAGGATGTCGCCGTTCGCGCGCCGCCCCACGGCCACCAGGACACGGTCGAACGTCGCGTCACCCGGAGCGTCGTCGCCCTCGAAGGTGACCTTGATGCCGTCCTTGCCCGCCTCGGCGCTGGCGACCTTCGTGTTCAGATAGACCGCCTCGTAGCGCTCCCCCACTCGTTTTGAGAGCGGCTTCACAAGATCCGGATCGCAGCCCGGGATCAGCTGGTCGGTCAGCTCGACCACCGTCACCTTCGAGCCGAGCGCCTCGTACACCGAAGCCATCTCCAGCCCGATGATCCCGCCGCCGATCACCAGCAGGCTCTCAGGGATTCCCGGCAGCTCGAGCGCGCCCGTCGAATCGACGATCCGCTCGTCCTCGGGCAGGTCCGGCAACATGACTGCGCGCGAGCCGGCAGCGATGATCGCGTGGTCGAACTCGACGGCCTCCCCGGCGACGTCGATCGACTTCGGCGAAAGAAATCGGGCCTCGCCGTGGATGACGTTCACCTTGCGGCGCTTCGCGAGCCCGTCGAGCCCGCCGGTGAGCTTGCCGACGACCTCCTCCTTCCAGGAGCGGAGCTTGTCCACGTCGATCTCGGGATCCGAGAAGGAGATACCGAACTCCCCGGCATCCTCGGCCTCCGCAAGCACCTTGGCGGCATGAAGAAGAGCCTTGGACGGAATGCAGCCGACGTTGAGGCAAACCCCGCCGATCACCTCATGGCGCTCGACCAGCGTGACTTCCAAACCAAGGTCCGCAGCACGAAACGCGGCCGTATAGCCCCCTGGACCGGAACCCACCACGACAACCCGCTTCCCCGCGGGCGCCTCTTCACGCCGAGAGGTGGAATTTCCACGACTATCGTCGATGTTCCTACTTTCGGCGTCACCCTCGGGCTTCTCGGAGGCCGCCGGCGCTTCGGACCCTTCCTCCTTGGGTGCCTCGCTCCCTTCCTCCCCGCCGGAGCCCTCGCCCGAACCGCCCTCCAGCACCACGATGGGCGTCCCCTCGCTCACCTTGTCGTTGATGGAGACCAGGACCTCCCTCACCGTCCCCGCCGCCGGCGACGGCACGTCCATCGTCGCCTTGTCGGACTCGAGCGTGACGAGCGGCTGCTCGACCTCGACCTCGTCGCCGGGCGAGACGTGGATCTCGATCACGGGAACCTCGTCGAAGTCGCCGATGTCCGGAACCTTGACCTCACTCAAAGCAATGCCCTCCTCAGGTCGGTGAGCTCGCCCGCGAGGTGGGCGACGAACCGCGCGGCCGCGGCGCCGTCGATCACGCGGTGGTCGTAGGACAGCGAAAGCGGGAGCATGAGCCGCGGCACGAACTCCTCCGTCTCGGGATCCCAGACCGGCTGCATCTTCGAGCGCGTGACGCCCAGGATCGCCACCTCTGGCGCATTGACGATCGGCGTGAAGCTCGTACCGCCGATGCCGCCGAGCGAGGAGATCGTGAAGGTCGAGCCGCGCATCTCCTCGGCCGAGATCTTCCCCTCGCGAGCCTTTTCGGAGAGCTCGCCGAGCTCGCGCGCGATCTCGATGATCCCTTTGCGGTCGGCCTCCTTGACCACGGGCACCAAGAGGCCCTGCGGCGTGTCGGCGGCGAAGCCGATGTTGTAGTAGCGCTTGATCACCAACTCATCGCCATCGAGCGAGGAGTTGAAGTCGGGGAACTGGCGAAGCGCGGCGACGCAGGCCTTCATGAGCAGGGCGACCATCGTCACCTTCACGTCCTTCTGCTCGGCGTTCACCTCCTTGCGGAACGCCTCGAGGTCGGTGATATCCGACTCGTCGTCGTGGGTGACGTGCGGGATCATCACCCAGTTCCGCGCGAGCACGGGGCCCGAGATCTTCTTCACGCGAGAAAGCGGAACGCGCTCGACCTCGCCGTACTTCTCGAAGTTCACCTTCGGCCACGGCGCCAGGTCAAGGCCTGGGATGCCGGCACCCTCCGCCACCGCTGCGGGCTGGTCCTTCGCCCTCTTGACGTCTTCCTTGAGGATCCGCCCCTTGCGGCCGGTCCCCTTCACCTTCGTGAGGTCGATCCCCAGCTCGCGCGCCATCCGGCGGACACCGGGCCCGGCGTAGAGCAGCCCCTTCTTCGAGTCAGCGCCCCCGGCCACGGCGTCGCGGCCTTCGGCGCCGCGCTGGAGTTCCGCGGCGACTGGCGCCGGGGTGGAGTCGCCGCCTGAGGTGTCAGGCACCTTGTCCTCGGCAGGCTCATCTGCCTCGGCAGCTTCGGTGCCAGACACCGCGTCGTGGTCGTCGGAGTCGCCCTCGTCGCCCGAGTCCTCGCCCGCTTCGATCTCCATCAAGGGCGAGCCTTCCGACACCTTGTCGCCAACGCTCACCGAAATCGAGCCGACCTTGCCCGCCACCGGCGAGGGGACGTCCATCGTCGCCTTGTCTGACTCGAGCGTGACCAGGCCTTGCTCCTCGGTGACCTCGTCGCCCTCGGAGACGAGGATCTCGATCACCGGCACCTCGTCGAAGTCGCCGATATCTGGAACTTTGACCGTCTCAGCCATATCTAGGAAACCGCCGGGTCCGGGGCGTCGGCGTCGATCCCGTACTTCTTGATCGCATCGGCAACGACCGAGCTCTCAACCTCGCCCTCGCGCTCGAGCGAGCGGAGCGCCGCGACGACGACGTGATGGCGATCCACCTCGAAGAACCGGCGCAGGTGCTTGCGGAGGTCCGAGCGGCCGAAGCCGTCCGTCCCGAGCACGTCGTAGCGGCCGGGCACCCACTCGCGGATGCCATCGGGAAGCGCCTTCATGTAGTCGGTGGCCGCGATGACTGGCGTCTCGGCGCCGCCAAGGCACTCCTCGACCCACGGCTTCGCCACGTCGGGATGGCCAAGGCGTGCCTCGCGCTCGCGGGCAAGGCCGTCGCGGCGAAGCTCTGTGAACGAGGTGACGCTCCATACCTCCGAGGCCACGTCGAAGTCCTCGCGAAGAAGCTCAGCGGCCGCCTCGACCTCGCGGAGGATCGTGCCCGAGCCGAGCAGCCGCACCTTCGCGCCGTCGGCCTCGGCGATGCGGTGCATCCCGCGCAGGATCCCCTCCTCCGCACCCTCCGGGATCGGGGGGTGCGGGTAGTTCTCGTTCATGATCGTGAGGTAGTAGAAGACGTCCTCCTGCTCTCCGATCATCCGGCGGAGGCCGTCCTGGACGATCACGGCGAGCTCGTACCCATAGGTCGGGTCGTACGAGACGCAGTTCGGGACAGTCGCCGAGAGGAGGTGTGAGTGCCCGTCTTCGTGCTGCAGGCCCTCCCCGTTCAGCGTGGTCCGCCCGGCGGTTCCGCCGAGCAGGAAGCCTCGCGCGCGCGAGTCGCCCGCAGCCCAGGCGAGGTCGCCGATCCGCTGGAATCCGAACATCGAGTAGAAGACGTAAAAGGGGATCATCTGCTCGCCGTGGTTCGAGTACGAGGTCGCGGCGGCGATCCACGAGGACATCGCGCCCGCCTCGGTGATGCCCTCCTGGAGGACCTGGCCCTTCTGGTCCTCGCGGTAGAACATGAGCGAGCCGGCGTCCTCAGGCTCATAGAGCTGGCCGACGTGCGAGTAGATCCCGAGCTGGCGGAACATGCCCTCCATCCCGAAGGTCCGTGTTTCGTCGGGCACGATCGGCACGACCCTGTCGCCGATCTCCTTGTCGCGGATGAGCGCGGCGAGGACGCGGACGAACGCCATCGTCGTCGAGACCTCGCGCTCGTCGGTGCCGTCCAGCTGCGACTGGAACGTCTCGAGCGGCGGAACGGGAAGCGGCTCGTCAACCCTTCGCTTGCGGGCAGGAAGGTAGCCGCCGAGCCGCTCCCGGCGCTCCTTCAGGTAGCGGATCTCGTCCGAGTCAGCGGGCGGCCTGTGGAAGGAAACGTCGGCGATCTCCTCCTCTGAGATGTCGAGCTCGAAGCGGTCGCGGAAAGCCTTGAGCGCTTCCTCGTTCATCTTCTTCTGCGAGTGGGTGATGTTCTGGCCTTCGCCGGCCTCGCCCATCCCGTAGCCCTTGATCGTCTTTGCGAGGACCACTGTCGGCCGGCGGGTTGCGCCCTGCGCCGCGGCGTAAGCGGCATAGACCTTGCGCGCGTCGTGCCCACCTCGGTTCAGCGCCCAGATCTCCTCGTCGGACATGTTCTCGACGCGCTTCGCAAGCTCCTCGTACTTGCCGAAGAACTTCTCGCGGACGTAGGCGCCGTCGCGGGCCTTGTAGGTCTGGTACTCGCCGTCGACCGCCTCTTCCATCCTGCGCACCAGGAGGCCATCGTGGTCCTCGGCCAGAAGCGGATCCCAGCGATCGCCCCAGACCACCTTGATCACGTTCCAGCCCGCACCACGGAAGATCGTCTCGAGCTCCTGGATGATCTTGCCGTTCCCGTGAACCGGCCCGTCGAGGCGCTGCAGGTTGCAATTGACGACGAAGACCAGGTTCGAGAGCTTCTCGCGGCCCGCAAGCGCGATCGCGCCGAGAGACTCGGGCTCGTCCGTCTCGCCATCACCGAGGTGGCACCAGATCTTCCGGTTCTTCGTCTCGGCGATGCCGCGGTCCTCGAGGTAGCGGGCAAAGCGCGCCTGGTAGATCGCCATGATCGGGCCGAGGCCCATCGAGACGGTGGGGAACTGCCAGAAGTCCGGCATGAGCCAGGGGTGCGGGTACGAGGAGATGCCGTCGCGCGAGACCTCTTGGCGAAAGCCCTCGAGCTGCTCCTCGGAAAGCCGCCCCTCCAGGTAGGCACGCGCGTAGATCCCAGGTGACGAGTGACCCTGTATGTAGACGAGGTCGCCGCCGTGCTCGGCGGACGGCGCCCGCCAGAAGTGGTTGAAGCCGATCTCGTAGAGGAGCGCGGCGGACTGGAACGATGCGATGTGGCCGCCCAGCTCCGAGGACTCCTTGTTCGCGCGCAGGATCATCGCGATCGCGTTCCAGCGGATGAGCGAGCGGACGCGGCGCTCCATCGCGGGGTCGCCCGGGAGCGGCGGCTCCTCGTCGGCGGGGATCGTGTTGACGTAGGGGGTCGGCCCCACGTACTCGATTGCGGCGCCCTTATAGCGCGCGCGCCCGACTACGCGCTCGACCAGGTCATGGGCCCGTTTGGGTCCGTCCTGCTCCACGACGGCGTCGAGGGCCTCGAGCCACTCCTCAGTCTCGACTGCGTCGATATCAGCCACTGCCTCGCAGACTAACGACGCGCCTCTCACGGGCACCGCGCCGGTCGCGCCCAGAAAGGGCCAGCGCGGCGTAAAGAGGCCCGGCGAAAGCTGCGACGCAGGCGCCCAAGAGCGAACGCCGAAGGGCTAGAGCGGCTTGGCGGTGCCGGCGAGGTGCGGTTCTGAGTCGCGCGCTGAGCGGACGCCGAAGGTCACGGCGCCGTCTGACTCGCCTGAGGCGAACTCCTGGTTGGAAGCCTTCCCGTACTGCGCGTTCGAGCGCGCAAACGGAATGCGATTCCCCCCGAGGACGAATACGCGGCGGGTCTTTTCAGTCACAGAAGGGGTTCCTTTCGTGTCAGAGGTGCCTGGCACCTCATCGCAGGTCCGCGGAGGTCTTGTTCAGGAGCAGGCGGGCGATGATCAATTGCTGGATCTGCTGGGTGCCCTCGAAGATGTCGAGGATCTTTGCGTCCCTTGCCCACTTCTCCAGTAGCTCAGACTCGTCGTAGCCGACCGAGCCGCAGAGCTCGACGCAGCGCAGCGCGATGTCCGTGCCCGCACGGCCGGCCTTCGCCTTGGCGTAGGAGGCGTGGAGCGAGTTCGGCTTCGAGTTGTCCGCCATCCATGCCGCCTCCATCATCAGGAGGCGCGCCGCTTCGAGGTCAGACTCGAGCTCGATCAGCGTCGCCGCGGCGGCTGGCTGCTTGTGCACCGGGCGGTCGTAGTCCGGCTCGATGCCGGCCTCGGCCAGTCGCTCGCGCGTGAAGTCGATCGACGCCTTCGCCACGCCCACGGCCATCGCGGCCACGAGGGGTCGGGTGTTGTCGAACGTCTTCATGACGCCCGCGAACGAGCGCTTCGTATCGATGTCCGGGCTGCCGAGGAGGTCCTCCTTCGGCACGCGGCAGTTCTCGAGGCGGAAAGCGGCGGTGTCCGAGGCGCGGATGCCCAGCTTGTGCTCCAAGCGGTCCAGGACCATGCCCGGGTTCGAGCGCTCGACGACGAACGACTTGATCGCGGCCCGTCCGATCTCCCGGTCGAGCGAGGCCCAGACGACGACCAGCTCGGCTCGCTCGCCGGCGGTGACGTAGATCTTCTCGCCGTTCAGGACGTACTCGTCGCCGTCGAGGGTCGCGGTGGTGCGGATGGACGCGGAGTCCGAGCCTGACTCGGGCTCCGTGATCGCCATCGCGGCCCAGCGGCCCTCGTAGCGAAGGAGTTGCTCCTCATTCGCAACGGCGGCGATGGCCGCGTTGCCGAGCCCCTGGCGGGGCATCGAGAGGACGAGGCCGACGTCGCCCCAGCACGTCTCCATGACGCCGAGCGCCGCCGACATGTTCGTGCCGTTGCGGTTGCCGGTCTTCGGTGGACTTCGACGAGCTGGCGCCCGCGGCGCCGGCGCCGCTGGTGGCGCCGGAGTCGTTCATGCCGTCGATCAAGGCGGCGAGCATGTCGAGCTCCTTGGGGTACTCGTGCTCGGCCGTGTCGTACTTGCGCGAGATCGGCCGCAGAACCTCCGTGGCGACCTGGTGGGCCTGCTCGGAAAGGACCTTGAACTTCTTGGGCGTTTCGAGATTGATGGCCATTCAGACGAGCAGAAGTCCTCCTTCGATGACGCCTGCTGCTCGCAAGTCGCGGTACCAACGCTCGACGGGGTGCTCCTTGATGTAGCCGTGCCCTCCCAGGAGCTGAACGCCGTCCGAGCCGATCTGCATGCCCTTCTGGGCGACGATCCGGCGCGCCAGCGCCGATTCCCGGGAGTAGTCGAGGCCCTGGTCGACGCGGCTGGCGGCGCGAAGCATCACCAGGCGCATGCCCTCGAGCTCCGTCGCCATGTCGGCGATCTTGAAGGCGACCGCCTGGCGGTGCGAGATCGGCTCGCCGAAGGCGATCCGCTCGTTCACGTAGGGGATGACGTAGTCGACGACGGCCTGCGCTGTGCCGACCGCGAGCGCCGACCAGGCGATGCGGCCCAGGCGGATGCAGTCCGCATAGACGTCCGGGCTTCCCTCGCCTAAGAGGGCTTCGGCCGGGAGCTCGACGCCGCTGAGCTTGAGATTCGCCGTCTCGGCGGCGCGAAGTCCCATCGCGGGCTGCGCCTCGACGAGGACGCCCTTCGACTTCGCCTCGACGATGAAAAGCGCGGGGCGGTCGTCGAGCGTCGCGCCGACGATCGAAGAGCTCCGAGTCGGCACCGCGAGCGACGAGTGACTTCTCGCCGCTCAGCTTGAAGCCGTCATCGGTCTTGGTCGCGGTGGTCTTGAGCTCGAACGGATCGAACAGCGCGCTGGGCTCCTGGATCGCAAGGGCTGCGGCAGGAATGTCCTCGCCGACCATGTCGGGGAGGTAGGTCCCCTGCTGGCCCGAGTCGCCCCATAGGCCGATCGCGGTGGCGACGGCTGCGGGCGAAAGCGCGGCGACGGCTAGGCCCATGTCGCCGCGGCCGAGCGCCTCGGTCACCAGCGCTGAGGTGACAGCGGAGCGCTCCGAGACGGCTCCGCCAAGCTCCTCGGGAACGCCGAGCATGGTGATGCCCAGCTCGTTCGCTTGGCCCATGAGGTCGGCCGGCGCCTCGCACTTGGCGTCGGCATCGAGCGCGGCCTTGCGGAAGTGCTTCTGGGCGAAGTCGCCGACCATCTCGCGCATCATCGCCTGCTCATCGTCGGGCGTAAGGTCGAAGAGGTCGGAGCGGACACCCGTCGACTGGCGCGAGGGCTTGCCGTTCCGCGAGACCTTCGAGAAGGTGCGGCCGGCCGTGCCAGCGGCGCGGAAACCGGTCTTCGTCGCGCTGTTGACGACGCGTTCCGCGCGCTCGCGAAGACCGAGGCGGTCAAGTACGTCACTGCCTGCGAGTGCGGTCAGGGCTCTGAGCCCGAACCCCATTCCTTTGTCTGCAACTGCCAAGTGAAAGCCTTTCCTACTGTCGGTAGGTTTTTGGTGTGACGATCCTAGCAACGCGACGGCCAAACCCGCGTAGGATGCGCTCTTCGCCGTTCAAGAGCTGTCGACCCGAGGGGAATCTCTTGTCGTTCAACCGCCTGTTCTTTGTCCTTTGCCTGATCGCCACCCTGGGCCTCGTTGCCGTGGGCTGCGGCGACGATGACGACGATTCGTCCGAGTCGAGCGAGGAAACCGCGACGGTTTCCGCCGAGGACTGCACGCCCGACCAGCTCGAGACCGTCACGGCAGACACGCTCACGATCGCGACCGACGATCCGGCGTTCCCGCCCTACTTCGAGGACGACGACCCGACCAACGGCGAAGGCTTCGAGTCGGCCGTCGCCTACGCGGTCGCCGCAGAGCTCGGATTCACCGAGGACCAGGTCGAGTGGGTCGTCGAGCCGTTCAACCGCTCGTACGCGCCCGGGCCGAAGGACTACGACTTCGACATCAACCAGATCTCGATCACCCCGAAGCGGGCCGAGGCCGTGGACTTCTCCTCGCCGTACTACGAGGCGAAGCAGGCCGTGGTTGCGCTCAAGGACTCGCCCATCGCCGACGCCTCGTCGCTCGCCGACGTCGCCGACGCCCAGATCGGCGCCCAGATCGGCACGACCAGCCTCGACGCGATCGAGGCCGTGATCCAGCCCACCTCGGACCCGCAGGTGTTCGACACGTCGAACGACGTCGTCTCGGCACTCAAGAACGGGCAGGTGGAGGCCGTCGTCGTCGATGTTCCGACCGCGTTCTACCTGACGGCCGTGCAGGTGACGGACGCCCAGATCGTCGGCCAGTTCGCAGGCCCAGAGGGCGACGAGTTCGGCCTCCTCCTCGAGAAGGACTCGGCGCTGACGCCGTGCGTGAGCCAGGCCGTCGACTCGCTGAGCGAATCCGGTGAGCTCGCCGCAATCGAGGAAGAGTGGCTGAGCGCGGCAGCGGACGCCCCGATCCTGGAGTAGCCCCCGCTGCCACTACGGCGCGGGACCGCCGCCTCGAGCGCGAGGCGGTCCGGCGCCAGCGCGCGCGTCGCGGCGCCACGATCGCCGCGGTCTCGTCGATCGTCGTCCTGGGCGGTCTCACCGCGCTCATCGTCACGAGCCCGGGCTGGGACGAGGTCCAGCGCACCTTCTTCAGCCCGGAGGACTTCGCCGAGGTATTCCCCGACGTCCTCAAGGCGTTCTGGCTCGACATCCGCGTCTTCATGGTCGTCGAGGTCGTGGTGCTGGTGCTCGGCCTGGTTGTCGCGATCGCACGCCTGGCGAAGGCTCCCGCGCTGTTCCCGGTGCGGATGCTGGCCGTGGTCTACACGGACGTGTTCCGTGGCGTGCCGACGATCCTCCTCATCTATTTGATCGGCTTCGGGATCCCGGCTCTCGACCTGGAGGGCCTCCCCACCGAGCCTGTCGTCCTCGGCGGGATCGCGCTCGCGCTGAGCTACGGCGCCTACGTCGCCGAGGTCTACCGCGCCGGGTTGCGCTCGATCCACCCCGGCCAGCGCGAGGCGGGGCTCTCGATCGGATTGACCGAGAGCCAGGCGATGCGCCACGTCGTCCTCCCCCAGGCCGTCCGCCGCGTCGGTCCTCCCCTGCTCAACGACTTCATCGCGCTCCAGAAGGACGTGGCGCTGATCTCGGTCCTGGGCGTTGCGGGCGAGGCTTTCCGCGTCGCCCAGATCGAGGCGCAGTCCACCTTCAACTACACGCCCCTCCTCGCCGCCGCGCTCCTGTATCTCTGCATCACGATCCCGATGGCGCGGCTCCTCGACTGGTGGGATTCCCCGGAAAGGGCCCGAGGATGAGCGCCCCGGTCATCGAGATCCGCGGCGTGACCAAGGCGTTCGGCGAGCTCGAAGTGCTGAAGGGCGTCGACCTGGAGGTCGCCGAGCACGAGGCCGTCGCGCTGATCGGAGCCTCCGGATCGGGCAAATCGACGCTCCTTCGCTGCATCGACCTCCTCGAGGACATCGACGACGGCGACATCTTCCTGGACGGAGACGTGATCACAGATCCCTCGGTCGACACGGTCGGAATCAGGCGGAAGCTCGGCGTCGTCTTTCAGGCGTACAACCTCTTCCCGCATCTCAACGTGATCGACAACGTCACGCTCGGCCTCGTCCGCGCGGGCGACACCAACCGGGAGGAGGCCGAGGCGCAGGCCCTCAAGGTCCTCGCCCGGTTCGGCCTCGAGGGGCGCGAGCGCGAGCGTCCGGACAACCTCTCCGGCGGCCAGCAACAGCGGGTCGCAATCGCCCGCGCGTTCGCAGCCCGCCCGCGCGCGATGCTCCTCGACGAGGTGACCTCAGCCCTCGACCCGGAGCTCGTCGGCGAGGTCCTGCGCGCCGTCCGCGACCTGCGCTCGGAGGGAGTGACGATGCTCCTCGCTACGCACGAAATGGGCTTCGCGAAGGAAGTCGCCGACCGCGTCGGGTTCCTCCACGAGGGCCGCTTGCTGGAGATCGGCCCGCCCGCCCAGCTGCTCGAGGACCCGCAGGAGCCGGAGACGAAGAAGTTCCTCCGGCGCCTCCTCGAGGCCGGCCGGGCCTAGCGTTGTCGCGCCGATCGGGCTGGCAGGTGAGATTCGCCGTCGTGTGGTGAATGGCGATCGCTGAGCGGTCGCCAAATGACACACGCGGACTTGAGCGCTTAGGCCAGCTCGGGGATGTAGCGCTTGATGTGCTCCGTGAGCGTGCGGCGGACCCACGCCTGCGTCTCTGAGTCGGCCATGCGGTAACGGCCGATGAGGAGCTTCTGCTCGTCGATCGGGAGGCCGGCGATCTCCCACCGCACGGCGAGCCGCTCGAAGAGCATCTCCGTGCGGCGGCGCCAGTCGTCATCAACCGTCGCGGCTCCCTTCTCGCGGGCTTTGGCGATCTTGCGGATCGAGCCCGAGCTCAGGGACTCGCGGAGGGTGAGGACGTTGCCCTCGGGATCGGTGTAGTCGACCGTCGCAGCAGGCTCCCGCTTCCGGCGCGGCATCAGCACTCCTCCACGACGAGCTCTGTGAGCGGAGTGTCGGGGTCGGCCTTGGAAGCCTCGTCGGAGATCACCAGGATCAGCGACGGCTCGACCTTCACTCCCTCGCACTCGGGCTCGGTGGCGATCACCGCTTCGACGGCGATCTCCTTCTCGGGCAGGAGCTTCGCCAGGAACGCCTCGGCGGTGATGTCCGTGCTCTCGCCCTCGGCCGATGCGCCCTGGGCACCCGTCGCGCCCGAGTCCGCCGGCTCGTCGTCATCGCCGCCGCAACCGCCGATGGCGATTGCCACCGCGGCCATGGCCGCGCAGAGCGTTACGCCCCGGACCCGCATCAGTCGATCAGCCGCTTCTCCATGCGGTTCACGCCAAGCCGCCACATGGCGATCGCGAACGCCAGAAGGGTGGCGTAATGGAGCAGGTCCACCGGCTCGAAACCGAAAGCCGCCGCGCGCACGAGCTCCACCAGGTGGTAGAGCGGATTGAGCTGGGCGAGCGCTTGCGCAACCGGGGGAAGCTGGTCGATGGGGAAGAACGTGCCCGCGACGAGGAACAGCGGAGTGATCACGAGCGTGGTCACGTAGTTGAAGTGATCGATCTTGCCGACCGTCGCGGCGGTCGCGATCCCGAAGCCCGAGAAGCCGACCGCCGTGGTGAACGCGAAGAGCGGCACCAGGAGCATCCCCCACGTGGGGTCAAGGCCGAAGAACATGGCGACGACCAGGGGGAAGCAGCCGTAGAACCCTGCCCTGAGCGAGATCCAGAGGACCTCGGCCGTGACCAGTTCCTCGACGTCTACTGGCGCCGCGAGGATCGCGTCGTACGTGTTCTGGAAGCGATGCTTGACGAACGTCCCGAACATCGAGGGGAACGCGCTCGAGAAGATCACCGCGGTCGCGACCATCCCGGTCGCGACGAACTCGACGTACTCGAGGTTCCCGACGCCATCGATGAGGGTCGCGCCCAGTCCGACGCCGAATGCCAGGAGGTAGATGATCGGCTCGAGGACGCTCGAGAACGTCGTCGCCTTCCAGAAGGTTCGGAAGTTCGCGACCTCCCGGCTCATCACCCCGGCGATGGCCGCCGGCTCGAGACGCCTGGCTCCAACCTGGCTCATGCGGCCTCCGCTCCCGTGAGAATCACGAAGACGTCCTCAAGGGACGCGGCACGCCGGATCGCATCCTCGGGAATGACTCCGTTCTGGGCCTTCTCGGAACCGACAATGGCAACCGCCGGGCCTGCCGGCCTTACGGTAAGTCCCTCCGACTCCGCCGCCGCGCGGACCTCCGCCAGGCGGTCGGGCGGTCCATAGACCTCCGCCGTTTCCCGCCCCGCATGCTCGCGGATCAGGTCCGACGGCTTGCCGCGGGAGATGATCTTGCCCTCGGCCATCAGCGCGACCTCGTCGGCGAGGCGCTCGGCCTCCTCGATGTAGTGGGTGGACATGAGGATCGTTGAGCCGCCTCCGCGAAGGCCGTCGATGAGCGACCAGAGCTCAGTGCGGATCTGCGGGTCGAGGCCCACGGTCGGCTCGTCGAGGAGGACGAGCCTTGGCTGGTGGACAAGGCCGCGCGCGAGGATGAGGCGGCGCCGCATCCCGCCGGAGAGCTTGTCGACCTCGTCCTTGCGCCTGTCGGTCAGCCGTGCGAGCTTGAGCGATCGATCGACCGCCGCCCCCACGTCCTTGACGCGATAGAGGCGAGCGAAGACCGACAGATTGTCCTCCACGGTGACGTCCACGTCGAGGTTGTCGAGCTGCGGGACGACACCCATCTCGCCGCGGGCGATCTTGGCCTCCGCGGGCAGGGTGTGGCCGAGAACCGTGATCTCGCCCTCGTCGGCGATCGCCTGACCGGTTAGCAAGCGCATCGACGTGGACTTACCTGCGCCATTCGGGCCAAGCAGGCCCAGGCAGATGCCAGAGGGCACGTCGAGGTCCAGCCCATCGACGGCCTGGATGTCGCCGAAGGCCTTCCGGACGCCCTTCATCTCGATCGCGTTCATGGCGAGTCGAACTTACCGATGGGCACTGATAGCTTCGGGCGCATGGTCGTGGCAATCGCAGGTGGGCACGGGAAGATCGGATTGCTCCTCACGAGGCTCCTCGCCGAGCGCGGCGACCGCGTCCTCTCGCTCGTCCGCAACCCAGCCCATGCCGAGCACGTCGCCACGGCCGGCGGCGAGGCCGTCGTCATCGACCTCGAGAGCGCCGAGGCCAAGGAGCTCGCCGACGCGATCGCCGGCGCCGACGCGGTCGTCTTCTCCGCCGGCGCCGGGCCAGGCTCAGGCGCCGAGCGAAAGGAAACGGTCGACTATGGCGCCGCCGTCCTCCTGATCGAAGCAGCGAAAATCGCCGGCGCCGGCCGCTACGTGATGGTCTCCGCGATCTCGGCGGACGCCAGCCATGAGGGCGAGCAGGTATTCGACATCTACATCCGCGCCAAGGGCCGAGCCGACGAAGCGCTCGCCGCCTCCGGCCTCGACTACACGATCGTTCGCCCCGGGGCGCTCACCGACGCAGAGCCGAAGGGCAGGGTCAAGATGGCGCCCGTTGTCGAGCGCGGCGAGATCCCCCGCGCGGACGTGGCCGCGGTCGTCGCCGCGTGCTTGGCCGACCCGAAGACGATCGGGCGCACGTTCGAGCTCGTCTCCGGTGAGGACCAGATCGAGCTGGCCCTCACCCGTCTCGGCAACTGACTCCTAGTCGAAGTCGTTCGACGTGATCGTCGGCCTGCCGGCCTGGTACAGCCACTGGTCGAAGTAGTCCTCGAGCAGCGCCAGGTCGTCGCCCTCGAACTCGGAGACCTCAAGCATGAGGTCCACGACGTCCTCTGACGAGACGTTGCCGAACTGGAAGCGCTCCTGGAGCTCGCGCGCGAACTCGAAGAACTTCGGCGTGCCGACGATCTGGCGGTAGCCCTCGTACGTCATCGCGCCGCGCGTGTAGGTCGGGAACGTCGAGAACAGGTCCGCCGGGTCGTTGTTGAGCACGGTCGGAATCGTGTCCCACTTCGGATCGGTCGGGCCCTGGTAGTTCGTGTTCCACTGCGCGCCAGGCGAGTTCGTCGAGGTGCCGTCCTCGAAGTTCCAGCTCCAGGACAGCCACTGAGCCCAACCCTCCTGGAACCAGATGTCAGTCCAGCTCTCGAGCGTGACCGCGTTGCCCATCCACTGATGCGAGATCTCGTGGAGCAGCGTCGACTGCGAGATGCTCGGCGCGCCGGAAACAAAGCCGCCCGAGTAGTGCGACTTCGTCGCGACCTCGAGCGCATAGCCCACGCCGGACGCCTTGTCGGCGACGGCGCCACCCGAGTCGTACGGGTAGGGGCCGAGGCGTGCGGTGAGGAAGTTCGTCATCTGCTCGGTTCGGCCGAGGTTGGTGTTGATGGTCGTCTTCTCGGTCGGAGTCGCCGACGAGTCGATGAACTCGTACTGGGGCAGGGTCCTGCCCGTCGAGGTCTCGGTGATGTTCCGCAGCGCGTAGTCGAAGTTGCCGTTGGTGGCGGTTGTGAGATAGGTCGAGGTCGGGTCGTCCTCAGACCACTCCCACGTCTCGGTGCCGTCGCCGTTGTTCGAGTTGTCGACGAGCTCGCCGATCCCCACGGCCTCGAGGTCCGCCGGGACGGTGATCGACGTGTCGAACGTCGCCTTGTCCGTCTGGAAGTTGTTCGACGGGAACCAGCCCTGGGCGCCAATCGGCTCGTTCACGACGAAGGCTCCGTCGCAGGTCTGCGGCGGATCGAGCGGATAGCACGCGGGGATCCAGCCTTCCCACGACTCATCGGCGTCGGTGATGAGGACGGGTGTTCCGGCGTACTCAACAACGACGGTCATCTCCGTGCCTTCGACGATCCCGTCACCGGCCGGATCGATCACGAGTTTCATCGGCTGCGTGCCCGGAGCGGGGAACGCGGGCGTCGCATCCACCTGCTCGAAGGAGTCGGCGGCGACTCCGTTGACCGTCACGGCCGAAACCGGAATGTCCTGGAAGTCCATCGAGAACTCGCTCAGGTCCTGAGTCGCCGTCGCGGTCATCGTGGTCTTCGTTCCCGCGTTGAAGACGTTCGTGGAAGGCGTGTAGTCGAGCTCGATCTCGTAGTGCGAGGCGTCGTAGCCGCCGTTGCCGATCTGCGGGAAGAGCTCGTCGCCCAGCGTGCGGGCGCCAGGCTGGAAGTCGGGCGGATCGGGAACGTTGGTCACCGTGATCTGATCGTCGGCTACGAGGCAGCCCGAGCCCTTGGCGGGCGTCGCGCAGGCGACCATGTAATAGGTGCCGTCCTCGATGTACTCGGGGATCTCCGACGGGACGCCGAACTCCTCAGAGTCGCCCTTCTTGACCTTGGCCGTCTCGGTCATCCCGAGCGGGATCGGGCCGTTCTCGGCCACGTTGTCGGGGCGAAGGCTGGTGCGAACGGTGGCCTTTCCGGATTTCTTGCCCTTGTTCTCGACGACGCCGAGGGCGGTAAAGGTGTCGCCCGGCTCACCCGTGCTCGGCGGGCTCGAGATGCTCGTGACGGCGAACTTCGGCAGCTTGGCCGCCTCGGCGCCGGCTGCGAAGCCGAGCGATACCGCGAGGGTCGCGATTCCCAAACCCACAGTCCTGCCTGCGCCTACCTTCATCCGTCGAGCTCCTTTGTTTGGCCCCCGCTTCCGTGCGCCCTCTCGGGCCGACCTAAGGTTTATCACCCAACGCTAAGGATCTCCAGGCTCTTGGCGCCGTTCGGCGTCTCGAACTTGACCGCGTCCCCCTTTGAGGCACCCATGAGGGCCCGCCCCACCGGGCTCTCGGCGGAGAGCTTGCCCTCGGACATTGACGCCTCAAGGCGATGAACCAGGGTCACATCCTTCTCCTCACCGGAGTCCTTGTCGCGAAACGAGATTCGGGAGCCGACCTGGGCCTTGCCGCCAGTCGGCGCCTCGACCACCTCCGCGTTGGCCAGGAGGTCCTCGAGCATCCGGATGCGAGCTTCAAGGTGTCCCTGCTCGTCCTTCGCGGCGTGGTATTCGGCGTTCTCGGAGAGGTCGCCCTCCTCGCGCGCAGCCTTGATCGCCGCGACTATGCGCGGGCGCTTCACGTCCCGAAGTTCCTCCAGCTCAGCCTCGGCTTCGGCCTTGCCCTGCGGGCTGATCTCGTTCACGGTGTCGCTCATGCTCGTTTCACGCTACCCCACCGGGGCTAGAATCGAGGGGTACATAGGGGGCGAATTAGATTCGACGTGGGTCATGTTCGCCTCGATGTTGCGAGTCGAGGACCCAGGGTTGGCCTCGTAAAACTCTCCCTGGAAAACCATAATTGCGGACCATGAGTTCGCCCTCGCGGCCTAGCAACAACTAGGACCGTTAGGTATCGGCCCGGGAGCCTGCGCCCGGATCACCGGTATCAAGAAGCAGGCTCGCTCCTCGGTTACGACCTTCGATCCGAGAGGACATTTTTAGGAAGGTATGGCGCCGGTGACGTATCCCACGGATTGACCGACCCGGCCGCCGAGATCAGACTCCGATGGGAACGCTCGTAGACGCATCGAGACAACGTCCGCGGACGCCGGGGCAGTACCGGCCGCCTCCACTGAAATGGACCTACTCCCCTTGGATGAAGTCCGCAATCGATTGAGGATCACCGGCCAATCGGACGGTGGCCTCGTCGAGATCGAGGTCTCGAAGATCGTCGGCTCGGTGGACCGGAGCACCGACTTCAGCCGTGGGTTCGACCCGACTCGCTCGGCGTCACGACCGAGGCTTGCAGCGCTGCGATCGGCGTTCGCCGAAAGGGAGATCCCGCCGATCGATGCTTACGAGCTAGGCGGCCTCTACTTCGTATCTGACGGTCACCACCGCGTCGCCCTGGCGATCGAGCGTGAGATGCAGTTCATGGACGCACGCGTGACCCGGATTCAGACCAACTACGAGCTTCCGGCGGACGTGAGCCTCGCACAGCTCATCCACACCCATCAGCGAGAGCGCTTGATGGAGGAGAGCGGCCTGGCGGAGTCTCGCCCGGACGCCGCAATCGAGTTTGCGCGGCCACGTGGCTATCCCGAGCTCCTCGAGACGATCAAGGCCCACGGGTACGACATGGCTCGCCAAGACGGCGATCGACTCCCTCCCAGCGCCGAGATCGCCGCGAGTTGGTTCGACAGCGTCTACCTGCCTGGGCTCGAGTCTGTGCGCAAGGCCGGGCTGCCGGAGGCCTACCCCGTCAAGACCGAGACGGATCTGTTCCTTTGGATCTACGAGCGGCGACGGGATCTGCGCGTGGAGAACCCCGAAGCCGATTTCGATGCGGCCGCGGCGTACGCGCTCGATGAGGGCCTCAAGCGGAGGGACCGCAAGGTGATCGAAGCCGAGAAGGCCGAGCTCCTCCGGCCGCGCAAGCCCTAGCCAAGCCGCTCCCGCCTGAACGGGCGCATCCCGCGCGCCTCGTAGTTCGCCAAGGCGTGCTCGGCGTCCATCGTGTTCGTCGAGACCCACACCCTCGGGGCAAGCTCGAAGCCGCGCTTGATGGCATAAGTCAGGAGCGCTGAGCCCAGGCCGTTGCCGCGGTATGGCTCGCGGATGCCGAAGATCGAGATGAGCGTCGATTCGCGGTCCACGCGGAGCTCGAAGTAGCCGGCGGTTTCGCCATCGACCTCTGCGATCCACGTCTCGACGCCTCCCTCCCACGCCGCCCACTGCTTGTCATTCCACCGCAGGCGATCGACCCACTTGTGAGGGCCGCCGATCTCGGCGTAGAGGTCGCGATTTATGGCCGGATCGTGGACCTGGCGCATCGAGAACTCGACCCGCGGCGGGCTCGACGGCTCGCGCAACTCGGCCGGGTCGGTCATCTCGAGGAAGGTGATCGTCTCGCTCATGGTCACATTGGGTTCATGGGGTCTTAAGCCGCGTCCGACAAAATAGAAGGGTGGCGGCAAACGAAACACCAGAAGGGCTCAACGAATACGAGCCCAGGGACTACGAGCCCATCCAGCCGGGCGGCGGCCGTTCGGGGTCGTTCACCGAGCGGGCGAAGAAGTACCTCGGCCCGATCGCGATCGCAGTCATCGCGTTCGCCACCAAGGCGAAGGCGATCCTGCTCCTTCTGCCGAAGATCAAGGTGCTCTCGACCTCGGCGACGATGCTTGTCTCGATCGCGGCCTACTCGCTGATCTGGGGCTGGGCGTTCGCGGCAGGTTTCGTCGTCCTCCTCCTCATCCACGAGATGGGGCACGTGATCCAGCTTCGCCGCGAGGGGATCGAGGCGTCTGCGCCGATGTTCATCCCGTTCATGGGCGCCTTCGTGGCGGCCAAGTCGATGGGCGACGATGCCGGCGCCGAGGCGCGCGTGGGCCTCGCAGGCCCCGTCCTGGGATCGCTCGCCTGCCTGGTTCCCGTCGCGATCTGGCAGGCGACGGGCAACGAGTTCTGGCAGGCGCTCGCCTTCGTCGGCTTTTTCCTCAACCTCTTCAACCTCCTCCCCGTGCTGCCGCTCGACGGCGGCCGTGCGATGGCTGCGCTCTCGCCATGGGTCTGGTACGCCGGCTATGCGGCGCTCGTCGCGCTCACCTTCGTCTTCCCGAACCCGATCATGATCCTGATCCTCCTCCTGGGCGGAATGGAGACCTGGCACCGCTTCAAGGCACGCAACACGCCCGAGTCACGCGCCTTCCACGACATCCCGCGCTCGACCCGGATCGGCGTGGCGGTCGTCTACCTCGGCCTCGCGGCCCTCCTCGCCCTGGGAATGTCCGAGACGTTCCTCGAGCGCGACTTCGACGACGTCTGAGTAACGCTGCTCGTCCCCGGGCACACTGAGGGGCATGGAGAAGGAGTTCGACGTCGTCGTGATCGGTGCCGGGCCCTCGGGCGAGGTCGCCGCCGGCCGCCTTGCCGACGCGGGGCTCGACGTTGCCCTGTGCGAGCGGGACCTGGTCGGCGGCGAGTGCTCCTACTACGCCTGCATGCCCTCGAAGGCGCTCGTGCGACCGCAGGAGCTGATCGGCGAGGTCGGCAGGGTGCCTGGGGTCGAGCTCGCTTCCGACGCACCGACTCCTGACAAGGTGCTGGCGCGCCGCGACGAGGTCATTCACGACCTCGACGACTCAGTCCAGCTCCCGTGGCTGGAGGACAGGGGCATCGAGCTCTTCCGCTCCGAGGCGCGGCTCGACGGCGAACGCCGAGTCGTGGCCGGCGACGACGTCCTGAGCGCTCGCAAGGCCGTCATCGTCGCCACCGGAACGACCGCCTCGCTGCCGCCGATCCCGGGCCTCGCCGAGGCGGATCCCTGGACCAACCGCGAGGCCACCACCGCCCACGAGGTCCCCGAGAGCCTGATCGTCATCGGTGGCGGACCGGTGGGCTGCGAGCTTTCGCAGGCCTGGAACTCGCTGGGTGCCGCCGTGGTGCTGCTCGAAGTTGCGCCGCGCCTGGTGCCCGCCGAGGAGGAGTTCGCCTCGAAGGAGCTCGAGGATGCCCTCGTCGAGGACGGCATCGACGTGCGCACCGGCGTCAGCATCACGAACGCCGCGGGCGAGGATGGCCGCGTTCACGTCACGTTCGAGGGCGGCGAGACAATTGAGGCAGAGCGGCTGATGGTCGCCGCCGGCCGGCGCCCAAACAGCGCGGGCATCGGGCTGGAGACGGTTGGGCTCTCTGAAGGCGACTGGATCGAGGTCGACGACCAGCTCCGCGTCAACGGGCACGAATGGCTTTATGCGATCGGCGACATCAACAGGCGCTCGCTCCTTGACCCATTCGGGCAAGTACCAGGCACGCGTGGCCTCGGAGACGATCCTCGGCCGCAAGGCGCGCGCCAGCTCGGATCTGGGCGGGCCGCCCCGCGTGACCTTCACGGACCCGCAGATCTCGGCGGTCGGCCTGACCGCCGCGAATGCTCAGGAAGAGGGCTTGAACGTCGAGACCGTTGATGTCTCCACTTCAGGCAATGCCGGCGCCAGCTTTCACGGCCGCAACACGCCGGGCACGTCCCGGCTCGTGATCGACAAGGACCGCGAAGTCGTCGTCGGCGCCACCTTCGTCGGCTATCAGACAGCCGAGCTGCTCCACTCGGCGACGATCGCGATCGCAGGCGAGGTGCCGATGGAAAAGCTGGTCGAGGCTATTCCCACATTCCCGACCCGCACGGAGATCTGGCTCCGGCTGCTCGAGGAGTACGGGCTGTAGCCACCGGAATTGGTGCTTTGCATGGGAAGCACCTAACTCGCCGAGGTGTGTACCGAAGGTTTCGCTGAGCGGGAGCGGATTACCACACGAGGCCCGCGCACAAGGACTGGCTCTACCGACGACGTGTGGTAAATGGCGACCTCTGAGAGGACGCCAAATGACACACGAGGCGCTAGCCGGCTACGAGAGCGAGAGCTTCGTCTTCAGGTCGTGGGGGTCAGATCCGACGAGTTCGGGCTATGGCTCGGGGTCCGGCTCCGGTTCTGGCTCGGGCTCCGGCTCGTCGCTTGCCGCCGGCTCGAATGGCACCGCCAGGCTTGCGCCGTTCTCAAGCGCTGCGTACTCCTCCGGGGCGAAGATGCCGTCGACAACGGACTTCGCGCGATTCTCGGACTCGGTGGCGCGGGCCTCTGCCTCGGAGATGCGGTCGAGGAGATCGCGCAGGCGCCTGCCCCGCTCGACTTCGTCCAACTTCAGCTTCGCCAGCCGCTCCGCGCGAGCGACGCGCGCCTCGGCCTCGGCCGCACGGCTCTCGACGTCCTCAAGGCGCTCCGCGGCGCGCTCGAGCGCCTCAGCAGTGCGCTGCTGGCTTTCAAGCAGACGCAGCTCCGTCTCGCGGAGCTCGGCGGCGAGTGCCTGCTCCTGGACGCGGCGTTCCTCGAGCTGGCGCTCGGTGTCCTGGAGCTCGTTCAGGAGCTTCGACCGCTCGGGCTCCGTGCGGTCCGCGTGAGCTCGAACGCGGGCCTCCGCCTCTGCCGCGGCCTCCTCGCCGAGCTTGGCGACGTTCGCACGGAGTTCGTCAAGAGACTGCTCGGGCGCCGGCACAGGTTCGGGCACCGCGGGCGCGACCGGGGGCGGCTGGTACGCGACAATTGGCGGTGCGGGATCTGGCTCGGGTTCGGGCTCTGGTGCTGGCTCCGCCTCCACGTCCGGTGCCTCTTCGGCCTCCGGCGCCTCGGCATCGGCAGGCGCGTTCTCAGCCGCAACGGCCTGCGCTACGAGGCGATCTGCCTCTGCCTCGATCGGATCGACGTCTTCGGACTGCTCGGATTCCTCGAGCCTCTCCAGCGCTGCCCGCTCGGCCGCTTCGGCTAGCGAGTCGCCGCCGATCAGCCCGCCTGCCACGGCGGGGGCCGCAGGCACATCGGGGGCTGGAGGCTCAGGCGCCGGCGGGGCGTCCGGCTGCGCCATGGGGGCCGGGGGTTCCTCCCTCGAAGGCTGGTGGATGATCGTGTCCAGCTGGGGCTCCTCTGGCGCGGGAGCCGGAAGAGACGCGGGCGGTGGCGCCGGAATGGCCGGCGGCACGGGAGCGCCCGACTTCTTCGCGGCCTTGGCAGCCTTCGCCGCCTCGCGGCGCTCAAGCGCGACACGCTTTCGCTCCTCGCGAGCGCTCGCGCGCTCGGCCTTCTGGGCCTCGGCCAGGCGGGCCTTCTCCTCGCGCGACTGCTTGCCTCCGCCGATGCCGAAGAACCCGCGGGATGAGCCCTGGGACTTCTTCGCCTCTGCCGCGGCCTTCTTCTGAGCGAGCTTCTCGGCCTTTGCCTGCTTGACCTCTTCCTGCTTGCGGCGCTTCTCTTCAAGCTTTGCTGCGCGCTTAGCCTGCTTCGGGTCGGACGGAGTGGCCGGTGCCTGGGGCGGGGGCGGCATCGGCGGTGCCGGCGCCTCATCCGGTGGAGTTGGCTGGCCTGCATCCGGTGTCTCGGCCGCTTCGGGAGTCTCGGGTTGTGCGGGCATCGCGGCCGTCTCGGGCGCAGCCGATGCGGCTGGCGCCGGGGGCGGCGGTGAGCTGGGCGGGGCCACTGAGTCAGGCGCGGATTCGTCGACCTCGGCGGCGCGCTGCCCCGCGGGCTCTTCGATGCCGATCAGCCCGGGTGATGGCGGCGGGTGCGGGAGCCGATCGCCGTGGGGCGTGGGCTGCACCATGCTCGCGGGACGACCGGCGGGCGGATCCACCGGTTCGCCCTCCGGCGCCGCGGGGTCGCCGGAAGATGCCTCGGCATCCTCCTGCTTTTCGTCGTCCTCGTCGCCCTTGCCGGAGCGCTGAAGCCTGAATGAGCGCATCGCGCCTATCGTTTCACACCAGCCGGGCGGATTCCTCGCTCGCCGTGGGCGGGGTGTAAGCCTCGATGGAGGGACTCAGCGAGTAGGCCCTCACCGCATGCGATGGCGCATCTCGCGCTCGACCTCGCGCCGCACCTCACGGTCGCGGATCTCGCGGCGGCGGTCGCGACCCTCCTTGCCCCGGGCAAGGGCGATCTCTACTTTCGCCCGCGGGCCCTTGAAATAAACCCGAATGGGCACGAGCGTGAGGCCTTTCTGGGCCGTTGCGCCGACCAGCCGCTCGATCTCGTGAGCATGGAGGAGGAGCTTGCGCGGGCGATCAGGCTCGTGGTTCTCCTGGGCGGCCGGTGGATACGGAGGGATGTGCATGTTGCGAAGCCACACCTCGCCGTCGTCGACGACGGCATAGGCGTCGGCGAGCATCGCCTTCCCGCCCCGCAGCGACTTCACCTCGGTGCCTTGGAGCTGAAGGCCGGCCTCGAACTTCTCGACGAACTCGTACTTGTGTGAAGCGCGGCGGTTCGTCGCGACGTCGCCCGAGGCGAGCTTTCTTTTTCCCTTCTTTGCCATCTACCTAGCTTGAAGCAACAGGGATCTCTTCCAAGTCGGTTCTGCCCCGCGCTGCCTCGACTCCCGAGACCGTGACCGTCATCGGGTCTCCGAAGCGCACTTCCCGCCCGGTCCGACCGCCCACGAGCGCCGTCTCGGTCTCGTTCAGATCGAACCGCTCGCCGCGGAGCGTCCGGGCGGGGACGAAGCCCTCATAGACGTCGCCCAGCTCGCCGCCGAAGCGGACGAACGCGCCCGCGTTGATCACGCCGGAGACCTCCCCCTCGAACTGCGTCGAGTGGCCGCGCTCGAACAGCTCGCGCTCCAGTAGGAACGCCGCGCACACCCTGTCCGCGCGCCGCTCGATCTGCATAGCCTCGCGCTCGCGCTCCGAGCACCACGGCCCGGCGTCGCGCACGTCCGATGGGTCCGGCGCGCTCTCCCCCGCTCCCACGACCGCCAGGAGCGAGCGGTGGGCGATCAGGTCGGGGTAGCGGCGGATTGGCGAGGTGAAATGCGCGTAAGCGGGGCTCCCCAAGCCCGCGTGGCCGAGGTTCATGTCGGTGTAGTACGCCTGCTTGAGCGAGCGGAGAACCAGGGAGCCCAGGGACTGGGCGCCCTGGCCGCGGCGGCGCGCCTCGCGCGCGACCCAGCGGCTGATCTCGCCGACCAGGTCGCCTGCCTCGGTCGGGCTCATGCCCTTCTTCGATCCCGGCGCGGGCACCTCGATTGCCTCGAGCTGGTCCAGCAACCGGTCGACGCGCGCCGGGTCGGGCTGCTCGTGGACGCGGTAAAGGGCCGGCGACTTGCGCTTTTCAAGCAGATCGGCGACCTGCTCGTTCGCGAGGATCATCAGGTGCTCGATCAGCTGGTGGGCCTCGGTCTGCGGAACGCTGTGCGCACCGACGACCGCGCCGTCGGAGTCGAACTCGAACTCGGGCTCGAATGACTCCACCTCCAGCGCGCCACGCGGGCGTCCTTCGGCCAGTGCCGCCGCAGCCTTGCGCGCGAGCTCGAGCGGCTCTGCGACCAGCTCGGGCGCCCGCTCGCGTCCGGCGAAGATTCGGTCGAGTTGGTCGTAGTCCAGGCGGGCGCCGGAGCGGATGCGGCTGCGGTAGAAGCTCGCCGAGCGCGGCTTTCCCGCAGCGTCGATCCGGACCTCGGCGGTCACCGCAAGCCGGTCCTGGTCCGGTACCAGGCTGCACGCCTCGTTGGAGAGCGCGGCGGGAAGCATCGGCTCGACCATTCCAGGCACGTAGACGCTGGTCGCGCGCCGGTACGCCTCCGAGTCGAGCGCCGAGCCGGGCCTGATGTGAGCCGAGACGTCCGCGATGTGGATCCAAAGTCGAACGCCGTCGCCGTCGGGCTGCGCGGAGACGGCGTCGTCGAAGTCGCGGGCGGTGGCGGGATCGACCGTGAACGTGGCCAGGTCGCGCAGGTCGCGGCGGGTGGGATCGATTCCTTCCGCTCCCGCCGGCGCCTCGCGAGCCTCGTCCTCGATCCGCCGGGCGAAGCCCCGGCGCTCGAGCCCCTCCCACAGAAGCGCCTGGACCACGTCGCGCGCGCGCTTCGGCGAGCCGAGTGCCCGCACGGCCTTGACGCCGCGCGAGCTCGGAGCGGCGAGGACCATCTGCCCCGGGTCCGCGCGCACCTTGCCGCGCTCGAGCGGAAGCCGCCCCGAACGCTCGAACAGGGGCTCCACCACGTGAAAACGCCCGCGCTTGACCACCACGCCGACGAAGGACCCGGACTGCTCCTTCCTCAAGGCAGCTTCTGGCCGAGGACTTCGAGCGCCTGTTCGAGAGCCTCGTCGCGCTCGGTCTTGAGGTCGGCCTTGGCCTCGACGTCGGGCGGGATGCCCTTGTTCGCGATCGACACGTCCTCGGAGGTGAAGTACTCGGCGACCGTCAAGTTGATCGCCGAGCCGTCGGGGAGCGGGACCGACTCCTGCACGGTTCCCTTGCCAAAGGTTGTCTCGCCGACAAGCGTCGCCAGGCCGTAGTCGGACATGGCCGCTGCCAGGATCTCGGACGCGGACGCGGTCCCGCCGTCGATCAGGACGACCGTCGGCACGGGGTCAAGGGCGTCTCCCGCCGCGTCATAGACCTCTTCGCCGGTTGCGCGCCCGCGGGTCGTGACGATGTCGCCTTCCTCGACGAAGAGCGAGGCCGAAGCGATCGCCTCGTCCAGGCGCCCCCCGCCGTTCCCACGCAGATCGATGATGAGCCCCTCGGCCCCCTCGCGCTTGAGGCGCTCGATCTCGGCGCGGAGTTCCGCATGGGCCCCTTGGTCGAAAGTCGCGTAGACGATGTAGCCGACCTTGCGGCCGTTGATGTGCATGATGCGCCCCTGCGCCGCGGGGAACGTGATGTTGGCGCGCTCGACCGGGATCTCCTTCGTGCCCCCGTCCACCTTCTTGACCGTCAGGTCGACCTCAGTGCCGACCTTGCCCTTGATCTTCGCCGTCGCGACCTCGGCGGGAATGCCGCTCAGCTTCTTGCCGTCCGCGGCGAGGATCACATCACCGACGGCGATCCCGGCTCCCTCGGCCGGCGAGTCGGGAAACACCGTCGTCACCTCGAGCCCCTCGGGGACCTCCTTGATCGAGAGGCCGACACCCTTGAAGTCACCACTCAGGGACTTCTGGAACTCCTTGTACTCCTTGGGGTCGAAGTAGTGGGAGAACCTGTCGTCGTACTCCTTGCGGAGCTCGTCGATCATGCCGCGGATCGAGCCGGACTCGAGCTCGTCGTCCGTCACTTCCTGGAAGTAGCTCTCCTCGATGAACGCCTCAGCCTGGTCGCGAACCGTGGGCTCGGAGATGCGGTCCCCGGACAGCTCGAAGTAGAGCGCGATGGCGGCAAGCGACGCCGCGGCTCCGACGACGAGCCCTGCGAAGAAGCCAAAGCGCTTTGAGGGGCGGGAAGGGTCGCTCAAACCCTCAAGAAGCGGCGCAGAGTGATGCCGCTTCCGAGGGCGGACACGATCATCGCCGATGAGACGAGGATGATCACCAGGGGCATGAAGCCCATGGTCGAGAGGGAGTCCACAAGATTCAGGTTGTCTGAGAGCGGGTCTACGACGGTCACCTTTCCGAGCCAAAGTATGCCCACCGCAATAGCCGCGCCGGTCAGGCCGACGATGACGCCCTCGATCATGAAGGGCCAGCGGATGAACCAGTTCGTGGCGCCGACAAGCCTCATGACCTCGACCTCACGCCGCCGCGCATAGATCGAGAGGCGGATCGTGTTGCCGACGAGCATGAGCGAGGCGATCAGGAGGAGCACAGAGAGGATCGCGAGCACGACCGTCACCGCGCCGGTCACGCGGGTGATCTTCGAAGCGTCCTGGCGGGCGTCGCGGACCTCGTCGACGATCGGGCTGATCGGCTGGCGGTCTCCTGACGGGCCCGTCTTCGTGATCGCAGCCGTGACGGCGCCCAGGTCGGTCGGGCTGTCGATGTCGATCGCGAACGAAGGCGGCAGCGGGTTCGAGTTCAGCTCGTTGAGCGATTCGGAGAGCTCGCCCTCGACGCGGCCGGCGAGGATCTCGACGGCCTCCTTGCGCGACACGTAGTCGACGGACTCGACGTGCGGGAGAGTCTCGAGCTCGGCGCCGAGCGCGTCAATCTCGCCGCGCGAGGCGTCGTTGTAGAGGAAGACGTTCAGGCCGATCTGGTCGCGGACGTCCTGGGCCTTGTCACCGGATGCCTTCAGCACCGGGATCAGGACGCCAAGAAGCAGGGTCGTGACGACGATCGTCACGATCGCGGCGATCGACGGCGCGGCCGAGCGACGCAGCGCGCGGAAGGCCTCGGAGATGAAGAAGACGGCGCGGCTCATGGCTACCAGTCCAGGATGTCGTTGACGCCGGTGGACGGCTCGACATCGAGCTCACGATGGAGTCGTGCCGCGAACTCGCGGGTCGACTCGTCGTGGTAGCCGCCCGAGACCTCGTCGCGGATCAGGCGCCCTTCCTCGAGCTGGATCACGCGGCGGCGCATCTTGTCCACCATCTCGCGGTCGTGCGTTACGACCAGGACGGTGGTGCCGGTGCGGTTGATCCGGTAGAGCAGCTGCATGATCCCGATGGATGTCTCGGGATCGAGGTTTCCGGTGGGTTCGTCGGCCAAGAGGAGTGGCGGGTGGTTGACGAACGCGCGCGCGATCGAGACGCGCTGCTGCTCGCCGCCCGATAGCTGGTCCGGGTAGTTGTGGATCTTCGACTGGAGGCCGACGAGGCGGATGATCTCCGGCGTCTTGCGGCGGATCTCCCCACGCGATGCGCCGATCACCTGGAGCGCATACGCGACGTTGTCGTAGACGTTGCGGTTGGGAAGGAGCTTGAAGTCCTGGAAGACGGTGCCGATCCGGCGGCGGAGCTTTGGCACACGAGACATAGGCATGCCGTTGATGTCGTGCCCCGCGATCTCAACCTCGCCCGATGCGGGCTCGACCTCGCGGATGAGGAGCTTGATCAGGGTCGACTTGCCGCAACCCGTAGGACCGACGACGAAGGCGAACTCGCCACGGCTGACCTCGAGCGTCACGCGCTCGAGCGCCACGTGGCCGCCGGGGTAGACGACGGTCGCGTCCTTGAGCGCGACGATCGGCGGCTTCGGAGCCGGCGCGCCGGTGCGCGACTCATAGCGGGTTGAAGCGTCGTGCCCGCGGGCACGGCCGCGAGAAGAGCGTGAGCGTGTGAGGGCCATAGGCTGAGATCCTTCTTCGGGCATGCGTGGGTTCCTTTGGGCCGATTCCCCTGCAAGGTGACGGCCACCTTGGAGCTTGCGAGAAGCTTAGCGAAGATTGTGAGCGGACGCTAACGAAACCCTAAGCGCAAGGAAACTTGCGCCCGCCCGGAGAGGCGAAACGTCCAACGTCACCCCCTATAGGGCACAGCGTTGGACGTTTGGGTCCCAGGTAGGGTGCGCGCCGTGCGCCTGAGCCCTCGCCAAGCGTTGATCTTGTTCGCGGTCGGGGCCGCCGGGGGGCTCATCGGCGACGCGTGCCACGTGGCCACGGGAACCACCACGTATCTCGACGACACCTTCCCGTTCATCTGGAAGAGCCAGCTGTGGTTCCCGATCGCCGTCGGGCTCGCCACCGTGGCCACGGGCGAGACGCGCCTGCGCCTCGGCCCTCCCCGCCCCGGCCACAGCCCCGTCGAGGCCGCGGCGGCGATCGCGAGCGTGATCGCGCTCTACGCGCTCACCGCCGTCGTCACCGACGAGGACCCGCTCGCCGCCACCGTCCTCATCTGGTCGCTCGCGATCCTGATCGCGGCGCGGTTCGGCGGCGGCATCCCCGCCCTCGTCTGCGCCGTCCTGGCCGCGATCCTGGGCCCGCTTGCCGAGATCCTGATCGTCGAGGCCGACCTCGCGATGTACGCACCGTCGGCCGACGGGCTCTTCGGCGTCGCCGAGTGGCTACCCGCCCTCTACTTCGCCTTCGGAATCGTCGCGGCGAGGCTGGCGGAACTGATCCCGCCGCGTTAAGCACTCCCATCCCTGGGTATCCCTGCGTGAGGAGCCGAGGCCAGATGGCCCCGGCGGGTCCAAGGGAAGGAATCCAAATGGCGTTTCGCAGAGAGACCACGACGTACGACAGGGGCACGGGCTTGGCCCGTGGGCCCGCCTACATCATCGGGACGATCCTCGCCACGTTCGGCTTGATCATGCTCATCTCAGGCGGCGACGACCCAATCAACTTCGCGACCGCGGGGTTCCCGGACGCGGACGTCACCAGCGACGAGTTCATCGGGTTCGAATGGAACGGCTGGACGGCATGGATCACGATCACCGCGGGTGCCCTTCTGCTCTTCGGAGCCGCACAGCACGCGCTCGCCAAGGGTTTTAGCCTCGTCGTCGGACTCGGGCTCGGTGCGGCGGCGCTGATCGGGTGGATCGACGGCGACGTCCTCGGGCTCGCAGCCGCGAACTGGCTGACCGAGCTCGGCTGGGGCATCGCCGCAGTCCTGCTCGTTCTCAACGTGTTCGCGCCGCGGGTCGGCGAAGACCGCCAGCACCACGTCGTGGCTGACCGGGACCGGGACCGCGATGGCGTCGACGACCGACACGAGCACCGCGCTCCGGTGGTTGACCGGGACCGCGATGGCGTCGACGACCGCGAGGAGCGGCCCGTCGCCAGACGCTAGGTCCAGTCCGGCCCGAAAAGCGGCGGGTGCGAGACGATCGGCTTGAGGAGAAGCGCCTCGCGCGCGCGGTCGGCGATGCCGCGGGCGGTGAGGCCGAAGTGCTCCATGCACGCCTCGCCCGTGCCCGAGATGCCGAACTCGTCGCCCATGCCGACGGCGAAGATCGGAACGGGGTGCTGCTCGGCCGCGACGTGGCGCACCGCGTCCGCGAGGCCGCCAACGACGCGGTGCTCCTCGGCGGTGACGGCAACGCCCGTCTTCGCGATCGACTCGAGGACGGACTCCGAGTGGATGGGCTTGATGATCGAGACGTTCACGACCTCGGCCTCGATCCCGTCCTCGGCCTCGAGCGAATCGGCCGCCTCGAGCGCGCGCCAGACCATGTGGCCGGTTGCGAAGAGCGAGATGTCCTTGCCTTCGCGCAGGACGTCGACGCCGGTGCCTAGCGTCTCGGGCACGTCCTCGTAGACCACCGGCGTTGCGGGCCGGCCGAAGCGGAGGTACTGCGGCTCGTCCGACTCATAGGACTCAAGCGTCGCGCGGTAGGCCTGGTTGTAGTCGGCCGGGACGACCACCGTCATGTTCGGCATCACGCGCATCAGCGCGATGTCCTCGATCATCTGGTGGGACGCACCGTCCTCGCCCAGCGAGACGCCGCCGTGCGAGGCGCAGATCTTCACCGGCAGCTCGTTGTGGGCGATGCCGAGCCGGATCTGGTCGTACGCGCGGCCGGTGGCGAAGATCGCGAAGGTGGATGCGTAGGGGCGCTTGCCGGTCGCGGCGAGCCCGCAGGCCATCGACATCATGTTCGCCTCGGCCGCGCCGACGTTGAAGAAACGGTCCGGAAACGCCTCGCCGAACTTCGCCGACTGGGTCGAGACCGAAAGGTCGGCGTCGAGCGCGACGACGTCCTCGTGCGCCTCGCCCAGCTCGACCAGCGCCGCGCCGTAGGCGTTACGGGTCGCGCTCGGCTCAGACTTGCCTGCCATCAGGGCGCGGCGCCTTCGATCGCAGCGGTCTGCTCCTCGAGGCGGGCCTCGAGCTCCTCGAGCGCCTCGACCGCCTGCTCGGGAGAGGGTGGCTTGCCATGGAAGCCAAAGCGGCCCTCCATGAAGGAAACGCCGCGGCCCTTCTTGGTCTGCGCGACGATCGCCGCCGGCCGGTCGAGGGTGCGGCTGCGCTCGAGCGCCTTGACGATCGCCTCCATGTCGTGGCCGTCGATCTGGATGGAGTCCCACCCGAACGACTCGAACTTGGCGCGCACGTCGCCGATGTCCATGACCTGCTCGGTCGTGCCGTCGGTCTGGAGGTGGTTGTAGTCGACGATCGCGGTGATGTTGGTGAGGCCGAAGTGGGCCGCCGACGTCGCGGCCTCCCAGGTCTGGCCCTCCTGGCAGTCGCCGTCGGAGAGGACGCCGAAGATATGTGCGGTGTCTTCCAGGCCGTCGAGGCGAAGCGCCAGGCCGATTCCCACGCACATCGAGAGGCCCTGGCCGAGCGAGCCGGTCGAGACCTCGACCCCTGCTGTCTTGTTCATGTCGGGATGGCCCTGAAGCGGCGCGCCGATCTTGCGCAGGCCCTGGAGGTCCTCGTGCGGGAAGTAGCCGTGGTGCGCGAGCGCCGCGTACTGGATCGGCGCTGCGTGGCCCTTGCAGAGGACGAATCGGTCGCGCTCGGGCCACGCCGGATTCTCGGGGTCGTGGCGAAGGACTCTGTTGTAGAGCGCGGAGACGATGTCGGCCGCAGAGAGCGACGAGTCCAGATGGCCCGACTTCGCGACGGCAAGCATCCGCACGCAATCCAGGCGGTGAACGGTCGCCCAGCGCTCGAGCTCGGCGATCGTCGGCTCGACCTCACCGCGGGCAAGTTCCTTCGAGGGCGGGCGCGGGTCAGGCACCGAGCGCAAATGGCTCATGGAGGCGAGGTTACCGTCAGCCGCCGGACTCGGTGATGCAGCTGGACTCCCCATCGCGAACGCGAGACTAAGCGGCGCCCGGGACGGAAACGCAGGATCCGGATCGCCGCAAATTGCGGGAGCGTTTTCCTGGCCTTGCCATATTGGACGGGTGGACCAGTTTCGCCTTCGCACCGCCACCCTCGTCGTCGCCGCGCTCCTGATCGGCCTCGGCGCTGGGCTCGCAACCGGGATCTTCGAGGACGACGATCCTGCTCCGGAAACGACTGCTGCCGAGACGACCGGCGACGAGATCCCGCTGGAACCCATCGACGACGCAAATGGCGGCGGCAATGGCAACGAGCCCGAGCTGCCGCCGACCGAGGACGACCCCGAGGGGCTCACGCCGGGGCCGAGCGGTCCCTCGCCGTCTAGCGACGACGAAGTGGCCGCGGCCGGGGCCGCACGCTCATACGTCGAGGCAATCGACGAGCGCAATGGGCGCGAAGTCTGCGGCGCGTTCGTCGCTGGCGGCCTCGACACGTTGGAGCTCCCCGTTGAAAGCGGGTCGTGCCCCGCGTCGCTCGAGGGCTCGTTCGGCTATCGCGACAACCGTGGTCAGCCCGTGTGGGCCCACTCGGAGATGACCCAGGACGTCTCGGCGCAGATCGACGGTGACTCGGCACGAGTGGTCGCGACGGTCTTCACCGAGTACGCCGACGTCCGCGAGCCGACGATCGAGGACGACATCATCTACCTCGCCCGGTCCGGTGACACGTGGTTAGTCGTCAAGCCAAGCGCGACGCTCTACCGCGCCGTTGGCATCGCCGATGTGCCGCTCGAAGCACTCCAGCCGCCGAGCTAGCGCTGGATCGAGTTGATGTCCGCCCGGGGCGTGCCTCCTTCGAGGACGGTGAAATAGGCGCGCTTGGCGCTCAAGGCCGTGGACCAGATCCGCCTGTCGCGGGTGGTCAGCGTCTTGCCGAGGTCGTTGTTGCCGAGCTTCTTCAGGCGCAGCTCCCAGTGGGCCCTCGTGCCGCGGACATAGAGGAGCGACGAGCCGCGCACCGAGGGGTTCGAGAACTGCGAGAACTCTGAGCTGATCACTACGTCGCGGTTCATCTTCTTGAGGGATGCTTCGACGATCCGGCTCGACTTCCGGGTCAGGATCGCGTAGACGAGCGTGTTGCCGTCGAGCCCCGGCAGGCTCACCTGGCTGGGCTGGCCGGCGGCGGCGATCGACTTCGGCTTGCGCGCCTCTCCCGAATCGTCGAGCTTGCGCGCGATCAGGCGGTCGCGGCCATCGGTCCGTGTCCTGTAGGTGATCCAGTTGTTGGAGACCGCGACTGCGTCCACGCCCGGCGCGCCGAAGGAATCGACCTCGGCGAAACCGGGGCGTCCCAGGATGCGGACGTTCTGGCCGTCGATCACGGCGGCGAACTTGTCGGCGATCGAGGGATCGGTGCCGATGAGCGCCTCGGGCCCCTGGCCCTCCGTGACGAAGGCGGCATCGCTCTGTCCCTTGGCGAAGGCGAGGGTGGGCCCGGCGACCGACGGATCGGACGCGCTCCTGACCTGCTTCACGCCGGCCTGCGCGGTTGCCGCGAACGTGAGCGCTGTGGCCGCCACGACGAGGGCAATTGCGTCACCGAAGCGGATCACGCGGTAGATCTCGGGCCGCTCGGCCATCAGCGTGATCGCCTTGCGGCCGAAGGGGCGGTGGGCGAATGGCGCGAGCGTGACGATCGGGATCGCGCGCCCGACGCCGAAGCCCAGACCGATCGCGAGGCCGGCGGCCGGCTCGCCAAGCGCCAGCGAGATCCCGGCGAGCGCCCACACGCCGAACGTGAGGACGAAGGTCGTGAAGCCGAGCCCGAGCAGGATCCCGTAGAGGGCCGCGGCGACCGGCATCGGCATGATGCGGCGCCAGTGCTCGGGGAGCTGGCGGCGGATCTGCGGCGCGATGCGCCTGCCCCGCGCCTCGGCGATCGCGGCGACGAGCGCGACGACGCCCGCGACTGTGTATGAGAGCCATCCGGCCTCGCCGGGGATCGCGGCGCCGACGAGGGAGATGCCGCCGAAGGTGAAGAGGGCGCCCACGACTGCGCCGGGGAAGAAGGTCGCGCAGGCCGCAAGCGTCGTCGGCAGGCCTCCGGTGTGGCCCGTCGGCCCGATCGTCTCGATCATCGAGAAGCCGCAGGGCGACCAGGTGCCGGTCGCGCCGATCAGAAGGCCGGCGACGACGAGGGCGATAATCACTCCCGCGTCCATCGCTAGCACGGCACCTTCGTCTGGAAGTACATGACGCAGAACACCTTGCGGCCTGAGAAGCAGTAGCCGGTCAGAGAGGCGTCGCCGTTGATGCGCGTATTCGACTGCGAGCAGCAGTCGACGAGCTTCCTGACGGTGCCGCCGCAGCAGCGGTACCAGGCGCCGTCGATCTGGGTGTTGATCCTGTACTGGCGCCCGGTCTCATCGCAGACCTTGGTCCGGGGGGCGGGCGGCATCGGGCGGCCGTCGGGGTCCTGCAGGACGTTCCCGTTCCCGTCGACCGGAAGGCCATTCTTGTTGATGAAGCGGCCGAGGTTGTCGATGTCCTTGCCCGTGGTCGCATCAAGCGGCCAGCCGTCCGCGTTGATCCGCGGGGTGCCCTTCGGGTGAACGCACGATCCAGTCGTGAAGATGTGCCCGCAGAAGTGGTACGCGTCGGCCTCGCCCGGTTCGATCGCGCGGCCGACGATGCTGCCCGCGGTGGCCGCCATCATCGCCCCCCCGACTCGGGCGATGAAGCCGCGGCGCGAGGTGTTGCCGGCGATGCCCTCGAGAGCCTCGCCGACTGCGGTCGCGATCCGCGCGCTCAGGCACGAGCCGCCGCCTCCGCGAGCCCGCTGCGCCGCCGCTCGCCTGCGGCGAGGATCGACTCCAGCTGAGCGAGGTTGTTGAACGTTCCCTTGGCTAGCACTGTTCCCTGCGAATCCAGGGCGACAGCGTACGGGCTTCCGGGGACATCGAGTGCCGCCCATGCCTCCGATTGCGCGACCTCGTCGAAGCGGCCGACCGCCACCGCCGGATGCGAGGCGATCGAGTCCACCGCCGGGCGCAACGCCTCGCAGACGTGACAACCCGCGGAGGTGAAGACGGCGAGGCCGAGCTCCTTGCGCTCGAGACCATCGATCGAAGAGGCGATCTCGGTCCGCGAGCCGACCTCGGGGCCCTCGTGGGGGATCTCGAGCGCCGACGCCGGGCCGACCCGCATGCGCAAAAGGCCGACTTCGCGGGCCAGCGCGAGCGTCATTGCGCCGAGCGCCGCCACGGCAAGGAGGGCGCCGATCAGGCCAAGCCCGAGCCATTGGTCGGTCGAGAGGTCCTCGGAGGGAAGAGCCGCGACCGCGACAAAAGCGGCGGCCAGCGCGAAGTTGCGCGCGACGCCCGCCCAGCCGATCCGCGAGCGCGCGCCGAAGCAGCCGCATGGCTCGCCGGCATGACCGCGGGCGATGGCGCTCGCCATCACGAACCCGAACATGGCCATGAGGCCGGCGCCCAGGATCGCCGCCTCGGTCGAGCCCGCGATGAGCCCCGCTGCAAGGCCGAGCTCGATCGCGATCAGCGACCAGAAGCCGATCGTCCTCGCGGTTGGGCTTTCGAAGCCAAAACCCGCCAGTGCCTCGCGTCCTGCCGAGGGGTTCGCAAGCTTGGCGATGGCCGCCCCTGCGAGGACGCCGGCCAAGACCAGACGGAGCCCCATTTCGACCATGGGGAGAAGCTAGCGAACGACTATGCGCAGCTCTCCGCCACGGCTTGTTGGGTTGTCGCAACCGCGGCGAGGGCCGACCTCCGGGTGGCCTTCGCCCCGTTCAGCTTTGCCCTGACCCTGTGCATCCGGTTTCGCCTGTCCGCCTTCTTCGCCTTGCGGAGCTTGGCCTCCTTGCGGCGATCCAGCTTCTTCTCCGCGGCGTCGAGATCGGCTTGTGCGCTGGCCAGGTCTGCCTGCGCCTGAATGCACGCGGCTGTCGGAGGCTCCGGGCCGCCGTTCGAGCAATCCGAGTCCTTGAGGTCGGCGAGACCGTCCTCGTCGTTGACCATGCCGTCGTTGCAGGTCGGGTCGTACTCGCCGGCCCCGTTCGACAAGGCAGTCACTGTCCTCAGGTCGGTGAACCCATCGCCGTCCGTTGTCCCGCCGTCGTTGCAACCCGGCTTGAAAGGGTTCGTGCCGGCCATCGATTGCGGTGCAGCGGCGAGGAGCCCCAATGAGATCGCGAGTACGGCAATTCCGGACAATCCCAACCTGGATCCCAGCCCCCGATGTCCGCTCATGGAGCCCAGTTAACCACAGATCCGGCGGCGGCGCCGCCGTTTTTTCAGGGTGCCCGCCTAGCCGATGGAGACCATGCGGTCGATCGGGACCTTCGCCTTCTCGGCCACCTCGGGATCGACCTTCACCTCGTACTTCATGTCCCGCAGCGAGTCGCGGAGCTTCGGCAGGGTGATCATCTTCATGTACTTGCAGAAGGCCATCCGGTTCGCCTCGACGAGGTTCGCCTGCGGTGCCGCCTGCTGGAGCGGGTAGAGCATTCCGTTCTCGGTGGCGACGATGAAGTCGCCGTCCGGGTTTGCTTCAACGTGGGCGAGCATCCCGGAGGTTGAAAGCATGTGGACTCCCTCAGGATCGATGTCGCCGGACGCGACGTACTCCATGGCCTGGGTCGAGCACCCACACTCGGGGTGAATCAGGAACTCGGCACCGGGATTGGCCTCGCGGGTGCGCTTGATGTCGTCGGGGCGGATACCGGCGTGGACATGGCACTCGCCGTCCCAGACGTGGAAGCGGGCATAGCGCTCGGGATCCTCGGTGAGGCCGGTCTCGCGCGCAACGAACGAGCCGAGCCACATGTCGGGGCCGAACAGGATTTCCTGCTCGGGGCCGTGCTCGGCCCAGATGTGCTCGACGACCTTGACGGCGTTCGACGACGTGCAGCAGTAGTCGGTGAGCGCCTTGACATCCGCGGAGGTGTTCACGTACATGACGACGAGCGCGCCGGGATGTTCGGCCTTCCACGCGGCGAGCTGGTCGGCGTTGATCGAGTCCGAGAGCGAGCAGCCCGCGCCCAGGTCCGGGATGAGGACGGTCTTCTGCGGCGAGAGGATCGACGCCGTCTCAGCCATGAAGTGGACGCCGCAGAAGGCGATCACCTCAGCCTCGGCGGCAGCCGCCTGGCGCGAGAGCTGGAGCGAGTCGCCCGTGAAGTCGGCCACGTCCTGGAGCTCGGCGAGCTGGTAGTTGTGGGCGAGGATCACCGCGTTCCGCTCGGCAGCGAGCGAACGGACCTCTTCGGACAGCGAAGCGATCACCTCGGGCTCGAGGTGGAGCTCTGCGGTTGGGTCAACGGTCGGCAACTCGAGTGCCATTTCGTGTCCTTTCCGACGATGTTCGCTTGCCCGTAGGCGAAGTCGAATAACTACCTACAGTCTAGAGAATCAATCCATTGCCATTCGGGCCCAGATGCTTTCGCGACAGAGTCGCTCACACTCATGCCTGAGCTTCCGGAGGTCGAGATCACCGCGCGGCGGATCGGCTTGGCCCTCGAAGGCGCGGAGGTCGAGTCGGCGCTCGCGCCAGGCATGGTGGCGCTCAAGACGTTCGACCCGCCGCTCAGCGCGCTGACTGGGATGAAGGTCACGGGCACGACCCGCTACGGGAAGATGCCCGTCGTCCAGTTCGACGGTGGCGACGAGGGGCGCCTTGACCTCCTTGTCCACCTGATGTCGGCGGGGCGCCTTCAGATCTTCGACAAGCGCGCCTCGCTTCGCGACCGCGCCTCGCGCGTCCTCATCCGCCTCACGGACGGGCGCGAGCTGCGCCTCCGCGAGTTCGGCACCAAGCAGCGCGCGTGGGCGAAGCTCCTGCGCGAGGGCGAGGCCGAAAAGGACGAGATGGTCGCCTCGCTCGGCCCCGAGGCGTGGCCCGCCCCGCCAGTCCCAGAGCTCGCGAAGGCGCTCGACCAGCCACGACTCCTTCACCCCCTCCTGCGAGACCAACGGACCATCGCCGGCATCGGCCGCCAATGGGCCGACGAGATCCTGTGGGAGGCGAAGCTCTCGCCCTTCAAACGGGGCGCCGACCTCTCGGAAGAGGACGTCGCGGCGATCTACGACGGGTTGCCGGTCCTCGGGGCCGCTATCGACCACTACGAGGAAGTGATCGGCGACGAGCTCCCGAACAAGATGCCTCTGCCGCTAAAGGTCCACAAGCAGGAGGGCGAGCCGTGCCCGCGCTGCGGCACGACCATTGAGGCGGTCTTCTATTCGGAGCACCAGGTGAACTACTGCCCCGAGGAGCAGACCGGCGGCAAGGTGATGAAGGACCGGCGGCTGTCGCGGCTCCTCAAATAGCCGCGGCGGCGGCCTTCCTCAGAACGGCCGACTGCCTGACGGACTGGGGCCGGTGGCGGCCCCCCTCTTGGGCGCGGGCACCCCATGGCTCCTGGGACGCAGCGGCTAGGACTGCTCGTCGAAGAGGAGGCTCAGGTCCAGTGCGGGCGCCGAATGGGTGAGCGCGCCGACCGAGATGTAGTCGACGCCGGTTGAGGCGATCTCGGGCGTGGTGCTCAGCGAAACGCCACCCGAGGCTTCCAGTTCGGCGCGCGGGCCGCCATCGGCTGCCGCGGCATCGCGCGCCGCTGCCGCGGAGCGGAGCGCGGCGATGGTCATGTTGTCGAGAAGCAGGCGCTCGGCGCCGGCGGCAAGTGCGGCCTGAACCTCCTCGGTGTCGCGGACCTCGATCTCCACCGGCATGCCGGGCTGCGCCTCACGAGACCTGCGAACCGCTTCGGCCACGCCACCTGCGAGGGCAGAGTGGTTCTCCTTGATCAGGATCGCGTCGTAGAGGCCCATCCGGTGGTTGTCGGCGCCGCCCGCGGCCACCGCCGCCTTTTCGAGCGCGCGGAGGCCGGGGGTGGTCTTGCGGGTGTCGAGGACCCGGGCGCGGCCGGGGCGCGCGGCCTCGACGAACTGCGCCGTAAGCGTTGCCACCCCGGAAAGGTGGGCGAGGAAGTTGAGCGCAGTCCGCTCGCCGGCGAGGATGGCCCTGGCCGGGCCGGAGACGATCGCGATGTCGCGCGGGACGTCGGCGGCCCACTCCCCCTCGCCGACCAGCGATTCGAATCGCTCGGCACCGGCCTGCTGGAACGCCTCAGCGGCGGCGGCGAAGCCCGAGACAACTCCTGGCGCCTTCTGGATGATCCGCGCGGTCGCGCTGACATCCGCGGGGACGACCGCCTCGGCGGTGACGTCGCCCGAGCCGAGATCCTCGGCCAGCGCGCGGGAGACGAGGTCGTGAAGCTCAGTCACGCGGGAAGACCGCCATCGTCGCCGTGAAGCCGTGGAGGAAGTTGCGACCGCCGACCGGGCCGATCTCGCCCGCGGCGAAGAAGCCGCCCGCAGGCGCTCCAAGCACGTCTGCGACGAGGGTCGCGTCGTGGCTTGGCTCGTCGAACATGTTCGAGCCGCGCCCGTTGCAAGAGAAAACGAGCGTGCCGGCGGCGCCCGCGTCGCCCAGCGCAAGCGCCCGGGTCGAAAGGGCATCGCGAAGGTCATCCGACGCCGAGGACGCATCGCGGACATGGATGCGGACGGTCTGGCCCACCCGCATCTGACTGCCGACAGCGACGGCGCCGGTTGCCGGATCGACGCCGACGATCGGGCGCACGAGGAAGTCGCCCCGCTCGTACTCCGGCTGGTTCTCGTCGATAACGATGCCGAGGAGAAGCCCCTCGGCCGCCAGGGCCTTCTCGTGATCGTCGAGGTCCTCGATCACCTCGCGCAGGCGGTCGAGCGCGGGCTTCGATGCGAGCTCGGAGACGACGTTGCCCTCGGCCCCGGTGACGGTCATCTCGGGCCCGACGGGGGCGGCGCCTTGCGAGACGCAGGGCAAGACCTCGACCCCGCGGAGGCTCACCGCGACCGCGCCCTCGTCGATCACGTCGTTGTCGAGGAAGAGGCACGCGGAACCCTCGGTCGCAGCGCTGGCGAGCCCGCCCAAGACGGGCATCGCGGGACGAACATCGTTCAGGTGGCGAAGGAGCGCGTCGGCCGAGTAGGAGCGCGGATCCGCGAGGACGATGAGCGCGTCGCCCAGCTCGGCGGGGTCCTCGGGTAGGCCGCCCAGCGCCATCTCGTCGCCCATGACGACGCTCGTGAGCTCCATCGTCTCGGCTTCCGCGTCGGGCGAGGACAGCGCCCAGACCACGGCGCCCTCCTCGTCCTCCAGCTCCTGGTCTCCGCCGATTACGCCGCCTGCGCCGCAGCCGATCAGCGTGGCGGGAGCAAGCCGGGAATGGACGATCTCCAGGATGCCCCGTGGGTCGTGCAAGTGGGCTGCGCCCGCGAACACGACGCAAAGATCACAGCCACCGTCGAGGCCGGCGGCCGCGTCCTCGGCGGCGGCCATGAAGGCCTGCGAGGTGTCCTCGGCATCCGAGACGCCGACTGAGATCGAAACGGGCATGCCTCCACGCTACTCCCGTCAGCCGGGATCCCTGGATATCCGGCCATGCCTCTCCTAGGATCACCTCCGGCATGGCATTTCGGGCCGACATCGAAGGCCTGCGTGCAGTCGCCATCTGCGCCGTCCTCTTGGCCCACGCGGAGCTGACCTTTGCCCAGGGCGGATTCGTCGGGGTTGACGTCTTCTACGTCATCTCGGGCTTCCTCATCACGGGGCTTCTCGTCAGGGAGGTGGAAAGGCGCGGGTCGATCTCGCTCGCGGGGTTCTATGCGCGCCGCGCGCGACGGCTGCTTCCCGCGGCCGCTCTGGTCATCGTCGCCGTTCTCCTCGCCTCGGCGATCCTCTTTGCGCCGACCCGGCAGGAGCTCGTGATCGGGGACGCCGTCGCGTCGTCGCTCTACTACGTCAACTGGCGCTTCGTCGCCCAGTCGGCCGACTACTTCGGACCGCCGACCGATCAGAGCCCGCTACAGCACTACTGGTCGCTCGCGGTCGAGGAGCAGTTCTATCTCGTGTGGCCGCTCCTTCTCCTGGGCGTCGCCTACCTGTGGATGCGGCGTGGACGGCCGATGCCGCGCGCAGCCGCCGCCTCGGCGATCGGCGCCGTCACGGTCGTCTCGTTCACGTACAGCGCTCTCTACGAGCCGACCTCGAGCGGCGAGGCGTTCTTCTCGTCTTTCACCCGTGCCTGGGAGCTCGGCCTCGGCGGGCTTCTCGCCTTCCTCCCGGCGACCCGGCTTCGGCCCACCCCGGCCGCGGTCCTCGGCTTCGCCGGGCTCGGCGCGATCGTTCTCGCGACCCTCATCTTCAGCCCGTCGACGCGATTTCCCGGGGTCGCCGCTCTCTTACCGTGCCTTGGCGCGGCGGCGATCATCCGCGCGGGCCGTGCCGACATGCCGTTCCGCCCGCTGACCCTGCGGCCGGTCCGCTACGTGGGGAAGATCTCTTACTCCTGGTACCTGTGGCACTGGCCGCCGCTCATCTTCTTCGCCACCGAGTTCGGCCCGCTCTCGGCCAAGCAGGGCGTTGCGCTGACCCTTGCTTCGTTCGTCCCGGCGGCTCTCACCCACCACCTGATCGAGCGGCCGATCCATCGCTCCTCCATGCTCAAACAGATGCCGGCGCGCTCCCTTGCCGTGGGCGCCGCCTGCATGGTTGCGGGACTGGTTGCCGCCGGGGCGGTCGCCGCGTCGCTGCCGGACTTCGAGACGGCATCGGCGCGCCAAGCGGTTGGGGCCAAGGCCAATCGAAGCGAGCCGATCCAGGAGACGGCCGATGCGATCCGCCCGAATCCGCTCGAGGCGGCGCTCGACAAGGGCCAGCTCTTCGCCGACGGCTGCCTGGTCGAGAGACCCATCCTGGCGTCGGGCGACTGCTCCTACGGGCCAGACGATGCGTCGGCGAACGTCTTTCTGCTCGGCGACTCCCACGGCCAGCAGTACTTCCCGGCGCTCGAACGCATCGGGCGAGACAAGGACTGGCAGATCACGGGGCTGACCAAGGTCGGCTGCACTCCGGCGTCGATCTCGGTCTGGAGCGGCTCGCTCAAGGGCCCGTACCCGGAGTGCGACGAGTGGCGTGAGAACTCGCTGAAGCGGATCGAGGAAGGCGACCCGGACCTCGTCGTCGTCTCCAGCGCGAGCTACTACCACGTGGATGACGACGGTGACAAGCTCGGGCATCTCCCCAGCCGCCCCCTCCTCGCGTCGGCCTACGAGGAGACGCTGAATCGCCTCTTGGCGACCGGCGCCGAGGTCGTCGTGATGATCGACATCCCCCAGGCGCCGTTCAACGTGTCGGACTGCGTGTCCGAGAACCTCGACTCGCTTTCGGAGTGCGCCTTCCCGCTCTCAGACGCCGTCAACAAGACGCACTTCGACATTCCCGCGGCCGAGGCGGTCCCCGAAGCGCACTCGATCGAGATCCAGCGTGTCATGTGCCCCGACCGCGTCTGTCGCGCCGTGATCGGGAACGTCCTCGTCTACCGCGAGACGAACCACGTCACCGCGACCTTCTCGGAAACGCTCAGCGACTACATCGAAGAGCGCCTGCCGAAGGTCCCGTAGCTACGACGCCGCCTTAGGCTGCGAATGGCCTTCGTGTGTACCGAACGTTTCGCTCAGCGGGAGCGGATTACCACACGCCGACAAGTGTGTCGGACAGAAGCAGTCCATCCGGTCTAACGGCTTACTCGCCAGGCGGTCGGTATTGAACCTGATCAGCCTTGCGCAGCGCATCTATGGTGTCCTCGACGGTCAGGAGGACCGTCGTTTCGAGGGAGCTAAGGGCCCCGCCACCGGTGATGGCGAGCGCGACCGCGGCCATCGACACGTTGTCCGGGGCCTCCCAGAGGGTGTAGGCGTCGTCTGGCCCGAAGGAGTACCAGAAACCGTGGAGCTTCCCGCCTACTGACTCGATGTACGACCTAGCGGCCTCCCGGCGATCCTCTGGGTTTCCGATCAGCCTGGCCCAAGTCTCCGGCGTGTAACTGAACTTCGACAGATAGAGCGGCATCGCTCCTCCTTTGCGTTGGGAGACCATGTCACTCTAGGCGGGATGGCCCTGGGAAAGCCCCACCGCTAGCGCCACAGCAAGGGCGAACGTCCGTGAGTGCCCCCTATAGGGGGTAGTGACGGACGTTTGCCCTGGGGGAGGCGCATCGCCCTCCGATTTCACCACGCGCTCCCGCTTCTGCGCGCCGTTGCGCGTGCGCTAGTTCTTGGCCGCGTAGTTGAGGTACTCGCGGACGAAGCCGTCGATGTCGCCGTCGAGCACTCGGCCTGCGTCGCCCATCTCGAAGCCGGTGCGGTGGTCCTTCACGCGCTGCGTGGGGTGAAGGGTGTACGAGCGGATCTGCGAGCCCCACTCGACCGCCTTCTGCTCGCCGCGCTCGGCGGCCAGCGTCTCCGCGCGCTTTCGCTCCTCCTCTTCGAGGAGCTTCGCCCGCAGGAAGCGCATGGCGGTCTGGCGGTTCTGGAGCTGCGAACGCTCGTTCTGGCACTGCACGACGATGCCGGTCGGGATGTGGGTGATGCGCACGGCGGAGTCGGTCTTGTTCACGTGCTGGCCGCCCGCGCCGGACGCGCGGTAGGTATCGACCCGCAGGTCCTCCTCGTCGATCTCGACCTGGACCTCGTCGGCGACCATCGGACCCACGTCCACCTGCGCGAACGCGGTGTGGCGGCGCGACTGGGAGTCGAACGGCGAGATGCGCACCAGGCGGTGGACGCCGCGCTCGGCTCCGAAGAGGCCGTAGGCGTTCTCGCCCTTGGCGATGAAGGTGGCTGACTTGAGCCCCGCCTCCTCGCCCTCGGACGCCTCCCCCATCTCGACCTCGAAGCCGCGGCGCTCGGCCCAGCGCAGGTACATGCGGAGGAGCATCTCCGCCCAATCCTGGGAGTCGGTGCCGCCGGCGCCCGAGCGCACCGTCACGACGGCGTCGCCCGCGTCGTACTCGCCGTTGAAGAGGCGGGCCTCCTCGAGCTCGGCAAGGCGACGCTCGACCGAGGCAAGCTGCGCGTCGAGCTCGGACGCGATCTCCTCGTCCTCGGCGGCCATCTCGAGCAGGTCGCCGAGGTCGCCGATGTCGGTCTCGAGCGAGCGGAAGCCCTGGAGGCGCTTCTGCGCGCGGGCGTGCTGCGCCGAGGTCTTCGCCGCGGTCTCCTGGTCGTCCCAGAAGCCGGGCGCCTGCATCTGCCCCTCGAGCTCGGCTATCTCCGCGTCGAGCGAAGCGGGGTCAAAGGTAGTCCGCGAGAAGGGTCAGCCCCTCGCGTGCCGCGCCGACGCGCTCGTCAATCGTGCGTTCCTGTGTCGGCTCGGCCATGGCGCCGAAGCATAGGCGCGTCGCACGGCGCTGCCCTAAGGGTCGACGTGCCCTCGAACATGCGCGAAGTCGCGCGCCGAGGATCGGTGAGTCGGCGGCGATGCGCCCGTCATCGACCTCGAACGGATCGAGCTCGACGGCTCCGCCGAGCTCCTGCCCGCGCGGTCGACGAATCCTCGATGCCTTCGACGGTGAAGTAGACGAGCCAGTGCGAGCGACGTCCTAGCATCGTGCGGAAGCCGCCTCATCGGTCGCGTTCATGACGCTTCCGTGTCGTCTCGGAAGAGGCCCCAGTACGGCATCTCGTCGGTGCCCATCGATCCTCGACCCTCCAGCCGAAGAGGGATCTCGAGGAATCCCTGGCACGCGTCTGGGTTGGCGGCGTTGAGCTGGTTCATGCAGTAGCGCGCCGCGGTCGTTCACGAGCTCAGCGCCGAGCTGCCCACGCGCCTCCCACAGCCCAACCGCAGCCCCGGTCGGGTCAAGCACGAACGCAATCCTCGCTACCTGAGGGATGTCGAAGGGGCCGGCGGCCACGGTCGCGCCGAGCTCTGCGGCGCGTGCCGCATCGCGTCCACGTCGTCGACCGCGATGTACGAGTTCCAGGCGTTGACGGGCTGCTTCTCACCGCGCTGAAGCACCGCGGCCACCTTCTTGCCGCCGAGCCGGAACAGGGTGTAGTCGCCGTGCCCGCCCTCGAGCTTCTCGCCTTCCCAGCCGAGCAACTCCGTGTAGAACCTGCCGGCGGCTGTCGGGTCGTCGATCCCGAGCTCGACCCAGTTGAACGTCCCATTCTCGTAAGAAGAGCGCTCGCCCATCTGGGCCGCACACTAGCGAGGACTTACCCTGCGGGGATCGCGTCGATCGCGTCCGTCATCGACCCGTAGGTCTGGTTCCAGCTCACGACCTTGCCGTCGCGGACGCGGTAGAGGACGCCGAACGGCTCCTCCTCGGCGACGTCGCCGGTCTCGGCCCACGACCAGATCCGGCGTGCGGCGACCGCCACCCACTCGCCAGCGATCTCGCGGATCTCGTCGACCTCGACCGAGGAGACGAGGTGACCGTCGACCGACGGCTTGGCCCAGGCAACGACCTCGGCGATTCCCTTCTTCAAGCCGCGTGCCCCTATGGCTTCGACCTCGGGATGAAGCTCCGCGGCCACAGCCGCTTCATCGCGCGCGCGAAGAGCGGCGGCCAAACGCTCGATGATTTCGATGTTCGAGCTCATGACGGGGGCTGAGGGTGGTGCCTGGCTAGGACGCAGGCCGACCGGCGAAGCGAGCTTGGGTAAATCCCAAGTGAGCGAGACGGTCGGCCGAGGACACCGCCAGGCGCCGCCCTCAGCCCCCGTGGCAGTTTTTGAACTTCTTGCCGGAGCCGCACCAGCAGGGATCGTTGCGGCCGAGCTTCTCGTTCTCGGACTTGACGACCGTGGTGGGGTTCTCGCCATTGCCGGACGTCACGCTCTCGGGCGTGGCCGGCCTCGCGGGCGCGGTCGCGGTCTGCCCCGCGGCGGCGGGCGCTGCCGCCTGAGCAGCAGCGTCGCGAAGCGCGGAAGGCTGGCCGTCCTCGGTGCCGCCCGAATAGTTCACGTCCTGTGGCGCGGTCGGGCGGCGCTCCATCTCCTCGCGCTGCTTCGGCTCGACGTTCACCTCGACATGGAAGATCACGCGTGCGAACTCCTGCCAGATCGAGGCCATGAGCTCCTCGAACATCATGAAGCCCTCGTTCTTGTAGGCGACGAGCGGATCGATCTGGGCGAAGCCGCGGAGGTGAATTCCTTCGCGGAGGTAGTCCATCTCGTAGAGGTGCTCGCGCCAGCGGTTGTCGATGATCTGGAGGAGCACCTGGCGCTCCAGCCAACCCATCATCTCGTGGCCGAACTCCTCTGTTCGCGCCTCGTAGGCGGAGAGGATGTCGTCGGAGAGCATCCCCGAGATCTCCTCGCGAGTCGAGGTCGACGGATCGAGCGAGTCGAGGTCGACCTCAAGCGGCCAGATCGACTCTGCCTGCGAGCGGAGTCCAGCGAGGTCCCACTCCTCGAAAACGTCGGCGGTCGTGAACTCCTGGACGAGCCGGTCGGGCACTGAGCTGACCTCGGCGCGGGCGACCTCTGCCATGTCGCGGCCCTCGAGGATCTCGCGCCGGTACTTGTAGACGACGCGGCGCTGCTCGTTCATCACGTCGTCGTACTCGAGGACGCGCTTTCTGATCAGGAAGTTCTGCTGCTCGACCTTCTTCTGGGCGCCCTCGATCTGCTTGGTGAGCATCTTCGCCTCGAGCGGGTACTCCTCACCGTGCTCATCGACGGGTCCCAGGCGGTCGAGGATCTTGTAGATACGGTCGCCCGCGAAGAGGCGGACGAGGTCGTCCTCGGCCGAGAGGAAGAAGCGGGACTCGCCGGGGTCGCCCTGGCGCCCCGATCGGCCACGAAGCTGGTTGTCGATGCGACGCGACTCGTGGCGCTCGGTGCCGCAGATGTAGAGGCCGCCGAGCTCGCGGACCTTGTCGCCCTCGGCTTCGGTCTGCTCCTTGAGCGCGGGCAACTCGATCGCGACCGCTTCGTCAAAGGCCCCGTCGCCGGGATTCAGGCCCTGCTTTCTAGCGGCGGCCTGCGCCATCGCGTCGGGATCGCCACCGAGCTTGATGTCGACGCCGCGGCCCGCCATGTTCGTCGCGATCGTCACCGCACCGAGGCGGCCCGCCTGCGAGATCGTCTCGCCCTCGCGCTGCGCGTGCTCGGGCTTTGCGTTCAGGACGACGTGGTCGATCCCGTTGCGCTTGAACTCGGCACCGAGCATCTCTGAGACCTCGACCGAGATGGTCCCGATCAGGATCGGCTGGCCCGCCTCGTTGCGCTCCTTGATCTCGTTGACGAGCGCCTTCCACTTGCCCGCTTTCGTCTTGTAGATCTGGTCGTTCGCGTCGTCGCGGACCATCGGGCGGTGGGTCGGGATCTCGACCACCGGCATTTCGTAGATCTTCATGAACTCCTGGGCCTCGGTCAGCGCCGTGCCCGTCATGCCGGAGAGCTTGTCGTAGAGGCGGAAGTAGTTCTGGAGCGTGATCGTCGCGAGCGTCTGGTTCTCCTCACGGACGCGGACGCCCTCCTTGGCCTCGATCGCCTGGTGGAGGCCCTCAGACCAGCGGCGGCCTTCCAGGATGCGGCCAGTGAACTCGTCGATGATCATCACCTGGCCGTCGATGACCGCGTAGTCGGTGTCCTTCTTGTAGAGCTTCTCGGCCTTGAGGCACTGGATCAGGTGGTTGACCAGCGTGCCGTTCTCAGACGTGTAGAGGTTCTCGACGCCGAGGAACTGCTCGGCTTTGTGGACGCCGGCCTCGGTGGGGGCGACGGTCTTGTGCTTCTCGTCGTACTCGAAGTCGTGATCGGCCTCGGAGGTGTCGCGGGACTCGCCGAGGGACTTCAGCTTCGTCACGGCCTCCTCGCCGACCATCTGCTTGGCGAGGCGGGCGAAGGTGGAGTAGGTGTCGGCGGCCTGCTCGGGCCGGCCCGAGATGATCAGCGGCGTCCGCGCCTCGTCGATGAGGATGTTGTCGACCTCGTCGACGATGCCGAAGACATGGTCGCGCTGGACGCACTCCTCGAGCGAGGAAGCCATGTTGTCGCGCAGATAGTCGAAGCCGAACTCCGAGTTGGTGCCGTAGGTGACGCCGGCCGCGTACATCTGCCGGCGCTGAGGCGGCGGCATCATCGCCTGGATCACGCCGACGTTCACGCCGAGCGCGTTCAGGACCGGCGCCATCCACGTGGCGTCGCGGCGGGCCAGGTAGTCGTTCACGGTGACGAGGTGGACCGAGCTTCCCGCGAGTGAGTTGAGGAAGATCGCAGGCGTCGCGGTGAGGGTCTTGCCCTCGCCGGTCTTCATCTCGGCGATCGCGCCGTCGTGAAGGACCATCGCGCCGATCATCTGGACGTCGTAGTGACGCTGGCCGAGCGTTCGCTTACCCGCCTCGCGGCAGAGCGCGAACGCCTCGGGCATGAGCGACTCGAGCGGCTCGCCGTTCCCGCCGCGCTCGCGCAGCGCGTCGGCCTCGGTCTTCAGCTCGTCATCGTCGAGGAGCTCCATCTCGGGCTCGATCTCGTTGATGCGGCCGACAGTCTGCTCGAACTCCTTGAGCTTCTTACCCTCGCCGACACGGAGGGCGCGGTCGATCAGTCCTCTGCCTGGCATTGCCACTCAGGGTAACGCTCGGAGGGCCGCGCCTCAGCGTGCGCGGAGGCTCATATCCTCGGCGCGTATGGCGATCCCTCCCATCGGCGCACACATCTGGGGCGAGGACCCGCTCGCCGAGGCCGAGTCGATCGGCGCCGAGCGGGTTCAGCTCTTCCTCTCGAACCCCCAGGGCTGGGAGAAACCGCCGCCGCGAGACGACGCCGAGGAGCTCAAGGCCGCGGACCTCGGCATCTACGTCCACGCGCCCTACCTGATCAACGTCTGCTCGCCCAAGCCGAACATCCGCTACGGATCGCGGAAGATCCTTAAACAAACGTGCGAGGCGGCGGCGGAGATCGGCGCGCTCGCCGTCGTCGTCCATCCGGGACATGCGGAGGATGGGATCGACGAGGGTGTCTCGCGCTGGACGCGCACGCTCGAACAGGTCGAGTCCGAGGTGCCGATCTACCTCGAGAACACGGCGGGCGGCGACAACGCCGTGGCTCGCCGCTTCGACGCGCTCGCGAAGCTCTGGGACGCGGTCGGCCTTGCCAAGACCAAGAACGAGATCGGCTTCTGCTTCGACACGTGCCACGCCCACGCCGCCGGCGAGGACCTATCCGACGCGGTCGAGCGGGCGATCGAGATCACCGGCGGCATCGACCTGATGCACGTGAACGACTCGCGCGACAAGGCGGGAACCGGCGCCGACCGCCACACGACGATCGGCGAGGGTCATATCGACCTGGACGACCTCCGCCACATGATCGCCGCAGCGAACGCGCCCACGGTGGTCGAGACTCCTCGAGAGGTCGAGAAGCTGAAGGCCGACATGGCCTTCGTGCGCGAAGCGTTAGAGGGCGTCTAGGCCTCGCGGTTGCGAAGCCTCGCCGAGAAGCGGCGGGACTTCTGGCGGTGGCGGCGGAGCTCGCGGTTCTTCTTCACCTGACGGCGGACGTCTTCGGCGAGCTGGTGGATCGAGCCGAGCATCTCGGGGCTCGCCTCCTTGGCGCGGATGGTCGTGCCCTTGAGACGTAGCGTTGCCTCGGCGACGTATTTATCGGCGATGCGGGGGTTCTTCTCCTCGGTGAGCTCGACGTCCAGGGTCGCAAGCTCGGAGACCTGCTTGCCGACCCTCTTGAAGCGCTTGCGGATTGCGTCCTCGAGCTCTGGAGTCACCTCGGTGTTCCGACCTCGGACCTCGATCCTCACGGCAAGCCTCCTCGCATTTCGTTTGATGAGCACCTTTAGGTGCGAAAGCAGCAGGTGTTGGTGGTTGTTCTAAGTCGTTCTGGACTCTACGCCTCTTGCGAGATTTAGCAAGGGGCCTTTGCGTCCGCATTTCGTTCGCTCAATTGTCCGCTCGGGCGAACGTGAGCGCGCGAATCCGCTCTGCGCCATGGTCGGTGAACACGCGGGCGCATGCGGCGAGCGTCGCGCCCGTCGTCGCGACGTCGTCCACGAGCCAGATGTTTCCTGCCGGCAGGACGAACGACCCATCAAAGACCGCGACTCTCGGCGGGTCAGCGGTGCGCTCATTACGTGTGCGACGGACCTGGCGCGGGCCGTCGTCTCGAGCGAGGCACTCGGCGACGCGGGCGTACGTGCACTTGCGCGCGACGAGCCGGGCGAGGATCGCGGCGTCGTCGAAGCCGCGTGCCCGCTCCCGCGCGGGAGCCGCAGGCACCGGGACCAGCCAGCCCTCCCGCGTCGCACCCCACGCTCGAACCATCCGCTCGGCCGCGACCTCGGCGAGGGCAAGGCGCGAGGAGAACTTCAGGCGCCGGACGAGCTCCTGTGCGACGCCTTCGTACCGAGCGGCGCTGATGACCTCAAGCCCACCGGGGAGGGTGGAGCGCACAGATGGAAGCCGCTCAAGCTTCCGCTCGCAGGCCGCGCACAGGGAATCGGCGGGATCGCAGGCCGAGGCGCACACCGCGCAGAGCGGAGGAGCGACAAGGCTCGCGAGCTGGCGAAACACCCGATTGATCGTCGGCTACGGCGCATCACGCGTGGGAAACGCGCCGTGCCGAAACGCGCGCGGTTCAGTCGAAGACGGCGCGCTCGACCTCGCCGAGGTCGTTCTCGCAGCCCACCACGGCCGGCGCCTTGCCGAGCGCGGTATCTGGGTCCTTCAGTCCGTGGCCGGTCAGAACGCAGACGACCGACTCGGGGGGCGAGTCGCCCTCGACCACCTGCAGGCCGTGGGTCAGGATGCCGGCGACCGACGCGGCGGAAGCCGGCTCGCAGAAGACTCCCTCGCGGGAGGCGAGGAGGCGGTATGCGTCGAGGATCTGCTCGTCGGTGACGGCCGCGATGCGCCCGCGGGACTGGGTGACGGCGGTCATCGCCTCCTCCCAGCGGGCCGGGTTGCCGATGCGGATCGCCGACGCGACCGTCTCGGGGTTGGCGACCGGCTTGCCGCTGACCAGCGGCGCTGCGCCCGCAGCCTGGAAGCCGTAGAGCCTGGGCGCCTCTTCGCGCTCTCCGAAGCCGCGCCACCACGCGGTGATGTTGCCGGCGTTGCCGACCGGGATCGCCAGAGCACCCGGCGCCTCGCCTAGCTCCTCGATCACCTCGAAGGCCGCGGTCTTCTGCCCCTCAATTCGGTATGGGTTGACCGAGTTGACGAGCTCGATCGGATGTTTTTGCGCAAGCTCGCGGACGAGGGTGAGCGCGTCGTCGAAGTTGCCTTGGATCGCGATCACGCGAGCGCCGTGCATCAGCGCCTGGGCGAGCTTGCCGATCGCGATCTTGCCCTCGGGGACGATGACGGCGCCGCGCATCCCGGCCCGCGCCGCGTAGGCGGCGGCACTTGCAGCCGTGTTGCCGGTGGAGGCGCAGATCACGGCCTCAGCGCCTCGGCCGGCCGCGCGGGAGACAGCGACCGTCATGCCGCGGTCCTTGAACGAGCCGGTCGGGTTGGCGCCCTCGAGCTTGAGGAAGACCCGCGCGCCCACCCGCTCCGAGATCACGGGCGCCTCGACCAGCGGCGTCGAGCCCTCGTTCAGGGTCACCACGGGGTCGCCTTCCTCGAGTGGCAGGTGCTCCCGGTAGCGCTCGATCAGTCCTGCTGGCATGGCCTCGCGGACCTTACGCGCTCACCGGTTTGCGGAAGTAGACGAAGAAGTCGGCGAGCGGCGCTTCCTCCTCGTACTCGATCCACCCGAGATGCTCGTAGATGGCCCGGTCGGTGTCCATCAGCTCGTGTGTGAAGAGGTGAACCTCGTCAAAGCCCCGCGCGGCTCCCCTCTCCAGGGAGAGCTCGAGGAGCGCCTTGCCGATTCCCGCCCCCTGGTGATCCGGGTCAACGGAGACGTTGTCGACCCACAGACGGCCTCCCTCTTCCTCGAGCAGGATCACACCGCGAACCGTTCCGTCCTCTACGTCGACCCAACTCTCCATCTCGGCCAGCCGCACCTCGTAGTCGTCGTCCATCGGCCTCGGCCGGCCGCCAACGATCGGCACCCAAGGCTCATACGCCCTGTTGACCAGCGCCGAGACCGCCGGGGCGTCCTGCGGAGTCGCCCGCCGGATCACACCACTGGTTCGCCTTCAGCTCCAAGAACGGGAATGCTCTTCCGGCTCAGACCCACTGAGCATTCGCCTACAGCTCGAAGAACGGGGATGCTCTTCCGGCTCATAGGAACTGCTCCTCGATCACGCGGATCGCGCGAGGGTCGGCGCGCATGAAGTCGAGCTTTGCGAGCTCGGCGAGCGCTCCGTAGAAGGCGTGCTCTGAGGTCTCGTGGAGGACCATGACGAGGCGCGCCTGCTCGCCGATGCCCTGCTGCACCATGCTCTTGACCGAGATCCCGGCCTGGCCGAGCACGTCGGCGACCGCCGCGAGGACTCCCGGGCGGTCCGCCACCTCCAGGTGGACGTAGAAGGAAGACGCGACGTCGGAGACGACCGCGAGCTCGCGCTTCGTCTCGTGGACGGGCGCGTTGCCGGCGAGGATCGAGACGACGTCGCCGAGCACGGCCGACGCGGTCGCAACGCCGCCGGCGCCCGGGCCGGACATCGTGATCTCGGTGATCGCAGGTGCCTGGACCATGACCGCGTTGAACGGGCCCTCCACCGGCGCCAGCGGATGGCCGGGATAGAGAAAGCAGGGGAAGACCCGAACGCTCACCCCGGCGTCGGTCACCTCGGCCACGCCGAGGAGCTTCAGCGAGAGTCCGAGCTCCTTGGCGTAGGCCATGTCCTCGGGCTGGATCTCGGTGATGCCCTCGTACGAGACGTCGTCCAGGCTCACCGGTGTGTCGAAGGCGAGGCGGGCGAGGATCGCCATCTTCGCGGCTGCGTCCGCGCCGCCGACGTCGTCCGTGGGATCCGCCTCGGCGTAGCCCAGCTCCTGTGCGCGGGCCAAGGCGTCGTCGTAGGAGGCGCCGGTCCGCGCCATCTCGGTGAGGATGAAGTTGGTCGTCCCGTTGACGATCCCGAAGACCTTCGTCATCTCGGTCGCGGCCAGGCTTTCCGAGATCACCCGGATGACGGGCACGACCCCTGCCACCGCAGCCTCGAAGCGAAGCTGGACGTCGTTCGCTCTCGCCGCCGCGAAGAGCTCCTCACCGTGCTGCGCGATGAGCTGCTTGTTGGCGGTGACGACGTGCTTTCTTGCCTCGAGCGCCCGCAGGACGTAGTCGCGTGCGGGGTCGGTGCCGCCGATCAGCTCGACGACGATGTCCGAGCCGGCGAGGATCTCGTCGAAGTCCCCTTCCGAGCGGCGCAGGACGCCCGCGATGGACGGCCGGCTCCCCGCAACCTCCGCGACCGCGTCGGCGCGAGCCTCGACCAGCTCGGCGAAGGCGCCGCCGACCGTTCCTTTCCCGAGGAGCCCGATGCGGGCCTCACTGGACATCGCGCGCCACCAGGTCATCGAGGGTCTCGCGGCGAACGACCACGCGGGCCTCGCCGTCCTTTGCGAAGACGACCGGCGGGCGCGGCATGCCGTTGTAGTTGTTCGCCATGGCATGACCGTACGCACCCGTCGCGGGAGTTGCCAGGACGTCCCCCACCCTTGGTGCCGCCATTTCGACGTCGCGCACGATGATGTCGCTCGACTCGCAGTGCATCCCGGCGACGGTGACGCGCGTGTCGCGCGCATCGGAGGCGCGGTTCGCGATCAGCGCGTCGTACTTCGCGTCGTAGAGCATCGGGCGCAGGTTGTCCGACATGCCGCCGTCGACGGCGACGTAGGTCCGGACCCCGGGTATCTCCTTCACGGTGCCAACCTCATAAAGCGTGATGCCGGCGTTGCCGACCAGCGAGCGCCCCGGCTCGACCAGGATCCTTGGAACCGGATCGAAGACCCGCTCGACGCCCTTGACCTTCACGTCGACGTAGCTCTCGATCGAGGGCGGCTCATCGCCGGGCTCATATGCGATCCCGAGTCCGCCTCCGACGTTCAGAAGCCTCAGCTCGTCGCCGCTCAGTCCCGCCTCGTCGGCCAGGCGCCCGAGCGCCTCGATCGTCTTCACGTACGGCTCCAGCTCGAAGATCTGCGATCCGATGTGCGCGTGAAGGCCGGCGAGCTCGAGGTTCGACGATTCCCGGATCGCCTCGATCCCCCTCGCGGCCAGGCCGTCGTCGAGTCCAAAGCCGAATTTGGAGTCGAGCTGCCCCGTCTGGATGTAGCTGTGGGTGTTGGCCTTGATCCCCGGGGTGACGCGGATCATCACCTGCTGCGGGCGGTCGAGGATGCCGTCGAGCCGCTCGATCTCGTCGAAGGAGTCGCAGACGATGTGGCCGACGGAGGCCTCGGTCGCGAGCCTGAGATCGGTCTCGGTCTTGTTGTTGCCGTGAAGGTAGATCCGCTCTGGAGCCGCCCCGGCGCGAAGTGCGGCGTGGAGCTCGCCCGCTGATGCGACGTCGACCGACAGCCCCATCTCGGAGACGAGGCGGAAGACCGCCCCGATCGGAGCGGCCTTGGAGGCATAGACAACCTCGAAGTCCTGAGTGCGCGCGGCGAAGGCGTCGAGGTACTCCTGAGCGCGCGAGCGAATGTCGTCCTCGGCATAGACGTAGGCCGGCGTGCCGAACTCCTGCGCGAGCTTGACGACGTCGCAACCGCCCACCTCGAGGTGGCCGCGATCGTTGACGCGGGAGCCGCGGGGTAGATGGCTTTCGGTTTGGGTCGTCATCGGGCCGGTCATTATCCAAGGCGATGCTCCGGCGCACCCTGCCATCCCCGGATGCCCCAAGCGTAAGGGGCGAGCACGAGGGCCGCCCCTACTGGCTCTGGCTTCCCGAGGCGGAGGGCAACTGGCCGGGCATGGTGATCCTCCACGGCGCAGGGTCACGAAAGGAGAACCACGGCGATTTCGCCCGGATGTGCGCTGCCGGGGGCTGGGCCGCGATCTCCTACGACCAGCGGGGGCACGGCGATTCTGCCGACGAGATGAGTCCCGCCGCCCTGGGCGACGTCGCCAAGATGGCGCGCTTCTTGGCATCGCACGACCGAGTCGACTCTGAGCGGGTCTGCGTCCGGGGTTCGAGCATGGGCGGCTTCTGGGCCATCCACGCGGCCGCAACCTCGGGCGCGATCGCGGGCGCGATCGCGATCTGCCCGGCGGGCGAGGAGCACCTGCGCCGCATGCTCGCCGCCAAGAAGCTCGACTTCCGGGTCTCGGAGGCTTCCAGGGACGACCTCGAGGCCTGGCTCGGTGAGCACGACCTGCGCGAAGCGGCGGAGCTGATGGGCGCGAAGCCGCTGATCGTCCTACACGCCAAGGGCGACGAGCGCATCCCGAGCGAATTCTCCGAGGAGGTCGCGGCCAGGAAGCCCGAGCCGAAGAAGCTCATCGTCCTGCCGGGCGGGCACCACCGCTCGATCCAGCACGACCAGGAGATGCAGTCGGTCGCTCTCGCTTGGCTGAGCTCGAAGGTCTGAGGCTTGACGGGGGTTGACGCGTGCGCGAGGGCGCCTGGGAGCGAGCAGGGCGAGGCTATGTGACGAAGCGCGTGCTGGAGGCACGCGCGAGGAGCATGGCCCCGATCCTGCGACGCTATCCAGGCGTTACTCGCGTGCGCGTGAAACCCGCGTCAAGCCTCTAGCTGCCGCCGAGAAGGCCGCCGGTGACGCCGTTGAGCGTTCCGTTCACGTTGTCGCCGAGGTTCCCGGCGCCGACGCCGTTGCCGACGTTGTTGAGCGTGCCGCCGACAACGTCGTCGACCGGCTGCGTGACCGGGTCGGTCAGCTCATTGAGCGGAAGATCGAGGCCGAGGCCGCCGGCCGCGTCGTCGACGCCGCCGATCGTGCCCTGGACCGGACCGGGTGTACCGGGATCAACGGGGTCGACAGGATCAACGGGGCCGGGGCCGCTGCCACCGCCCGTGATGGGGTCGTCCGTTGGTCCACCGGGGCCCGGGCCGTCGGTGGCGCCCGGGGGCAGAGCGGCACGGATCTCGGCGAGGGCGGCTGGGCTCGGGTCGGCGGGATCGGCTGCGACGGCGTCGGCGGTCACCCCGGCGGCAAGAGCGGCGGCCTGCGGCGCGCCCGAGCGAAGCGACGCGGTGGAGTCGGCAGAATCGCCGGAGCCGAAGGGCATGCCCTCGAAGCCGACATACGCGGCGACTGAGGCGAAGACGACGATTGCGGCCGCGACGAGCGCGGCGGTGACGCCCGAACCCGCAGCGAAAGCACGCGCGTTCACGCTCTTGGGTTCGCGCGTCTGCGCGCGGGGAATTTTGACCGCAGTGTCCATACCGGGGTTACGCGCGAATATAGCCCGGTACCCGTCCAGGCGGTTTCTATGCCTGCGATTGGCTAGAGGTAGCCGAGGGGATCCGTCGGAACGCCGTTGATGCGGATCTCGAAGTGGAGATGGTCGCCGTAGCAGCTGCCTGTGCAGCCGACCAGGCCGATCACATCGCCTTGAGAAACGGACCCGGAAGTGATCTGCTGGACCGACTGGTGGGCGTAGCAGCTGGAGAGGCCGCCGCCGTGGTCGATGCAGGTGTAGTTGCCGTAGCCGCCGCTCGACGCTTCGGACTGGACCAGCACGATGTTGCCGTCCTTGACCGCGCGGATCGGGGTGCCGGACGGCACCGCGATGTCGATGCCGGCGTGGAGGCGGCCCCAGCGCGGCCCGAACGGCGACACGACCGGGCCGTTCACGGGCCAGATGAAGCCGCCGCTGGCGCCCTGTATGGGGCCGGCGGGAAGCGGGTCGGTGGTACTGGTCGAGCTCTGAGCGTCCGCCAGGGCCTCCTGGATCTGTGCGTTCAGATGTGAGAGGTCCTCCTCGAGGTGGTCCTCCTTGACTCGCGTCGCGTCAAGCGCCGCCGCCTTCTGGTCGCGGACGGCCGCGAGCTCGGCCTCGCGCTCCTCGAGCTGCATGCGGGTGCGCTCGAGCTCCGCCTTCTTGGCCGCGATCTCGTCGCGGGCGTCGCGGATCTCGCCCACGAGGTCCTCGGACTCGTCGCGTAGGTCGCGGACCCTGTCAACGATGCCCGCGTCCTGGTCCTGGACCCGGTCGAGGTAGTCGTAGCGATTGACGAGGTCGTCGAAGCCGTCGGAGTCGAGGATCACGGTTAGCGCGTCGGGCTCATCCGACTTGTAGATCTCGACGAGGCGCTTGGAGAGGACCTTCAGGGAACGGCCGAGACGCTCGCGGAGCGTGGCGAGCCGGTCGGCCTCGGCCTCGAGCCTGGCCTGGGTCTGGGCGAGCTCCTCGGCGACGATCGCCTCGCGGTTGCGAAGCGTCGCCACCTGGCCTGCGAGCTGGTCGACCTGCTCCGAGTATCTGGCGAGCTCGGTCGACAGCACCCCCTCCTGGGCACGCACCTGTTCGAGCTCTGCCTGCTTCGAGTCACGCTGCGACTCGAGCGTCTGGCCAAGGGCCGTCCCGCCTGCCATAGCGACGCCGGCAGCGGTTGCGGCCAGCAAAAGACGCAGGGATTTAGAGGGGCTCGCGGGCACGATCCTGGGGCCAAAGTAGCAAGGATCGGGCCTATTGCAAGCATTCCTTAACACTAATTATGCGAAATGCAAGGACTCTTGCACCCCTCCTGCCGTGCCCAGGGCACTACCTTTCCATGCGTGGTGAAAGGGTCCGCTACTTCGTGAGCGACGTGTTCTTCTGGCTGCGCTCGCACAAATTGCGGGGGGCGCTGGCGATCCTCGGGCTTCTGGTCGTAATCGGTGGCGCCGTCTTTGCTGGGACCAAGATCGCCGGTGAAGACACCAAGGTCATCGAGTCCGCGCCCGCGCCCGAGGTCGTCGTCGACGAGAGCGAGACCCCGGAAGAGCCAGCCGATTTGGGCTTCCCGGCGTTTGCGACCCGCAACACGACCCGCGTCGCGGGAGAGGACTCGGTCGCGAACGCAGCGGGGGTCGCGCTGGCCACCACTCCAACGGGCGGCGTGGTGAAGGGGCCCGACGCGGTCACGCTGGTCGACTCCGAGGAATGGGCGGGCGCGATCGCAGCCTCATCGCTCTTCGCCCAACCGATCGGCGCGCCGATCCTGTACACGCGGGATGGCTCGCTCGACGAGCTGACCCAGGGAACCATCGACTCCCTTGCTCCCACAGGCGGAGCCGCCACCGGCGGCGCGCAGGCTTTCACGGTGGGCGACGCGGGCGAGGTTGAGGGCCTCGACACCGAGGCCATCGAAGGCGGCAGCTCGGCCGAGATCGCCGTCTCGGTTCTCGAGCTTCGCGAGGAACTGGCGGACGGTCCCCCTGAGCACATCCTCATCGCCTCCTCCGACGATCCGGAGTTCGCGATGCCGGCCGCTGCCTGGGCGGCCCGCTCGGGCGACGCCGTGCTCTTCGCCCAGGCGGACTCGGTGCCCTCGGCGACGATCAAGGCGATCGAGCGCCTGAAGGACGTGCCGGTCTTCGTGCTCGGCTCCGAGGACGTGATCTCGGACGATGCGGTGAAGGAAATCTCGGCGGCAACCGACGCGACCGTGACTCGCGCGGCGGACGAGGAGGATGCCGTGACGAACGCGGTGGCGTTCGCACGATTTGTTGATGGCAACTTCGGCTGGAACATCAACGACCCAGGGCACGGCTTCGTGATCGCGAACCTGGCCAATCCCTCCGACGCCGGCGCCGCCGCGGCGCTCTCGGGCACGGGCACGTGGGGGCCGCTGCTATTGACCGACGATCCCGACAGGCCGCCTCCGGCGCTCGAGGGATACCTGCTTGATCTCAAGCCGGGCTACGAGGACGACCCGACGCGCGCCCTCTACAACCACATCTGGATCATCGGCGACGAGACGGCGCTGTCCGTTGACGCCCAGGTCGAGCTCGACGAGATCGCGGAGGTGGCGCGGGTAGAGTCCGGCACGGGCGAGGACATCCTGGGCTCGGATAGCCCTGAGACGGAGACGCCCGGCGACGAAAAGAAGAAATCCGAGGATCAGGAAGACGACGCGCAGTGAGCGAAGCAGAGCGACCAGACCGGCTCGGCGGCCGGCCGATCACGATCGACGACATCCGCGCGCTCGCCGGACCCGCGACGCCGCACTTCTCGCTTCAGATCCGCAACCGCATCGCGAAGCTCATCCAGGGCCTGCCCGCGGGTGACCCGGTCCGCGCCGAAGGCGAGCGCCAGATCGTGCGTCTCACCGAGCTCTCGGCGCACTCGGGCGAACCACGCGGCGCGCGATGACCCCACCAACGGCACTCATGCTGCTTTCGCACCTAGAAGGTGCTCACATGACTACCGCGACTGACGTGCGCGCTCGCTTGAGCGAGGTCCTTGACCCGCGCTCGAACGCCCTTGCGTCTGAAGACGCCTCCTGGGATCACGGCTACCTCGACCTCCTTGGGGAGCAGGCACCCGAATCGACCGGCGTGACTCAGAACCTGATGCTGACCCGCGCCGTCCCGGTCATCTATGAGCGCTGGTGGCGCCCCACCCTGGCGTGGGCGGCGAAGGGACTGACCGGGCCCGGCATGGCCGAGGAGGTCCGGATCGCCCGCCTGTTCCTCGGCCTTGGCCAAGGCGACCGCGTGCTCGATGTGGCATGCGGGCCCGCCAACTTCTCACGCGCGTTCGCCCGCGCGGCTGGCGAGGACGGGCTCGTCGTCGGCATCGACGCTTCACAGACGATGCTCGCCCGCGGCGTCGAGGACACCCGCAAGGCCGGCGTCGAGAACCTCGCTCTGATCCGCGGCGACGCCACCGCTCTCCCCTTCGCTGACTCGAGCTTCGACTGCGCTTGCTGCTTCGCGGCCCTCCACCTCTTCGCCGACCCGTTCGACGCCATCGACGAGATGCGCCGGGTCCTCGCTCCGGGCGGCCGCATCGCGATCATGACCTCGATCCGGCGGCCGGTCACGGTGCGGCCGATGAAGCCGGTCGTCGAGCGCCTCAGCGGAATGCGCGTCTTCGAGCCCGACGAGATCACCGAGGCGCTGGCCGAACGAGGTTTCGAGGGAGTTCGCCGCCGGGTCTCCGGCCTGGTCCAGTTCGTCGGCGGGCGGCTGGCGGACGACTAGCGGTTCAGGGCTCACCGAGCTGCGCCCGCCGTTGCGATGGCCTCCATCGCAACGGCGCTACCGCTCTCGGGCCTGCTCCAGATTCGACTCGTGGATGCCGACGACCCAGTCCGCATCCAGACGCGCGTCGACCGGTTCTTCTCCTCGCCGCAGCGCGTCGATGTAGGCACGATCGGCGGCGAGGCGCGCCGCCACCTCGGAACCCTCGGCAACGGCGCCGTGGCCGGGGACCATGACATCGACGTGCTTGGCGGCCTCATCAAGCCGGCCGAGTGCCGTCTCGTAGGCGCCCACCTGATCGTCTTGAAGAGAGTCGAAGAGCGGAATCAGGATGTCGGAGAGCATGTCGCCGGCGATTAAGACGCCACGGTCCGCGAGGAGGACCGCGGCGTGGCCGACGCGGTGCGCCTGATGCTCGATGATCTCGCCCGGCACGGCTCCGCCGTCCGCGGGCAGCGGGGTGACGAGCCCGATCAGCTCGAGAGGGATGTCCGATCCGCCCTCCTCCGCCGCCCCCGCCTGCTCCTCCTCTCGGTGTTCACCGGCAAAGGTGGCGCCGGCAGCGGTGGAGTAGCGCGGCACTTCGCCGAACCGGGGATGCCAAAGCAGGTGGTCCCAGTCTGGATGGGTGGAGAATCCGGCGACCACCGGGATGCCGAGCCGGTCCAGGTCATCCGCGAGCTCGTTCAGCTCGGAACCGTGGATTCCGGGATCGACCAGGATCAAGCCATCCTCCCCGCGCACCACGATGGAATTGGTCCAGACCCACTCACTCTGCCGGACCCAGACGCCGTCGGCCACCTCAGTCAGCATCGGTTCACCCTACATTCCACGCGAGCCTGGCCGAGGGCTAGCGGTTCGCCGGGCCGAATGCGTCGAGGACGCGGCGCTGGTACTCGTTGATCTCCTCGGGCGGGATGAAGTAGGTCGGCGGGCCAAGTGAAATCGAGTCTCCGAGGGCGGCGACCTCGCCCACCCTCTCGCGCACCTTGTCGATCGTTCCCACGGCGCAATAGGCGTCGACCATCTCGTCGGTGACGGCGGCTGCCACGCCGGCCAGATCGCCTGAACGGAACGCATTGCCGACAGCCTCAGCCTCAGATCCAAACCCGTCGAGCTCGAACACGTGCGCGTAGGTCCGCACCGTCGCGTAGAAAGCGAGCGTCTTTCGCGCTGCGTCGTACGCCGCCTCGACCTCCGAGTCGTCGTTCGCGATCGCGGCGCACATCCCCGGGATGAAGTCGAAGCTCGAGCGCTCGCGACCCGACCGCGAAAGCCCCTTCTCGATGTTCGGGACCATCACCTCCTCGAGCCACCGGGTCGAGCAGATGAGGTGGCCCAGGGCCCCATCGGCGACGTCGCCTGCCATGCGCGCCATCCCCTCGCCCACGGCCGCGACGTAGATCGGGACCTTGTCGCGCTGGGCTGGATGCGGACGCGTCCAGCCCTTGATGTCAATGTCGTGGTAGGTGCCCTCGTAGCGGATCGGCGCTCCGGCGTTCGCGCTCTCCATGATCAGCCGGGTCGCCTCCACGGTCTCCCGCAGGTGCGGCGCGGGTCGTCCGTAGTCGACGCCGTGCCAGCGCTCGTTGAGCCGCTTCACCCCGGCGCCGAGGCCCAGCCGGAAGCGCCCGCCCGAGATCTCGTCGATGTCGAGAGCGGATACCGCGAGGAGGAACGGGCTGCGGGTGAACGCCCAGGTGATCCCGGTGCCGATGCCGATTGATTCGGTCTGCGAGGCGAGCCAGGTCGCCTGGGTGATCGTCGAGCGGTAGAGCTCGATCGACCAGATGCCCTCGATCCCGGCCGCCTCGGCCGCGGCGGCGCCTTCGGCCAGCTCCTTCGCGGAGTCGCCGAGGGCCATGACCTGAATGCGGTCGAGAGAACTCATCGGATCCCACACTGGGTCGAGCCATACTGCCGGGCCAGCTGCTCCGCTTTCACCAGCGACTTGGGCGCTCCGTCCAGAAGGGCCTGCGGGTCCGCCTCGATCTCCTCGATGCCCGCCTGGGTCGCATCCAGGATCCCCTGCACCTCGTCCTCGTCTCCCTCGGGCGCATCCAGGGCGCCGATCGCCGCGATCTCCGCCTCGAGCGCCGGGACGACGATTCCCAGCGCTACCTCCTCGACCTCGGCCGGATCGGGGTCGCCCTTGCCGGTCAGAAGATCGTCGGCCGCGGCTTCGATCCGGGACTCGGTGGAGTGGCAGATCTCGTCCGCCTGGCGCAGGAACTCGACCTTCGAAGTCGGGTCCGAGACGACGGGCGAAAAGCCGCCGTCGTCATCGTCGTCGCCGCAACCCGAAACGAGCAGGGCGGCCACGAGCAGACCCGCGACCGCCGTCCTCAATGCTTAGACCCGCTCGATCAGCGTGCCGGTGCCGAGGCCGCCGCCGCAGCACATCGTGACGAGGCCGGTCTCCGCGTCCGAGCGCTCCATCTCGTGGAGGAGCGTGGTGATCAGGCGCGCGCCCGATCCGCCGAGCGGGTGGCCGAGCGCGATCGCGCCGCCGTTCACGTTCACCTTGTCCATGTCAGGATCGAGCTCGCGGCGCCACGCGGCGACCACGGAGGCGAACGCCTCGTTGACCTCGATCAGGTCGATGTCGCCGATCTCCATGCCGTTCCGCTCGAGGAGCTTCTGGGTCGCCGGGATCGGGCCGGTGAGCATGATCACGGGGTCGACGCCGACGGTGGTCTGATCAACGATGCGGGCGCGCGGGGTGCACCCGAGCTCCTCGGCCTTCTCGCGCGTCATGAGCAGAACCGAAGCGGCCCCGTCGGAGATCTGCGAGGAGTTGCCGGCGGTGATCGTGCCGTCCTCCTTGAAGACCGTCTTCAGCTGCGAGAGCCCCTCGATGGTCGTGTCGGGGCGAATGCCCTGATCGACCGTGTGCGTGTCGCCGTTCACCTGGATCGGCACGATCTCGCGCTCGAAGCGGCCCTCCTCAGTCGCCTTGGCGGCGAGCTGCTGGGAGCGGGCGCCGAGCTCGTCGAGCTCCGAGCGGGGGATCTCCCACTTCTCGGAGATCATCTCGGCCGAGAGGCCCTGCGGGATCAGGTTGTACTTCTCCATGAGCTCGCGGCGAGTAGGCCATGCCGTGCTCGGACATGACCTTCATGCCGTCGCCGAAGGAGATGTGGCCCATGTGCTCGACGCCGCCGCCGATGACGACGTCGTGGACGCCGGAGGCGACGAGCGCCGCGGCGAAGTTCACGGCCTGCTGCGAGGAGCCGCACTGGCGGTCGACGGTGGTGGCGGCCGTCTCGATCGGAAGGCCGGCCTCGAGCCAGGCGTTCCGGCCGATGTTCATTCCCTGCTCGCCGAACTGCTGGACGCAGCCCGCGACGACGTCCTCGACCTCGGATGCGTCGATGCCGGCGCGGTCGACGACCTCGGAATAGGTCTTGGCGAGGAGCGTCGAAGGATGGACGTCCTTGTAGATGCCCTTCTCCTCATGGCCGCGCCCGACGGGGGTGCGGACCGCTTCGACGATGACGACCTCGCGGCCTGAGAACTTGCCGTTGCTTGCCATGGGAGAGCCTCCTGAGAAGTGGTGCAGAGAGTGCGAAGCGGAGGTTATCCAGTGACTGACCCGTCAGTCAGCCCCGAATCGCGTAGTAAAGGACCTCCGCCAAGGGCCAGACAAGGTAACCGCCGGACGAGGACCCGGCGTGCCAGTTGCGCCCACCCTGATAGGAAGGGTTGCGTGACGAGCCCCAACGGCTATGAACATCCCGCCGTTGCGGGCAGCGGCACGATCGCGTGCGGCCTCGCCGCCTGCGCCTCGACGCTGGGCGAGGTGTGGCTGCTCGCCCGCTCGGATACGTCCGCCTGGCGGGCCGAGGAGGATGCCGAGAAGGCCGCCGGAAAGCTCGAGGGCGCGGTCGCCGGCCACATCAAGGTGACAACGGATCAGGAGAAGCTCGCCGGCTGCGACCTGATCGTCGAGGCGATTGCCGAGGATGCCGACGTGAAGGGGGAGCTTCTCGCTTCGCTCGCCAAGACGGCGCCGGACGCCGACCTCGCGTCGACGACCTCTTCGCTCTCTGTCGCCGACCTGGGCGACCGCGCCGGAGCGGCTGATCGCGTGTTCGGCCTTCACGTCTTCAACCCGGTCCCGCGCATGGAGCTGGTCGAGCTCTGCATTCCCGAGGGCGCGCGCGACTGGCTTGGCCGATCGGGCCAGGACCTGGTGCGGGGCGCTCGACAAGACCGCGGTCGAGGTGCCCGACTCGACCGGCTTCGTCGTCAACCGCCTGCTCTTCCCCTACCTCTTCGACGCGGTCAGGTTCATGGAGGAGTCAGGGATGACGCCGGCCGCCGTGGACGACTGCATGCGCCTGGGCGCCGGGCACCCGATGGGTCCGCTCAAGCTTCTCGACTTCGTCGGGCTCGACGTGGCGCTCGCGATCGGCGAGAGCCTCGGCGACGAGGTCGGCGACGAAGCTCATTCGGCCCCCGCGCTGGTCGCGGACATGGTCGCCCAGGGCAAGCTCGGCAAGAAGTCGGGCGAGGGCTTCTACACGTACTGAGCGCTAGGCCTCGACGTTGTGGCCCTTGCCGGAGAGGTCCCAGACCACGTCGGCCTCGGAAACTCCCTGGCGGCCGGCCTGGTCGGCGACCTCAGCCCATGGCAAACGCGCGTCGGGCAAGTCGTCCCACCGTGCGAGCTCGAGCGCCTCGAGCGCCCCGCTCAGCGCCGGTCCCAGGCGCTCCTGCGTCGCGAGCGTCGCCGTGAGCACCTCCTTCTGCCTGTCCGTCAGCCTCACAGTCCACATCGCACCGCGAAGGTACGCGCGGCGCCGGACGAACTTTCAGCCCACCGAAACCCGCAGTTAGCGGGGCTCGGCTACTCCTCTTCGGTCCCGGGCGGGATGACGACCGGGTGCTCGCTCGTCATCGGCCGGATTCGGACGGCGACGATGCGGTTCTCGCGGACCGACTCGACCCGGATTTCGTGCCCGTTCGCCTGGATCCGGTCGCCGCGCTTCGGCAGGCGGCCGAGCTCGGAAAAGACGTAGCCGCCGACCGAGTTGTAGGCGTCGGAGTCGATCGGGAGCTCGATCCCCGCGTCGACCAGATCTCCGATCGCCACGTGCCCGCGGACGTACCAGTCGCCGTCAGCGAGGCGACGGACGGTGGATGAGCGAGCGTCGGTCTCGTCCTCGATCTCGCCGACGACCTCTTCGAGGATGTCCTCGACGGTGACGATCCCGACCGTCCGCCCGTACTCGTCGACGACGACGCCGATCGAGCTCCGCTGCCGCTGGAGCTCGGCGAGGAGGTCGTCGAGCGGCTTCGTCTCGGGCACGATGGGCACCTCGCGGATCGCGCTCTCGATCGAGGCGTCGGCGCCGGTGTTCATATAAAGGCGGGCGAGCGAGTTGTTGTGGACGATGCCGCGGACGCGGTCCGGGTTGTCGTTCTCGATCGCGACCAGGCGCGTATGCCCCGAGGAGACACAGCGCTGGAGCGCGTCCTCGACGGTCTCGTTCGCGTTCACCGTGACGACCGCGGGGATCGGGGTCATGACCTCGCGCGCCTCCTGCTCGTGCAGGTGGAAGACGCCGCCGAGCATGATCGCCTCGCCCGGGTCGAGGGTGCCGCCGCGGGCCGAGTGGCGGATGATCCCCTTGACGTCCTCGGAGGTGTGCTTCTCCTCCAGGCCCGAAGGGTCGACGCCGAACAGCCGGGCGATCCCGTTCGAAGTGCGGTTGAGGGCCCAGATGAGAGGCTTGGTCGCGACCCGGAACCAGTTGACCGGCCGCGCGAGGAGGCGCGCCGCGGGCTCCGGCCGAGTTATGGCCATCATCTTCGGCACCTGCTCGCCGATCGTGATGTGAAGGGCAGTCGCGATCGCGAACGAGATCACGAGCGCGACGGCATGGGCGCCGGCCGAGTCTCCGAGGACGGGCTCCAACAACGCGGCGATCGCAGGCTCGCCCAGGAAGCCGATGCCGATCGAGCACATCGTGATGCCGAGCTGGCAGGCGGCCAAGACCTCGTCGAGCTTCTCGAGCTGCTCCAGCACTTCGTCCACTCCCGCCTTGCCGTCCTTGGCGAGCGCTTCGAGGCGCCCGCGACTGGAGCGCACGAGGGCGAACTCGGCCGCAACGAACAGGCCGTTGAGCAGCACGAGGAGCAGCAGCGCAACTAGCGCTACAGCGGTCATGGTGCGACCGGCCTAAAGCCGGTACTGGGAGGGTGGTCGTCGTCCATCGGCGACCAAAGGAGAGTAACGCGTTGCCGAACGGCAACGCGAGAAACAGGTGCCGTTAAGGGATCGCCTACGGGACGACGCGGGGGCCCACGTGCTCGGGTGGCGTCTTGTGGTGGAAGTTCTTGGGGCGCTTGGGCAGGCAGTGGTCTTCGGAACCTCGACGGTCCCGTCCTCCTCGCTAGCGTTGCGAGCATGGAGCAGGACCGGGTTCCCTACGTCGACGCCTTGCGCGAGCACGCTGCCCGCAAGCCGGCTCGGCTGACGGTCCCGGGGCACAAGGGCGGTGTTGGCGCAGACCCGGCGATGATCGAGGCGCTCGGGCAGAAGGCGCATGACATGGACCTCCCCGCGCTCATCGAGGGCATCGATGTCGGACCACCCGATCCCAACCCCTTCCAGCAGGCCCAGGAGCTTGCCGCCGACGCGTGGGGAGCTGCCCGCACCTGGTTCTTGGTCGGCGGCGCCTCGCAGGGGAACCACGCGGCGCTCTTGGCCCTGCGCCACTCGGGCCGCAGCGTCGTCATGCAGCGCAACGTCCACTCGAGCGCGATCGACGGCTCGATCCTCGCCGACATGGCTCCCACCTTCATCGCGCCCGAGATCGACCCGCAGCTTGGAGTGGCCCACTGTCCAACGCCGGGAGCGCTCGCGTCGGCGCTCGATGCCGCTTCGAATCCGGTCGGCGCGCTGGTCGTCTCGCCGACCTACTTCGGCGCATGCGCCGACATTGCCGCCTTGGTCGAGATCTGCCACTCGCGCGATCTGCCTCTCATCGTGGACGAAGCGTGGGGCGCCCACATGACCTTCTCGGACGAACTGCCCCAGGCCGCGCTCGAGGCAGGCGCCGACCTCGTCATCTCGTCGACCCACAAGATCATCGGGAGCCTCACGCAGTCGGCGATGATCCACCTGGGCCACAACAGCCGGATCGACGGGCTGATCGTCGACCGTGTGGTCACGCTCCTCGAATCGACGAGCCCGAGCTCACTGTTGGCCCTCTCGCTCGATGCCGCGCGCCGGATGGCGGCGGTGCACGGCCGGGAGCTGATCGCCGAGACGCTCTCGACTCTGGAGGTCGCGCGTCAGAAGATTCGCGAGATCCCTGGGCTTGGTGTGCTGGACGAGTCGATCATCGGGAGTCCCGGCGTCGCGGGCTGGGATCCCCTCCGGCTGACGGTGGACGTCCGCGGCACGCATATCACCGGCCACGAGTTCGCCGACCTCGCGTTCGACCTGGGCATCGATTACGAGCTCGCCACCGAGACCGTGGTCGTCTTCACCTTCGGCATGGGCGGGAGCGCAGCTGCGCTGGCCGATCGGCTTCTGGGAGCCCTGGCTCAGGTCGTCAAGGACCTCGGCGAAACCGAGGAGAAACCTTCGGTGCCCTTCGCGGTGCCTCCGCCCTGGGGGCCACTCCAGATGAGCATGCGCGACGCCTTCCTCGGCCCGCAGGAGGCCGTGCCCTTCGACGCCGCGGAGGGCAGGATCGCCTGCGAGTCGCTGGCCGCCTACCCGCCCGGGATCCCGAACGTCCTCCCCGGCGAGCGCCTGACCCGCGAGACGCTCGACTTCATCGCCGACACCCTCGCCCACGGCGGAAAGCTTCGCGGCGCCAGCGACCGTACGCTGAAGACCGTGAGGGTCGTGATCGAGTGAACTACGGAGCCGACTCGGAAACGGGCACGCTCCGCGACGTCCTCCTCTGCCCTCCCGACAACTTCCGCTGGGGGGCGACCAGCGTGATCTCGAAGGCGACTCTCGAAAGCGGGCGTCCGTTCGAGACCGAGGCGGCACGCGCTCAGCACGCGAGCCTGGTCGCGGCCTACGAGGGCGCCGGGGTCAACTGCCACTTCCTCGAGCCCGATCCGGTCCTGCCGTACCAGGTGTTCGCGCGCGACTCGAGCGTGATGACGCCTTGGGGCGCCTTCGTCACCTCGCCGAAGCAGTACTGGCGCCGCGGCGAGTACGCCCCGGTGATTCGCTTCTACCAGGAGCGCGAGATCCCGCTCTGGCAGATGGCGACCGCCGGCGCGATCGAGGGCGGCGACGTGATGATCGTCGAGCCGGGCTGCGTAGTGATCGGGAACGGCGAGGACAGGACCGAGCGTCCTGCGGCGAAGCAACTGGCCGCCTTCTTCGAGGCGGAGGGCTGGGAGGCGCGGGTCGAGCCGATCCCGGGCATCTTCGTCCACATCGACGTGCTGATGGCGGTCGTCGCGCCAAAGCTCGCAGCGGTCTGCACGGACATCGTGTCCGGCAGCCTCGTCCGCTGGCTGGAGGGCAAGGGCTTCGAGATCCTGCCGGTGCCGGAGGAGGACGCGTTCGCGCTCGGCGTGAACGCGATGTCGCTTGGCGATGGCAGGGTCCTGACGGGAGCGGGCGCGCGTTCGCTGAACGAGCAGATGGAGGCGCACGGGCTCGAGCTGCTTGCTCCGGACCTTGAGATGTTCACGCTCGGCGGCGGCGGAGCGCATTGCCTGGGGCAGGCCATCCGGCGCGACCCCGCGGCTTGACCGAGCCCGCGCGGATCGATGCCGACCGGGTGATCGCGGACCTCCGCGAGCTCCAGCGCCGCACCTCCGACGAGGGCGGCGCCCAGCGGGTCGCCTGGACCGAGACCTGGCACGAGGCCCGCGCATTCCTCGGCGAGCTCCTGTCGGAGATCGGGGCGTCGAGCGAGCTCGACGAGGCCGGGAACCTGTGGGCGCGCCTCGACGGCGACGACGGACCCGGCGCCCTGACAGTCGGATCGCACATCGATTCCGTGCCCGACGGGGGTTGGCTTGACGGGGCGCTTGGGCTGATGGCAGCCGTAGGACTTCTGCGGGCTCATGCGGGCGACACGTCCCCGCGCAAGCCGCTGGCCCTGGTCGACTGGGCTGACGAGGAGGGCTCGCGCTTCGGATTCAGCTTGTTCGGCTCCTCCGCGTTCGCCGGCGAGCTCGACCCGGACGCGGTCGCGGGGCTCACGGACGCGGACGGGCTGACGTTGCGAGACGTCCTGACGGAGAACGACGTGGACGTTGCCCGCGCCCCGGAGTGCGCCCGGCGCCGGGACGGCCTCTCCGCATACCTCGAGCTTCACATCGAGCAGGGACCCGTGCTGGAGTCAGAGGGCGTGACGATCGCGGCGGTCGAGGGTTGCCAGGGCATCGAGCGAGTGCGCTTCAACTTCACGGGGCAGGCGGCCCACGCGGGGACGACCCCGATGGCGATGCGGCGGGACGCAGGCCTGGCTGCCGCGGCCTGCGCGATGCGGATCGCCGGGCTCCCCGATGAGCACGGTGGCGTCGCGACGACGGGCGAGCTGCGAATGGAGCCGGGAATCCCGACCGCGGTAGCGGGCGCTGCCGGCCTTTCCTGCGACCTCAGGAACCCGGACGACAAGGCGCTTGCGGCGATGCTCTCCAGCGCGCGCGACGCCGCCACCCAGAGCGCGTCCGAGCAGGGGTGCGAGCTCTCAGAAGAGTCGGTATTTCGAATCGCGCCGACGAAGTTCGACCCTGAACTGGTCGCCGCAGCGGCCGAGGCGTGCGAGGCCTCGACGGGAACGAGCTACCGCATCACCAGCGGCGCCCTGCACGATGCGGCTAGCGTCTCCCGCGTGATGCCTGCCGCCATGATCTTCTGCCCGTCCCGCGGCGGCATCAGCCACGCCAACTCAGAGGACACCTCCGAGGGAGATCTCAAGACGGCGATCGAGGCTTTTGGCGCCCTCGCTGAGAAGGTGCTGTCGGAATGATCGGTGGTGGCGACGTCGTCAAGAACGGCGCTACCGGCGAGCGAGTTCGCTTCATCCGCACCGCCGAAGAGACCGGGGGCGAGCTTCTCGTGATGGAAGACCACTGGACCCGCCCTGGTCATGTCGTCCCCCGCCACATCCATCCCGGCATCGAGGAGCGCTGGACCGTGCTCGAAGGAACCGTGGAGTACACGGTCGGCGGGGTTGTGACGATCGCGGGCCCTGGCGACTCTGTGACCGCGCCCGCCGGCAAGCCACACTCGGCGCGCGACGCGGGGAACGGCGAGGTGGTCGTGCGGATCGAGATGCGCCCTCCGCTCCGGTGGGAGGACTTCGTCCGCCAGCTCTTTGCGCTCGCGAACGAGAACCTCCAGGACGACGTCGGCGCGCGCTCGTTCTTCGAGCTCTTCGGCGAGTTCCAGCCCGAGATAGCGCTGGTGCCCGAAGACGTTCCGGACGACCAGGTGCCCGGGCAGGCACCAGGACGCGTAACGAACCGCGTCCGTGATGAACTCCACGGACATGGATACAGACTTTTCGGATCTCTCCGCCCTGTACATCAACTGCACGCTCAAACGCTCGCCTGAGCCGTCGAACACGCAGGGCCTGATGGACCTGTCGATCGGCGTCATGGAGAAGAACGGCGTCTCTGTGGATTCGATCCGTGCCATCGACCACGACATCGCCACCGGCGTCTGGGACGACATGACCGAGCATGGCTGGGACAAAGACGAGTGGCCCGAGATCCTCCCGAAGGTAATGGCGGCCGACATCCTGGTGATCGGCACGCCGATCTGGCTCGGCGAGAAGTCGTCGGTCTGCACGAAGATCATCGAGCGCCTCTACGGCCACTCCTCGGTCCTGAACGACGCCGGGCAGTACGCGTACTACGGCCGGGTCGGCGGCTGCCTGGTGACGGGCAACGAGGACGGGATCAAGCACTGCGCGATGAACGTCCTCTACTCGCTCCAGCACCTCGGCTACTCGATCCCGCCCCAGGCGGACGCGGGCTGGATCGGCGAGGCGGGGCCCGGGCCCTCCTATCTCGACGAGGGCTCAGGCGGGCCCGAGAACGACTTCACGAACCGCAACACGACGTTTGCCACCTGGAACCTCATGCACCTGGCGAAGCTTCTGAAGGACGCGGGCGGAATCCCCGCGCACGGGAACCAGCGCTCGGAGTGGGACGCGGGCTGCCGCTTCGACTTCGAGAATCCCGAACACCGTTAAACGCCTGGACGACGGGTTCCTTTAGGGTCTCGTGACCCGAGAGAAGAGGAAGCAGCGATGGAGAGCGCGAGCGTCCCGGCACCGGCGGCAAGCAAGGAAGTCGAAACCGGCGAGAAGGGCCTGAAGAAGGACTCGATCGGGTTCCTCGACGGGCTTTCGATCGGTCTCGCCTCGACCGCGCCGGCCTACTCGCTCGCGGCGGTGATCGGCTCGATCGTGGTCGCGGTCGGCGTGAAGGCGCCGGCCATCCTGCTCGTCTCGTTCATCCCGATGTTCTTCATCGCGGCGGCGTTCTTCTACATGAACCGCGTCGACACGGACTGCGGGACGACCTTCTCATGGGTCACGCGGGGCATGGGGCCGTGGATGGGCTGGATGGGTGGCTGGGCCATCTGCACCACGGGCATCCTCGTTATCGGCTCGCTGGCAGACGTCTCGGCCTACTACTTCTATGACCTGCTCGGGCTCACCGGCGGCGAGACGGCGAGCGGCAACCCCAAGCCGCTCTTCAAGAACGACGCCGCGGTGGCGATCGGCGCCGTGGTGATCATCGTGGTGATGACCTCGATCTGCGTGATCGGCACCGAGATCTCGGCCAAGCTCCAGAGGTTCTTGACCCTGGGGCAGGTGGGGATTCTCCTGTTCTTCGCGGGAGCGGTCTTCGTACGGCTCATCTTCGACAAGGTGCCGGAGTCGTCGATCACGCCAGAGCTCAGCTGGCTCTCCCCGTTCGGCGTCGAGTACTCGGGCATGCTGACCGGGGTCCTCTTGGCCGTCTTCATCTACTGGGGCTGGGAGTCCGCCGTGAACCTCTCGGAGGAGAGCGAGGACTCATCGCGTGCGCCTGGCTTGGCCGGGCTCGCGAGCACCGTGATCCTCCTGTTCACGTACGTGGTCGTCACCGTGGCCCTGATCGCGTACGCCGGCCTCGGGCAGATCGAGCAGTTCGACGACGACGCTGGGGTTCTGAGCTCCGTCGCCTCGGACGCGCTGGGCGACGACCTCGCGAAGCTCCTTGTGATCGCGGTGATCATCTCAGGCATCTCCTCGGCCCAGACGACGATCCTGCCGGGGTCGCGCACGTCGCTCTCGATGGCGGCTGCCGGTGCCATGCCGAAGAGTCTTCGCCAAGATCCATCCGCGCTACTTGACGCCCGCCGTCGGCACGATCGTGATCGGTGTCCTCGCGACCCTCTGGTACGTGCCCGGGCAAGCTGATCTCCGAGAACTTCCTGTTCGACTCCCTCTCTGCGCTCAGCCTGATGATCGCCTTCTATTACGGCCTGACGGGGATCGCGTGCGTCATCTACTGGCGCAAGGAGATCTTCCTGTCTCGTCAAGAACTTCATCTTTATCGGTGTCGCGCCGCTCGTTGGTGCGCTGCTCCTGGGCTACCTCCTCTACGAGTCGGTGGGAGACCTCTCCGACCCGAAGGCGTCCTACTCGGGCACCGAGGTGGTCGGGCTCGGCATCCCGCTTGTGATCGCGATCGTTTTCATGGGCTTGGGCTTCATCCTCATGATCGCCTGGCGGTTCCTGGGTGGCGAGCCCGCGAAGGAGTTCTTCGCCCGCAAGCCGTTCGAGGCGGTGCCCCACGAGGTTGCGACCGGCGAGGGCACCGTCGAGGCGATCGGCGTGTCCGAGGACGAAGCGGATGCCGGCGTCGGCGTTGAGAAGAGGGAGGACTGAGATGGGCGTGCTGGTCTTGGGATACGACGGGTCGGAGTGCGCCAAGGCGGCGCTCGACGAGGCGACGGCGCTCGCCAAGGGCATGGGCGACTCGATCGTGATCGGCTTCGGCTACAACCCCGGTGGACCTGGCGAGGAGTTCAAGACAACGAGTGATGCCATCCGCAAGATCGGCGAGCAGGTGACGGGGGAAGCCGTCGAGCGCGCGCGGGCGGCCGGCGTCGAGGTCGAGATCGAACTGGTGGACGAGCGCCCGACCAACGCGCTCCTGTCCCTCGCCGATAAGCACGACGCGCGCGCGATCGTCGTCGGCACCTACTCAGAGTCGCCGATCAAGGGCGCGCTCCTCGGCTCGGTGCCACACAAGCTGCTCCACCTCTCAGAGCGCCCCGTGCTGATCGTCCCCGCGCCCGAGTAATCCCTCCCCTTCCCCGCGCGCGCCTGGCTACATTCGGCGCATGAGCGATTTCGAGAAGCTGCGCGACCTTCCCATCAACGTCGAGAGCTTTGAGCTCGAGGCCAACGACCGCGAGTACTCGGCGGAGTTCACGCGCGGCTCGACGATCGTCCACCTGAAGGGCGGCGGCGAGGAGGGCCAGGGCGAGGACGTCGCCTACGAGGTCCTCGACCACATCGCGAACCGCGACCTCGGCCCGCGCTTCGACCTCACCGGGCCGAAGACCCTGGGCGACCTGTGCGCGCTCCTCGGCGAGCTCGACCTTTACGAGGGCTCGCCGCCCGATCGCGAGGTGTCCCGCGACTACCGGCGCTGGGCGTACGAGTCGGCCGCGCTCGATCTCGCGCTCCGCCAGAACGGCCTCCCGCTGCACGAAGCAGTCGGCCGTGACCCCAAGCCGGTGCGCTTCGTCTGCTCGACGCGCCTGACGAGCTTCGGCGACGAATCAGCCTCATCGACCCACGCGATCACGTCGCGGCTCGAGCGCTACCCCGGCCTCGAGTTCAAGCTCGACCCCGAGAACGACTGGACGCCGGAGCTCATCGAGGAGATCGCCGAGGTCGCGACGGTCCAGGTGATGGATCTGAAGGGCTACTACAAGGGCACGGTTGTGGAGGTTGAGACGGATCCCGAGCTCTACCGCGCCGTGGCCGAGAAGTTCCCCGAGGCGTGGCTGGAGGACCCCGACCTGACGGACGCAACGCGCGAGGTCCTGAAGCCCCATTGGGGCCGGCTGACCTACGACGCTCCGCTCCACTCGCTCGAGGACTTAAAGGCGCTCGCGCCCGAGCGCGCGATCAACTCGAAGCCGTCGCGGTTCGGCTCGCTTGAGGAGCTGCTGGGCATCTACGCCTACTGCGCCGACAACGGCCTCCAGGTGTACGGAGGGGGCCAGGGCGAGGTGGGGCTCGGCCGCGGCCAGATCCAGTACCTGGCGTCGCTCTACCACCCGGACACCCCGAACGACACCGCGCCCGCTGGCTACAACGACCCCGCGGTCCCGGAAGGAATGCCAACGAGCCCGATGGACCCGGTCCCGTCCGCGACCGGATTTCGCTGGGGCTAGTCCCCGCCGTCCGGCTCGGGCTCGGCTTCGCCCTCCGCCTTCGCCAGGGCCTTCTTCCACGCCTTCGCCTTGCCGCGGCCCGACATCAGGTTGAAGGTCTGAACGAAGGCGCCACCGACCGGGTGGTCGTAGGAAACGACCCACTTTCGCGTGGGACCCTCGATCAGCATCATCGGGCCGCCGGTGATCGGCCAGCTGACCGAGCACTCTTCGAGCGGAATCGAGAATGCAACGACCTCGTCGCCGCCCTCGATTCTGGCCTTGATGTCATCGATCTCGAGCTCCTCTTCGAGCCAGCCGAGGGTTGCCTCGGCAGCTTCATCGTCGAGGCGGAAGGAGATGACGCGGTCGTTAAGCGCGAGGACTCCGGACACCGGGAACGGGTTGAATCTGTTTCGCAATAGCCAGGCTTGGTCCTCGCGGGCGGCCACGCGGGTAGTGTCTCGCAAATGGCTGAGAAAACCTTCGCGCAAGCGCTCAACGACCACGTCCCCAATGAGTTCGCCGCATCGCAGGCCTATCTGGCCGCGGCGATCTATTACGACGACCTCACGATGCCGCGGATGGCCGCGTTCTTCTATCGCCAGGCGATCGAGGAGCGCAACCACGCGATGATGATCATCCAGTACCTCCTCGACATCGAGGAGGAGGCCACGATTCCCGGCGTCGCGGCGCCGAAAACGGGCTTTGCCGACCTGGTCGAGCCCGTGAAGGTGGCGCTGGACCAGGAGCGCAAGGTGACCGAGCAGTTCAACGAACTCACCTCCATGGCCCGCGCGGCGAGCGACTTCCAGGGCGAGCAGTTCTTGCAGTGGTTCTTGAAAGAGCAGGTCGAGGAGGTCGCGCTGATGAGCGACCTGCTGACCGTCGTCGAGCGTGCAAAGGACCGGCCCCTCGACATCGAGGAGTACCTCGCACGCGAGGGGCTGGGCGACGGCGAGGAAGACGACCCCTCCGCCCCGCCCGCAGCCGGCGGGGCCATCTAGGTGCCAGGCACCGTGCCGGGCACCTAAGGCTTGTGGTCGGCGCGGAAGCGCGCCAGCTCGGCCGCGGCGTTCGAGCGGACCTTTGAGCGGAGCATCGGCGTCCAGCCCAGGGTGAGGCCCGCGGGGCCCAGCGCCTGGCGCGACCACTTCCAGAACGGGAAGTCATCGTGCTGCTCGGTGATCAGGCCCGTGTCGTCGAAACGAAAGTCCGAGCGGACCCGGTTCACGACGTTCCGGCCGGTGGCGCCGAAGGTGTAGGTGGCGATCCAGAGGGCGGAGCCGGCCTCGGCGTCCGCCTTCGCCTCGGGCAGCTCGACCGAGAGGTCGGTCGCCCGCGAGGTGAGCATCCGCCACATGTCTCCAGCCTGGGTGCCGGTCAGGTCCGGGAACACCGGATCCGAGAAGTGTGCGTCGGGGGCGTAGCACGACGACATGGCCTCGCCGTCGTGCGAGTCGAGCCCCCCGTAGAGCTTTCGGATCGTTGCTTCGTTTCGCGCGGAGTCGCCTGACATGGCGGCGAGGGTATACCTCGCGAGGCGCGGGCACGAAGCCCGTATGTCACCATGTCCTCCTCGTGGTTAAAGGGAAGTTAAATGTCCGGGCCAGCCTGGCCGCGGTCGGGATCGGCTTTTGGCTGACGATGGCCGGTGGCGTGTCGGCAGGTCCCGGCGGCGACGAGCGCATCATCGGCGGCAACGTGGCAGACCCGGCCGACTGGCCGTACGCGGCTGCGATCACGACCCCGTCAGGCGAACAGTTCTGCGGCGGCTCGGTGATCTCGGACGACGCTGTCCTGACCGCCGGGCACTGCATGGTCGATGAGTTCGGCGACCCGGCGAATCCGAACTCCTTTCGCGTCGTCACCGGCAGGCCTGACCTGACTGACGACGGCGAGGGCCAGGAGCTCGAGGCCGATGACGTCTTCGTCCACCGCAGGTTCCTGCGGAAGGGACGCCGCGACGTCGCCGTCATCAGGCTTTCGAACCCGACAACGGCAACGCCGGCGGTTCTACCCGCCACGCCCACGGAGGGTGAGGAGGCGACGGAGCCCGGCGACGAGCTTCGAGTGGCCGGTTGGGGCTCGACTAAGCGGGCTGGCGGAGCGGGCTCCGATGTCCTTCGAGACGTTTCCACGTTCGCCGTCAAGGACCAAAAGTGCAATCGGTGGCCGGCCCTCCGCTTCCGATCGGATGAGGACATCTGCACGCAGGGCGAGCGGACGGGCGACAATCGCACGTCGTCGTGCTACGGCGACAGCGGCGGCCCGCTGGTGGCCGACACCCTCATCGGCGCCCGCCTGGTCGGCGCGGTATCGCGCGGCGGCGCGCGGTGCGGCGTGAAGCAACCGACCATCTACGCAAGCGTCGCCGACAACCTCGGCTTCATTTCGGACAAGGCCGACCTGCCCTAGCGCCCTTCCGTTTGAAGGGCACCTGTGTCACCATGGAGACCAGTGGCAGGGAAGGGGACAAGAGCGGTAGGGCTTGCGCTCGCGGCGTTCGGATGCTGCCTGGCGATCGCCGGCGGGGCATCCGCGGGCTCCGGCCCGACTGAGCGCATCGTCGGAGGCGACGTCGCCGACCCGGCCGACTGGCCGTTCATCGCCGCGGTCGCTTCCAGGAGTGGCGATCAGTTCTGCGGCGGTTCCGTTGTCGCCGAGGAGGCCGTTGTCACCGCTGCGCACTGCGTTGTGGGCTCGCGCCCCCGCAACGTGCACGTCATCACGGGACGCCCTGACCTGGACGAGGAGTCCGACGGCAAGGAGATCAAGGTCGAAGAGATCTCCGTTCACCGCGAGTATCTGCGCAGAGGACATCACGACATCGCGGTCCTGAACCTCAAGGCGCCAGCCGAGGCGCCCGCCGTCCTGCTGCCGACGGTGGCTGAGGACGAGTCCGAGACCGAGCCGGGCGACGAGCTGCGGGTCGCCGGGTGGGGCGGGACCACGGCGACCGGCGGGAATCCCTCGGATGTCCTTCTCGATGTCGCGCTCTTCGCAATCTCGGATGCGGAGTGCAGCACCCACTTCAGCTTCTTCCGGCCCACCGAGGAGGTTTGCGCGTTCGGTGAAGAGGTCAGCCCCGACCACTACAACGACTCATGCTTCGGCGACAGCGGCGGTCCCCTGATCGCCGATGCTCCGCGCGGCGCGCTCCTCGTCGGGATCGTCTCGTACGGGGGCTCCAAGTGCGGAGTCAAGAAGCCCGGCGTCTACACCCAGGTCGCCGACAACCTGGGATTCGTCGAGCGCAAGGCCGACCTCTAGCTCAGATGTACCCACGACTCGCCGCGGGAGTTGGTCTTCTCGCTGCGTGCCTCGCGTGCTTCAGCGCGACTGCGAGCGCTGGGCCGGGTCAAGAGCGAATCGTGGGAGGCGAGGTTGCCGACCCGGCCGACTGGCCGTTCATTGCCGAGCTGACCACACGCACTGATCGCCGCAACTGCGGCGCATCGGTCGTCTCTGAGGACGCGGTTGTCACCGCCGCCCACTGCGTGCGCCGCGCGCGAAAGCGGAACCTCCGCATCGTGACGGGCAGGCCCGACCGCAACGACGAGTCCGAGAGCGAGAGGTTCCGCATCGCCGAGGTCTCGATCCACAAGGAGTACCTGCGCAAGCGACATCACGACATAGCCGTCCTCGGCCTTCGCGGGAGGACCTCTGCGCCGGCGGTCCTGTTGCCGACGAAGGCAGAGGACGCGATCGAGACGGCGCCAGGCAACGAGCTTCGGGTCGCCGGGTGGGGTGGGACCACGCCCAACGGCGGGCATTCCTCGGACGTACTTCTCGATGTCGCGCTCTTCACGATCTCAGACGCGGAGTGCAGCACCCACTTCAGCTTCTTCCGGCCCAATGAGGAGGTGTGCGCGTTCGGAGAGGAGGTCGCCCCCGACCGCTACAACGACTCGTGCTACGGGGACAGCGGCGGGCCGCTTGTCTCAGACGCCCCGCGCGGCGCACTCCTGGTCGGGATCGTCTCGTACGGCGGATTCCGCTGCGGGTTCAAGAAACCCGGCGTCTACACCCAAGTCGCCGACAACCTGGGATTCGTCGAGCGCAAAGCCGGACTGCCGTAAACGCCCTGGGCGTCCTGGATCAAGCAGGTCAAGGACGCAGGACGAGCGCCGAAGCGAGTTTGCTTATGCGCAAATGAGCAAGGGGCTCGTCCGAGGACGATGAGCTGCGCAGATCCAGGGCGCCCAGAGCGGGAGCGACGGGACTCGAACCCGCGACCTCCGGCGTGACAGGCCGGCGCTCTAACCAGCTGAGCTACGCCCCCGGCGCGCTCGATTCTACGCACCGTCCCTGAGCTGAAGTCGCTGGGACGGGACTAGGCTGACGCGCCATGAGGCTGGTGACCTATGAGAGCGACCGGGGGCCTCGGGCGGGCGTGCTCGACGGCGAGCGCGTGGTGGATGCCTGGGATGCGCTCGGGGGCGAGGGATCGAGCCTGCGCGAACTGCTCGCCGCCGGCCGGCTGGGCGACCTGGCGGATGCGGCCGAAGGCGCTGAGGGCGTGCCGTTCGCGGACGCGACCCTCCTGCCGCCGATCACCGACCCCGAGAAGATCCTCTGCATCGGCCTCAACTACCGCGCGCACGCCGAGGAGACGAAGCAGCAGATCCCCGAGGTGCCAACGGTCTTCGCGAAGTTCCGGAACGCCTTGGCGGCCCCCGGCGCGGTGGTCGCACTGCCAAAGGCAAGCGAGAAGGTGGACTACGAAGCCGAGGTGTGCGTCGTGATCGGCACGCGCCTCAAGGACGCGGACGCGGAGACGGCTTTGGCCGGCGTCGCCGGGTACATGCTCCTAAACGACCTGTCGGCGCGCGACCTCCAACTCGCCACGACGCAGTGGATCTCCGGCAAGTCGTTCGATGGCGCGGCACCATGCGGCCCGGCGCTCGTGACCGCCGACGAGGCGGGCGCGCATGACGCGATCGAGTTCTCCCTCACCCTCAACGGCGAGGAGATGCAGCGCTCGGCGACGTCGGACCTCATCTTCAACGTGCCCGAGCTGGTGTCGCACATCTCGAACCTGATGACGCTCGAGCCCGGCGACCTGATCTCGACGGGCACGCCGTCAGGCGTGGGGATCGCCCGTCAGCCGAGCGTCTGGCTCAAGCCGGGCGACGAGATCGAAATCAGCTCGCCGCAGCTGGGTCGTCTTCTGACGACGATCGCGTAGCCGCATCGCCACCCTCGGCCTCGGCCGGCGGAGCGCCGGGCGCGTCCATCCCAAAGCCGGCGTGCAGGATCAGGTCGTCGGCGGCCTGCGCGGTCAAAGGCTCTGAGAGGTGGTAACCCTGGCCGAGCGAGCAGCCGAGCTCGACCAGGCGGCTTGCCTGCTCGGGCTCCTCGATGCCCTCTGCGACGGCGGCGAGGTCGAAAACATCCGCCAGGTCCAGGATCGCGCGCAGGATCGGCGGCTCGGCGTCGGGCTTGCCGATCTCGTCAACGAAGGGCTTAGCGATCTTGAGGTTGTCGAGCGGCAGCTGCTTGAGGTAGCGAAGCGACGAGTGGCCTACGCCAAAGTCGTCGACGGCGATCTCGACGCCGAGCGACTTGAGCTCGGCCAAGCGGCGGGTCGCCGCGTCCAGGTCGTCCATGAGGGCGGTCTCGGTGATCTCGAGCGTCAGGCCGCCAGGGTCGAGCTGGGCGACGCGCAGAGCGTCGGCGACCTGGTCGACGACGCTGTCGTCGCGGAGCTCGGCCGCCGAGAGGTTGACGCCGACCTTCATGCCATCGGTCGCCGGATAGCGCGCCCGCCAGAGCGCCGCCTGGTGACATGCGGACGCCAGGACCCAGCGGCCCAGATCCGAGATGCGGCCGGAGGCCTCGGCGAGCGGGATGAAGCTGTCGGGCCGGAGCTGCCCGCGGGTGGGGTGATTCCAGCGGACAAGCGCTTCAAGGCCTGCGATCGCTCCGCTATTGAGTTCGAAGATCGGCTGGTAGTGGAGCTCGAGCTCGTTGGCCTCGATCGCCCGCTTGAGGTCGACCTCGAGCTCCATCCGGTCGACGATGTCCGCGTGCATGTGCGGGGCGTAAGCGCGGTAGCGGCCCTTGCCCTCGGCCTTGGCCCGGTACATGGCGAGGTCGGCATCGCGAAGGAGCGTCTCGGCGTCCTCGGGGCCGGCGGCGATCCCGACGCTCGCACCCACGTAGACCTCGCGCCCCTCGATCGCGATCGGATCGGCGAGCGACTCGAGGACGCGACTGGCGGCCGTGGCGGCGTCGGCGGCGTCGTCGATCTCCTCGATCAGCACGGCGAACTCGTCGCCGCCGAGGCGCGCGATGGTGTCGGACGGCCGCAGGCATGCCTCCAGGCGAGCCGCCACTGCCTGAAGGAGCTCGTCGCCCGCCCGGTGCCCGAGCGAGTCGTTGATCGTCTTGAAGTCGTCGATGTCGAGGAACAGGACGCCCACCGGGTTCCCGCTTCGCGAGGCGCGGCCGACTGCGAACGAGAGGCGGTCGAGGAAGAGGGCGCGGTTGGGCATGCCGGTGAGCGAGTCGTGGAAGGCCTCGTGCGCGACATCATCGAGCGCCCTGGCGTGGTTGAGGGCAAGGCTGGCGTGCTCGGCGAGGGCGAGAAGCGACTGCTGGTCGCGCGCGGTGTAGGAGCGGTTTGGATTCTCGGATGCGGTCACGACGCTGCCGACGACCATCGAGCCCTGGAGGACGGGGGCCGCCATGCCGGAATGGAGTCCCGCCGCGCGCCAGAGGTCCGGAATCTGGTGGACGACCGGATCCGTGCCCTTGTCGACAACGACCAGACGCCCCTCCTGCATCGCTCGCGCGCCAAGGCCCGGGTCATGCGCGCGGCGGCCCGCGCCCAGGAACTCGGTGCTCAGGCCAACGGACGCGACGACGGTCGACCGCTCGCTTCCGTCCGTGTCCCGCATGCGCATCATCCCCGCGCCGTCGCCGATGAGCTCGCAGGCGGCAGCGACGACCTGGTCGAAGATGTCGTGGAGAGGCTTCTGGGCGACGATCGCGCGCTGTATCGTCGCGAGGCGCTCGAGCATCACCTGGCGATCGCGAAGCGCCTCGAGTAGACGGGCGTTCTCGGCGGCCTGGTTCTCGGAGCTCGCTCGCATGCCCCGCTCGTTGTCGACGAGGCTGAGCGTGCGGCTGCCGAGGGCGATGACCCGGCCGAGGCCGCAAAGGAGGTCCACCTCGGCCCGGGCGAACTCGGGCTCGGCGCGGGCGATGACGAGCATGCGGCCGTTTTGCTCACCGGCCTCGGCGCGGAGCGCCGGCACCGGCGTCCCGCCCACGCTCAACGAGCTCAGCCGGCCCGCGGCGACCGCGCGAACCTCGGTGACGTCGAGCGAATGGGACATCGGCCCTGCCGTCACTGTCAGCTCGTGGCGCTCAACAAGCGCCGCCGCGTCGGCGTCGAGAACCTCGACCGCCCGCTCGACAAGGCGGATCGTGGCCGATCGCTCTTCGTCGAACGAGCTGACGAGCGTCAGGAAATCGGAGAGCTGCCGCGTCGCCCAACCCTCGGACAGAGGCTCATGCCGAGAGTCACTCATGTCCGGTGAGCCGGATCGTGGCTATGTGCGTATTGAAGAGCACCCATCCAATGTTCCAACGTGTAAACCGGCACAAGCAGATACGTCGCGGATGAGAATCGCATGAGAATCGCTGTCATTGGCACTGGCGTTGCAGGCCTCACATCCGCTCACCTCCTCCGAAGAGATCACGACTTGGTCGTGTACGAGGGCGATACCGCGTCCGGGTGGACACGCGAACACGATCCGCGTAACCGACCGCGCGGGCGCTGAGCACTGGGTTGACACCGGTTTCATCGTCCTCAACGAGAGGAATTACCCAAACTTCCAGGATCTCCTGCGTGATTTGAGCGTTGAAACAAGACCTTCAGCGATGGGTCTTTCGATTTCGGCGCCGGACGGGGCGTTCGAATTCGCGGGTACGGCTCGCGGGCTCCTCGCTCAGCCTCGGAACCTTCTGCGCCCGCGATTCCTCCGCATGCTTCGCGATCAGGTTCGCTTCAACCGCGACGCCAGGCAGACGATCGGCCGCCGCGGAGGCCCGTCGGTCGGCGAGTTCGTGCGCGATATGGGCTACTCGGACTGGTTCATGGAGCGGATCGTCATGCCCGAGGTCTCGGCGGTGTGGTCGTCCGATCCGGCCGCCGTGTGGGACTTCCCGATCTCGTTCCTCGCCGAGTTCCTGGAGAACCATGGTCAACTCGAGCTGCGGGGACGGCCGCAGTGGCGGACGGTCGTCGGCGGCGCGCGTTCGTATGTGAACGTGATCGCTGGCGAGCTGGGCGACTCGCTTCGCCTGCGTGCGCGCGTGCGCAGCGTCGAGCGCCTAGCGGGCGGCGGTGTTGCGGTCGAAGCCGACGGGTGCGATCCCGAGTTCTTCGACGAAGTCGTGATTGCCGCGCATTCGGACCAGGCGCTCGCGATGATCGCCGACCCGACCCAGGCCGAGTGGGAGGTGCTCGGCGCGATGCGCTACGAGCGAAACGAGGCGGCGGTCCATACCGACGCTTCGCTGATGCCGCGGCGAAAGCGCGCGTGGGCGAGCTGGAACTTCCACCTCACCGAGGGCTCGGACCTTCCGACGATGAGCTACTGGATGAATCGCCTGCAGGGACTCGACGCAGCGGAAGACATTTTCGTCACGCTGAACCGCACCGATTCGCTCGATCCCGAGAAGGTCATCAAGGTCATCCCGTACGAGCATCCGATCGTGACTCACGAGGCTGTTGCGGCGCAGCGGCGCTGGGGCGAGGTCTCGGGCGCTGATCGCATCCACTTCTGCGGCGCGTACTGGCGCTGGGGCTTTCACGAGGACGGCTGCTGGAGCGCGATCAGGGTGTCCGATGCCCTCGCCGCGAGTGAGGCGCGGGTGCCGCTGGCGGTGGCAGCGTGAAACAACTACCGGCACCTGCTGCTTTCGCGCCTAAAGGCGCTCATATGATGAATAGTTGCATCTACGAGGGGTGGATTCGCCATCGCCGCCACGATCCGATCGAGCACGAGTTCCGCTACCCGCTTTTCATGGCCTACCTCGACCTCGCCGAGATCCCGTGGGTCTTCGACTCGTACCCCGGCTGGTCGGCCCGGGGCCCCGCGCTTGCGCGCTTCAAGCGCTCGGACTACCTGGGCGATGCTGACCGCCCGCTCGCGGATTGCGTTCGGAAGGCGGTCGTCGAGCGGGGAGGCGAGGAGCCCGCGGGGCCAATCCGGCTCCTCACGAACCTCCGCTACTTCGGGCACGCGTTCAACCCGGTGTCCTTCTACTACTGCTTCGACGAGGCCGGCGAGCGCGTCGAGTCGGTTCTCGCCGAGGTCACCAACACGCCTTGGGGCGAGCGCCACTCCTATCTCCTGGGGCGCGCCGGGTCCGAGCGCGTCATCCGCGGCGAGATCGACAAGGCGTTCCACGTCTCGCCGCTCATGGACATGGAGCACACCTACGACTGGCGCTCGACCGAGCCGGGTAGGCGGGTTCAGGTGCATATCGACTCCCGATCACCGGATGCCGGCATGACCGACTTCGACGCGACGCTCTCGCTCGAGCGGCTCGAGCTGTCGCGCGCCTCGACGCGCCACGTCCTGGTCCGCTATCCCGCGATGACGATGCAGGTAATGGTGAAGATCTACTGGCAGTCGCTCCGCCTCTGGCTTAAGGGTGTTCCATACTTTCCACACCCGGAGCGAGGATGACCGAGCGACGACTCGACAAGCTGGCGCGCCACGCGGGGCACGCGATGCTTCGCAACGTCACCGACGGCTGCCTCGACGTGACCGAGAACGGGCGGACGACGACGTTCGGCTCGCCATCGTCCGACCTGCGGGCGCGGGTCGAGATCCTCGACCCGAAGGCGTGGCCGACACTCATGCGCGGCTCGAACGGATTCGCGCAGGGGTACATCGACCGCCTCTGGACGACGAACGATCCCGTCAGCGTCGTCCGTGTGGCGGCGCGGAGCATGGGCCCGCTCGACCGCATGCGAAAGCGCTGGCACTTTCTGCTCGGCCGCGCCGAGAAGCTGGCCCGGCTGGTCCCTCGCAACACGAAGGAGGGCGCGCGGCACAACATCTCGGCGCACTACGACCTGGGGAACGACCTCTTCGCCTCCTTCCTCGACCAGCGGCTGGTCTATTCGAGCGCCTACTACCCATCGCCCGACGCGAGCCTCGAGGACGCGCAGACGGAGAAGCTCGACCGGCTCTGCCGCCAGCTCAAACTTGAGCCGGACGACCACCTGGTCGAGATCGGAACCGGCTGGGGCGGGATGGCGATCTACGCGGCGTCGGAGTACGGCTGCCGCGTGACGACCACGACGATCTCGAAGGAGCAGCACGCCTTTGCCAGCGAGTGGGTCGCGGAAGAGGGACTCTCGGATCAGATCACGGTCCTCGACCAGGACTACCGCGACCTGCGGGGGAAATTCTCGAAGCTCGTTTCGATCGAGATGATCGAGGCGGTCGGCTGGCAGTACTTCAAGACGTTCTTCCGGAAGTGCTCGGACCTCTTGACGGATGACGGGCTCATGGCGCTTCAGGCGATCGTCATCGACAACGACCTCTACGAGGTCGAGAAGGCGTCGAAGAGCTTCGCCAACACCGTCGTGTTCCCAGGCGGCTGCCTTCCCTCCGAGCGCGCGATCGACGAGCTCGTGACGCACAAGACGGACATGAGCGTGCGCTGGGTTGACGACATCACGCCGCATTACTCGGAAACGCTCCGCGAGTGGCGTCACCGTTTCGAGGCGGAGTGGCCGCGGCTGCGCGGCTCGCGCTACGACGAGCGCTTCCGGCGCATGTGGACGTTCTACCTCGCGTTTTCCGAGGGCGGCTTCCGCGAGCGGCGGATCCGCGACCTCCAGATGGTGTTCGCCAAGCCGGGATTCGCCCCGCCCGCGTTGCGCGAACCGGCACTCGCTTCAATCACCGCATGAGCCTCAACTACGTGAGGGCCGGCCAGGGCCCGCCACTGGTCCTGATCCACGGGTTGGGTGGGAGCCTCGTCAACTGGGAGCCCGTGATGGACCTCCTGGCAGCCGAGCGCGACGTGATCGCCGTGGACATGCCCGGCTTCGGCCGCTCGGACCCCCTGCCGGAGGGGACGCGCCACTCAGCGGTGGAGATGGGGCGGGCATTGACGGCGCATCTCGACTCGCTCGGAATCGAGCGGCCGCATTTGGCGGGGAACTCGCTGGGAGCGTGGACCGCTCTCGAGATGGCAGCGGACGGCGAGGCGGCCTCGGTCTGCTGCATCTCCCCCGCCGGTCTGTGGCGTCGCGAGTTGGGTCCTCGCACGTACAACACTCGCAAGCTCGGCCGCCGCGGGCGGCACGCGATCTACGCGATGCTCCGCACGGAGCGCGGGCGGCGGGCGCTCATGCGAACGACGGTCGCGCGCCCGGAGCTGCTCACCGCGGACGAGGCGATCAGCTGGCTCTCGGCCTGGCTCGACGCTCCCTCCTACGACGACGCAAACGACATGATGCGGGGGACGCCGTTCGAGCGGGCGGGCGAGGTCGACGTGCCGGTGACGATCGTGTGGGGCGAGGAGGACCGGCTGGTTGCACCGCCGCGCGAGGAGCGCATGCCCGCGGGCACGAGGTACTTCACCGTCCCCGGCTGGGGCCACACGCCAACTCGCGACGACCCGGAGGGAGTTGCGCGAGTGCTGTTGGAAGCGAGTGCGGTGGGAGCGGAAGCTGCGGCGTAAGGCGTTAGGGAGCCCTAACTTTCGTGCTAGGTTCCTCCCTCATGCCACAGGGCCGCTCCGTCAAGACGAAGAAGAAGTGCTGCAAGTCCGGCCCTCGTTGCAAGCGCTGCCCAGCCGCAATGAAGAAGCTCGAGCGCCGCGGCCTTGCCACTCGCATCTCGAAGCGGCACTACGTCGTCTCGCTCGACGCAACGAAGAAGGACCTGAAGCTCGCCCGAGCCCGCTGAGCCGCCACGCCTCATTCGCATCCCTCGCCTAGGATGCGGCTAGGAGCGAGACATGGAGGTTTTTGACGGATGAAGATGCGTGCGGCGGTGCTGGAGGAGTTCGGCAAGCCCCTGGTGATTCAGGAGCTCGATCTTGCGGATCCCGGTCCGGGCGAGGTGCTGGTGCGCCTGGTGGCGTGCGGCGTCTGCCACACGGATCTCTACACGGCTTCCGGCGTGGATCCGTCCGGCTATGCGCCGACGGTGCTCGGGCATGAGGGCGCGGGCGTCGTCGAGGCTGTCGGCGAGGGAGTGGCCGATGTCGCGGTCGGCGACCACGTGGTGACGCTGTTCTCGCCGCAGTGCCGGGAGTGCGTCCACTGTCTCGATCCGCGGACCAACCTCTGCATGGCGATCCGCGAGCAGCAGGGCTTGGGCTACCTGCCCGACGGCACCGCCCGCCTTTCTCGCGACGGCGAGCCGATCCGCCATTTCATGGGCACCTCGACCTTCGCTGAGTACACGGTGATGCCGGAGATCGCGCTCGCCAAGGTTCATCCCGAGGCCGAACTTGACCGCGCGTGCCTGTTCGCATGCGGCCTCTCGACCGGGCTCGGCGCCGCGATGAACACGGCGAAGGTTCAGCCCGGCTCGACCTGCGTGATATTCGGCGCGGGGATGGTTGGCCTGGGTGCCGTGGCGGGCTGCCGCCTTCAGGGCGCCGACCGGATCATCTGCGTCGACCTCTCAGAGGACCGGCTCGAGCTGGCGAAGGGCCAGGGCGCCACCGACGTCTGGGTCGGCGGCGAGGGAACGGTCGAGAAGGTCCTCGAGGAGACGGACGGCTTCGGGGCGGACTACACGTTCGAGGCAACCGGCAACGTCAAGGTGATGCGCCAGGCGGTCGAGTCCGCGCGGATGGGCTGGGGCCTCGCGACGGTTGCCGGGGTTGCCGGCAAGGGCGAGACGCTGGACGTGATCCCGCGCTTCCTGATCACGGGGCGGCGGATCGCCGGCTCGTCGTTCGGCGGCGTCAAGGGCCGGGACGGCGTTCCCGCGCTGGTCGACCGCTACCTGGCCGGCGACATCGACGTCGACCCCTTTATCTCGCACCGCATCTCGCTCGACGAGGTGAACAAGGGCTTCGAGTTGATGGAGGCCCAGGACGGCATCCGGTCCGTTATCGAGTTCTGAGGCGGAGGCCGACTCGCAAGATTTCGATGATGGTTGGTGCGAGTCGGCCGGAGACGAAGTTCATGTATCTAACGAAATGAGGCAACCTTGATCCTTCAGCGAGTCGAACAGTCCGAGTGGCTGTCCAACGCGTACCTCGTGATTGACGAGCCGGGCGGGCACGGCGTGCTCGTCGACTCGAACGGCGTCACCGACCCGCTGGCCGAGCGCGCCGAGCGCGAGGGCACCGAGATCACGCACGTCGTCCTGACCCACCACCATTGGGACCACGTCTTCGAGATGGAGGAACTCGCGAAGCGGTTCGGCGTGCCGATCCTCGCTCACGAGAAGACGAAGGCGCTTCTCGAGGGCCGGCAGGTGGACGAAACGTTCACCGGCGGCGACGTGATCGAGTCGGGCGATCTGCGCATCGAGGTGATCGAGACGCCCGGCCACTGCGCCGACCACTGCGCGCTCAAGATCAATGACGACGATGTGATCACCGCCGACGTCCTCTTCAAGGGGACCGTCGGTGGCACGCGGGCGCCGGGCGCGACCGGCTTCGAGGACTTGAAGAGCTCGATCATGGACAAGCTCATGAAGCTCGATCCCGGGATGCGCGTCCATCCCGGCCACAAGCAGCCGACGACGATCGGCACGGAGTGGGAGGAGAACCCGTTCATCAGGATCTGGCGCGGGCTTGACGAGGAGGGCGCGGAGCCCGTCTCGATCGGCCCAGCGGACGCCGAGGAGCGCGAGGCCGCGACGCTCGTCCTGTGGGCACCCGACTACGACGGCGGCAACAAGGCGTGGGTCCGCTTCGAGGATGGGTCCGACGCAATCGTCGGCGGCTGGCAGGTCAAACGCGAGAGCTGATCCCTGTAAAACTTCCGGCGGGCGGTTAGCTCAGTTGGGAGAGCAGCTGGTTTACATTCAGCAGGTCGTCGGTTCGAGCCCGGCACCGCCCATATGGATCTCGGGATAGAGGGCCGTGTCGCGCTCGTCATGGGCGCGAGCAAGGGGATCGGCCGCGGGATCGCCGGCGCGCTCGCTCGTGAGGGGGCAAAGGTGGCGATGGCGAGCCGCTCGCTCGAGCGCTTGGACGAGGCCGCGGCGGAGATCGACGGCGAGACGGCGACGTTCGAGGCCGATACGGCCGACCTGGAGGGGCTCGCCGCGCTTCCGGGACGGGTTGCCGCCGAGCTCGGCGGCAGCGTCGAGATCCTGGTGACGAACACGGGCGGGCCGCCGCCGGGCGGGGCGCTCGACCGCTCGACGGACGAGTGGGAGGGCGCGTATCGCGAGCTGGTGTTGGCGCCGCGCGCCCTGATCGAGGCGGCGCTGCCGGCGATGCGGGAGAAGGGTTGGGGGCGGATCGTGAATGTGGGGTCGAGCTCGACGATCGAGGCGATTCCGCACCTGGCGCTCTCGAACACGCACCGGATGGCTGCGATCGGCTACTTCAAGACGCTCGCCCGCGAGGTGGCGGGCGACGGAGTGACGATCAACACCGTGGCGACGGGGAAGATCGCGACGGACCGGATCGCGAGCATGAGCGGCTCGATGGAGGCAGCGCGCGAGATGGCGAAGCGCGATGTGCCAGCCGGTCGGCTCGGGACGCCGGAGGAGTACGGCGACCTGGTGGCGTTCCTGTGCTCGGAGCGCGCGGCGTACGTGACCGGGACGACGATCCCGATCGACGGCGGATTGCTGCGCTCCGTCTAACCCGGGCCCAGGGTGCCGTTGGAAAGGAGGAGGGCGTTCGACTCCGACACGGCTTCGGCCTGGAGCGCTGTCGATCTGCTCGAGGGGTGTCTTGTCGGCGAGTGAGAGGCCGGTCCAGCCGGAGTCCTCTCCGCGGACGTTCCGGTCGAAGACGCGGACGCCGAAGTCGGGCTCCTGGTCGACCTGGGGCGAGGCGAAGATGACGGCGCAGCGCGCCTCGGGGTCGTCGGGCGGCGTTGTGTCGTCGCCGAGGCCGATGATCTCGCCCTCTCGGTCGATTCGGGTGACGAGCGTCTGGCGGTAGCCGTGCGCGGTGTAGGCGTGGATGCCGTCCTGCCGAGGTGCCACGAGATCGTCGTTCCATGTCGTGAAACAGGTTGCGGTGAGGAGCTCGGAGGCCTCGTCCTCCTCGGAGCCGCCAGTCGCGACTACGACGATGACGATCGCCGCGAGGAGCAGGGCGGCGCCCAGAGCAATGGCCAGCCTCGCCCGCTGCGAGGCGTCGTTGCTGCCGCTTTCCAGATCCGGCTCGTCCCCGCTCATCGTTCCTCGCCTACGCGCGCTGAGCGGCTGAGTCCTCGGGCGCAGCGGGAGCCCACAGCTCGCCGCGCCTCGCGCGAACGATCATCCACGAGCCGCCTGCGATGACCATCGCGGCGCTGATCACCTGCGGCTGGGTGAGCCCCAGGACGACCTCGTCGTTGCGGCGGATGAACTCGACAAGGAATCGCTCGGTGCCAGTCAGGACGAGGTACAGCGCGAAGAGCATGCCAACGGTGAACGCGTCGCGAAGGCGCCAAAGGAGGTAGGCGATCGCGCTCATCGCGATCGCCTCGTAGATGGGAGTCGGGTGCACTTCCTCGGTGGTCGGCACGGTGCCGTCGGGATAGGACATCGCCCACGGTCCGTCCCACGGGATGCCGTAGTCGCCGTCGCCCGCGAGCTGGCAGCCGATGCGGCCGATCGCGTAGCCGAGCGCGAGCGGCACGGCCGCGATGTCGCAGACCTCCCAGACCGCGAGCTTCCGCCAGCGCGCCCATGCGATAACGCCGATCGCCCCGCCGATCGCGCCACCGAACCACACCAGCCCGGTGCCCGAAAAGAACGGCTCGCCGGGGTTCTGGATGACGAAGTCGAGCTTGGCGCCGACGATGCCGCCGACCAGGGCTGCGAAGACCATCTCGTACGCCCAGTCCACCGGCTTCCCGAGCTCGCGCAAGCGCTTCGTCACCACCAGGGCGCCCGCAATGAACCCAAGCGCGAACATCAGACCAAAGGTCTGAAGAGTGATGGGGCCGATGTCGATTTCGGGTTGCATAATGCTCTACACAGGCGCGGAAATCGAACCCGTGTCATAGCCCCGACGGAGATCGAACTCCTGTTCCCAGGATGAAAATCCTGATGTCCTGACCACTGGACGACGGGGCCTTGGTCGAGCCAGTGTAGGACCGCGTGTGTACCCGGACGACCGCTGAGCGGTCGCCAAATGACACACGCGGGCCGAAGCCCTAGCCGGTAGCGGCCCGGCGCAGTTTCGGGGCGCGCCGCGCGAGGCGCCCCTTCAGCCGCAGCGCGTTCTGCTCGAGCACGTGCCAACTCATCCACGCGAGCGGCAGGACAGTCACGAGTGAGAGCATGAAGACGACCCATGGCGACACCGGCTGGAGCACCTGCACCCACACCTGCGTGACCGGGAACGCGTAGAGATACGTGCCGTAAGAGAGGTCGCCGTGCGCGGCGAGGTTCGGCATGCGGATGCTGTCGGTGAAGCCGAGCCAGAGGATCGCGTACGTGAACGCGATGGCGAATGCGAGGTCGTACGCGCCCGTGAAGCTCGCGATGGCGGCAATCACCGCAAGGGCGACGGCGCCGAGTCCGGTGAGCGGAATCCAGTCGCGGTTGACGACGAGCGCCGCGCCTACGAGAAAGAACACTGCGGCTCGCGCGTGAACGGGGTCGGCGAGGAGCGGCGACTCAGGCCAGGCCAGGTAGAGAACGACGATCCCGACCGCGACGATGTTGAAGAGCATCCGACGGTGCAGAACGCCGAGCAAGCCGGCCAGCGCCACGAGGATGTACATGCGCATCTCGACCGGCAGCGTCCACAGCGAGCCGTTCGCGGCGTTCGACGGGTTGTCCTCGAACACGCCCGGGAGCGTGTAGCGAAGGTCGATAAGCGTGGAGTCGTGGATGGCGTACTCGACCGTCTGCTTGCTCGTCAGGTACCCGCTCTCAACGCTCGTCAAGAAGAAGCCGAGGAGAATCGTCAGCGCGACCGCGAGGATCAGCGCGGGGTAGATCCGCAGGATGCGCGCCTCGGCGTACGCGACGAAGCTCGAGTGGCGCGTCCAGCTCCGCGTCACCAGATAGCCCGAGATCGCGAAGAACATCGCAACGCCCAGCCCAGGGCAGTCCGAGTCCGTATCCCGCGACTTCGCGCGTCACGTCCGAGATCGGGTCGTGGAAGCGGACGCCCTCGGTCAGGACGAAGCTATGGCCGAAGAGGACCGCGAGCGCCCCGACGAGGCGGAGCGTGCCGATGTTGTTCGCGCGGCTCTCTTCCGGCACGCGATGACCGTAGCGCGGCGTCAGCCCGCGAGCAGGAGCTCGAGAAGCGCCTTCTGCGCGTGCAGCCGGTTCTCGGCCTGGTCCCAGACCGCTGAGCTCTCGCCGTAGAGAAGCCCCTCGGTGATCTCCTCGCCGGGATGCGCCGGCAGGCAGTGAAGGACGATCGCATCGTCGGCCGCCACATCCATCAGCTCCTCGCGCAGCTGGTAAGGCGCAAGCGCCGCGCGCCGCTCTTCGGCCGTCTCCTCGTCCCCCATGCTCACCCACACGTCCGTATAGAGAGCGTGAGCGCCTTCCGCCGCCTCCAGCGGATCGCCCGTCTGCTGTGCCGCCACTCCGTCCTCAAGCCGGTAGCCCTCTGGAGCCGCCACGACAACCTCGACCCCCGCCACGCCGCCCAGCACGGCGAGCGAGCGCGCAACGTTGTTGCCGTCTCCGACGTAGGCAACCCGCAGTCCATCCAGCTTCCCGAACCGCTGGGCGAGCGTCGTCAGGTCGGCAAGCGCCTGGCATGGGTGGTAAAGCGGCGTCAGACCGTTGATCACCGGAACCTCCGCATGCTCGGCCAGCTCCAGGACCGTCTCATCGGAGCCGGAGCGGATCACAACTCCGTGGACGAACCGCGAGAGCATCCGCGCGGTGTCCGCGATCGACTCGCCGCGGCCGAGCTGGAGCTCGTCGGCGCGCAGCGGGATCGGATGACCTCCCAGCTCGGCAACCGCCACCTGGAAGGAGATTCGCGTGCGCGTCGACGGCCGCTCGAAGTAAAGGGCGACGCTCAGCCCCTTGAGCGCATCGTCCTCCGCCCCCGCGGAGCGCCCGTCCCGAAGTTCCTGCGCGCGCTCGACCAGACCCAGCACCTCAGCGGGTGAAAGTTCCTCGCCAGTGAGGAAGTGTCGGAGCGCCATCGAAGGCTGGAGACTAGTCTCAAGCCACCCCGTCCAGCCCGCAACACCGGAGGAGTCCATGGCAGCTGCCAAGAAGGGTTCGAAGGCCACGCGCTCGAAGCCCGCCAAGAAGAAGACCGCCAAGAAGTCCGCCGCCGGCAACAAGAGCGTCGAGGAATTCCGTGACGCGCTCGAGAAGAGCGTCACCATCAGCCGAGAGCGGATTCAGGAAGTCATGGACGACGCCGTCAAGCGCGGGCGGATGACGCGCGCCGACGCCAACAAGACCGTGTCGAGCCTCGTCTCGAAGGGCCGCGCCCAGACAGACGAGCTTCTTGCCGATCTCGAGAAGCTGATCGACCGAGCCCGGAAGGACGTCGAGTCCCGCGTCGCCCCGGCCCGCAAGCGCGCCGAGAAGGCGGGGCGCGCCGCTGCCAAGCGAGTACGCACGACCGCCGAGCCGGCGCTCGTCGAGGCCGACAAGCTCCGCCGCCGCGCAGGCGTCGCCAGCTCCTCGCCCATCACGGGCTACGACAACCTCAACGCGAGTCAGGTCAAGTCGCGCCTCAAGGACATGAGCAAGGCCGACCTGCGCAAGGTACGCACGCAGGAGAAGCGCGGCAAGGCGCGCAAGGGCGTCCTGGACGACATCGAAAAGCGCCTGGCGTAGGGCTGTAACCATTGGGGCGTGTCCACGGCCGCCCCTAAACAAGCCCGCCCCTACAAGGGCGAAGAACTTGAGCTGACCGTTGAGTCGCTCGCCCAGGGCGGGCGCGGCGTCGCGCGGCGCGACGACGGCTTCGTCGTCTTCGTCGCGGGCGGCCTGCCCGGAGACCGCGTGCGCGCCAGGGTCGGCAAGTCGAAGAAGGGCTACGCCGAGGCAGCCACGATCGAGCTCATCGAGCCGAGCCCGGAGCGCATCGCCGACACGTGCGTCCACGACGGCGAGCCCTGCCCGGGAGCCCCATGGCAGGGGCTCCCCTACACGCGCCAGCTCGAGCTCAAGGCGGGGCAAGTGGACGAAGCGCTCCGCCGCCTGGGCGGTCTCGACGGCTTCGAGACCGAGGAGATCGTCCCCGCCGCATCCGAGTGGCGTTACCGCAACAAACTCGAGTACTCCTTCGGCGACGCCGACGGCGAGCTCGCCCTCGGCTTCCACCCCCGCGGCGACTGGCGCCGCGTCGTCGACGTCGACGACTGCCACCTCGCCTCCGAGCGCAACAACGCGGCCCGCAACGAGGTCCGCGAATGGGCCCGCGAGAATGGCCTGCCTCCACACGAGTCCACGGATGGGCGTGGCGTCCTTCGCCACCTCGTCGTCCGCGAGGGCATCCGTACCGGCCAGGTGCAGACCCGCCTCGTCACAGCCCCCGCCGAGTTCCCCCGCCCGCCCGTTGACCTCCACACCGTCATCGACGGCCCCTCCGGCGGCACGGACGGCCCCACCGGCGTCCTCGGCGAGGAGTACCTGGAGGAGGAGCTCGCCGGCCTTCGCTTTCGCATCTCCCACCCCGCGTTCTTTCAGACCAACACCGTCATGGCCGAGACGCTCTACGGCATCGCCGGCGATTACGCCGGCCTCGACGGAACGCAGGACGTCTGGGATCTCTACTGCGGCATCGGCACGATCGGACTGTCGCTCGCCGGACGCGCGAAGTCGGTCTGGGGCATGGAATCGGTGCACGAGGCAATAGCCGACGCCGAGCGGAACGCGCTCAGGAACGGAATCAACAACACCCACTTCATCGCGGCCGATGCGCGCGTGGGCGTCCGTCCGCTGATCGAGCAGGCTGGACACCCTGATGTCGTGATCATCGATCCGCCCCGCGCCGGCCTCTCGCAAAAGGTCGTCCGCCGGCTGATCGAGGCCGAGGCGCCGCGCATCGTCTACGTCTCATGCAACCCCACCACCCTCGCGCCGAACGCGGCCCAGCTCGTCGAGGCCGGCTACGCCCTGAAGCGGATCCGCCCCGTCGACATGTTCCCCCAGACCCCGCACGTCGAATGCGTCGCGCTCCTCGAGCGGGCCGGATAGGTTCCGGCGCATGACCCAGAAGTCACGCGGGTTCGGCGTCACTGCCGGGCTCGACCCCGAGATCGCCACTCCCCTCGCTACCCACTGCGAGGAGCTCGGCTACAGCTCGGTCTGGTCGAGCGACACACCCATGGCCGAGGGTCTGGAGACCGTGGCCGCCTTCGCCCGAGGTACGAGCACAGTCGATCTCGGGCTTGCCGTCCTCGCGGTAGACCGTCACTCGCCGGACGAAATCGCAACGAAGATCGACGAGCTCGGCCTGCCTCGCGAGCGCCTGTGGCTGGGCGTGGGCGCCGGCACCACCAAGAAGCCCTTGACGGCGATACGCGAGCACCTGCCCGCGCTACGCGAGGCCCTTGGCGAAACACGCATGATCCTTGCCGCGATGGGCCCGAAGATGTGCGCCTTCGGCGGCGCCGAGTTCGACGGCGTCTTTCTCAATTGGGTGACGCCCGAGTTCGCCGCCGGCGCTCGCAAGCACGTTGAGCGCGGGGCAAGGGAGGCCGGACGGGACACGCCGCCTGTCATGGCCTACGTCCGCACGGCGATAGGCGACGACGCCCCGGCGCGCCTCACAAAGGAAGAGTCCTTCTACCGCGAGCTTCACGACGGCTATCGCAACCACTTCGAACGCTTGGGAGAGGAGGTCGGGACCGTCGGAGTGGCCGAGCCCGACTCGGCCGCGGCACAGCGCCGTCTCGCCGAGTTCGACGCACTCGACATCACCGTCGTCCGCGCCCTCACAAGCGCCAACCTCGAGGCGATGTCCGCCTTGGCCGAGAACGCAGCACCCCAAAACGGCGCGCCGGAGTAAGGTGCGTCGGAGGTTCGATGCTCACTCGGTTTCGCAATGACCCGCTCGTTGGAAACGTCCTCGGCCTGATCGCGCTCTTCGTCGCTCTGGGCGCCGGTGCATACGCGGCCGGGCTCGACCCGAACAGCGTGAAGTCCAAGCACATCAAGGACGGACAGGTCAAGACCCCCGACATCGGACTTGCCACCGTCAACAGTTCGCATTTGACGCCGAACTCGCTTCAGTCTGAGCTCGTCCCCCAGGACGAGTTCGTGAGCGACGACATCGACGAGGGAAGCCTTGCGCCGGTGCCCGAAGCTCTCGACGCAGAGGAACTGGACGGCAAGGACTCCACCGCGTTCCAGGAGCTCGGCTCCGAGGCCTGGACCCCACTGCCGCTGAACGACGCCGCGGAACCAGTCGGGTGCAACTGGATCAGCTTTGGGGGCGGCTTCCCCACTCCCGCGTACTTCCGCGACAGGGACGGCGTCGTCCACCTGCGTGGTGTGGTGAAGGCCGTTGACGGCATACCTAACACCTGCGGCACCGTGCCGGGATTCGACGAGAACATCGTCAATGTGGGCGGCATCCCGGCGGGATACGTCCCAGAGCAAAGGGCGCTCTTTACGGTCAGCTCGAACAACGCGCCCGGTCGCGTCGACGTCCTCGCCAACGGCACGATCTCGGCCTTCCCGGGCTATCCCACGTACGCGAACATGGAGCGTCTCCGTCTCGCTCGACGGCATCAGCTGGCGCTGCGGGCCCTCGGGCGCGAACGGCTGCCCGTAAGCGACCGGCCGAGGCACGTTGCCCTGAGCATGCGCTCTCCGCACGCTGAGGGCAACGAAGGCGCCAGCGCTTACTGATCCAGGAGCGCCTTGAGCAGCAGTACCCGGCTAGCGGAGCTCGTCATGTCTTCGCGAGACAGCCGCCCTGACTTGAGCGCCGTCAATGCCGCGGCCTCGGCATCCAACGACGCCTGAGTCGAGTGCGCGTACAGGAGCAGATCGACCGGCGCTTCCAGGCTCGCGAGAGTGACGTCTTGGCGCGACGCGAAGGAATCGAGTGCCGGAGTGTCGAGAGCGTCGGTCACTGTCACCCCGGTGAAGCCGAGCTCGTCCCGCAGGAGATCGTTCGCCACAAGCGGTGAGAGCACGGCAGGGCGGTCATCCAAGTCCGGGTAGATGGCGGTGCTCAGCATCACCATCTCCACGCCCTGAGCGATCAAGGCTTCGAACGGCACCAGATCCTCCTGTGCCTCCTCTTCGGAGCGCCCCACCACCGCGGCCCCGTAGTCGGTGTTGATCCGGGCCGAGCCAAAGCCCGGAAAATGCTTCGCCGTACTCGCGACTCCGGCTGATCGAAGGCCATCCGCGAAGGCAACGGCGTAAGAGGCGACGAGATCGGGCGAGTCCGAGAAGACACGCTGCTCGCTCTTTAGCGCGCCGCCCGGGCGCCCGATATCGGCGACGGGAGCCAGGTCCACGTTCACGCCGAAACGCGCAAACGCCTCACCGGTTGCCGCGCCTTGCGCTTCGGTCTCCGCCTCGGTGAGCTCCGCGCCCATCTGCGTTGCAGACGGATCGGGGGGTGCGGGCAGCCGCCGAACGTCACCTCCCTCCTGGTCGATCAACACAAGCGCCGGGAGACCTCCGAGACCTTTCCTGCTCAGGGCATGGATCTGATCGACCAGCGCCGAGAACTGTTCAGAGCCGGCGTAATTGCGCTCGAAAAGAACAACTCCGCCGGCACGGCCGGTCCGGAGCCGTTCGGCAACAGTGCCCGGAAGCGTCGTGCCTTCGAAGGAGTAGAGAATCCGCTGGCCGAGCGCTTGGCGAGCGGAAAGGCGGGCGGTCTGATCATCCGCAAGAGTTTCGGCTCGCTCCTCAGGGGTGGGTGGCGGAGCATCAGCGTCCCGCGCCTCTCCACCACCGCATCCCGCGAGGCATAGAGAAACGAGGAGGTACCTCGCGACCGTACCTGGGGCGCTCAATAGGGCGGCAGGTCCGCGTACCAGTCGCCGAGCGTCCGGAAGTTGCTCCAGAACTCGCGTTTCGACTCCTCCGAATCGAGCGACTGGTCGATGTCCGGGACGAAGAGCACTTCGATCGTCGGCGTAAACGGCTGCACCTCGCCGAGCTTCGGCTCGAGCGGACGCGACAGCGGCACGTCGACCTCGTTCAAAGCTTCCAGCGCCTCGTCGCCCATCACGACGATCAGACGCGGGCCGACGATCGCGATCTCCTCGACGATCCGCTCGACGCACTCCGCCGCGGCGAGCGTGGGATCGGAGATCGGGCACTTCACGCAAAGCGTGCCGTAGACGGTGAGCGGATCGACGCCGAGCCGCTTGAAGCTTTTCATCAGCGCGTTGCCCGGCCGGCCGTAGAACGCCACGCCCTCCTCGATCTCCGAGGGAGTGGGCGCGTACTTCAAGATCATCACGTCGGCCTGCGGATGGCCTGAGCCCAGGACCGGCATCAGGTTGCCGCGCGGGCAGTGGGAGCACTCCTGCAGCCGACGGGTGAGCCCGTTCAGCTCGCGGATCGCGCGCTCGAGGTACTTCTCCTGAATCTCGTCGTCGGTCACGGGCACAGCCGGGAGTGTCTTCCGTGTGGGTGTCCCGCCTCCTGCCGCGGCGCCCTCCTGCATCAGGCCTTGCTCCTCAGCTGCTTGCCGCCTCGACCCCCGCTCGTCTGGATGAACTTGAGCGCCTGTACATAGACCAGGTTCTTGTGCTTGCGGACGATGTCGGCGTCGCGCATCGCCTCCAGGAACTCGTCCGGGCCGTCGAAGTCGTGGACGCGGATCATCACGCTGCCAAGCCCCTGCGCCACGTGCGAGTCCGAGCCGGCCCCGGGGACGATCCGGTACTTGGTGGCAAAGCGCTCCGCCTCCTCGTTGAACGCGGTGAGCGTCACGCGCGGGTTGAAGACCTCCAGGATGTCGATCTCGTCCACCATGTCGAGCAGGTGCTCGTAGTCGGGAACCGAGTGCAGACGATCGAACGGATGCGGCACGTAGACCAGGCCCCCCTGGCGCCTGATCTCGGCGATCGTCTCCGCCATCGTCATCCCGCGGTCGATCTTCTCCTCGATGAAGAGGCCGATCACCTCGCCCTGCTCGGCGGTCTTCACCTCCTCGGCGACGATCACCTTGATCCCGACCTCGTCCGCGATCTCCCGCGCCTCGAGCGCGCCCGAGACGACGTTGTGGTCGGTGATCGCGATCGCGCCCAGCCCCTGATCCCGCGCCGTCTCGAGGAGCGTTCGCACCGGCGTCGCGCAGTCGGGCGAGTGGTCGGTGTGCATGTGGAGGTCGATGCCGATCTGCTTGCGGCGTGAGATGCGCTTGCGGATGGCCGAGTCGCCTGAGGGGTCCTGGCGGCGGGCCGCCAGCCTCGTGTAGATCTCCTCGAGCTGATCGCCGACCGCTCTCCACTCGCGGCTCGCGCCCTTAGCACCCTTGGTGAACTCGCGTCGCAGGGTTGCCTTCCCGGTGAGCCGCTCGATCTGGCCCGCCAGGGTGATCGCGTCGCCGGGCGGGAACATCAGGCCGAGCTCGCCCCCTTCGACGAGCTCGTCATACAGGGGCAGCTGCGAGACGATCGGCACGGTGCCCGAAGCGAGCGCCGCGCGGACCAGGCCCGGAGCCGTCCGCGGCCCGCCAGAGGCAACGCACACGATGTCGGCCGCCGCCACCAGCTCCTCGGGATCCATGCGCCGCGGCCCGACGACGCTCACCCGATCGCGCAGGCGGGTCGAGATCCGCACGTCCGGGCCGTCCGGGGCCCAGATCGCCGCCTCCCAATTGAGCCCCTCGGGGAGCCGGCGCAGCGCGCGCATGAAGAGGCGGAGCGCGCCACGCTCCTCCTCGACGCAGTACGCGATGCGAACCGCGCGCTCGCCCGCAGGCTCACGACCGGGCCATTGCCCCTCGACCGAGCGCACCCCCGGCTCGACCAGTTCGTAGCCGCCGGGGAAGTAGCGCTGCATGAGGTCCGCGGTCTCCCCGTTCGTGGTGGTGCGGGCGTCGAGCCGCCCGAAGAAGATCTCCACAAGAGGGCGGGCGACCTGCGTCGAGAGCACGCGCTCGGACGGCTCGTGGAAGCTGCCGACGTTGAGGGAGCGCGAGTGCCTTAGCGCGACCGACGCGGCGCTGGGCGCAAAGGGATCGTGGACATGGACGATGTCGAAGTCGACTCCGCCCAGGAGGGCCTCGAGGCCCTTGGCGACATCGAGCGGAAGGGGGACACCGCGGGCGCGAGGACCTGGAGGCATGGGCAACCCGGTCCCGACGGCCAGCACCGGCGGGCCGTCTCCTCCCGCGCGCTCTCCGCGCCACGATCCGTTGAACAGCGCGTTCGGCCGCTCGCGGGCGGCGTTGATCAAGCGGCGAGCTTCGCGCGTCCCTCCCCTGACGCTCGACGGCGCGGCGATAACCACCTCGTGGCCCCGTCCAGCGAGCTCGCACGCCGCTTGTTCGGCGAAGTCATTGATCTGGTGGCGCTGGCCCCACGCCAGGGGCGTCACATGGGCGATGCGAAGGCGATCTGCGCGGGACGGCACGAAAGGGAGCATATGCCGACCCAAGGAGCCGGGCGGCTTGGGAAATAGAAGGGCCCGCCACAAAGGGCGGGCCCTTGGCTCAGCTACCCGCTGAGGCTTTTCGCGGAGAGCCCTAGGCGTCCGCGGCAACCGCTTCGGCGGCGGCCTCTGCGGCCTTCGCGCCATCGGCGGTGCGAGAGTTTGCGGCGATGAAGTCCTCGGTCAGCACTCGAGCGTCCGCGTCGGGGCGCTGCGTGTGCGGGGACTTCATGAGGTACGAGGACGGGCCGTCGAGCTGGCCGGCGATGCCGTTGTTCAGCGCCAGCTTGATCAGGCGGACAGCGTCGATGACGACGCCGGCCGAGTTCGGCGAGTCCCAGACCTCGAGCTTCAGCTCGACCGTGAGCGGCACGTCGCCGAAGGACTTGCCCTCGAGGCGGATGTGCGCCCACTTGCGGTCGGTGAGCCACGGCACGTAGTCGGACGGGCCGACGTGCACGTCGTCCTCGGGGAGTTCGGTGCCCATGACCGACGTGACGGCGTTCGTCTTCGAGATCTTCTTCGAGTCGAGGCGCTCGCGCTCGAGCATGTTGAAGAAGTCCATGTTGCCGCCGACGTTCAGCTGCGAGGTGTGCTGAAGCTCGACGCCGCGCTCGTGGAAGAGGCGGGCCAACTGGCGGTGGACGATGGTCGCGCCGACCTGCGACTTGATGTCGTCGCCGATGATCGGCAGGCCCGCGTCCTCGAAGCGCTTGTCCCAGTCGTCCTGGCGGGCGATGAAGACGGGCAGGCAGTTGACGAAGCCAACGCCGGCCTGGAGCGCCTGCTCGACGTACCACTTGGTCGCCGCCTCGGAGCCCACGGGGAGGTAACAGACGAGGACATCGGCCTTCGTCTCCTTCAGGATGCCGATGATGTCGGCGGTCTCGCCCGGCGCCTTGGTGATCTTCTGCTTGAGGTACTTGCCAAGGCCGTCGTGAGTCATGCCGCGATGGACCTCGACTCCCATGTGCGGGACGTCGGCGAACTTGATCGTGTCGTTCTGGCCCGACCAGATCGCTTCGGAGAGGTCCTTGCCGACCTTCTCGGAATCGATGTCGAAGGCCGCGACGAACTCGATGTCCTTCACGTGGTAGCCACCGAGGTCCACGTGCATCAGGCCCGGGACGTTCTCGTTGGGATCGGCGTCCTTGTAGTACTCGACGCCCTGGATGAAGCTGTTGGCGCAGTTGCCGACACCGACGATCGCGACGCGGACCTTGCCGTCGTCGGAGCGCGTGCCGTTTCTCGACGCCCCGTTGGTCTCGGGCGTTCCGTCGGTAGTGCTCATTGGTACGAGGTTCCTTTCGAAGCGGGTAGCGGCAAGAGGTTACGCCGCAGCAACATTTTGGTTACACCCCGAGCGCTGGGATCAGACTTCCTGTGCCTGAAGCTCGCGCCTGACGTGCCAGACGCGCTGCCCGACGGTGAAGCTCGTGAGCCCCGCCATCACATATATAGAGGCGGGCAGAAGGTCCACGCCATCGATCAGCTCATTGGCCCCGAAGACGAGTCCGATCGAGAGGATCACCACGCGCACGGCGCGCGTCGCGATGCCGACCTTGCACTCGACGCCGAGCGCCTCCGCGCGAGCGCGCGTGTAGGAGACCATGAGCGAGCCGAGCACGACGAAGACGCATGCGGCCGCCGCTGTCGAATCACCGGCCTCGGCGAACTGCCAGGCGATTGCGGTCAGGACGATCCCCTCCTCGATGCGGTCGAGCGTCGAGTCGAGAAAGGCGCCGAACAGCGTTCCCTTGCCCGACATTCGCGAGTAGCGCCCGTCGAGCGTGTCCATGACCGAGCCCGCGATGAACGCGAGGCCGCCCAGGAAGATCTGATCGGCCAGGATCAGACCTGCCGCAGCGAGATTCCCGGCGAGGCCCGTCATCGAGATCGCGTTCGGCGTGAGCCGCGACTCGATCAGCCTGTTCCGCGCATAGGAACGCCACGCCTGGGACGAGCGCGCGCCGGAGACTCCCCCTTGGTCCTCCATCAAGCTCGTGCCTTCACGGGATTCACGGGGCCGAGTCTATGCGCCATCAGGAGAGGAACCCGACCGCGCGGTCGATGAGCTCACACCCATGGCTTGAGGCCGTCGACATCGATCATTCGCTCTTGCACGCGACGTAGATTAGGTCCGTGCCTGCGGCAACCAAGGCGGAGTGGAAGCGACCTCCCAGGCGGCGCGTCGTTGCGATCCGCGATCGCCTTCGCGGGATGTATGGCAAGCCGGTCAACGAACCGCACGAAGACCCCGTCCACGAGCTGGTCCTCACGATCCTTTCGCAGAACACCTCCGATACGAACCGCGACGTCGCCTACGCCGGGCTCAGGGCGCGCTTCGACTCGTGGCCCGAGGTGCGCGATGCGCCCACGGACGAGCTGGAGGAGTCGATCCGGCGCGGCGGCCTTGCCCCGACCAAGGCGCCGCGGATCCAGGCGGTCCTGCGCGAGCTGGGCGATCCGATCGACCTGGACTGGCTGGCCGAAGCTCCCCGGGAAGAGGCGCTCGCCTACCTGACGGCGCTACCCGGCGTCGGCCGCAAGACGGCCGCCTGCGTGATGATCTTCTCGTTCGACCGGCCGGAGATTCCCGTCGATACGCACGTCCACCGCGTCGGCGGGCGCCTCGGCCTCTTCAGATCGAATGCGTCATGGGACGAGGCGCACGACGAGATGCTGCGGGTGACGCCGCCAGAGGACGCCTACGAGCTACACGTGAACCTGATTGCCCACGGCCGCGCGCTCTGCCGGCCCGCTCGGCCGAAGTGCGGCGAATGTGCGCTCAGCCGCATGTGCCCATACGCCCGAGCTAACCGAAACTCAACGTAGTTGCGGCAAACTACGGATGAATAGGTCCCCCCGTTAAAGCCATTATCGGGGTGGCAGGAGTAAGCGAATGCGGGCCCTTGCCCGTTGATGGAGGAGAAACTTTGAATACACGTACTCATCGGAGGGGAACCTTGAGAGGATCGCCGGTCGCGGTCGCGGTCGGGATTACGGGCATCGCGGTGCCCGCCATCGCCGAGGCGAAGGCCAAGAAGCCGGTCAAGGTCGATGTCATGACCCGCAACCTCTACCTCGGCGCAGTCCTGGACCCGATCATTATCGCTGGAACTCCAGGCGCGGCGCGGGAAGCCGCGGGGGACGTCTACAAGATCGTGCAGGACACGAACATCACCGCACGCGTGAAGCTGCTCGCCCAGGAGATCGAGGACGCGGATCCCGACCTCATCGGCTTGCAGGAAGTCGCGATCTGGCGGCGCGGCCAGCGCGGCGCGGTTGATGGCTCAACGACTCCCTCGACGGAGATCGTCTACGACTACCTCGAGCTCCTCCAGGACGAGCTCAAGCGGCGCGGGCTGAACTACAAGGTCGCCTCGCTCCAGCAGGAGGCCGACATCGAGGCGCCGATCTCGATCAGCGGCGACGACACGGCCGAGTTCGACGTGAGGCTCACCATGCAGGACGTGATTCTTGCCAAGAAGGGCGTGAAGACGTCGAACCAACAGAGCGAGAACTACACGACGGCGCTCTTCGGTCTCCCGATCCAGGGCACCGTCCCGGTCGATGTCGTCCGCGGATACAACGCGGTGGACGTGAACTTCGAGCAGTCCAAGAAGAAGAAGCAGAAGTTCCAGTTCGTCAACACGCACCTCGAGTCGTTCGTGGCTGCCACCCGCAACGCCCAGGCGACGGAGCTCGTCTCGGAGACGGGGCCGCTCAGCCCGAGCCTGCCGGTCATCCTGCTCGGCGACCTCAACTCGGATCCTGCGGATCCGCCGCCGGCCTCGACCGCATACAACACGATCGTCGGCGACCAGTACGACCCGCATGGCGGGTTCGAGGACCTCGGCCTCGAGGAGAACACGTGCTGCTGGTCCGAGACGCTGTTCGATGACCCACCGGCCGCGTTCGGGTCGCGGATCGACCACGTGCTTGGCCGCGAGGGGGTTCGGAGGTGTCGTCGGAGCTGATCGGCACCGACCCGGGGCTGCGGACGAACACCGGCCTGTGGCCGACCGACCACGGCGGTGTCGTCGCGACCCTCAAGGTCGGCTAGCAACCTAAGGACGGGAAGCAGTTCGGGCGGGCGGCCCTACGGGTCCGCCCGCCCGACTGTGCTTATAGACTCGCGCCGGTGAACAGGGCGCCCTTTCTCATCCTCGGCGGCTTCGCGGTCATTTGCCTCCTTTTCGTCGTCAAGGTCGTCATCGGCCAGGGCGCTGAAAGCGCCGCGCCGGTCACCGTCGAGAGCCAGGATGAAGCCGGCAGGCAGCTCTTCCTGAGCAACTGCGGGCCGTGCCACACGCTGGCAGCCGCGGGTGCAGACGGCGTCGTTGGTCCCAACCTCGACGTCGTCCTCGCGCCGGGCGGCAACGCAACTTTTGAAGGCAGCTACAACCGCGCCCTGGCCGCCATCACCTGCGGCTTCGGGGGCGGCGGATGCCGGCCGCGATCATCGAAGGTGAGAACGCTCAAGAAGTCGCGGTCTTCGTCGGCGCCTACGCCGGCCAGGCCGGCTCCGACTCAGGCCCCCTCGTCGACACCGAGGACGAGGAAGAGGCCCCAAGAGGCCCAGCGCCAGAGTCCTGCGAAGCACCCGCCGAGTAGTTCTTCCTCGAGTAATTTCGAGCGTGTCCTGCTCGTAAGGGACCGATTGCACGCCTAGATCTGCTAGCCTCTCGCTTAGATTTCTTTCGAAACCAAACTGAACCAGACCAGGAGAACAAAACATGGGTAAGACCATCGGAATCGACCTCGGTACCACCAACTCGTGCGTAGCCGTCTTCGAGGGCGGCGAGCCGTCCGTGCTCGAGAACTCGGAAGGCGGGCGCACCACCCCGTCCGTCGTCGCCTTTACGGACGGCGGCGACCGCCTCGTCGGCACCGTCGCCAAGCGCCAGGCCGTCATGAACCCCGAGAACACCATCTTCTCGATCAAGCGCTTCATGGGCCGCAAGGAGGCCGAGGTCAAGGAAGAGGAGACGATCGTCCCGTACAAGGTCGAAGCCGGGCCCGGCGGAGACGTGCGCGTGGACGTGCGCGGCAAGCAGTACTCGCCGCCCGAGATCTCCGCGATGATCCTCCAGAAGCTGAAGTCGGACGCCGAGGCCAAGCTGGGCGAGACCGTCGACTCGGCGGTCATCACCGTCCCCGCTTACTTCAACGACGATCAGCGCCAGGCGACCAAGGACGCCGGCAAGATCGCCGGCCTCGACGTCAAGCGCATCATCAACGAGCCGACCGCCGCGGCGCTCGCCTACGGCATCGACAAGTCGGCTGAGGACCAGAACGTCCTCGTCTTCGACCTCGGCGGCGGCACCTTCGACGTCTCGATCCTCGAGATCGGCGACGGCGTCTTCAAGGTGCTCGCCACCGCAGGCGACAACCACCTGGGCGGCGACAACTGGGACAAGGCGATCGTCGAGTGGATGGTCTCCGAGTTCAAGAAGGATCAGGGAGTCGACCTCTCGCAGGACAAGAACTCCCTCCAGCGCCTCTACGAGCAGGCCGAGAAGGCGAAGATCGAGCTGTCCTCGACGCAGGAGACACAGATCTCGATCCCGTTCATCACGGCGGTCGACAACCAGCCCCGGCACCTCGAGATGCGCCTCTCGCGCGCGAAGCTGGCCGAGCTCACGTCCGATCTGCTCGAGCGCGTCGTCGCGCCCGTCAAGCAGGCCCTGTCCGACGCGTCGGCCAACGAGATCGACCACGTCGTCCTCGTCGGCGGCATGACCCGCATGCCCACCGTCCAGGAGAAGGTCAAGGAGCTCACGGGCAAGGACCCGCACCAGGGCGTGAACCCGGACGAGGTCGTCGCCATCGGCGCGGCGATCCAGGCCGGCGTCCTCGCGGATGACGTGAAGGACGTGCTCCTTCTGGACGTAACTCCGCTCACCCTCGGCATCGAGACGAAGGGCGGAGTGATGACGAAGCTCATCGAGCGGAACACGACGATCCCCTCGCGCAAGGCCGAGACGTTCTCGACCGCGCAGGACAACCAGCCCGAGGTGGAGATCCACGTGCTCCAGGGCGAGCGCGAGATGGCCGCCTACAACAAGTCTCTCGGCAAGTTCCAGCTCGCCGGGATCCCGCCCGCCCCGCGCGGCATGCCGCAGATCGAGGTCGCGTTCGACATCGATGCGAACGGCATCCTCTCGGTCTCGGCCAAGGACCTCGGCACCGGCAAGGAGCAGAAGATCGAGATCAAGGGCGGCTCCGGGCTCGACGAGGGTGAGGTCGAGCAGATGATCAAGGACGCCGAGTCCCACGCCGACGAGGACCGCAAGCAGCGCGAGCTCGCCGAGGCGCGGAACGTGGCCGAGAACGCCGCGTACACCGCCGAGAAGCAGATCACCGATCTGGGCGAGCAGCTCTCGGACGACGAGAAGTCGGGGATCGAGTCGCAGATCACCGCGATCCGCGAGTCGCTCGACTCGGCTGACGCCGCGGACCTCAACGCGAAGACCGAGGCGCTCCAGACCACGTTCCACTCGATCTCCGAGCGGATCTACCAGTCCGCCGCAGCCGAGGGCGCGCAGAACGGCGCCGACGGCGCGGCAGCCACCAACGGCGCAGCAGCCGAGGCCGAGGAGGAGGTCGTTGACGCCGAGGTCGTGGACGAGGAACGCTCGTAATGACAAAGCGCCCCCAGGTAGACGCAGAAGTCGTGGAAGAACCGAGCGCGGTGCCTGGCTCCGACGCCGTCGAGCCAGATGAGCCTGACGGCGACGAGGTGCCTGGCACCTCAGTCGACGCTGCCCGGCCGAAGCGGTCGAGGAGCCCGACGCCGAAGTCGATTCGTGGCGCAGCTCGAGCGCGAGCGTGACGAATACCTCGACCTCGCGCAGCGCACTCGCGCGGAGCTTGAGAACTTCCGCAAGCGCTCGGCCCGGGAGTCAACCGACGCCGAGCGCCGCGGCCGAGCCCATGTGGCGCGCGGCCTCGTTCCCGCCGTGGACAACCTCGAGCGCGCGCTCCAGGCCGCGGGCGTCGACCTCGATCCTGCAAGCGCCACCGAATCACCCGACCCCGCAAGCCGCGAGGTCTCGGCGCACGAGGCGCTCGCCGCCGGCGTGGCGCTAGTCCATGGCGAGATCGTCGGCGCCCTTCGTGCGGCCGGCGTCGAGTCGTTCGACCCCGCCGGTGAGAAGTTCGACCCCAACCGGCACGAGGCGCTCTCGGCCCGGCCCGCCGCCAACGGCGAGGAGTCCGGCATCGTCGCCGAGACCATCCAGCGCGGCTATGAGCTGGGCGATGTCCTGATCCGCCCCGCCCGCGTGGTCGTCACGTCGTAAGGAGGGACGCGCGATGGCACGAGACTTCTATGACGTCCTGGGGGTCGAGAAGAAGGCCACCGACGAGGAGATCAAGAAGGCGTACCGCACGCTCGCACGCGAGAACCACCCCGATCGCAACCCGGACGACCCCGCGGCCGAGGAGCGCTTCAAGGAGATCCAGGGCGCCTACGACACCCTGTCCGATCCCGAGAAGCGGCGCGACTACGACTCGGGCGGAGCGTTTGGCTTCGACCCGCGGAACTTCGCCGGCGGGGCGACCCAGAACCTGGGCGACATCTTCTCGTTCTTCACCCGCGGCCGCGGCGGCGGGATGCGCGGGTCCGACCTCGAGACCGATGTCTCGCTGAGCTTCGACCAGGCGATGGCGGGGACCGAGATCACCGTCACCGTTCCCAAGCAGGCCGCCTGCACGACCTGTCACGGCTCCGGCGCCAAGCCCGGCACCGCACCCCATACCTGCCCGCGGTGCCAGGGCCGTGGAATCGACGCTCAGAGCCAGGGCATCTTCTCGATCTCCCAGCCCTGCCCGGCATGCGGCGGTCGCGGCCAGGTCGTCGACGACCCGTGCCCGACCTGCCAGGGCGCCGGGCTCACGATGCAGCGCAAGCGCTACCGCGTGAACGTCCCAGCGGGCGTCCACGACGGCAGCCGCATCCGCGTCGCCGGCAAGGGCGAGGACGGCCCCGCGGGCAGCGAGCCGGGCGACCTCTACGTCAGGGTCCACGTTGCCCCGTCACCCGTCTTCGGCCGGCGCTCGGACGGCAATCTCGAAGTCCGCGTCCCCATCACGATCCCCGAGGCCATCAACGGCGCGACGGTCGAGGTCCCGACGCTCGACGGCACGAAGCGGATCAGGGTCCCTCCGGGCACCCAGCACGGGACCATCCAGCGCCTGCGCGGCGAGGGGCCGCCCCGGCCCGGCGGCCGAGGGCGCCGAGACATCCACTACCGGCTCGAGGTCGAGGTGCCGACCGACCTTCCGCGGGCCGGCCGGCGCGCCGTCGACGACCTCGCAAAGGCGCTCAACGGCCACAATCCGCGCGAGCGCATCCTGAACGCGGCGGGTAAGAGGCCCGCCCAGGAGAAGCCGACCGGCGACAAAGAGAAGATGAAGGCTGAATCGTGAGCGTCCGGCGCACAACCAGGACCACGGTGCGGGTCGATTCGAACCGCGGCGTCTTCATGATCTCGGTCGCAGCCGAGCTGGCCGAGATGCACCCGCAGACGCTTCGCATGTACGAGGCGCGTGGGCTCATCACGCCCAAGCGCTCACCGAAGAACACGCGCCTCTATTCACAGGACGACGTCGACCGCCTCCGCCGGATCCAGAAGATGACCGCCGAGGAGGGCCTCAACCTCGCGGGCGTCGAGACCGTCCTGGAGATGGAAGCCGAGCTCGAGCGCACCCGTCCTGAGGTGGCAAAGCTCCGCGAGAAGGCGGCGGCTTTGGAAGCCGAGATGGCCAAGGAGATCGACCGCATCAAGCGCAGCGCCGAGATCGTGCCCTACGGCAAGTACGACGCCGAGGGATTCGAGGCCGCCGACATCCAGTGAAGCGCGCCGGCGACTAGGCTTGTCGGTCGCGAGCAGCTGCGCGGCGATCAAGCGGATTGTGTCCTCACCGTAAACCTGAGACGGGTTGCCGTCCGTGAGGACCGCGATCGAGTAGCTCTCGCCGCTGACGTCGACTTGCGCCGCCTGAACAACGAGCTGGCCGGTGTCGCTGGGCCTCCAACCCCCCTTCAGCCGGACATCCGCTTGCTCCGGCGCCGCCTCAGGGATGCCCCACCTCTGCAACGGGGTGACCGACGCAAGCATCTCGGAGCCGAGGTCCCCGTACCGGCAGGTCGAGAAGCTCGTCGAGCTTGGACATGAACAGCGCCATATCCGCCGCGGTGACCTTCACGTTGGACCAGTGGCCGACATCACCGGCAAAGTGCGACATCTTGGCGGCTGCGGCGACCTCGTTCAGACCCGCATCGCCCACTCTCGCGTAGATCGAGTCCGCAGCTTCGTTGTCCGACAGCGTGATCATCTGCTCGAGCAGCGACCGCGTTGTTTCGTCGAGGGGGAGCTTCCTCCCGGCGCAGGCGGCGAAGCTCCGCGACGAGCAGCATCGACTTCGAGATGCTCGCCGAATAGAACTGCCTGTCGGGCTCGAAACCCACCGTCTCTTCTTCAGGCCCGATGGCGGCAAATGAGATGACGCCCGTGCGCGACCTGGCGATCCGCTCCGCCTCGGCCACTGCGCCCTCAGCCGGCCAGCGTTCGCGTTGATCACGCTTTTGGTCGAACGCGAGCGGTCGTTGCTCGCGCTCGAGGTTGAGGTTGAGCTCAGAGGCCAGCGCCTCGGTCTGCACCGGCTCGGCGCCGCCACCAGAGATACCGACAGCGCAGGCCACCGCTGCCGCAGCGGTGGCGATTCCGATCAGCCAATGTCGCTTCGATCGTCTCGCTGGCCGAGGTGCAGCACGTTGTATCCGGACCCTTTCGGCGCTTTCCTCGAACCGGCGCAGGATGTCGGAGAGGTCGCCGGCATCGTCCTCTTCCAAGGAGGAAGGGTAGGCCGGTGCAGAGCTCTTTCTCGTGAACTTCGTGAGAACGGACACCGGGTTAGGTTGTACGCCAACGATGGGACTTAAGCGAACTGGCTTTGCCGAGCACGAACGCACTATAGGCGCGTTCCTGGCCGCGGGCCGGATCGCGATCGGGGCGGGAATCTGGGCCGCGCCCGCGCTGGCGGCAAAGGGGCTTGGAATGGCGAAGTGGGACGGCGAGGCGCTTGCCCTCGCACGCCTGGCCGCCACCCGCGACCTCCTCCTCGGTGCATGGCTCGCGGCGGAGCTCAAGGACGGCGGCAAGCCCCTCGCGCCGGCCGTGGCGCTGACAGTCTGCGACGCGGCCGACGCGCTCACCTTCGCGCTCCTGGCCGGACGAGGAGGCGACGCCGTCAAGCCCGGTCGCCAAGGCCTCGCGGCGGCGGGCCCAGCGACCGTGCTCGGCGCCTGGCTAGTCAGCCGTCTGAAGTGACAGGCACAGATATTAGTCGCTAAGACTTAGATTTCTTGCTAGAATCTCGCCAAGCATGAGACCTGACCGGCTGACGAATCACGCGCAGGAGGCGATTGCCTCCGCGCAGCGCATCGCGAACGCCTCGCGGAACACGGAGGTCGCTCCCGCGCACCTTCTGCTCGCCCTGCTCGAGCAGGAGAATGGCCTTGCCACGTCCGCGCTTCAGCGACTGAACGTGGATACCACCGCGACCGCGACCGATGTCCGCGAGGCCATCGCCGGCCTCGCGAGCCTCTCGGGAGACGCCTCCTCGGAGCTCCGCCCGTCGCAGACGCTTGTCCGCACGCTCGAGCAGGCCGAACGCGAGATGTCGAAGCGCGGTGACGAGTACATCACCGTCGGCCACCTCCTCCTCGCGCTCGCCGCCGACGAGTCCCCCGTCTCGCAGATGCTTCCCGAGCCGGACGCGATCGCGAACGCATTGACCGAAGTCCAGGGCCCAGGCCGCATCACCTCGCCGAACGCCGAGGAGATGGCGGAAGCGCTCGAGAAGTTCGGCCGCGACCTCACTGCCGAGGCCGAGGCGCAGAAGCTCGACCCCGTGATCGGCCGCGACGAGGAGATCCGCCGCGTGATCCAGGTGCTCTCGCGCCGGACGAAGAACAACCCCGTCCTGATCGGCGACCCCGGTGTCGGCAAGACGGCGATCGTCGAGGGCCTCGCGCAGCGGATCGTCGACGGCGACGTTCCGGACTCTCTCCGCGACCGTCGTGTGATCGCGCTCGACATCGGCTCGCTCCTCGCCGGATCCAAGTACCGCGGCGAGTTCGAGGAGCGTCTCAAGGCCGTTCTCTCCGAGGTCCAGGAGGCGGCGGGCCGCATCGTCCTCTTCATCGACGAGCTCCACACGATCGTCGGCGCCGGCGCAGCCGAGGGCGCGGTGGACGCCGCCAACCTGCTGAAGCCGATGCTCGCCCGCGGCGAGCTTCGAGCGGTCGGAGCGACCACGCTCGACGAGTTCCGCAAGCACGTCGAGCCCGACGCCGCGCTCGAGCGGCGCTTCCAGCCCATCCTCGTCGGCGAGCCGGACATCGGCGACACGATCGCGATCCTGCGCGGCCTCAAGGAGCGCTACGAGACTCACCACAGCGTGCGCATCACCGACTCCGCGGTGGTCGCAGCCGCAACGCTTTCCGAGCGCTACATCGCCGACCGCTTCCTCCCCGACAAGGCGATCGACCTGATCGACGAGGCCGCCTCGCGGCTGAAGATCGAGATCGACTCGGTCCCCACCGAGATCGACGAGGTGAAGCGCCGCGAGACGCAGCTCGAGATCGAGAAGCAGGCGCTCCAAAAGGAGAAGGACGACGCGTCGAAGGCGCGGCTGGCCACGATCGAGGCCGACCTCGCAGACCTCGGCGAGCGCTCCGCCGAGATGACCGCCCGCTGGCAGAACGAGAAGCAGGCGATCGAGGCGATCGAGGTCGCGAAGTCCAACATCGGCGACGCCGAGCGTCGCTTCGACCGCGCCCAGCGCGACGCGGACCTGGCCCTGGCCGGAAAGATCCGCTACGGCGAGATCCCCGAGCTCGAGGAGATCCTCACCCAGCAGGAGGCGAAGCTCGCAGAGCTCCATGCCTCCGGCGCATCCATGCTCACCGACGAGGTCACCGACCAGGACGTCGCGGAAGTCGTCGCCAAGTGGACGGGCATTCCCGTCTCGCGCCTGCTGGAGGGCGAGGTCGAAAAGCTCATCCACATGGAGGAGCGCCTCCACGACCGCGTGATCGGCCAGGACGAAGCGGTCGAGGCGGTCTCCAACGCGCTCCGCCGCTCACGCGCCGGCCTCGCCGACCCGAACCGGCCGATCGGCTCGTTCCTCTTCCTCGGTCCCACCGGCGTTGGCAAGACCGAGCTCGCCAAGGCGCTCGCCGAGTTCATGTTCGACTCCGAGCAGGCGATCGTCCGCATCGACATGTCCGAGTACATGGAGAAGCACGCGGTCGCCCGCCTGATCGGCGCGCCCCCCGGCTACGTCGGTTACGACGAGGGCGGCCAACTCACCGAGGCCGTTCGCCGCCGCCCCTACGCGGTGATCCTGCTCGACGAGATCGAGAAGGCGCACCCCGACGCGTTCAACGTCCTTCTCCAGATCATGGACGACGGCCGCCTGACCGACGGCAAGGGCCGCACCGTGGACTTCACGAACTCCGTCCTCATCATGACCTCGAACGTGGGCTCGGCCGAGATCGCATCCGAGTCGATCGACGAGCGCATGCGCGAGCGGATCGAGGGCATCCTCGCCACCACCTTCAAGCCAGAGTTCCTCAACCGCATCGACGAGACCGTGATCTTCCACCGCCTCTCCCGCGAGGACGTCGGCCGCATCGTGGAGCTCCAGGTCGAGCTCCTTACCCGCCGAGTCTCAGAGCGCGGGATCGAGATCGAGCTGACGGACGACGCGCGCACCCTCCTGGGCAACCTGGGCTTCGACCCGACCTACGGCGCCCGTCCGCTCCGCCGCGTGATCCAGCGCAAGCTGGTCGACCCGCTGGCGCTGAAGCTCCTCGAGGGCGACTTCGCCGACGGCTCGCGCGTCCGTGTTGACGCCGAGGACGGTGCTCTGGTCTTCAGGCCCACGCCAACAGCGGTCGCCGACGTCGCCTGAACTCTCCCCCGGCTCACGTCAGTCGAGCCAGCGATTGCACTTGAGCCGCAAGGCCCGCTCGATCGCAGCGGCTAACGCGAGGAAACCCACGATGGTGGCGACCAACGCCGGCAGTCCCAGAGGATCGAGGTCCGGATCGATCAGGCCGAGAATCTCGCTTCCGTCAACGACGAGCGCGACCAAGAGCACTGCCAAGGACACGTAGCCGATGGCTCGGCTCAGTCCAGGCCGCTGCCGCTCGAGCTCCAGTCGCCACCTCTCGCCCGTGCCGATGGCCGGCGTGAGCATTGTCTGTGCTCCGTCAACCTCCAGGTGTGCCTCCTTCATCCCAAGGAGGCCGAGTGACGCGACGATCCTGTCTCCATTGCCTATGACGAATGACGCAGGTGAACGGGCTTCGTCCACGAACTGCCCGTCCCGGTACAACGCGACGCGTTCACGGGTGTCGAAGAAGCCGAGGTCGATCACCCACTGGTGGCCTGCGTGGTCGACCTCGAAGCGACCGCGTGTAACGACGTCCCAGCCGCCGAGGGGCGAAGCTCATCGCCATCGTCCATATGTCGCAGTTCCCCGGGTCCGTCCCCAGGGAATCATCGAAGCGAGCGAGGCTTGATGCCTCAGCCGTGGCAGATGGCGAAGGCCGTCACGTTCTGGGCGCCGGGAAACACTCGACGGCGAGGAGCACGCTGCTTCCACCCGTGCCGTGCGCCCCACCTAGACTCCCGCGCGTGAGTGATGGGCACCAGCCCGCGCCCTTCGTCGTGGGAGTCGGGCGCTCGGGAACGACGCTTCTGCGGCTGATGCTGGACGCGCATCCCGAGCTTGCGATCCCGCCCGAGACGCACTTCCTGCCCGCCCTGATCTCGCTTTACGCCGGCGGGCGCGAACCCAACACCGACGAGCTGGTCGAGGCCGTCGAGACCCACCCTGGCTGGCGCGACTTCGGCATGGACGAGAACGAACTGCGCATCGCGTTCGCGGCGCGTGCCGGGCTGGGATCGCCCGGCGATGCGGCCGGAGCAATCCGCGCCTTCTACGCCGCGTACGCCTCGGCTCACCTAAAGCCGCGCTGGGGCGACAAGACACCCGTCTACATCGAGTCGATCGCCCAGATCGGCGCTGCGCTCGGCGACCAGGCGCGGTTCGTCCACCTGATCCGCGACGGGCGCGACGTCGCGGTCTCCCGCGGCGCCCGCGCGGTCAAGCGCGGCCGCGAGGCGACGCCGGCGCGCGACGAAGCCGAGACGTGGAAGCGCCGGATCGAGGGCGCCCGCGCGGAGGCGAACGAGGTTGCGCACTACCTCGAGCTCCGCTACGAGGACGTGATCGCGGATGCCGCGCCGGTCTTGCGGAAGGTCTGCGAGTTCATCGATCTCGAGTACGACCCGGCGATGCTCGACTACCACCAGCGAGCGTCCGAGCGCCTCTCCGAGCTGTCGGACCTGCCGGGAAAGGGCGGCAAGGTCCGCCCCGGCTCCGAGCGGATCGCCGCCCACGCGCTCACGTCCGAACCGCCCCGTGCCGACCGCGTCGAGCGCTGGCGGACGGAACTCTCAGAAGAGGCCATCGCCGAATACGAGGATGTGGCGGGCGAGCTGCTCCATGAGCTCGGCTACCCGCTCGCGGGGACCTAGCGTGCGGGTCGGCGTCTCCTCGTACTGGTTCAACCGCGGGCAGGGCGTCGTCGGCCGCCAGCTCCGCTCCGCGCTCGAGACTCTCGGCCACGAGACGTTCGTCCTGGCCCGCCCCACGCGCGACACGAACATCAAGCCGTCGTTCGTCGACGACGCGGGTGTCTGGGACCAGCAGGGCGTGACCGTCGCGTCGAGCTATGAGATCCCGGGCGAGGAGATGCTGGCCTGGGGGCGCGACAACTCCCTGGACGCCGCCCTCTTCGACCAGAACTACCAGTTCGAGGAGATCTCGGCGCTCCGCGAAGCCGGCGTCCGCACCTACGGGCGGTTCGTCTGGGAGCACTTCGGCGCCGAGCACGCTGGTCCGGCGCGCGCGAAGCCTTCACCTCCGTCTACTCGATGACCGCATGCGAGGTCGAGCGCTACCGCACACTCGGCCTCGAGACGCCGCGCGTCCCCTGGGGCATCCACCCCGAGCTGATCCGCGAGCCAGTCGAGGGGGATCCCGACGTCGTCCGCCTGTTCTTCCCCGGCGGCTTCATGTCGAAGCGAAAGCCGCTCGAGCCAACGCTCAAGGCGTTTCGCAAGGCCAAGGGCGCGGACCTCCGGCTGGTGGTGAAGGCACAGGTGGAGCGTGGCGTCGACTCGGTCCGCGACGCGGCGCGCAAGGACGAGCGGATCGAGGTCATCGCCGAGGACCTGCCGACCGACGAGCACCTGCGCCTGTTCGCGTCGGCCGACGCGTGCTTGGCGCCCAGCCGCTGGGAGGGCCTGGGCCTCCACCTCTTCGAAGCGACCGCGCTCGGCCTGCCGATCGTCACAAATGACAATCCCCCGATGAATGAGGTCGTGGAAGACGGGCGGAACGGGCTCCTGGTCCGGGGCAGGCCCTCGAAGCACCGCCCACGCTCGGACATCGGCTCGTTCGACCCGGACCGGCGCGCGCTCACCAAGGCCATCGAGAGCCTGCGCGACCCGGACCTGCGAGCCCGGCTCCGGGAAGGCGCGATCGCGAGGCGCGAGGAGCTCTCGTGGGACCGGACCGTTGAGGCACTCGGACGGCTGATCACGCGGTAGTGTGAGAAGCGCAGCTTTTGAGGCCCATTCCGGACCAGGAGGACGAGATGCCGACCTACGTAATGCTCACGAATCTGACCGCGGACGGAGTAAAGACGCTCAAGTCGAATCCGACGCGTGTCTCAGAGGTCAACAAAGAGGTCGAGGCGCTCGGCGCCAAGGTCCTCGACCAGTACGCGGTGCTGGGCCGCTACGACTTCATCACCATTGTCGAGGCCCCCGACCCCGAGACGATGGCCAAGGTGTCGGTCGAGCTCGGCTCGCGGGGGACGATGACCTCCGAGACCCTGATGGCCATCCCCGCTGACAAGTTCGCCGACTCGATCTGAAGCTGAACCCGGCTCCAACCCAAAGGCTCGCATGAAGGTCCTCGTCGTCGGCGGCGGGGGTCGTGAACACGCCATCGTCCGGGCGCTCAACCGCTCGCCGAGCACGAGCGAGGTGCTGTGCGCACCCGGGAACGCGGGCATCGCGGACGACGCGCGCTTGGTCGATGCCGGTGCGGAGGACGTGCCCGCGATCGTCGAGGCGGCGAAGGCCGAAGCAGTCGACCTGGTCGTCGTCGGGCCCGAGGCGCCCCTTGTAAGCGGCCTGGTCGACGAACTCGAGGCCGGCGGCATCCCCGCCTTCGGCCCAACCGCGGCGGCGGCCAAGCTGGAGGGCTCGAAGGCTTTCGCAAAGGAGATGATGGCTGAGGCTGGGGTTCCGACTGCCGGCTACGCCGTGGTCCGGAACGAAGCGGAGGCGCTCGGCCGGATCGCGGAGACGGAGTTCCCGGCCGTGCTCAAGGCCGACGGCCTCGCGGCGGGCAAGGGCGTGATCATCTGCGAGACCGAAGAGGACGCGCGCGCCGCGGTGAACGTCTTCTTTGGCGAGCGGCGCTTCGGTCAGACGGAGGTCGTGATCGAGGAGTTCCTCGTCGGCGAGGAGCTCTCGCTCCTGGCGCTCTGCGACGGGGAGAACGTCGTGCCCCTGGCTCCCGCGCAGGACTACAAGCGCATCTTCGACTCAGACGAAGGTCCCAATACCGGCGGGATGGGGAGCTACTCCCCCGTGCCCGGGATCGACCCGAGCCGCGTCGAGGAGCTCGCCGACGCCATCCACCGCCCGATCGTCGACGTCATGGCGAGCCGCGGCACTCCGTTCCATGGAGTGCTCTACGCCGGATTGATGATGACCTCGGACGGCCCCAAGGTCCTCGAGTTCAACACCCGCTTCGGCGACCCGGAGACGCAGGCCGTCCTGCCCCGCCTGCGCACCGACCTGGCCGGCCTGTGCCTGGCAAGCCGCGAGCACGGAGGTTTCGCCGGGGTGCGCGCGCGAGTTCACCGATGATTGGGCGGTCACCCTCGTGCTGGCATCGGCCGGCTACCCCGAGTCGTCGTCGAAGGGCGACGTGATCTCGGGCCTGGCAGATGCCGCCGCGCTCGACGGAGTCGAGGTCACCCACGCCGGGACGGCCCGCGACGCCGATGGCAACGTGGTCACGGCGGGCGGGCGGGTCATCAACGTCACGGCTCTTGGCTCCGGCCCCGCCGAGGCGCGGGACCGCGCGTACGAGGCGGCGGCCATGATCAATTTCGAAGGCATGCAAATGCGTACCGATATCGCCCACCGGGCGACCGAGCGCGTACCCGGCTAAGGCCGCGGAGAAAGAGAGAAACACAGATGGAGACAGCCGACCCTGAGGGTCGTCCGAAGATCGAGACGGGCGTTGCGGCGCCGGTGCCGGACACCACTCCGGCCGAGCCGATGCCCGACGTCGAGAAGGCCTTCGAGGAGATCGAGGTCGATGCTCCCCGAGTCGGGATCATCATGGGCTCGAAGAACGACAAGCCCAAGATGCAAGGGGCCGGCACGGCGCTGCAGGAAGCCGGCATTCGCTACGAGGTGCGCGTCATGAGCGCCCACCGCGATCCCGAGAAGGTCCGCGAGTACTGCCATAACGCCAAGATGCGCGGCCTCCGGGTGATCATCGCGGGAGCGGGTATGTCGGCCGCGCTCCCTGGCGTCGCCGCAGCGCACACGGATCTGCCGGTGATCGGCGTGCCCATCATGGGCAAGTCGCTCGGAGGCCTCGACGCGCTCCTCTCGGCCGTTCAGATGCCGCCGGGCATCCCGGTTGCCTGCGTCGCGATCGACGGGTCGAAGAACGCGGGAGTCCTGGCCGCGCGAATCATCAACAGCTGAGTTGGACACCTACCGGCACATGCTCGTTTCGGACCTGAAGGTCCTCACTTGATCAAGAGGTACACACGCGAGGAGATCGGCGCGGTCTGGACTGACCGCCGGAAGATGGAGGGCTGGCTAGCGGTCGAGCTGGCGGCGACCGATGCGTGGGCGGCCGAGGGCGTCGTGCCGGCCGAAGCCGCGGCCCAGGCGCGGGAGCGGGCGGCGTTCGAGGTCGAGGCCGTCGCCGAGCGCGAGCGCACGACCAACCACGACGTCGCCGCGTTCGTCGACATCGTCGCCGAGTCGGTCGGCGGCGACGCGGGGCGCTGGATCCACTACGGGCTCACCTCGTCCGACGTCCTCGACACCGCGCTGGCCCTGCAGATCCGCGACGCGGGCGAGATCGTCATCGCCGGCGCTCGCGCGTACCGCGACGCCCTGGTCTCACAGGCGATCGAGCACGCGGACACGCTCTGCGTCGGGCGCACGCACGGCGTCCACGCCGAGCCGACCACCTTCGGCCTCCGCCTCGCCGGCTTCGCGTTCGAGGCCGACCGCAACCTGAAAAGGCTCGAGGCGGCTTTCGCCGATGCCTCGGTCGGCGCGATCTCCGGCGCGGTCGGCACCTACGCATCCGTTCCGCCGCAGATCGAGCGGCACGTTTGCGACTCGCTCGGCATCCGGGCCGAGGATGCCTCGACCCAGGTCGTGCCGCGCGACCGCCACGCGGCGCTGCTCTCGGCGATCGCGCTCGCGGGCGCCGGGCTCGAGCGCTTCGCAACCGAGATCCGAAACCTCCAGCGGACCGAGATCCGCGAGGCCGAGGAGCCCTTCGGCAAGGGCCAGAAGGGCTCGTCGGCGATGCCCCACAAGCGAAACCCGATCACGTCCGAGCGGATCACCGGCCTCGCCCGCGTCCTTCGCGGATACGCGCAGACCGGACTCGAGAACGTCGCCCTCTGGCACGAGCGGGACATCTCGCACTCGGGCGCCGAGCGGATCGTCCTTCCCGACGCGACGATCGCGCTCGACTACATGCAGCACCTCGCGACTCGCGTCGCCTCGGGCATGGTCGTCCACGCGGACAGGATGAAGGCAAACCTGGAGCTGACCCACGGCGCCATCTTCAGCCAGCGGGCGCTGACCGCGCTGGTCGATTCGGGCATGTCGCGCGACGAGGCCTACCGCACGGTCCAGGCCGCCGCCCAGGAGGCGTGGGACACGGGAACGCCGTTCAGAGAGCTCCTTGGAGCCGCAGCGCCCGACCTCGACTTGGACGCCGTGCTCGACTACGGGGCGTACCTCAACGAGGTCCCGGGCGTGCTTGCCCGGCTCGAAGCGCTTCGCGACTGACCACCCCGTTTCCTGGGTGCACGCCGGCCTCGCGTGATGCCCGATCCCTAAGGTGATCCGATGAACTCAGCCGAAACCGACAGGGGGCGCGGACCCCTGCCGGAAGACAGGAGCGGCAGCTTCGACGACCGGTTCTATCCGCATGTTGTGCCAATTCTGTTCGTCGGAGGGACGGGACGCAGCGGCACCCACATCGTCTCCCAGTTCCTCGGGCGCAACAACAAGCTCGCCGCGATCCCGGTCGAATGCCGCTTCCACGTGGACGACGACGGCTTTCCCGGGCTCTTGGACGGGCGGATCACCAAGGCTCGGTTCCTGCGCCGGCTGCGCGGCTTTTGGTGGAAGGGCCGCCAGACCGGCAGGACGCGCGGGATGTTCCGCTTCGTCGATCCCGAGGACTTCGAGAGTGCGATCTCACGCTTCGACCAGGAGTTCGAGGACGATCAACGAGCTGCCTGCCGCAACCTCTTCTTGAACCTGCTCTGGCCGCGGGCCATCAGTAAGCGCGCCAGCGGGATCGTCGAGCAGAGCTGTGACACGATCGCCGCGTCAGCGACTCTCGTCGATCTCTTCCCCGAGGCCAAGTTCATCCACGTCGTCCGCGACGGGCGCGATGCGTCGGCCTCCCGCGTCGCCCAGACCCGGAGGTTGATCTACCCCCGTACGAGGCGCCAAGGAATCGAATGGTGGGAGTCGCGGATCCGGCGAATCGACGAAGGGTCAAAGGCGATTCCGGAGGGGCGGTTCCTCGAAATCGGGCTCGAGGATCTGCTCACGCCGCCGCGCCGGCGGGTCGGCAAGGAGGTGGCGTGGTTCGCCGGCGTCAAACTCGGCAGGAAGATGAGGCAGTTTTATTGGGGCACGATGGATACGGATGCGGGCAACACGGCCCGCTGGCGTGAGGGCCTCTCCGCCAAGGAGCTCGACCGCATAGACGGCATGTACGCCGAGGCGCTGGAGCGCCTCGAACGTGACGAAATCACCTGCGCACCGATTCTGCGCCAGGCGTACGAGGCCAGCACAAACGCCGAGTGGCCCCCGCCGGCGGCTCCATCCTCCGAGCGACTGGAGATTCGATGAACGCCCTCATCACGGGAGTTGCGGGCTTCATCGGCTCGCGCCTGGCCGAGGAGGTGATCGCGGCAGGCGGGTCGGTCGTCGGCGTCGATCGCATGTCCACGTTTTACGACCCCGCGATCAAGCGGCGCAACATCGCGCAGGTTCGCGAGAGCGAGCGCTTCCGCTTGATCGAGGCTGATCTGAACGAGATCGACCTCGAGCCGCTCATGGAAGAAAGCCAGGTCGTCTACCACCTCGCTGCGCAGCCGGGCGTGCGCGTCAGCTGGGGGCGGGAATTCGAGGTCTATGTTCGCGACAACGTCTTGGCGACCCAACGGCTCTTGGAGGCGGCGCGTGCCGTCGGAGTGGACCGGGTCGTTGCTGCGTCCTCCTCATCCGTGTACGGCGACGCCGAGAGCTACCCGGTGACCGAGCACTCCCGCCGGCGGCCGATCTCTCCCTACGGCGTCACGAAGCTGGCCTCCGAGGAGCTCTGCAGGCTCTACGCGACCCAGTTTGGGGTCGAGACGATCGGCCTTCGCTACTTCACGATCTTCGGGCCGAGGCAGCGCCCGGACATGGCGTTCAGCCGGTTCATCGAAGCGGGGCGGGCCGGGCGGCCGATCGAGGTCTACGGCGATGGCCTACAGGTTCGCGACTTCACCTTCGTCGATGACGCCGTTGCCGCCACGATCGCCTCGGCAACGAACGGCCGGCCCGGAGAGACGTACAACGTCGCGGGCGGGACCGAGGCCAGCGTCCTGGACGTCGTCGGCCTACTCGGCCCGCTCTTGGGCCGGCGGATCGAGGTCGACCACCAGCCCGCCGCCGCCGGCGACGTGCGCCGGACAGGAGCCGACGTCGCAAGCGCTCGCGAGGATCTTGGCTACGAGCCGCGGGTGAGCCTCCAAGAGGGGCTCGAGCGTCAGGTCGAAGCCAGCGGGTAGCCCAGCTCGGTGAGCAGGTCGCCCGCGATCTCCTCAAACAGGGCCTGATCCGCGGCCGACATGTCGTTCTGCCAGCGGGCGAGCCGGTCTGCGCGCGGGGGCTCGGAGACGAGCTCGTGCTGCTTGGCCCGGTCATTCGCGGTGAGCAGAGGACCGCCGCCGATCTGAAACTCGCGGACGACCTCGCTCATGCGCTCCGAGGCGCGCTCGTGATAGGTCAGCATGTCCTCTGAGAACTCAAGCTCCACGAACTCGCAGACCCGGCGCAGGGTGGGCTCCGGGTCGGTAACCAGATCCTCGTAGCGGACCTCGAGGTAGTGCTCAATCCGGTTTGCCTGGCGCCGCGCCTTGGCGATCCACTGCGTCCACTTCTTCGCTGCCTCCGGGATCGTCTCGGGACCCCACTCGACCTCGGTCAGCGAGAGGGCGACGTCCCGGCCGTCCCGGATCAGGTGGATGAACCTGGCCTCTGGCAGGACCGCACCGATGCGCCTCATCTTGCGCACGTAGGGCGGTGACTTGTCGCCCCAGCGGCGCTTGTCCTCGCGCTCGGCATAGAGCTCGTAGAAGGTGCGCAGGATCTCGGTCACGCCTGGATCGCGAAGCGCGCGGACCCGATTCGCAAACTCGTCGGGGTCGAGCTGGAAGTCGGGCCAGCGGCGGTGCGTCGTGATCGTCTCTATGGCGACGGCCGCCGGATCGCCGCTTTCGTCCTTACGAACGTCCCGGATCAGCTTCGGGATGAAATGGGTCTCAGGCGGAATGGCGAGGTCCGGATGCGCGTCCAGCATCAGTCTGAGCAGGGTCGTGCCCGAGCGCGAGACACCGACCACGAACGGCGCCGGCGGAGGCGATCTGTCGCGACGGCGTCGCGCGGCATCAAGCAAAGACATCGGGGCAATCATGGCGGGTCGGGTAGCGTGGCATCTGCTCAACTTCCTCCGCATGCCCGAGACGACTGACTCCACGCCCAAGGATGCGTCGGCCAGGCCGGTACCCCGGTGGGCGTCCGTCCCGCCGCCGCCTCGCTGTCCCGATGGCTGGCGCACGGGACCACCCGATTTTGTCGGCGTCGGCGCCCAGCGCTGCGGCACGACCTGGTGGTGGCGAGGTGCCGTAAGGCAGCACCCAGACGTCGTCCGCGTGGGCGGGCTCGGCAAGGAGCTTCACTACTTCGACCAGTTCTGGAACGGCGAGGTGGCCGACGACTTCATCGAGCGCTACCACGAGTACTTCCCCCGCCCGGAAGGCAAGAAGACGGGCGAGTGGACCCCGCGCTACATGCACGACTACTGGTCGCTGCCGCTGCTCCGCCAGGCGGCCCCCGAGGCGCGGATCCTGGTCACGCTCCGCGATCCGGTGGACCGCTTCCGCTCCGGGCTGGGACGAGAGCTCCGCATGGCCGATCGCGACGGCCGCGAGGTCGAGCTGAACGAGCTGGCAGACGCGATGAACCGCGGCTACTACTCGGAGCAGATCCGCAGGCTGTTCGCAATCTTCCCCCGTGACCAGGTGCTCATGCTGCAGCTCGAGCGCTGTCGCGACGAGCCCGAGGCGGAACTTCGGCGGACGTGGGACTTCCTGGGCCTCGATGGGTCCGCGGAATCGCCCGAACGTCTTTTCGAGCACACCAAGCCCTCGACTCCGAACCCGGAGTTGACGGAGGCGATGCGATCCGAGCTGACGGAGCGCTACCGCGACGACGTCCTGAGGCTGGCTGATCTTTGGCCCGAGCTCGACCTCTCGCTCTGGAGAAATTTCGCCGACGCCGGATGAAGCTCGTCATGACCCTCAAGATCCGCGATGAGGGCGACGTCATCGACGCGAACCTGCGCTTTCACCTCGCGGCGGGCGTGGACTTCTTCGTCATCACGGACAACGGCTCCGCGGACGAGACTCCGGAGATCCTGGAGCGCTACCTGAAGGCCGGCCTTGCACAGATCCTGGAAAAGCCGGCCGACGAGTTCTACCGGCCCAACCCCGAGTGGGTGACGGACATGGCGCGACTGGCCGCCACCGAGCACGGCGCCGACTGGGTGATCAACAACGACGCGGACGAGTTCTGGTGGCCGCTCTCGGGTGATCTGAAGACCGCGCTTGAAAGTGTCCCCGAGCGCTACATGGCGGTCGCCGCCCCCAGGCCGGAGTTCGTGGCACGGCCCGACGGCCCCGGTCCCTTCTACGAGCGGATGACCATCCGCGAGCGGCTCTCAACGGTCAGGCCCAAGCTCGCCCACCGCGCCCATCCTGAGATCGTCGCGCCGTCCGGAGCTCACCGTGTGGCACTGCCCGGCGCGGGAGCGCCGGGGCACCGGGGGCGGCCCTGGCTGCGCTCCGCGGTGGAGGACACGATCGAGGCCGAGGGCTGGCTGACCCCCGCGCCCGTGTTCCCGATGAGGATCCTCCACTACCCGGTTCGCTCCTACGATCAGTACCGAAGGCGGGTCGAGATCTCCCTCGCCGGGGAGCGCCACACCGGCGACGAGCGCGCGCAGGAGATCTACGCCGCACTTGGGGAGGACAGGCTCGAGGAGGTCTACGCGAATTACGCGCCTCAGGATGCCGCCGTCGCGGACGCGATCGGGCGCGGTCACCTGGTCGAGGACACCCGTATCCGCGACGTGATCCGCGATTGCCCGGACTTCGCCGCCGATCCCAGCCTCCTGAAGAGCCGGCAGCCTCTCGCCGCCAGTGCCGCGGCGGACGAGGCAGCCGAGGTGGCCGAGGACGGGATGCACGCGCTGCTTCGCTCGGAGACTCTCATGCTCGAGCGACTGGGCGACACCCGGAAGGAGTCGCGACAGCTCGAAAAGAAGGTGAAGCGCCTTCGCAAGCGCAACCGCGGGCTCAAGAAGAGGGTCGACTCGCTCCAGGACACGCCGATGCGGCGAGCCCGAAAAGCAGCCGGGCGCGCACTGGGCCGGTCAGCCGATGAACGCTGAGCGCGGTCTCCCCAAGGTCGTCATGACCTACAAGCTCCGCGACGAGGCCGACGTCATCGCGGACAACGTGCGCTACCACGTGGGGCAGGGCATCGACACCTTCCTGGCCGCGGACAACGGGTCCACCGACGGCACGCGCGAGATCCTTGCGGGCTTCGAGGACCGGGGCCTCATGCGCGTCTTCGACGAGCCCGCGGAGGACTTTCGGCAAGAGTCGCGCCATTGGCTGACGAAGATGGCTCGCTTCGCGGCCGAAGAGCTCGGCGCCGACTGGGTCATCCACAACGACGCCGACGAGTTCTGGTGGCCCGTGCAGGGCACGATCCCCGAGGCGCTGGCCGGGATTCCCCCCGAGTTCGGCGCAGTGATCTCGCCGCGCTCGGAGTTCGTCACCAGGCCCGAGGACGACCGGCACTTCGCCGAGCGAATGGACGTCCGCGAGACGCGCGCGAGGCTCCGGCCGAAGGTGGCCCATCGCGCCGAACCGAACGTTGTCGTCCTTCACCGCGGCGCTCATGACGTTGCCCTGGCGGCTCCCGACGGAGACGGGCTCGCCATTCGCTCCCCGGGCCGCCCGGTTCTGCGGGGAGCCCGCGACGAGATCGACGAGGGCGACGACGAGAAGCTCGTCTGGGCTCCAAACCATCCGCTCCGGACCTTCCACTTCCCGCTCCGGACCTATGAGCAGTTCGAGCGCAAGGCCCGCACCACGGTCCTCCACGGCGCCTTCGCCGACCGCGGCAATCGCAAGGTGGTGCGCGAGCACATCGAGAATGGCACGCTTCGCGAGTTCTACGAGTCGCAGATCGAAAGCCAAGAGGAGGTCGAGCGCCGGATTGCGGCGGGCGAGCTCGTCGTCGACCGGCGCTTCGCGGCCTTCTTGGCGCTCTGCCTCGACCCGATGGCAGCGGACGGCCCAACCCCCCTGCCGCCCCGGCCCCAGCCGAGCCCCGAGGAGCTCCGGGCAGAAGCGGAGGAGCTCGAGCTGGAGACCATGCGCGTGATGTCCAGGACGCAAAGGCTCCTGATCGGGCGCCTGGCCAACGCGCGGGAGAGCCTGCGCGAGGCGGAAGCCGAAGCGGAGAAGGCCCAGCGAGCCAAGAAGAGGGCACGGCGAAAGCTCAAGAGAGTGCGCGGGCGCCTGGCCAAGATCGAAGCGCGCCCGCTCAACCGGGTGAGGCGGTCGATGGCCCGCCTGGTCCACCGAAAGGGATCTTGACCCGTGGCTAGCCTGCCAAGCGTGTTTAGGCGAAAGATCGACCTGAGCTCCCAGGAGCGCGAGCCCGCGCCGTTCATCGTCGGCGTCACCCGCTCGGGGACGACCCTCCTCCGGCTGATGATGGACTCCCACCCCGAGCTCACCATCCCGCCGGAGACCCACTTCATTCCCAAGGTGATCAGGCACGCAAGCCGGGATGATCCGAACCTCAGAAAGGTCTTCAAGTCCTTCACCAAGAACCGGCGCTGGGACGACTTCGAGATGGATGCCGACCTACTCAGGCGACGCTTGGCGCGCCTGGATCCCCTCGATCCGACCTCGGCGGTGCGCTGCTTTTACGACCTCTACGCGAAGGAGAAGGGCAAGCCGCGCTGGGGCGACAAGACCCCCGGTTACCAGGTGCGAATGATGCGGATCTCGAAGGCGTTGCCCGAGGCGCGATTCATCCATGTGATTCGTGATGGCCGCGATGTCGTCTTGTCGCAGTGGTCGAAGTCAGAGCGGCCGACCCCCGTCGAGGAGGCGGCCAAGCGCTGGCAGCAGCGCGTCAAGAGGGCGCGCCAGCTATCGACCAAGATTCCCGACAAGTACATCGAGGTCCGCTACGAGACCCTCGTCGAGGATCCCGAGGCGCAGCTTCGGAGGGTGTGCGAGTTCGTGAGCCTGGACTTCGACCCCGTGATGCTCCGCCACCACGAGGGGGCCGAGGAGCGGCTGGGCGAGATCGCCAAGGCCCTTCCCGCCCAGGGCGGCGCTCGCGAGCTGGACGCCGAAACCCGGATGGAGGCTCACCAGATGGCCTCGCAGCCGCTCTCAGATGAGCGGGTCGAAGCCTGGCGCCGCGAGATGGACCCGGCCGACCTCGCGACATTCGAGGAGGTCGCGGGCGAGATGCTCGAAGAGCTGGGGTATCCGCTCAGCGGCTCCTAGGCCGGATCACTGATTCAAGCGCTCGGCGATCGCCATCGTGCCCTTCGCGGGCGACATGGTCACGTTGCGACGGATCGGGCGCTCCGGCTCCGGCGACGCGGGGCCCAGGTCGTACTCGCGGATGATCGTCTGAAGCGCAACCCGCATCTCGAGCTGGGCGAAGGCGGCGCCGATGCAGCGCCGGGTCCCGCCGCCGAACGGCACCCACGAGTAGGTCTCCAGCGCGCCGTTGAGGAAGCGCTCGGGCCGGAACGCGAACGGCTCCGGGTAGAGATCGGGCCGCGTGTGGGTGAGCCAGATCGAGGCCAGGATGATCTGCCCCGGCTCGAAGTCGAAACCGTCGAACGTTGACGGCTCGCGCAGCTCACGGCCCGTGAACGGGACGACCGGCCGGATGCGGAGCGTCTCCGAGATGACGGCGTCGAGGTATGTGTGATCGTCCCCCGCCCGGATCTCCTCGACCAGGCGCTCGTACGCATCTGGGCGCCGGAAGAGGAGGTCGAACGCCCATGCCAAGGCGGTCGCGGTCGTCTCGTGGCCGGCGAGAAGAAGCGTCATGAGCTGGTCTCGGATCTCTGAGTCCGACATCTCGGAGCCGTCCTCGAAGCGGGCCGAGATCAGCATCGAGAGGATGTCGTCGCGCTCGTCCAGGGCGGGGTCGGCGCGACGCTCTGCGATCTGAGCGGCGAGCAGCTCGTCCACGCGCGCGATCATGCCCGTAAGGCGCTTGTAGGGCGGCGAGTTGCGCACGGTGGGAGACAAGAGGCCGATGGCGCGCGGTGACCCGCTCGCCGCCAGGATCTCGGTGAGCCCCTCGGAGAGCTCGTCGTGGCGGTTCCCTTCCTCGACACCGAAGACCGCGCGCAGGATCACCTCGAGCGTGATCGCCTGCATCGTCGGGTGGAGGGCGAACTCCTCGCCCTGGCGCCACCCGGCGATCGCGTTGCGGGTCACCTCTTCGATCACGTCCTCGTAGGCGCGCATGCGCTCGCCGTGGAACGGCGGCAGCATCAGTTTGCGGCGGCGCAGATGCTCGTCGCCCTCCTGGAGGAGCAGCGACCCGTCGCCGAGAAGCGGCCGCAGGACGATGTTCCGGCCCGGCGCGATCGTGTTCTGGCGGTCGCGCGAATAGAGGGCCTTGACCGACTCCGCGTCCGAGATGAAGACCACCTCGCCGGGGCCGATGAGGGACGCGCCGAACGTCTCTCCAAGCTCGCGGCGCCAGTGCTGCATGAAGCTGATCGGCCGAACGAGGAAGCGCATCGTCTGGATCGGCTTCGAAAGCGGCACGCTTGGCGGAGAAGCCATCGGTGCGGATGTTAGATTGGCCGCCGTGACGCCCGAAGCCCTCGCAGACCTGAAGCTCGTCGCCTCCGGAAAGGTGCGCGAGATGTACGAGATCGAGGACGACCTCCTGATGGTCGCCTCCGATCGCATCTCCGCCTACGATGTCGTCCTCCCCACGCCGATCTCCGACAAGGGCGCGGTGCTCACGCGTATGTCGGTCTTCTGGTTCGAGACGACCGGCCACATCTGCCCGAACCACATGATCACCGCCGAGGTGCCGCCCGAGGCCGAGGGCCGGGGGCTGCGGGTGAAGAAGCTCCAGATGTACCCGGTCGAGTGCGTCGTCCGCGGCTACATCACCGGCTCGGGCTGGAAGGAGTACGGCAAGACCGGCGAGGTGTGCGGGATCAAGCTGCCCGAGGGCCTTCAGGAGTCGCAGAAGCTGCCCGAGCCGATCTTCACGCCGGCGACCAAGGCCGAGGTCGGCGACCACGACGAGAACATCTCCTTCGAGCGGGCCGTCGAGACAATCGGCGATCGCGCGCTGATGGAAGGCCTCCGCGACACCTCGATCGCCCTTTACGAGCACGCCGCCGCGCACGCTCTGGAGCGCGGGATCATCATCGCCGACACGAAGTTCGAGTTCGGCGCCTCCCCCGGGGCCGAGATCGTCCTGGGCGATGAGGTCCTGACCCCCGACTCGTCGCGCTTCTGGCCCGCCGACGACTACGAGGCGGGCCGCGGACAGTCGTCCTTCGACAAGCAGTACGTACGCGACTGGCTCGACGACTCAGGCTGGGACCACTCGCCGCCAGGCCCCGAGCTGCCCGACGAGATCGTCCAGGGCACCCGCGCCAAGTACGTCGAGGCGTACGAGCGCATCACCGGCCGCGACTTTTAGCGGCACTTGTAGCGTCTCCCCCGTGAACGTCTTCATCCAAGGCATGCGCCGCTCGGGGACGACGATCCTCTACGACGCGTTCGCCGAGGACCCGGACCTTCAGCGCTTCTACGAGCCGTTCCGCGAAGACGCGGAGACGCCTGGCGGCGGCTCGGGCGCACGCGCCGAGGACCTCTTCGCCGAGACGCGCCAGATCAGGCGCGAGTTCAAGCGCGACGAGCACCCGGGGGTCCCGCTCGAGCTCTTCAACCACGGCGGGCCCAGAGCTCCCGCCCTGGAGCTCCACCCGGCGCTTCCCTCCTGGGGAGTCGACTTCCTCTCCTACCTCCTGGAGCGGGCGCCGAACGTTCTGATCAAGGAGGTGCGCCTGTTTCGCAAGGTGCCCGACCTTCACAGAGTCGATCCCGCGGCGACCCTGGTCCACATCGTCCGCGACCCGCGTGCGGTCGCGGGGTCGATGCTCCTCGGCCGCGGACGCCGTCACTCGACCCGCTACGCGGACGCCGACGCGTTCTTCGAGGCGTGGACCCGCCGCAAGCTGTGGTCCTCGAGCGTGATCGCGCGGAACGTCCTTGCCGCCGGCGAGCACGAGGGGCTCGAGCGCGGCGTCCCCGACTTCATGCGCCCGCTGGTCGTCTGGAAGGCAGCGTGGGACGGCCTGTGGACCGACGGCCGCAGGCTCTTCGGCGAGCGCTACGTCATGGTCCGCCTGGAGGACGTCCGCGTTGATCCCGAGGGCGAGCTCAACCGCATCTACGACGCGATCGGCCGGGGAACGCCCGACGGAGTTCGCCAGTGGGCGGATGATCACGTCCGCCGCGACGCGGACATCCCGTGGGGCGACGACCCGCGCTGGGCCGCCGCCGCGAAGGCGCTCGGCATGGAGGAGGCGCTGGAGGACGCCGGCTACGGAGAGGTCCTCGCGCTCAAGGGCACCGCGCGCCCGTTGAAGCTCCGCTCGCCCGACGCCGACTCTCCCTCGCGCCTGGACGCCGCCGTGGGCCGGGCCCGCCGCGCGGTTGGCCGCGCCACCGGCCGGGACCCTCGCTAGGTTTCGAAAGGTGAAGGCGCGCGTCCTTATCCGCCCCAAGGAGGGCATCCTCGATCCCCAGGGCAAGGCGGTCGAGCGGGCGCTCCCCGCGCTCGGCTTCGACAGCGTGCGTGACGTGCGCAGTCGGCCGGCTCGTGGAACTCGAGGCGGACGACGCCTCGCACCTCTCCGAGCTCTGCGAGAAGCTCCTCGCGAACCCCTTGATCGAGGACTACGAGATCCAAGAGATCGGCTAGTGGACCACTGATGTTCGGCGTCCTTCAGTTCCCTGGCTCTTGCGACGAGCGGGACGCGCTGGCGGCCTGCGAGCGGGTCGGCGACGCCCGGATGGTCTGGCACGAGGAGACGAGCCTCGACGGGATCGACGCGGTGGTGGTGCCGGGTGGCTTCAGCTACGGGGACTATCTACGCGCAGGCGCAATCGCCCGCTTTGCACCCGTAATGGACGCTGTCCGCGACTTCGCCGAGAACGGGGGGCCGGTGCTCGGCATCTGCAACGGCTTCCAGGTTCTCTGCGAGGCAGGGCTCTTGCCCGGCGCTCTCCTGCCGAACGACGGCCTCCGCTTCCTCTGCCGCCAGGTCGACCTGGAGGTCGTCTCGACCGAGTCGGCCTTCACTCGCGGCTTGGAGATCGAGGACTTCCTCTCCGTGCCGGTCAAGCACATGAGCGGCCGCTACTTCGCACCCACGGCCGTCCTCGACGAGCTCGAGGCGCGCGGCCAGGTCGTCCTGCGCTACGCGCCGGGCCAGAACCCCAACGGCTCGTCACGCGACATCGCGGGCGTTGCCAACGAGGCCGGCAACGTGATGGGCCTCATGCCCCACCCCGAGCACGCCGTCGACTCGCTCACCGGGTCGGACGACGGCCTGAAGCTCTTCGCGGCCGTGGCGAATACCGCCGCACCAGCATGATCGAACCGCTCGAGAACCTTCCCGACGGCGTCATCGGCTTCCGCGCCACCGGGGATGTCACACGCGACGAGTACCGCGACGTGCTCTTGCCCGCGATGCGCGAGCAGGCCGAGGCCGGTGAGGTGCGGCTCGTCTTTGCGATCGGGCCCGGCTTCGATGAGTTCGAGGGCGGCGCGATGTGGGAGGACACGAAGGTCGGCGTCACGCTCGGAATCGGGCACCACTCCGCCTGGAAGCGCTGCGCCCTGGCCACGGACGTAGAGTGGATCGCAAAGGCCTTTCACATGTTCGCCTGGATGGCTCCCGGCGAAGTGAAGACGTTTGGCCTCGATCAGCTCGACGAGGCCAAGGAGTGGACCGCGGGCTGACCCGCTCTCGGGCCGAGCGTCCGTCAGTACGTCCTATAGGGGGTACTCACGGACGTTTGCCCTTGGCGTAGGAGCGCTTTCCCCGGTCGAGCGCCCAGGCGACCGCGTGGCCTCGAAGCGGCGTGGGGCTTCGCCGGCGCCGGCGCAGACGGTCGCGCCGGGCTTTCCACCATCCGGTGCCCTTGAGCCCCGGGACGACCCTGAGTCCCACATGCGCCCGCAGCGCCAGGTCGCGCGAAGCGAACTCGGTTCGGTCGCGGAGGGGTGAAACGGGGCCGCGCAGGTTCAGACGCACACGGTTCGTTCGGAGCCATTCGAAGTAAGCGAGCTTGGGCTCGGGCATGAGGAAGGCCGGGTCGCGGTGGGGCTGAGCCTTCGGCACCGCGCGCTTCGTCGTTCCGAACGCATCCCGCGGGACGCCGGCCTCTTCGGCGATCCGCCGCGGGATCGGGCGCTCGTAACCGGAGCCCAGCTTCCAGGGACTCATCTCTTCCGAGCGGCTGATTCCGACGACCTCCGCGACCTGGCGCGCGGCCCAGAAGGCCGGGGCGCAGTTGACGAAGCCGGCATGGAGGCGGTACTCGCAGAAGCCGAGGCCCGAAGCGTCCTTGCGGACGACGTCGGGACCGAGCTTCGACCAATCCGGGTTCCAGATCGAGTCGCCGTAGAACCCCGTCACGAGAGCGGTGCCCATCAGATGCTCCTGAGCACCGTGGAATCCGATCAGCCCGCTGCCTCCGCCCGCGGCAAGGAACGGAACCTCTGTGCCGCCGGGTAGCTGCGGCTCGGAGCGCCACCTCTCGCGCTCGATCACGATCGGGTCAATCCCCAGCGCATCAGCCACCGGAACGCCGCTGTCCGGGAGGCCACTCCCCGTCGTCTCGAAACAGACGGCGCTCCCGCATCCCCCCTCGGCGGCAAGCGCCGTCGCCGCGTTCGCGTCGTAGCCCGACGAAAGCGTCCCGAGGAAGGCGAGCGGGAAGCGCCGGGCCGGATCCGCCATGTTCGCGGCGAGCGCCGCGAAGGTGCCCTCCAGGAGACCGCGGTAGGTCGCGAAGTCGCCGAGGGTCTGCGAATGGCCGAGCTTGTCGCGCTGGTCCATCCGGCCGGAAGACCAAGCGAGGTTCCGGAAGTGCGTCAGGTGGGCGGGCCCGGCCGAGGTCTCGACCGTGCTTCTACACCTGTCGATCCCCTTGACGATCGAGGTCGCGCGAGCCTGGTACTTGGGATCGGTCATCTCCGCTCCCGCCGCCTCGAGGAGCGCTAGCAGCGAGTTCGAGACCAGGGTCTCGCCAGTTGGAGTGACGAGATGGCACAGACGGTCGATCGTCGACGTCGGCGAGGCGAACACCGCCTCCTCGCCCCGGACGCGGACCCCGGATCCGAGGCTCACGGCGACCTTGTCGAACGAGCCATCGGCGAAATCCCCCTCCCACGCGCCCTCGTACGCCCAGTCCGGGCCCACCTCGACCCGGGGGCCGTGCCACAGCTCGATGTCATCGCCGCACCGGGCGAGCCAGGCAAGCGGTGGCCAGCCCGGCATCTCGCGTGGCTCAAGGCGCATCGCTCGGAGCGTAAAGCGCGCCGCCCTTGCGCAAGTAGCCTCGCGCGCATGGGCGAGAACATCGACCCCACCTGGCTCTGCTTTCGAGCCGAGGCCGACCCGGACGAAACCTGGTTCGGGGATCGCCTCGAACGAGTGCGGCGCCATTACGCCCAGCTTGTCGATTACCCCATCGAGATCCAGAGTGCGAGGTCCGGCCGAGTGGGCGTGGCGACAATCGGCGACGCCGAGCCTGCATGCCGCTGGCCGCATTTCGCCCAGGACGAGCGACACGCAGTCGCGACCGCGTACGTCCCCACCGGATGGGAGCGGCTCACCGGCCCTAAGGCGCTCGCCGAGGCTCCGCTCGCGCTCGCGCGCTCCCTTACCGAGGACGCGGACGCCGCAAGCCGCAAGCTCAACGCCCCCGCCGCCATCGGCGTGCTCGATCTCGGCGCTGGCCGGCTGTTGGTTGCCAACGACGCGCTCGGCGCGGCGCGCGCGTACGAGGCCGAGGCGAACGGCGTCAGGGCGTGGTCGAACCGGCCCGGTGCGCTCGTCGTGTTCCTGGGCCTCGACGCCCGCGCCGATGCTCGCGCCTGGCGGGTCCTTGCCGCCGCTTCGTGGTTCCTGGGTGACACCGCGCCGATCGAGGGCCTCCGCCGCCTGCCCGGCGGAACGGTGATCCAGGCGGGGCCCGATGGCATCGACGAGCGCACGACCGGAGCGCTTGCCCAATGGGTCGCGCCGGGTGGCGACCTGTCGGAGCTCACGGCTGTTGCCACCGAGGACGCGGTCGCTCAGGCGAAGGGGGCAGCCGAGCTCTGGCCGGGCGAGGCCAAGGTGGACCTCTCGGGCGGCCGCGACTCCCGGCTCGCGGCAGCAGCGGTCATTGCCGCGGGCACCCCGGCGCGATTTCTCACGTCCGACGCGACCCCGGGCGAAGCCGACGTCGCCCGCGCGCTGGTCGCCTCCGCGCCGGGCGAGCACCAGCACGAGGTGAGCAAGACCCAGGCTGGCTCGGCCACGCCCAGCACCGAACTCTTGGAAAGGGCAGCGAACCTCCACCTCCTCCACGACGGGGTGCGCCACCCCCAGAAGCTCAGGGGCAAGATGACGCTGCCGCGGCCCCGGCCGCGAAACGCCACTTTCTCCGGCCACGGCGGCGAGATCGCCCACGGCTTCTTCTACAAGGACGAGCGCCAGCTGAAGAAGGTCTCGCGGCGCTCGAAGCGCGTCCCCGAGCGCATCATGCGCTTCTTCACCAAGGACCACGAGGCAGCTCGCCCCGAGGCCTACGAGGCGGCCGCCTCCATCGTCGGCGAGGCGCTCGACGCCGGGCGCTCGGCCGGCCTCGAGGGGCCGGTGCTCCTGGACTGGTTCTATCTCACCGACCGCTTCGCGCACCGCTCGGGACTCGCCACCGACTCCGAGCGCATCTCGGTGTTCGCGACCCCGGGCTTCGTCCGCGCTTCCTTCGCGCTCGCGCCCGAGGACCGGCTGACCGACCGGCTCCATCTTGAGATGACCGGCCGCCTCGTTCCCGAGTGGAAGGACCAGCCCTTCTTCGAGGCCCCGAAGGCAAAGACGCCGTCCATCCGCCGCGACCGTCTGTGGGAGATCGAGCGCGACGCCGACGTCTTCGAGGAGATCCTGGCCGCGGGGGGTGCCTGGACCGAGATCTATCGCGCCGACGAGGCTAAGGACGCGTGGCGCGAGCTTCGCGACGGCGGCGACAACTCCGCGAAATGGGAGGCAGTGTTCGAGGGCATCGTCTATCGGCACACCTTCGACGAGCACCTCTCGCGGCTCGCGGCGGCAGGCCGGGAATAGGCCTCTAGCCTTTCCCACATGTCGGGCGACTCCGCCATCTCCAAGTACCTGCGCTCGCGCCGCCTTCGCGGCAGGGCGGAGCCCGGCCTGCCCGCACCGTTTGTGGTGGGCGTCGGGCGCTCGGGCACGACGCTCCTGCGCCTGATGCTGGATGCCCATCCCGGGATGGCGATGCCGCCGGAGACCCACTTCTTCGACAGCTTCATCCGGGCGTCAGGACGTCTTCGGTTCGGCCCCGAGCAGGCACAGGTTGCGATCACCGGCGACGAGCACAGGCGCTGGAACGATTTCGGCATGACTGAAGACGAGCTGCTCGATCGTTTTGAGGCGATCCAGCCCTTCAACAGCGCCGACGCCCTTCGCGCCTTCTACGGGCTCTACGCCGAAAAGCAGGGCAAGCAGCGCTGGGGCGACAAGACGCCGAACTACGTCAAGACGATGCGCCGCATCCAGCGCGTCCTGCCGGAGGCGCGATTCATTCACGTCATCCGCGACGGCCGCGACGTGGCGGTCTCGAACAACAGGCGCATGGTGGAGCGCGGTCATCGCACTCCGCCGCCCGCCGGGCTCTCAGCCTTGCGATGGCGCCGCAGGATCGATAACGCCCGCGCGGACAGCGAGCATCTCGGCCAGTACCTGGAGATCCGCTACGAGGACCTGGTCTCAGACACCGAGCCCGCGCTTCGCAAGGTCTGTGAGTTCACCGAGCTCGACTTCGACCCGGTGATGCTCCGCTACCACGAGACCGCCGCCGAGCGCCTGGCCGAGATGGCGGGCGCCATGCCCGCTCGCGATGGCCGGCCGGAGCGCGACGCCGGCGAGCGCCTGAAGGCCCACGCCCTGGCCACCAAGCCTCCGACCAAGGAGCGGATCGAGGTCTGGCGCGAGGAGATGAGCGCGGACGACCAGGCCGAGTTTGAGCGCGTGGCCGGAGACCTCCTGGACGACCTCGGCTACGCCCGGGCAGCGTCCTCGTAGCGCTTGACGGCCCCCTATGGCAGTCCTCGTCCCATCCTTCCTTCGCCGCGGCACCAGCCACGCGCCGTTCCCGTTCGTGGTCGGCATGAACCGCTCAGGAACGACGCTCCTGCGCATGATGCTCGACGCCCACTCGGACCTCACGATCCCGCCCGAGACGCACTTCGTGCCGGACATGATCAAGGCCGCCAAGGCCGAAGGATCCACGCCCCAGAGCGTGCTGGAGGCGATGAAGGCCCATCGCGAATGGGGCGACTTCGAGATCTCCGATGAGGAGATGCTCGGGCGCTTCAACGCGCTTCCCAAGCTGAAGGCCGGGCCCGCGGTGCGCTCGTTCTACGACATCTATGCGGAGCGCCAGGGCAAGCCCCGCTACGGCGAGAAGACCCCCACCTACGTGCAGAAGATGAAGCTGATTCAGCGCGCCCTTCCGGAGGCGCGGTTCTGCCATGTGATCCGCGACGGGCGTGACGTGGCGCTCTCGGTCCTCGACCGCACGGTCCGCGACCTGACCGCAGGCGATGTTGCCAAGCGCTGGCAGAAGAAGGTGACGAAGGCCCGCGAGGACTCCCCTCAGCTCGAGCACTACATGGAGATCCGCTACGAGGACCTCATCCTCGATACCGAGCCGGTGCTCCGCAGCGTCTGCGAGTTCTTCGAGCTCCCGTGGCAGGACGACCTCCTCACCTACCACGAGCGCTCGGCCGACCGCCTTCAGGAGATGGCTCGCGCTCTGCCTGGCGGGGGCAAGTCGAAGGAGCTCTCGGTCGAGAGGCGCATGAAGACGCACGAGATGACGACGAAGCCGCCGTCGGCCGACCGCGTCCAGCGCTGGCGAAAGCAGATGACCGAGGAGCAGCGCCGCGAGTTCGAAGAGGTCGCAGGTGACCTGCTCGAAGACCTGGGCTACCCGGTCGGCGAATCGGTCGACGCCGCGACGGTCTAGAGAGTCGACACGGTTTGATGCGGGTCGGCATCGTCACCAAATGGTTCGCTTCCGGCCAAGCGGTCGTCTCGCGCTACGTGCGCTCGGCCCTGGACGAGCTCGGCCATGAGACCTTCATCCTTGCCCGCGAGGGGACGGGCCCCCGCTCCGGCGTGACCGAACGGGTCGCCGACCCCGTCTGGGACCAGCCAGGCGTGACCGAGACGGGCGAGTCCGACGTGCCGCTCGAGACCTACCGCGAGTGGGTTTCGGCCAACTCGATCGACGTCGTGATGACGGACAACCTCTACCAGTTCGAAGAGCTGGCGGCGCTCCGCAACGGACGGCGTCAAGACCATCGGGCGCTTTGTCTGGGAACACTTCGAAGAGAAGCACGTCGCGGGCGCGAATGAGGCCCTGGACGTCGTCTACTCGCTCCATCGTGGCGAGCAGGCGCGCTACGCCGAGATGGGACTCGAAAGCCCCTACGTGGTGTGGGGCTGCCATCCCGAGCTGGTCGCAGTCGAACCCGCACAGAGCGAGGATGGCCTTGTGCGCCTTCTGGTTCCAGGCAGCTTCATGGGGCGGCGCAAGCCCCTGGACGAGATGCTCGAGGCGTTCATGCAGACGAAGGACGAGCGCCTGCGCCTGATCATCAAGGGCCAGACCGCGCGCAAGGAGAACAAGCTCGCGAAGGCGGCCGACGCGGATGCGCGCATCCAGATCCTGATCGAGGACCAGCCCACCGACCAGCACCTCTCGTTCGTCGCCGGCTGCGACGTGTGCCTCTCGCCCACCCGCTGGGAGGGCCTCGGGCTGCCGCTTTATGAGGCGATCGCGTTCGGCCAGCCCGCGATCACCAACGACAACGCGCCGATGAACGAGGCGGTGCTCGACGGGCTGAACGGGTATCTCGTGAGCGCTTCGGTCGAAGGAACGGCGCGCTCGGGCATCACCTCCTGGAGCCCCGATCCCGGCGAGCTCGCCAAGGCGATCGACCGGATCGCCGACGACGGCGCCCGCGCCGAGATGGCCGCCGGCGCCCGCGAGCTGCGCGAAGGCGACCGTGCGTGGTCGAACACCGTGGCGGGGTACAGCGAGCTCCTTTCGACCGTGTCTTGATGCGGGTCGGGGTCGTTACCAAGTGGTTCAACCGCGGCCAGCCCGTGGTGGGCCGCCAAACGCGCTCGGCGCTCGACTCGCTGGGGCACGAGACGTTCGTCCTCGCCCGCCCGAAGAAGGAGCGCGGCCCGCAGCCGGGCGCGCTGTCGCGAGACGACGTCTGGGACCAACCGGGCGTGACCGAGGCGTCGGAGTACGACATCCCGCTCGCCGACTACACCGAGTGGGTCGAGCGAGAGGGAATCGAGGCGATCCTCTGCGACCAGAACTACGGCTTCTCGGAGCTCGCCGAACTGCGTGCGCAAGGCGTGAAGGTCATCGGCCGCTTCGTATGGGAGCACTTCACCGCCGAGCATGTCGAGGGCGCGCGCAGTGCCTACGACGTCGTCTTCTCGATGACACGCGCCGAGCAAGAGCGCTACCGCGAGATGGGACTCGAGACGCCCTACGTGCCGTGGGGCTGCCACCCCGAACTGATCGAGGTCGCCGATGCCGTCGCGCGCGAGCCAGGCGATGAGGTCACCTTCGTCTTCACCGGCGGCTTCCTGGGACGTCGCAAGCCCCTCGAGCCAGTGCTCGAGGCCTGGTCGCAGGTCAAGAGCGAGCGCGCCCGGCTAGTCGTGAAGGCTCAGGTGGATCGCTTGCGCCTTGCTACCGCGGGAGAGGCGACGGCGCGTGACAAGCGGATCGAGCTGCACATCGCGGACGAGCCGACCCGCCAACACCTCGAGACCGTCGCCGCCGCCGACGTCACGCTCTCGCCCGCGCGCTGGGAGGGCCTTGGCCTGCCGCTGTACGAAGCCGTCGCGTTCGGCCAGCCTGCGATCACGAACGACGTCGCGCCGATGAACGAGATCACGCGGGACGGCGAGAACGGCCTCCTCGTGCCCTCGACGCCCGACGGAACGGCGCGCTCGGGCATCCCGGCGCACGCCTTCGACCCGGCCGCGATGGCCGCGGCGATCGACCGCCTTGCCGAGGACGATGCGCTCCGCACTGGCCTTTCGGAGGGAGCGCGAGCGCTCAGGGAAGGCGAGCGCGCGTGGGAAAACACCGTTCGTGGCTTCGCGTCGCTGCTAGAAATGGCCGCCCCGTGAGCAGGTATCGAAAACTGAAGAAGCGCGCCCGGATCGTCCGCGCGCGCAACCGCCTGACCTCGAGCGCCGCGGTCCCGCCGCCGGCGCCGTTCGTCTGCGGCGTCACCCGGTCCGGGACCACGCTCATCCGCCTCATGCTCGACTCGCACCCGGATCTGGCCATCCCCGGCGAGACGCACTGGGTGCCAAAGCTCATCAACCGGGTGGAGCGGCAGAAGCGGACACCCGAGGAGCTCGCCGACCTCATCATCGGCTCGAAGCGCTGGCAGGAGTTCCACCTGGACGAAGGCGAGCTCCGCAGGCGTTTCGCCGCGATGGAGACGGGCAACGCGGCCGACGCGATCCGCGCCTTCTATTTCTCTTACGCCGAGCGCGAGGGCAAGACGCGCTACGGCGACAAGACGCCGGGTTACGTAAAGGAGATGGTCCGGATCCAGCGCACGCTTCCCGAGGCGCACTTCATCCACATCATCCGCGACGGGCGCGACGTGTCCCTGTCGCACATGCGGATGAACTGGGGCCCGAAGACGTACGAGGAGTCGGCGACGCTCTGGGTCGAGCGGATCGAACGGGCCCGGCGCATGGCGCCGAAGATCAAGCACTACCACGAGGTCCACTTCGAGGAGCTCGTCCGCGACACCGAGGGAACGCTTCGCAAGGTCTGCGAGATCATCAACCTCGACTTTGACCCGGCGATGCTCGACTACCACGAGCGCGCCGAGAAGCGCCTCGAGGAGAAGAACGTGGACCTCGTCCGCCGCCATGGACCCACCCAGCCCGCCGCGGCGAGAATGGAGTCGCACAAGCTCGCCAAGGAGCCCCCACGCGAGGACCGCCTCGAAGCGTGGCGTCACAAGATGACGCCCGAGGAAATAGCGAGCTACGAGAAGATCGCCGGCCCGCTCCTGGTGGAGCTGGGCTACGAGCTCTCGAGCTAGCCGCACGCAACGAATCTTTCGGCCTACCCGGTTTCGTATGTTCATTACCTCAAATCGGTTAGATTTCACGCCGTAACGGCCAATGACTTTCGGGGGTTGAAAGATCGATGCTGAACAACTTGCGCGGTGGTCGCGGTCGGGCAAAGCCCGGCTTCCTGGGCTGGGTGGTCGTTCTAGGGTCAATGGCAACGCTGACCGCGATCCTTGCTCTGGGCCTGGGACGGGAGGAAGCATCAGGAGTGCTCCGCGTGATCTGGGCGATCCCGATCGCGATCGCGGCCGTGCAGTACGGCTTTCGAGGGGGACTGGCGGGCGCGATCTGCGCGCTCGCGCTTGTGATCGTCTACGAAGCAACCGTTGCGCAGGAGCCCAGCCTCGCGATCCTCTTGGCGACAGGCACCGTCTATCTCGCCGTCGGTGGCCTGCTGGGGCGGTTCGTCGACGAGCGACGTGCCCTGGAGGCGACGCTTGAACGCCATTACGCCCTCTCGCTCGACCTGATCGCCACGGCAAATTTCGACGGCTACTTCGAGGACCTGAACCCCGCCTGGGAAGAGACTCTTGGATACACGGCCGAACAGCTCTGCTCGCGACCGATCGTCGAGTTCATCCATCCAGACGATCGGGAGATGAGCCTGATCGAGGCCAAAAGCCTCACCAACGGCATCAAGACCGTCAGCTTCCGAAACCGGATTCGGACTGCCGACGGCGACTACCGCTGGCTGGAGTGGAATGTTCATCCCGACCCCGACGATCGCAAGGTCTACGCGTCGGCTCGCGACATCAGTGCCCAGAAGGAGGCCGAGGAGGCCCTCCAGACGCAAAGCGAGCAGTTGGAGCAGACGATTCGTGAGCGCACAAACGCGCTCGAAGCGTCGCGACTCGAGGTTCTGCAGAGGCTCGCGATCGCGGCCGAGTACCGGGACGACGACACGAATCAGCACACTGAGCGTGTCGGTCGCACCGCTGCGCGGATTGCCCGCCAGCTGGGCTTAAGCGAGGACGACGTCAAGCTGATCAGGCGCGCGGCGCCGCTTCACGACATTGGCAAGGTGGGCGTGCCCGACGCGGTGCTGCTGAAGAGGGGCGAGCTGACGGAAGAGGAGTACAAGGCCATGCAGGAGCACGTCCAGATCGGAGCCAACATCCTGGCCCAGGGAAAGTTCCCGATCCTGCACATCGCGCGCACGATCGCGCTCTCCCACCACGAGCGCTGGGACGGGAGCGGTTACCCCTTCGGCCTCAAGGGTGAAGAGATCCCGCTCGTCGGTCAGATCACTGCCGTCGCGGACGTCTTCGATGCGCTCACTCACGAACGCCCCTACAAGCCCGCGTGGAAGGTCCATGTCGCGGTCGCCGGGATCGCGAAAGGCGCGGGGGTGCACTTCAGTCCGAAGGTTGTGGAAGCGTTCCTCGCGCTGGACCACTCCCGGCTGATGCACCCCGTCGGCGGGCTGAGGCCGGCGAACTGGGGGCGCCCCCGCAAACTCACGTCGATCTCTTCGCGCGACGAGCTCTCGGGATCGACCTCAGACCCCGTTTTCTGAGTCTGCAAGCCGGTTTGCGCCAGGCATGCGCCGGGTGATGGCACCGCTACCCGCCAGCCGCGGGGTAGAGTCGTCGCTTCGTGACTGCCCAAGCCGCACGTCCCCTTCGAAGCACAGCGAGCTCGGCCTGACCGACACCGAGTTCGAGCTGATCAACTCCAAGCTCGGGCGCGAGCCGAACGACGTCGAGCTGGCGATGTTCTCGCTCCTTTGGTCCGAGCACTGCGCCTACAAGCACTCGCGAAAGCTCCTCAGTCGCCTGCCGACCGAGGGGCCGCGCGTCGTGATGGGCCCGGGCGAGAACGCGGGCGCGGTGGACGTCGGCGGCGGCTACGCGGTGGCGTTCAAGGTCGAGTCGCACAACCACCCTTCAGCTGTCGAGCCGTTCCAGGGCGCTGCGACTGGGGTCGGCGGGATCCTGCGCGACGTCTTCGCGCTGGGTGCCCGGCCGATCGCGATCCTCGACTCGCTCCGCTTCGGCGACCTCTCGTCGGAGCGCTCGCGCTACCTCTTCGACCACGTCGTCGCCGGCATCGGCCACTACGGCAACTCGATCGGCGTCCCTACGGTCGGCGGCGAGGTCTACTTCGAGCCGCCTTACGAGCAGAACTGCTTGGTGAACGCGATGTGCATCGGCTTCGCCCGCACCGACGCGATGGTCCGCTCGGCGGCGGCCGGCGTCGGCAACCAGGTCGTCCTGATGGGCGCCTCCACCGGCCGGGACGGGATCGGCGGCGCTTCGGTCCTCGCTTCGGCCGAGCTCGACGAGGCCGACGAGTCGAAGCGCCCCTCGGTCCAGATCGGCGATCCGTTCGAGGAGTCGAAGCTGGTCGAGTGCTGCCTCGAGCTCCTCGACGCGGGGCTCCTGGTCTCGCTCCAGGACCTTGGCGCCGCGGGACTCACGTCCTCGGCAGCCGAGATGGCATCGGGCGGCGGCGTCGGGATCGACATCGATGTGGGCCGCGTGCCGCTCCGCGAGGCCGACATGGAGCCGTTCGAGGTCATGGTCTCCGAGTCTCAGGAGCGGATGCTCGCCGTCGTCGAGCCCGGAAAGGTCGACGACGTCCTAGCGATCTGTCGCAAGTGGCAGGCCGCGCCTGCCGTCGTCGGCGAGGTGACGGACACGGGTCTCTTCCGCGTCCTGCGCGGCGACGAGGTCACCGGCGAGATGCCGGTCGAGGCGCTCGTCGACGGGTGCCCGCTCTACGACCTCGAGCCTGAAGAGCCGAGCGGCTGGATCTACGGCAACGAGCGAACTCTCGAGGCCGACGACCCGGGTGAGATCCTCCTCGAGCTCCTCGCCTCGCCCTCCATCGCTTCGAAGAAGTGGGCCTTCGAGCAGTACGACTCGATCGTCGGCTCGCGCACCGTCCGCCGCCCCGAGACGGCCGACGCCGCCGTCCTCCAGCTTCCCGAGACGGACAACGCGATCGCGACCTCAATCGACGGCAACGGCCGCCGGGTCGCGTGCGACCCCTATCGCGGTGCCGTCGAGGCCGTGCTCGAATGCGCTCAGAACCTCGCCTGCGTCGGCGCGGAGCCGCTCGGCCTCACGAACTGTCTCAACTTCGGCAACCCCGAGAAGCCCGCCGTTGCCTGGCAACTCGACCGCGCCGTGCAGGGCCTGGCCGACGTGTGCAACGCGATGGGCGTGCCGGTCGTCGGCGGCAACGTCTCGCTCTACAACGAGACGGACCGTGGCCCGATCTACCCCACTCCCGTGGTCGGGCTCGTGGGCGAGCTTCCGGACGCGCGAAAGGCCGGCGGCCTGGCGCTTTCCGACGGAGACGCGATCGCGCTGGTCGGGCCGTTCGACCCGTCGCCCGCGGGATCGGAGCTCACGAAGCTTCGCGGCGAGCTCGAGCCCGGCCTGGCCGAGATCGACCTCGACGCGCACCTCCGCGCGCTCGCGTTCATCCGCGAAGAAGCTCGCACCGGAGACCTTGCGATCCACGACATCTCCGACGGCGGCCTCGCCTGCGCTCTCGCTGAGATGGCGATCGCCGGCCGTGTCGGCGCGCGGTGTGACCTGGACGCCCTGGTCCGCACCCGCGGCTCCGAGCCCGAGGCGGCCCTCTTCGGCGAAGGGCCTGGTGGCTACCTGATCGCGGGCGCCGAGGAAGCGGTGCGCGAGCTTCAGGCCCGTGCAAAGGAGGCCGGCGTGGACGCGTGGTTCCTCGGCTCCGCCGGGGGCGATCGCATCGAGATCTCATCCGAGTGGATGGAGCCGAGCGTGACGGTCGCCGAGGCCGAGACGTCCTGGCGCTCGCTGGCAGACCGCTTCGCCGAGCCGGCCGCGCCCGACGCGTAACACCACTGCGCTGAGAGTCGTTTCAGCGCCCAATGTGTCCGGTTATTCGACTCTCGGCGTAACGGAGTAAGCCTGCGGGCGACTAAGCCGCATGAACCGCGAACGCCTCGTGCCTGCTCTGATCGTTGCGACGGTGCTCGGGATTGGCCTTCTCGTCCTCCAGCGCTGGGTCGCCGAGACGAAAACGGCCGCCATCGTCCTGGTCTCGATCTGGTTTGCGCTCGTAGGGATCGCCGCGCTGGTCGCCACGTCGCGGCGGCCGGAGTTGCGCGCGCCCGTGCTCGGCACCTACGTCGCGATCCTTGTCGCGTCAGTCGCGATCGGCTACTGGACCGGCTTCCGCGACAGCGAGGTCGACGAGGACGTGGTCGTCGCGACGGCCGAAGCGAGCGGCTCGGAGCGCGATGCTGCGCTCGCGGGCGACAGCGAAGTCGCCGAACCAGAGGACGACGCCGCGAAGGATCAGAAACCGGAGCCCGAGAAGCCCGCCGGCCCAGTCTCGCTCGCCACGGGTCAGTTCACCGGCGAGGACGGCCACGCCGGCTCCGGGACCGCAACCGTGGTCAAGGAGCCGAGCGGCGAGCGGACGCTCACCTTCACCGACTTCGACGTCGATCCGGGCGTCGAGGTCGAGGTCTGGCTGACCCAGGACGAATCGAGCTTCGACGACCGCGTGGAGCTCGGCGGCCTCAAGGGCAACGTCGGCGACCAGCAGTACGAGCTTCCTGACGACGCGGATCTCACCCGCTACGACACGGTCGTTCTCTACTGCACCCCCTTCACGGTCCGGATCGCCGTCGCGCCCCTGAGCTGATCCGGGGCCGCTGGTAGCCTTGCTTGGTAGGCGTAAGCCCGCTCCGCGAGTCAGATCCAGACCCAGGCGAAGCACCTCTATGAGCTCATCCCAAAGTGCCCCAGACGGGGCTCCACCGGGCATTCCCGACCGTGATGGCCCCCGCGACGAGTGCGGCGTCTTCGGCGTATACGCGCCTGGCTCCGAGGTCGCGAAGCTCGCCTACTTCGCCCTGTACGCGCTCCAGCACCGCGGCCAGGAGTCGGCTGGCATCGCGACCTGCGAGGGCGGGCACATCACGACCCTTCGCGACACGGGGCTCGTCTCGCAGGTCTTCGACGAGGAGAAGCTCCGCGCGCTCGACGGCGACATGGCGATCGGCCACGTCCGCTACTCGACCACCGGCGGCGGCTCGTGGGAGAACTCGCAGCCGGTCTGGCGCGACGACGGCCGCGAGGTCGCAATGGCCCACAACGGGAACCTGACCAACGCCGTCGAGCTCTTCAACGAGATGACCGACAAGGGCATGCGCTTCCGTGGCACCTCCGACTCGGAGATCCTGTGCGCGCTCCTCTCGGTCGCCGAGGAACGGCCGATCGAGAACGCCGTTGAGGCCGTCATGCCCCGCCTTCGGGGCGCCTACTCGACGGTGATCATGACCAAGCGCGCCGTCGTCGCCTTCCGCGACCCGCACGGCGTCCGCCCCCTCTCGCTCGGCAAGCTCGGCGACAGCTGGTGCGTCGCATCGGAGAGCTGCGCCTTCGACATCATCGGCGCCGAGCTGGTGCGCGAGGTCGAGCCGGGCGAGCTCGTCTCTATCGGCGAGCGCGGCCTGGAGACGCGCCAGGTGATCGAGCCCAAGCGCCGCGCCCACTGCGTCTTCGAGCACATCTACTTCTCGCGTCCGGATACCCGGCTCGAAGGAAAGGTCCTGCAGGAGGTCCGCTCGAAGATGGGCGAGATCCTCTGGCGCGAGGCGCCCGCCGACGCCGACCTCGTGATCTCGGTGCCGGACTCCGGCAATCCCGCCGCAACGGGCTACGCGCGGGCCGCCGGCCTGCCGAAGGACGACGGCCTGATCAAGAACCGCTACGTCCAGCGCACCTTCATCCAGCCTGGCCAGGAGCTCCGCAAGCACGGCCTGCGCATGAAGTTCAACCCGCTGCCCGAGATCCTCGCCGGCAAGCGGGTGGTGGTCGTCGACGACTCGATCGTCCGCGGCAACACGACTCGCCAGATCGTTGGAATGCTTCGCGACGCCGGCGCAACCGAGGTCCACCTTCGCATCTCCGCGCCGCCGATCCGCAACCCCTGCCACTACGGGGTCGACATGTCCACGCGCGAAGAGATGATCGCCCACGAGCGCACCGAGGCCGAGATCGCCACGGAGCTCGAGGCGGACTCGCTCGCCTACCTCTCGATCGAGGGCGTCTACGAGGCGGTCGGCACCCCGCGGGAGAGCCACTGCGACGCGTGCTTCACGGGCGAGTACCCGCTTGGCGATCCCACTGCTGCGGACGGCAAGTTCGCGCTCGAGGAGATCGCAAAGATCCCAGTAAGCGGATAAAGGGCTCAAGAGCACATCGGCAGCCGGGGTGAATCGCCGGTCCGTCGGCCATGATCAGGTCATGACGACGCTGGACACCCGCGCCGAGGACGCGCTCCACCGCCACTTCGGCCACCCCGGCTTCAGGCCCGGGCAGCGCGAGGCGGTCCAGGCGGCGATGGCCGGGCGCGACGTTCTGGTCGTCATGCCGACGGGTGCGGGCAAGTCGCTCTGCTACCAGCTACCCGCGCTCGAGGACTCCGATGCGCTGACGCTCGTCGTCTCACCGCTCGTCTCGCTCATGCAGGACCAGGTCGAGGGCCTGGGTGACAGTGCCGAGCTGATCAATGCCCAGCGCACGGGCGCCGAGAACTCCGAGTCGCTGCGCCGCGCGCTCGCCGGCGAGGCGCGGATGCTCTACGTGGCGCCTGAGCGCTTCTGGGCGCCTGGCATCGGCGAGAAGCTCAAGGGCAACGTCGGGCTGTTCGTCGTCGACGAGGCGCATTGCGTGAGCCAGTGGGGCCACGACTTCCGTCCCGAGTACTACAAGCTCGGTGAGATCGCGAAGCGTCTGGAAGCGCGGTCGATCCTCGCCGCGACTGCGACGGCAACGCCCCGCGTGTCGGTCGACATCATCGACCGGCTCGGCCTGGATGACCCCGTCCGGATCGCCACCGGGTTCGAGCGGCCGAACCTCTCCTACGACGTTGTAGCCGATCTCGGGCGACCGCGCCCGCGAGCGGGCCGTCTCCGCGCTTCTGGCGGAGCCCGGCGCGCTGCCCGCGATCGTCTACTCGGGCACTCGCAAGCGCACCGACGCGACGGCGGATCGGCTGAGCCGCGAACTCGGTCATCCGGTGCCGGCCTACCACGCGGGGATGGACCGCGAACCCCGCGCCGAGGCGCAGCGGGCGTTCATGTCGGGGGAGTCGCCCGTGGTCGTGGCGACGAACGCCTTCGGCATGGGCGTCGACAAAGCCAACGTGCGCACCGTGATCCACGAGGCCGTCCCTTCCTCGCTCGAGGCCTACTACCAGGAGGCCGGGCGCGCGGGCCGTGACGGTCTGCCGTCGCGCTGCGTCCTCCTCGCCTCCGGTCAGGACAAGGGCCTCCACGTCTACTTCATCAACCAGACCGAAGACCCCGGGGCCAAGTCGCAGAAGTGGGCGCAGTACCGCGCGGTCTGGGGCTTCGTCGACGGCGAGGGGTGTCGCCGGGTCGCGATCCTGAGGCACTTCGGCGACCGCTCGGCTCCTGTCTCGGAGGGTCGTTGCTGCGACTCGTGCGACGGGCCGCTCGCGATGCTGGCGTCCGAGAAGATCGCAGCGCCGCCGAAGCGGACGCATGCCTCCGGGGGCGACGAGGACATCCGCGACGCGATCCTGCGCGTGGTCGAGGAGGCATCTCCATCGGTGGGGCGCACGCGCGCCGTCGAGATCCTGCGCGGCGGGCGCTCCAAGGTCGTCGTGAAATACGCCTACGACGAGCTGCCCGGGTATGGCGAGTGGAACGAGTGGCGGGCCGAAGAGCTTCTCGGCGAGGTGGACGCGATGCTCGCGGCCGGCGTCATCCGCTCGACGGGCGGCAAGTTCCCGAAGCTCGAAGCCGCCGCTTAGCGGGATCCCTACTGGACGCAGACGTTCTCGACCTTGAGGCGCTTGCGCACCGACTGTCCCGAAATCACGTGGAGCCTGCGCGGGTTGCCCACCCAGCAGTTCGAATCCTGCTCGGGGAAGGGCATCGGCAACGATCCGGTAGCGGCCGGGCGGTACGATGACGGAGTACTTGCTGCCCTCGACCGGGACTCGCGCGACCTGCTGCCCTGTCTTCTTGTAGGTGACGACGACGTCGGCGTGACCCTCGAACGGCTTCTTGGATTGGTCCGGGCGCGCACGGCCCGTAACAGGTGATGTCGATGATCCGCCGCTGACGGTCTCCTCCGGAATCGAGGGCTCGCCGCGACGACGGCGGGACGAACGCGCAAGAGCGCACAAAGACCGTCACGACACATGCAGCAAGGTACGATCCGCCTCATGGTCCAAGCCGTAGATAGGTTGTCGGCATCTTGGGTTCCGACGGCTCGTTCCGAATCGCAGTGCTCGCCTCCGGCACCGGCACGAACCTGCAGGCGATCCTGGACACGGTGCATGGGAAGCGATGGCGTCGAGGTCGTGGCGGTCGCCTCGGACAAGCCCGGCGCCATGGCGCTCGACCGTGCGACGGATGCCGGGATCGCCGCCGAGTGCTTTCCGGGCGACGGTTTCGACAGCCGCGAGAAGCGCGACGCGGCGATCTCCGAGTGGCTGACCAGGAACGAGGTCGACCTGGTCGTCCTCGCCGGCTACATGCAGCTGCTCTCGCCGGACTTCATCGGGCAATGGCGCGACCGGATCGTGAACGTCCACCCTGCCCTGCTGCCCTCATTTCCCGGCCTCGACGCGATCGGACAGGCGCTTGACGCCGGCGTAGAGACCACCGGCGTCACCGTGCACTTCGTGGATGAGGGCGTTGACACCGGCGCACCGATCCTCCAGCGCTCAGTTCCGGTCCCCGCCAGCCGCGACGCTGCTGAGCTCGAGGACGCGATCCACACCACCGAGCACGAGCTCCTGCCCGAGGCGATCCGCCTGATCGCTTCGGGCCGGGTCTCAGCCGAGCGCGCCGCCGAGGCGCTCGCGTCCAAGGTGGACGTCTTAAAGACGGGCGTGCCATTCGGCGACTTGACCGCCGATGACGCACGTGCCCAGGGCCAGCGCCTGACGGAAGTTGGCACCTGGGGCCCGCTCCAGCGAGTGGCCAAGGTGGCGCACGCGTGGAAGCTGCTCGCCGCTCAGATGGAGAAGGAAAGCCGCGCCACGGTCCGCGACCTGCCGGTGGCCGACGTCATCGAGCACGCCGAGCGGCTCTGGGTGCTCCCGCCGCCGGGGGGTCTCGTCGAGGGCATCCGCGGCTGATCTACGGCGAGGTTGACGGGGGCGTTCTGGAGGGGTAGTGTCAACTGCGATGGACTTGCAGTTGACAGTCGCTGGAATCCGGTGACCGCAAGCCATCCCGCCCCAGCCATTCCCGCGCGCGATCTCGACGAGGCGATCACCGCCGTCCGCGAGCGGGGCCTGCGGGTTTCCTCGGCGCGACGCCTGCTCCTCGAAGCGCTCTTCGCCGCGGACGGACCGCGGACTGCGGAGGAGCTCGCCGGTGAGATCCGCGGCGGCGATCCCGCCTCCGTCTACCGCAACCTCGAGCGCCTCGAGGCGATCGGCCTGGTGCGCCACGTCCATCTGGGCCATGGGCCGGGCCTGTATGCCCTTGCCGGGTCGCTCGCTGACGGCTATGTGGTGTGCGACCTGTGCGGCAAGCGCAAGCCCGCGACCTCTGAGCAGCTCGAGCGCGTGCGCGGCGCGGTGCGCGAGGAGTTCGGATACGAGTCCGCCTTCTCCCATTTCCCGATCGTGGGGCTATGCCCCGAGTGCGCGAGGACGGCGTCGTGAGCTTCGACTTCCTCTATCACCCGATCGAGAGCCTCGACGAGTCGCTCACCAACCTGTTCGAGGGCGCCCCGCTGCTTGTCGCCCTGGGGCTCGCGTTCCTCCTGGGGCTCCGTCACGCCTCGGACCCTGACCACCTGGTGGCCGTCACTTCGCTGGTGACCGCCGAGGACGCGGATACGCGCTCGGCGGCCCGCCTGGGAGGCTGGTGGGGCGCCGGTCATGCGTTCACGCTCCTGGCGATCGGGATCCCGCTCATCGTCTTCAAGACGTCGCTTCCTTCGTGGCTCGAGAGCGGCGCCGAGAAGGCTGTCGGCGTCGTGATCCTGTTCCTGGCGGTGCGCGTCCTGTGGAAGTGGAAGCGCGGTGACTACCGGGCGACTCCACACGGACATGAAACGCAGGAGCACCGCCACCTCCACCAGGGGGACCACGCTCACACGGAGGTGAGGACTCCCCGGCAGGCGTTCTCGATCGGCGTCCTTCACGGTCTTGCGGGGACGGGTGCGATCGTCCTGCTTCTGATCGCAGCTCTTCCGTCGCAGCTGGAGGCGATGGCTGCCATGGCTGTGTTCGCGCCGATGTCGATCGTGTCGATGGCGGCCTGCACGGCGGCGTTCGCGTGGGTCCTCACGCGGCCGGCGATCGAGCCCTTCTACCGGACGTTGCTGATCCCGCTCTTGGGCGCGTTCGGCGTCCTCTTCGGGCTCTGGTACGTCGGGCTGACCTGAGTCAGGTTTGCGCGAGCCGCGCTGCGGCGACCGCGATCTGGCCGTAGGAGATGCCGCCGTCGTTGGGCGGGAGCGCAACCGGCACGAGCGTCCTGAGACCGGCCTCCTGGAGCCCCTCTCGAGTGCGCTCGAGCAGGAGCCGGTTCTGGAACACGCCGCCGGACAGGACTACGGTCTCGAGCCCGCGCGCGCGACAGGCGCGCTCGGCCGCCGCCGCCGCTGCCGAGGCAAGCCCGCGGTGAAAACGCGCCGCGACGGTCTCCACCCGGACCCCCGCATTCAGATCGCTCAGGAGTTCGCGGATCGCCGGCCTGGGATCGAGAACGATCGGCGCCCCGCCTTCGCCTTCGACCGGGACCTCGTACGAGCCAAGCTCCTCCGGGTCTGCCGCGCCCTCGAGCTCGGCCGCGGCCTGGCCTTCGTAGGTCACCTCCGCCCGGATGCCGCAGAGAGCCGAGACGGCGTCGAACAGGCGGCCGGCACTGGTGGTGACCGGCGACCCGGCGCCCGTCTGGACGATTCCGCACACCGCCTCCCACTCGGACGCGCTCACTTGGTCGCGAAGTCCGTCCGGAATCGGAGGGAGCTCATCGTCCATGGCGTGCGAGAGCCACGACGCCGCCATCCGCCAGGGCTCCTGCACCGCACGATCGCCGCCGGGCAGGCGGACGGGCATCAGCATGCCGGCACGCTCGAATCCCGCGAGGTCGCCGGCGAGGAGCTCGCCGCCCCACACGGACGCGTCCTCGCCGTAGCCGGTGCCGTCGAAGATCACACCCAGGGCCGCACCCGTTTCGCCATGCTCAGCGAGGCACGCCGCGAGGTGCGCGTGGTGGTGCTGGACGCCGACGAGCTCCAGCTCGGGATCGTCGTCCGCCCGCTCCACCGCGTACCGCGTCGAGAGGTAGTCCGGGTGGAGGTCGTGCACGATGACGCGCGGCTCGATGGCGAAGAGCCGCTCGAAGTGCTCGACGCCCTCGCGGAATGAGGAGAGCGTCTCGAAGTTCTTGAGGTCGCCGATGTGGTGCGAGGGCCACGCGCGGCCGCCCTTGGCGACGCAGAAGGTGCTCTTGAGCTCGGCGCCACAGCCAAGCGCCGCGGGCACTTCGAGCGGCAGGCGCACGCTCTGCGGCACATACCCGCGCGAGCGGCGCATCATCAGCGGCGCGAATGGCGCGGATCTGATGCTGCGCACGACCGAGTCGTCGGTGCGCATGTGGATCGGGCGGTCGTGGATGAGGAAGGCGTCCGCGATCTTGCCGAGCCTCTCGCGCGCGTCGTCGTCGCCGTACGCGATGGGCTCGTCGGAAACGTTCGCCGAGGTCATGACCAGCGCGCGGCCGAAGTCGGCGAGAAGCACGTGCTGGAGGGGCGCGTAGGGGAGCATCACTCCGAGGTCGCGGGACAGCGGCGCCACCGCTTGGGCCACCGACGCCCCGTCGCGACGCCGGGCGATCACGATCGGCCGCTCGCGTCCGAGCAGGAGCTCCTCTTCGGCTGGAGTCAGCTCGACCAGCGTGCGCGCCTCCTCGATGCCCGTCGCCATCAGCGCAAATGGCTTCTCCTCACGTTGCTTGCGGCTCCTGAGCGCACCGACTGCCTCCTCGGAAGCCGCGTCACAGGCGAGGTGATAGCCCCCGATCCCCTTGACGGCCAGGATGGCGCCGTCGGCAAGCATCGCCGCCGCCTGAGCGATCGCGTCTCCGCCCTCGGTGCCAGGCACCGTGCCTGGCACCAGGTGTGCGGTTGGGCCGCAGGTTGGGCAGGCGTTGGGCTGGGCGTGGAAGCGGCGGTTGAGCGGGTCGTCGTACTCGGCCTGGCACAACGGGCACATCCGGAAGTCCGCCATCGTTGTCTGCGGGCGGTCGTAGGGGACGCCCTTGACGATCGTGAAGCGCGGCCCGCAATCCGTGCAGTTGATGAACGGGTAGCGGTAGCGCCTGTCGGCGGGGTCGGCGAGCTCGGCCAAGCACGCGTCGCACGTGGCCATATCGGCTGAAACCATCGCGTCCGCCTCGCCATGGCTCTCAGAGGGCAGGATCCGGAAGCCGCTCTCGCTCGTGGGCTCCACGCGCTCGGCAGCCACCGACTCGACCACGGCGAGGGGCGGCGCCTCGTGCTCCAGGAGGAAGACGAGCTCGCCGATCGTGGTCTCGGGCCCCTCGGCCTCGACGACGACCCCGTGCTCGTCGTTCAGTACGTGGCCGGCAAGTCCGAGCTCGAGAGCGGAGCGGTAGACGAACGGCCGGAACCCGACGCCCTGGACCGTCCCGGTGACCCTGATCCGTACCCGCCTGGTGCCAGGTACCTCACCCAACGCTCACGCCGCCAACTCGACCAGCTCGCGGAGCACGTGGTAGGCGCTTGCCTGCGCCTCCTGGATGCGCGGGATGTGCTGGGAGCGGGTGACGATCACGTGGTCCGCGAGCGCGTTCTGAGCGATCTGTCCTCCGTCGTATCCCACCATCGCGATCGTGAGCATCTCACGCTTGCGCGCCTCGGCGAGCGCGTCGATGATGTTCAGAGAGTTGCCCGAGGTCGAGAGAGCGAGGGCGGCGTCGCCGGCCCGCCCGTGCGCGATCACCTGGCGCTGGAAGATCGCCTCGACTCCGACGTCGTTGGCGACCGCGGTGATGATCGAGGTGTCCTCGGTGAGGTCGAGCGCCCGCCGCGGCTCTCCGCCCCCGTCCGGAAGCGGGACCCGGAAGTCGGCGGCGGCGTCCATCGCGTCGGTGGCCGAGCCGCCGTTGCCGAACGTGAGGAGCCGCCCGCCGGACTCGAACGCGTCCCGGAGCGCCACGGCGGCGGCGGTCAGCTCGGCGCGGTTGTCGGTGAGCGTCTGCTCGCGGAGCGCGCCGATCTCCTCGGCCTTGAGAAGAACGGAGGCGCGCACGTCGGCGACGACCGGCTCCAGATCGGTCTGTGCCTCGGAAAGGAACGGGTAGAGGAAGCTGGACGCGCCGGGATCGTGGACCTGCCGGGCGTCGCGCCCCTCCAGAAGGCCGCGGTGGTCGAAGAAGACGTGGACGAGCTCCCAGAGCAGGTGATAGAGCGTTTCGACCAGCTCCTGGCGGACGAAGGCGTCGAGATCGGCGGACGGCGAGAACTCCCATTCGGCTGCCGAGTCGCCACCGAAGGAGATCGTGAGGCATCCCGTGTGACGTGCGTGGATGAGAGCGTCCCGCGCGCCCTTCGCGCCCGGTCCTCCTTCCTCGCAGCCGAACGCGATAGCGATGTCGTCCGGCTCGCAGACAGCTTTCGCCTGCGGGACCAGATCTCCGCCCTCCGACGCGAGGCCGATGGCGGGTAGTGCGCGCTTGCCGACGATCACCGGATGGACGAACTCGACCGCGACGTGGCGGGCATCGGAGCGAGCGACCGGCGTCCCGCCGAAGGCGACCAGGCGACCGCCGCGGGCGAAGCGCTCCGCCATGCGATGGCAGCAGCGCGCAATCGGCTCGGCCTGTGCGTCGAAGAACGCCTGGTTCGCCTGGGTCCGGACCCTGGTCAGCTCGTCGAGGCGCTCCGCGAGCGCAGGCGCTGGCGCGCTCAGGCGACCGCCTCGGCGCGCTGCGGAACCCCCGCGAGCCACTCGCGGAACCCGTCAACGCCCTCGCCGGTCTTCGCCGAGACGAGCATCGTCCGGGCACCGGGGTTGACGGTCTCGATGTTCGCCAGCAGGCGATCGGTGTCGAACTCGAGGTGCGGCAGGAGGTCCACCTTGTTGATCACGACCAGCTCGCAGGCGCGGAACATCAGCGGGTACTTGAGCGGCTTGTCCTCGCCTTCGGTCACGGAGGTGATCATCGCGCGCACGTCCTCGCCGACCCGGAACTCCGCGGGGCAGACGAGGTTGCCGATGTTCTCGATCACCAGGAGGTCAATTGCCTCGAGGTCGATGTCGGGGATCGCCGAGCGAACCATGTTGGCGTCCAGATGGCACTCGCCGCCGAAGCCGTTGCCGGTGTTGAGCTGAACAACGGGGATGTGGAGGTGGGCGATGCGGTCGGCGTCCATCGAGCCCTGCACGTCGCCCTCGAGCACTCCAACGCGGAGGTCGAAGTCGCGAAGCGAGGCCTCGAGGAGAGTCGTCTTGCCGGCGCCAGGTGCGCTCATCAGGTTGACGACGCGCACCCGGTTACGGTCGAAGTCGTCGCGATTGGCGCGAGCGATCGTCTCGTTCGCGTCGAGCGCGTCCTCTGCGACCTTGATCTTCGTGCGGTGCATCGCTCCTCCTAAGTCAACTGGGTTTCAGGCGCCGGTGCCTCGTCGGTGATCTCGATCGACTCGACCTCCAGTTCGCCGCCTGTAAGGACCTCGCCGGGCTCGCCGCAGGTCGGGCAGCGAAATGCAGGCACAGGGGGCGGCCCGTCCGAGGCGTACTCCTCGTGGGTTGCCATCGGCGGCGGCGCGGGATCCCACTCACACCAGCACGCGGGGCAGCGAAGCGACGAGGCGACGTGCTCGATCCGAAGCTCCGCGCCCTCGCACGGCGTCTCGCGCGAGACGATGTCGAAGTAGAAGGCGAGCGAGTCCGGGACGACCTGGCGCAGGCGCCCTAGGCGGACGTCGACGACGGTCACCCGCTGACCTCGGGCGTGCTTGATCGCGGTCTCGACGATCGCGGAGGAGATCGAGAGCTCGTGCATCAGCCCTTGGCCTCCGCCTTGGCGGCCTCTTCCTCAGCCGCCTTGAACCCCTCGGCGCGAAGCTCTTCGACCGTTTCCTGGACGAGCTTCACCCCGCGCTCGACCGCCGCCTCGACCTCAGGCGACATGCCCAGGCCGTGCTCCTCGACGACGGCGGGCTCGCATGCGACGACGACGACGCGGCCGGGCCAGCCGCCGATCGTCTTCACGAAGCGAAGGACGGTGTGGGGGTCCATGCCATGCGGGTTGACGACCTCGCCGTCGCCGATCACCTTGATCTCGGCCGGGTCGGGATCCATGACGTAGAGCGTTCCGGGGTCGCCGCCCTGACGGCTCACGTCGACAAGGATCATCGCGTTGTAGCCGCGCATGAGCTCGTACGCGAGATCCAGTCCGCCCGTGCCGAAGTCGAGCACGGTGACGCCCTCGGACAGATCCGTCTCGAGGAGGCCCTTGACGACTTCCGAGCCGAACGCGTCGTCCTTCATCCAGGTGTTGCCGACGCCCGCCACCAGGATCTGAGGCACGAGCTCTGCGTTCACGCGGGTTCCACCTCGTCGCCCTTGAAGAAGATGTAGCGGCCGGTCTCGCGGAAGAGCTCCTGGGATGCGTCGCCGTCGATGGTTACGCCGACGTGGATCCTGTCATCCATGTCGCGGTAGATCCGCTCGACGGTTGCCGTGCGTCCCGCGAGCATCGTGTCCATCGGATCGCGGCTCGACTCGCCGGGATGGAGGATCACCTTGCCGCCCTTGCGGATCGTGCCGCGCGGAACGGCCATCTCGGGCTCGCCGGGGTTCGGGTGGCCGGGCTCGGGCGGCGGGCCGGGGTCCTGCATGCCCGCGAACACTTCACTGGGGCGCATCAACCCGTGGAGGCGCATCAGGTCCTCGTCGGTCGTCCCCTCGGCCTTGGCGATCATCTCGCGCACGGCGGGGTCCTGCTTCTCGATCTCCTCACGCTCCGAATCGGAGAGCGCCTTCACGTGGAGGATCAGCGCCTCCTCGATCTCGGTGTTGTCGAAAAGGTTCCCCAGGCTGTGGGGCGACAGAGACGGATGGTCGGGCAAGACGATCGCCGCGCCCAGGATGGCGCGGTCCTCGGGATCGGCGAGAACTGGGAATGAGTTGACGCTGTCGCACTCAGCCACCGCCTCGCCGGCCGGGCCGGAGCGCTCGAGCGGCGAGGCGAATCGACCCGCGGTGGTCTCGATCACAACGTGGGTGGAGATCAGGCTTGCCTTGAGGGCCTCACCGCGCGTCATCTCGGCCGCGCCCTCGACGGGAGTCGAGTTGTGGACGCACAGGCGAACCCGCGCGAGCCCGTCGCCCGCCTCGTCGGCGCGCAGGCGGATGCGCCCCTCGACCGGCTGCTCGCCCTCGAATGCGAACTCCTGGCCGACGCCGCCGCCGGCGAGGTCGGCGAGAGGCGTCGGCGGGACCTCGAGCATTCGCGCCTCACCCTCGTGGCGATCGCCGGCGGTCTGGAGGAAGCGGACGGTCCCGCTCACTTCAGCGTCCTCAGCGACGTGGAGGACGCAGTCGACGCGCAGGTGGTCGAAGGTCGCCGGACTCTCCTCGGCGTATGCGGGCGGATAGACGATCCCGAACGGCGTCGGCGTCGCGTTCTTGGTCGCGGTCGGCGTGTAGGGGTAGAGCGCGTAGCCCTCGTAGAGGAGCGATTCGACGAGCGTCTCGAGCGGCTTCTCCATCTCCGTAAAGACTCCTCGGTTCCGCCCTGTTCGGCCCGGTCGATGATCCGGGTGACGGCGTCGTCGAAGGTCGGCGCGCCCATCTTCGCCTTCAAGTCCTCGATCCGGGAGACGGTCTCCGAGTGGAGCGGCACCCAGTTCCGGTACGGGTGGTGCTCGGCGGTGAGCCGGGTCCAGGCCTCCATCGGCATCTCGAAGCGCTCGGAGCGATCCCACGGCACCGGCGTGGTCTGGACGCGGCCGTCGCCGCGCTCGTAGAGGATCGAGCCGTTGAAGTGGAAGCGGAGCGGCACCGTTCCGCCCTCGTCGAGCGCCCCGAAGTACTTGGCGGAGGCGATCTCCAGGTCGTAGGAGACCGGCACGATGAGCTCGAACTCGCCCTCGCCCGTAAAGCCGTGGACCATTGCCGATGTCGCCGCCCAGCGGAACGCGCCCGTGGTGGACGCCCAGCGCTCGGGCCCGCCGAAGAGTTCCATCAGGCGCTCGCGCTCACCTGGCGCATACGAGCGCTTCCCCGGCTCGACGACGACGATCGCCGTCAGCGCGATCAGATAGACCGGCCGCTGAGAAGCGTCGACAATCGTGCCCTTGAAGGAAAGCGCCGGTTCGACCGACCGAGCGACAGGCTCAACCGCTACGACCTTGAACTCCGGCTCCGCGTCGGTAGGTGGCGCCTCCGGCGTCTCCGCGGCTGGCGCTCCGTTCGTCTCGCTCATGCGGGCGACCCCTCCCGCAACCGCCGGAAGAAAGCAGCGATCGCCGTATCCACCTCGTCGCCTCCAGAGATGCCCTCCCAGGCCATCTTCACGGCGCCGACCATCTCGTAACAGCGGTCGATTGGGACGATCACGTACTGGGGCGGGTCGGACATGCGGTTGACGATGAACGCCTCGGCGTCGGGCTCTAGCTCCGCGAGCTTCGGGTTGGCCTCGACGAGATCCGCCCACGCGTCCAGGTCGAGCTCGCACTCGGTCGAGCCGGCGGGGCTTGGATAGAACGCCACGGTCTCGCCCGTATCGCCGTTTTGCGTGAAGAAGGCGAGCGCGATCGGGATGCCGAGCCGCGCCCACATCTCGTCGGCCATCTCGAGATCGTCGAGCCACGTGACGCGGTGCCCAACGGGCCGGTACTCCGCCTCGGCGGACTTCTCGGCCAGACAGACCTCGCAGGCGCACAGGATGCGCCGCTCGGACAGATTGCAGGAGATGGCGATGGTCGTGGGCGATAGGCGTGCCGCAGACGTCGCAGACTTCCTCGGGGACAGAGCTCACGCCTGGGGTCTGACCCCTCGCCTGGGGTCTGACCCCTCGCTTGGGGTCTGACCCCTGCCGCAGCCCCCGAAGGCCGCTCACCAGGTCCGCGCGCTTGCGATTCTGAGTCAGCCGGTCGAGGGCGCCGTTGCCGTTCCCGTTTGCGTTCTCGGTCATGCGGTCTGCGGCAGGGCGACCCTGACCCCGCCGGCGTCGGCGAGGAGCGGGACGGGATCGAGCTGCGCGCCGCCGTCGGTGGCGAGCCCGGCTCTGGGAAGGTCGAATGAGGCGCCGCACTCGGGACAGGCGAGGGTGCCGCCGAGGAGGGTGCCGGTGGAGACGGGCGAGCTGCACGCCGGACAGCAGTCGAGGAACGCAAGGAGGGTGCCGTCGATGCGGGCGACAGCCAGGGTGGTGCCGCCAACCTCGGCAGCCTGGATGCGGCCTTCCGCGACCGACTCGCCCGCGGCCAGGGCGTGCCAGGCGCCGCCGTTCGACGAGTTGAACGCCGCCTGCGCCTGCGCCGCCTTCGATGCGGGTTCCTCCTGGTCGCCGTTTGCGGAGACCTGAAGGACGGGCAGCTCGAAGCCCGTCGATGGCTCGGGCTCGGAGTCGGCGAGGCCCTCGACGATGAGGCCCTCGAGGTCGGGGGCGACCTCGTCGAGCGCCTGCTTCACGGCCAGCTCGAGCGTCGCGGAAGACGCGGGGCAGGTCTTGCAGCTTCCCTCGAGGCGGATGCGCGCCACGCCGTCCGTGACCTCGAGCAGCTCGACGCCGCCGCCGTGCGAGTCGAGGTACGGGCGCACCTGGTCGAGCGCCTCCATGACGCGCTCGTCGAGCGGCACGGGGTAGAGGTCGTGGATGAGGAGGAGGCTGGCGATGACGCCGTCCTCGGCCAACGCATCGCGGATCGGCAAGGCGCCGTCGCCCGCGTTCTCGAGCGTCTCGACGATGCGACGCATGCCCTCGCCATAGAGCTCGACGATCGCGCCGACGAGCTCTTCGGCAGCCGCCTGCGCGCGCGGGTCGCCCAGGTCCTCCAGTCGCGCCTGGAGAACCTGAACCCGCTCTACGAGTTGCTCGGCGCTGAGATCCCCGGCGCTCAGCAGCTCAACCCCGTTGGTGTGTGCTGGACCTTTCGCACGAGGCCCTTGCCGTTGTACATATGCACGCCGCACGGCAGGCACGGATCGAAGCTCCGCACCGCCCGCATGATGTCGACGCCCTTGAAGTTCTCCGGGCCGTTCTCCTCGAAGATGGGCGTGTTCTGCACCGCATCCTCGTAGGGGCCGGGAGTTCCGTAGGAGTCGCGCACGCTGGCGTTCCACGGGGTCGGCGGGTAGGGCTGGTAGTTCGCGATCTTGCCGCCCTGGATCACCATGTGGTGCGAGATCACGCCGCGCGCGGCTTCGTGGAAGCCAACGCTCACGGCCTCCTGCGGGACCTTGAAGTCGGACCAGCTCTTGGTCCGGCCGGCCCTGACCTCGACGAACGCCCGCTCCAGGCAGTGCAGCGCGATCAGCGCCGAATAGGCCTGGTGGTAGGTCCTGGCGCGATCACGCTCGATCGCGTTGGACTTCTCCGGGACGTGCCACTCGAGCTGCATCTCGCCATGGTTTGCCGACTTCGGCAGGACCATCTGGATCGAGTGGCCGGTCGCCTTGGCATAGCCGAAGTCGACCAGGCCGGCCTTCGCCGTGCACCACTGGCGGGCGAACGGGCCGCCGCCGGTGTCGCATGCGACGTAGCGGTCGGTGCGATCGTCGTAGATCCGCGGCGAGACGACCCACGAGTACTTGTCGTTGAAGTCGCGCGCCTGCGGCTTCGGGATCGTCACCTTGTTCCACGGATGACGCGGGTCGACCGGGTTACCCAGCGGGTCCTTGTCGACGAACGTCTCCTCGGTCTCGGTCCAGTCGTCGAAGTACGAGGAGCCGAGCAGGATGCGGATCTTGAGGTTGATGTCCACGAGGTCCGTGGTGATCAACTCGCCGCCGATCGCGATCCCGGGCGTGATGTACCGCTTGTTGCCCCACTCGTTCATGTTCTCGTAGGACGAGTCGGCATAGTCCGGATCGTCGAAGGCGCCCCAGTTGACCAGGTCGGTCTCGCGGTAGCCGACCATGTCGTACCCCGGCAACTCCCTCAGGAAGAAGTCGTAGAGGTCGTCGTGCATCGGCACGCTGCGCTTCACGTAGTCGAAGTAGCGCATGAGCCGCACGTAGTAGTCGGTCAGCGTCTGGTGCGTGATGTGCGCAGAGCAGCCGCCCGGCATGATCGTCGACGGGTGCGTGTGCCTGCCGCCGAAGAGGCAGTACATCTCGCGCGTGTACCGGGCGACCTGGAGAGTCTCCAGGTAGAAGTCGCCCGTGAACGGGTTGAGCGAGCGCATGATGTCGGCGATCGTCCGGTAGCCGTGGATATCGGCGCCCGGCGCGAGCTCCTGCTCGGCCTTCTGGAGCAGTGAGGGATTCGTCTCCTTCACCATCTGCTCGCAGAAGTCCACGTTGCACATGCAGTCGTTGAAGATGGCGTGGTCGAAGATGAAGTCCGCCGTCTCCGCGAGGTTGAACGCAAGCTCGCCGAGCGGGGGCATCTTCACCCCGTACGCCATGTTCTGGTTGAGGCAAGAGCAGGTGCAGTGATTGTCACCGCAGATGCCGCAGATCCGGCTGGTGATGAAGTGCGCGTCGCGAGGGTCGATGCCCTTCATGAAGATGTCGAATCCTCTGAAGATCATCGACGTCGAGTAGCACTTGTTCACCTTCTTGTTGGCGAAGTCGATCTCGGTGTGGATGCCCAGCGAACCGACGATCCTTGTGATCGGGTCCCAGGACATCTCCTTGACCATGACCTTCTGATCAGCTGCGGGTGTCTCCGTTGCTGCCATGTCTATCTCTCTCTTCCTCGTGCCTTACTTGGCGTAATTCCGGGGCTGATAGCCCGTTGTCAGCGTGTTCCCGGGCTTGCGCCACTCGGGTTCGACGTCGTACTTGCGGTCCACGTTCCGCTTGCGGAAGTACCGGACGGTGGGGCCGAACAGGAACCTCTGGAAGTTCGAGGCCGCCGCCCCCCACGGGTCCGGATCCATGAACGGCATGTACTTGTCTGGGAAGCCGGGCATCGTGCATGCCATGCAGATGCCGCCCACGTTGGGGCAGCCTCCGTAGCCGTCGACCCAGCCGCGCACCGGCACGTTGCACTTCACCACCGGGCCCTTGCAGCCCAGCTTGACCAGGCAGCGCGGGTCGTCGCCGTACTCGGTGGCGAACTCGCCTTGCTCAGCGAAGCCGGCGCGGTTGCATCCCTCACGGACCGTGCGGCCGAACAGCCACCGCGGGCGCAGCTGGTCGTCGAGGTCCGGCACCGGCGCTCTGCCGGCGAGGTGCATCGCCAGATAGAGCAGGGACTCGGTTACGTTGTCCGGCTGCGCGGGACAGCCGGGGATGTTGACGACGGGGAGCCCGGCCGACGACTTCCAATTCCAGCCCAGATGGTCGGCAACGCCCATGGCGCCCGTCGGGTTGTTCTTCATCGCGGGAATGCCGCCGAACGTCGCGCAGCTTCCCACGGCAACGACTGCCGCGGCCTTGGGCGCCAGGCGGTCGAGCCATTCGGTGGTGGTGATCGGCTGTCCCGTCTCCGGGTTGTCGCCGATCGCCGCCCAATAGCCGTCTCCCGAGAGGTTCTCGTTCGGGATCGAGCCCTCGACGATGAGGACGAAGGGGTCGAGCTCGCCCTTCTCGGCGCGCCACCACCACTCGATGAACTCGGCGCCGTTCTCGTACGCCAAGACCGGGTGGTGGATGTGGAGTTTCGGCATCCCCGGGATCGTCTGCAGGATGAGGTCCTCCAGGCTGGGATTGACCGCCGACGTCATGGCAACGGAGTCTCCGTCGCATGACAGCCCTGTGGTCATCCACAGGACGTGTGCCTCGACCGCCTCCGTCGCGGCCTGATCGGGTACGAACTCCGCTGCTAGCGCCATCGCTAACTCCTTGGTGAGGGGGCCCGCGCCACCTCATAGTTGATGAGCATCTTTAGATGCGAAACCAGCATGTGCCGGTCGTCATCTAGGACTTGGACTGGGACTGGTTCAGGAAGTTGGTTCATCAGCAGATCCTCGGAAGGGGGTCGCCGGCCAGGAGGTCCATCACTCGCCGGCCGCCGAAGGCGGTCTCGACGAGGACCATGCCGGGGGGCTCCGCGACGACCTCCGCGATCTCCGCGGCGGCTTCGCATCCGGGCACGGAGCGGAGCGCGGCGAGCGCGGCGTCTGCGGCGGCGGAAGCGACGAAGGCGACCATGACGCCCTCGTTTGCGACGTACATGGGGTCGATGCCGAGTAGCTCGGATGCTCCCTCGACCTCGGGGGTGACGGGAATGGACGCCTCGCGCACCGTAATGCCGACCGCGGAGGCGCGCGCCAGCTCGTTCAGCGCGGAGGCAACGCCTCCGCGCGTTGCGTCGCGCATGGAGCGGAGGTTGGGACCGGCGGAGTCGAGGAGCGCGTCGGCAACGGGCCAAAGCGAGCGGCAGTCGGACTCGACGTCCGCCTCGATTCCCAGCTCGCCGCGCGCGAGCATGATCGCCGTGCCGTGCTCGCCGATCGTCTTTGAGACGAGAACGCGGTCGCCGGGCTTGAGGGTGCCGGTGCCGAGCGAGGCGCGAGAGTCGATCTCGCCGATTCCAGTGGTGCAGACGTACATGCCATCGGCCAGACCGCGCTCGACGACCTTGGTGTCGCCGGTGACGACGGAAACGCCGGCGTCGGCCGCGGTGCGGGCGATCGCATCGACCTCCCCCCGTAGAACGTCGGCGTTGAGGCCTTCTTCGAGGACAAAGGCGAGGCTGAGCGCTTGTGCCTTCGCTCCGGCTGCGGCGAGGTCGTTCACGGTGCCGCAGACGGCCAGCTCTCCGATCGAGCCGCCGGGGAACTGGAGCGGCTTGACGACGAAGGTGTCAGTGGTCATCGCCAAACAAATCCCGGCCACGTCCTCCGCTTCGCGTCCGGGCGTGCCGGGGGTCGAAACAGGGATGCGCACCACTCCTGAGTCGCCGAGCTCGTTCAACGCGTCCGAGTCGAACGCGGGAACGAGGAGGCCTTCGATGAGAGTCTGGGTTGCCTTGCCGCCGGCGCCGTGGGACATGTTCACGGTCGAGTCCTTGAAGCGGGGGCGCTTCGCGCGGGCGGTCTCGATGATCTCGAGGACGCGCTGCTCGCGGTCGGGTGCAGAGGGGCGGCCGGCGCCGATGCGCTTCTCGGGCGTGACGGCAGGCTCGGTCAGGAGACCACCACCTCCTTCTCTCGCGCGTAGCGGCCGTAGTTGTAGTAGGCGGCGCAGGCTCCCTCGGGGGAGACCATGCAGGTGCCGATCGCATGCTCCGGCGTGCACGCGGTGCCGAAGACCTTGCATTCCCACGGCTTGATGACGCCTTTGAGGACCTCGCCGCACTGGCAGGCCTTTGGGTCGGCGACGCGCACGCCGGGGACCGAGTACTTGAGCTCGGCGTCGAAGTCGGCGTAGGCATCGGAGAGCTTCAGCGCCGATTGGGAGATGAACCCGAGGCCGCGCCACTCGAAATGCGGCCGGAGCTCGAAGACCTCGGCCATGACCTTGAGGGCGGCCGGGTTGCCCTCGTAGGGGACGACGCGCTTGTACTGGTTCTCGACCTTCGCCTCGCCCTTGCGGAGCTGGGCGAGGATCATGCGGATCGTCTGCAGGACGTCGAGCGGCTCGAATCCCGCGGTGACGAGCGGCTTGCCGTACTCGGCCGGGATGAACTCGAAGGGGCGGACACCGACGACGGTCGAGACGTGGCCCGGGCCGATGAAGCCGTCCAGGCGCAGGTCTGGAGAGTCGAGGAGCGCCCGCAGCGGCGGCACGATCGTCACGTGGTTGCAGACGCAGAGGAAGTTGGTGACGCCCTCGGCCTTGGCGCGCTTGAGGGTAAGCGCCGTGGACGGGGCGGTGGTCTCGAAGCCGATCGCGAAGAAGACGACGGTGCGGTCCGGATTTGCCTTCGCGATGCGGAGCGCGTCGAGCGGCGAGTAGACCATCCGGATGTCGGCGCCCTCCGCCTTTGCCTCCAGGAAGCTCTGCTTCGAGCCGGGGATGCGCATCATGTCGCCGAAGCAGGTGAGGATCACCTCGGGATTCTCTGCGGCGATCGCGATGCCGTCGTCGATTCGGCCCATCGGCATGACGCAGACGGGACAGCCGGGACCGTGGACGAGCTCGACGTTCTCGGGGAGGAGATCGTCGATGCCGTACTTGTAGATGGAATGGGTGTGCCCGCCGCACACCTCCATCAGCTTGTAGTGCCGGTTCGGGTCGACCTCGTTCAGGATCTCTCCGGCCAGGACGCGGCCGAGCTCGGGATCGCGGAACTCGTCGACGAACTTCATGCCGGAACCCCCAGGTGAGCGATTGCCGTCCCGGCGTGGACGAGGAGCTCGTCGCCCGCGGACACCTCGCCCACGAGCGCGATCTCGACCGCCTCGGACTGGCCCTCCTCGTTTGTGCAGAGAGCCAGTCCCCGTGCGGTATCGACCTCGCGCACCCGCAGCGGGAGGGCCACATCCCCACAGGTGATGCAACCCTCCTCCCCTACGCCGCAGGCGCCGGCGTGGCCGGCGTGATCCCCCTGCGGCTGTGGGGTGAAGGTCACTCGATCACGCTTGCCCTTAACTCCTCGAGTTCCTGCTCGTAGTCCGCGCCCATGCCCTCCAGCATCTTGCGAGTTGCGATCGCCTCTTCCTCGTCCACCTTGGAGAGGGCGAACCCGACGTGGATCAGCACCCAGTCGCCTACCTCGACGCCGCCGGATGGGTCGTCGTCCAGAAGCCCGATGTTGACGTTCCGGCGAACCCCAGCAATGTCGACTTTGGCGAGACGATTTGTCTCGTCAACGACTTCAAGCACTTGGCCGGGGATGGCCAGACACACCTTGAACGAACCTTCTCTCCACGGGCCCCGTTCCAGCTCAAAGTCCAGAAAGCAGGTCCCGACCTTTCGGGTTCTCGGCGAAACTACCACCGATGGGGTAGACCCGCAAGCCTGCGCTTTTTGGTCGGATATAGGAGCGAATGGTGCGCGAGGATTGGATCGAACGTCCAGATTCGCGCCCGCGTCGTTTAGGGTGGGGTGAGTGAGTGAGCGGGTGATGGATGTTGAGGCGACCGAGGGGGGCTCAGCACCCGCGGGAGAGCCGGTGCGCGTGCGCCGGGCGCTGATCTCAGTCTCCGACAAGACGGGCGTCGTGGACTTTGCGCGCGGACTGTCGGAGCTGGGCGTGGAGCTGCTCTCGACGGGCGGGACGGCGAGCGCTATCCGCGAGGCCGGGCTCGAGGTGACGGACGTTTCGGTCTTCACCGGCCAGGAGGAGATCCTGGGCGGGCGAGTGAAGACGCTTCATCCCCGGCTTCACGCGGCGCTGCTCGCCAAGCGGGATTCCGAGGAGCACATGGCGACGCTCGAGCGCGAGGGGATCGAGCCGATCGACCTCGTGTGCGTGAACCTGTATCCGTTCTCGCAGACGGTTGCCCGGCGCGATGTGAGCGAGGAGGAGGCGGTCGAGAACATCGACATCGGCGGGCCGACGATGATCAGGGCCGCTGCGAAGAACCACCGCTCGGTCGCGGTCCTGGTGCGCCCCGAGAGCTACGACGCCGTGCTGGCAGAGCTCGAGGCGTCGGAGGGTTCGATCTCCGAGGAGACGCGCCATTGGCTTGCGAACGAGGCGTGGGCGGAGATCGCGCGCTACGACGCCGCGATCTCGCGCTGGTTCGGGTTGCGCTACGAGGCGTTCCCACAGCATTGGGTGTTCGCCTACGAGAAGTTCCTGGACCTCTCCTACGGCGAGAACCCGCATCAGAAAGCGGCGCTCTATGTGGAGTCGGGGGCGCGCTCGCATGTCTTGGCGCGGATGGCGAAGCTGCACGGCCGCTCGCTGTCGTTCAACAACGTGCTGGATCTCGACGCGGCGACAAAGCTCCTGGCGGACTTCGAAGAGCCGGCGGCTGTGATCGTGAAGCACAACAACCCGTGCGGGGCGGCGATCGCGAATGACATCGCGGAGGCGTACGAGAAGGCACTCGCCTGTGATCCGCTCTCGGCGTTCGGCGGCGTGATCGCGCTCAACAGGCCGGTAGACAAGGCGCTCGCGGAGCGGCTGCACGAGAACTTCATCGAGGTGCTGATCGCGCCCGAGTATGCGGAGGACGCGCTCGACGTGTTGATGCAGAAGGAGGCGATCCGGATCCTCCACAACACCGAGGACCGCGGGCCGGAGCCGCGCGAGCGCGATATGAAGCGGGTGCGCGGAGGGCTTCTCTTGCAGACGCCTGACCTGATCGAGGAGGAGCGCGACACGATGGACGTGGCGACGAAGGCTCAGCCCTCAGAGGAGGCATGGCGCGACCTGGAGTTCTCGTGGGCCGTGTGCAAGCACGTGCGCTCGAACGCGATCGTGATCGCGAAGGACGGGGCGACCCTCGGCATCGGAGCGGGGCAGATGAGCCGGGTGGATTCGGTGCGGATCGCGATCGACAAGGCGCGCGAGGCGAGGGAGGGCGAAGCGGACGCGTTCCTGGCCGGCTCGGTAGTCGCCTCGGATGCGTTCTTCCCTTTCCCGGACGGTCCGCAGATCGCGATCGATGCCGGCTCCACCGCGATCATCCAGCCGGGCGGGTCGAAGCGCGACCCCGAGGTGGTCGAAGCGTGCGACGAGGCGGGCGTCGCGATGGTGATGACGCGGCGCCGCCACTTCCGCCACTAGGGTCCCTTCCGGATGTCACACCGGATTCTCAGGGTCCTGTACTTAGTCGTCCCGCTTGGGCTGATCGTCGCTTTCTGCCTACGGCCCACGATCATCGTTGGGGTTGACGGCGAGTCGCTTGCGGCATCGACGGGCGCCCCGGTCAACGAGATCAACTCGGTTCCATGTGACGAAGAGGGCGAGGACACGTGGACCTGCACCTATCCCGCCTCCCCGGAGCCCGATCCCGACGACCCCGGTCCCACGACTTACGAGGTGACGATCGACAAGTGGGGCTGCTGGACGATCGGCGGTGTCGACGGCCCGACCGAGCCCCCCGACACGACTGGCTGCGTGACGATCATGGACCACGTCTCCTCGATCGACTAAGAAAACTCTCAGTCCTCAGGGGCTCTCAGCGCGTCTCCCCTCAGGAGACTCTCAGTGCGCGAGGGAATCCTTGCTCCATCAGCGGAGTCGGCAATGGGTCGGCTCCACAAATGAGCAAGGAGACAAGACATGCCAGGACAGACAACGTTCGACAAGGTCATCGTGATGGCCGTGGCCGCGCTTCTGGGTGCGTTCGCACTCAGCGTCGCCGGCCCGGTGCTCACACAGGCGGGGGCCGACGAGATCAGCGGCAAGCGCGACGACGACCTTCGCGAGATCGAAGTGAAGGACGACGATGACGACGAGGGCGACTCCGCCAACAGGAGCCGCGGCTCGGGCGGTTCGAAGGGCTCCGGCAACGGCGGTTCGAAGAACTCCGGCAACGGCGACGGCTCGAAGTCCAGGTCGCGCGAGTCCAACACGACTCGAGGCACGGGGCCATCCAACACGAACACCCGGGACACCAAGACCGGGACGTTCACGCGGGCGAGCCGATGACGAACGCTCTCGCAACGAACCCCCAGCTTTCCCGAACGAGCTGGGGGTTCGCCGAGGGCGATGAGATCGCCCCGGGCCGCACGGCCCTCAAGCGGCTCGGCGGCGGTCGCCGCTACGACGCCTATCTCGGGTGGGACGACCATCTGCATTCGGTCGTCGTGTTCAAGGTGGTCCGCCCGCACCTGGTCTCGGACGAGCGCACGCTTGCCGGCCTTCGCGAAGAGTGGGCGATGATCAACCGCCTCGCCCACCCGGTGATCCTGCGCGGCTTCGATGCGACGCTCGACGGGCCGCGGCCACATCTTGTCCTCGAGCACCTGGAGGGGCCGCGCCTCTCGAGCCTGGTCCGGCGATACGGCCCACTTCCGCCTGAGCAGCTCATCCCGCTCGGAGTTCAGCTCGCCTCGGCGGTTCACTACCTCTCCCGCGAGGGGATCGTCCACATGGACATCAAGCCGTCGAACACGATCATGGGTGCTCCGCCTCGGATGATCGACATGAGCGTTGCGCTCAGCGTCGAGGAGGCTGCGGCGGTCCGTACTCAGGTTGGGACGGATGCCTACATGGCGCCTGAGCAGGCGGACCCGGAGGGGCTCGGTCCTGTTGGGACGGCCGCGGACGTGTGGGGCCTGGGAGTGACGCTTTACAAGGCGGCGACCGGGCAGCTTCCCTACTCGCAGCCGGGCGATGACGACGATGCTCCCAAGGAAGAGCGCTGGCCGCAGTTGGTGGAGGCGCCGATGCCCCTGGAGGCGCGGGTGCCGCACGAGGTGGCCGATGTGATCATGGATTCGCTCGCGTTCCATGCGGCTGACCGCCCGACCCCCACCGAGGTGAGCGCCCGGCTCGAGCCGGCACTCGGCGATCTGCCGAAGCCGCGGATCGGCCGCCTGAAGCCGCGCCTCTAGGAGCAGCCTTGAATCTTCGCTCCGCTCTGGCGGTCACCGCCGTGATCCTCGTCTGCGGGATCCTCCTCCTGCCCGGTCTCCTGAGGGGGTCGACCCAACCGCTGATCGAGTCGGTGCACATCGGCGGACTCTCTGTCCAGGAACGAGCAGAGCGGCTCGAGAAGCGAGAGCGCCTGGAAGCTCGGGAGCGCATGGAGCGCCGGGAGCGCCGGGACGCCGCGAGCGCCGCGAGCGCCGAAGGGCAGCCCAAGAGCGTGAGAACGACCCGGTCCCGGCGCCGTCCGCTGTGCCTGCCCCGGCTCCCGCGCCGGAGCCCCCCGCGGCAACGCCCGCCCCGCCGGCCCCGCCACCGGTGCCGCCTTCCGCGGGCAGACGAGGATGATGATGGGGACGATGACGACGATGGAGACACGTAAATGAGCCCGCGTCCAGGCTCTCCGGGCGCGGGTGCGATGAAGCCGCGCGGCCTGACGCGCCGCATCTCCGGCTCCTTGCGCAACCGGCTCCTCCTCTCCTACATCGTGCTCTTGGTCATCGCCTTGTTCGCATCGGTGCTGGCCGTCCGGCAGGTCCTGCTCGTGCGCCTCGACGACCGTGTGGCTGAGGACCTGCAGCAGGAGGTCGAGGAGTTCGAGGCGCTCGCCGCGGAAGGCGTGGACCCTGAATCGGGCCGGCCTTTCGGAAACGACGTGAAGACGCTGTTCGACACGTACCTGGAGCGGAACGTTCCCGATGACGACGAGGAACTGCTGACGATCCCGCGCCGCGGGACGCCGCAGCGTCTCGGTGGAGACAACACGGTCGAGTTCTCGTTCGCGGATTTCATCCCCGACTGGCGCACGCTCGACCGGGTCGAGCGCGGCCAGGTCGAGTCGCCGGCGGGGGACGTCCGCTACGTCGCCGTCCCTGTCGAAGGCGAGAACAAGACGCTGGGGACGTTCGTGGTCGCGATCTTCATGCAGGACGAGCGCGAGCAGGTCAACGAGGCGGTGCAGATCGTCGCGGCGGTTGCCGCGGCCGTCCTGATCCTCGGCTCCCTCGCGGCGTTCTCGATCGTGGGCAGGGTGCTCTCGCCTCTGTCGAGGCTCCGCGACGCCGCACAGTCCGTCTCGGGAACGCAGATGAGCAGCCGCATCGACGTCGAGGGCGACGATGAGGTCGCCCAGCTCGCGCACACATTCAATGGGATGCTCGATCGCCTCGAGATCGCGTTTTCGAGCCAGCGTGAGTTCATCCGCGACGTCAGCCATGAGCTGAGGACGCCGATCGCCGTCTCGCGCGGCCATCTGGAGCTGCTCGCGGGTGGGCACCTGACGGGAGAAGAGGAGCGCCAGGCGACGATCGCGCTCGTCACCGGCGAGCTCGACCGGATGAACCGGTTCGTCTTCGACCTCCTCCTGCTGGCGAAGGCGGAGAGCCCGAACTTCCTCCATCTCGAGACGGTCGTGCTGGACGCAGTTCGTCGGCGAGCTCGTGGCGAAGGCCGAGGCAACGGCGGACCGCGATTGGCGGAACGGCGGCGACACGCCGCTCTCGATCGTGGCCGATCGGCAGAGGCTCACCCAGGCTGTGATGAACCTGGTCGGGAACGCCGTCGAGCACACCGAGGACGGCGACGAGATCGAGATCGGCGCGCAGGTCGCCGGCGACGAGGTGACGATCTGGGTGCGCGACTCCGGCGTGGGGATCGCACCGTCGGAGCAGCGGCAGATCTTCACGCGCTTTACTCGCGGGGGTGGGTCGAGCCGCCTATACGAGGGCACCGGGATCGGGCTGGCGATCGTGAGGGCGATTGCCGAGGCTCACGGCGGCAGGGTGCGCGTGACGAGCCGGCCCGGCGAAGGTGCGCGCTTCGACCTCGTGCTGCCGATCGAGCAGGAGGTGCCCGACGAGGAGGACGATCCGTCGATCGAGGTGGTGTCGCCGTGAAGCGGATCCTGATCGTCGAGGACGAGCCTCGCTTTGCGAGCTTCCTGGAGAAGGGGCTGACGGCGAACGGCTACACGACGAAGGTCGTGGACGACGGCGTCGCGGCGGGAGCGATCGCCGACGACGAGGAGTTCGATCTGATGATCCTCGACCTCGGCCTGCCGGACATGGACGGCATCCAGGTGCTGCGCATGGTGCGGCAGCGCGGAGTCTCGATGCCGGTGATCATCCTCACCGCCCGCGACGACATGAGCGACAAGGTGTCGGGGCTCGACGCCGGCGCCTCGGACTACATGACGAAGCCGTTCAGCCTGGAGGAGCTGCTTGCCCGCGTGCGGGCGCGGATGCGCGACGAGGACCGGGTGGAGCCGACGGTGCTGGAGGCTGGTCCGGTCGCTCTCGACCTGCGCACTCGCCGCGCGACGGTCGAGGGCGAGGTGGTGCCGCTCACGGCTCGCGAGTTCACGATGCTCGAGACGCTCATGCGCCATCGCGACCAGGTGCTCTCGAAGGAGCAGTTGCTCTCACACGTGTGGGGGTATGACTTCGATCCGGGCTCGAACGTGGTCGAGGTCTACGTCGGCTACCTGCGGCGAAAGCTCGGCGACGAGAGGATCGAGACGGTGCGCGGGATGGGCTACCGCCTGCGCATCTGACACCTGAGAGGAATCTCAGGCGCTCATCATCGGGATCTCAGGCTGGGGCGGGATCGTCGTTGGTCGTAAGCGACGAACTCCCGAAAGGAGTCGATGATGGACAACAGAACCGCAGTGATCGCAGTCGCCGGGGCGTTCGCGCTCGGCGCGGTCGGGACAAGCGCCCTGGCCGACGATGACGACGAGGGTGGCGAGCGGGTCGATCCCGTCGAGGTCGCCCAGGAGGACGGCCAGGACGACCAGCGCGACGACCGCGAGACGACGACCGCGGCTCGCCAGGCGAGCCCGGGCGCGGCGACGATGACGACGTCGACGTCGAGCAGCGCGACGAGGACGACGACGAAGGGGACGGCGGAAACACCCACTCCGGCGGCACCCAGGACGGCGCGGCCGACAACTCCGGCAGCGCCGGCAACCAGTCGACCGGCGGCGACTCAGCCGTCGCTGTCAAGCGCGGCCCCTGCGGCAGCCCCGGCACCAGCGCCGGCACCCGCACCGGCCCCCGTCTACTCCGGCGGCGGCAGCGACTACGGCGACACCTAGTCCAAGGCAACGGCATCGAGAGTAGGAATTCCCGCGTATGTCGAGGGTTTTCCTACGTTCGGCATGACCGGGTGGCCGTTCCTCCTTGATCGAACAGTCGTTATCCGTTGCCCTCAAGTAGCGACGCGCTGGGCAAATGAGTCCAGCTGAGCAACCTCGGGCTCTGTTGCCAACCCTCTGGACAGGCTCCCAGTTCTCGCCGAACTTCGCGCACGGAGGTGGGCTCGGAATCAGGCCAGCCTCGATCTCCCACGGTGCAGTGCGGATCCTCCGAGGTCGCATTCAACCGCCTCCGCGACGACAGATGCTGCGAGAGACTTCGCCTCGTGCCAGTTGCACCGCGACCGACTGCGAAGAGGGGTCATCGCCGCTCGAACTGGTCGATGACCACGGTCCGGTCTGTTGCCGCAGACGGTCTCGAGTTCGACCACGTCGGCGCCAAGCGGGACGACATCACGAGGCTTTCGTGGGGCGGGGCGTCGGTGACGATGCTTCGCAAGGAGCTCTTGGAGTGCGAAGTCGTCTGCGTCAACTGCCACAGGCGCCGCACGGCGTTCCGCGGGAACTTTTGGCGCGTCCATCTCGATTTCGGTCGAGGTCAGAGCAAGTTCGACATCGGGCGAGAGCGCAACCGGCGATTCGTCTACAACGTCCTGTCATCGAGTAACTGCTTCGATTGCGGCCTCAATGATCTTCTGGTCCTGGAGTTCGACCACCTGTGCGAGAAGGAGGCGAACATCTCAGAGTTGGTGAGTGGTGGACTAAGTATCGAAAGGCTTCGAAGGGAGATCGCCAAATGCGCGATCCGCTGCGCCAACTGCCACCGTAGACAGACCCTTGCAAGACGGTGAAATGCCCCCGGAAGGAATCGAACCTTCGACGAACAGAGATTAAAAGTCTCCCGCTCTACCACTGAGCTACGGGGGCCTAGAACGGAATCCTAGGACCCACAGTGGGTCGTCTCCCGTTAGGTTCCAGCCATGCGCATCTCCGCCAAAGCCGATTACGCCGTCCGCGCCGCGGTCGAGCTCGCGACGCAGCCCTCGGAGGTGCCTGTGAAGGCCGACCAGGTCGCGGTGAGCCAGGACATCCCGCTCCGGTTTCTCGAGAACATCCTTTACGAGCTCCGCCAGAACGACATCGTCGAGCTCAGCCGGGGTGCAGACGGCGGTTACTACCTGTCTCGCCCAGCGGCAATGATCACGCTTGCCGATGTCATCCGCGCCGTTGACGGCCCAGTGGGCGCGGTGCACGGCGAGGAACCGGCCGGACTCACCTACCTAGGCAGCGCGAAGCCGCTTCAGGACGTCTGGCTCGCGCTCCGAGCCAATGTCCGGACCGTGCTCGAGACCGTCACTCTGGCCGACGTCGTCGCCGGCGATCTTCCCGCGCCTGTGCGCGAGCTTTCCGCGCATCCCGAGGCGACCGCAGGGAGTCCCACCGAGCCTTGAACCGGCGCGAGCGAAGGTGTCGCGGCCGCACGACACCCGCACGCTCCGCCTCGCCTTCCATCTGGCGCCACGTGGCTCCCAGAACCATGCCGAGCCAGACGAAGATGAGCGCGAACACCACCGTGGCGATGAGCTCTGCCGTCTCCATCGGCTCGCCTATGCGCCGCCGCTAGACGGCGACGAGCTCCTCGGTGCGCGGGCCGTTCTCGTCGAACACCTTCTTGCGGCTCGGCCTGACGTAGACGATCTGGCGCTCGTCGAGCTCCAGCAACTCCGCCTGCTCGCGCGTGAGCTGCGCCCACATCGGAGGACCGTCGGCCGGCAGAAGCTCGACCCGCACCTCGAACCCGAGGTGGACGATCCGGTCGATCATCGCCTCGACAGCGCCCGGCTCCGGCACGTGCTGGATCACCAGGTCGTGCGGGCGGATGAACTCCTGGCCGATCCGGTTGACCGGGCCGACGAACCCCATCACGAACTCCGTCGTGGGGTGCTCGTACAGATCTCGCGAGGCCACCGGCCTGCTCGACCTTGCCGTCGTTCATCACCACGATCTGCTCGGCGACGTCCATCGCCTCTTCCTGATCGTGGGTGACGAAAATCGTCGTCACGTGCATCTCGTCATGAAGGCGCCGAGCCACGCACGCAGCTCCTCGCGCACCTTCGCGTCGAGCGCGCCGAACGGCTCGTCGAGGAGAAGCACCTTCGGCTCCACCGCGAGCGCCCTGGCGAGCGCCATGCGCTGGCGCTGTCCGCCCGAGAGCTGCGACGGATAGCGGTCGATGAAGCCCTCCAGGTGGACGAGGGCCAGGAGCTCGCGGACCCGCTCCTCGATCTCCGCCTTCGGCTTCTTGCGAATCGACAGGCCGAACGCGACGTTGTCGCGCACCGTCATGTGCTTGAACGCCGCGTAGTGCTGGAAGCAGAAGCCGACGTGACGATCCTGGACGGGCACCTTGGTCATGTCCTGACCGGAGATGATGATCCTGCCGGAGTCGGCCAACTCGAGGCCCGCGATAACCCGCAGGAGCGTCGACTTGCCCGAGCCAGACGGGCCAAGTAGGGCGGTCAGAGAGCCGTCCGGGACCTCGATCGACACCTCGTTCAGGGCGACGAAGTCACCGAACTTCTTCGTTGCGTTCTCGACGATGATGCTCATCAGACAGCCTCCTCGGTTAAGTCGCGGTCGCCCACGATTTGGGACGGCGAAACGGAACTGGTGTCCCGCCTACGGACAAGGTTCATGGCGCCAAGCGTCACCAGGGCGATGATCGCCAGGACTAGAGCGGCCGCATAGGCGCCCGAGACGTTGAAGACTTCGAACTGCTTCTGGACGAAGAGCGGCAGCGTCTCGGTCTCGCCGGAGATCCGGCCCGAGACGATCGAAACCGCGCCGAACTCGCCGAGCGCGCGAGCCGTGGCGAGCACGACGCCGTAGGTCAGGCCCCACCGGATCGCAGGCAGCGTGATCCGCCAGAACGTCTGCCACCCGTTGGCGCCAAGCGTCGCGGCAGCCTGCTCCTGGTCCTCGCCGATCTCCCGCAGTACCGGCTCGATCTCGCGGACGACGAACGGCAGCGACACGAACGTGGTCGCTATCGCCATTCCGATCGGCGTGAAGATCACGCGTATCCCGTGCTCGATCAGCCACTGGCCGAACACGCCGTCTACAGACCCGTAGACCAGGATCAGGGCGAGGCCGATTACGACCGGCGAGATCGCGAAGGGAAGGTCGATCAGTGCGTTGATGAACCACTTGCCCTTGAACTTGTCGCGAACCAGTACCAAGGCGCAGGCGACGCCGAAGATCGTGTTCAGCGGGATCGCGACAGCGACCATCACGAGCGTGAGCCAGAAGGCGTGCATTGCCTCGGGAGTGGTCAGCGTCTCGAGCACGTTGGCGACGCCGTCTTCGAACGCCTTGAACACGATCATGATGACCGGGACCAGAAGTAGCGCAGCTAGATACCCCAGCGCAACCGTGCGCAGCCCGATCCGCGCTCCGCGCCCGCCTCTGACGATGTTCTTACTGGCGGCGACATCCGCCGAGCTGGCACTCATTCGCGGATCGACCTCCTCCCGTACCAGTTGATGAGGACGAGGACCAGTACCGAAAGCAGGAGCAAGACGACCGAAACCGCCGCAGCGGCCGTCGTATTGCCTGCCTCGATCTGCTTGAAGATGAAGACCGACGACACCTCGGTCTTGAATGGGATGTTCCCCGAGATGAGAATCAGCGAGCCGAACTCGCCGATCGCTCGGGCGAACGCAAGTGCGACGCCAGCGGTTATGGCCGGTGTCAGGTTCGGCAGCACGATCTTGCGAAAGATGGTGAGCGGCCCCGCCCCAAGCGACGCCGCTGCTTCCTCCATGTCCTGATCCAGCTCGATCAGCGTCGGCTGAACGGCTCGGATGACGAATGGAAGGGTCACGAAGAGCAATGCGAGAACCACGCCGATCCGCGTTGCCTGGACGTTGGTAAGCCCCAGGACGCCGTTGTCTCCGTAGAGCGCGAGGAGCGTTAGCCCGGCCACGATCGTCGGCAGGGCGAACGGCAGGTCGATGACCGAGTTCACGAGCTTCTTCCCCGGGAACTCGTCCCGGACAAGGACCCACGCGATGATCGTCCCGAATACGGCGTTGACCGCGACGACGATGAGCGACGCGATCAGCGTCAGCTTCATCGCGGCCACTGCCTGAGGCTGGCTCACGGCCTCCCAGAAGGTCGACCATCCGTCCTCGCCCGATCGGATCACTACGACCGCGATCGGGATGCAGGACCATGACGGTCAGGTAGCCGGCGACCAGGCCTCGTCTGAGGCCGGGGCCCCCGAAGCGGATGCTTGGCATCCGCCTCGGGGGGACTCGGCTTGTGCGATCGTCGGGGGCACGGTTACTCCGTTGCCACTCCGAGGTCGGCTTCGATCTCCGCGATCAGGCCTTCGGCCGGATCGAAGAACTCGGTTGCGACGACTTCCCAGCCGCCGAAGTCCTCGATCGTGAACAGACCGGCCGGCTCTGGGAACTCGTCCGCGAACTCCTCGAGGACGGTCTCATTGACCGGGCGGTAGCCGTTCTCGGCGAACAGCGTCTGGCCCTCCTCGGAGAAGAGGAAGTCGAGGAACGCCTGTGCGGTCTCGTCCGACTCCTCCGTCGTCACGGCGATCGTCTCGATCTTGATGGTGTCGTCCGGCGTCACCAGGTCGAGCTCCTCGCCGGCGTTCTGGGCTCCGATGACCTCGTTCTCGTACGAGATGAGGACGTCGCCCTGACCGCCGAGGAACGTGTTCAGCGAGTCACGCGCCGACGCGTCCTGGACGACCGTGTTCTCGAGCATCTTCTGCACGTACTCGAGCCCGGCCTCCTGGTCCTCAGCGCCGCCAGCCTGGCCGTACGCGGCCATGATGTTCCAGCGGGCACCACCGGACGTGAACGGGTTCGGGGTGATCACCTCGACGTCGTCGCGGATGAGGTCATCCCAATCCTGGATGTCCTTCGGGTTGCCGGGACGGACGCCGAACGAAACGACGGACGTCTGGACGACGCCACCGTTCTCCTCGGTCTCCGCATAGTCCTCGGCCACCTGACCGGACTCGACGATGCGAGTGATGTCCGGCTCGAGCGGGAGGTGCACGAAGTCGGCGGGCTGACCCGCCTCGACCGCGCGCGACTGGTCGCCGGACGAGCCGAACGAGGCGGAGATGTCAACGTCCGCGCCTGCCTCGGTCTCCTGGAACGCAGGAATGATCGACTTCCTCGTACGCCGTCTGCGGCGTCGAGTACGCGACCAGATCGATTGAGCCGCCGGAACCGTCGCCTCCGCTGTCATCGGACGAGCCACCGCAGGCGGCCACCCCAAGCGGAAGGGCGAGCAGCACCAACCCGGCGCTGAGCTTGCTCTTCATGGTCCTCATAGTACTAATTGTTGCCTTTCTTGATTGGTTTGATTAGAAAAGGATCCGGCAGGGTACCAACCCCTCTTTGCCTATAGGACAACTAGACTTTGGTCCGTGAGAGTTTCCGCAAAGGCCGACTACGCGGTCCGGGCCGCGATCGAGCTCGCCGCGAGCGACGGCGAGCGTCCGGTGAAGAAGCAGGAGATCGTCGAGAACCAGAAGATCCCGCCGAAGTTCCTGGAGAACATCCTCTCGGAGCTCCGCCACGCCGGGCTGATCGAGAGCCAGCGAGGGAGCCGACGGCGGCTACTGGCTGACGAAGCCGGCGTCGGAGATCACGGTCGCCGACGTGATGCGCGCCGTGGAGGGCCCACTCGCGAGCGTTCGGTCAACCCGGCCGGAGGAGCTTGAGTACGAGGGCAAAGCCGAACCCCTTCAGAAGGTCTGGGTCGCTCTCAGGCAGTCGATCCGCGACGTCCTGGAAGCGACGACGCTGGAGCACCTCGTCGGGGGCGAGTTGCCCGAGCCGGTCACGTCCGAGCTCGAGATTCCGGACGCCTGGTCGAGCCAGTAGATGACTCTCCCGGCCCGGATCTAGTAAACCGTTCGTCGATGGCACTCCACCCAGCCGAGAACCGCGGCTACCGCGAACTGATGCTCACCGCCGAAGAGGCGCGCACCCGCTTGCGCCGCATCGCCGGCCACCTCGACCTCGAGACGCGAGCCGTCTGCGACAGGGGCTCAGAAACGCTGGGCGAGATGCTCGACGCCCTGAAGCCAGCCCTCGCCGAGCACGACCTCCACGGCGAGCTCGCCGCGCGCGGCACGGGCGCGCGCATCGGCACGGTCCGCGCCGAGATCCTCGACCGCTTCCTCGAGCGAAACCAGGCGCTCCGCTTCGCCGTCGACGACGTCGAGCACGTCACCACCCTCCTCGCCTACATGGGCTCCGTCTCCGCCTCGCGTGGCAAGAAGAACCTTCCCGAGCTGTGCGGAACATGGGAGCGCAAGCTCCGCCGCCAGGTCAGCGCCCTGCGCAAGGCCGCGATCGATCTCGGGTCCCACCCCGACGAGGCGATCGAGCCGCTCGACCCAGGCGCCCTGGGCAAGGCGGCGCACGGCTCCGCCGTTGCGGTGGGGACCGTCGGCGAGGCCGTGGACAAGGGCGTCAACAAGGCGAAAGAGACGTCCTCCGCCGTGAAGGAGAAGTCCTCCGGCCTCTTCGACCAGGCACAGGCGAACGGCGAGACGGCCACAGAAGGCGAAGAGAAGAAGCGCGGCGGCCTCTTCCGCCGCGGCTAGAGCTCGGGCAGTCCCTCGTCCGGCGTCGACGGGAGCGCGTGCGTGCGCTTCGGGATGCGCCCGGCGCGCCGAGCCGCATAGCCCGCCACGACGGCGCTCCGCATCGCGCCGGCCATCAGCTCCGGATCGGCGGCGCGCGACACAGCGCTAGCCAGCAGCACCGCATCGCACCCGAGCTCCATTGCCATCGACGCGTCGGAAGCGGTGCCGATGCCCGCATCCAGGATCACCGGCACCGAGGCCTGCTCGACGATGATCCGGATGTTGTACGGGTTGCGGATGCCCGCGCCGGAGCCAATCGGCGAGCCGAGCGGCATCACCGCCGCGCATCCCGCCTCCTCCAGGCGCCGCGCCAGGATCGGGTCGTCGTTCGTGTACGGCAGCACCGTGAACCCGTCGGCCACGAGCGCCTCGGCGGCGACCAAGAGCTCCGATGCATCCGGAAGCAGCGTGCGGTCGTCGCCGATCACCTCCAGCTTCACCCACTCGGTCCCGAACGCCTCTCTGGCGAGCCTGGCGGTCTTCACCGCATCGCGAGCCGTGTAGCAGCCGGCGGTGTTCGGCAGCGTGAACAGGCCGAGGCGATCGATCACATCGGTGATCGATCCCTGCGCCAGCGGATCCACCCGGCGAAGCGCCACCGTGACGATCTCGGCGCCCGACGCCTCGAGCGAGCGCTCCATCTGCTCCAGCGAGCGAAAGCCGCCCGTTCCCACGATCAGGCGCGACGACCACTCGCGGTCGCCCAGCGTCCACGTCGCGGTCGCTTCGGAACTATCCGCCTTGGACGGCATGCACCACCTCGATCGCCTCGCCTTCTGCCAAGACCCGCGCATCCCATTCGGCTCGTGGGACGACCTCGCCCTGGACAGCCACCGCCACCCCGCGCGCGACGTCCGGCGCACCGGCCATCACCACGGCGTCGGCAACGCTCGCCTCGGCCTCCACTTCCCTTTCCTCGCCGTTCAGGATGATCTTCACGTCGCCACCCTTTCAAAGCGCGCCGGGTCGGCCACCCCAAGCTCACGCGGGACGGCCTCGCCCCGAAGGAGCGCGACCACTCCCTCCGCCGTGAGCGGGGCGAGCAGGATGCCGTTGCGGAAGTGGCCCGTGGCGAGCACGAGGCCGTCGATAGCTCCTCGGCCCACGATCGGCGCGTTGTCTGGCGTGCCGGGCCGCAGGCCGGCCACAACCCTCTCGAGCTCCAGCTCAGCGACGTCCGGCAGCGCCCGGTAGGCCTCCCGCAGCAGCTCGTAAACCCCGCCCGCCGTGACGCGGGTGTCGAAGCCCATCTCTTCCACGGTCGCGCCTGCGATCAGGCGGCCGTCAGCGCGGGGCACCAGATAGACCCGCTCGGAGACGACGATCCTTCCTGCCACCGGTTCGGCCGGCGAACCGCGCAGCGTGAGGATCTGGCCCTTCACCGGGCGGACCGGCGGCACCGCGCCTTCGGGCAGCCAGCCGGCAGAGCCCGACCACGCGCCTGCCGCGAGCACTGTCGCCTCCGCCAGGTGCTCGGCGCCGTCCTCGGTCGCGACGCCGCGGATGGCGTCGCCGTCGTAAATAGCGCTGGTGACAGGCGCGCCGGAGACGATCTCCGCACCCTGGTTCACGCAGGCCGTTGCGGAGCGCCGACACGATCGCCATCGGGTCCACCCCGGACTCGTGTGGCGCGTGCACCCCTGCGAAGGCCGACGGGCCCAGCCCCGGCTCGAGCTCCCGGCAATCACGCCCCGTCAGCCACTCGGCCTCGAGGCCAAGCGAGCGCATCAGGTCGTAGCGCCTGCGGAGCTCCCCAGCCTCGTCGGCGTCGAGCGCGACGTGAAGAGCGCCGTTTCTCAGAAGCGACGAATCCGCTCGGCCGGCGTCCGCCAGCTCGGCCGCGAATTCCGCCCACATGCGATGCGAGGCCAGCGCGGCGTCGAGCAGGTCCTCCTCGCCCCAGGTCGCCTCGCCGACGGGAGCCAGCATCCCCGCCGCGACGCCCGAAGCGCCCGAGCCCGGCTCCGAGCGCTCGATCACGCGCACCCGCAAGCCGCTCTGGGCCGCCCGCCATGCGCAGGCCAGGCCGATAACGCCGGCGCCGACGATCACCGCATCCAGACGCTCGTGAGTGTTTTGAGGCCGGGTGTCCGGCAAGACCAACATCCTTCCCTTGCGCCGGCATTACCCGGTTCAGGTTCATACGGTCGGCGGCCTTGGCCGCCCTCTCAGCCCTTGGGTGGGGCTCCCGTCAGTGCGAATCGTAGCCCTCTCGCGCACGTTGCCCTCAGCATGCGGATAGCGCACCCTCAGGGCAACTCGCCCGCGATACTGAGCGCCGTGACCGACACCCGCGCAGACACCTCACGCCTGGCGCGCCTCCATGCCGCCCGCCTCTACTTCGTCTGCGACGGACGGCCGGGGGACGGCGACCCCGCTCCCCTCCTCGACGCCGCGCTTCGGGGAGGAGCCGACATCATCCAGCTGCGCGAGAAGTCGCCGCGATGCGCCGAGGAGATCGTCGCTCTCGCCGAGCCCTTCCGCCGCGCGGCAGACGAGCACGGCGCGCTCTTCTTCTTGAACGACCACCCCGAGCTGGTCGAGGCGTGCGGCGCCGACGGCGTCCACGTGGGACAGGACGACACACCCGTCGCAGAAGCGCGCGCGCAGGCGGGGCCAGGCGCGCTGGTCGGTCTCTCCACCCACTCGCCCGAGCAGTTCGACGCCGCCCTCGCCGCGACCGGCGACGCCCGGCCCGACCAGATCAGCGCGGGGCCGGTCTGGGAGACGCCGACGAAGGAGGGGCGCCCCGCCGCGGGCCTCGAGCTGATCCGCCACGCGAGCAACGTCGCGGGCGACGCCCCGTGGTTCGCGATCGGGGGGATCGACCACTCGAACGTCGACGAGGTTGTCGCCGCGGGAGCGCGCAGGATCGTCGTCGTCCGCGCGATCAGGGACGCGGACGATCCCGAGGCCGCGAGTCGCGAGCTGCGTGCAAGGCTTGGCCAGATCTAGATGGGCTCACGGGAGAGAAAGCGCGCCGAGAAGCGCAAGCGCAAGGAGCGCTCGGGCGACCGCACCGCCGAGCTCCAGGCGCAGCGCGAGGCGCGGGCGGCGCGCACCGAGGAGAAGAACCAGGCCGCGCGGGAAGCACTCGAACCCCTGGAGCCGGACGAGCGGCCCGGAGTCGTAACGGTGGCCGCCGTGATCTCGGCGCTCCTCGTACTCGGAACGCTCATCTCATACGTGGCCGGCGTCGAGGTCTCGACGTTCGACGACTTCGGGACGAAGACCGGAGAGGCGAAGCCGAACCTGTTCTTCACGGTCGTCTCGTCCCTCGTCCTCGGGGCAATGACGTACGGGCTCTGGAAAGCGCGCTACTGGGCGGTGCTCGGCTTCCAGACCCTGCTGGTCCTGCTGATCGTCGTCTCGATCCTCGCGCTCGTCCAGGCGACGGAGGTGCTGCGCGCCCTGGGGCTATTCGCCTTCCTCGCCGGGTCGAGCTTCCTCTTCTACCGCATGGTCAAGGCGATGGCCCGCATCCAGATGCCCGACCGGGGCGGCAATTTCGGATAACTACGGATGCGACGTGACCCTGCGTGGTCTAGCGTTGCGGCGCTCTGAAGCCAACCGCACAGGGGGCACCATGCGCCAGAAGTTGATTTTATGGAGGAGCTGTAATCGCGTAAGCGAATCGCATACACCGCCGCACTGGCCGATCGCCGGGGCCGCACTGGTCCCGTCCGCGGCCCAGGCCGCGAAGACGAACGCTGACCATCCAGTAGAACGGGGCGCAGACCTTCTCCGGCCAGGCGAAGTCGCACAAGGGCAGCTGCGAGAACGGTCGCGAGGTCACGCTGTACCTGAAGCTGGCACGGCAAGGACGAGAAGGTCGGCACCGACAAGACCGAGACCCGGCAAGGGCGACACCGAGGGCGTCTGTCATCAACGTCGAGCCGATCAAGGCCAGCGGCAACTACTACGCCAAGGTCAAGCCCAAGGGCGACTGCGACGGCGACAAGTCGAAGAAGGTCATCGTCGGAACTCGACGTCTGCGTCGGTCGCCTGAATACGCCCCGGTGCTGCGCGACTCCGGAGGCGTTTGAATAGAGTCGAAGGCATGGCCGAATCCTTCGACGTGATCGTGATCGGCGGTGGTCCCGGCGGATACGTCGCGGCGATCCGCGCCGCCCAGCTCGGCCTGAAGACGGCCGTCGTCGAGAAGGACAAGCCCGGCGGGCGCTGCCTCAACTACGCCTGCATCCCGGCCAAGACGATGCTCCACTCGGCCGAGGTCCTCGACCACGCGCAGAACTCCGCGGACCTGGGCGTGAAGGTCACGAAGGCTTCGATCGACTGGAAGGCGCTCGGCGAGCGCCGCGCGAGCGTCTCGGACACGCTCTCGGGCGGCGTGAAGATGCTCTGGGACAAGAACAAGATCACGCAGATCGAGGGCGAGGGCTCCCTGACCGACGACGCGAACGTCGCCGTCGGCGGTGAGACGTACGAGACGAAGAACGTCGTGCTCGCGACCGGCTCCGTCGCGATGGCGATCCCGGGCGTCGAGTTCTCCGAGCGGATCGTCGACACCTGGGGCGCATGGTCGCTCCCGGCGCAGCCGAAGAAGCTCGCGATCGTGGGCGCAGGCGCCTCGGGCTCCGAGATCGCCTCCGCGTACGCGCGCTACGGCACCGAGGTGACCCTGATCGAGATGCTCGGCCAGATCCTGCCCCTCGAGGACAAGGACTGCGCCCGGGTCGTCGAGCGGACCTTCAAGAAGCAGGGCATCACGGTCGCGACCGGCGCGCCGATCGAGAACGTCGAGGAGACCGCGAAGTCGGTCAAGTTCACCTACGGCGAGAACCAGGGCGAGGCGGACTACCTCGTCATCGCCGGAGGCCGGGCGCCCGACATCGATCCGCTCAATCTTGCGGGCGCCGGCGTCGAGACCGAGGACAACGGCAAGCTCAAGATCGACGAGCTCCAGCGCACTACGAACAAGAAGGTCTTCGCGATCGGCGACCTCGTGCGCGGCCCCGCGCTCGCCCACAAGGCATCCGAGGAGGGCGTCGTAGCCGTCGAGACGATCGCCGGCGCGCCCACCCACGCCGTCGACGTCGACCTCATCCCCGGCGCCACGTTCTGCCACCCGCAGGTCGCGTCGGTCGGCCTGACCGAGGCGGCCGCCAAGGAGGCCGGCCACGACATCAAGGTCGGGCGTTTCAAGCTCGGCGGCGTCGGTGCCTCGGCCGTCTATGACGACCGCGAGGGCATGGTGAAGATCGTCGCCGACTCGAAGTACGGCGAGATCATCGGCGCCCACATCGTGGGCAACCGCGCGTGCGACATGATCTCCGAGATCGTGAACGTGATCGCGCTCGAGGGCGGCTACCAGGAGCTCGCCCGGATCGTCCACCCGCACCCGACGATCTCCGAGGCCGTGCTCGACGCCGCGCGGGCAGTCGACGGCTGGGCGACCCACGCCTAACGGCCGTCTTGGCACAGCCCGCGAGCTTCTACTACGACCTCGGCTCGCCCTACGCGTACCTGGCGGCCGAGCGGATCCACGGCGTCTTCGAGGAGGCCGGCGCGCCGCCGCCCGTCTGGAAGCCCGTGCTCCTGGGCGGCCTCTTCGCGCGCTTCGATCGCGGCTCGTGGGCGCGGACCGACGCGCGCGACGAGGGCATGCGCGAGGTGGAGCGCCGCGCTCAGGCGTACGGCCTGCCGCCGATCCGCTGGCCCGACGGCTGGCCGGCCGACTATCTCTTCGCGATGCGCGTCGCCACCTTCGCGACCGAGATCGGCCGCGGCGTCTCCCTCCCGCTAGCCGCGTTCCGCCAGCACTTCGCCGCGGGCCGCGACCTGTCGGACCCCGACAACGTCCTGATCGCTGCCGCATCGGCCGAGCTCCACCCGCGTGCGCTAACGACCGCCGTCCAGCGGGACAGCATCAAGCTGCGACTCCGCGAGACGACCGACGAGGCCGCGGACCTGGGTGTCTTCGGCGTCCCGAGCGTCGTCGTCGGAGACGAAGTCTTCTGGGGCGACGACCGCCTCGAAGATGCTGCCGACGCCTCGGCTATCGTCGGTTAGAAGTGAGCGATGGCTGACGGAAGCGCGAGGGGGAAGGTCGAGCGCCTGGAGCCCTCCAAGGCGGGGCGCGCTGCTGCGCGCAAGGTGGCCGAATCGAAGGCGACCATCCCCCACCTCTATGTGCAAGGCTCGCTCGAGATCGGTGCCGCCGCCAGCCCAATCGGGGCGATCGTGGCAGCGGTGGCGCGCGCGTTGCGACACGCCCCGCGGCTCAACGGCGCCTACCGGGACGGCGCCTTCGAGACGTACTCGCGCATCAACGTGGGCGTCGTGGCGGACGAAGCCGATGGCCTTGTGGTGCCAACGATCTTCGATGCGGACACAAAGGATGAAGCGGAGATCAGCCGCCGAATGGGAGGCGCTGGAGGCCAAGGCGCTTAACGCCTCCATAACAGCGCGCGAGGTTGCCGGCGGAACTTTCACGGTCGCCAGTGGTTTCGGTTATGAAGGATGCGTCTATCTACCCGTGCTCAACGCAGGCCAAGCAGCGAATCTGGGGATCGGAAGCCCTCGGGACGGCGCCATTGGCGCCACGGTGGCCGCGGACGCGAGGATGATCTCGGGGACGGAGGCGGCGACGTTCTTGGCGCTGATCCAGGCGGAACTGAGAAAGCGAACGGAACCCAAGTAGCTATGGCCTCTGATGGGAACGGAACCAGCGATTCGGAGAGCCGCATCATCGACGTTCCGATCGAGTCGCTCCCGTTCATCGACGAGCACTACATCGAGATCGCCGCGAAGCCCGACGAGGTGTGGGACGCGCTGATCCGCGCCGTCTCGGTCATGGGCGAGAGCCGAAAGGGCGCGCCGATCTCAAAGGCGCTCGGTTGCGAGGAGACTGAGACCGAGGGCGCGGCCGGCGAGATCGGATCCAAGATCCCAGGGTTCGTCGTCACCCGCTCGGTCAAGCCCGCGGTGCTCGCGCTGATGGGCCAGCACCGCTTCTCGCAGTACGCGCTGATCTTCACCATCCTCGAAAAGCCCAGCGGCCTCATGCTGCTGAGCGCCCAGACCCGCGCCGTCTTCCCCGGTCGGAAGGGGCGCCTCTACCGCGGACTTGTAATCGGAACCCATGGCCACGTCATCGTCACGACGAGCCTCTTGCGCCAGGTACGGCGCCGGGCAGAGCGAATCCACGCTCGCCCGGCCCGCGCCTAGGTCCCACCTGGTGCCAGGCACGGTGCCTGGCACCGAGGTCGTCGATTTCATGGGTTGAAACATCCTCAGGCGGGGGTATAGTCCTCAGTAGCGATCGGCACGAGCTCATCAGCTCAGAGTTGATCCAGACATAGGGCGTCCGGGGAATCCCCGAACTCCCATCGTCCAGAAGGCGCCGCGGAGGAGATCCCGAAGCGGCGATGGCCAGGCCGGCCAGAGGAGATCCCGAAGGCCTGCCAGACACGAAGGGCGGAGAGATGAAGCGAAGCGAAGGCGCTGTCGCGAGCGAACCTCGGCACGAGGAGGCTCACACGAGCGCAGATTCGAACGGAACGAAGGACGCGACGGTCCACGACCTGGCCCCGCGGCTCACCCGCGATGACCGGACCGCGCTGCTGCGGTTCATGGCGATGATGCGGGCCTCCGAGGAGCGCGGCCTCACCCTCTATCGCCAGGGCAAGATGCCCGGGCTCCTTCTACGACGGCTGCGGCCAGGAGGCGATCTCGGTCGGCTCGTCGTTCGCCCTCGCACCGGAGGACCGCATGTGCATCCTCCACCGCGACCTCGGCGCGCACTTCGTCCGCGGGCTCACCCCCGACCGCTACCTCGCCAACTACATGGGGCGCTCCGGCGGCGTCACCGGCGGCAAGGACGGCAACATGCACTTCGGCGACCCGTCGCTCGGCTGCATCGGCATGGTCTCGATGCTCCCCGACATGGCGCTCGTCGCCATGGGGATGGCGCTCGCCTTCAAGGTGCGCTCGGAAAAGCGCGTAGCCATGACCTACTTCGGCGAGGGCTCGACCGCCAACGGCCAGTGGCACGAGGCGATGAACATGGCCGGCGTCCAGCGCCTGCCCATCGTCTTCATCCTCGAGAACAACGGCTTCGCCTACTCGACCCCGAACGAGCTCGAGTTTGCCGTCGACCCGGTCGAGCGCGCCCGCACCTACGGGTTCCCCGGCGTCGCGGTTGACGGCAACGACGTCGAGGCCGTGTTCGAGGCCTCGCGTGTTGCGGTCGAGCGCGCGCGAGAAGGCGGCGGCCCGACCCTGATCGAGTGCCGGACGATGCGCATGCACGGCCACGGCGCCCACGACGACATGAGCTACGTGCCCGACGGTCTTCACGACGAGTGGGCCAAGCGCGACCCGATCGAGCTCTACGCCAAGCGTCTGGTCGACGACTACGGCTTCGATCCCGGCGAGGTCGACGCGGTCCGCAACGAGGTGCACGCATACGTAGCGGAGTGCGCCGAGAAGGCGCTCGCCTCGCCGATGCCCGAGCCCGGCGGCGCCACCGACGGCGTCTTCGCATCCGACTCGACTCCGCTCGGCGACGGCCAGGCGCCCTGGTCGCACTGGCAGGCGCGGAACGGTCATTCGAACGGCGACTCCAACGGCTCGTCCGAGAGGAGCGCGGCATGAGCGCCGCAGAGACGACGGCCGTTCCGGAGACGACCGAGGTTCGCGGCGAGATCACGTATCTCGAGGCGATCTCGGATGCGCTGCGCGAGGAGATGCGCCGCGACGAGACGGTCATCTGCCTCGGCCAGGACATCGGCGCGTTCGGTGGCGCCTTCAAGGTCACCGACGGCTTCATCGAGGAGTTCGGCGCCTCGCGCGTCATCGACGCCCCGCTGGCCGAGAACGCGATCATCGGCGCCGCGGTCGGCGCGGCGGCCGAGGGCCTGCGCCCCGTCTGCGAGATGCAGTTCGCGGACTTCATCGCGTGCGGCTTCGACCAGCTCGTGAACGTTGCCGCGAAGCTCCACTTCCGCCAGGGCGTTGCCGTGCCGATGGTGGTCCGCCTGCCCTCGGGCGGCGGATTCTCGGGCGGCCCGTTCCACTCCCAGAACCCGGAGGCGTGGCTGCTCCAGGCGCCGGGCCTGAAGGTCGTGGCGCCGGCAACTGCCGCCGACGCGAAGGGCCTCCTCACCAGCGCCATCCGCGACCCCAACCCCGTCTGCTTCCTCGAGCACAAGGGCCTCTACCGCAACGTCCGCGGAGAGGTGCCGGAGGGCGAGCACGCGGTCCCGATCGGCGAGGCGCGCGTGGCCCGCGAGGGCTCCGAGGTGAGCGTCATCGCCTACGGCTCGAGCGTCCACCTGGCGCTCGACGCGGCGGACGAGCTGGGCGAGGACGTCGAGGTGCTCGACCTGCGAACGCTCTGTCCGCTCGACACCGAGGCGATCCTTGCGACCGCGCGCAAGACGGGCAAGGTGCTCGTCGCCCACGAGGCAACGAGATCGTGCGGGGTGGGCGCCGAGGTCGCCGCTCTCGTCACCGAGCACGCGTTCGAGCATCTCGACGCGCCCGTGAGGAGGCTGACCGCGCCGGACGTCCCGATCCCGTTCAGCCCGCCGCTCGAACAGGCCGTCCTGCCTCAGCTCGACGACATGAAGGAGGCTCTCCGTGAGCTCCTCAGCTACTGACACGCAGACGATCGCCGTCTCGATGCCCCAGATGGGCATCTCGGTCTCCGAGGGGACGATCCTCGAGTGGCGGAAGGCAGTCGGCGATCCGGTCGAGGCCGACGAGACGATCTGCGACGTCACGACCGACAAGGTCGACGTCGAGATCCCCTGCCCGGCCACGGGCGTCCTGGCCCGCATCCTCGCCGAGCCGGGCGAGACCGTGCCCGTCGGCGAGCCGATCGCCGAGATCGACACAGGTGGCGGTGGCGCTGCCGACGGCTCCCGAAGAACCGGCGAATGGCGCGGCGGTCCCGCAGAACGGGACCCATGCGCCGGCCGAGGGCGACCGCTCCGGGTTCATCTCCCCCGTCGTCCGCCGCATGGCGGACGAGCACCACGTGGATCTCTCACAGGTCGAGGGACACGGCGTCGGCGGGCGGATTCGCAAGAAGGACCTGCTCGCGCACCTCGAAGAAGGGGTCAGACCCGCACGCGCGGCCGCTCCACACCGAGTCGCCATACGTTCCCGACGCGCCCGCCGAGGCTTCGGGAGATGGCCTGCGGGAGCCGATGAGCCCGATGCGAAAGGCGATCGCGGAGCACATGGTGCGCTCGATCCAGACCGCCGCTCACTGCACGACGATCGTCGAGGTCGACTTCTCGGCCGTCGCGAAGCGGCGAGCCGAGCTCAAGCCGAGCTTCGCCGAGAAGGACGTACCGCTGACCTACCTGGCGTTCGTGGCGCGCGCAGTGGTGGAATCGCTCGAGGAGTTCCCGGCGCTCAACGCGTCCGTGGACGGCGACGACATCATCCGCCACCCGGACGTGAACCTGGGCATCGCGGTCTCGCTCGACGCCGGCCTCATCGTGCCGGTCATCCCCAAGGCGCAGCGCCTCTCGCTCGAGGGCATCGCGGCCGCAATCGCGGACGTCGCGGGCCGCGCTCGCGACGGAAAGCTCGCACCGGACGAGGTGCAGGGCGGCACGTTCACGATCACCAACCCCGGCCAGTTCGGCGCCGTGCTCGCGACGCCGATCATCAACCAGCCGCAGGTGGCGATCCTGGATCTCGAGGCGATCATCAAGCGCCCGGTCGTGCTGGAGTCCGACGGTGGCGACTCGATCGCGATCCGCCCGATGGGATTCCTGCCGATGTCCTGGGACCATCGCGCCCTTGACGGCGCGGAGGCAGCGCGGTTCCTCGGCTCTGTGAAGGCGCGGCTCGAGGAGGGGGTCGGATGAAGCCCGTTGCTGCACCAGTGCGCTCGGCAGTTCCGACCGGCCATGACCACGAAGAGCTGGTGGTCCAGACCGGCGAGCGGAGCGGAGCGACGATGGCGATTGCCATCCACTCGACCACCCTGGGCCCGGCGCTCGGCGGGGCTCGCCTTTGGCGCTATCTGCGCGACGAGGACGGGATCTCGGATGTGCTCCGCCTCGCACGGGGGATGACGTTCAAGGCCGCTGCCGCCGGTCTCGACCTGGGTGGCGGCAAGGGCGTGATCTGCGCGCCCTCGATCGAACCGCCGACGGGAGCTGAGCGGGAGGCACTCCTCCTGGACTTCGGCGATCTGGTCGACTCGCTCGGCGGCCGGTACATCACCGCCGAGGACGTCGGCACCACGCCGGAGGACATGGTGGTCATCTCATCCCGCACACGCCACGTGACGGGGATGCCCGCTGAGCACGGCGGCGCCGGCGACCCCAGTCCGTTCACCGCGATTGGCGTCCAGGCCGCGATGCGCGCCGCCTGTGAAGCGGCATTCGGAAGCACGGATCTGGCCGGCCGCGGGGTCGTCGTTGCAGGACTGGGCCACGTCGGCGAACGCCTTGCCCGCAGCCTCGGCGCAGCTGGAGCTCAGCTATCCGTCTCCGACATCGACTCGAACAAGGCCGCCGTCGCCGAGGAGCTTGGCGCGGTTTGGCTCGACCCGGAGGCCGCCCTTGAGGCGGACTGCGACGTCATCGCGCCGTGTGCCGTAGGCGGTGCGATCCACGCAGGGAACGTGGATCGGCTGAACTGCCGGGTGATCTGCGGCGCGGCGAACAACCAGCTCGCAGACGAGTCGCTGGCAGTCGAGATAGCCGCCAGGGGAATCGTCTACGCGCCGGATTTCATTGCCAATGCCGGCGGTCTGATGAACGTCTACCGGGAGCTCCACTCATACTCGGCACAGCGCGCAGGAGAGCTGGCGTTGGGCATCGAGGAGACGATGCGCCGGGTGCTGGCCTCGTCTGAGGCGGATGCAACCGCCCCACTCGAGGCGGCAAGGAATCTCGCGACCGAGCGCCTGACTCAGGAGTCGCGCATCGCCGCGGTGGCTAGTGCGTTGCCGGCGAGCCTGTAGACGTCGCGAACGACTCCGATTTTGAAGAGCGACTGGGTCTCGCTCGTGGCGTCCCCATCACCGGCGCGCAGCGCGATGTTGAGCTCTTCCGAGAGTCCCCGGGCGGCAACGGCAACCGCGATGTTCTCGACCTCGTCCGAGGTGACCGCCGCGAGCGCACGGGCATTCTTGATTGAGACGTGCCTGAGAAGGCGCTGGCTCGCTCCGCTCCCGATCACGACGGGAAGCTTCAGGTCCTTGGCCCGCGGCACGTTCTTAGCTCCCGGGTTCTGCTCGATTGCCACAACGGGAACCCCAAGCTCGCGCAGGAGGTCGCACAAGCGAAGGCCCACCTGACCGAGCCCGACGACCACCACGTGGTCGCGCCGCGGAACGGCTGAGCGCCCCGTGATTCCTGTCAGGCGCGGGTCGAGCAGCCGGTTCACGAGGCCGGCGGTGAGCACCGCGGCGAATCCGAGCGTCATGAGCATCCCGATCGCCGAGAAGAGCTTGAACCAGTCTTCGCCGCCGTCCGCTGAGGGGCTCGGGCCCACCGTCACGGCCACCTTCACGACCTCGTAGAACGCTTCGACGAACGGAAGGTCGGAGACGATCATCGTGGTCGCCGTTTCGATTGCAAGCACCGCGAGCACCCCGAAGAGCCCATAGACGAGGATCCGGGCGCTCGAGTCGAACGGGAACGCAAGCGCCTCCAGGTTGGCCACGGTCCTACGGAGCGGGCCGGGCGGGTCCCAGGTCGGCTTGACCGGCCTCTCCCCCTCGGCGGGAAGCTCGGCACCGAGGCACGGACCCGCGAACTCGCGCGCCACTATGTCGCCCATCGACATGACCCGGACGTTCTCGACGGACGCGTGAAGGTGCGATGCGACGTCGCGATCGAAAATGGTGACGAGCTGCGGCATGCCGGGCCTGACGTGTGCGACGACGAGCGCGCAGCGCAGCGAGACGTGGTCGAATCGCGAGATCACGACCACGCGGTCGATGTGACCCTCGAGCGCCTCGCGGATCTGAGGATCGGTCGGTGCCTCCAGCCGGAGGACCTCGGCGCCTGCCTCCCTGAGCGCCCCAGAGGTCGCGTCCGTCAGCGAGCCCGAACCGATCAGGAGCACCCTTGTCGCGCCCGCTTCAGTCGCCATCGCCGTTCCTCGCCTCGATCGCCGCCTGGGCCGCGGCAAGCCTCGCCACGGGAGCGCGGAACGGTGAGCAACTGACGTAGTCGAGCTCGAGGGAGTCGAAGAACCGGATGCTTGCGGGGTCTCCGCCGTGCTCGCCGCAGACGCCCAGCTTCAGGTCCGGCCGAGCTGCACGGCCCCGTTTGGCGCCGATGCGGACCAGCTCGCCGACGCCCGGCCCATCGAGCGTCTCGAATGGACTACGGTCGATGATGCGTCCTGCCAGGTACGAGGGGATGAAGCTCGACTCCACGTCGTCGCGGGACATCCCAAGCGCGGTCTGGGTGAGGTCATTGGTGCCGAACGAGAAGAAATCGGCATGCGCAGCGATCTCGCCCGCGATCAGGCAGGCGCGCGGAAGCTCGATCATGGTGCCGACCGAGTAGGGGACATCGCTCCCCATCCCCCGCTTGGTTTCCTCGGCGACGTCGACGACGTGCTTGCGAAGCACGCGCAGCTCGGTCTCGTAGGCGACCAGGGGGATCATGATCTCGATGTGCGGCGAATCGCCGGCCGTCGCAGCAACGGCAGCAGCGCCGATCACGGCGCGCACCTGCATCTCGTAGATCTGCGGGTAAAGGAAGGCCAGGCGGACACCGCGGGTGCCGAGCATTGGATTCGTCTCCTCGAGGTCGCGCACGATGGCCTCCGCCGCACGCGCGTGTCTCAGAGGCTCGCCGCCTTCTGCCTCCAGCCGGCGCGACTCGGCCTCGAAGTGCTCAAGCGGAAGGAACTCGTGGAGAGGTGGGTCGAACAGGCGGACCGTGACAGGCCGTCCGGTCATCTCGTGGAGGATCTCGGTGAAGTCGTCGCGCTGGAGATCGCCAAGGCGGTCCAGCGACTCGTGCAGGTCGCGGCGAGCCGCCTCGAGATCGGCGCTGGCCTCGCCTTCCTCGGCCATGCCCCGCACCTCGGCCTGGCGCCACCGCGCGGCCGCGACGAACATGCGCCGCACGAGCTCGGTGCGGTCCTCCCCGAAGAACATGTGCTCCGTACGGCAAAGGCCGATGCCCTCCGCCCCCAGCTCCCTCGCCTTGCGAGCGTCCGCGGGGGTGTCGGCGTTCGCCCGGATCCCGAGCCTGCGCGCCCCGTCCGCCCACTCGAGTACCCGGGCAAAGTGGTCGCTCATCTCGGGCTCGATCAGGGGAACCTCGTCGACGGTCACGCGGCCCGTCGCGCCTTCGATGGCGATGACGTCCCCCGCGGAAAGCTCTCGCTCCCCGATCCAGACCGTGCCGGAGCCCTCGTCCACCTTCACCTCCGACGCGCCCGCGACACACGGTCGCCCCATTCCCCGCGCGACGAGCGCAGCATGAGATGCCTTGCCTCCCTGAGAGGTGAGGATCCCCTTGGCCGCATGGAAGCCGGTGACGTCCTCGGCCTCGGTGAACGTGCGAACCAGGATCACGTCCTCGCCCTCGCCGGCGCGTCGCACGGCCTCGGGCGCGGTGAGCACGATGGCCCCGCGAGCGGCGCCGGGCGATGCGGCCACGCCCGTCGTCAGGACCTCGAAGTCGCACTCCGGGTCGAACACGGGATGAAGGAGCGCGTCAAGCGTTCCGGCGTCGATGGTCGCCAGCGCGGCGTCTCGCGTCAAGAGCCCTTCGGAGACGGCGTCGACCGCGAACCTGACCGCGGCCTGCGCCGGACGCTTCGCCGCTCGGGTTTGGAGCAGATAGAGCCGGCCGTCCTCGATCGTGAACTCGACGTCCTGCATGTCTCCGTAGTGGGCCTCGAGCTTCGACAGGTCGTCGAGGAGCTGCGCGTGGGCTTCCGGCATCTGCCCGGCAAGGGTCGCCAGGTCCTCGGGGTCGCGAGTTCCCGCAACGACGTCCTCTCCTTGCGCGTTCGCGAGGAAGTCCCCGGAGGGTGCCGGCTCGCCCGTCCGCTCGTCGCGGCTGAATGCGACGCCGGACCCCGAGGTCTCGCCACGGTTCCCGAACACCATCTGCTGGACGTTGACGGCCGTGCCCCAGTCGTCGGGGATGCCGTTCAGCCGGCGGTACGACTTGGCCCGCTCGCCGTTCCACGAGTCAAACACTGCCTTGATCGCCTGTCTGAGTTGCTCGCGCGGCGACTGGGGAAACACCTCGCCGGTGGCTTCCTCGAACAGGGCACGGAACCCCTCCGTCAGCTTGCGAAGCTCGCCGGCACCCAGTTCCGCATCGATTTCTGCGCCAGCCTCGTCCTTCGCGGCTTGGATCGCCACTTCGAACGCCGATCTCGGGATGCCGCGGACAACGTTTCCGAACATCTGAACGAAGCGCCGGTAGGAATCCCAGGCGAAGCGCTCGCCGCCACCGGAATCCGCGAGGCCGGCGACCGATTCGTCGTTGAGGCCCAGGTTGAGGACGGTGTCGAGCATGCCTGGCATCGATACGCGCGCGCCGGAGCGGACCGAGACCAAAAGAGGATCCTGACGGCCGCCGAGGTCCTTGCCGACCATGCGCTCGAGACCGGCGAGCGCCTCGCTCACCTCGTCCGCGAGGCCGTCCGGCTCCACTCCGGCTTCCATATATGCGACGCAGGCAGCCGTCGTGATCGTGAAGCCGGCCGGGACGCGGTCGGCGCCCAGAACGCTCGTCATCTCCGCGATCCCAGCGCCCTTCCCGCCGAGCAGATCGCGCTGGTCGCGGTTCCCCTCGGCGAAGGCCTGGACCCACTTCACTCGCGCGCAGCCTCCGATGCATCCCTCCTGGCGATGAGGGCCTGCGCGCGCTTTCGCGACGCCTCATCGACCATCTCCCCGTCGAGCAGGGCCGCGCCGGCACTCGCGCCCGAAAGCGCATCGAGGATTTCGGCCGCCTCCGCAACCTCCTCCGCGGTCGGGGTGAACGCCTGGGTGACGGGCTCAATCTGAGCCGGGTGGAGCGCCCACTTGCCGTCGAAGCCGAAGCTGCGTGCCCGATCAGCGGACGCCCGAAGGCCCACGAGGTCCGAGATCTGAAGGAACGGCCCGTCGATCGCCTGCACGCCCGCCGCGCGCGCCGCCACCACGACCGCGCTGCGGATGGGGTCCCATTGCGGCCCCTCGGCCGGGGATGGAAATCCCAGCGAGACGCTCATGTCGGCGGGACCCATGATCAGCGCCTCGAGTTGATCCGTTGCCTCGGCAATCGAGTGGATCTCGCGGAGCCCCAGCGCGGACTCGATCAGAGCCTGGAGCCCGCATGGGGCAAGCGCGGCCGCGCGCTCCATGTCGGAAGCGCTTTCGACCTTCGGTACGACGACCGAGTCGAGCCGCGCCGCGCCGGCGATCGCGCGCATGTCGTTCTCGAACCAGGGCGTAGAGGTGCCGTTGACGCGGACCGAGACGGTCGCCGAAGCCCAGGTCGCGGACGAGAGAGCGTCAGCGACGGCGGCACGCGCTTCCTCCTTGAGCTCGCTCGGAACCGAATCCTCGAGATCGATCACGATCTCGTCGGCCACGAGGGTGCGGCCTTTGTCGAGCTTTTTCGGCGGTGTCGCCGGCACCGAGAGGCTGCACCGTCTGGCTCTCACAGCGACGAGCATAGTTCTCCGCTAGTCTCAATTGCCTCAAACCTTCTGAGGAGAGGTGGATGAAAGCGGCTTCCAGGATCGCCGTAGGCGGCCCCTACTTCGAGGACCTCCAGCACGGAGAGGTGTTCGAAGCGCCGGGCTTGACGCTCACCTGGGGGCACGCCGCGATCCACCAGGCGGCGTGCGGCGACAGGATGCACCTGCCGCTCGATGCCCCGTTGAGCCGGGAGGTCACCGGCTCGGAAGCCGCGCTCGTCCATCCAAACCTCGTGTGCGACGTTGCGATCGGCCACTCGACGGTCCCGACCCAGCGCGTCCTGGGGAACCTCTTCTACCGCGGCCTTGTCCTCATGCGCCAGGTGTTCCTCGGCGACACCCTGCGCACCAGGACGGAGGTGGTCGCGCTCAAGCAGAACCGGACGCGGCCCGACGGAGGGGCCTCCGGCCTTGCGGTACTCCGGATCCAGACCGAGAACCAGCGGGGCGAAAAGGTCCTGGACTTCTACCGCTGCCCGATGATCCCGCTTCGGGACTCCACGGTGGCGACCGGGCACCAGGACGGGTTCGACGAGGTCTCGAAGGAGCTCGACGCAGCTCGGGTGAACGAGGCGGTGCCGAGCTGGAACTACGGTGCGCTGCGGGAGCGCATGGATGAGCCGGAGGCATCGGTTGAGGTGGGCGCCGTCTACGAGATCGAGAGCCGGGACACGGTCACCTGCTCGCCCGAGCTCGCCCGGCTGACCCTTAACGTCGCGATGACGCACCGGGATGCCGGCGCAGGCGCCCACGGACGCCGCCTTGTCTACGGGGGCCAGACGATCTCGGTCGCGGCGGCGCAGGCGACCCGGGCGTTGCCGTCTCTCGCGACGATCGTCGCGTGGCACAGCTGCGAGCACTCGGCGCCGGTCTTCGAGGGAGACATCCTGTCAACCGAGCTCGAGGTCCTCTCGATCACGCCCCTGGAAGCGAAGGACGCGACGCTCGCCGACCTTCGCGCGATCGTCCACGCCGACCGGGGCGACGGGGAGCCGCCCGAGCAGGTGCTCGATTGGGCGTTCGCCGGGGTGCTCGCCTGATGGGAGACGGGATGCCGGGAATCCTTGACGGCCTCCGTGTGATCGAAGGCTCGGCTTACGTTGCCGCGCCGCTCGGCGGCATGACGCTGGCGCAGCTCGGGGCCGACGTAATCCGCTTCGACCAGATCGGCGGCGGTTTGGACCGCAACCGCTGGCCCGTCACCGACGACGGCGAGAGCATGTTCTGGGCGGGGCTCAACAAGGGCAAGCGCTCGATCCAGGTCGACCTGCGCTCCGACCGCGGCAAGGAGATCCTCACCGCCCTGATCGCGGCGCCGGGGGACGACTCCGGGATCCTTCTCACCAACTTCCCGGCCAAGGGCTGGCTCGACTACGAAGCCTTGGCCGAGCACCGCGCCGATCTGATCATGGCGACGATCACGGGGAACCACGATGGCTCCTCAGCGGTTGACTACACGGTCAATCCCGCGACCGGCTTCCCATGGGCAACGGGTCCGCGCAACCTGGGCGTGCCGTTCAACCACCTGCTTCCGGCATGGGACGCGATCACGGGGACGCTTGCGGCCGCGGGGGTCTTGGCAGCCGAGCGCCACCGCAGCCGGACCGGCGAGGGCCAGCAGATCTCCGTCGCCCTGTCCGATGTCGCATTCGCGATGGTGGGCAACCTGGGCAAGATCGCGGAGGCTCAGCTCCTGCGGCGCGAGCGCCAGAAGGAGGGGAACTATCTCTACGGCGCCTTTGGGCGCGACTTCCTCACCTCGGACGACCGGCGCATCATGGTCGTCGCGCTGACGCCCCATCAGTGGAAGGCACTGGTCGATGCCACGGGGCTTCACGCCGCGTTTGAGATGGTGGAGCACCAGATGAACGTCGACCTCTCCAAGGAGGGGGACCGGTTCGTGGCCCGAGAGGTGCTTGGCTCGATCCTGAAGCCGTGGACGATCTCGCGGACCCTCGATGAGATCGCCCGGATCTTCGACGAGCACGGCGTCTGCTGGGGGCCGTATCAGACGTTTATGCAGCTGGTCGACGAGGATCCCCGCTGCTCGGCGGAGAACCCGATGTTCTCTCAGGTGGAGCAGCCCGGGATCGGCGAATACCTTGCGGCGGGCTCACCCCTCCTCTTCTCCGAGCACGGCCGACTGCCCGCAGAGCGTGCCCCACAGCTGGGCGAGCACACCGACGAGATCCTTGCCGGCGTGCTCGATCTGAGCGATTCCGAGATCGGACTCCTGCACGACGACGGCGTCGTCGCCTGATTCGTCAAGCTAGGTACGTGTCACAGGTACCTGAGCTCTGGATCGTTCGGGCGGGCACTGTTCCGTACGCCGAGGGCCTGGCCCTCCAAGAGCGCTTGGCGACGGCGCGTCGCAACCGCGAGATCCCCGACGTCGTATTGCTCCTCGAGCACTGGCCCGTCTACACGAAGGGTCGTCGCTCCGAGCCCGGCCATCTGCCGATGGGCGAGGACTGGTACCGCATGCAGGGGATCGAGATCGCCGAGACGGACCGGGGCGGGCAGGTCACCTACCACGGCCCCGGGCAGCTGGTCGCGTATCCGATCTTCGACATCGGCGCGATGGACGGCGACGTCCTCGCGTACGTACGAGCTCTCGAGCAGGCGATGATCGCGGCGCTCGGCGACTTCGGGATCCCGGCCCAGGTCTTTGAGGGCCTCACCGGGGTTTGGACTGCTGGCGAGCCGCCGATCGAGCCTGGCGAGGTCGGCCCTCAGCGAACGCCGGTCGGCGCAGCCGAAATGCCGGGCGGCGAGGCGCGGAAGATCGGCTCGATCGGCATCCACGTCAGCGCCGGGATCACGACGCACGGCCTTGCCGTGAACGTCAACAACGACCTGCAGCCGTTCGAATGGATCGTCCCGTGCGCGATCGACCACGTGCGGATGACGTCGGTCGGCCGCGAACTGGGTGGCGAGCAGGACATGGAAGCGTTCGCGGCAACGCTCCGGGACCGCCTCGCCGAGGCGCTCGGCCGCAAGCCCGTCGAGCGAACGAGGGCCGAGCTCGGAGCAGTCGCAGCTTGAATCACGCCGAGGCGCAGCGCATGGCGCGCGAGGAGGGGGTCTCGCCGGTGCGCTATCGGATGGTCAGAACGGTGGCAGTGCCATTCATGCGCATCTGGTGGGGGCTTCGGATCGAGGGCGAGGAGCACGTCCCGGAGGAGGGCGCGGCGATCATCACGCCCAACCACAAGAGCTTCTTCGACTCGTTCTTCCTCGCCGCCGCGACCAAGCGACCGCTCAGGTTCATGGGCAAGTCCGAGCTCTTCGAGGGGCGGAAGGGGAAGCTCCTGGTCAGGCTCGGCGCGTTCCCGGTGCTGCGCGGCCAGTCCGATGCCGAAGCGCTCGAGACCGCGCGGATCATCCTGGAGCAGGGCGAGCTGCTGTCGCTCTTCCCCGAAGGCACGCGCGTCCGCGACCCGGACGAGCTCGGGACGCCCAAGCGCGGCGCCGTGCGCCTGGCACTCGAGACCGGGGCGCCCCTGATCCCCGCCGCGATCACCGGCACCGAAAAGCTCTTCATGGGCCCTCTTCCGCGCCCGCGCACCGTGCGGGTCGCGTTCGGGGAGCCCGTGTCTGTGGAGGAGGTGCCCGCGACGCCTGAGGCGGCCGCTGATCTTCTCGACGACGAGCTGTGGCCGAAGGTCTCAGGAGAGTTCTCCCGCCTCCGCGCCCATCCAGGCCTGATCGCCGCCGGCCTGACGGCCGCGGGCATCGGCGCGGGAGTAGCGATGAAACGCCGCCGAGCAAAGTCACGAAAGCCGTGGTGGAAGAAGTGATGGTGCCTGGCACCTCATCGCACGCTCGCACTCCGCTTTGTAAGCGAAGCGTTAGGTGCCTGGCACCGGGCGCGTCGCGCGTAGGATTGGTGTTGTGAAACCGCCCGCCGAGGCCGCCGACCGCATCCACGTGACGCGCTCGCGCGCGAAGCCGGGCGGCAAGGCGATGGAGGGCGGCATCGCCTTCCGCGGGCGCAAGCCGCCGTGGCTGAAGGTTCCCGCGCCGGGCGGCCCCACCTATCGCAAGCTCAAGTCGGCGATCGAAGAGGACAACCTCCACACCGTCTGCGAAGAGGCGGCGTGTCCCAACGTGGGCGAGTGCTGGGAGCGTGGCACCGCGACCTTCATGATCCTGGGCGACGTCTGCACCCGCCGCTGCGGCTTTTGCAACGTCCAGACGGGGGTGCCCACATGGCACGACCCGCTCGAGCCGGCGCGGGTCGCGAACCAGGTGAAGAAGATGGGCCTCGTCCATGCAGTCATCACCTCGGTCGATCGCGACGATCTGCCCGACTACGGCGCCTCTGCCTTCGTCGGCGTGATCCGCTCGATCCGCCAGATGGCGCCCGGCTGCAAGGTCGAGATCCTCACACCCGACTTCCGCGGGCAAGAGATGCCGCTCGCCAAGGTGATCCACGAGCGCCCCGACGTTTTCAACCACAACGTCGAGACGGTGCCGCGCCTGTACCCGAAGGCCCGTCGAGGCTCCGAGTTCATGCGCTCGGCGCGCGTACTGCGGATGGCGAAGGAGATGGGCGGAGACGACGTCGTCACCAAGTCGGGCCTGATGGTCGGCCTGGGCGAGAGCTTCGACGAGATGGTCGAGACGTTCGGGATCCTGCGCGACCACGAGGTGCAGATCCTCACCGTCGGGCAGTACCTGCGCCCGACCGAGAACCACCTCCCGATCGAGCGCTACTGGCACCCCGACGAGTTCAAGGCGCTCGAGGATGCGGCGTACGCGATGGGCTTCGATGCGGTCGCATCAGGCCCGTTGGTCCGGAGCTCGTACCACGCGGACGAGGCGGCGGCCAAGGCCTCGACGGCGCGAGCCGCCTAAACGAGAAGGTCGCCTTCCCGGACCTCTCAGTTCGGATCAGGGTCGTACCTGTACACGTCACCGCCGCAGCTGTCGCCGCCTCCGATCTTCTTCTTCAACAACCGCAGCCCGACGCCCTGGCTGTTCGAGTCGGCGAAGGTTCCCCAGTAGCCGTTGCGGCTCGAGATGTCGTAGCCACGCGCGGGTTTGCTGACGCCATCGTCGAACGGGAAGGTTTCGACCCGTCGTTTCGCGACGCAACGTTTGCTGCTTTCGACGAAACCGGTAGCTCCGATCTCTTCGCCGGCGTAGGTGAGGTTGTTGTACTGGAACGTGCCCGGGATCGTCGCCCTCGGCGCACCAACGCGGCTCGCTGCTCGCTCATCCTCGTCCGGTCTCCGGAACAGCGCAGCTTCTTGCTCAGCCGTTCTGGCTTCAATCGCGCAAGGACGTCGTCCGGAAAGGTGCTGCCCTCAGCGGATCCCCCCGCGTAGCCGTTCCGGCTCGAGACATCCTTCTGCAAAGGCGAGGTTGACCCGGCGATCTCAATCGAGAAAGCAACCTTGCGGCTGCGCAGACACGCGGCGCGCTTCGAATCGACCCGGCCCCGCCACAGAAACAGTGCCCCCTCCCGCGCTGACTCCGCTGATCGAGACCTCCGACTTGATCGTCTTGCCATGCGCGGGCGTCGTGCATAGCGCGACGCTCACGACCAGAGCGGCCGAGATGCATGCCTTACTCACCGGTCCTCCCTCCGCTTCATCTCATCGACTGTAACCCGATTTTCGCTCATAAGGTTCGCTGCCCGCGTGCTGCCGCTCAAGGACAACATCCCGACGGACCGGTTTCCGCTGGTCACGGTGCTGTTCATCGCGGTCAACATCGCCGTCTTCATCTGGCAGCTCACGCTCGATGACGGCCCGAACTCGAGCGAGTCGCCACACATCCGCGGGCTCTCCGCAGCCGACGAGGCCGTGTTCGAGCTGGGAGCGATCCCCTACCGGCTGATCCACCCCGGCACGAACTGCGGCATCGTGACCGCGCCCCAGGGAACCAGCCTCCCTGGAGTCGAGCCGGTCGTCTGCGACGGCAGCGCGGACCGGCGAAAGGCCGAGAGCGAGCCGGGCGTCCGGGTCGTGGACCTCGAGGGTCCGCCTTGGTGGGCGACGATCCTGACCTCGATGTTCATGCACGGCGGCTGGCTTCACATCATCGGGAACATGCTGTTCCTCTGGGTGTTCGGGAACAGCGTCGAGGCCGCGATGGGAAGGCTCCGCTTCGCCTTCTTCTATCTACTCGCGGGTGCGGTCGCGGTCTATGCCCAGTCGGCGATCGACCCGTCGTCGACCGTCCCAACGATCGGGGCGTCCGGGGCGGTGGCAGGCGTCCTCGGCGCCTACATCCTGCTCTATCCCAAGGCCCGGGTGCTAACGCTCGTCATCATCATCTTCGTCGTGACCCTGATCGAGATTCCAGCCATGGTCCTCCTGGGCATCTGGGCGGTGCTTCAGTTCCTGCCCGCGCTGGGCCAGCTCGGCGTGGGCGATGTACCCGGCGACAGCGTCGCCTACGTCGCGCACGTGGGCGGCTTCCTGTTCGGCCTGCTCGCGATCAAGCTCTTTACAGCAAGGCGAGACGAGCGGCCAAAGCTGGGATACGGCTAGTGGACCTCGATACGCGCTCCGCGATCCTCTTCGGGGTCCTCGTCTTCCTGATCCTCTTCGCGGGGATGACGCTCGTCGTCCTCTTCGAGGACGGCCTGACGATCCTCGTCTTGTTCGCGATCCTGATCCTCGCGATCATCGGCATCGGGCTCTGGGGCGCGGTGTCGGAGCAGAACCGCCGGGGCCCCCGCCGGTAATACCTAAACGGCACCTGCTTCTCGCGCCGCCGTTCGGCGACGCGTCACTCACCCAGGCAGGTCTCGCAGGAGAATCCGGAAGACGCCCTCCAGCGTGTCCTTCCCGTACTCGTGCGACGGGCCTTGCTCGGTCATGACCGCGAGCCCGATCCGGCGCCCGTCCTTGGCGAGGAGAACGACCTGGTGGTCCACCCAGCCGGTGCCCGAGCCCCAGCCGCCCTTGAAGTGAAGGTGCCATCCGTGGAGGGGCACCTGGCCGATGCCCCAGCGCTGCGAGGGCGTGATCGAGGTGAGGAGGTTTCGCGCGTAGTCCCAGTGGCGGTCAGGGACGTAGTGCTGGAGCGTGCGCATGAAGAAGGCCTGGTCCCGTGCCGTGGTCTTGCTTTGCCCCCACGGATTGTCGTTCCAGACGAAGCCCCTCATCTCGGCGTCGTCGGCGAGCTCCTCGAGCGGGCCGCGCCCGAGCATGGAATCGATGCGAGACGCTGTCTCGTTGTCCGAGCGGCGGATCATCGGCTCGAGAAGAGACTGGTCATAGCTCGTGAGGTCGCGGCCGCCGGCCTTGCGGAGGTAGGCGACCATCAGCATCACCTTGAAGGTGCTGGCCATGTAGGCGTGGCCGAAGCTGCCGAACTCCCGCTGGCGCCCGCGCATGTCGAAAACCGAGAACGAGACGTCGCCGGCGCGTGATTGCGCGTACTCCTTTGCCGGCCGGGCGTCCGGGCTCCAGCTCTTCGCCTCGGCGTGGGTGATGATGCGCTCCCCCGGAGCGGCGCCGGACGGTTGCGCGAGTAGCAGCGCCGGCGCGACGGCGATGAGCGCGAGCGAGCGCCTCACTTCGGCAGGTCCTTCAGGAGGCGCTGATAGACGCCCTCGAGTGTCTGGCGGCCGTACGGGCGCGAGGGGTTTCCCTGAGTCAGGACCGAGACGCCGATGCTGCGCCTGCCGTGGCGAAGAAGCGCCATCTGGTGCTCGACGTGGTAGGCGCGGAGGCCCCACCCGCCCTTGAAGGCGAGGTCCCACCCCTTCGGCTGGACGTGGGCGACACCCCAGCGCTGGCGCGGGATGATGTTCTCGAGCAGGCGCAGGGCGTAGCCGCGATGCCGGTTGGGGAGGAGCCCCGGCAGGCGGCGCATCAGGCGAGCGCCGTCCTTCGGCTCTGCCCGGCAGTAGCCCCAGATGTCGTTCCACTGAAAGCCGTCCATGCCGGCGGCGCTCGCGAGGCTCTCCACGGGACCACGGCCCAGCATGTCGCGAACCTGCGTCGCGTTCGAGTTGTTGGACTCGCGGATCATCGGGCCCAGCAGGTTTCGCTCGCCATCGGTGAGGTTGCGGTCCTCCACCGAGTCCTGGCGGAGATACGCGGCGAGGAGCATGACCTTGAAGGTCGAGGCCATGACGTAGCTATGCGACCCCTCGAAGGCCGAGAGGCGGTTCCGCATGTCGTAGATCGCGAAGGAGACGTCGGTCGACCGCGACTTCGCGTAGCGCTCGGCCGCCTCGGTGTCGGGGTGCCACTGCCGGGCCTCTTCGGGGCTGATCCCGGCGTGAGCGCCGGGCGCAAGCGCAAGGCCTGCGAGAACGATCGTGAGGAGGAGAGTTAGGCGCGCGCGCATCGCGCACCAGATGCTAGGCCGCTTCGAGCTTTGCGAACGAGTAGTCGTCGAGGTCGAAGTGCCCGCTCTGCCAGTTCACCTCGAGCGTGGGCGACGAGCGGAACGGGCGGTCGCCGTTCTTGTCGAAGTAGTAGGAGTTGGCGAGGGCGCATGAGGGCTGTTCGAGGATCTGCCAGGAACGGCGCGAGAGCATCTTCTTGAAGTAGCGCTCGTTCGCCTCGGGCCGGACCTCGATCTTCGTCGCATCCTCCTTGCGGGCCCGGTCGATCAGCCGCAGGATGTGCCGGGACTGGTTCTCGATCAGGTTGAAGTAGGAGGCGCCGTTGAAGCCATACGGGCCGAGGATCGTGAAGATGTTGGGAAAGCCGGGGACGCTCACTCCGTGGTAGGCCTGGTAGCGGTTCTGGTCCCACCAGCTCTCGAGGTCGAGGCCGCCCGCGCCACGCACCGGGTAGGGAGGCATGCTGCCCTCGTCAAACGCGCTGAATCCGGTCGCGAGGATCAGGACGTCGATCTCATGGTCGGCGCCCTCGGCGGTGCGGATTGAGTTCGAGGTGATGACCTCAATCGGGTCGGTCTCGAGATAGACGTTCTCGCGGTTGAACGTGCGCAGGTAAGTGTTGTGGAAGCCGGGGCGCTTGCAGCCGACCGCGTACTCCGGAGTCAACTTCTTGCGCACCTCGGGGTCCTTGACCTCTTCCTCCAGGAACTTTCGCCCGGTCCGCTCACCGATCGCCGAGATCGGCAGGAACTTGTGGAAATGGAGCGCGATTGGGAAGCTGATCTCGACGAAGACCTGGCTTGCGAGCCGGCGCAGGCCCAGCCCGCCCGGAAGTTTCGCAAGGCCTTTGGCAGGTGAGCCGCCGAGCGAGCGGTCGGGCTTGGGTAAGCACCAGATGGGTGTGCGCTGAAAGACCGTGAGGTGCTCGACCTTCGGGGCAATCGCCGGGATGACCTGAACGGCGCTCGCCCCTGTGCCGATGATGCCGACGCGCTTGCCCTCGAGGGAGAGATCGTGGTCCCAGCGCGCTGTATGGATCATCTCGCCCTCGAAATCGCCGATGCCGGCGATGTCAGGAATGCGCGGCTCGTTGAAGATCCCCGTGGCCCCGATCACGAAGCGCGCGGTGACCTCGTCGCCGTCCTCGGTCCCGAGGCGCCAGAAGTGGGCATCGTCGTCGAAGGTGGCGCTCGTAACCTTGGTGTTGAAGCGGATGCGCGAGCGGATGCCGTACTTGTCCGTCAGGTCGTCCGCGTACGCCTTGAGCTCGTCGCCGGGTGCGTAGAGCCGCGACCAGTCCGACCTTTGCTCGAAGGAGAACTGGTAGGAGGGCGAAGGGATATCCACCGCGACGCCGGGATACGTGTTCCAGTGCCAGGCTCCGCCGACGCCGTCGCCGGCCTCGATGACCTGGAAGTCCTCGATGCCTTCCTCGGCGACCTTGATCGCGGCGCCGATGCCGGAAAAGCCGGCGCCGATGATCGCGACTTCGTGGTCCGGATTGGGGGTCGAGCCGTTCGCCGGACGGGGTCATGCGCCAACCATAACTGACTGATCGGTCAGTTGGAGCCGGTCGAGTAGCTTCCCGGCCGTGGAAGCGACGATCTACTCGATGAAGATCTCCCACCCGGCCCGCGCGGCCGAGCTGATGCTCGCCCACAAGGGCATCGAGGCGAAGCGGGTCGAGGTTCCGCCGGGGTCGCAGCGCCTCATGATGCGACGCCACGGCTTCAGGGGCGGGACCGTGCCGGGGCTGAAGCTCGACGGCGAGCGCGTGCAGGGGACGCTCGAGATCTCCCGCGGACTCGAGGAGGCCCAGCCCGAGCCGCGGCTCTTTCCCGGCGACCGCGATGCGCGTGACGCGGTTGAGGTCGCTGAGGTGTGGGGAGAGCGCTCCTACCAGCCGGTTCCGCGACGCATCTTCAGGTGGGCGGTGTCGTCGGACTCCGACCTGCGGACGATCATGGCCAAGTCGATCGGTGCGCCTGCTCCCGGCGTCACCCAATGGGCGATGTGGCCGCTCGCGCAGTTCTACGTGCGCTACGAGGGTGGAGGCGAGAAGGCTGCGCGCCGCGACGTGGCCGAGCTCCCCTCCCACCTCGACAAGATCGACGGGTTGATCGCGGATGGCACGCTCGGCGGCGAAGAGCTGAACGCAGCTGACTTTCAGATCGCAACGAGCACGCGCGTCCTTCTCAACTTCCCGCAACTCCGCCCGCTCATCGAGGGCCGCCCCGCCGGTGAGCACGCGATGCGCGTCGCGCCCGACTTCGGACGCGAGATGCCGGTCGAGCTGCCGGCTGACTGGCTGCCTGCCTAGTCCTTCGCTCAGAGGGTGGAGAGCGGCACGCCGATGATGTCGAGACGCCGCGTGAGCCCGTCGAGGGCGAAGGCGCGTACGTCGTCGGTCGAGACTCCTAGTCGCTCGATGTCTGGCCCGCTTCCGTCGCCGGCACCGCCTAGCGCCTCAGCGACTGAGGGCAGCAGGTCGCGCAGCGTCTGACGGACCGCCTCGGCGGCTTCGGGATGCTCACGAACGCTCTCGCGAAGGAACCACACGCCGTAGCCGATGTGGCGGGTCTCGTCGTGGTGGATAAGCGAGTAGCCCTCGACGAAGCCGGGCAAGAGCGACTCGCGCTCGAGGTACTCGGTCGCGAAGCGGAACGTCGTGAGGCCGAGGGTGCTCTCGAGGATCAGGTGATAGATCGCGACGAAGCGGACCTTGAGCGCCAGATCGCCCGGCGCCGCGACCAGTTGCTCATGCGCCTCCACCAGTGCTTCGTCGAAGATCTTGCGAAAGGCGGGCGTGACCTCGCGCCGGGCGCGCTCGACGTGCGCAGAAACAGTCGCGGGCTCAGCGACGACCTCGTCCTGAAAGCGGGCGTAGAACTGCATGTGCCTCGCTTCGTCGACCTGCTGCGTGGCGAGGAACGTTGCCTCCTCCTCGCTTCCATGGGCACCAACGAGGCCGGAGAACTTCGTCGTGATCCGCTCCTCGGCGACCATCAGCGACGCGAGGACCCAGTAGATGAGCTCTTGATCGGCCGACTCCATGGCCTGCCATTGCTCGCGGTCTTCAGCGAGGTCGATCTCGAACGGGTTCCACTGCTGGTCTTCCCACCGGCGGTAGAGCGTCTGCGGGTCGTTGAGCTGGATCTCGGCGGGCATCTCAGGCGCGACGTCGAGCGCGGATGATCGCCGAGACTGCGCTTTCGTGGACACGGTGGGTCTCGATGACCTCGACCTCCTCGAACCCCGCCGCGCCGAGTTCCCGCTCGAAATCTTCGCGAGTAAGGGCGCCCGCGATGCAACCAGTCCATTGCTCCATGTCTTGGCGCGTAGCTTCATCCATGTCCGCGTCGGCGACGACGTCGGAGACCGCAAAGCGACCGCCCGGTCGAAGAACGCGGGATGCCTCTCGAAACACGCTTGGCTTGTCCCCGGAAAGGTTGATCACGCAGTTCGAGATGATCACGTCGACCGATTCGTCCGGGAGTGGAATGCTCTCGATTGTTCCTTTGAGGAACTCGGCGTTCTCCACCCTCGCCTCACGCTGGTTGCTCCGAGCGAGCTCGAGCATCTCGTCGGTCATGTCGAGTCCGTAGGCCTTTCCGCTGGGCCCGACCCGGCGGGCAGACAGTAGAACATCGATTCCGCCGCCCGAGCCCAGGTCCAAGACAGTTTCGCCGTCGTGGAGATCCGCCACGGCAGTCGGGTTGCCGCAGCCGAGCGACGCGAGCTTCGCCGCATCCGGAAGAGAACCGAGATCGTCGATCTCGTAGAGCCCGGTGCCGAAGGAAGCGCGCTGCTCCTCGGTGATGACTGCAGCGGAACCGCATGATGCTGTGGACCCCCCGCTCGCAGCAACCGCAGCGGCTGCGTAGCGCGAGCGCACGTGCGCTTGAATGTCGCCTTCACTTTGCCCGCGCTGCATCCGCAGCCGTCGGGGTGACCCTCAGTGCAGCACTCTGACTTGGCGCTGGGGTCGCAGCACGTCTCCTGTGCGGAGGGTGAACAACAGCTGCTCGCCTCCTCCTCGATCGTCCTCAGCTCAGCCATGCGCTCAGCTCCTCCAGAGCTTCTGGGTTGACGAAGTAGTAGGCCCAGAGTCCTTCGCGCTCAGATCCGACAATCCCCGCCTGCCGAAGGACCTTCAGGTGGTGCGAGACGGTCGGCTGGGAGAGGTCGAAAAGCGGAACGAGCTCGCAAACGCAGACCTTGCCGGCGTGCTTCCGCAACACGTCGACGAGTTGCATCCTGATCGGGTCGCCCAAAGCTTTGGCGACCCGCCCCATGCGCTCAGCGTGTTCGCGCTCGATATCGGGATACACCACGGGCTCGCAACACACCTCGCCCTTTGGGCGCTTTTGCTTCGGGGATAGTTCAAGGGTCGTGCTCATGGGACCTCTCCGATCGGCTTATTGACGAACTGTCAATATACAGATATATCGATTGAAACGATAGATATCGATGGAGTAGTCTCGGTTCGACCGGGAAACACCAAAATCGCATCGGGAGGCTCCGCATGCCAAGTCAACTTTCAGAGCTCGACATCGACCTCGTGACCCGCGGCCACCTCGAGAAGGGCCTCGAATCGCTCGAGGACGAGTTCTCGGGAATCTTCTCCGCCGAGACGATCGAGCGCTACATGGCGGAATCCGTGGAGCAGCTCCCCTCGGCGCGCATCACGGACTTCGTTCCCCTCTTCGTCCATCGCTTTGCGCGCGAGCGGCTCCGTGCACTAGGCCAGAGCGAAGGATCCATCTCCAAGGAGATTCCCGAAGTCCTTTTCGTGTGCGTCCAGAACGCCGGCCGAAGCCAGATGGCTGCCGGCCTCACCGACCTGCTGGCCAGCGGGAGCGTTCACGTCCGCTCCGCCGGCTCGGATCCGGCCGAGGAGATAAATCAGAACGTCGTCACCGCCATGGCAGAGATCGGGATCGACATCGCGCAGGAATTCCCGAAGCCGATGACCGACGAAGTTGTCAAGGCTGCGGATGCCGTGATCACGATGGGCTGCGGCGACTCGTGCCCGATCTACCCAGGCAAGCGCTACGAGGACTGGGAGGTCACGGATCCGGCGGACCTCGATCTGGATGGCGTCCGGACGGTACGAGACGAGATCCGCAGTCGCGTCACAGCGCTTCTCGACGAACTCCTGCCTAACGACCAGCCGGCGGGCAAGCTCTAGCGGATGGACAGCTCGGTCCCGCTCGTGCGGCGGGTGCTCGCCGAGGGCCTCGCTGCCTTCGCTTTGGTTTTCGCCGGCTGCGGCGCCATTGTTTCCGACGAGGTCTACGGGGGTGCGCTTGGCGCCGTTGGCGTGGCGCTCGTCTTCGGCTTGATCATCATGGTGATGGTCTACGCCACGGGGCACCTCTCAGGCGCTCATATCAATCCGGCCGTGACGATCGCGTTCACTCTGACCCGGCATTTTCCTGGCCGCGAAGCCGCTGCCTATGTCGCGGCACAGCTGGCCGGCGCGTTACTCGCAGCGCTCGCGCTTCTTGCCATGTGGAGTGACAAACCGGCGAGCCTCGGCGCGACGGTTCCGACTATCGGCTTAGGAAGCGCCTTTATTTACGAGGCGATCCTCACGGCCTTCCTGATGTTCGTGATCATGGCCGTTGCAACCGACACCCGAGCGGTTGGCGCCGCCGCTGCAATTGCGATCGGCGGCACAGTCGGTCTTGACGCCCTTTTCGGCGGGGCGGTCACCGGAGCGTCCATGAACCCTGCGCGATCATTTGGACCTGCGCTCGCGTCGGGCGTGTGGACGGATTTCTGGATCTACCTGGTTGCGCCTGTGACCGGAGCGGCTCTCGGCGCGTTCGCGTATCAGTTGGTGAGGGGCCCCACGAGGGCTTGATCCAGAATCCGTGGAGACAGGGCTAGCCTCGGCACCCTTGCCCGGCGACGTCCTTTCCACCCGTGAGCTGAACCGGACGCTGCTCGGGCGCCAGCTCCTGCTCGAACGGGCGGAGATGCCAGTCGCCGATGCGCTCGAGCACCTGGTCGGCCTACAGGCGCAGGAGCCGTGGGACCCCTATTACGCGCTGTGGAGCCGGCTCGACGGGTTCGATCCGAACAATCTCGGCGGGATGATCGAGCGCTTCGAGGCCGTGCGGATGGGTGTGATGCGCGGGACGATCCATCTGATGACAGCGCGGGACGCGCTGATCCTTCGCGGGGTGATGGCGCCGGTGATGAGCGGGACGTACCGCTCGTCGATGTTCTCCCGTCAGGTCGAGGGCGTTGATGTGGACGAGTTGCTGGCGATCGCGGGGAAACTGACGGCCAAGCAGCCACACGGGCGCACCGACCTTTCGCGAGCGCTCTCTGAGAGGTGGCCGGAGGCGGACTTCGACGCGCTCGGCTACACGGCGACGTTTCTGCTGCCGCTCGTGCAGGCTCCCCCGCGGGCGGTGTGGGGGAAGACGAAGGCAGCGAAGTGGCTTAACGCAGAGAAGGTGCTGGGCGCCGACATCGAGTGGGACGCCGACCCCGGCGAGGTGGTGCTCCGCTACCTCCGCGCGTTCGGACCCGCCGCTTCGAAGGATGTTCGGGCGTGGTGCTATCGCACCGGCTTGCGCGAGGTGATCGACGGGCTGCGCCCTCGGCTTCGCGTGTTCAGGACCGAGGAGGGCGCGGAGCTCTACGACGTCGAGGATGGGCTCTTTCCCGACCCCGAGACGCCCGCGCCCGTGCGCTTTCTGCCCGAGTACGACAACGCGGTGCTCGGCTTCGCCGACCGCTCTCGCATCACGCCGCCCGCCGAGGGGGAGCGCCCCTACTGGAAGGGCGCCGTGCTGGTCGATGGATTCGCGGCAGGGACGTGGAGGTTCGTGCGGGAGAAGAACGCAGTTGCTATCGAGGTGGGACCGTGGCGAAAGCTCACGCGCGCCGAGCGCGGGGAGGTCGAGGCGGAAGCGGCCGCGCTTCTGGCGTGGTCAGAGCCGGAGGCGGAGGACCGCAAGGTGCGCTTTATCGAGATCGAGTGAGAGCCGCGCTCTCTTGTGTCCGTTGTCCGGAGGGCTTAGGCTCCACGTGATGCGGCAAAGTACGAGCGTGTAGAAGGTGGCCGGGCTGCCGGGCTAGGACCTATGTCGCAAGAGAATTTGGAGATCGTTCGGGGCGTCTATGAGGCCGCCAACAGGGGTGACATCGACTCGGTCTCCTCCCACATTCATCCCGACATCGAGTTCCACACGTACGCACAATCACCGGAGGCCGGGGTCTATCGGGGCAAGGACGCGGTTCAGAAGTACAACGAGAACCTGTTCGATCAATTCGAGTCACTTCGAATCGAGCTCGACGAGCTTGTGGACTCTGGTGAATCAGTGGTCGTCATGAGCACCCAGCACGCCGTCCCTAAGGGAGCGCGCGAAGAGATGACTGTGCAAGTGATCGAGGTCTGGACGTTGCGCGACGGCATGCTCGCTCAGCGGCGCTCCTATGCGACGAGAGACGAAGGCCTGAAGGCGGCCGGACTGGGGAC
>CAVRWX010000018.1:302500-669472 GCA_963725035.1 uncultured bacterium | reverse complement strand
GGGCACGCGGGCGCGTTGCCGTGGCTGGCGCTCGTTGCGGTTGTGGCTGTCCTGGCGGGACTGGAGGTCGGGAGCGCGCGGCTGGCCGCGATCGATCAGGGAGGGCTCGTGGCGGAAGTGGGCACCCAGGTGGAGCTGCGCGGAACGGTCTCGTCAGCGCCGCGCACGTCGGGCGGGCTCACGCGTTTTGCGCTCGATGCGCCCGAGGGCCGCATCGCGGTCGAATCGCGGGCCGCCGGGCCACCTCCTTCGCCGAGAGGTGGAATTTCGACGAATAGCGTGGAAATTCCTACTCTCGGCGGGGTTGACGAGGGGCTCGTGGTCGACGTCGGTGGGACGGTTCGTGAGCCGGCGCCTTGGGAGCGTGCGCAGGTCGAGCGCTCGGGTGCATCGCTCGTTCTGGCCGCCGACCACGTCACGCCGACCGGCGCGGCCCGTGGCGGCATTCGCGGCGCTCTCGACGACGTTCGCCGCCGCGCCGAGTCGGCGCTCGAGCGCGGCACGCAGCCATTGGCGGCTGCGCTCCTCCGCGGCTTCGTGCTCGGCCAGGACGACCGCATCCCGGAGGACGTCCGCGACGACTTCCGCCGTTCAGGCCTTGCACACGTGCTGGCGGTGTCGGGGCAGAACGTGATGCTCCTGGCGATCCTCGCGACGCCGCTTCTGGCACTGGCCGGCGTGCCGCTGCGCACCCGCCTGGTCGCGATCGCGCTCATCATCGCGATCTACGTCCCGGTCGCCGGAGCGGGCGCTTCGATCCAGCGGGCGGGCGTGATGGGCATCGCGGGAGTCGTTGCGTCACTCGCGAGCAGGCCCACGGCGAGGTGGTACGCGCTGGGCCTTGCGGCTGCCGCCACCCTGGCGATCGATCCGCGCGCAACCGCCGACATCGGCTGGCAGCTCTCGTTCTGCGCCGTCGCGGGGCTGCTGGTCCTCGCTCCGCCGCTGATCCGCCTCCTCGCCCCTGACGGAACCGGCGTCCGACGCGCCCTGGCCGAGGGAGCGGCGATGACCCTGGCGGCAACTCTCGCCACGGCGCCCCTGGCGGCCCACCACTTCGGCACCGTCTCGCTCACCGCGATCCCGGCAAATCTCGTCGCCCTGCCGGCGGTCGCGCCCGCGATGTGGCTGGGGATGCTCTCCGGAGCGGTCGCCCAGATCCCGAACGCGCCGGTCGAGCCGCTCACGTGGCTCGGCGGCCTCTGCGCCGCCTTCATCGGCTGGGTCGCGCGAGCGCTCGGCCCCGAGTGGGCGCAGCTCGACGTCCCCGAGCCGGGACCGGTTGTCGCTCTCGTCTGGACCGCCGTGTTGGTCGGCGGTGCCCGTCTCGCATGCCTGGCGCTAGAGCGGCGCGAGGCGATGCGTGCAGCACCGCGGCCCCCTCGGCGTGTCGTGATCGCCGCGGCCGGCGCCATCGCCGTGTGCATTGCGGCCGTGGCGCTCGTCGCTTCCGGCGGCGGCACCCCCAATCGCCCGCCGGCGCTGGCCATCCGCATGCTCGACGTGGGCCAGGGCGACGCGATCCTCGTCCAGCCCCGAGACCGACCGCCGCTACTCGTCGATACCGGGCCGCCCGACGGCGAGGCGGGAGAACGGCTGGCCGATCTGGGCATCGAGGAGCTCGCAGCCCTCGCGATCACGCACGACGAGCTCGACCACTCGGGCGGTCTTGCCGGCGTGCTCGAAGAGGTGGAGGTGAATCGCATCCTCGCCTCATACGGCCCGCCCCGCAGCTGCCGGTACCTCGATTGTCCGCCCACGACCCGCCTCACAGCGGGGTCGCGATTCCGGCTCGGGCGAGCTCGCGCCGAGGTCCTGTGGCCTCCCGCAACCGCTCCAGCGGCCGCGAACCCGAACGAAACCGCGCTCGTTCTCAGGATCTCGCACGGAGACTTCGACGCGCTTCTCACAGCCGATGCGGAGGCTGAGGCCGCGACGTACGGCTCGGGGCCGGTGGAATTGCTGAAGATCGCCCACCACGGGAGCGCCGACGCTGGACTCGAATCTCTCCTCGACCGCACGTCGCCCGAGCTCGCCGCCATCTCAGTCGGCGCAGACAACGCCTACGGCCATCCGGCGCAGGAGACGACAACGGCACTCGAAGCGCACGGCGTGGCCACGATGCGCACAGACGAGGCGGGAGAGATCGTCATCGAGGTCCGCGGGGGCTCGTGGGGCGTCGTCAGCGACTGATCGGCGAGGGCACGTCGGGACGCGCAGGTAGGGTCAGGCCATGGCTGACCTAGCTCCCGTCTACCTCTTCGCGGGCGACGACATCGGGAAGATCGACGCGATGCTCGCCCGGCTCCGCGCGCGCGCCGAGAGCGAGGGAGGCGCGGGCGCGCTTGAGTCGTTCGGAGCCGACGGCGCACCCGATCCAGATGCCCTTCTGGGCGCGATCCCGGCCATGTCGCTGACGGCGACGCGGCGCTTCCTCCTGGCCGACGGCGTCGAGCGCTGGAGCGCGGCGCAGGCCAAGCCGGTAGCGGCGGCGCTCGAGTCGCTGCCGCCCGACCTCACGGTCGTGCTCGTCGCTCGCGAGGGCTCGCCGAAGCCGAAGGCGCCAAAGGCGCTTGTCGAGGCGGTCTCTAAAGCCGGCGGCGAGGTGCGCCGCTGCGACGCGCCAAAGGCTCGGGACCTTCCCTCGCGGATCCGCCAGGACGCGGAGAAGCGCGGATTCGCTCTCTCACCCGACGCGGCCGCGCTTCTCGTCGAGCGCATGGGCACATCCACGCTGCGCCTTCAGACCGAGCTCGACCGGCTCGCGCTCTGGGCGGGCGACGGGGGAGAGGTGACGGTCGATGATCTGGAGTCGATGATCGCCGACACGTCCGAGGAGGTCATGTGGAACCTCTCGGACGCAATCGTCGATCGCGACCGGCCCGCGGCTGCGGCCGCTGCGGCCCGCCTCTCCGGGCAGGGTGAGTCCGTGACGCCGCTCGTCTACCAGATGGCAAAGCGCCTGCGCGAGGCTCGCCTCGCGCTGGCGGGTCTGGAGGCCGGGCGCAGCCCGCGCGAGCTCGAAGCGTCCCTTCCCATGCACCCGTATGCGGCCAAGCTCCTTCTTCGCCGCGTGAAAGGCGCGAGCTCAACGTCGCTTCGCGCTTCCACATGCGCCGTCGCCGACCTCGAGTGGTGGACCCGCGGCGGCTCCGACTACCCCGAGGAGGTCGCGCTGGCGCTCGCCGTGGCGAGAGCCACGCGCGGAGGCGGTTGAGAGGGAGGAGGGGCCTAGGAGGAGGCGCCGGCGCGCACGCGCGCGGCACGGGCCTTCTTGCGGGCGCCGGTGTTCTTGTGAAGGGCGCCCTTCTGCACGGCCTTGTCGATCTTCGAGACGAGCGTGAGGTGCTCGGCGTCGGCAGTAGCGGAATCGCCCTGGGCGACCGCCGCCTCGAGGCGCTTGAAGTGCGTCTTCACCGCACCGGAGAAGAAGCGGTTCTCGGTCCGCTCGCGGATGGAGCGGGCGTTGCGCTTGCGTTGTGAAGCGATATTGGCCATGAAGCGACGGCGGATGATAGCTACGTGAGCGAGCACCGAAACCTGGACGAGGGGGTGCCCGGCGAGGGCATCATGGACGCGGAACAGACCGCCAAACCGCGCCGCGCCGGCCGCCTGGCGCGCTCGACGGCGATGTTCTCGGCGGCTACGGCGCTCTCCCGCATCGCCGGGCTCGTGCGTGAGGTCGTCGCAGCCTCCTACTTCGGCATCACCGCGCAGATGTCGGCATTCACGATCGCCTTCCAGGTCCCGAACCTCGTGCGGAGCCTGTTCGCCGACGCGGCGATCCAGGCGGCGTTCGTGCCCGTCTTTACCGAACAACTCGAGCAGGGAAACCGGCGCGAAGCCTTCCGGCTCGCCTCCTCGCTCATCTTCATTGTCACGGCCGTCCTGGGCGCTCTCACCGCGCTCTTCATCCTGCTCGCGCCCGTCGTCATGCCCCTCTTCGTGCCGGATCGGTACGTGGACGTGACCGACCTGACCGTTTCCCTCTCCCGGATCCTCTTCCCGATCATCGTCCTCCTCGGCACGAGCGGGATGGTCGTCGGAATCCTCAATTCCTACGACCGCTTCGGCGCCTACGCGATCGCGCCGTTCTTCTGGAACGTCGTGATCATCGCCGTCCTGGTCGGCCTGGCGCCGGCGTTCCCGGAGGAGGACGAGATCTACGCGTACGCGATCGGCGTCCTCGCCGGCACCATCGTTCAACTCGCGATTCTCACCTGGGATCTCAAGAACACCCCGTACGGCCTTCGGCGCGCCTTCCACGCTCTCGTCAACTTCAGCCGAGCCGACTGGCACGACTCGAACGTCCGCCGCATCCTCGTCCTGATGCTGCCGGTGACGATCTCGCTCGGCCTCATCAACATCAACCTGCTCATCAACTCCTCGATCGGCTTCCTCGTCTCCGAGCAGGCGCCGGCCGCGATCGACAAGGCGTTTCGCATCTACATGCTCCCCCAAGGCGTCTTCTCGGTCGCGATCACCACGGTGCTCTTCCCGACGCTCGCGCGGTACGCCGCCCGCGCGGACTTCGACCGCCTTCGCTCGACGATGGCGAACGGGACGCGCCAGATCCTGCTCCTCCTCGTGCCCGCCGCCGCATCGATCCTGGTCCTCGCCGAGCCGATGACCCGCCTCGTCTACCAGCGCGGAGTCTTCGACGCTCAGTCCACCGAACTCGTTTCCGAGGCGCTCTTCTGGTTCGCCGTATCACTGCCCTTCAGCGGCGTCTTCTTGCTCCAGACGCGGACCTTCTTCAGCCTCCAGCGACCATGGGTGCCAACCCTCGTGGGGGTGGCGAACCTGGTGATCACCGCCGCCGTGGCGTTCCTCCTCTACGAGCCCTACGGCATCGGGGGAATCGTCGCCGCGACCAGCCTCGCAACGATCATGAGCGTCCTGATCGGAGGCGGAATCCTTCACCGCGCGCTCGGGCGCCTCGAGCTCGTTCAGCTCATCTGGTCGGGCTCCCGCATCCTCGTCTCGGCGGCACTCCTGGCCGGAGTCTCATTCATCACCTGGGACGTGCTCGACGAGGCTCTCGGGCGAGGCCTCGGCGGCCAGATCGTCTCGCTTGGCATTGCGCTGGCGGCCGGCGCCATCGTCTACGGCGTGGCGCTAACGCTCCTGCGCGTGCCCGAGATGAGCCAGGTGCTCGGGCTTCTGAGGCGCCGCGAGTCCTGAGCGGGCGCTCGATTGCAAGCAAAGCGTGTGTGACTCCGGTCACACATCCGTTACTTGGTTCCGCCAAGGTGTAAATCCCCGTAACCCGCATTCTCGCGACCTGCTTTCGAGGCAGGCGCCGCGGGGGACTTGAGCGCCGATTCGGTGCTCAGGGCGCCAATAACGGCGCCTAGGCGCGTTTTCCGCGCCCGGACCCAAAGAGGTGACACCCCTCATGTCGTACCCGCGTTCGAAAACCCGCTTGCTTGTGACTGCCGTTACGGCGCTTGCCGTCGCCACCCCTGCGATCGCAGCCGGAGCGCAGAGCGCCGAACCCGCCGATGCCCTGCGCGTCGTCTCGCCGGGCTCGCCCGCCGCTCTCGCGGTGCGTAAGGCTGATCTCGTTCGCGAGGAGCGGCAGCGTAAGGCCGCCCGTAAGGAGCGCCGCAACTCGGGCCCGTTCGTGCCGGTCGCCGGCAAGGTCGACTACGGGACGTCGGAGAACGCGTTCGGCGCCGCCCGCTACGGCCACGTGCACTCCGGGCCACGACATGTTCGCGCCGGCGGGCACTCCGCTCGTCGCGGTGACCGACGGCGTCATCGCCGATGCCGGCTCCGATGGAGGCCAGGGAAACTACGTCCACCTCTATGACCCCGAGTCAGACCGGACCTACATCTATATGCACATGGTCCAGCCCAGCCAATACGAGACCGGCGAGAAGGTCGAGGCCGGCGTTGAGCTCGGCGGCGTCGGCTGCACGGGCTCCTGCTCGGGCGATCACCTCCACTTCGAGATCCGCGACGGCAAGGGCATGGCGGGCGAGGCCCACGATCCGTTGCCCGACCTCAAGGGCTGGGAAACGATTTCGAAGCCCGTCTAGTCCCAGCGATCCGTCAGGTGCAGAATCTCGCGCTCGCGCAGGCGGGCGGTGGCCGTGGCGAGTAGGCCGCAGCAGATCAGGCCGATGCCGAGCGCTACCAGCGCGCCTTGCGGTGCACCCGATGCGGGCAGACGTGAGCTCGAGCCTGCTGCTCCGGGTTCGAGCCCGGCTGCGGCCTCGCTTCCGGGAACAGCGGTCGGATCGGTCTCGCCCGTTGGCGTTCCGTCGGTCCCCGGCGTGCCGCCACCCGGTGTTCCTCCAGGTCCGGGGTCGGTCCCGGTGTCGGCGAGCACCTGGACCGTGCCGCTCATGTCGGAGTGGAGAGCGCAGACGTACGGGAACGTGCCCGCAGTTGGAAAACGTGTGCGATGCGCTGGCGCCCGGGCCGACCGTCCCGGTGTCGAAACCGTTGCCAGTGGCGGTGTGGTCCTCCTGTCCCGAGTTCAACCACGTGACCGTCCCGCCGACGTCGATCGTGATCGTCACAGGGCGAGAAGAAATTCTCCCCCATGGTCACCGACCCTGCCCCTGCCGCTGCGGCATACACCGCCGGCTCCTCGCTGGTTGCCTCGCTGGCCGGTGGCGCGGGCTCCGGCTCGACGACCGGCGGCTCCTCTGCTACCGGTGCCTCGGGGGTGACCGGAGGATCGTCCGCCGGCGGTTCCTGGGCGAGCAGCAGTGGCGGCATTCCCACTACAAACGCGAGCACCGCCGAACTGATGGCGAGCGCGATGGCCCTCATGGGACCGAGTCTAAACCCCTTCTTGGATCACAAGCCCTGGGGAGGGCCGCCATACTCAGCGCGCCCATGGACCGCATCCGCAACTTCTCCATCATCGCGCACATCGACCACGGGAAATCGACCCTGGCCGACCGCATCCTCGAGGTGACCGGGACGGTCGACGCGCGCAGCCACATGCCGCAGATGCTCGACTCGATGGACCTCGAGCGCGAGAGGGGGATCACCATCAAGGCGCAGGCGGTCCGCGTGGATTACTCGGCGGCGGACGGCGAGGCCTACCACCTCCACCTGATCGACACGCCCGGCCATGTCGACTTCTCCTATGAGGTGTCGCGCTCGCTGGCCGCGTGCGAGGGCGCGCTCCTGGTCGTCGACGCCGCGCAGGGCGTCGAGGCCCAGACCGTCGCCAACACCTACGCGGCGATCGAGGCGGGGCTAGAGCTGATCCCCGTCCTCAACAAGGTCGATCTGCCCGGCGCGGAGCCCGAGCGGGTCACCGAGGAGATCCTGGACCTGATCGGCGGCGATGCGTCGGACGTCCTTCACATCTCGGCCAAGACGGGCCAGGGCGTCGGGGAGGTACTCGAGGCGATCGTCAAGCGCATCCCGCCGCCTCGCGGCCAGGCGGACGCCGAGCCGCGCGCGCTCATCTTCGACTCGGAGTTCGACCAGTACCGAGGCGTGATCGCCTACGTGCGAGCGGTCGACGGCGCCTTCCGCAAGGGCGAGGCGATCCGCGCGATGCAGACCGGTACCCAAGCCGAGATCGACGAGATTGGATTCTTCAAGCCGCAGATGACAGCGGCGCCCGGGATGTCTGCGGGCGAGGTGGGCTACGTGATCACCGGGCTCAAGGACGTCTCGAAGCTCCGCGTCGGTGACACCCTCACGACCTCGGCCTCGACCGCCACCGAGGCCCTCCCCGGCTACCGCGAGGTGAAGCCGATGGTCTTCTGCGGGCTCTTCCCGATCGAGACCGAGCGCTACGAGGACCTGCGCGAGGCGCTCGACAAGCTCTCGCTGAACGACGCCGCGCTTTCGTACGAGCCGGAGACGTCCCAGGCGCTCGGCTTCGGTTTTCGCTGTGGCTTCCTCGGCCTCTTGCATATGGACATCGTTCGCGAGCGCCTCGAGCGCGAGTACGACCTGGAGATGCTCGCGACGACCCCGAACGTGAGCTACGAGGTGGAGCTGATCGGCGGCGAGGTCATCGAGGTCCACTCGCCGGTCGACCTGCCCGACCCAGGCTCGATCGTGCGGATCTCGGAGCCGCACATCCGCGCCAGCGTCCTCTGCCCCTCGGACAAGATCGGGGCGGTAATGGAGCTCTGCCAGGAGCGCCGAGGCACCCACGTGGACATGCACTACCTCTCGGCCGAGCGCGTCCAGCTGCGCTACGACCTGCCGCTCGGCGAGATCGTCCTCGACTTCTTCGATCAGCTCAAGTCCCGCACCGCCGGCTACGCGTCGCTCGACTACGAGCCGACCGGGATGGCCGAGTCCGATCTGGTGAAACTCGACGTCCTGTTGGCCGGCGATCCCGTCGATGCGCTCTCGATTATCGTCCACCGCGACAAGGCATATGACGCCGGCAAGGTCCTGGTCGAGCGCCTTCGCAAGACGATCCCGCGGCAGCAGTTCGACGTGCCAGTCCAGGCAGCAGTGGGCTCGAGAGTCCTCGCGCGCGAGACGGTCAAGGCAGTTCGGAAGGACGTGACGGCCAAGCTCTACGGAGGCGACGTGACGCGCAAGCGGAAGCTTCTCGAAAAGCAGAAGAAGGGCAAGAAGCGGATGAAGCAGGTCGGCCGGGTCGAGGTCCCGCAGGAGGCGTTTCTCGCCGTTCTGGAGCTGGACCAGTGAGCGACGATCCGCGCGCGCAGCTGATCGAGGGCGCGATCCAGGCCTTCAACGACGAGGACGTCGCCCTCCTGCTCGAGTTCATCCATCCCGACGTGCGCTCGAGCGTTGCCGAGGGACTTGGGAATCCCGGCTCACACGAGGGGATCGAGGGTTTCGGCGCGATGATGGCCGACTGGTCCGAGGCCTGGAGCTCCAACAAGGTCAAGCTCAACGAGATCGAGTTCGTCGACGAGACCGTGGCGCTTGTTCACGTCTCCCAGGATCTCGTCGGCGCCGGATCCGGCGTTCCGGTGGGAATGGTGAACACGTTCCTGATCGGGTTCGAAGGCGACCAGGCCATCCGCTTCGAGATCCACCCGGACCGAGAGTCGGCACTCAACGCGCTGTGAGGCCCGAGGAGCGCGAGCAGCGGTTCAGGGACGGGATGGAGGCGTGGCTTTCGGGGGACGCGGAGCGGGCGCTCAGCTTCTACTCGCCCGAGGTCGAGACGGCCGCTCCCGACTGGATGAACGTTGGCGAGTTCCGGGGCCACGACGGGTTGGCCAAGATGACCGAGATCTGGAACGAGGCCTGGGAGGAATGGACGTACAAGCTCTTGGACGTGCGCGCCGTTGGTGAGCGGCACGTCGTCGCACGCGTTCACGTTGGCGGGCGCGGGAGGGGCAGCGGGATCGAGGTCGACCAGGAGGCCGGATGGGTCGTCGAGTTCGACGACGACGGCCTCGCCAAGTACCTCGAGATCACGCGTGACGTGGACCGCGCGCTCGAACTCGCGCACGAGCGCGAGGTCTCGAACTAGGTATGTCTAGGATGCGCCGCCTATGGCACTGAAAACCGACGCCGCCGGCAAGACCTGGGAACCCGCCACCTTCGAGGTGACCGCCGAGCGGATCGGCCAGTACGCGGATGCGGTGAGCGAGTCGAGCCCCATCCACCGCGACGCCGAGGCAGCGCGCGAAGCCGGCTACCGCGACGTCGTCGCGCCGCCGATGTTCGCGGTCGTCTATTCGTCGCCCGCGATGGGCCCGGCGATCTTCGACCCCGAGGTCGAGATGAACTTCGCAGCGATGGTCCACGGCGGCCAAGAGTTCGAGTGGGGCGAGCCGGTATGCGCCGGCGACGAGATCACGACGACGGCCACCTGCAAGTCGATCGAAGAACGAGACGGAAAGGGTTTCTACGTCTTCGAGACCGTCTCTGAGAACCAGGACGGCGCGGAAGTTGTCCGAGCCACCTGGACCAACATCGTGAGGGGAGTGGGCTGATGGCTGAGTTCTCCACCGGGGACACGCTGCCGGAGATGCGAGTCACGCCCGACGCCGGCCTCACAAAGCGCTACGCGGAGGCGTCCGGCGACCCGAACCCGATCCACATCGACGAGGAGTTCGCAAAGAAGGTCGGCCTGCCCGGCTGCATCCTCCACGGCCTGTGGTCGATGGCCCAGGTCGCCCGGGCCCACGGAGAGGCAGTCGGCGATCCGCTGGCCCTCAAGCGCCTCGAGGTTCAGTTCCGCGGCATGGGGTTCCCCGAGCAGGAGGTCGTCGTGACCTCGACGGTCACCGAGGCAGGCGACGGACGCATCGTGACTGAGACGGAAGCCGCCCAGGGGGACAACCGCATCATCCGCAACGCCTCGGCCGAGCTCGCGGTCTAGCGGTTCTCCTCAAGCCAGGTGAGCACCGCGCTCGCGTGACGATCCGGTGGGAAAACGGGGTAGAAGACGTGTTCGATGGTGCCGTCTGAGATCACCAGGGTCAGGCGCTTGATCAAGGTGCGGCCCGCGACTTCGAACGTGGGGAGTCGCAGCGTTTGCGTGAAAGCGAGGTCCGCGTCCGAGAGGATCGGGAAGGGCAGGTCCAGCCGTTCCGCAAGCTCACGCTGGTAGTCAGTTTCCTGAGTCGATAGGCCGAATACGCGTGCGCCGACGGCCTGGATCTCAGCGTGGTGGTCTCGGAAGCCGCACGTCTCGGGCGTGCACCCGCGCGCTCCCGGGATGAGGTCCCAGTCCTCGGAGAGGAGCGGTTCGCCCGGCCGCCCTGTCCACGGGTAGGCATAGACGACCGTGCGACCCGGGAGAGACGCGAGGGCGTAGGCCTCGCCATCGGTCCCCTGGAGTGCCACGGCTGGCACCTTGGCGCCCGGCAAGTGATCGCTCGCCCCGTCGTCCTCGGGCACGGGCAAATCATCGGGCAGGACCATGGGATCGACCATGTGCGAATCGTAGGCCCGGTGCCCGCGCCTAGACTTGCAGGGTGCTTTCTGAGCGGCGGCAGCGGATTCTCGAGCTGGTGGCGGAGGAGTACCTGCGCTGCGGGAAGCCCATCGGCTCGAAAGTGATCTCGGAGCGCGATGACGTCGTTTGGGGCGCTTCCACCGTCCGCAACGAGCTCGCGGCGCTCGAGACCGACGGGTACCTGACGCATCCGCACACCTCCGCCGGCCGTATCCCGACCGACCGCGGATACCGCTTCTACGCCGACGCTCTCCTGGCGACTACGCCAGCGAGCTCCGACGAGGCGCCCGAGGCGGTCGAGCTGACCCGCATGCGCCGCGAGGTCGAGGATGCGATGCGCGAGACGACGCACGCGCTCTCGCAGATGACGGACCTACTGGCGGTGGCGACGGCGCCTCCACCGAGCGCGGCTCGCGTGCACCGCGTCGAGGTGCTTCAGCTTCAGCCTTCGGTCGCGATGGTGGTCGTGATCGCCACCAACGGCGCCGTCGCCAAGCGCGTCTTCAACTTCGAGCGCAAGCTGGATCCCGGTCTCCTCGAGTGGGCATCGAGCTACCTGAACGAGCGCCTCTCGGGTCTCGCCCTGGGCGCCCGCATGACCGGCGACCGCCTGGGCGATCCGACCCTCTCGCCCGCGGAGGCCGGCTTCCTCGCCGAGATCGGCGGGGCCTTCACCGACCTCGAGCGCCGAGCGGGGGAGGACCTTTACGTCGACGGCGCCTCCAGGCTCCTCTCTGATGAGCGCGCGCCCGACCTGCCGCAGATCGAGTCACTCATGGGCGTCCTCGAGGGACGTGCCAACCTCCTGCGGGTGCTTCAATCCGCGCTGGACGAGCGCTCGGTCTTCGTCTGGATCGGCGAGGAGAACCCGGCGCCTGAACTGCGCCAGGTCAGCGTCGTCGGCGCCAACTACGGCCTGGGTTACCGGAACCTCGGGACCGTGGGCGTTCTGGGGCCGACCCGCATGGATTACGCGACCGCGATCGCGTCGGTTCGCGAAGCGGCATCCGAGCTCTCGCGCTACTTCGAATCGGTCTACGAGCCCTAGCGGACTGGCCCGGACCGGGCTACTGCGTCAGCGTCCACGAGAGGACGTCATGAAACTCGTTGGAGCCACCGGTCGCCGCCGTGAAGTCTGCGCGCTTCTTCGTTCCTAGACTCACTCCGTGCCCCGCGATCCCTACCAAGTGCTCGGCGTCGACCGGTCCGCCGAGGACGCCGAGCTGAAGAAAGCCTTCCGAACGCTTGCGCGCGAGCTTCACCCGGACGTCAACCGGGACGACCCCGAGGCCGAGGAGAAGTTCAAGGAGGCCGCGGAGGCCTACGAGATCCTCTCCGACCCGGACCGCCGCAGGACCTACGACCAGTTCGGCCACGAGGGGCTCCGCTCGAACGGCTTTTCCTCGCAGGCCGCGTCCGGCGGGATCGAGGACATCCTCTCCGCGATGTTCGGCGGGGGCAACTCGCCCTTCGGCGACATCTTCGGCTTCGGGCCCTCCGGCCCCGCGACCGGCGGCGACATCGGCGCGTCGGTCTCGATCGACCTGGCCGAGGTGGTCACGGGCGCGAAGCGGGACGTTTCCTTCAGCGCGGTCACCCGCTGCGAGCACTGCCACGGGAACGGCGCCGAGCCCGGCACGCCGATCCGCACCTGCGAGACCTGCGGAGGGCAGGGCGCCGTGCAGCAGGTCACCCGCACGCCCTTCGGCCAGATGATGCGCCAGTCTGCGTGCCCGACCTGTAACGGAGAGGGCAAGATCCCCGACGAGCCCTGCGAGACCTGCGACGGCCTGGGGCGCCTGCGCAAAGAGCGGACGTACGAGGTCGACATTCCCGCAGGCATCGAGGACGGCCAGCGCATTCGCGTCGCCGGGAAGGGCCATGAGGGCGATACCGGCGCGGCGGCCGGCGACCTCTACGTCGAGGTCTCCGTCATCGGGGATGACCGCTTCGAGCGTCACGGCGAGCACCTCATCACGCCCGCCCAGATCAGCGTGACGCGCGCCATGCTCGGCGGCACGATCGAGATCCCGACGCTCGAGGGCATGCAGGAAGTCACCGTGCCCAAGGGCGCTCAGCCCGGCCAGCACGTCGTGCTCGCGGGGAAGGGCTTGCCGACGCTCCGCGGCCGCAGGCGCGGCGACCAGGTCGTCGTCCTTGACGTCGTCATCCCGCGAAAGCTCAACCGCAAGCAGCGCCACGCCGCCGAGGAACTCGACGAGGTCCTCGACGATCCGCATCCCGGCGGATGATCCGCCTGGCCGTTCGCTGCCGGCCCGAGCAGGCAGAAACCGTGCTGGCCGAGCTCGTTCAGCTGGCGCCGGGAGGGGTCGAGGAGGAGACCGGGCCGGACTGGGTGGAGTACGCGATCTACGGCGCCGAGGGCGAGCTGCCCGACCTCGGCGAGGTCGAGGCGGCGGCCGGCGACGACCTCGTCGAGATCACCTCCGAGAAGATCCCCGACGACTGGGCGGACCGCTGGCGCGATTTCCACGAGCCGACCGTCCTCGCCGGCGGCCGGGTCGTGATCCGTCCCGACTGGCACACCTCGCCCGAGCCGGATGCGCTTGACATCGTGATCGATCCCGGGCAGGCGTTCGGAACCGGCGCCCATCCGACGACGCGCATGTGCGTGGAGCTCCTGGTTCAGCTTGCCGATCAGGGGAGCGCGAGCGGCGCCCTGGTCGATCTCGGCACCGGCTCGGCGGTGCTCGCGATCGTCGCGGCGAAGCTCGGATGGTCCCCGGTCCTGGGGGTGGACCACGAGCTGCCTGCCATCGAGGCGGCGGGCGAGAACGCCGGTGCCAACGGAGTCGAGATTGCCTTCGAGCGGAAGAACCTGCGAGCCGAGCCGGCGCCGGCGGCTCCCACCGTTGTCGCGAACCTCACAGCGCCTGTGTTGCGTGACCTGGCGTCGAACCTCACCGAGGCTCCGGAGCGCCTGATTCTCTCCGGCCTGCTGACCGAGGAGGCCCAGGAAGTGGCGGACAGGTTCGCCGTCCACGGGCTCACCGTGGCCAAGCGCCTCGACTCTGGCGACTGGTCCGCGCTTGCTGCTCGCTCGCTAGCGAGATCGCGCAGGATTTGACTTGCGGGCGGGGTAGTGTGCGCGCATGCCTCTCGCTGTGCAGTTCTACGACGTTGTCCTCTGGATTCACATCCTGGCGTTCTTGATCGCCTTCGGACCTACCTACGGCTATGGAATGTTCATGGCGGCCGCCGGGAAGGCGGGCCCGACCGCGATGATCGAGGCCGTGAAGGTCATGGCCAAATGGGACCGGATCGCGATCACGACCGGCTCCGTGGTCCTCCTGATCTCGGGTCACTACATGGCGAGCGAGCGCTGGGACTTCTCCGACTTCTTCGTCAACTGGGGCAACATCGTGTTCCTCGTGATCCTCGGGATGACCCACGCGTACTTCGTGCCGCGGGAGAAGCGCGTGATCGCAGCGCTCGAACAGGGGAACCAGGAAGAAGCACAGGCGCTGGGTCAGAAGATCGGCATGGTCGGCGCCTTCATGGGAGTCCTTGTGATCGTCACGGTCTACGTGATGACGGCCAAGCCCTTCCTCTAGGCGGCCGCGACAGGAATGCCCCACGGCCCCGCACCTGAGGCGGCGATCGGCGTATTCGACTCGGGCGTCGGCGGCCTCACGGTCCTGCACGAGCTGCTCGTCTCGCTTCCGGAGGAGGACTACCTCTACCTCGGCGACGACGCCCGCTTTCCCTACGGGGCGCGCAGCCTGGACGATCTCTCGGAATGCGTCGAGCGGAACACCCGCTTTCTGCTCGATCGCGGCGCGAAGCTGATCGTGATCGCCTGCAACTCGGCGGCGAGCGCCGGGCTCGACGCAGCGCGCAGCCTCGCCGCCGAGCAGGGTGTGGAGGTCGTCGCCGTGATCGAGCCCGAATCCGAGATTGCCGCTGCCATCACGGACTCGGGCCGGGTGGGCGTGCTCGCGACGCTCGCGACCGTCGAGGGGGGTGCCTACCTGCGCTCGCTCGCCAGGCAGCACCGCGAGCTCACCGTCACGCAGGTTGCGGCACCCGACCTCGCGGCGATCATCCAGCGCGGCTTTCCCTTCTCGGAGGCTGTTGTTGACACCGTCCGCTCCTACTGCGCGCCACTTCACCGCGCGGACGTCGACACCGTGATCCTGGGCTGCACCCACTACCCGCTGGTCAGGCCGCTCCTTCAGCGCATCCTGGGGCGAGACGTCCGCTTGGTCACGGCGGGCCACGCGATGGCCGCAACCGTCGAGCGCATCCTCGAGGCGCGCGACCTGACGACGCCTTCGCATGACGAGGGCTCGTACAGCTTCGTCTGCACCGCTGAGCCGGAGCGCTTCCGCGAACTCGGTACGCGCTTTCTCCAGCTGCCGCTCGGCGAGGTCGAGTTGGTCGAGATCTGAATAACCACCGGCACACGCTTCCTTCGCGACTTGCGTCGCTCACCTGATACCCCCGGGATACCCTGAACGCATGCCCGAGTCAACTCTCGAACAGATCCAGGCAGACACCAAGGACGCCATGAAGGCAGGCGACAAGCCCCGCGTGGGTGCGTTGCGCCTGATCGCCGATGCCCTCCAGAAGGACCTCAAGTCGGGCGGCGAGGACGAGGTAGCGGTGCTCCGCCGCGAGCGCAAGCGCCGCCTCGAGGCCGCCGACGCCTATCGCTCTGGTGGCGACGCCGATCGCGCCAAGGCCGAGGAGAGCGAGGCCGAGCTGATCTCCGGCTACCTGCCTGCCGAGATGTCCGACGACGAGCTGGCGGGGATCGTCGACGAGGCGATCTCGGCTACAGGGGCCGCAGGGCCGCAGGACACCGGCAAGGTCATGGGCGCCGCGATGGGCAAGGTGGCCGGCCGCGCCGACGGCAAGCGCGTGAGCGCCCTCGTCCAGGCCCGGCTTGCGGGAAACTAGGACCTTGGCCCGCCGCCAGCTAACGCTTGAAAACGATGTCGCGGCCGAGCTCGCGGGCTCCGAGGACACCGTCCTTCGCGAGCTCGAGGATCGGATCGGATGCAACGTCTTCTTGCGCGGGAACGTCCTCACCCTCGACGGGGACGAAGGCGACGTCGGCCAGGCGGCGACCGTCGTGGACGAGCTGGTCGGCCTGATCGAGCGCGGCCATGAGCTCGCGCCGCAGACGGTCGACTCCGTAACTGGGGCGCTGGGCGCCGGTGAATCATCCGCACACGTGCTCGAGGACACCGTCTGGGCCCACCGCAACACGCGGATTGCGCCCAAGACCGTCAATCAGAAGCGCTACGTGGACTCGATCCGCCACCACACCATCACCTTCGGTATCGGCCCCGCGGGAACGGGCAAGACCTTCCTCGCCGTCGCTGCCGCCGTCGCCGCGCTCGAGGGCCGAAACGTCAGCCGCATCATCCTCACGCGCCCAGCCGTGGAGGCCGGCGAGAGGCTCGGCTTCCTGCCCGGCGACCTCCAGGCGAAGGTCGACCCGTACCTGCGCCCCCTCTTCGACGCTCTCTACGACATGCTCGACCCCGAGCGCGTCGCGGCTTATCTCGAAAACGGCGTGATCGAGGTCGCGCCGCTTGCTTTCATGCGTGGGCGCTCGATCAATGATTCCTTCGTGATCCTCGACGAGGCGCAGAACACCAGCCCCGAGCAGATGAAAATGTTCCTGACGCGGCTCGGCTTCGGGTCCAAGATGGTCGTTACCGGTGACATCACCCAGGTCGACCTGCCCCGCGACCAGCGCTCCGGGCTCATCGTTGTCTCGGACATCCTCGATGAGGTGAAGGACATCTCGTTCATCCGCTTTGGAGGCGAGGACGTCGTCCGCCATCAGCTCGTCCAGCGGATCGTCGCGGCGTACGACGCGCACGGCAAGCGCGGCAAGAACACCGACCGCGGTTGACCGACCTCACCGACGTCCCCTCCGAGCTTCACGACGCGACGCTCGCCGCGCTCGAAGCTGCGGGCGTCACCGACGGCCACGTCTCGGTCGAGCTTGTCTCAGCCGAGCGCATCACCGAGCTCAACCGCGACCACCGGGGCCTCGACGAGCCCACGGACGTCCTCTCGTTCCCGATCGACGGCGCGGGTGCCGTGGCTGGGCCGCGCGAGCTGGGCGACGTGGTGATCTGCCCCGAGCACACGAGCGATGTCGTCGAGGCGACGGTCCACGGCGTCCTCCACCTCTGCGGCTTCGACCACGAGAGCGACTCCGGCGAGATGCTCGAACTACAGGACCGAGTCATCGCGGGCCTCAAATGACGCGCTCTGGCTTCATCGGACTAGCGGGCAGGCCCAACGTCGGCAAGTCGACGATCGTCAACGCGATCGTCGGCACAAAGGTGGCGATCATCTCGGACCGCCCCCAGACGACGCGTCGCGCCGTGCGCGGGATCGCGACCGATCTCGATGCGGGATGGCAGATGATCCTCGTCGACCTCCCGGGCGTGCAGCGTCCGCGCGACTCGCTTACCGAGCGAATGCAGCACCGTGTGGAGCGCGAGCTGGCCGAGGCTGACACCGTCCTCTTCGTCGTAAACGGCGAACAGGGGATCGGGCCTGGCGACCGGTTCATCGCCGAGACCCTGCTCGAGCAGGGCGCGGGCACACGGATCGTTGCGGCCGTGAACAAGTGCGACCTCCTGGACAAGGCGAAGACCGCCGAGGTCCTGAGCGAGGTCGCAAAGCTTGAGATCGCCGACGAGATCTTCCCGGTCAGCGCCCGCACGGGTACGGGGCTCGAGCCGCTGATGGAAGAGCTCGCGAAGGGCATGCCGGACGGCCCGCTCCTCTATCCGCCCGAGGACCGCTCCGACTCGGCGTCCGAGGTGCACCTCGCCGAGCTGATCCGCGAGCAGGTGCTGAAGCGGACCCATGAAGAGGTGCCGCACGCCGTTGAGGTCTTCGTCGAGGGATTGGAGCTCCGCGACGACGGGATCTTCGAGGTGCGGGCCCAGGTCTGGACCGAGACCGAGTCGCAGAAGGCGATCCTCATCGGCAAAGGCGGCCGGATGGTCCGCGACGTGGGAAGCGCCGCGCGCCGCGAGCTGGAGCACGAGCTCGGCGGCAAGGTCTACCTGGATCTTCAGGTCCGGGTGCGCGAGCGCTGGCGCCGCGATGACGGACTGCTTGACAGACTTGGCATCGAATGAGCGCCTTTATGCGCGAAAGAGACAGGTGTTGGTAGGTGCCCAGATGATGCCGGAAATCCGCACAAGGCGACCCGTGGCGATCGCGATCTGCGTAGGCGCCCTCTTCTCGCTTGTGATCGCTGCTTTCGCCGGATCGCAGCTCGAAAAGCTTCTCGGCTCCGAGACAGCCGCGACCGCGGTCCTGGTGGTCTGGTGCCTGCTTGGCTGCGGCGCGGCGATCGCGGCCGTCGTGGACGCCTTCATCAAGCCCGAGGGTGAGCGACTGGGGCTCGCGACGACGATCGCGTCGACGCTGTTCGCAATCCTTGGCCTGGCCGTCATCGCCGGGGTCGTCGCAGGCGCAGCCGACCTGGGCAAGGCCGAGGAGGCGCTGACGTCCCGATGAGGATTCGGCACCTGAAATTCGCTTCGACGAGAGCGGCCTCGTGCCGTGCGTCGTGCAGGACTGGCGGACCGGCGAGGTGCTGACACTCGCCTACATGAACGCCGAGGCGCTCGGCCTCACCCTCAAGACGCGGGAAGTCCATTTCTGGAGCCGCTCGCGCCAGGAGCTCTGGCGGAAGGGAGAGACCTCGGGCAATACGCTCGAGCTCAAGGAGCTTCGAATGGACTGCGACGAGGACGCCCTGGTCGCACTCGCGATCCCGGCCGGGCCCGCGTGCCACACGGGCGAGCGCTCGTGCTTTCACCGCGATGTAGAGAGCGGCGAAGCGCCCGAGCCTGCGCTCCACGAGACGTTGGCCGCGTTGGAGCGCACCCTTGCCTCGCGCCAGGAGGAGCGCCCCGAGGGCTCATACACCGTCGAGCTCCTGGACGACCCCGGGCTGATCGCCGAGAAGGTCCTCGAAGAGGCCGAGGAGGTCACGCGCGCCGCGCGCGACGAATCGGACGAGCGCGTCGCCGCGGAGGCCGCTGACGTGCTCTACCACCTCTCCGTTCTCCTTCGCTCTCGCGGTGTCTCGCTCGCGGACGTGCTTGGGGTGCTCGATGAGCGCCGCCGCTGACCCGCGAGGCATCGTCCCGGTAGTCGAGCGGCTCATCGACGACACCGAGACGCCCGTCTCGGCGTTCCTCAAGCTCCGCCAGGCATTCGACGGGCCGGCGTTCCTCCTGGAGTCGGCGGAGCAGGGGCGCCTGGGCCGCCACTCCTACCTGGGCTTCATGCCCCACCGCACGCTGCGCTGGGCGCTCGGCGACGAGGGCGACCCGTACGGGCTCGCCGACGAGTTCGTGGGCTCCGAGCAGGTTGCGCAGTTCGATCCCGCCCACTCGTTCAACGGTGGCGCGGTGGGATTCTTCGGTTACGACCTGGTGCGCACTGTCGAGCCGCTGGGAGCTCCGAACCCGGACCCGCTCGGCCTGCCCGACATGGCGCTGATGGTCGCGAGCCTGATGCTGGCCTTCGATCACCAGACGCACGAGCTGCAGATCGTGGTCTTCCCGTTCGAAGGCGTCGACCCCGCCGAGCTGATCAAGAAGACGCGCAATGCGCTGGCAGGCCCAACACCCCGTCCTCCCGCGGACCCCACCGGCCCCGGACGCGAAGCGGAGGAGCGTGGGGGCGTTGTCTTTCAGTCGAATCTCACCCGCGAGGAGTTCGAGCGGAACGTCTCGACGATCGTCGACTACGTCCACGCCGGCGACGCGTTTCAGGTCGTGCCCTCGCAGCGATTCTCGGCCGAGGTGCCGGTCGAAGCGTTCTCGATCTATCGCGGCCTACGCACCGTGAACCCCTCTCCGTACATGTACTTCCTGGACTTCGAGGACTTCCAGATCGCGGGGGCGTCGCCCGAGCCGCTGATCAAGGTGACCGGGCGCCGGGTCGAGACTCGCCCCATTGCCGGCACCTACCCGCGCGGATCCGACGACGAGGAGGACCGCCGCAACGCCGAGGACCTCCTGGCGGATCCGAAGGAGCGCGCGGAACACGTGATGCTCGTCGACCTTGGGCGCAACGACCTGGGGCGTGTTTCGGAGTACGGCACCGTCGAGGTCGAGGAGCTGATGGTTGTCGAGACGTACTCCCACGTCCTCCACATCGTGAGCCGGGTCGCCGGAACGCTCCGCCCGGAGGTCGGCGCCATGGACGCCCTTCGCGCATGCCTTCCAGCCGGCACGCTCTCCGGTGCGCCGAAGGTTCGCGCGATGCAGATCATCGACGAGCTTGAGCCCCACAAGCGCTGCTCGTACGGCGGTGCCATCGGTTACCTCGGATTCGACGGCGACCTCGACACCGCGATCCACATCCGAACCGTCGTTGTGAAGGACGGCGTCGCCCACGTGCAGGCCGGCGGCGGGACCGTGGCGGACGCCAAGCCCGACTTCGAGTACCGCGAGTCCGTGAACAAGGCAAAGGCCGTCTTCAGCGCGGTCGAGCTTGCGACTGAGCAGCCTGATTGGCCGTGATTGACGTAGATACCCAACAACACCTGCTGCTTTCGCACCTAAAGGTGCTCACTTGAGAACTTTGGTCATCGACAACTACGACTCGTTCACCTACAACCTCGTCCAGTACCTGGGCGAGCTGGGCGCCGAGATGGATGTGGTCCGCAACGACAAGGCCGAGGTTGCCGAGCTCCTGGAGCGAAAGCCGGATCGCCTCGTGATCTCACCGGGTCCGTGCACGCCCGCCGAGGCCGGAATCTCGGTTGAGGCGTCGCGCGCCTTTCCCGAGGCGGGCGTGCCGACGCTCGGCGTTTGCCTGGGCCACCAGGCGATGGTTGAAGCCTTCGGCGGCACCGTCATCACGGGCGAGCCGATCCACGGCAAGGACGCCCAGGTCGAGCACGACGGCCGCACCATCTTCGACGGTCTCGAGAGCCCGATGTCCGCCGGGCGCTACCACTCGCTGATCGCCCATCCTGACCTGCCTGACGAGTTCGAGGTGAGCGCGACGTTTGAGGAGGTCGTGATGGCGGTGCGCCACACGGAGCTTCCGGCCGAGGGCGTCCAGTTCCACCCCGAGTCGATCCTGACGCCCGACGGCAAGAGGCTTCTCCAGAGTTTCCTCGAAGGAAGCGGCCGCTGATGCCAAACGAAGTCCTCACCCGCGCGATCGACTCGGTCGCCTCCGGAACGCACCTGACTGCCGACCATGCCTCGGCGGTCCTCGACGAGATCATGGAGGGCCGGGCGTCCGAGGTGCAGGCCGCGGCCTTCCTGGTCGCGCTGCGCGCGAAGGGCGAGACCGTCTCCGAACTGACGGGTCTCGCACGGACCATGCGGCGGCTCGCGTCTTCGGTTGATACGCCTCTCGAAAGCCTCGTCGATACCGCCGGAACCGGGGGCGGGCCATCGACTTTCAACATCTCGACGGCCGCCGCGCTTGTGGCAGCCGGGGCTGGCTGCCCCGTCGCGAAGCACGGCAATCGCTCGAACACGAGCCGCTCAGGATCGGCCGACATCCTGGAGGCATTGGGCGTGCCCATCGAGCTTGAGCCGGCGGATGTGGCGCGGTCGATCGAGGAGATCGGCTTTGGCTTTATGTTCGCGCCGCGCCACCACGCGGCGATGAAGCACGTGGTTCCCGTGCGCAAGGAGTTGGCCGTCCGGACCATTTTCAACTTCCTGGGCCCGCTCACCAACCCGGCCGGTGCGACCCGTCAGCTCCTGGGCGTCTCCGACCGCACCTACCAGGAGACGATCGCTGAGGCGCTCTTGGCCCTTGGATGCGAGCGCGCCCTCGTCGTCTCGGCAGAGGACGGGCTCGACGAGCTCTCGATCTCAGGCCCGACCCGCGTCGTCGAGGTGGCGGACGGCGCCACAACGGAGTGGTTCGTCGCGCCGGCCGACGTCGGCCTGGTCGAGACGCCCCTGGAGGAGATCGCCGGCGGCTCCCCGGAGGACAACGCCACTGTGGTGGAAGCGGTCCTGGACGGCGACGAGGGACCTGCGCGCGACGTGGTCGTCCTCAATGCCGGCGCGGCGATCCTCGCCGGAGGATCCGCGACCGACCTTGGGGACGGGATGGACCGCGCGCGCGAGGCGATCGACCGCGGTGCCGCCAAGGGCGTCCTCGACAAGCTTCGCCAGCTAGCCTCCCCAACTGGATGAGCAGGCTCGACGAGCTGGTCGATGCCGCCAGGCACTCCGTGAAAGAGCGGAGCAGGGCGGTCCCAATAGAGGAGTTGCGGTCGCGCCTTGAGGCTCGGGCCGAGGACCGGCCGTTCAAGGAGGCGCTCGTTCGCCCAGGCGTCTCCGTGATCTGCGAGTTCAAGCGCCGCTCGCCCAGCGCGGGCGACATTCGAGCGAGCGCCGAGGTCCCGGAGATCGTCAGCGCCTATGAACGCGGCGGAGCGGCCGCACTCTCGATCGTCACCGAGTCATCGAGCTTTGGCGGGGCGGTCGAGGACCTACGGGCCGCGCGTGAGGGCTCTGACCTCCCGATTCTGCGCAAGGACTTCGTCGTCGACTCCTACCAACTGGTGGAGGCGGCGGCCTTCGGCGCGGACGCCGTGCTCCTGATCGTCGCTGCGCTTGACCCGAACCAGCTTGCCGACCTCCACGCGGAGGCCCGGTCACTGGACCTCGACACGCTCGTCGAGGTCCACGACGAGGCGGATCTGGAGGTCGCGCTCGAATTGGACGTCGACGTGATCGGCATAAACAACCGCAACCTTCGGAGCCTCAAGGTTGATCTCGCGACGACGGACGAGCTGATCACCGACGTGCCCGCCGGTAAGACCGTCGTCGCCGAGTCCGGATATTCGAGCCGCGACCAGATCGAGGAGCTCGAGCGGATCGGTGTCGACGCCGTTCTCATCGGCGAGGCGCTCATGAGCTCGCAGGACCCCGAGCAGGCCGTCCGCGACCTCTGCGGCGACGACATGCGCACGCGCGAGCACGAGATCCCGCAGTAGGCGGGCAACTTCCTTCGCGCTAGGAAACAGAGCGAGACAAACGTCCGTCAGTACCCCCTATAGGGCGTACTCACGGACGTTCACCTAACAAGGAGGCGCTTTTCGTCCGAAGCGCCTATGAGTCTGCGCGGTTCTCCTTCTCGAATTGCTGGATAGTGGCCTCGGCCTCCTGGGCTTCTTGCTTGTCGGGCGGCTGATCCTCAAGCCCTCCCCGGGCGCGCACAGAAGCAACGAGAATCTGAGCTTCGTCTTGAATCTCCTCAGGAGCGGTCGTCGCGATCTCGTCAAGCTGCGGATCGATCTCCTTGACCAAGTCCGCCTCAGCCTCTGCGAAGTCCTCAGGGGTTGCGTTCGGATCTTGTTCGAGTGCCTTGAACACCTCGGTGCCCGCCTCGTCGAGCTCTTGGCTCAGTTCGCAGTAGCGAGCAAGGTCCGCCGACGAAGTGCTTTTCCGCGCACGTCATTGACGTCTCCGTCAAGCCACTAGGCCGAATAGTGAGAGTTAGCGCGAAGGCGAGTCCTAGCGACCGAAGCTGTGAGGCGACTAGTGCTTCTCGTCCGAAGCACCTAAGTCGCCGAGTGACGCGATACATCGCCGCTATGCGAAGGTTCTGCCTGGACGTCTCGCGTGACGCGCAAGTCGACATGGTGCTTTCCATGCAAAGCGACAGTTTCTCGCCCGGCGCAGCGAGTTCCTTGCGCTGTGCATTCACCCCTTGCCATCCTTGACCCACGATGCGGGTCAAGTTCTGCGGCATAACGAGGTACGACGACGCCGAGCACGCGGCGCGCCTCGGCGCGTGGGCGGTTGGCCTCAATCACTGGAAGGGGAGCCCCAGGCGCTGCGAGCACGCCGTCGCGGCCGAGATCGGCGCCGGGCTTCGGCGCGAGCTCGAGATCGTCGGCGTCTTCGTCGACCAGACGATCGGGGAGATCGCCCGCGCCGTCGAGAACGAGCATCTCTCGATGGTCCAGCTCCACGGGGACGAGGGCCTTTCGTTCTGCCACGAGGTGGCACGGCGCACGGGATGCCCGGTGATCAAGGCGATCAGGGTCCAGAGCTCAGCTGACATCGACACGGCGCGCTCCTTCCGCGTCAACTTCCACTTGCTCGACGCCTATCGCGAAGGGGTGCCCGGTGGAACCGGCCACACGGTCGACTGGGAGCTTCTTCGCCGCCGCCGCTCCAAGGTGCCGCTTATCCTCGCCGGCGGCCTCACGCCGGACAACGTCGGCGAGGCGATCGATGCAACCCGCCCGTTCGCCGTCGATGTCGCCAGTGGCGTTGAGTCGGCGCCCGGGATCAAGGACCACGAGCTCATGACCGCCTTCGCCGAGCGCGCAGAGGAAGCCGGCGGCCCGTCTACGCCGCGCCCAGTGTCCGAGCCCGAGCACTTCACCGAGTCGAGACAGAAGGATCTCGCACGCCGCGAGGCAGAGGCCGCCGAGCTGGCCGAGGAAGCCGCTGTGGCCGAAGCAGCCGCACAAGCCGAAGCAGCCGCGCAGGCTGAGGCGCCGTCGTGAGCGAGGCGCTCGAGACCCGCTTCGGCGACTACGGCGGTCGTTTCGTCCCGGAGGTCCTCATGGAGGCCCTCGACGAGCTTTCGGCCGCATGGGTCGAGGCGCGCGACGACGAGGACTTCCGGGCCGAGCTCCAGCGCCTACTGCGCGACTTCGTCGGGAGGCCGACTCCGCTCTATCGCGCCGACCGGCTTTCCGAGCGGGTGGGCCGCCGGGTCTATCTCAAGCGCGAGGACTTGGCCAACACGGGCGCGCACAAGATCAACAACGCCGTCGGTCAGGCGCTCCTGGCAAAGCGGATGGGCAAGCCACGCGTGATCGCCGAGACCGGCGCCGGGCAGCACGGCGTCGCGACCGCCGTCGCCTGCGCGCTGCTCGACCTGGAGTGCGTCGTCTACATGGGCACCGTGGACATGAGCCGCCAGGCGCCGAACGTCGAGCGCATGAAGCTGCTTGGCGCGACGGTGGAACCAGTCGAGGCTGGGCTCAAGACCCTGAAGGAGGCCGTCTCCGCAGCAATTCGCGACTGGGTGACCAACGTGCGCTCCACCCATTACATCCTGGGGACCGCAGCGGGGCCGGCACCCTACCCGGCGCTCGTCCGCGACCTGCAAAGGGTGATCGGCGACGAGGCGCGCGTGCAGCTCATTGACGTCGAGGACTCATTGCCCGGTCGCGTGATCGCCTGCGTCGGCGGCGGATCGAATGCGATCGGCACCTTCACCGCGTTCCTGGACGACCTCGGTGTCGAGCTGATCGGCGTCGAGGCCGGGGGAGAGGGCATCGAGTCCGGCAAGCACGGCGCCTCGCTCTCGGCGGGAACGACCGGCGTTCTCCACGGCGCGCTCTCGGCGGTCCTGGCCGACTCCGACGGGCAGATCCTCGAGGCGCACTCGATCTCGGCAGGGCTCGACTACCCCGGCGTCGGCCCCCAGCACGCTCACCTTCGCGACACGGGCCGCGCGCGCTACGTCTCGGTCACGGACACACAGGCGCTGCTGGCGTTCCGGGAGACCGCCCGCCTGGAAGGGCTGATCCCTGCGCTCGAGTCGGCCCACGCGATCGCATGGCTGCTCGCCGATGAGGATCCGCCCGAGGGCGGCTACGACCTCTTGACCCTGAGCGGCCGCGGCGACAAGGACCTGGCCGAGGTCACAGCGCGCCTGGCCGAGCTCGACGCTTCGTGACCGGCGCGGAGAGGATTGCCGCGGCGTTCGAGGCGGCGCGGGGGGAGGGGCGCGCCGCGCTGATGCCGTACCTGATGGGCGGCTTCCCAGACGCCGGCACGTCGCGTGCGGTGATCGAGGCGTATGCGGACGCAGGTGCCGACCTGATCGAGCTCGGCGTCCCATTCTCGGACCCGCTTGCCGACGGTCCCGTGATCCACGCGGCAGCAACAAAGGCGCTTGCCGTGGGCGCGACGTTCGACGCGGTCCTCGACGCGGGTCGCGCCGCGGCCGAGCGCGTCCCCGTGATCCCGATGGTCTACGCGAACATGGTCCTCGCCCGAGGCGCCGAGCGCTATGCGGCACGGCTCGCCGAGGCTGGAATGGCGGGCACGATCGTCCCCGACCTGCCGCCCGAGGAGGCGGATGAGGTTCGCGGTGCACTGGCCGCAGAAGGCCTTGCCCTGATCCCCTTGATCGCGCCCACGACCCCGCCCGCCCGCCGTGCGGAAATCTGCCGTGACGCGACAGGCTTCATCTACGTCGTCTCGGACACGCGCACGACCGGCGAGCGCGACAGCATGCCGGAGGAGCTGGGCGACCTCGTCCGGGCCGTCCAGGCCGACGCGAGCATCCCAGCGGCCGTCGGTTTCGGGATCGGTACGCCCGAGCAGGCGGCCGAGGTAGGCGCGGTGGCCGACGGTGTGATCGTTGGCTCGCGGCTCGTGCGCGAAGTCGCCGAGGCGGCGGACGCTGACGCCGCGGCGCGAGCGGTCGGCGAGTTCATTCGCGCGAGTCGTGCCGCGATGAGCGAGCGAGGTGTGGAATCTCGCGTCCGCTGAGCGGTCGCCAGGTTCCACACGCGATCAGGCGGGGTCGACTTCCACGAGACGCGTGCCGTCGGCGTGCCGGCAAGGGGCGCCGAGCCAGGTGTCCAGATCGCTGATCGGATGTTCGATGTGGAGGGTGGGCATCACTCTTCCTTCGTTGGTTGTGCCGGATGACCGGATAATCTCCCGCATCGATGCGCCTCATGGTTTTCAACGTCGTCGGGATCATGCTCGCCATTACGGCCTATGCCTTCGGGGCGGGCGGCACGCTCGCGGCGATGATCTACCTCTTCGTGCTTTTCAACGGCGTGCTCGATCGCTGGGCACAGCCCATGATCGAAGCGATCAAGCGCTAGCGCCGCCCTCTCTCTAGCATCGCCCGAGTGAAGCTCGGAGTCCTCACCGGCGGCGGCGACTGTCCTGGCCTGAACGCGGTGATCCGCGCGATCGTCCGCAAGGGCGTCGGCGTGTACGGCCACGAGTTCGTCGGCTACCGCGACGGCTGGAAGGGGCCGCTCGAAGGCATCTCGCGGCCGCTCGAGATCGCCGACGTCCGCGGCATCCTGCCGCGCGGCGGCACGATCCTCGGCTCGTCGCGGACCAACCCGGTCAAGGAGGAGGGCGGAATCGACCGCGTCCGCGAGACGCTGGAGCGCGACGGCGTCGACGGCCTGATCGCGATCGGTGGTGAGGACACGCTCGGTGTCGCCACCCGCCTCAACGAAGAGGGGCTACACGTCGTCGGCGTGCCGAAGACGATCGACAACGACCTCGGCGCGACGGACTACACCTTCGGCTTCGACACCGCCGTGAACATCGCGATGGGCTCGATCGATCGCCTCCACACGACGGCCGAGAGCCACAAGCGGACGCTGATCGTCGAGGTGATGGGCCGCCACGCCGGCTGGATCGCCTTCCACGCTGGCGTCTCGGGTGGCGCGAACGTGATCCTGATCCCCGAGATCCCGTTCTCGATGGACCGCGTTTGCGATCACATCGAGACCCGCTTCGAGAGCCAGTACGCGCCGATCGTCGTCGTCTCCGAAGGCGCGCTTCCGGAGGGCGGCATGCCTGCCGCGGACGAGAACGCCGTGGACGCCTTCGGCCACGCTCGGCTGGGCGGGATCGGCACCTGGCTCGAGGGCGAGATCGCCCAACGCACGGGCCACGAGGCGCGCGCGACCGTGCTCGGCCACGTCCAGCGTGGCGGCACGCCGACGGCATTCGACCGCGTCCTGGCGACCCGCTTCGGCCTGCACGCGATCGACGCCGCACACGACGGCGAGTGGGGCAAGATGACGGCGCTCCGGGCTACCGACATCGTGCTGGTCGATCTGGCGGACGCAACGAAGGAACTGAAGCTCGTCCCGCCCGAGCTCTACCGCGAGGCTGAGGTCTTCTTCGGCTGATGAAGCGAGCCCTGGGCGCCGCCGCGCTCATGCTCCTGCCGATCGCAACCGGCTGTGGGCAGCCCGAGGCCGAGGGCGACCCGAAGCTCACGATCTACGTGAGCGCTCCGCTGACCGGACCCGCGGGCGCCGAGGGGCGCGACGTCGCCGACGGCGCGAGGCTTGCCCTCGCCGACGCCGAAGGCGAGGCCGGCGGGATCGCCGTCGAGGCGGAGTACCTGGACGTCGCGGGCCGGAACGAGAGCCGCTCGGACCCCGTCTCGGCTGGGCGCAACGCCCGCACGGCGACCGAGGACTCGACCTCGATCGCGTACATCGGGGAGCTCGACTCGGCGGCCAGCCGCACCTCGGTGCCGATCACGAATTCCGCCGGCATCCTCCAGGTCGCCCCGGGCTCGGGGGCCACCGACCTGGTCGTCGAGGAGACGTTCGACGACTCGGTGCCGAAAGATGTCCAGGCGACGGGGGAGAGGACATTCGCCCGCGTGCTGCCGTCGGATGAGGACGTCAAGGAGCAGTCCGGTGATGAAGACCTTGTCTCCGGCCCAGCCTCCACGGAAGAGCTTCCCGAGGCCGCGCAGGAAATGTTCATCCGGTTCGAGGACGAGTTCGGGCGCGAGCCTGGCCCCTGGGTTGCCTACGGGTACGAGGCCATGGCGTCTGCGCTTGCGGCGATCGACCGTGCCGACGACCCGCTCTCACGCTCCTCGGTGGTCGCCGCCTACTTCGACGGCACGGAACGCGACTCGGTCCTCGGCGTCTACTCGATCACCGAGGAAGGCGAGACGACTCTGGACGAGCCGCTTGGCCCGTACCGAGTAACAGGCGATGGGAGGCTCGCCTCCGGCGCCCGTGGACCAAGGCGGCTGACCATCTGTGCTAATCTACAACCAGATGGTTGTAGATACTCCCACCCAAGGCAACCCTGACGCGATCTTTCAGGCGCTGGCCGACCCGACCCGCCGCGACATCCTTCACCGCTCCGCGCTATCCGGGCTCTCGGTTTCCCGCCTGGCCGATGGGTATCCGATGAGCTTCGCGGCCGTTCAGAAGCACGTTGCAGTGCTCGAACGGGCGGGGCTCGTTACGAAGGAGCGGCGTGGACGCGAGCAACTCGTTCGCACAGACCCCAATGGCTTTGCCGCGGCGCGCCAAGCCCTCGACGAGCTCGAGGAGACGTGGCGCGGACGGATCGAGCGGATGGCAGACATCTTGGCCGAAGACCCCAACCGATAGGAGGAACGCTCATGTCAATCACCAGCCTCGACAAGGATCTGGACGAGCTCACCCTGACCCTCATCGCCGACTTCGACGCCCCGATCGAGCGGGTATGGGACCTTTGGGCGGATCCGCGCAAGCTGGAGCGCTGGTGGGGGCCACCCACCTACCCGGCCACGTTCGAAAAGCACGACTTGAACGCCGGCGGCGAGTGCAGCTACTTCATGACGGGTCCCGAGGGCGATAAGCATCACGGCTGGTGGCGGGTCGACGCCGCCGATCCGCCGCGGTCGCTCGAGCTCACGGACGGCTTCGCCGACGCCGAGGGCAACCCCAACGACGACATGCCGACCACGACGATGGCGATGGAGCTGACCGAGCACGAGGGTGGCACGCGGATGACGATGCACTCCAAGTTCCCGTCGCGAGACGCGATGCAAGAGATGATCGAGATGGGCATGACCGAGGGCCTCCAGGAGGCGGTCGGGCAGATGGACGCGCTCCTGGCCGAGTGAGCGGAGCCGAGGCGCCTTAGCGGTCCAGCAGGTCCCGCAGCGCCGGCTCGAGGTCCGGATGGCGGAAGGTGTAGCCCTTGTCGAGCGGGCGCCGAGGCACCACGCGCAGGCTCGCCGTGACGAACTCGGCTACCTCGCCGCCGCGAAGCGCCGTGACGGCGAACTTCGGTGCGGGAAACACCGCAGGGCGCTTCAGCACCTTGCCGAGCACCTTCGAGAAGGTCCTGTTCGTGACGGGGTTCGGTGCCGCCAGGTTGATCGGGCCCGAGATTCCCTCGGTATCGAGCGCCCAGAGGATCAGCCCGACCTCGTCATCGATGTGGATCCAGGGCATGAACTGCTCGCCGCCGGCTAGCGGTCCGCCGCCGCCGAGCTTGAAGACCGGTAGGAGTTGCTTGAGCAGGCCGGACTCTGGCTCGAGTATGAGGCCGGTGCGGACGGTAGTCACGCGCACGCCGCCTTTGGCCGCCTCGGTCGCGGCTGCCTCCCAGTCGACCACCACTTGCGCGAGAAAGTCGCTGCCGGCCGCGGAGTCCTCGTCGAGGATGCGGTCGCCGTTCTCGAGGCCGTAGTAGCCGACCGCCGCGCCTGAGACGAGCGCCTTCGGGCTGGGCTCCGCGGCGAGCATGCCGTCGACGAGGTTCTTGGTGGCGCGGATCCTGCTTACCCGGATCCGCTGCTTCACCTCCTCGTTCCAGCGCTGGTTGATCTCTTCGCCCACGAGGTTGACAACGCTGTCGACGCCGGCGAACGCCTGGGCCGGCGGGCGTTCGTTCACGGGATCCCACACGTGCCAGGTCGCCGCCGGGTTGGTCTGGCGCGCCCTCTCGGGATCCCGGCTGAGGCCGACGACCTCGTCGCCGCGCGCCAGGAGCGCATCGCAGACGGCCGAACCGATGGCGCCGCTGGCGCCTGTCACCAGAACCCTCATTCGAGCGTCGAAAACGTTCCCGTCTCCTCGGAAACGCGCGCGATTCCCTCGCGCCGCGCCTCCTCGACGACCGCTTTCGCCACGGCCGGCGCCACATCGCGGTCGAAGACCGACGGGATGATGTAGTCCTCCGAAAGATCGTCGTCGGCCACCACCTCGGCGATGCCCTTCGCCGCCGCCAGCTTCATCGGCTCGGTGATGCGGGCGGCGCCGGCGTCGAGCGCACCCCGGAAAACCCCGGGAAAACAGAGAACGTTGTTGATCTGGTTGGGGTAGTCAGAGCGGCCCGTGGCCATGATGCGCACGAACTTCTCTGCCTCCTCGGGCATCACCTCGGGCGTGGGGTTCGACATCGCGAAGACGATCGGGTCGGTCGCCATGCGCTCGAGCGACGCCGCCTCGATGATGCCCGGCCCCGAGAGGCCGACAAAAACGTCACAGCCCTCGATCACCTCGTTCGGACCGCCCTCGAACTTGTCCGGGTTCGAGTTCTCCGCGTACCAGCGCTTGATGTCCGAGAGGCTCCCGTCCTGGTAGTCAGCCCGCCCCGTGGAGAGCGCGCCCTGGCGGTCGCAGCCGATCACGTGCTCGACGCCGGACGCAAGCATCATCTTGGTCACGGCAACGCCGGCGGCGCCGAGGCCGACAACGAGCACGCGCAGGTTCTCGATCGGCTTGCCGACGATCTTGAGCGCGTTGAAGAGGGCGGCCATCGTGACGACTGCGGTGCCGTGCTGGTCGTCGTGGAAAACGGGGATGTCGAGCTCTTCCTTGAGCGTCTCCTCGATGTAGAAGCAGCGCGGCGCCGAGATGTCCTCGAGGTTGATGCCGCCGAAGGTGGGCGCCATCAGCTTCACGCACTCGATGATCCGGTCGGGGTCGTTCGTGTCCAGGCAGATCGGGAACGCGTCGACGTTGGCGAACTCCTTGAAGAGCATCGCCTTGCCCTCCATGACGGGCATCGCGGCTTCCGGGCCGATGTCGCCCAGGCCGAGCACTGCCGAGCCGTCGGAGACGACCGCGACCGTGTTCTTCTTGATCGTGAACTCGAACGCCTTCTGGCGGTCGGCTGCGATCTCTTGGCAGACACGCGCGACGCCAGGGGTGTAGGCCATCGAGAGGTCGTCGCGGGTCTTCAGGGGGTACTTGTTGTGCTGCTCGATCTTGCCGCCGCGGTGCATCGCCATCGTGCGGTCCACGTAGTCGAGGACGCGGGCGCCGCGGGTCGAGCCGATCGCGCGCAGGATCGTCTCCCAGTGCTCGCGGTCGCGGGCGTCGATCGTGAACTCGCGCACGCGCTTGCCCTCCGCACCGGCGCCGGGCACGAGGTCCACCGACTGCAGGGCGCCTCCGGTCTCGGCGATCGCCGCGGTCAGCTTGCCGAGCGGCTCCTGGCGTGCGTCGAGCTCGACGCGGACGGAGACGGAGAACTGGGCGGAGACGGACGTGGCCACGAATGGGCAAATATATGGTCAGCGGGCGGGCCGGGAGAAATAGGGGTCGAAATAGGGGGACTTCCCCGACGCGCCTGGCCCGGAAGCGCGGGATCGTGGTGGCATGAGCGAAACCACCACATCACCACTGTCCGAATCCACCTCACGACTTGCGGCCGCGCTGCGAGGGCATGGCTTTGTAGGCCGCCTCGTCGAGCCGTCCCAAGACGGGTACGACGAGGCCCGCGCCTGCTGGAACGGGGCCGTCGATCGAACGCCGGCAGCCGTGGCCTTTGCCAGCGACCCGGACGACGTGGCTGCCGCCATCTCGGCCGCCCGCGCCGAAGGAGTGGCCTTCACGATCCGGGCCGGGTCCCACTCGGTCTCGGGGCGGTCGATCCGCGACGACGCCATCTGTATCGACATTCGGGGCCTGAACTCGGTCGAGGTCGATCCCGCAACCTCGCTCGTGCGGGTTGGCGGCGGTGCGCTCCTGAGCGAGATGGACGCCGCGACGCAGGAGCACGGCCTCGCGGTGCCGGGCGGCCAGATCTCGCACACCGGCGTGGGCGGGCTGACCCTGGGCGGCGGGGTCGGTTGGCTGATGCGAAATCACGGACTCACCATCGACTCCCTCGAGGCCGTCGAGGTCGTCCTCGCCGATGGCCAGAAGGTCCGTGCGACCGAGGCGGACCACCCGGACCTGTTCTGGGCCCTTCAAGGCGGTGGCGGGGACTTCGCCGCCGTTACGACGTTCGAGTTCCGCGCCCACGAGGTGGGGCCCATGATTCTGGGCGGGATGATGGTGTACCCGTGGGCCGACGCGCCGGCGGCGTTCCGCGCGGCGCGCGACCTGATGGAGGGCGCGCCCGAGGAGCTGACTACGTTCGTGACTCTCATCACGGCGCCGCCGGCGGACCCCTTCCCGCCAGAGGTACAGGGCGGCCCAGCGCTGGCGGTCGCGATGGCCTGGACTGGAGACATGGAGGAGGGCGAGCGACTCGTCGCATCCCTGAGGGCGAAGTGCCCTCCCGCGGTGGATCTGATGGGGCCAATGCCCTACGTCGCGCTCCAGGGCATGCTCGACCAGACGGCGCCGCACGGTCTGAATTACTACGACCGGGCGCACTACCTGACGCAGGTGAGCGACGAGTTCATCGAGACGCTCCTCTCGGGCTTCGAAGAGGTAACGACTCCGTACTCCCACGTGATGACGGGTTGGATGGGCGGCGCGATCGACCGGGTGGCGCCGGGCGAGACCGCGTTCGGCCACAGGGGCGCGAAGGCCCTCTCCTGGCTCATCGGATGCTCCGGCGAGGAGCCGATCGAGCCGGCGGCCGACTGGGTGCGGAGTATCTGGGAGCGCACAGCCCAGTTCGCGGACGACGGCGTGTACGTCAACGCGCTGGACTCTGGTCGATCGGTCCGCGAGGCATACGCGGACGGCATCTGGGAGCGCCTCGTCGAGATCAAGCACCGCTATGACCCCGACGGCGTCTTCGCCGGGAACGGGATCGGCTAGGCCTAGAGGCCTTCGCGGACGGCGTGCGCGGCCGCCTCGACGCGGCTGCGCACGCCGAGCTTGCCGAGGACCCGGCTGACGTGATGCTCGGCGGTCTTCGGCGCGATCACGAGCCGTTCCGCGATCTCCGCGTTCGAGAGACCTTCGGCCACCAGCCGCAGGACCTCCTGCTCACGCGCGGTCAGCTCGTCGCGCTCGCCCCGCGTCGTTCGCCGGCCCGAGACGCCAAGCTCGCGAAGCAGGGCCCCGGCTCGGTCGGCGTCGCGCCTCGCGCCGAGGCTGTCGAAAGCGGCAGACGCGGCCCGCGCAGATGACACAGCCAGCGGCGAGTCCGATACGGCAAGCACGGTGGCCAGGGCAAGCCGGGCGCGCGCCTCCTCAAGCGGGAAGCCGAGACCGGCGTACGTAGCGCAAGCGCTCTCAAACGATGCGACCGCCGCCGGCGAGTCACCCCGCGCGGCAGCCGCGCGCCCTTCGAGCAGGGCGGCAGAGGCCGCGAGATCGGGGCGGCTTGCCCGTTCTGCGAGATCGGCCACCCGGGCTGCGCAGTCCTCCGCCGCCTCGACGTCTCCGCCCCTGAGCGAAAGCGTCCCGCGCAGGATCGCCAGCTCGCCATCTGCCGCCTCATCCCCGGCGGGGCGACGGTCAAGCAGCGCGGTCGCCAAAGCGTCGTCTCCCAGCTCGATGTGGATCTCGACCAGAGGAGCGAGCGCGGCAGGATGGTCCTCGAGCCCCGAGAGGAGCGACTCTGCCTCCTCGGCTCGCCCCTGGCGGAGACGAAGGTCCGCGAGTACCGCCAGAGCGACTCCACGCCCGCTGTCCTTTCGCTTCTCCACCTTGCTCTGAAGGGCATCCGAGAGGACCTCCTCGGCACCGTCCCAATCTCCGGAACGGACCAGGACCCCCGCGTAGATCGCGCGGCACCATGACTGCACCGGCAAGAACCGGCGCCTTTCGTTGAACGCCACGACGGCCTCGCACCATTGAGTTGCCCGCTCCAGGTCTGCCAGCCCGTCGCAAACCAAAAGCGTCGTGCAGCAGGCGTCACCGCACGCGAGCGGATCCTCGGTCTCGCCGCCTAGGGCAACGGTCATCGCCTCGTCCAGGAGAGTCACGCCCTCCTCAACTCGCCCCTGGCCAACCGCCGCACGGCCGAGCTGCGCGAGTGCCATGCACTCGATGTCCGGAAGCGAGCCTTCGTGGGCGATGCGGAGCGCTTCGCGGGCGTGCCCCTCCGTCTCGGTCAGGCTGGTGGCCTGCTTGGCCTCCTCGATGGCAAGCCATCCTCGCTCGGGGACCAAGTCTTCGCCGGCTAAGAGGCGTCGCGATCGTGCGAGCCAGCCCTCGGATGCCGCGTGCTGCCCGTCGATCCGCGACTCTCCGGCGAGATAGGCGGCCAGGCCACCTGCCCGGCGGTTGTCGCCGAGGCGCATGTATTCCGCATAGGCCTCTCGGCGACGATCGATCCCGGCCTCCCGATCGCCCAGCCACCAATGCGACTGGCCAAGGCCGTCGAGCGCCTCGGGATGCCCTGGGTCCTCCTCGAGGGCGGCCTCGAACGCCTCGCGCGCGCCAGCCCAATCGGCCTCGGAAAAACATTGCCAGCCGGTCTCCACGCTCGTCATCGCTGATCCAGTCTGACGCCTCGCGGATACGCTCGTTGTTCCCATGAGCAGCCCGGAAGCGACCGTGCTCTACGACGAGGATTGCGGCTTTTGCAAGTGGAGCCTGGACAAGATCCTCGCCTGGGACCGCTCCCGCAAGCTGCGCCCCGTGCCGATCCAAAGCGAGGAGGGGCAGCGACTCCTCGCAGGGGTTCCCGAGGAGCTGAGGCTTGATTCCTGGCACCTGGTCGACCCGTACGGTGAGGTGAGGTCCGCGGGTGCCGCTGCGCCACCGCTCCTCGATCTCCTGCCGGGCGGGCGTCCCTTGGCGGGCGTGGCGCGCGCGATGCCCGGCGCGACCGAGCGCGCCTACCGCGCCGTCGCGGGCAACCGGGACCGCCTCGCCCGCCTCCTTCGGATCGACTCGAGCTGCTCGGTCAGGCGCTAGCGCGGGCGTCTGCGAGCAGCTCTTCCGAGACTTCCCAGAGCCGGCGGGACGATTCCGGATCGAGCGCGTAGTCGCACACTCCCCCGCTGGAGTCACCTTCCCCGACCAACACTTCGGCCTCTCGGCAGTCTTCGAAGTAGCGGCCGCCGATCCCTTCGAGAGCCGGCGAGGCGGCCAGGAGGACGGACGTCGATGCGCCCTGCTCAGGGGTCTTCATCGTGATCGGGGCGTCGCCGCGGTCGGCCATCGCCTTCAGGTTGGCCACCCGTTCCTCCGACCAGTGCCGCTGGAGGCGTGTCCAGATGCCGCCTGGCATCAGCGCGTTGGCGAACACGGCGTCGGATGACCAGCGGTTCGTCAGCTCGACGGCGAAAAGGACGTTCGCCGTCTTGGCCTGTCCGTACGCCTTGCGTGGGTCGTACTCGCGGTTCTCGAACATGATGTCCTCGAAGATGACGGGCGACGATTTGTGCGCGCTGGACGAAACGGAGACGACGCGAGCGCCTCCCGCGGAGACGAGAGCGTCCTTCAGTCCCGTGGTCAGCGCGAAGTGGCCCATGTGGTTGGTCGCGAACTGAAGCTCCCATCCGTACTCCGTTCGTGTCTCTGGCGTATTCATGACGCCCGCGTTGTTCACGAGGATCTCCAGCGGGCCGTGCCAGTTCGAGACGAAGTCATCGATCGAACCGAGGTCAGTCAAATCAAGCGCCGCTACGTGAACGTCGTCAGTCGATTCAGTCGCTCGGATGTCTTGCGCGACGCTCTCAGCGGCGTCGACGTCGCGGACGGCGAGGGTGACTGTCGCGCCGGCGCCGGCGAGTGCTCGCGCGGTCTCGATTCCGATTCCGGACCCGCCCCCGGTGACGATTGCTGACTTTCCCGAGAGGTCGATGCCTGCGACGACCTCCTTGGCGGTCGTCTTGGCCCCGAACTCGGTCTCAACTCGCTCATGGCTCATGAAGCGAGTGTGTCAGCCGCCCGGGAGCGGCTCATAAGATCGAGACTGTGCCGGATCCACCCAAGCCAGTCGATGGCGAGCTATTCCTGATCGACGGCAACTCGCTTGCCTACCGGGCGTTCTTCGCGCTCCCCGAGTCGATCGCGACCGCTGACGGCAGGCCGACCAACGCGATCTACGGCTTCGCCTCGATGATGGCGAAGCTCTTGGTCGATTACGCGCCGGGCTCGGTGATCGTCGCCTGGGACAAGGGAATGTCGGGGCGCGAGAAGGAGTATCCCGAGTACAAGGCGGGGCGCAAGTCGCGCCCGGACCTCCTGCGCGAGCAGTGGCCTCACCTGGAGCCCCTCGCCGAGGCGTTCGGCTTCGCCAACGTCCACGTCGAGGGATTCGAGGCCGACGACGTGATCGCGACGCTTGCAACCCAGGCGAAGGAGCGGGGGAGACCCGTGATGATCGTCTCGGGCGACCGCGACGTCTACCAACTGGTCGGCGACGGCACGCGCGTGATGACGACCTCGCGGGGCGTGACGGACACGAAGGTCTATGACTCCGAGGGCGTCGTCGAGCGCTACGGCGTTCCGCCCGAGCTGGTCCCGGACCTGATCGGCCTCAAGGGCGACACATCCGACAACATCCCCGGCGTCCCGGGCATCGGCGACAAGACCGCCGCGCAGCTCCTTCAGCAGTTCGGCTCGCTCGAGGCCGTGCTCGACTCCGTCGACGAGATCTCGGGCGCCAAGCGCAAGGAGAACCTGACCAACCACGCCGAGGACGCGCGCATCTCGAAACAGCTCGCGACGATGAAGCTCGACGTGGGGGTGCCCGAGGACCTCCTCGAGCGACCCGACACCCCGCCCGACCTCTCGAGGCTGCGCGACTTCGCTGCCGAGTTCGAGTTGCGCGCCGTGATCCAGCGCCTGGAGGAGGAGTACAAGGGTCCGGTGCCGGACCGCGCCGTCGACGAGACGATCGAGCTCGAGGCGTCCGAGGGCTCGCCGGCCGAGATCCCGAAGGGCCCTACCGGCCTTGCGATTCAGGCCGGTCGGTTCGCGGCCACCGACGGAACCAAGGTCGTGACAGGCGACGCCGCAGATCTCGCTGCCCTGGCCGAGGACCTCGCGGGCCGCCCGCTGGTCGCACACGACTTGAAGGACCTGGGCGGCGGCCGCCACGGTCTCCTCGCGAAGGCACCGGGACTCGAGATCGACCACGACACGATGATCGGCGCCTACCTCGTCGATCCCGCGCGCCGCACCTACGTCATCCAGGAGCTGGCCGCCGACGCGGGCATCGCCGTCCGCGCTGGCGACGGGCCCGAGCCCGCGTCCGAAGACGCTCAGCTTTCCCTCGGGGAGGAACCCGAGGAATCAGCCGACCCGGCGGTCGAGGCCCGCCTCGCCTGGGAGCTCGCAGAGCGCCAGCGCGCGCAGCTCGCCGAGTTCGGGCTCGAGCGGATCATGCGCGAGGTCGAGCTGCCGCTGGTCGAGGTGCTGGTTGCGATGGAGCGCGAAGGACTCAAGCTGGACACCGAGCGACTGGCCGCAATCGGCGAGGGGATGGAGGCCAGGATCGACGAGCTCGAGGCCGAGATCTACGAGGCGGCCGGCCGGGAGTTCACGATCGGCTCGCCTTCGCAACTGGGCGAGGTGCTCTTCGTCGAGCTTGGACTGACCCGCAAGCGCCGCGGCAAGACCGGCTACTCGACCGACGCCCGCGTGCTCTCGCAGATCCGCGACGAGAACCCGATCGTCCCGGCCGTAGAGCAGTGGCGGGAGCTCACGAAGCTCAAGAACACCTACCTCGACTCGCTGCCCGGCCTGATCGACCCCGAGACGGGCCGCATCCACACGACCTTCAACCAGGTGACGGCGGCCACGGGGCGCCTGTCTTCGACCAATCCGAACCTCCAGAACATCCCGATCCGCTCCGAGGTCGGCCGCCCGGTGCGGGGCTGCTTCGTCGCCGATGAGGGGAATCTCCTGCTCTCGTGCGACTACAACCAGGTCGAGTTGCGCGTTCTCGCACACGTCGCCGGCGAGGACGTCCTGCGCGAGATCTTCGCCACGGGCGAGGATGTCCACTCGGCGACCGCAGCGGGCATCATCGGCGCGGACCCCGACGCCATCACGCCGGCCGAACGCTCGAAGGCGAAGATGGTCAACTACGGCATCGCCTACGGCCTGACCGACTACGGCCTGGCGGACCGCCTCGGCATCTCCCGCATGGAGGCCGGCGAGTACATCGAGCGCTACTTCGAGCGCTTCCCGGCAGTGCGGACGTTCATTGACGAGACGATCGCCAAGGCGACCGACGAAGGGTTCGTAACGACCCTCCTTGGCCGCCGCAGGCGCATCCCCGAGCTGCGCTCGAGCCAGCGCCAGCGCCGCGGCCTGGGCGAGCGGCTCGCGGTCAACACCGTGATCCAGGGGACCGCCGCGGACATCATCAAGCTCGCGATGGTGCGGTGCCATCGCGCGCTCTCGGAATCCGGCCTCGAGACGCGCCTCATCCTCCAGATCCACGACGAGCTCCTCTTCGAGGGGCCGGAGGCGGAGATGGAGCGCGCCGAGGAGATCGCGGTGCGCGAGATGCGCGACGCCTTCGAGCTCGACCCGCCGCTCGAGGTGAACGCCGGCTCAGGCCCGGACTGGCTGAGCGTCAAGTAGACGCAGCTCGAGGCTTCATAGGATGATGCGGATGGATCGCGGAATCGCTGTAACCCTGATGGCGCTCACGGGCGGGCTGGTCGCAATGCAGCCGGCGGTGAACTCCGGTCTCGGCAAGGTGACCGGGAACATCGCGGCCGCTCTCGTCTCGTTCATCATCGGGACGCTCCTCCTGGCGATCATCGTCGCCCTGGCGGGACAGACGAGCGGGGTGGGGGAGGCGACCGGCGTGCCCTGGTACCTCCTGCTCGGCGGCGTCCTCGGCGCGGCCTACGTGTTCACGGCGCTCGTCACGGTCAGCTCGATCGGCGCGGGCGGCGTCGCAGCCGCAACCATCACCGGCCAGCTGACGTTCTCGATCTTCCTCGACAAGATCGGCTTCCTCGGCCTGGAGGAGACGCCGATCACGCTCGACAGGGTCCTCGGCGTCGCGTTACTCCTCGCCGGAACGTTCCTGATCGTCCGTTAGGGGTCAGACCCCACGCGTGAGTCCTGTCCCTTCGGGCCTCATGCCGCGACTGAGACGCGGTCGCCTTCGCCCAGGCGGACGTGCGCTTCCGCGAACCGTGGGTGGGCGATCTCGAGGTAGTGAGCGAACGACCAGTCGACGAAGCGCTTGCGTCCCGCGGCCGCGACGAGCCCGCGCTGAGCGCGGGCTGGGAAGCGAGGCACGGTGCGCTGCGCGCGGAGCATCCAGTTGAACTTCCACTCGTGGGAGTCGTTGAAGCTGGCGTAGTCGCGAAGGGCGTCGTCGCGCGTCTTTCGGCCCTCGACCACGCTTCTGAGCTCCTCGCCCAGCGCGATCGCGAAGTAGAAGGCGGTGCGGATGCCCTCCGCCGTGAGCGGCAGGCAGTGGCCGGCCGAGTCGCCGCAGAAGAAGACCCGGTCCTCGGCGCCGCGCCGGAGCTTGTGGGGGATCCAGTTGCCCTGGTAGCGCACCGCGTCGCGCTCCAGGTCGTCGGCAAGGAGGACCGTCGTGTCCTTCACGTGGAAGCGCGGGTCGAACGAGCCGACGCCGACCCGGGTCTCCTCGCCTGCGGGGAAGGACCAGCCGTAGCCGGCAGGCACGTAGCGGCGGTCGATCCAGATCTCGAGATCGTCGCCGGGCCCGGGCGGGTGAACCTCGAGCCCGCGCGAGAGCGGCGCCTCGGGCGGCTGATAGCCGGCGGAGGCGAGGACGCGACGCCACCCGAGCGCATCAACCACGAGCGGCGCCGAAACCTCGCCCCGGTCGGTACGCACGATCTCGGAACTCTCACCGCGGCCCTCCACCTTCGCCGTCTCGAACTCGGCGTCGCAGCCCTCGAAGAGGATCTGGCACAGCGTTCGGTAGTCGAAGGTCGAAAAGGTCCACGGGAGGTCGAATCGCGAGGTCCCATGCGGGGTGTGGACCACGAGCGAGCCGAACTCCTGGCGGAACGAGTCCATGAGGCCCATCGCCTTGAGCCAGGCAGTCGGAATGCCGCAGGCGGAGGTCTGGCGCTCGCCGATGTCGTAGCGGTCAAGGAGCAGGACGCGGGCACCGGAGCCGGTGAGCTGGCGGGCGACCGTCAGCCCGGCGAAGCTCGCGCCACACACGATGACGTCGTAATTGCCGGAAAGGGAGGTCCGGTCCGCGCCGCGCTTGGTCGAGCGGGTGGGCACGGCCCGAGGGTACCGCCAGACGGCGCTCGACGCCCGCACCTGCTGGATCGGGCAGCATCGCACCTAGCTAAGCTCCGAAGCCGTGTCCACGCCTGAGACCGTGATCGACCCTGCCGTAGAGGCGCCTGCCGCCTCAAACGGCTCCTCCGACCTCATGATCGAGGTGGACGGCAAGCTCGTGCCCAATTACGCGGCGACGATCAAGCCGTTCGAGGAGGGCGATGTCGTCAACGGCGAGGTCGTCCGGATCGACAAGGACGAGGTCCTGGTCGACATCGGCTACAAGTCCGAAGGCGTCATCCCCTCCCACGAGCTGTCGATCCGCCGCTCGGTGGATCCTGCCGACGAGGTTGACCTTGGCGAGATCGTCGACGCTCTCGTTCTCACGAAGGAGGACCAGGAGGGGCGCCTGATCCTCTCCAAGAAGCGGGCCCGCTTCGAGAAGGCCTGGCGCAAGATCGAAGCCGCGGCCGAGACCGGCGAGCCCGTCGAGGGCTCCGTGATCGAGGTCGTCAAGGGCGGCCTCATCCTCGACCTCGGCGTCCGGGGCTTCCTGCCCGCGTCGCTGGTCGACATCCGTCGCGTGCACAACCTCGAGGAGTTCCGCGACCAGACCCTCGAATGCAAGGTGATTGAGCTCAACCGGTCCCGCAACAACGTCGTGCTCTCGCGCCGCGCCGTCCTCGAGGAGGAGCGCAAGGAGGTCCGGGAGCAGATCCTCGAGCGCCTCCAGCCCGGCCAGATCGTCGAAGGCAAGATCTCCAACATCGTCGACTTCGGGGCGTTCGTGGACCTCGAGGGGATCGACGGCCTCATCCACATCTCCGAGCTTTCCTGGAGCCACGTCAACCATCCGGGCGAGGTGCTCGAGATCGGCCAGGACGTACGCGTCAAGGTGCTCGACATCGACCGCGACCGCCAGCGGATCTCGCTGGGCCTCAAGCAGACCCAGGAGGACCCGTGGCAGAAGGTGCTCAACGAGTACCGCCAGGGCGACGTCCTCGAGGGCAAGGTCACGAAGGTCGTCGCGTTCGGCGCCTTCATCGAGATCGTGCCCGGCGTCGAAGGCCTCGTCCACATCTCCGAGCTCGCCGAGCACCATGTGGAGACTCCAGGCGAGGTCGTCACTCCCGGCGAGGAGAAGTGGGTCCGCATCCTCGAGATCGACGAGGAGCGCCGCCGCATCTCGCTCTCGATCAAGCGCGCCGAGACGAAGAACAACGCATTCACCGATCTCATCCCAGACGAGCTGAAGCAGCAGGTCCAAGCGGCCAGCGACGACGCGGCAGCCGCCGAGGCCGCAGACGGCGCTCCGGACGGTGCCCCCGTGGAAAGCCCCGAGGCGACCGAGGCTCCAACGGAGGCCGAGGCCGTGACCGAGGCCGCCACAGAGGCGCCCGCCGACGAAGTTCCCGACCTGGGGCTCTCCGAGGACGTTTTCGCGGAGGCACCGGTCGAGCCCGCGCCCGAAGAGGCGCCTCCCGCCGAATCAGAAGAAGGCTAGGTTCGGCGCCTTGGGGGCGCCCCGGCCACCGTTCATCGGCCTGACCGGAGCGATCGGCTCGGGTAAGTCCGAGGTGCTTCGGGCACTGGAGCGCCTGGGCGCGGCGACGCTTTCGACCGACGAGGTGGCGCACGAGGCGCTCGCGGACCCCGAGGTGGTGGCGAAGCTTGTCGAACGCTGGGGACCTGGGGTCGAGAGCGACGGGACGGTCGACCGCAAGGCCGTGGGCGAGATCGTTTTCAACGACCCCGGCGAGCTGAAGTGGCTCGAGTCCATCACGCACCCCAAGGTGGGCGAGAAGGTCTGGGAGTGGCGCCAGGGGCTCGGCTCGGATGTTGAGCTGGCCGTGGTCGAAGTGCCCCTGCTCTTCGAAGCCGGCATGGAGGCTGGGTTCGACGGCGTCCTTGTGGTCGTAGCCGGCGATCGCCGCGACGCGTGGCTGGAGGCGCGCGGCGATGCCGGCGTCGAGGGGCGCTCCGGCCGCCAGCTCACCGAGGCGGAGAAGGCCGAGCGGGCAACCTGGGTGGTGGAGAACGACGGCTCGCTCGCAGATCTGCAGGAGAAGCTCGGTGAGTTGTGGCCCGAGCTCGTCGCGGGGGCGGAGCAATGACCGCCACGCGCCGAGGGAGGCTTGTTCGCTTCGGGCTGATCGCCGCCGCCGTGGTCGGTGCGATCGTCGTGGTCCTCCTGGCGACGGACTTCGGCGAGAAGGTGCGGCGCGAGGTGAGGCTCCCGCTTCGCCACGAAGACATCATTCGCCAACAGGCTGAACGCCACGACATCGATGCGGCCCTGATCGCCGCCGTCATCAAGCAGGAGTCCGGCTTCATCGACCAGACGTCGTCGGCGGGCGCGCGAGGCCTCATGCAGATCACGCCGGACACGGCCGAAACGATCGAGACCCTCTCGGGTGGAGAGACGTTCGTCTTCGAGGACCTCGCTGATCCCGATCTCAATATTCGCTACGGCACCTTCTTCCTCAACCACCTTCTCGACCGGTTCGGGGGCAACGAGATCGCTGCCCTTGCCGCTTACAACGGTGGCCCGGAAAACGCGGCGGCATGGGGAGGCGCGGCGCTCGACGTGGATGACATCACCTTTCCGGAAACACGTGCCTACGTCGAGTCCGTGCTCGAGTTCCGCACGCGCTATCAGGAGATCTACGCGGAGGAACTCGGGCTCGACTGATGCCTGAGCTCCTGGTCGCCTGGGTCGCATTCCCGGCGATCCAGATCCTCATCTGGCTCGGGTGCGGCTCGCTCGTCGCGCGGCTCATGCCCGGCGAGATCCCGCGCGCGCTTTTGGCGCCGATTGGCTTCTGCGTCGTCGTGGTGGCCGGGGGCTTTACGACAGCCGTTGGCGGGCTCGCCGCTATGACGACCCCGCTCGTCGTCGGCATGGCGCTGGCGGGGTTCATTCTCGCGCCTCCGTGGCGCGGGGGCTGGCCCTCGCCCTGGCTCGCCGCGGGGCTCGTCGCCGTCTTCGCGGTCTACGCCGCGCCCATCGTCCTCTCGGGCAGCGCCACCTTCGCGGGCTACATCCGCCTCGACGACACCGCCACGTGGCTAGCGCTGACCGACCGCGTGATGGAGGCGGGGCGCGACATCGACGGGCTCGCGCCGTCCTCGTACGAAACGACGCTCTTCTTCAACCTCGCCGACGGCTACCCGGTGGGCGCGTTCATCCCGCTGGGGGTGGGCCGCGCGGTGACCGGAATTGACGCCGCCTGGGTTATCCAGCCCTACATGGCGCTTCTCGCCGTCCTGCTCGCGCTCGCACTCTGGGACCTCGGCGGCCGCCTCATCACGAGCCCTCGAGCGCGGGCGCTCGTCGTCTTCGCGGCCGCCCAGCCGGCGCTTCTCTACGGCTACTACCTGTGGGGCGGAGTCAAGGAGCTGGCCGCCGCGGCCCTCATCGCGCTGGTCGCGTGCCTGGCCTTCCGAGCCGCCCGGCCAGATGGGGACAGAGCCCAGGCCGCCGGTTTCCGGCTTCTCCTGCCGCTGGCGCTTGCGGTCGCTGCGCTCGTCGGTTGCCTGAGCCTCGCGGGGGCGGTCTGGGTCGGGCCTCTCCTGCTCGGCGCGCTCGTGTTCGCGATCGTCACGACGTCAGTCCGCTCTGCCGCGGCCCGGGCCGGGATCCTTTTGGCCCTCGTCGCCGCAATGATCGCGCCGGTCCTACTGGGCGGCGCGCTCCTTCCGCCCACCTCGTCGCCGCTCGACGACCCGAGCGCCCGCGGCAACCTGATCGAGCCGCTCTCGGCGCTGCAGACGCTCGGGATCTGGCCCTCGGGCGACTTCCGGGTCGACGCGGACGCGATGTCGGTGACGATCGCGCTCTGTGTCTTCGCGGGCGCTGCCGCTGTCGCGGGGTGGTTCGTCGCGGCCCGCGGACGGCGCTGGGACCTCGTGGCCTACCTCGTGGGCGTGCCCGCAGCGGCGCTGGCGATCGCGCTGGTGGGCTCGCCATGGGTCGACGGAAAGGCATTCGCGATCGCTTCCCCGGTTCTGCTCTTCGCGGCCTTTCTGGCCTGCGTCTGGGCCTGGAGTGAACGGCGCTTCATCCTGGGCGCCGGGGTCGCAGCGCTGCTCGGATTCGGCGTCGTGTGGTCGAACGCGTTCGCCTATAACGAGGCGAACCTGGCGCCGCGGGACCAGCTCGCAGAGCTCGAGGAGATCGGCGAGATGCTTGACGGCGAGGGCCCGGTGCTGATGACCGAGTACCAGCCCTATGGCGTCCGGCATTTCCTGCGGGAGGCGGAGGCCGAGGGCGCTTCGGAGCTTCGGCGTCGCACCGTGCCGCTGGCCGATGGCTCGACGCTCGCCAAGGGCATGTGGGCCGACACCGACGATTTCCGGGCCGACGCGTTCGAGCCGTACGAGGCGCTCGTTCTGCGGCGATCACCCGAACAGAGCCGCCCGCCGGGCGATTTCAAGCTCAAGCGGACGGGCGAGTTCTACGAGGTGTGGGTGCGGGACTCGGGCGTGACGCCGGCCGCCGAGCGCCTTGCGCTCGGCCAGGGGCGGTCACCCGTGGCGGCGCCCGACTGTGCAGACGTCCGTGCGCTGGCGAAGGATTTCCCCGGCGGGACGCTCCTCGCCGCCTCGTCCGGGGAGCCGGTCTTCCTCGACGGGACGAGCGGCGAGGTGGATGTCGAAGGCGGCACCTACACCGTTTGGCTCCGGGGTTCCGTTCGAGGCGAGGCCACGCTGGTCATCGACGGGGAGGAGGTCGAGACGGTCCGCCACTTCCTCAACAACGAGGACCTCTATACGGAGCTCGGATCGGTAGATCTATCCGCCGGCGAACACGAGATCTCGGCTGAGGAGGGAGGGAGCGATCTCGCGCCCGGGAGCGGCGGGGCAACAGAGAACGGCGACCTCGCGATCGGCCCCGGGCCCGAAACGGAAGCGGAGCTCACAACCGTGCCTACCGCCGACGCCGCGAAGCTATGCGGCCAAACCTGGGACTGGATCGAAGCCCGCCCCTGATTCGCCGCGGGGGGTCAGTCCTCGGTTGCGCGCCAGACCCAGATGATTGCGGCGAGCTGGAGCGGGAGGCGGCCCCAGAGCGCCCAGCGGGGAACGCGGTCGAGGTCGAGCCCCTTGATCTGCTCCGGGTTCACGGCCATGTGGACGTTCGCGGGGAATACGGCGACCAGGAGGACGATCAACCACCACCGCGCGAGCTTTCGTGTCGCCGGCGGAATGACAGCCAGGCCTCCGGCGAGCTCGGCCCAGCCCGAGTGGAAGACGGCGGCCTCCGGGCTGATCGGCACGTAGTCGGGGACGATCGCCTCGTACTGCTTGGGGATCACGAAGTGCAAGATCCCCGTGAAGCTGAAGAAGGCGGCCAGGGCTCTCTGCGAGGTCGTCACGGCCGGCGGAACCTACTCGGTGGGATCGACCGGGAACGCCAGGCCGCGGGCCGTCGCCTCATCTGGCGCGAGCGCGAGGCTGACCACTTCGCCCCCACCTCCCATGGCCGCCCAGCCCCCTCCTTCCAGCTCCCAGCTGCCGCCGCCCACATCGACGCCGTCCAGGGAGCGTTCCAGGAAATCTTCGAGCGCAATGCGAAGCCCAACCGCTTCGTCCTCGTCATCGCCGCGCCAGACGATCGCGAGCGCATTGTCCTCGTGGCAGTCGTCCGTGCACTCAGAAGGCGCGTTCTTGCGCCGGAAGAACTCGTACCGGTCGCCGCCCCAGCCCTCCGCGGCCTCGTCGGCTCCGACCTCCTCGGCGTCCTGGCGCAGGAGCTCGCGGGTGAAGAACTCGCCGACGGTGCCGCCATCCACCTTCTCCCATCCCGGACCGGGGTCCAGGATGTCCGGGACGGGCAGAGCGCCCTCGTCCTCGAGGTACTTCTCGGGGTGGAGGATCTGCTCGGTCGTCGCGGGAAGCCGCCGTTGGTATGCGAAGTCCACAAGGTCCCAGCCCCCGTCGGCGTTCGCGCGGAGCTCGTCCACGAATCGCTGCCCGCCGAAGTAGGCGAACGTGACCTGGGCCATTGCGATGTCCGGGATGTCCGTCGCCCCCGCGTTGAGCGCGCCGGTCTCGTCCAGAAGATCGGTCACGTCCAGGTGCTCCACGGCGTATTCGGTCATGAGCGCCGTCGCCGCTCCCTCCACAAGCGCCGACTCGGCCAGCACCGCGTCATCAGACGACGCGCTCGACTTCGGCAGGCCGAACGCCTGGTCCTCGAGCGCGTGGTTGAGCTCGTGCGCGAGGACGAACTCCGTGAGCGCCGGCCCAGCCGGCACGGCGTCGCCGAGGAGGAAGAGCTCCTTCTCCTTCGGGTCGTAGTACGCGGCGGCGTCGGCTGAGACTTCCGCCGTCACGTCGGCGAGGCTCTCGTCCGGCTCGAGCAACCCAAGCAGCTTCAGCTCGGCGTCGCTCGCCGCGATCGTCTCGGCCGCCTTGGGTTTGGCGATCTGCTTCTCGGCCAGGTCGCGCAGCTCCTCGGTATCCGTGACCTGGGGCTCGGGGACCTCGTCGAAATCGATTCCGCGGATCTCTTCGACGCGGCGGGCCACCGCGGGTGACAACTCGAGGCTCAGCTCCAGGAGCTCGTCCGAGTCGAGCGTCGGTTCGGGCTCGTCGGCAGCGCCTTCGCCGACCGGCGTTGCGACATCGTCGTCCGTGGTCAACGCGACCGCGAAGAGCACAGCGACGGTCGCTGCCAAGAGCGCGAGCGTTCCCGCGAGGCCCATGCGCTCGTCGCTCATTCCCACGATGTAAGCAAGGAGCGTCCGTCCGGCGCAGGGCTACAGTGAGTCAGGTGCCCGAGTTCAAGCTGAATCCCGCCTACACGCCCACGGCGGATCAGCCGAAGGCCATCGAGGGCCTGGCCGAGGGGATCGGCGCGGGCGAGAAGTACATGACCCTCCTGGGCGCCACTGGGACGGGCAAGACGTTCACGATGGCCGCGACGATCGAGCGGGTCCAGCGGCCGGCGCTCGTCATCGCGCACAACAAGACGCTTGCGGCGCAGCTCTGCAACGAGTTCCGCGAGTTCTTCCCCGAGAACGCGGTCGAGTACTTCGTCTCCTACTACGACTACTACCAGCCGGAGGCGTACGTCCCGGCCCAGGACCTCTACATCGAAAAGGACTCGTCCATCAACGACGAGATCGACCGCCTCCGCCACGCGGCGACCGCGGCGCTCCTCGCCCGGCGCGACGTCGTGATCGTCGCCTCGGTCTCCTGCATCTACGGCATCGGCTCGCCCGAGCTCTACTCGAAACAGATGGAGCTCTTCAAGGTGGGCGAGTGGATCGACCGGGACGAGCTCTTCAAGAAGCTCGTGCGCATGCAGTACAACCGAAACGAGACGGCCCTGACCCGCGGGACGTTCCGCGCCAAGGGCGAGTTGATGGAGATTTTCCCCGCGTACGCGGAGTCGGCCTATCGCCTCAACCTCTTCGGCGACGAGATCGAGTCGATCCACCACTTCGATCCCCTCACGGGCGAGATCCTCGACGACATCGACCACGTCGCGGTCTGGCCCGCCAGCCACTACGTGACCGAAGACGAGGCGATGGAAAGTGGACTCATCGAGATCAAGCGCGAGCTGGCCGAGCGACTCGAGTGGTTCAACGAGCGCGGCAAGCTTCTCGAGGCGCACCGCCTTCAGCAGCGCACCGAGTACGACATCGAGATGATGAAGGAGCTCGGCTTCACCTCCGGCATCGAGAACTACTCGCGCATCTTCGACGGCCGCCCGCCCGGCTCACCGCCGCACACGCTCATCGACTACTTCCCCGATGACTTCGTCTGCTTCGTCGACGAGTCGCACCAGACGATCCCGCAGATCTCGGGCATGGCCGAGGGCGACGGGTCGCGAAAGCGGACGCTTGTGGATCACGGCTTCCGCCTGCCGTCGGCGATCGACAACCGCCCGCTCCGCTTCGACGAGTACATGAAGCGCATCAATCAGCTAGTGATGGTCTCGGCCACGCCGGGCGAGTTCGAGCAGTCCGAGGCTTCGCGCGTCGTCGAGCAGATCGTCCGCCCGACCGGCATCGTCGACCCGGACGTCGAGGTGCGTGAGACGAAGAACCAGATCGACGACCTGATGAACGAGGTCCGCCGCACCGTCGACAAGGGCGAGCGGGCGCTGGTGACGACGCTCACCAAGAAGATGTCCGAGGACCTCACCGGATATCTGCTCGAGCACGGGTTCCGCGTCCGCTACCTCCACTCCGAGGTAGACACCCTTGAGCGCATTCAGATCATCCGCGACCTGCGCCTGGGCGAGTACGACGTCCTCGTGGGAGTGAACCTGCTGCGCGAGGGCCTCGACCTGCCCGAGGTCTCGCTTGTCGCGATCCTCGACGCCGACAAGGAGGGCTTCCTCCGAGGCGAGACCAGCCTGATCCAGACAATCGGCCGCGCCGCGCGAAACCAGGACGGCCGGGTGGTCATGTACGCCGACCGCGAGACACAGGCGATGCGCCTGGCGATCGCTGAGACCGACCGGCGCCGCGCGATCCAGGTCGCCTACAACAAGGAGCACGGGATCACGCCCGAGACGGTGCAGAAGGGCATCTCCGACATCTCCGAGTTCCTCTCGATGGAGTCGAAGACGTCACCCAAGCGCCGTCGCCGCGTCAAGGTCGGCGACGAGGAGATCACCAGCCCAGAAGACCTGGCGAAGCTGATCGTCGAGCTCGAGGAGGAGATGGTGATTGCCGCCGACGAGCTCCGCTTCGAAGAGGCCGCCCGCATCCGCGACGAGCTCAAGGAGCTCCGCCGCGACCTGGAATCGCTTCAGGCCGGCGCCTAGTAGCCCGTGCCGAACATGTCGGTCGCGAGCGCGGCGATGACGAAGATCGTCCCGCCGATGATCAGGACCCAGTAGTACCAGTACCGGCCGCCCTTCTGCGGGTGGATCACTGGGTCGAGAGCGCCTGGATGAACTCGAGGGAGACCGGGTCGTCCTTGACTCCGATTGGCGCCAGGGACACCTTCTCGCCCTCGGCCGGAGACTCGATTTCGAGCATCGTCAGGCCCATCGAAGGCCTGCCGCTGATCCGCAGCCCGGCCCGATCCCAAACCGCCACCTCGTCGCCCGTCACCCACTTGCGGCCCTTGGGCTTGGTCTTGTATGCGTAGATCTTCTCCGCGGTTGCGACCAGGAGAGCCTTGTCGGGCAGGCCGCCTGCCTGCTTCTTCGAAACCAGCGCCGCGCCGGCGTAGACGAGCCCGCCGAGCCCGCCCTTCGAGATTCCCATCTTCGCGGCGGACCCGCCCCGCCTGAACAGGCCTGCGGCCACGATCGGCTCGCTCACCTTCTCCGCTGCCATCCCGCGCACCATCTCTCGGTACTCGGCAACCTGCTTGTCCGTCATCGTCAAGTCGAACATGCCCATCCCGGGCCTCCCCTCGTCGAAAAGCTTGCCGTTGGAAGCTAAACGATCGGGCCGGCCTGCGGCTCTGGCGGTGGCTGCGGCAGGCCCTCGGCGCTGAGAAGCGCCGGAACCTCCCGCTCGGTCGCAGTAGCGACGCCTCTTTCCTCTTCATCGGCTTCACCCAGAGCTCGTCGACCAGGATCACGATCGCTGAGAGGATCGGCACCGAAACGAAGAGGCCGATGAAGCCGAACAGCTGCCCGACCAGGACGACCCCGATCGCGATCAGGGCGGGGTGGAGCTTCACCCGCTGCGCCATGACGAGCGGGATGATCACGTTGCCCTCGATCTGCTGGACGACGATGTAGACGACCAGGGCGAGGACAGCCTTGCTCGGGGAATCCGCGAGCGCGAACAGGAACACGGGTACGGCACCGATCACCGCTCCGAAGTAGGGGATGACGACGAGGAGGGCCGAGAAGACGGCGAAGAAGATCGCGAACTCGAGCCCGATCAGCGTCAGCCCCAGATAGAGGAGCACGCCCGTGACGAACATGTCGATCACCACGCCCTCGAGCCAGCCCACCCATGCGGTCCGGAGGCGAAGCGTCAGGTGGTTCGCCGCCTCACGCCGAGCGGGCGGGAAAAGCGAGAAGAGGCCGTTCACCAGCGGCTGCGGATTGACCGCGATGTAAAAGGCCGTCAGGAGCATGAAGATGAGGGCAGCGAGGATGCCAACGACGCTCAGGCCGATCTGGGCCAACGGGCCGATCAGGCTGGCCGGATCCTCCGTGTAGCGCTCGAGGAACTCCTGGACGCTCTGGCCTACCTCCTCGGTGGAGATGCCGAACGCGTCGGCCACCTCTCCTTCCAGGTCGTCGATGGTGCCTGGAACCGATTCGACGAACTCCTGTGTCTGGTCGACGAACGGCGGGATGACCAGGGCGATGACCCCGCAAAGATGCCCAGGCCCAGGACCAGTGCGAAGAGGGCGCCGAAGAACCGCGGAACGCCCTTCCGCTCGAGGTTGTCGGCCGCCAGGGCAAGCGGGATCGCGATGATGATTGTGATCAGGATCGCCACGACCAGGGTGAGGAGCTCGCGGAAGAGCAGCCCCAGCACCAGCAGCGCCGCTGCCAGCAGCACCGCGCGGTAGAGCGGGTTGATCTCCCTCGGCGTCGGCATCCCGCTACTTCTACCCGGAAACGTGGGGATTAGTTGGCTCGTCAACCCGACAGGCACAGCGGCGGCGGGGGGAGACCCCGTACGCCATCCAGTGGGGCCGTCAGGCAGGCTGCGGGGCACGGAAGGTGTCTGGGTCGCCGACGGCTCGATCCTGCCGGGCTGTCCGGGAGTCAATCCTCAGGTCTCGATCATGGCCCTGAGTGGGGCCGTGGGCACCTCCGTCGCTGTAGCCTCCTGAGCATGGATGCAGCAAAACTGGTCGAGGATGTGGCGGGGCGAGTTCGGGCAGCGCTTGAAGAGGCCGACGAGAAGGCGCGCGAGATCGTCGCCAACGCCGAGGCCAAGGCCAAGGAGCTCATCGCTGACGCGGAAGCCGAGGCCACCAAGATCCGCGAGGGCGCCGAGAGCGAGGCTCATGACCGCCTGGCAAAGGTCCGCGAGGCACTCTCGAGTCTGGAAGGAAGCATCGGTGACTCACCCTCGTCCGAGGTCGACCCCGGCCCGGCCGAAGTGCCGGAGCCGATGCCGCCCGTCGAACCGGAGCCCTCTCCGCCTACGGAACCCGAGCCCCAGCCGCCTGTCGAGCCCGAGCCGATGCCGCCCGATCCGGAGATCGAGCCGCCCGCGCCGGCTGAGCCTGACCGCGACTCCCCGCAGCTCACCAACGGCTATACGAGCGAGCGCTCACACGACGCGACCGCGGCCCGGATCGTCGCCATGAAGATGGCCCTGGACGGGTCGTCACGCGACGAGATCGAGGCGCATTTGGACGAGAATTACGAGATCGACAGCTCGGACAAGCTCCTCGACGACGTGATGACGCGCGCGCAGCGCTAGCCCCAGAACATCCGTTCGTATCCCTAGACTCGTAGGGATGGCCCGCTCAGAGAAAATCGTCATCTCGGGGGCCCGCGCGCACAACCTGAAGGGCATCGATCTGGAGCTTCCGCGGGATGCCCTGATCGTGATTACGGGCCTGTCGGGGTCGGGTAAATCCAGCCTGGCATTCGACACCCTCTACGCAGAGGGGCAGCGCCGCTACGTCGAGTCGCTCTCGTCGTACGCGCGCCAGTTCCTTGGCCTGATGGAGAAGCCTGACGTCGACTCGATCGAGGGCCTTTCGCCCGCGATCTCGATCGACCAGAAGACCACTTCGCGCAACCCCCGCTCGACCGTCGGCACGGTCACCGAGATCTACGACTACCTGCGCCTCCTGTGGGCACGGATAGGCAAGCCCCACTGTTACAACTGCGGCCAGCCCATCCAGGGCCAATCGCTCGAGCAGATCACCGACCGCGTGCTCTCGATCGAAGAGGGCAGGCGCTTCATGGTGATGGCGCCGGTCGTGCGCGGGCGCAAGGGCGAGTACGGGCGCATGCTGGCCGAGATGCGCTCGCAGGGCTACGCGCGGGCGATGATCGACGGCGAGCTGCGCCGCCTCGACGAGGAGATCGACCTCGACAAGAAGTACAAGCACGACATCTCGATCGTGGTCGACCGCCTGGTGATGAAGGAGGGCATCCGCAAGCGCCTCTCGGAGTCGATCGAGGCGGCCGCGCAGCTCGCCGACGGGCTGATCGCCATCCAGGACCCCGACACCGGCGAGGAGCAGGTCTACTCGGAGCGATTCGCCTGCCTCAACTGCGGCGCCTCGATGCCCGAGATCGAGCCGCGGATCTTCTCGTTCAACTCGCCCCACGGCGCCTGCGAGCGCTGCCACGGCCTCGGCTTTCAGCGGGTGATCGACCCCGAGCTGATCGTGCCCGACCCGACACTCTCGATCTCCGAAGGCGCGCTCGACCCATGGACGAAGGCGGCTTCGATGTACCACCGGCGCCTCCTCGAAGCCGTCGCCGAGTCATCCGGCATCGATACGTCGACTCCATGGCGCGAGCTCCAGCAGGCCGAGCGCGACCTGCTGCTCGACGGCACCGGCTCCGAGAAGCACACGATCTCCTACAAGAACCGCTTCGGGCGCCGGCGCACCTACAACGTGCGATTCCCCGGCATGCTCGACTCGCTCGAGAAGCGCTACGCGAACACGGACTCGGATAACACCCGCGACCGGGTCGAGGAGCTCATGGCGATGCAGCCGTGCCCCGCGTGCGACGGCGCCCGTCTTCGGCCCGAATCGCTCGCCGTCACGGTGGGCGGCCTCGATATCTCGGCGTTCACGCGCCAGTCGGCGAAGGCGGCGCTCGAGTGGGTGTCCAAGCTCGAGCTGAACGAAACCGAGTTGGCGATCGCGAAGCTGATCCTCCGTGAGGTCCAGGAGCGTCTTCACTTTCTCGAGTCGGTCGGGATCGGCTATCTCTCGCTCGAGAGGGCCGCCGCCACGCTCTCCGGCGGAGAGGCCCAGCGCATCCGGCTCGCGACGCAGATCGGCTCCAGCCTCGTCGGCGTCATGTACATCCTGGACGAGCCGTCGATCGGCCTTCACCAGCGCGACAACGAGAAGCTGATCGGCACGCTCGAGCGCCTGCGCGACCTCGGCAACACGGTCATGGTCGTCGAGCACGACGAGGGCACGATGAACGCCGCCGATCACCTGGTCGACCTCGGCCCCGGCGCCGGCGAGCACGGGGGAGAGGTCGTCGCCGAGGGCACGCCCGCGCAGGTGAAGAAGGTCACCCACTCGCTCACCGGCCAGTACCTGGCGGGGCGCCGATCGATCGCGGTGCCCGAGGAGCGTCGCCGGCCGACGGGCGAGCTCCGCGTGAAGAACGCTCGCGAGCACAACCTGAAGGGCATCGACGCCTCGTTCCCGCTTGGCACGTTCACCTGCATCACAGGCGTCTCGGGTTCTGGCAAGTCGACCTTGGTCAACGAGATCCTCTACCGCTCGGCCGCCAACCGCCTCCATCGCGCGCGCTCTCGCCCGGGTGCCCACGACGGCGTCGAGGGCATCGACCAGATCGACAAGATCATCAACATCGACCAGTCGCCGATCGGCCGGACGCCACGGTCAAACCCGGCGACCTACACCGGCCTCTTCGACGTCATCCGCGACATCTACTCGAAGACGAAGGAGGCTCGGGCGCGCGGGTACAAGCCGGGCCGATTCTCGTTCAACGTCAAGGGCGGTCGCTGCGAGGTCTGCCGCGGCGACGGGCAGATCAAGATCGAGATGCACTTCCTCCCCGACGTCTACGTCCCGTGCGAGCAGTGCCACGGGCGCCGCTACAACCGGGAGACGCTCGAGGTCCGCTTCAAGGGCAAGTCGATCGCCGACGTCCTCGACATGCCTGTCGGCGAGGCGCTCGAGTTCTTCGAGGCGATCCCCAAGCTGAAGCGCCGCCTGCAGACCCTTCACGACGTCGGCCTCGACTACATCCGCCTCGGCCAGCCCGCCACCACGCTCTCGGGCGGCGAGGCGCAGCGCGTCAAGCTCGCGACTGAGCTCTCGAAGATCGCCACCGGCCGCACGCTTTACATCCTCGACGAGCCGACCACAGGCCTCCACTTCGCAGATGTCGAGCGCCTCCTCGAGGTCCTCGGCCGCCTGGTCGACCAGGGCAACACGGTGCTCGTGATCGAGCACAACCTCGACGTGATCAAGTCGGCCGACCGGATCGTCGATCTCGGGCCCGAGGGCGGCGACGCCGGCGGAGAGATCATCGCCACCGGCACGCCGGAGCAGATTGCGGGCGTTCCCGGCTCGCACACCGGCCGCTTCCTGGCGGACCTGGTCGAGCCCGAGGCTCCGACTGTCCGCAAGGCCTCGCGATCGCGTAAGCGCGAAGCCGTCGCGGCCTGATCTGAGAGGCTCTAGATCGCATGCCCACCCCCGAGCAGTGGAAGCTCTGGCGCCAAAAGCGCGCCTGGTACGAGCGGAACTCGTCGCGCGACCGGCGGCGGCGCCTTGACGCCCATGCGGCCGAAGGCGGCTTCTTCGTGCGCAGGCCGCACGAGGGCGAGATGCTCGACGGGCTCGACCAGGGGCGCGTCAGCGTGGGGGAGGGCACGCTGTTCGAGCCTGGCTGCTGGGTCACGCTGGGCCCCGAGGCAGAGATCAGGATCGGCCAGGGCTGCTTCCTCAACCGCAATGTGATGCTCGCCGCGGTCGAATCGGTCGAGATCGGCGACCACACGATGTTCGCCAACGGCTGTTTCGTCGGTGACGGCGAACACCGATATGACGACCCCGACGTGCCCATTACCTGGCAGGGATTCAAGCCGCGCGGGCCGATCCGGATCGGCTCGAACTGCTGGTTCGGCGTCAACTGCGTCGTCACCGGCGGTGTCACCATCGGCGACCGCGCGGTGATCGGCGCAAACTCGGTCGTCCTCCAGGACATCCCGGCCGGGACAATCGCAGCGGGCGCACCGGCCAAGATCATCCGCGAGATCGACTTCAAGCGGGGACAGAGCCCAAGCGGGGGGACTGACCCCAAGCGTGGGGTCTGACCCCACTCACGTGTTGCTCACGCAGTCCTAACGGTCCGCTAAGGTGCCGTCCGCATGTGCGCCGAGGACCTCACCGTCATTCGCGGCCGGCTGCGTGGGCGCATTGCGGCCCTGGCGGCCGTGATCGCTGTCGCTCCTGGCCTCGCCGCGTGTGGCGACGACGAGAGCTCCCAAGCGCCGGCTCCGGCAGCGACCGGGACCAGCGAGAACGGGACGGAGACGGTCAGCGCTGAGGCCGACGAACCTGCCGCCGACCCGATCGACGACGAGGCCGAGATCGTCAAGACGCTCGAGGTGGTGCTCGCGGGCGGTGACCCGGCAAGCGCCTGCGGCGATTCCGTCACCGAGCGCTTCCTGCGTCGTTCCTACGGGGACGTCGCCGGGTGCGAGGCGGCGCAAAAGGCCGCCAAACCGGCGAATGACGCCGGGGTGAGCGAGGTCGTGATCAACCCCGAGTCGGTGGCACTGGCGCTAGCGCACCCCAAGGGCGGCATCTACGACGGCCAGGAGCTGCGGGCCGAGCTCGTGCTGGACGACGACATCTGGAAGCTCGACATGCTCCGCTCGAACGTGCCGGTCGGTCCGTAGAACAAGACGAGCCGGGCCCGAAGGCCCGGCTCGTACGTACGGAACGTTTCGGGTTGGTCAGACGCCGCGGGGGTGGGCGCCACCGGAGAGGTGGAAGGCCTCCATCACTCTCGGGAGCATGACGAGCCCTGCGACTCCGATCACGACGTAGACGATGTCGGTCAGCGTCCCGGTTCCGAAGATCTCGGAGAGGACGTTGGTCTCCCCGTCGGTGATGCCCAGGATGCCCCAGTTGAGCGCTCCAAGGAACATGACGAGAAGAGCAATCGGCTCGAATCTCTTGAGGGTTTCCATCAGCGATACCTCGCTTTAGGTTGGTCCCGACACAATGCGGGACACCGCAGGTATTTACCCCCGGCCGGGCTGGCGGTTACCGCAAGAATCCCTGCAAATCGACGCCTATTTAGGGGCCCCAATCCCAGTCCGAGTGGCTGAAGGAGCCCGACTCCTCCGAATCGCGCTTCACACCCAGGTAGGCGCGGAACTCGGAGAGCTCGGCCGGGTCGATCGCGTAGATGTGCTCAGCCTCTGGGAAGGCGCCGGAGCGCACCTCGGCCGCGTACTGGGCGACCCCGGTGACCATCTCCTCGCGCACGTTCGCGTAGCGCTTGACGAACTTCGCTGCGTGCCCGCCGAAGATGCCCAGGAGGTCGTGGAAGACCAGGACCTGGCCGTCGGTGTCGTGACCAGCGCCGATGCCGATCACAGGGATCTCCATCCGGCTCATGATCGCTTCGGTGAACGCCGCGGGTACGGCTTCGAACACGATCGCGAAGCAGCCGGCTTCCTGTAGCGCGAGCGCCTCGTCAGCGATCTGGGCGGCGCGCTCCGCGGTCTTGCCCTGCGCCTTGTAACCGCCCAGCTGGGTCGCCGTCTGCGGCGTCAGGCCCACGTGGCCCATGACGGGGATGCCCGCGTTCACGATCGCCTTGGCCCGGTCGACGGACGAGCCGCCCCGCTCGAGCTTCACCGCATCGCAACCGGCCTCCTTGACGAACCGCAACGCGTTCTCGACGGCCTGCTCATCCGAGCGCTCGTACGAGCCGAAGGGCATGTCGCCGATCAGGAACGGTGTGCGAAGGCCGCGGCGCACCGCGGCGGCGAGCATGAGCATCTCGTCCATGCCGACGGGCACGGTCGAGTCGTAGCCGAGGACGGTCATCGCCGCGGAGTCGCCGACCAGGACCATGTCCACGCCCGCCTCCTCGACGACCTGCGCGGACGGGTGGTCGTAGGCCGTGACCATCACGATCGGCTCGCCGGCCTCCTTCATCTCGCGAAGCTGCGGCAGGGTCACGGGCTTTCGGTCGCCCTGCGGATCGGCGCCTTCCTGCGGTCGCGTGCTCATAGCGACGCCTCACTTGCGAGCGGCGAGTCCAGAAGGACCTCGGGGTGGGAGTCGATTCGAGCGATGTCGTTGCGCTCGTCGACATGGACGGCGATCGGCGAGTAGTTCTCCAGGTCTGACTCGTCGTAGGCGCCGAACGAGGCGACGATGATCGTGTGCCCCTCGCGGGTCAGGTGGGCGGCGGCGCCGTTCACCTGCATCTCGCGCTTGCCGGGCTCCCCCTCGATCACGTAGGTGACGAAGCGCGAAGCGTTGGTGACGTCCCAGACGTGCACCTGCTCGTTGGGGATCAGGTCCGCGGCCTGCATCAGCTCCGGGTCGATGGTGATCGAGCCGACGTAGTCCACGTCGCAGCCGGTCACCGTCGCGCGGTGGATCTTGGACTTGAGCATTTGCCGTTGCATGGCGTGTTCTCCTTAGCTGTCGGCGGGTGTTTGATGAGCCACTTTGTCGCGAAAGCGGCTCGTGTCGGTGGAGTCTTGATCGGGGTTGATGACCACGTTGTCGATGAGGCGGGCCTTGCCGACCCGCGCGGCGACGGCCACGAGAACGGGCCGTCCGTTGAAGTTCTGTGCCGGTTCGAGGTCGTCCGCGTAGCGCGCCTCGAGGTACTCGGGCTCGATCTCGGCTTCGGCCAAGATCGCTCGCGCGGCGCCCAGGGCGCCGTCGACACCCTCGCCGCGATTTGCCGAGGCCGCAACGAGCGAGCGGTTGAGCGCGGTGGCGCGCTCGCGCTCGGACTCGTCGAGGTAGGCGTTACGCGAGCTCATGGCGAGCCCGTCGGGCTCGCGCACGGTCGGCACGACGACGACCTCGGTCGCGAAATCGAGGTCACGCACCATGCGCTTGATCACGATCGCCTGCTGCGCGTCCTTCTGGCCGAAGAAGACGAAGTCGGGGGACGCCATGTTGAGGAGCTTCGCGACCACCGTTGTGACGCCACGGAAGTGCCCGGCGCCGCGGCTTGTCGGAGCGCCGCAGAGGACGTCGGTCAGCCCATCGACCTCGACATGCGTTGTGAAGCCCTGTGGATAGACCTCGCCGGCGGCCGGGGCAAAGACGATCTGAGCGCCTGCCTCCGCGGCCAGCCGCAGGTCCCGCTCCTCGTCGCGCGGGTACGAATCGAGGTCCTCGCCCTCGCCGAACTGCGTTGGGTTCACGAAGAGGCTCATTACGACAACGTCGGCCTGCTCTCGCGCAGCCTCGATCAGGCTCAGGTGGCCGGCGTGGAGCGCGCCCATCGTCGGCACGAGCCCGATCGACTCGCCCTTCCGCCGCACGGGCTGGAGAGCCGCGCGGAGGTCGGCGACCGTGCGGACTACCTGGATCGTCGTCATTGGGACTTCCTCCCCAACTCGCGGGTCCGCTCGGCCAGCGCCTCGTAGAGGGGCCGAAGCTCGGGTGCCCGATCAGCGAGCGCCTCCAGGTGAAGCGCGACTGTCTCCTCGTCGCCCCGGGCGATGGGTCCTGTGAGCGCAGAGGCGCCGGAGTCCGCCCAGTTGGCGGCCGTGCGCAGGACGAGCGGCGCCAGCACATCGCGCGGCTCTGAGACGCCGGCGGACTTCATCAGCTGCGCTGCGGACTCCTCGAGCGCGATCAGGAAGTTGGACGCCATCGAGGCCGCCGCGTGATAGGCGGCCCGGCCCTCTTCGGGAACGTCGAACGGCCGCATCCCGAGGCGCTCGGCCAGCCCGTGCGCAACGGCCAGTCCCTGCGGGCTCGATGCCGAGGTGGCGCACGGCGCGCCCGAGAGGTCGGTCTGTCCGGTCGGGATCGTTTGGAGTGGATGGAGCGAGAAGGTCTCACAACCGGCATCGGCCGCTGACGAGAGGGCATCGAGTCCGGTTGCGCCGCTGACGTGGCCGACGAAGGTCCCGGGCTGGAGCGAAGGAACGGCGGCCTCGCAGGCTTCGCGGATCACATCGTCGGGGACGCAGAGAAGGACGATCGATGCGCCGGCCGGGTCGAGCTCGCGCGACCCTACCTCGACATCCATACCGGCGGCGCGCGCTGCGCTCGCGAGCGAGCCGCCGGCGCGGCCCGCGCCCACCACGGCGACGCGACCCGCAAGGGCGGGCGCAGAGGTGGCGATGTCGGTGGGGTCGCGTTCCAGTTCTCGCACGGGAGAATCCAGACGGTTGGTGTGGCGATACAGCGGTACTGATCCAGTTCCGAGTCCGCGCCCTAGGGGTCGCGGCTCCCCTCAAGTGTAGTTTCCCCGTTATGCCGATGTACGAGTTCGATTGTGACGTTTGTGGCGAGCGCTTCGAAGACCTCGTGCCAGCGGGCACCGAGGCCACCGAATGCCGCCTGTGTGGCGCCGCTGAGACGCACCGCGTCCTCTCGGCTCCTGGCGCGCCCTGGAAGCTGGTCAAGACCGTCGGCGCCGCCCGGCAGCAGGAAGTCCGGAACGCGAAGCTTCACGCCGAGACGAAGAAGCAGTTCAAGGAGTCCCGCCAGAAGGCACGCGAGGCGAAGAAGGGCGGGAGCGCCAACACGGGTGGATCGTGAGCGACGCCGAGACGCGTCGCGAAGGGCTTGTCGCGCTATACCGCGAGGTCTCGAATTGCGCGCTATGTCCTCTCGCCGAGACGCGCATCAAAGACCGTCTTCGGCGCCGGCAACGCGAATGCCGAGCTGATGTTCGTCGGCGAGGCTCCGGGGGCCGAGGAGGATCGACAGGGACTGCCGTTCGTGGGCCGAGCCGGGCAGCTCCTTTCCGAGCTCCTGGGCGAGATCGGTCTGTCCAGGGATGACGTCTTCATCGCCAACGTGCTCAAGTCGCGCCCGCCCGGCAACAGGGACCCGATGCCGAACGAGATCGAGGCGTGCCAGCCGTACCTGTGGAAGCAGATCGCGCTGATCCAGCCCACGGTCATCGCAAGCCTCGGCAACTTCGCGACGAAGCTCCTCTCCGGCAACCCGACCGGCATCACGAGGGTGCGAGGGACGCCGCAGGTGCACGAGCTGGGGGGACGCACCGTGTTCCTGTTCCCGCTTCTTCACCCTGCGGCCGCCCTGCGGACGCCGTCGATGAAGGACACCCTGCGCGAGGACTTCGGGAAGCTGCCGGCGCTGTTGGACGAGGCGCTTCCTCAGGCCGACGAGCCGGAGTCCGCCGCTGACCCAGCCGACCAGCTCGACCTGTTCGGGTGAGCACGACCCGCACGCAGAGCGCCGCCGCGACCGAGCGCGCGGGCGCCGTTGTGGCCGAGCGCCTCGAGCCGGGCGACCTGGTCCTGGTCACCGGCGAGCTGGGAGCGGGCAAGACCACGTTCGTGCGGGGCGCGTGCCGGGCGTTGGGGGTCGAAGGCCCGGTCGTGTCTCCGACCTTCACGATCGGGAGGCGCTACGAGACGCCGAATGGGCGCACGATCGCGCATCTCGATCTCTTCCGCCTGGCCGACATGGGCTCCGAGGAAGAGGGCCTGCTGGACGACTACCTGACGCCGGACGCCGTGGCGTTCGTGGAGTGGCCGGCGGTCGCCGCCGGTGATCTGCCCGACCCCGTTGTGCGGGTGGAGATCCGCCACGCCGGGGGCGACGTACGCGAGATCGATCTGGATTGGAGCGCCTCGAGGAGCTAGGCCGTCAGTACGACGGGTTCTCGATGTCGCCCTCGGCCTGCTCCTGCGCGTCTTCGAGCGCGTCCGTCATGTCCTGCTCGGCCTCGGCGGCCCGCTCAGCTTCGTTCTCCGCGCGTTCTTGCGCCTTCTTTCCCTGCCCTGTGGAGTCGAGCGCCTCGTTCATCTCTTGCTGGATCTCCTGCTGGGAGGCCGGCTCGACGTCGGCGGACTCGTCGCCGCATCCGGCAAGGCCAGTTCCGCCCAGGGCGAGCGCCAGGCACACGGGGATCGCGGCCAGATTTCGATGGGCCTTCATGCACCCGATTATCGGCGTTGCTGACCGTACGCTCAAGCGCGTGCAACGGGTTCTCGGCTTCGACACCTCCACCGCGCTTCTGAGCGTCGCGCTCACCGCTGGGCCCGATGTCGCCTGCGAGCGGACGGTCGACCCCGACCCGACCGGGCGTCCACGGCATGCCCGAGAGCTACTCGCGGTTGTCGAGGACGTAATCGGCGAGTGCGGGGGCTGGGACAGCGTCGATCGGATCGCGGTCGGCTTGGGTCCAGGCACGTTCACCGGCCTCCGGATCGGCATCGCGACCGCCCGAGGCCTCGCGCAGTCGAGCGGCCTGGAGCTGGCGGGCGTTTCCTCACTCGCCGCGCTCGCGGCGGGCTCAGAGGCGACCAAGCCGGTACTCGCCGTGATCGATGCCAAGCGCGACGAGGTGTTCGCGGCGCTGTATGAGGGCGAGGATGAGGTGTGGGAGGCATCCGTGGGGCCGCCCGGCGATCTCGCCGATCGCGTCAGGGGCGCGGGCTCCAGTCCAATTGCGGTCGGTGATGGCGCAGTACGCTTTCGTGGCGAGCTCGAAGCCTCCGGGGCCGAGGTCCCGGCCGATCAAGATGGGGCGCACCGGGTGCGAGCGCGGCACGTCTGCCTCCTCGCCGCTGGTGCTGAAGCCGGGCCGCTCGCAGAGATCAAGCCGACCTATTTGAGACGACCCGACGCGGAGCTTTGGCGTGAGCGAGATCGCGGAACCACAAGCGATCGGTAAGGGGGCAGAGCCCCTGGCGATCCGCAGGCTTGCCTACGCGGACCTGCCCGGGGTGCTCTCCATCGAGCGCCGGGCATTCGTCACGCCGTGGTCGATGGCGATGTTCGTGCTCGAGCTCTCAAAGAGCTCCGGGATCTGCCTCGCCGCTCTTGAGGGCGAGACGCTGCGCGGTTATCTCGTCTGCTCCCGCTACGCGGAGCTCTGGCACCTCATGAACGTCGCTGTGGATCCCGAGCACCGGCGCGAAGGCGTCGCCACCGCGCTGATCAAGCGCCTCCTTGACGAGATCGAGGGCACGGACAAGGTGATGCTCGAGGTCCGCGGTTCCAACGAGCCGGCCATCGAGATGTACCGGGGCTTCGGGTTCGACGCCGTTGGGCACCGCAGGCGCTACTACCAGGACAACGGTGAGGACGCGCTTGTGATGGAGCTCGAGCGCAGGCTCAAGACGTGATCCTCGCGGTCGAGACGAGCTGCGACGACACCTGCGCGGCCGTGGTGGATCGGAGCCGGATCCTCTCGAACGTCATCTCCTCTCAGGCCGCGACTCATGCGGCGTTCGGCGGAGTCGTTCCCGAGATCGCCTCGCGGCATCATCTGGAGCTCGTGAACCCGATCGTTGACGCCGCGCTCTCGGAGGCGGGTGTCTCGCTGGACGACCTCGATGCGGTCGCCGTCACCAGAGGCCCAGGCCTGATCGGCGCGCTCCTGGTCGGAGTCTCGACGGCGAAGGCCCTGGCGGCTGCGCGCCGGCTGCCGATGGTCGAGGTCGACCACCTCCACGGTCACGTCGCGGCCAACTTCCTGGAGCCCGAGCCGCTCGAGCCGCCCTTCCTGTGCCTGATCGCGAGCGGCGGCCACACCTTGCTCGCGGGCGTCACCGGGCGCGACGGGTTCGAGACTCTCGGCCAGACGCTGGACGACGCCGCAGGCGAGGCGCTCGACAAGGCGGCCAGGGTGCTGGGCCTGGGCTACCCCGGTGGCCCGGAGATCGAGCGCGTCGCAAGAGATGGCGATCCGGAGAAGTTCGCGTTCCCGGTCGCGATGGCGCGCGATCCGGGGCTCGACTTCAGCTTCTCGGGCCTCAAAACGGCGCTCGTCTATGCCGCGCGGGACCTCGGCGAGGATGGCCTCGACGAGCGCCGGGCCGATCTCGCGGCCAGCTTTCAAGCGGCGGTCGTGGGCCAGTTGACTGCAAAGCTCGAACGGGCGCTCGATCACGGCGATTGGCCGGCCGTCGCCCTTGGCGGCGGGGTGGCGGCGAACGGCCCGCTACGCGAACGGGTCGGCGAGATCTGCGCCGACCGCGGCCTCCCGCTGAAGCTGGTTGCGCGCGAGCTCTGCACGGACAACGCGGCGATGATCGGCGCGGCGGCGGAGGGCCTGGAGGAGGCACCGCACCCGGAGTACCTCGGGTGGGATGCGCGGGTGTCCGGATGAGCACCTTTAGGTGCGAAAGCAGCAGGTGTCGTTAGTGACGGGGAGGCGGCTTGTGCTGTATGGCCGACCTGAGTGTCACCTCTGCGATGAGGCGCGGGAGATCCTAAGCGGCCTCGTCGCCGAAGCCGGCGATGTTGTGATGGTCGAGAGAAACATCGAGGAGGACGACGACCTTCATCGCCGATTCCTTGAGCGGATTCCGGTTATCGAACTGGAGGGCGACATCATCGGCGAGCTGGTCCCGGACCAAGAGCGGCTGCGCACAACCCTGCTAAACAAGTCCACGCGATGAGCCTTCCGGGCCAGGAACATTCGATGGGGGAGAGCGACGGGGTGGCCGGCGACTCCGAGCGGCTCTCGCTTGGCGTCGCGGCGCGGCTGTCGCGCTATCTCCAGGTTCTGATCCAAGCTCGCAAGATGGGCAAGGAGACGATCTCCTCTCAGGAGCTCGCCGAGTGGACGCACATCAACTCCACCCAGATCCGCCGCGACCTCTCGGGCTTCGGCAAGTTCGGCAAGCGCGGCGTCGGCTACCGCACCGACTCGCTGATCTCGGAGATCCGCAAGATCATGCGGACCTCGGGCCAGCACCACATCGCGCTGTTCGGGGCCGGTCACCTCGGCCAGGCGATCGCGGGCTCGGACATCTTCGCCGACCACGGGTTCCAGATCGTCGCCGTTTTCGACAACGACTCCGAGGTCGTGGGCACAGAGATCGAAGGTGTTCCCGTCCTCGATCTCTCCGAGCTCGACCGCATCGTCTCGGAGCAGGAGGTCGTCGTCGGGGTCCTCGCGGTGCCCAACGACGCCGCGCAGGACGTTGCGGACCGGCTCGTCGAGGCTGGCGTGCGGATCATCTTCAACTATTCGGAGCAGCTCCTTCAGGTGCCGCCCGAGGTGACCGTGCACACGTCAAGCCCCGCCGTCGACCTTCTCTACGCGCTCTACTTCTACCTGGCGTAACCGGGTAGCGGGCCTAGCGATGAGCGAGGACTCTGGGCTCGACCTCGGACGCGCAAGGGAGATCTTCGAGGACTCTCAAGACTTCACGGTCGGGCTCGAGGAGGAGTTTGCGATCGTCGATCCTGACTCGCTCGAGCTCGCACACGAGTTTCCGGCGATGATGGAGGCGTGCAAGCAGGACGAGCTCCTTGCCGTGGCCGCCGCAGGCGAGTTGATCGACACCGAGATCGAGATCCGCTCGGGCAAGGGCGACGACTTCTCCCACGCCGCAGCGATGCAGACCGAGCATCGTGAGCGCCTCTTTGCCCTTGCCGACGAGATGAGCCTGGGGCTCGCCTCATGGGGAACGCACCCGTGGGCGAGCTACCTCGACCAGCAGATCATCGACACCGAGCACTACAACCGGCTCCGCGGCGAGCTTCAGTGGGTCGCCCTCCGGAACAACACATGGTCGAACCACGTCCACGTCGGGATCGGCGGGGCGGATCGCGCGATCGCCGTGTGCGATCACCTGCGCGAGGTCGTGCCGCCGCTCCTCGCCCTGTCTGCGAACTCACCCTTCTTGGACGGCCATGACACCGGGCTCCACTCGATTCGCACCCAGATCTTCACCCGCACCTTCCCGCGCTGTGGCATCCACGAGCCGTTCCGGGACTGGGAGACGTACGCCGGGTTTATCGACAGGCTTCATGCGACCGGCGCGATCGTCGAGGCGACGCAGCTCTGGTGGAGCGTGCGGCCCCATCACCGGTTCGGGACGGTCGAGTTCCGGATCTGCGACGCCCAGACCGCCGGCGACGAGTCCTTCGACCTGGCGGCGCTCATCGGCGCCTGCATCGCGCAGTCCGCCCTCGACTACGACGAGGGCAAGCTGCCCGAGCCGCTGCCGGGCCGCGAGATCGAGGAGAACTTCTGGCGGGCGATCCGCTGGGGCCTCGACGGCGAGATGATCGACTGGCGTGGCGCGGGTGGGATGGTGCCGACGCGCGAGGTCGTCGAGCGTCTGGCCGAGTGGAGTGCCCCCGCCGCGGCCTCGATGAACGCCCGGATCGAGCTTCCCGACGCCAACGGCGCGCAGCGTTCGGTCCGTGCGCTCTCAGACGGCGCCGCGCTCGGCGACATCTACCGCGACGCCGTCGAGGAGACGCGCCGCACGTACGCCCCGAAGTTGACCGCTGGCTAGGCTGCGCGCATGGAAGGAACGCCCCCAGAGCAGCCGCCGGCCGATCAGCCGTCCGAGGAGGAGATCCGCGCTCAGATCGAGGAGCAGCTCCGCCAGGTACGGGTCGAGGACGTGATCGTCGAGTGCGCCGCCTCGATCATCCAGCTGACGGTTCGCCGGATCGCGAAACCCGACGAGCAGGACCTCGAACAGGCCAGGATCGGGATCGAGGCCGTAAGGGCGCTCGTCGACCTGGTCGATGGCGAGGTCGCGGGCCAGATCCGCTCCGCGCTCTCGGACATTCAGCTTCTGTACGCGAGGGCGAGCCGGGGTGAGCCCCTCGAGGGCCCGCCGCAAGAGGGTGGCGAGGCGCCCGAGCAGCCTCCCGCCCAGGCGCCGAAAAGCTCCGAGCCGCCCCCCAAACTCTGGACTCCCGGTCGGGATTAGGTAAACTCGCCGCCGCTTTTCAGCCGTCCGCGTGCGGGCGGCTTTGTCACGAATCCCCCCGAAAACTCGTCCCGATACTCAACCGGAGGATCCTTCCTTGACTGACTTTCTGACCGACTACGGCATCGTCATCGCGCTTGTTTGCGCAGGTGCCGCCGTCGCCTACGGCCTCATCATCACGCAGCGCCTTCTCGCCCTCTCGCCCGGCAACGAGCGCATGCAGGAGATCTCCGGGGCCGTCCAGGAAGGAGCCCAGGCCTACCTGAGCCGGCAGTACAGGATCATCGCCGCCGTGGCGATCCCGATCGTGATCGTCCTGGTTGCGATCCAGAGCGTCACTGTCGCGGTCGGGTTCGTGATCGGCGGCGTGCTCTCAGGTGCGGCCGGGTTCATCGGAATGAACCTCTCGGTCCGGGCAAACGCCCGCGTTGCCGAGGCGGCGCGCGGCGGCGTTCCGCCCGCGCTCGACGTCGCCTTCAAGGGCGGCTCGGTGACCGGCATGCTGGTCGTGGGGCTCGCGCTCCTCGGCGTGGCCGGCTACTTCGGGATCCTGATCCTCACCGGTGAGGACGACAAGGAAGCGGTCGACGCCCTGATCGGACTCGGCTTCGGCGGCTCGCTCATCTCCGTCTTCGCCCGACTCGGCGGCGGCATCTTCACCAAGGCGGCCGACGTCGGCGCCGACCTCGTCGGCAAGGTCGAGGCGGGGATCCCCGAGGACGACCCGCGCAACCCCGCCGTGATCGCTGACAACGTCGGCGACAACGTCGGCGACTGCGCCGGCATGGCGGCCGACCTCTTCGAGACTTACGCGGTGACCTCGGTCGCCGTGATGCTCCTCGGCGTCCTCACCTTCCCGGAGTTCTCCCGGGAGGTCGCGATCTACCCGCTCGTCCTGGGCGGCATCGCGATCCTGGCCTCGATCGCCGGAGCGCTCATCGTCCGCACGAAGACCGACCGGGTCGAAGGCGCCCTCTACCGCGGCGTGATCCTTGCCGGACTGATCTCGGCCGCGGCGTTCTACCCGATCACCGACTGGCTGATGAGCGACGCGCTCACCGGCAGGGACTTCGGCGTTTCCGACCTCTGGATCTGCGCGCTGATCGGAATCGCCGTGACCGGGCTCCTGTTCGTGATCACGGACTACTACACGTCCACCCGCTTCCGTCCCGTCCGGACCATCGCCAGGGCGTCCGAGACAGGGCACGCGACCAACATCATCCAGGGGCTCGCACAGGGCTTCCAGGGCACGGCCGCACCGGCCTTCGTCCTTGCGCTCGCGATCCTTGGCGCAAACGAGCTTGCCGGCATCTACGGCATCGCGATCGCCGTGGTCGCGCAGCTGTCACTGACTGGCCTGATCGTCGCGCTTGACGCATTCGGGCCGATCACCGACAACGCGGGCGGAATCGCCGAGATGGCGGAGCTGCCCGAGGACGTCCGCAACGTGACCGACCCGCTCGACGCGGTCGGCAACACGACGAAGGCGGTCACCAAGGGCTACGCGATCGGCTCGGCCGTTCTCGCAGCGCTCGTGTTGTTCAAGGCGTTCGAGATCGAGCTCCTCGAGGAGCCGGGCGGCGCCGCCTTCTTCTCAGAGGGCAGTCCGTTCTCGATCTCCGATCCGGCGGTCCTTATCGGCCTCCTGATCGGCGGCATCATGGTCTACCTGTTCGCAGCGTTCGCGATTGAGGCCGTCGGCCGCGCCGGCGGCGAGGTCGTCGAGCAGGTGCGCAAGCAGTTCCGGGAGAAGCCCGGGATCATGGATGGGACCGAGAAGCCCGACTACGCGGACACCGTCTCCATCGTCACGGCTGCCGCGCAGCGCGAGATGATCCTGCCGTCGCTCATTCCGATCGTCGTCCCGGTGATCGTGGGCGTCATCAGCGTCAAGGCGCTCGGCGGCCTTCTGATCGGCGTGATCATCGTCGGCCTCTTCATGGCCCTGGCGATGACCGTCGGCGGCGGTGCTTGGGACAACGCGAAGAAGCTGATCGAGGACGGCGCCCACGGCGGCAAGGGCTCAGAGGCCCACGCTGCGTCGGTGACCGGCGACACCGTCGGCGATCCCTACAAGGACACCGCCGGCCCCGCGATCAACCCGATGATCAAGGTCGCGAATATCGTCGCAATCCTCATCATCCCGATCGTCAACTTCTAAGGGTCAACACCTCATTCCCGGGCATAGCGGCCGCCTCTGGGCGGCCGCTTCGCGTTCAGGGCTCAGTCGTGGAAGAAGTCCTGATTGAGGTCGTGGGTGATGTTCCGCTGCCCCTTGCCGTTCAGCTTCACCGTGAACACGTCCCGCTGACCGTTCTCGAATTCGAAGAACGAGAGACGCTTCCCGTTGGGCGACTAGCTCGGGACGGCAGGTGCCGCGGGAGTTGATCGCTACGTCGCTTCATCGGTCCGCCGGTGGCCTTCATCGTCTTCAGCTTCGATCCGCTGTCCATGGTCTGGGTCAGCGCGATCCGCTTGCCGTCCGGTGACCAGGTGGGATTGACCTCCGACTTGTTGTCGGTGTCGGTCAGCTGCTTCTCGCCCGAGCCGTCCTTCTTCACGATGTATACGTCGCAGTGCGAGCCGATGATGCGACGATCGAAGGCGATGCGCTTGCCGTCGGGCGACCACTCCGGGGCCGCGTCGTCATCGGCTCCGTCGAGGACAGGCGTGACATCGCTGCCGTCGATCTTCGATCGAACGATGTCTCTGCGCGGAGTCCGCCGAGGAGGTTAGACGATCGACTTTCCGTCCGGGCTGATGTCAGGCTCGCTCTCGTGACGCCGGCGGTTTCGGTGATGTTGTCGAGGTCCGAGCCGTCGGATTTAGCGACCCAGATGTCGCCGGCCTGCCTGAACGCGATCCGCTTCCCGTTGTCGGAGATGGTGGGCGTGTCTTCGAACCCGGCGATCACGATCGGTTCTTCTCGCCGGTGCCATCGTCTTTGCTCGTATGCGGGTTGCACTCGGCCATTTCGCAGCTGATGTAGATGATCCGGCCGTTGTCGGCCCAGGTATCGGAGCCGCTCGCGCTGGTGGTGAGCAACATTGACGCCCCGAGCGTCACCGCTGTCAAGGCCATCAGCCTCTTCTCCGACTTATTCACTCTAGAACTCCCTGCTCGTTTGCACACGGCACCATACGGCGTCGCTTCCCGAATACGCTGCCCGGCGTGAGCGACCACCAGCCTGTCAATGTCGCCGACTTCGAGCGCCTCGCCGCCGACAGGATCGAGGCAGGGGCGCTTGGCTACTTCGCCGGGGGCGCCGGCGACGAGCGGACGCTGCGACGCAATGCGGATGCGTTCGGCGAGTGGGAACTGATCCCGCGCGTGCTGGTCGATGTCTCAGCGGTCGATTCGTCGATCGAGCTCTTTGGATCGCAGCTCTCGATGCCGCTGGCACAGGCGCCGGTTGCCTTTCAGCGACTTGTCCACCCCGACGGTGAGGAGGCCATGGCCCGGGCCGTCGGGGCGGCCGGCACCGCGATGTGCCTATCGACGATCGCGACCGCCACTCCGGCCTCCGTCGCCGCGGCTGCCCCCGACACGACGAAGTGGTTCCAGCTTTACGTCTTCAGCGACCGAGCGGTGACGGAGGCCCTTCTGGCCGAGGCGGTCGAGTCGGGGTACGAGGCGATCTTCCTCACTGTGGACGCTCCGTTCGCGGGCCGGCGCGAGCGGGACCTGCGTGCGGGTTTCGAGGTGGATGTCGACGCCCCAAGCGTCACCGCGGCGATCGGCTCGGACCGGCCCGTATCGGTCAAGGAGGTTTTCAGCCTGGTCGACGCCTCGCTCGACTGGGACGACCTTGCTTCGCTCGACCGCGGGCTGCGAGCTCCCGGTGGTCGTCAAGGGCCTCATGCACCCCGCCGACGCGGAGCTGGCGATCGAGGCGGGCGCCGCGGGGGTCGTCGTCTCCAACCACGGCGGTAGGCAGCTCGACGGCGTTCCGGCGACGATCGACGCGCTTCCGGCCGTTGCCGAAGCGGTTGCTGGGCGAACGCCCGTCCTGGTGGATGGGGGAGTCCGGCGCGGAACGGACGTGCTCGTCGCCCTCGCGCTCGGCGCGGATGCTGTGCTCGCGGGGCGCCCGGCGCTCTGGGGGCTGGCCGTCGACGGGGAGAAGGGCGCGCGGGAGGTGCTCGAGATCCTCAAGGCCGAGATCAGGCTCGGGCTAGCGCTGCTGGGCTGTCGGACGCCCGGGGATGTCACGCGCGCCCATGTCGCCCGGGCGCTAAACGCCTAGAGCCCGAACAACGCGGGCGCCCGCCAAGGGGCGGGCGCCTCTCGCGCGGTCAGTCGGCCAGCTTGAAGTGACCCGTGTTGTTCTCGTCGTCACGGGTTTTTTCGAAGCGGCCACTCTTCCTGGCCTCATTGAAACCACTCTTGACGTCGGACTTCTCGACACCGATCTGTCCGGCGATGTCGCCTCGAGTGAACTCGGCTTGTCCTAGTTCCTTGGCGGCATCTACCACCTGGTCTGCGGTCGGGCTCTGAGCCATCGTGGGCTCCTTCCGGTTGACGTGTTGACTTGTAAGGGTCGCAGGGTCGCTTCGACACATTCCGTAAGGAAGCCGGAACCGGCGCCCAGACTCGGATGCGCCGATCACGATCGGCCCGAGCGGGTGGATCTACCTTGGCGTCCTCGGCGGGCTGGTGGCCTTCTTCCCGTTGCGGCTACCAGCCAACGGAACTAAGCTCAAGCAATGGACCTCTTCGCCGGGATCTGCGTTCGTGACTACGAGGCGGCGAAGGATTGGTACCAGCGCTTCTTTGGCAGGGAGCCGACGTTCGTCGCCCATGAGACGGAGTGCGTCTGGGACCTCGACGACCATCGCTCGATCTTCATCCTGGAAGACCCGGAGAGGGCGGGCCATGCCACCCACACGATCTTCGTGGACGATCTCGAGACCATCGTGGACGAGATCGCATCGCGCGGGATCAAGCCGGAGAAGCGGGAGACCTACAAGAACGGTGTCCGCAAGGCGACTTACCGCGACCCTGACGGGAACGAGATCGGCTTCGGCGGCGCGCCGCTGGAGGCCGCGGACGGCTAGTCGTCCGAAGGGTTCGCCTCGATCAGCTCGATGCCGGCCATAGCGTTCGCCGCCTCCTACTGGCTGATGTGCTCGAGGACCGGAGTGAGCTCGCCGGTTGGCGAGAAGTCGATGTACTCGGAATCCTCCAGAGCCTCCGGCGCATGTCCCGGTCCCCAGTAGAACGCCTGGCCGGCCTCATAGATCTCCTCGCCATCTGCCGTGTGCATCTTTACTCGCCCCTTCAGCATGTAGCCCCAGTGAGGGCATGGGCAAAGATCGCCGGGCTGACCAACGAGTGCCGGGCGTAGATCGAAACCTTTCGGGACAGTCACGAACATCGTCGTCATACCACCGCCGATCTCCTCGACCCGGATGTCGAGTCCCTCGTCCTCCATTGCGATCGGCGCGTCAGCCTGTCGTATCGCTCTCATGAGCTCCTCCTTGGTTGCCCGCCGCCCGCTCGATCGAATCCTATCCCTCGAGCGGCTGGATACGGCAGGTATCGGCGCGACGACCTCGGACTTGCGATGCGGCCGAGCACGTGTTCGAGCCGGCCGACTGACCAGCTGATCTCGCAGCCGGGCTAGTCGTCCGAGGGGTTCGCCTCGATCAGCTCGATGCGGTAGTCGTCGGGGTCGCGGACGAAGCAGAGGCGGGAGCCGCCCTCGCGCACCGTGTACGGGGGCCTTTCGGGCTCGATCTCGATGCTCGCGAGCCTCTCGAGCGTTCCGTCGAGGTCGGAGGCGGTGATCGCGATGTGGCCGTAGCCGCTTCCGATGTCGTAGGACTCCACACCCGGGTTGTACGTGAGCTCGAGGCGAGCGCCGTCGCCTGGGAGGCCCATGAAGATGTTGGTTGCCCCGTCCGGAAGGTCCATGCGCCGGAGCTCCTCGAAGCCGAGCTTTTCGTAGAAGTCGACGGACGTGTCGATGTCGGTGATGCGGTAACAGGTGTGGATTAGTTCAGAGGCCATACCACGACGATATACCCGCCTGCGAGCGGTCGTAGACTCGGAATCGTGAGGGGATTCATTGGCTGAGCGCATGCCGCGGGAGGCGGCGCTACGAAGAGTTCACGGGACTGGGGCGCTGTTCTCGGCGGCGTACGGCAATGTCGGCTCGTCGATCTATTACGCGCTCGGGCTGGTCGCGCTCTACGCGCTCGGGCTGACCCCGGTCACGTTCATGATCGCGGGGCTGATCTTCGCGTTCACGGCAGCGAGCTACGTGGAGGCGACGGTCCTCTATCCCGAGGCGGGCGGCTCGTCGAGCTTCGCCCGCCACGCGTTCAATGAGCTGGCGAGCTTCCTGGCGGCTTGGGCGCAGATGCTCACGTACATCGTCACGGTCGCGATCTCGGCGTTCTTCGTGCCGCACTACCTGGCGGTGTTCTGGGAGCCGCTCGGGCACGGACCGGGCGACGTGATCTTCGGCGTCGGGCTGATCGTGGCACTGGCGCTTCTCAACATCAAGGGCACGGAGGAGTCGGCGAAGCTCAACCTGGTCTTGGCGATCGCAGACCTGTTGACGCAGATCGTGCTGGTCGGGATCGGGTTGATCCTCGTCTTCGACGCCGATCTTCTGCTGAATCAGATCGATCTTGGTGTCGCCCCGACGGTTGGCGACTTCGCGCTGGGCATCGCGGTGGGGATGGTCGCCTACACGGGCATCGAGACGATCTCGAACATGGCGGAGGAGGCGAAGGACGCGCACCGCACGATCCCGCGCGGTACGGGCTACGTGGTTGCAGCGGTTGTGGTGCTGTATGCGCTGCTGCCGGCGATCGCGCTGTCGGCGATGCCGGTGACGCAGGGTCCGGGTGGCGAGTACACGACGGCGCTGGGAACGGAGTTCGCGGACGATCCGGTGCTGGGGATCGTCGAGAACCTCGGGCTCGGGGCGGGGCTCACGGATGCGCTCGAGGTGTACGTGGGGATTCTGGCTGCGGTGATCCTCCTGATTGCTACGAACGCGGCGCTGATCGGTCTGTCGCGGCTCACGTTCTCCATGGGCCAGTACCGCCAGCTGCCCGAGGGGTTGCGGCAGATACACCCGAAGTTCAAGACGCCGTATGTGGCGCTGATCGTGTTCTCGGGAGTCGCGATCCTGGTGATGGCGCCCGGGGAGACGTCGTTCCTGGGGACGATCTACGCGTTCGGCGCGACGCTCTCGTTCACGGTCGCGCATATCTCGCTCATCCGATTGCGCAAGCTGCGCCCGCCTGACGAGCGGCCGAAGGCGAGCGACGGCTCGCGGCTTTGGCTCTCGCCGGGGAACGTGACGATTCGCGGGGTCGAGGTGCCGGTGCTCGCGGTGCTGGGGGGTTTGGGGACCGCCGGAGCCTTCGTGGTGGCGTGCGTGCTCGACCCAGTTGTGCTGGCTACCGGCGGTGGCTGGATGGTTGTGGGGACGCTTGGGTACGTCACGTACAGGCGCAATCAAGGCTTGCCGCTTACGGAGACGGTGAAGGTCGCAGCATCTGGCGCCCACTCGGCGTTGAGGAGCCGGAGTATCAGAGCGTCGTGATCGTGTTCGAGGACGACCCGTTCAACGAGGAGATGGTCGCGACGGCGAAGGCGCTCGCGGCGAAACGCAGGCGGGCGATCCACGTGCTCTCGCTGATCACGGTGCCGACGCACCTCCCGCTGGACGCGGAGCTCGATCGCGAGGAGAGCGTTGCTCAGGCGAAGATCGAGCGGGCGAAGCTGATTTGCGGCCAGAGCGTGACGGGTTCCGTGATGCGTGTCCGCCCGGGTCAGGGCGCCGCCACGATCGTGAAACGAGCGACCGAACTGAAGGCAACGGCGATCGTGATGCAGCTTCGCTACCGGGCGGGGGAGCCGGTGTATTCGAAGACGCTCCAAGCCGTGATGGCGAAGCGACCGTGCCGCGTGCTCGTCACGGCGAGCCCCGAGGAGGCACGCGCGGGGATCGTGACCGCGCCGCCCGTCTAGAGTCGCCGCGATGCCTGCTCCACGCCCAGACGAGGTCTACCGCGGCGCGACGCGGGTGATGTCGGTTGTGATCATCGTGTTTGGCATCGTCATCGTCGCGCTGACGCTGGCGCGCGGCGGCGGGATTGCCGCGACCGGACTTTGGATCGGGCTGGTGTTCTGCGGGCTGGGCGCGGGGCGTCTCTACCTCTCGCTCCGAACGTGAGCGACGACAGGGGCGGCCAGGGAGGCGCCGCGGGGCTCAGGCGGCGCGATGATCTTCGCGGTCGCGTACTCGGCGGTCGGCTTCTCCCTCTACTTCTCGCTGGGCGTCGTCGCGGACTACGGGCTTGGCCTGACGCCGCTGATCTTTCTGGGCGCGGGGCTCATGTTCATCCTCGCGACGCTGACGTTCGCCGAGGGAGGCTCGATGTTCGTCGAGCGCGGGGGCTCGTCGAACATGGCCCGCTACGCGTTCAATGAGCTCGTCAGCTTCATCGCAGGGTGGGCGCTCCTGATCGACTTCATCGTGGTCGTTGCGCTCGCCGCGGTTTCGGCCCCTCACTACCTCTCGCCGATCTGGGACGGTTTCGGAGAGGGGTCGGGCGAGGTGCTGACGGCGGTGGCGATCGTGGTTGGCGCTGCGCTCGTGAATGTGCTGGGCTGGTGGGGCTTCCGGCGCCAGCGGTTGCTGGTGGCGCTGGCTATCGGCGACATTGTCGTGCAGCTGCTTCTGATCGTCGTGGGCCTCGCGGTTGCGCTTGACCCGGCGGCGCTGACTGAGAACCTGGATCTGGGTACGAGCCCGACGGGGGCGGATGCGATCTACGCGTTCGTGATCGCAACGGTCGCCTTCGCCGGGATCGAGGCGGCGTCCGACCTGGCGCCGGACCTGGACTGGGACATGCCGGACCTGCGCCGGGCGGTGACGGCGGGGGCCGCTCTCTTGCCGATCGTCTACGCCGGCGTCGCGGCGGTGGCGCTGATGGCGGTGCCGGTGATGGTGACGCCGGACGGGCCGGAGTCGGCGCTGGGCGGGGAGTTCATCGAGGAGCCGATACTTGGTGTGGCGAAGAGCTTCGATCCGGTGTGGGTGTCGGACCTCATGCAGGTGGTCGTTGTGGCGGTCGCGCCCGTGGTGCTGATCTGGGCGGCGTCGACGGCGATGCTGGGCTTGTCGCGCCACGTGTACGTGCTCGCGACGAACAGGCAGATCCCGAGCTGGCTCGGAAAGCTCTCGTCGCGGCGCACGCCGTACGTCGCGATCTTTGGGGCCACGCTCATCGCGGTGGGTTTGGTGATTCCCGGCGACATCGAGTTGCTGGCGGGGATCTATGCGTTCGGGGCGACGCTTGCGATCGTGATCGCGCACGCTTCGATCCTCAAGCTGCGGGCGAAGCGCCCCGAGGTGGCCCGCCCGTTCCAGGTGCCGTGGGATGTGCGGATCGGTGGCCGGGAGTTGCCCCTTCCGACGCTCATCGGGTTCGTCATCACGGGCTTGGCGTGGATCAGCGTGCTGGTCTATCACGACGACGCGCGCTGGGTTGGCGGTGGGTGGATGGCGTTCGGCCTGATCGGCTACGTCATCTACCGCAAGGGCTTTGAGGGGACCAGCCTTGTGAAGAGGGTCGAGGTGCCCGCTTCGGCGCTCGAGAAGCAGTCGGTCGCGGTCGAATCCCACGACATCCTGGTGCCGATCTTCGGGACGTATCTCGACGACGACATCGTGGGGACGGCGGGCCGTCTTGCCGCTGCTGCCGAGGGTGCTTCCGGGGTGCCGTCGCAACTGCGGATCGTGTTCGTGCTCGACCTGCCGCTGACCGTGCCCTTGTCGGCGCCGCCCTCGACTGAGCGGATGGAACGAGCGAACGCCGCGCTCGAGCGAGCGAAGCTGGTGGCGGAGGAGTACGACACGGTTGATGTACAGGAGACGGTCGTGCGTGCCCGGAGCGTGGGGGCGGGCATCGTTCAGGCGGCGCGGGAGATGGGCGCGGAGATGATCGTGATGGGGGCGGAGCCGCCGACGAAGATCAAGGGCGGAGCGATCCTGGGGGGGATCGGGGGGCATCGGCCGGAGGAGATTGGGCCGGTGACGGAATATGTGCTCTCGCGAGCGCCGTGCAGGGTGCTGGTCACGGCGCCCGTGGGCGATGGGCTCAGGTTTTCAGCACGGCAGAGCCCGGCGGACACCGAATAGAGTCAGGCACGGATGTTCATCGTCATTGTCGGATGCGGCCGGGTCGGCTCTTCGCTTGCGCGAACGATGCTCAAAGAGGGGCATGAGGTTTCGTGCCTCGACGAGGATCCGGAGGCGCATGCCCGCCTGGAGATCGGCATGGACAAGGCGTGGGAGGACATGGGCGGTCAGTTCACGGTGGGTGCTGCGCTCGAGGTAGAGGCGCTTACTGCCGCGGGCATTGAGCGCGCGGACGTGTTCGTGGCGTCGACGAACGGCGATAACACGAACATCGTGATCGCGCAGCTTGCAAAGCGGCGCTTCAACGTGCCGACGGTGATTGCCCGGATCCTGGATCCGTTGCGCGCCGAGTGGTACGACCGCCAGGGGGTGCACACGATCTGCCCGACGAGGATCGCTATTGAGATGCTCGAGACCGAGGTTCGCGACCAGGCGAAGCGCATGGCCGGCTCGGCGCCGAAGGTGGGCTCGGCCGACCACGAGGACGACGAGATCTAGATGGGCGAGCCGATGAGGATGTACGTGATCGTTGTCGGCGCCGGGAAGGTCGGCTGGAACATCGCGCGCGAGCTTCTTGAGAAGGGTCACGAGGTGACGCTGATCGAGAACGATCGCGAGCGCTACCAGACGGTCGAGCAGGAGCTCGAGCACAACATTCAGTACGGGGACGCTTCGGAGCTTTGGGTGCTGGAGCGCGCTGGGGTGCAGCGCGCCGACATGGTCATCGCCGTGACGGGCGATGACGAGGACAACATGCTGATCTGCCAGGTGGCGAAGGAGAAGTACCTGGTCGACCGGATCATCGCCCGCGTGAACAACCCGCGGAACCGCGAGCACTTCGAGCTTCTGGGGATTCGCCCTGTGGTTTCGGCGACGGACCTGATCATCCGCCTGATCGAGCACGAGGTCCCCGAGTACGGGCTCGTGCATCTGCTCGACCTGCCGGAACAGCACCTGGAGATCATCGAGATGCTTCTGCCGGAGGGGTCGCCGGTGACCGGAAAGCGGGTTGGAGACCTCACACTTCCCGACGGGACGCTCCTGATCTCCGTCCTGCGCGGCTCGGATGGGCTGATCCCCAATGCGGAGACGGTTCTTGAGCCGGGCGATGAGATCCTGGCCGTCCTCGATCCGAAGATCGAGGACGAGGTGACGGCTTACTTCGCCGCGCCCGCCTCCAAGCCAGGCGAATGAGAGAGGTCGATTTCCTGCTCGTGGGGGGCGGGATGGCTTCGGCTTACTGCGCGTCCGAGCTGCGGCGCCAGGGAGCGGATGGATCGGTGCTGCTGGTGGCGCGGGAGAAGGACCCGCCGTACGAGCGCCCGCCTCTCTCCAAGGAGTACTTGCGCGGAGAGGCCGAGCGGGCCGACGCTGTGGTGAATGGAGCGGAGTGGTACGAGGAGAACGACGTCGAGCTCTTGAGCGGGAAGAGCGTGATGTCGCTCGATGCGGGCGAGCGGGTCGCGAAGATCCAGGGCGGGGAGGAGGTGCGCTTCGGAAAGGCGCTCCTCGCGACCGGCGCGATGGTGAACATCTTGCGTGTGGAGGGGGCGGAGTTGGATGGGATCCACTATCTGCGCGCGTTCGGGAACTCGGACTCGATTCGCGAGGAGGCGAAGGCGGCGAAGCGGGCCGTCCTGATCGGCGGCAGCTACATCGGCTGCGAGGTGGCTGCGTCGCTTACCGAGTTGGGCGTGGAGTGCACGATCGTGATGCTGGAGGATGTTGCGCTGTCGACGGGCTTCGGCGAGGAGGCGGGAAGGTTCTTCCAGGGGGTGCTCGAGTCGAAGGGTGTTGAGTTCGTGGGGGGCGCTTCGCTCGGGTCGTTCGACGGGGACGGGCGCGTCGAGAAGGTCGTGACCGAGGATGGGCGTGAGATCGAGTGCGACTTCTGCGTGGTTGGGGCGGGCGTGCGTCCTGACGTGATGCTCGCGGAGCGCGCCGGGCTCGAGGTCGACGACGGGATTACTTGCGATGCCCGGCTGCAGACGTCAGTCGAGGGCATCTTCGCGGCGGGCGACTGCTGCTCGTACGACAGCGTGGTGCATCGTCGCCGGCTTCGGGTCGAGCACTGGGACGTGGCGCTCCAGCAGGGGCGGCACGTCGGGAAGGCGATGCTCGGCAGCGAGGATCCCTATACGGCTATCCCGTACTTCTTCAGCGATCTGAGCGATTGGACGGGCCTCGAGTACGTCGGGCCGGCGAAGGACTGGGACGAGGTCGTCTTCCGCGGCTCGCTGGACGACGGCGAGTTCTCGGCCTGGTACCTCAAGGACGGCGCGGTCGCCGGAGCGCTCTCGGTGGGCCGCTCCGAGGACCTCGTGCATGCGCGAACGTTGATCGAAACGGGGGCGAGCATCGAGGCCCAAAAGGGCGAGTTGGCCGACCCGGATTCAGAGCTTGAGAGCGTCGGCACCTAGGCACACTCTCGCTATCGTTCCGTGCGTACCCGTTGGGGATTGGTGTAATTGGCAGCACGCGAGTTTCTGGTATTCGTAGTCGGGGTTCAAGTCCCTGATCCCCAGCCTCCAAAACGAAGCCCAGAGTAGGAATTTCCACGATATTCGCGGGAATTCCACCTGTCGGCGCGATTCCGCGCCGAGCGGTGTGCGCGACGGCTAGCTGGGCAGCCAGGCCCGATCCGACCGGTGCGCGAAGGAGAATCGGGGTATACGGTGAACTGACGCCTTACGGTGGATTTCGTAGATGGCTGAGATGGACATCTATATGCGCCGGCGCCTCGTGGCGCTGGGTGGCCTCGTGGCCTTTTTCATCATCTTCGTGCTGCTCGTCAAGGGCTGCGGTGGGGACGACGAGCCCGAGACCGCGACGACCACGCCCGCAGGAGCTAGCGGTGAGACTGGATCAGCGCTCACCCCCGAGCTCTTCATCGAGGAGGCAGACGGGGTCTGCGGCCCCGCCAACCTCCAGGTGAGCGAGATCGACCCCGAAGCCACGGACGCAGCGCGGCAGGAATACCTGATCACGCGCGAGGAGCTCGAGGCGCTCCAGCAACTCCAGCTTGCCGAGGACTCTCAGCCGATCACGAAGTTCCTGAACGACCTGTCCGCAGTCGTTACCGCTCTTCAGGCCAAGGCACAGGCTGAGAAGTCCGGCGACGTCGCAGCCGAGGACGCCGCTCAGATCGAGATCGACACCGCCGAGGTCGACGCGCGCGCCGCGGGCGAGGACGCTGGCTTCTCCGAGTGCGGCCAGTTCCTCGACGCGGGTGAGACACCCACCGGAGGTGGCGGAGGCGGCGGAGGCGACGACGCAACCACGGACACCGGCGGTGGAGTCGCTCCGACGGACACCACCGTGCCCCCCGCGGACGACGCAACCACCGCGCCCCCCGCAGACGACGGCACTACCACGCCGCCCGCGGACGACGGCGGCGGCGGAATCGCCCCCTAGGCGGCCAGTTCCGCCCAGGCGCCGTAGAGGCGCGCGTACGCGCCGCCCGCCTCGATCAACTCGTCGTGCGTCCCCGCCTCGACGATCGTCCCATGTTCGAGCACCACGATCTTCCCCGCTCGCCTGATCGTCGACAGGCGATGCGCGATCACGATCGCCGAACGTCCGTGGAGCAGGCGCTCGAGCGCCTGCTCGATCACCCGCTCGGTCCGCACGTCCACGTTCGACGTCGCCTCGTCGAGAATCAGGATCCGCGGCTCGGCCAAGAGCGCCCGCGCGAACGAGACGAGCTGGCGCTGCCCAGCGCTCAACTGCACGCCGCGCTCGCCGATCTCCGTGTCGAGCCCCTGCGGAAGCCGCGAGACGAACGGCTCGGCTCCCACCGCCCGCACAGCCGCCTCCACGTCCTCGTCGGGGGCATCCGGGCGCCCGAAAGCAACGTTGTCCCTGACCGTCCCCGAGAACAGATACCCCTCCTGCGGGACAATCCCCAGCCGGCTTCGAAGCGCCGATGAGTCCAGGTCGCGCAAGTCGTACCCGTCGACCAGCACCTCGCCCTTCTGCGGGTCATAGAAGCGCGCAACCAGCTTCGCCAGCGTCGACTTCCCGGCACCCGTCTCGCCCACAAGGGCCACCGTCTGTCCCGCCGGTATCTGGAGGTCGATGCCACGCATCGCCCACTCGTCGCCCTCACCTACCTCGCGCGCGTCGCCCCCGCCCGCGTAGGAGAACCACACGTCGCGGAGCTCGATCTCGCCCCTGATCTCGCCCGGATCGATCGCATCGTCCTTGTCCACCATGTCGGGGCGCGTATCGAGGAGGTCGAAGATCTTGTCGAGCGCCGCCATCCCCTGCTGGTAGGTCGTGTAGAGCTGTGAGATCTGCTGGATCGGGTCGAAGAACTGGTTGAGGTAGCCGATGAACGCCACGACGACGCCCGTCTGGATATCTCCCTCGATCACCTGGTAGCCGCCGTAGAGGACGATCGCAGCCGTCCCGATCGCCGAGAGCAGCTCGACCGCCGGGAAGTACGAGGCGTTGAGGTAGACCGTCCGCATGTTGGCCTCGCGGTTCTCGGCATTCAGCTCGGACATGCGCCCGATGTGCCGCTTCTCCTGCCCGAAGCTCCGCACAACCCGCACCCCGGAGAGCGACTCCTGGAGATACGCGGTGATGTTCGCGATCTTCTCGCGCGTCAGCCGGTACGCATCCGCCGAGATGATCCGGAAGATGACGCTCGCGACGAACAGGAGGGGGAAGGTGAGGAAGACGACGAGCGCCAGCCCCACGTCGAGGAGCAGCAGGATCACGACCACTCCGACAAGCGTCAGCGTCGCCTGGAAAAGCGTGACGATCCCATCCGTGACGAGCGAGTCGAGCGCCTGCACGTCGTTCGTCAGGCGTGAGATCAACACGCCCGCCTTCCGCCGAGTGAAGAAGCCGATCGACATCGCCTGCAGGTGCTGGTAGATCCTCGTGCGCAGGTCCTGAAGAGCGCGCTGCCCCACCCAGCCCACCAGATATGTCTGCGCGTAGCTCGCAGCCCAGTAGATCGCCGCCGAGGCCAGGAACACGACAACGATGACCGTCAGCGCGCTCTCGTCGCCCGCCGAGATCCCGTCGTCGATCGCCCGCCCGGCCAGATAGGGAGGCGCAAGGCCGGCCGCGGTCGCAATCACCAGGGCGCCCATCATCAGCCACACCTGCTTTCGGTACGGGCGAAGCAGGCCGAGCATCCAGCGCACCTTCCTGCCGCGTTCGTCCTCGCCGCGGACCACCCGCCACAGGTCGCGGAACATCGCGATAGTTCCGGCAATCCGCCCGTCCTCGGTCGGAGGCGCCTCGACCGGGCGCTCCGGCGCTCCATTTCGAGAGTCGCTCACAGGCGCGCCACCTCCTCGCGCTCCTCCAGGTCGTGCTGCAGGAAGACCGCGTCCTCGCACCCGTGCTCGGCGATCTCCCGGTAGAGGTCGCAACGCTCGAGCAACTCGTCGTGCGTGCCGCGGTCCACGACCCTGCCCTCGTCCATCACCACGATCTCGTCCGCCAGCGAGATCGTGGAGAGGCGATGTGCCACCACGAACGTCGTTCTTCCGCGCATCACCTCTTGAAGGCCCCGCTTGATCTCCGACTCGGTGCTTGCATCCACCGACGACGTAGCGTCGTCCAGGATCAGGATCCGCGGGTCGGCCAATACCGCCCGGGCGATCGCAACTCGTTGGCGCTGTCCGCCCGAGAGCGTCAACCCGCGGTCGCCCACGACGGTGTCGTAGCCGTCCGGAAGCCGCTCGATGAATCCGTGCGCCTGTGCGAGGCGCGCCGCCTTCTCGATCTCCTCTTGGGTCGCCTCCGGGCGCGCGTAAGCGATGTTCTCCGCCACCGAGGCCGAGAACAGGAAGCTCTCGTCGGCGACGAACGAGACCGAGCGGCGCACCGACGCCACGTCCACGTCACGCAGATCGGCGCCGTCGATCGAGACCGATCCGGACGTCGGGTCATACAGGCGCGCGAGGAGCGCCACCAAGCTCGTCTTGCCCGAGCCGGTTGGCCCCACCAACGCGACCGTCGAGCCCGCCTCTACCGCCATCGACACGCTTACCAGCGCCGGCTCGGCGCCTGTCCCGTCGCCGTAGCGAAGCGTCACGTCATGCAGCTCGACCTGACCACGTCCGTCCGGCAGTGCCGGTGCATCGGGAGTCGCTCTCGATCCGCGGCGCGCGGTCGAGGATCTCGAACATCCGGTTGCCCGACGCGGCGGCGCGCTGCGCCATCCCGAGCGACGTTCCCAGCATCCGCATCGGGCCGGTCAGCATGATCACGTACGCGTAGAAAGCGGTGAACTGGCCGAGCGTGATCGTCCCGTCGATCACGCTGTTGCCGCCGACGAAGAGCACCACGGCGAGCCCGATCGAGGGCAGGAAGCCCATCAGCGGGTTGTAGAAGGCGCGAAGGCGCGTGGAGTAGACGTTCTGGTCGAACACCCGCCCGACAGAGCGCTGGAAGCGGTGGAGCATGTGCTCCTCGCGCGCGAACGCCTTCACCACGCGAATCCCCGAGACGCTCTCCTCCGCCTCCGCCGTCAGCTCGGCCAGGCGCTGCTGCACCTCCTGGAGCGCCGGGCGGCTGAGGCGGCTGTAGCGCGCGGCCGTCGCGACCACGATCGGAACGGGAGCAAGCGCGAGCGCCGCCAGCAGCGGATCGATCGCGAACATCACGATGCTCGCCAGGATGATCGTCAGGAAGTTCTGGGTGAGGAAGATCAGGCCGTAGCCCAGGAAGAAGCGGATCGACTGCAGATCGACCGTCGCCCGCGACATCAGCTGCCCCGTCTGCTGGGTATCGAAGAAGCCCAGTTCCAGGCGCTGAAGCTGCGCGTACATGTGCTCGCGCAGGTCGAACTCGACCGCCACCGACACCTTGCCCGCGATGATCCGCCGCACCACCGTCAGGCCCAGGCGCAGCACGCCGGCGCCCAGGATCGCCAGGGCCAGCGGCCACAGCGTCGTCCTTGTCGATCGCCGCGCCTCGTTGATCGCGTCGACCGCCTTCCCGATCAGGAGCGGGATCAGCACGGACACGCCCATCGCGAGCCACGCGAAGAGAAGCGACGCCAGCGCCGCCCGCCGATAGGGGCGGAGGAAGCCGAAGAGTCGCCAGAGCGATGCCATCCACCCTTACTATACGAAGTGAAGTAATGGCCCAAGCGGGGACATTCAGCGCGATAATGCCCTGTGAACGACGAGCCAGAAGCCCCGGTCCCGCGGCCGTCGGCGCCCCGGCGCCCGCCCGCCGGACTCTGCGACAGCTGCGTCCACCAGCGCCTCATCCACAACACGCGCGGCTCGTCATTCTCGATGTGCGACCGCTCCCGCACGGATACCGCATACCCGCGCTACCCACGCCTCCCAGTGCTCGAATGCGCGGGCCACGAGCCACGCCCCGAGGGCACCGAGGCCCCCGAAGGCCCCCGCTAAGCCTCGGGGGCGACTCGGCCCGCTGCGCCGAGCGCGCCCGCGCTCGCGGCCAGCACCAGGCCGATTGCGACCACCTCCTGCGCGGACAGGTCCTGGCTCAGCAGGACGAACCCGGCTGTCGCAGCAACCGCCGGCTCCAGGCTCATAAGGACCCCGAACGTCGATTGGGGCAGGCGCCGGAGCGCTTCGAGCTCCAACGAGTAGGGAATCGCTGAGCTCAGGATCGCCACGCCGAAGGCGATCGCCAGAAGCTCGCCGTCGAGCAGATCCCCGGCGCCGTCCACCAACCCGAACGGCAACGTCACCACGACCGCGATCGCCATCGCGATCGCCAGTCCCGAGCCGCCCGGGATCACCCTGCCGACCCGCGCCGTGACGGGGATGTAGAGGCCCCAGCAAAGCGCCGGCGAACAGTGCGAACGCGCATCCGAGAGCGTCCAGATCGGAGCCGGGAAGAGGGGAGAGGAGCAGCAATCCAGCGGCGGCGAGCGCCACCCACAGGAGATCGAGCCGCCGCCGCGACCCGATCACGGCCACCGTAAGCGGTCCCACGAACTCGAGCGTCACCGCGATCCCGAGCGGAATCCGGTCGAGCGATTCGTAGAAGCTCAGGTTCATCAAGCCGAGGATCAGGCCGAGCGCCAGCACGTCCTTCGCGCCGGCCTCCGGAATGCGAAGCGCCGGGCGCCAGATCGCCATCAGCACGAGCGCGGCGAAGAAGATGCGCAGGAACACCGCGCCGCCCGGCCCCACCTCGTCGAACAGCGTCGTCGCGATCGCTGCCCCGACCTGGACCGACACGATCCCGCCGATGACCAGCGCGGCAGCCGTGGTGCGCGAGCCCCTCAGGGCCGCCTCTTCTGAGGCGTTCAGCTCTGAGTCCCGCAGCCCGTGCCCGCCGAGCGCGCGTTACCGCTTCGCTCAGCGGCGCGGCGAAGCTCCTTCGGACTGAGGAGCGCGCACGAGCTCTGATCCAGCTCGTCTCGGAAGTCGATGTACAGGCGCAGGCCGTAGCGCTTCCCCTTGTTCGTCGGGAGCGCGCACGAGTTGAACCTGTCGTCCTTGATGACGAGCTTCCTCGCCCTCCTGGAGATCAATCGCACCCCTTGTAGACGCGAAGGACGCGGTAGACGAGCTTCACGTCGCCCGCGTATCAGGGTTGTCGTCGCTTCTTCGACACGCTCGACACGATAGCCGAGCCGTGGCCGCCGCGTCAAACCCGTGGAGCGTCTCCTTTGCATCGGGATCATCGACGCACGAGCAGGCGAGAGCCGACGGCGCTGTCGCCAGCATCGCCGCGACCGCAACCGCGCCACCTACGAGCACCCGCTTCATGCCAGGAACTCTACGCCGAGCCGCAGCCGGTAGCCGCGTGGGCGACGCGCTCTGCATCCCCGTTCTTGCGCGCGAGCTTCTGCATCTCGTGCGATGAGGTCGTTGTGCAGAGGTTGGCACGAAGTTTGTCCTCGTGCTCGTAGAACATCACCCCGAAGCGCTTTCCAATCGTCTCCGACGGACCACATGCGGCATCGCCCCGCCACGAGCGGACGGAGACCTCATCTTCCTCGGTCAGATCGTGCTCGACGGTGTCCTTCCAGACCCGCAGAACGCGGTACGTGAAGATGGCCTTTCCTTGCCCGCGCGGCTCCACCTCGACCAGTCGTGACGTAGTTGCGATGTCGATGCCCTTATAGACCCTTCCGGGCCCGACGCACGAGCACGCGGATGCCGTCTCAGCCGCCCCGAACGACACCAGGAGGCCGGCGAACGCAATGGCTAAGAAGCGCCGCATGTCACCCACACTACGTACGAGCCGGCGAAACGTCACATCGCGTCACTTCGCTGTCGCGCGCTTGTACGTCGCCGTCGAGATGAAGAAGAACACGACCGTGATCACGATCGTCTCGAGGAACGCGACCCACACGTCCGTGTTCGCCGGCGCGCTCTGCCAGAGATGGCGCATCGCGTCCACCGCCGTGGTGAAGGGGTTGACCTCGGCGAACGACTGGAGGGCAGCCGGCATCGACTCGACCGGCACGAACGCCGACGAGATGAACGTCAGCGGGAAGATCACCATGAAGCCAATCGCGTTCGCTGATTCGGGAGTCGACGAGACCATTCCGATGTATGCAAAAACCCAGGAGAAGGCGTAGCCCAGCATGATCAGGAGGAGCACACCAAGGAGGATGTTGCCGATCGGCGCGTCGAACGCAAAGCCGACGATCAGGCCGACTCCGGTGACGATCGTCATCGACAGGAAGTTCGTCGCAATGTCGGCGATGGTCCTCCCCGCGAGTACGGCAGAGCGTGCCATCGGCAGCGACCGGAAGCGGTCGATCAGCCCGAGCTGGAGGTCCGCCGAGAGCCCAAGCGCCGTCGCGAACCCGCCGAAGGCGATGTTCTGCACCAGGATGCCCGGAATCAGGAAGTCGGCGTAGCTGTCGAAATACGGCGGCACCTGGATCGCCCCGCCGAACACGTAGACGAACAACAGCACGAACATCACCGGCTGGATCGTGAAAGCCGTCAGCAGGTCCGGCGCTCTGACGATCCGGATCAGATTGCGCTTGGCAAGGACAAGGGTGTCGGAGATCGCATGACTCATCGTCCGGACTCCTCCTCGTCGTCCTCCGAAACCTCTTCAGCAGCGTGGCCAGTCAGCGTGATGAAGACCTCATCCAGCGTCGGCCGGCGAACTGCGAAGTCCTCGACGTCGACCCCGGCGGAGTCGAGCCGCCGCACGGCGTCTGCGATCGACGTCCGCTCGCGATCAAGCGGCACGCTGACGACCCCGTCATCAAGCTGGGGAGCGTCGCTCGAGATATGGGCCAGCGCCGAAACCGCCGCGTCGGCCTGCGATCCGTTGCCCAGCGTCACCTCGATCCGCTCGCCGCCGATCATGTCCTTGAGCTCGTCCGACGTGCCCTCGGCGATCACCACGCCGTGATCGAGCACCGCGATCCTGTCAGCGAGCCGATCCGCCTCGTCCAAGTACTGCGTGGTGAGGAGCACCGTCGTCCCGCCGGAGACCATCGCCTCGATTGTTTCCCACATAGCGAAGCGACTGCGGGGATCGAGCCCTGTGGTCGGCTCGTCGAGGAAGATGACCGGCGGCTCGGCGACCAGCGACGCGGCGAGGTCGAGGCGCCTGCGCATTCCGCCGGAGTAGGTCTTGACGAGCCGGTCACCCGCCTCGTCGAGCTCGAACCGGTCGAGCAGGGCGCGCGCCCGCTCCGCCGAGGGCTTCTTGCCGAGGTGATAGAGGCGCCCGACCATCTCCAGGTTCTCAAACCCCGTCAGGTTCTCGTCGACCGCGGCGTTCTGCCCGGCCAGGCCGATCTGCGCCCGCAGCGCCGCTGCGTCGTCCTCGACGTCAAGTCCCATCACGCTGGCCTTGCCCGCGGTGGGAGGGAGAAGCGTCGTCAGGATTCGTACCGCGGTCGTCTTGCCGGCGCCGTTCGGGCCCAGCAGTCCGAGCACCGTTCCGCGTTCGATGCGCAGGTCGATTCCGCGGAGCGCCTCCACGTCCTTGTACGTCTTGGTGAGGCCCTTGGCCTCGACTGCGAGTTCTTCAGACATGAGCGTTTCAACCTAGCCACCGCGTGCGCGAAACCGTGAAGATTTGGTGTGGCGGAGGCGAAACAATGGGCGAATGTCCTAGAGCGGAGGCATGCGCCCACCCACGATCACCACCGAGCGCGGTTGGAAGCAGGAGGCGCGGACATCCGGAACGACCTCGGCTGCGACGCCGGTCCGACCGGCCCCACGGGTCCCACCGGTCCGACGGGCCAGACCGGCTCGACTGGTCCCACAGGGCCCGTCCGCCGCTGAGCGAGACTCCGCGCCGCATATGCGCCGCCCGCTAGCGTGGTCCCATGAGCACGGTCGAAGTGAGCCAGTCCCAGCGCGACGTCGTCGTCGACATGCTCGAGGCGCTCGAGGCTAAGGACCTCGATCGCGCGGATGAGCTCCTGGCTGATGACGCGGTTTGGATCAACGTCTCGTTGCCAACCGTGCGCGGGAGGAGCAGCATCATGCGAATCCTCCGCGGCCTCGACGGTCAAAGTCGTTTCCGCGTCCACTTCCACAACGTCGCCGAGGAGGGCAAGGTCGTCCTGACCGAGCGGACCGATGCCCTCGGCTTCGGCCGTTTCGAGCAGCGCTTCTGGGTTTACGGCCGGTTCGAAGTTCAGGACGGAAAGATCACGCTGTGGCGCGACTCGTTCGACTGGGGCGACATGATCGTGAGCCTCGTCCGGGCGCTTGCCGGCGTCGTTTCACCAGGCCTGAATCGTTCCTGGCCCGGCGACTGAGCTACGCCGCGGGGAGCGCGCAGGTGAGCGAAACAGACGCATCGCAGGAGCACCTGACCTTCGTCGGCCATTCGACGGTCCTGCTCGAGATAGGCGGTGCTCGCATCCTCACCGACCCCGTGCTGCGTGACAGGGTGCTCCACATCCGGCGGCACGTCGGCGCTGTGGCGCCCGAGGTCGTTGAGCGGATCGACGCGGTTCTGATCTCGCACCTCCACCCGGACCACCTCGATCCGCCGTCGCTAAAAAAGAGACTTGGGCGGGATACGCGGGTCATCGCACCTGCGGGATCGGCAAAGCTCCTTCGGCGCTACGGCCTCAAGCACGTCGACGAGGTCGCCGCGGGTGACTGGGCCGAGATCGGAGGCGCTCGGATAAACGCCGTCCCGGTCGAGCACGACGGGCGGCGTTACCCCGTCGGCGCCCGCGTTCCGGCGCTGGGCTACGAAGTTCAAGGGGGCTCAACGGTCTTCTTTGCCGGCGACACGGCACCCTTCGACATGAGCGGCCTCACCGGCATCGACGTGGCGCTCCTGCCAATCGCGGGATGGGGACCCAACCTCCGCGAGGCGCACCACCTGGACGCAAGGCTCGCCGCCGAGGCCGCGGCGGCCATCGGCCCGCGCGTAGCCGTGCCCATCCACTGGGGCACGATGCTCCGCATGGGGCTCGGCGATCGAGCGCATGAGATCCTCGTCCGCCCAGCCGAGAAGTTCACCGCCCGCATGGCTGAGCTGGCGCCGGACGTAGAAGCACGGGTGCTTCAGCCCGGGGAGTCGATGCCGCTCTGATCGAGTCCGCCAGCGCGCGGCATGCGAGGTGGCCGTCCGCGCTCTGAGCGCAAGCTGTATTACTTGAGGCGTGACCTCCTGGGGGCGAGGAAGCCGGAAGCGGTCCGCAGCGCCAGGGATTGGTGCTGACCGCGCTGATCCTGGTCGCCGCGGTGGCGAACCTGAACCTGGCGGTCGCCAACGTGGCGCTGCCGGACATCGGGAAGGCGTTCGACGCCGGCCAGGCGGCACTCAACCTCGTTGCGGTCGGGTACTCGCTCGGGCTCGCTGCGTCGGTGCTCTACCTGGGCGCCGTGGGCGACCGTTACGGCCGCAAGCTGCTGCTTCTCATCGGCACCGGCCTCGCGATCCCCGCCTCGCTCCTGGCGGCGTTCGCGCCGTCGATCGAGGTCCTGTTCGGCGCGCGGATCATGGGCGGGCTTGCCGCCGGGCTCGCCTTTCCGACCACGCTCGCCCTGATCACCGCGCTGTGGTCGGGCCAGGCTCGGACGAAGTCGATCGCGCTGTGGTCAGGGCTCGGCGCGGCGATCTCGTCCATGGGACCGCTGCTCGCCGGCGCGATGCTGACCCAGTTCGAATGGGGCTCCGTGTTCCTGATCACGTTGCCGCTCGCGGTTGTGGCGCTCTGATCTGGCGTACCGCTTTGTCCCTGCCCACGTCAACGAGACCACAGATCCGGTCGACAACCTCGGCGGCATCCTCTCGGTGCTGATGATCGCCGCGCTCGTGCTCGCGATCAACTTCTCCGTGATTCCCGAACGAGGGAGCGCTGCCGCCGGGCTCGGACTGATCGCGCTCGCCGCCGGCGGGGCGTTCGTGCTTCGCCAGCGGCGCGTCGCGAGTCCGCTTTACGACCTCGCGGTCGCGAGCCGACGGATCTTCTGGGTTGCCGCGGTCGCCGGGATCATCGTCTTCGGGACGCTGATGGGCGCGATGTTCATCGGCCAGCAGTACCTCCAGAACGTGCTCGAGTACTCGACCCTTGGCGCCGGGCGCGGCGATCCTGCCCGGGGCCGTGGGCATGGTCCTGATGGCGCCCCGCTCGGCGAAGCTGATCGAGGCGCGCGGATCGCGGTTCACGCTCTTGACCGGCTACCTCTTCTGCCTGCTCGGGTTCCTGGCCATGCTCCTGCTCTGGGACGAGAGCACGCCGTACTGGGAGGTCGGGCTCGCCTACCTCCTCATCGGCGCCGGCGTCGGGCTTTGCGGGAACGCCCGCCTCGCATTCGCTCACCGGCTCGGTCCCGGTCTCGCGCGCCGGGATGGCGTCGGGAACCAGCGACCTTCAGCGCGATCTCGGCGGCGCGATCATGCAGTCGATCCTCGGGGCCGTCCTGACCGCCGGCTACTCCGCCTCGATCGCCGCGGCGGTCGCCAACTCGCCCAACCAGGACAAGGTCACCGACGGAGTCCAGGCGCAGCTCGAGAAGTCGTTCTCGAGCGCCGCCGAGGTCGCTGAGCAGTACCCGAAGTACGCCGACCAGATCATCGCCGCCGCGCGCAGCTCGTTCCTCGACGGCGATCACCGCGCCTACCTCGCGGGGATCATCGCGATCCTGCTCGGCGCGCTGATCGTCCGCTTCCGCTTCCCGGGCAAGGAGGACGAGGCCCGCCTGCATCGCGAATACGCCGCCGAGGACGCGCGATGGCAATCACCTACTGCGGGTGATGCCGAACCGGCACGCGGCATCTAGCGTGCGCCCATGATTAGCTAGAGCGGCACCCGCGCGTCCTCATCCTTGGTGGCGGGTTCGCCGGCGTCGGCGCTGCCCGCACGCTCGCCAAGTCCCGATGCCGAGGTCGCGCTGGTCGACAGCCACGACTACCACACGTTCCAGCCGATGCTGTACCAGGTGGCCGACGGACCTGCTCGACGACGCCGAGGTCGCACATCCGCTTCGCGACCTGTTCCACGACCAGCCGAACGTCGCGGTCCACGTGGCCGATCGCGACCTCGCTCGACCTGGCGGAGAACGTCGCTCGAGTTCGACTCGATGGCCCCGATCGAGTTCGACTACCTCGTCCTGGGCCTTGGGGCGCGCGTCAACTTTTTCGGCGTCGAGGGTGCGGCGGAGCACGCGTTCCCGATGTACACGCTCGCCGATGCCGAGCGGCTGAAGAAGCACGTGCTGCGTCGCTGGGAGGCGGCAGACCGCGACCCGGCGCTCGCCGACGATGGTGCTCTGGCGATCGTCGTGGTCGGAGGTGGGCCGACCGGGGTCGAGAGCGTTGGCGCCCTTTCAGAGCTCTACCGAAGCGACTTCGCCAAGGACTATCCGAACATGCCGATCGATCAGGCCACGCTGACTCTCGTCGAGGCCGGGCCGTCCTCTTCTCGATGTTCGACCAGGAGCTCCAGACCTACGCGCACGACACGCTCGCCGGCTGGGGCGTCGAGATGCTCTTGGGCGAACAGGTCGCTTCGGTCTCCCCGACGCGGGTGACGCTCACGTCCGGTCGCGAGCTGAAGGCGCACACGCTCGTCTGGGGCGCCGGGCTGCAGGCCCATCCGATCGCGGAGTCGATCGGGATCCGAGCTGAAGCGCGGAGGGCGGATCCCCGTCGGCCCGGAGCTCGCGATCGACGGGTACCCGAACGTCTACGCAGTTGGCGACATCGCCTGGATCACCGACGGCCCTGACGGCGATGACGTTGCCACAGCTCGGCTCCGTCGCCCTTCAGTCGGGCGAGAGGGCCGGCGAGAACATCGCTCGCAGGATTGTCGGCAACGAGCAGGAGCCGTTCAGCTACCACGACAAGGGAACGATGGCGACGATCGGCCGCGCCGCCGCCGTGATCCAGTTCGCTGATGGACGCACGATGAAGGGCAGGACCGCGTCGCTTGCGTGGGGGGCCGTGCACCTCGCGCTGCTGTCAACCGGCGAGGACCGCACGAAGGCGATGTTGAACTGGGCCTGGGCGGGCTTCACGCACGAGCGGTCAGCGCGCATCGTCGTCGACACGGATGTAGGTTGAAGGCATGGGAGATAGGCCGTTCACCGAGCGCGTTGACGACCACGGCCGGAGTGTCGATCGAGGTGCACGCGCGAGGCTTGGACGTCCTCGACAATCCGCAGCTCAACCGCGGGTCGGCGTTCACCAGCGAGCGAGCGCGCGCACCTCGGCCTCGAGGGGATGCTTCCCCCGGCCGTCGAGACCGTCGACGAGCAGCTCGCCCGCTGCTACGAGCAGTTCTCGTCCTACGACGACGACATCGGCCGCTGGGTCTTCCTGACCCAGCTGCACGACAGCAACGAGGTCCTCTTCTACCGGCTGGTCGGCGAGCACGTCGACCGAGATGCTTCCGATCGTCTACACGCCGACCGTCGGCACCGCGATCGAGCAGTTCAGCCAGCAGTTCCGCCGGCCGCGCGGGTGTCCATCTGAGCGTCGATGATCGTCGACGGCATCGATGCGCGCGCTCGAGCGCACCGGGCTCGGGCCCGACGACGTCGACCTGATCGTCGCGTCCGACGGCGAGGCGATCCTCGGCATCGGCGACTGGGGCGTCGGCGGCATCGACATCTCGATCGGCAAGCTCGCCGTCTACACGGTCGCCGGCGGGATCGATCCTGATCGCGTGCTCGCGGTGGGCCTCGACGTCGGCACCAACCGCGAGCAGCTGCTCACCGATCCGCGCTACCTCGGCGTGCGCCGCTCGCGTGCCCGCGGCGAGGAGTACGAGAACTTCATCGACGCCTACGTCACAGCCGCGAGCGAGCGCTTCCCGAACGCGATCCTCCACTGGGAGGACTTCGCGGCGCCGACCGCCCGCGCGATCCTCGCGCGCTACGGCGACACCCACTGCACGTTCGACGACGACATCCAGGGGACGGCGTCGATCGGCCTCGCGTGCGCTCTCGCGGGCGTGAAGGTCTCAGGCGGCCGGCTGATCGACCAGCAGATCGTCGTCTTCGGCGCCGGGGCGGCCGGGGTCGGCATCGCCGACCTGATCGCCCACGCGATGAGCCGACGACGGGCTCAGCCGCAGAGGATGCCGCCGGCAGGATCTGGCTGCTCGACCGCCCGGGCCTGCTGACGAGCGACCTCGACGGGCTCGCCGACTACCAGCAGCCGTACGCTGAAGGACCCGGCGGCCGTCGCCGACTGGCGCACCGATGACGGCACGCTCGGCCTGGCCGAGGTCGTCGAGAACCTGCATCCGACGATGCTGGTCGGCACGTCGGGGGTCACCGGCGCTTTCACCGAGGAGCGTGATCCGCTCGATGCACGCGCACTGCCCGCGCCCGATCGTGCTGCCGATGTCGAACCCGACGCCGCTCGCCGAGCAGACGCCCGCAGAACCTGATCGAGTGGACCGACGGCGCCGCGCTGGTCGCGACCGGCAGCCCGTTCGGCCCCGTCGACCTACAACGGCAAGACCTACCGGATCGGCCAGGCGAACAACGCCCTGATGTTCCCGGGCCTGGGCTCTGGGAGTCGATCGTCGCCAGCGCATCGCCCATGCCCGAGACCCTGTTCCTGGCCGCCGCCCGCGCGATCGCCGGGCTGGCCGACGCCTCCGATCCCGTCCAAGGGCCTGCTTCCCGACATCGAGCGCCTGCGCGAGGTGTCGGCGACCGTCGCCGTCGCCGTGGTCGAGGCGGCGATCGACGCGGGCGTCGCCCGTGTCGAGGTCGACGATCCGATCGGCGCCGTCCAGTCCGCGATGTGGCAGCCCGAGTACCCCACGATCGAGAGTTGACGGAGCGCTCATGAGCCAGACCGTCGCCGAGATCCTGGTCGACCAGATGGTCGAGGTCGGGATCCGCAACGTCTACGGGATCGTCGGCGACTCGGCCAACCCGATCGTCGACGCGCTGCGCCGCCACACGCCGAGATCGACTTCGTCCACGTTCGCAACGAGGAGGCCGGCGCGTTCGCCGCCGGCGCCGACGCCCAGGTCTCCGGCCGCCCGACCGCCGTCCTCGGCTCCTCCGGGCCCGGGCAGCGTGCACCTGCTCAACGGCCTCTACGACTGCCAGCGAAACGGCTCGCCGTGTTCGCGATCGCAACCCACATCCCCAGCACCGAGATCGGCACCGGCTACTTCCAGGAGACCGATCCGATGGGCATGCTCCGCGGGCTGCTGCAACTACGTCGCGACGATCAGCTCGCCGGCCCAGATGCCGCGGCTGTCCCAGCTCGCGCTCCAGGCGGCGATCCTCGACCGCGGCGTCGGCATCGTGATCCTCCCGGGCGACATCGCCGCCGCCAAGGTCGATCGCGCCGCTGCTCGAACACTCCGTCGTCACCGAGCGCCCGGTCGCCCGTCCGACCGACGCCGCGCTGGACTCGGCGCAGCGACCTGATCGAGAGCGCGAAGCAGGTCGTGATCTACGGCGGCGAGGGGACGCGTGCAGGCACGCGACGAGGTGCTGGAGCTCTCGGAGACGCTGAAGGCGCCGGTCGCCTACGCGTACCGCGGCAAGGACGTGCTCGAGCACGACAACCCCGCGGCCGTCGGGATGATCGGGCTCCTCGGCTGGGGCGCCGCGACCGAGGCGCTCGGGAAGTGCGACCTGATGATCATGCTCGGCAGCGACTTCCCGTATCGCGAGTTCATCCCGGCCGATGTGACGATCATCCAGGTCGACGATCAGCCGCTTCACCTCGGCCGCCGCGCGAAGATCGACCTCGGCCTGGCCGGCGATGTCGGCGAGACCCTGCGCGCGCTGCTGCCGCGGCTGAAGCCGAGATCGGACTCGTCGTTCCTCGACGGCGCGGTGAAGAAGCACGCGAAGGCGGTCAAGAACCTCCGCACCTACGTCGACCACCAGGGCTCCGGCGAGGGCCTTCGCCCCGAGATGGTCGCCGACGCGCTCTCGCGAGCTGGCCGAGCCGGACGCCGTCTTCACGGTCGACACCGGCATGTGCAACGTGTGGGGCGCCCGCTACCTGGAGATGAAGGCCGGGCGGCGCATCCTGGGCTCGTTCGGCCACGGCTCGATGGCCAACGCGATGCCGCAGGCGATCGGGGCGAAGGTCGGCTCGCCCGACCGCCAGGTGATCGCTCTCTGCGGCGACGGCGGCTTCTCGATGCTGATGGGCGAGCTCCTGACCGCGTCCGGGCTCGACATCCCGGTGAAGCTGATGGTGTTCAACAACTCGACGCTGGGGATGGTCCGGGCCGAGATGATGGTCGCCGGCTACCAGCCGTTCGGCACCGACGTCAAGAACCCGGACTTCGGCGCGCTCGCGACCGCGGCCGGCCTCCACGGCGAGCGGGTCGAGCGACGCACGCGGACATCCGCCCCGCGATCGAGCGCGCGCTCGACCACCCGGGGCCGGCGCTGATCGACTTCGTCACCGACCCGCGCGCCCTGGCGATGCCGCCGAAGGCCACGTTCGAAGAGGTCAAGGGCTTCGCGCTGACCACCAGCAAGCTCGTCTTCGGCGGCGAGTCGGCCGAAGCCTGGGCGCAGGTCAAGTCGAACATCCGCGACGTCAAGCAGGCCCTGTGAGACGACCAGAAAGGGAGCTGAGCCATGGATCTCGCCAACTACGCGCCGATGGGCGACAAGGAGAACTCACCGTTCTTCGACGAGTACGTCCCGAAGATCTACGAGCGCCGCACGGAATGCGGGCTCGACGAGATCGTCGGCGACATGCGCGGCGTCGTCGTCCAGGTCGAGCACGGCGACGCGGTCAACTACCTCGCCGAGCTGACGGCGATGGGCCCCTACCGCTTCGCAGGCCGCGCCGGGCCAGCTCCACCCACACGGATCTACGTCCTTCAGTCCCAGCCCGAGTTCCCCCGGCTGTTCGTGCTCGAGCCGCTGAGCCTGGACTACGAGGACCGGATGACGCAGTGGAACATGATGTACCCGCTCTCCGCTCGCAAGCCGAACGCCCGCTACGTCGGCGAGGTCTACGCCGCCGACTCGCTCTCGGCCGTGCGCGACGCGCTCGAGCCGCAGAGCATCCGCTTCGTCTACGACGGCGACTCGCTCAACGACTTCTACTGCCGCGAGCACCTCGGCTTCACGTTCCTGTCCGACTACACGTACAACCGGGTCGGCTACGTCGACGTCGACATCGACGACCTCGACGCGCTCGAGCTCGGGGACCCGCTGGAGCTGGACGCCGACGACCAGGAGAAGCTCGAGCAGGCCGCAGCGCTGCAGGCCGAGCACGGCATCGCGGACCTCGTGCTCGGGATCGATCACATGGCGACCCGGATCCTCGCCGGCGACCGCGAGAGCGCGATCCTCGAGTACCTGACGATGGTCCCGTACTACTTCTGGGGCGCCTACAACATCGTCGAGATGAACTCCTCGACGAACGTCACGCGGCATCCGGACATCGACGACGACAAGAAGTCGCCGGCCCGGGTGTTCACCGCCAACAACACGCCGGCGTTCGCGAACTCGTTCGAGAACCTGCCGATGCCGACCGAGGACTTCGTCCGCAACTTCGGCCGCCGCATGCACCACATGGCCTACGCGGTCCAGGACGGCCACGTCGTCGACGAGAAGAACGTCGACTACGTCGTCCGCCAGCTCGCAGAGATGGGGACCCAAGTTCCTCGCCCACGTGGTCGGGGAGTGCAAGGACGATCCGAACCTGAAGCAGATCTTCTCGAAGAGCTCCGAGTACTCGATGCTGATCACGGAGTACATCGAGCGCTGCCACCACTACGAGGGGTTCTTCACCCGCGACAACGTCGCCTCGCTGACCGCGGCCGCCGGCGCCGACGAGCGCTACGAGCACGGACACGTCTTCGACTGAGCCGGCAGGGCTCTAACCGAGAAAGGCACAAGCGATGGAGAAGATCGGGCACAAGGTCTGGTGGGCTCACGATCGTCCTCGCGCTCGCGATCGTCGGCCTGGGCTTCATCGACCCGCTCTTGTGGTGGCTCGAGCTGATCTTCGTGCCGCTGGCGCTGCTCGGGCTCTGGGACGTGATCCAGAAGCGGCACAGCATCCTGCGCAACTACCCGGTCGTCGGCCATCTGCGGTTCCTGATCGAGGGCATGGGCCCGGAGCTCCACCAGTACCTGGTCGAGAGCGACGAGGACGGACGGCCGTTCAACCGCGACCAGCGCTCGGTGATCTACCAGCGCGCGAAGAACGTCGACGACAAGAAGCCGTTCGGCACCGAGATCGACGTCAACGCGCCCGGCTACTCGTGGCTCGCGCATTCGATCTCCACCCGCCCGGTGGCCGAGGACCCGGTGGGCATGCTGCGCACGACCGTCGGCGGGCCGGACTGCACGCAGCCCTACTCGGCGTCGATCCTCAACATCTCGGCGATGAGCTTCGGAGCGCTCGGCGCGCCGGCGATCCGGGCGATGAACCAGGGGGCGAAGATGGGCAACTTCGCCCACGACACCGGCGAAGGCAGCATCTCCCCCTATCACCGCGAGAACGGCGGCGACCTGATCTGGCAGCTCGGGACGGGCTACTTCGGCTGCCGCACCCAGGACGGCGAGCTTCGACCCCGAGACGTTCGCCGAGAAGGCCACTCAGCCGCAGGTGAAGATGATCGAGATCAAGGTCTCGCAGGGCGCGAAGCCCGGCCACGGCGGCATCCTGCCGGGCGCCAAGGTCACCCGCGAGATCGCCGAGACGCGCCTCGTCGCAGAGGGCAAGGACGTCGAGTCCCCGACCTACCACAAGGCGTTCTCCACCCCTCGTGAGATGACCGCGTTCATCGCCCAGCTGCGCGAGCTGTCCGGCGGCAAGCCGGTCGGATTCAAGATCTGCATCGGCGACCCGCGCGAGTTCATGGCGATCGTCAAAGCCATGCTCGAGACCGGCATCCACGCCGACTTCATCGTCGTCGACGGTGGCGAAGGCGGCACCGGCGCGGCTCCGCTGGAGTTCTCCAACGCGATGGGCGCGCCGCTCCTCGAGGGCCTGACCCTGGTCCACAACACGCTTGTCGGCGCCGGAATCCGCGACGAGATGCGCGTCGGAGCCAGCGGCAAGCTGGTCACGGCGGCGCTCATCTGCGAAGCGATGGGCCTCGGCGCCGATTGGGTGCAACTCCGCCCGCGCGTTCATGATGTCGGTCGGCTGCATCCAGGCCCAGCGCTGCCACACCAATCGCTGCCCGGTCGGGGTCACCACGCAGGACCCGAAGCTCCAACGCGCGCTCGTCGTGTCCGACAAGGCCGAGCGCGTCCACCACTTCCACCGCAACACGGTCCACGCCGTCGCCGAGATGATCGCCGCGGCCGGAGCTGACCATCCGAGCGAGCTCGGCCCGACAGGCTCTACAGGCGGATCAGCCACACCGAAATCCGCCGCCTGGACGAGATCTATCCGCGGATCAACCCTGGGCAGCTCGCGAAGGCACCGCCCCCGAGCGGTTCCAGCGCTACTGGGACCAGGCGTCCGCAGACAGGTTCCGACCCGAGGTAGGAGCCGCGCCGCCCGCGTCGCATGCTTGACGCGCTGACCTATCTGGCGGCCGAGTCGCCCGAGCTTCTGCCGGCTCGGAGCCAGATGGCGTTCACCCTCGGCTTTCACATCATTCTCGCCTGCATCGGAGTCGCCTTCCCGGCGATGATGCTGATCGCCAACTACATCGGTCTGAAGAAGGACGATCCGGTGGCGCTGGAACTCGCCCAGCGCTGGTCGAAGGTCGCCGCGGTCACCTTCGCTGTCGGGGCGGTCACTGGCACGGTGCTCTCGTTCGAGTTCGGGCTCCTATGGCCGGCGTTCACCGGTCGCTTCGGCGAGGTCTTCGGAATCCTGTTCGCGATCGAGGGAATCTTCTTCTTCCTCGAGGCGATCTTCATCGCGATCTATATCTTCGGCTGGAAGCGGATGAGCGGTTGGGCGCATTTCTGGACCGGCGTCCCGATCGTTGTGTGCGGCATCGGCGGGCATTCTCCGTCGTCGCCGTCAACGGCTGGATGAACCAGCCGGGCGGCTTCACGATGGACGCGGCCGGCAACGTCACTGACGTCGAGCCGATGAAGGTGATCTTCAACGACGCGGTCCCTTACGAGGTCCCGCACATGATCCTCGCCGCCTACATCGTCACCGGCTTCCTGATCGCATCCGTCTACGCGGTCGGGATGATGCGCGGCAGGCGCGATCGCCACCATCGCCTTGGCCTCTTGATCCCGCTGACCGTGGCGGCGATCGTGACCCCGATCCAGTTCGCGGTCGGCGATGCGGCCGCGCGGGCAATTGCCAAGGACCAGCCGATCAAGTTCGCGGCGATGGAGTGCGTCGAGCACACCCATCGGGACGTGACCGAGTACCTAGGCGGCATCTGCACCGATGACGGCGTGAAGGGCGGCATCGGCATCCCCGGGCTCGATTCGTGGCTCGTTGGTTTCTCGACCGACACCGAGGTGATCGGCCTCGACACAGTCCCGCCAGACGAGCGCCCGCCGGCAAACACCTTGCTCCACCTGTCGTTCGACGCAATGGTGGGGATCGGCACGGCCCTCATGGGCCTAGGCCTCTGGCTCGGCATCGCCTGGTGGCGCAAGCGAGACATCCCGCAGACGAAGATGGTTCCTCCGGGCGGTCGCCGTCTCGGGTGTGGCAGCGATCGTTGCGATGGAGTGTGGCTGGATCGTGACCGAGGTCGGGCGACAACCCTGGATCGTTCAGGGAGTGATGCGCACGGAGGACGCGATCACGGGGGCGAGCGGCGTCTGGGTGACGTTCTCGATCGTGCTGGTCCTCTACGCGTTGCTCGGCACCGCGACCGTCGTTGTGTTGCGAAGGATGGCTCAGCGGTGGCGCGAGACGCCGGCTGACTCCGTCCAGGTCCCATACGGACCGCGTGACGACCCACCCTCTGAGACTCCTGGAGGCTCGGCGTGAGCGAGGCAGATGCAGTCGCCGCCGTGCTCTGGGTCGGAGTCACGCTCTACGCCGTTTTCGGGGGAGCCGACTTCGGGGCAGGGTTCTGGGCACTTGTCAGCGGCGGCGGGGAGAGGGGCGAGCGCGCCCGGCATCTCATCGACCGGGCGATCGGGCCGGTGTGGGAGGCAAACCACGTCTGGCTGATCTTCATCCTCGTCGTTCTGTGGACCGGATTCTCGGCCGCGTTCGAGGCGGTCATGTCCACGCTCTTCATCCCGCTCTGCCTCGCCGCGCTCGGGATCGTCCTGCGCGGGGCCGGCTTCGCTTTCCACGAGTCCGCCGACCGGCTGGGTGCTCGGCGCTTCTCCGAGCACCTGTTCGCGGCTTCATCCGTGATCACGCCGTTCTTCATGGGCACGGTCGTCGGGGCGGTCGCCTCGGGGCGCGTCCCGGTGGGCAATGCCGCAGGCGACCCCGTCTCGAGCTGGCTGAACCCGGTTTCGGTGATAGTCGGAGTCCTCTTCGTCGCCACCGGCGCCTACCTGGCGGCGGTGTTCCTGGTCAGCGACGCGCGCCGCACGAACGACGACGACCTCGAGAGCTACTTCCGGGCCCGGGCCATGGCCGCCGCCGTTGGCACCGGCGCGATCGCGCTTGCCGGCATCTTCATCCTCAAAGAAGACGCGCGATACGTCTACGACGGCCTCACCAGCGAGGGCATCCCGCTCGTCATTCTCTCGGCGGTCTGCGGTTTGGGCGCTCTCGTGTTGCTTCGGCGCGCGGCGCGGCGCGGCGCGCGCGAGCTTGCGGTCGGCGCCGTGGTCGCGATCATCTGGGGCTGGGGGGTGGCGCAGTACCCGTACCTCCTGCCGACCGACCTGACGATCTCGGCGGGCGCGGGCGCCGACGCGACCATGACGATGGTCCTGGTCGTCTTCGTAGCTGCGGTGATCCTGGTGATCCCATCGATCGCGCTTCTCTACACGCTCACCCAGCGAAACGTCCTCGATCCCGAGCCCGAACGCGAGTAGCGGCCCCGCGGCGAGACGCTAGGCCAGGAGGTGCGCCAGGCCCCTGGCGACGAAGTAGATGCCGGCACCGCTGAAGATGAAGATCAGAATGGCGTTCTGATGACTCACCATCCAAGCCGATACGCGGCCGATCGCGGCGCGGGCGGCCTCGGGGCGGCGGATGCTTACGACGAGCGCGAAAATCGGGATCGTCAGCCAGATCACATCGAAGATGAGCACGGCGAGAAGTCCCTCGCCGACAGGCGGGTCGCCGGCGGCGATCGCGTTCAGGCCCAACAGGTAGAGGAGCCCCGGGAGGTGGGTCGCGACGCCGGCTGCAGCCGCCACGCGCAGCGACGGGTTCCGCAGTTGCCTTGCGATACGGGGGTCACCTGTCGAGCGCTCAGATCGGGAGCCTCCTCGTAGCCGGCCGGTCGCAATCCCCGCGGCAAAGCCCAGCGCCGCAGCACCGCCGGCAAGCTCGATGATCGAGTTGGCCGTTGAGGTCCCGGTCTCCAGCCACACTCCGTGCAAAGCCAGCACGACGATCGCACCGGCGAACGCGCCGGTAACCAGGCTGGCGATCGTGTAAACGGCGAGGGGCCTCGCGGGCGTCGATGACGCGAGCAGGGCATAGACGGATGCCAGGGCGGCGGGACGGACCGCGCAAACCACGGCCAAGGCAAATGCTTCGAGGTTCAGGGTCGTTCGGTCGCAGCCGGGCTCAAAGTCCCAGCTTCCGACGGGGTCGGCGCCGAGGCGAGGCGCGCGGCGTCCTCGAGCATCTTGGTGAACGACCGCTTGAGGCCGAACCCGAACGCTGCGCCGAGCAGGCCTCCCACCAGTGGTGTTGTGATCCGGAAGGTCGATGTCCATAGCACGTGCGTGCCGGACGCCGTCGGCTCGAACCGGATGGAGCCACCGTCGTGCTCGAGAGGTCCATTCACATCGATGATCAGGTAGTCGAGGCGGCTGGGCCACTCATACGCGGTGATCTCCTCGTCGAAGCGCAGCGGCCACGCCTTGAGCCTGCGGACGGCGCCGACCCCGTTGCGGTCGTTCGCGCCCTCCTTGATGAGCTCCGAGGTGCCGATCGGGCGGAACCGGTCGTAGCGCGCGTGGTCCGCCATCGCCTCGAACACGCCTTCGACCGGCGCATCGAGGTCCATTTCGAGGTTCACCTGAGACATGGCGCAACCCTACTGAGAGACGGCGGCACCTGGAGCAAACGCCTACTCCGACAGCCCGGCAGCTTCGAGGGCTTCAGCTTCGCTCGGGAAGGTGCGCCAATGGACGACCACGCCATCTTGCCACTTGACGACGTGCCACTGCGCCTGCTCCACCGCGACACCGCTACCGGTGCCACGGCCGAGGAGACGCGCTCGTCCGAACGTCACATCTCCGAGGTCTCGCACCTCATCGATCTCTGCGGCGTACTCCGAGAACACCGAAAACATGCTCTCCCACCAGCTTCGGATCCCGTCGTGGCCGCGAAATGGGCTGCCGCCATGCACCGCCGCGCTTCGAGGCGCAAACTCCGCCTCGGGAGCGAAGAGCTCGAGGAAGGCATCCAAGTCGCGTCTTTCGAAGGCTTCAGCCAGTCGGCGGTATTGCTCGACGTTCTCCTGCGACATCAGAGTGAAGTATGACCTCGCGCACGCGCCATTCCACGGCGGACGGGGCGATGACGACCGGCATCCGCGAGGCCAAGTGGCTCCTCGGTACGCCGACCGTCAACCTCACCCCGGGCTGAGCGCGCCTACGCCTCGTGCTCCTTGATCAGCTCCACGCCTTCAGGCCTTCCCAGCAATCCGGCCTCTTGGAAGATCGCAGGCATCTCGGGGTCGCTGAGCAGATCTTGATAGGCCGATTCGTTCATGTCGAAGACCACCCAGAGGCGGCTGTCGTCACTGGGGTCTCGGAAGACGTGTGAGCCGTTGCTGCCGTGCTGCTTCCGCTTTTCGGCGCCCTTGGAGGAGAACACCGCCCAGAAGCGATCAAAATCCTCGACCTTCACCGTGCTCAAGACCATTGTCGGCCTCCTTTGGTTGGGCCTCCCAGGCTAGGGGTTCGTGTATCCCGCAAAGGAGGAAATCCGCAGACGCTCCGGGAGAACTACGGGAATAACGCCCCGGCCTGATCCGCTGGGGCGTTAGCTTGCCAGGGCTTGTCGCTCGTCCTAGGTTCTGCCACGCGCCAGGCCTCTCGCAGCGGCTCACGATAGAAGGCCAAGAAGAGGGGTGCGAGAAGCAGGAGCACCGCTTCATCAATTGGCCCCGGAATGGGAAGCAAGCCGAAGCCAGCGATCCAGCGGAGCGGTTTAGGGATGCGATTGTCCCTTGCCAGAAGCTTGATAGCTCCAAGGATTCTGCCGACGAAGGAGCTCATGGCTTCAGAGTAGTGCCGGAGGAGGGACTTGAACACCCAAGCCACCTCTGAACCGCGCCACCGCCGACTTCCTCAACATACGAATGATTGCCCTACTCTCGTTCGAGAATCGCCTACGGCCCGAACCTTTTGATGGTCGGGTCGAACCTGGGTGCTCAGTCGAAGGGATGCCAGCCAAAGCTCTCGTTCTGGCCGACGCGCTTCTGACAGAAAGCGCCTTGGTTGAAGTTGCTTCCCGACCGGCAGTTGAAGTTTCGTGGCTCCCAGTTTCCATTCGAGTTGTAGACGTGGTGGGCGTAGCGCTTGGCCCGCTCGCACGACATGTGATGCTTGTGGAAGACGTACTCGCGCCCGCCGAGCTCGATTTGGTCGGCGTCACAGCCGCGTTTGGTGGCGGCGTCATACGCAGCTGGCGCCGCAACGCTGGTTCCGAGTGCGATCAAGGTCGTGGCAGCCGCGATAGCGCTCGCGTACCCAAGGTGCCGGTGCATTCAAATCCCTTCCTATCGAGTTGCTACCCCCGTGCCGCGAGTCTACAGTCGCCCAGACCGTCTCGCAACCGTGCATTCCCGCAAGGTTCCTCGGTCCCTGATCCGCTGGGGCGTTCGCTTTCCCCGATGCCCGCGCTGGGCGAGTTGCGGCTGGTTGTGGGTGGCGTGTTGCCCATCAGTTGCCCACGGCCAGGTGAGTTCAACCCCGGTTGACAGCGTTTTCGGTACTACAGTGCTGAGTGTGAACCGCGGGGTGGGAACACCGAGGATGCTGCTGCGGGTTGCCGTCGTGGCAGCGCTGTTTGCCTGCCTGCATTCCGCGCCTGCACTAGCCGCGCCCACGGTCACGATCGACAGCGGCCCGGACGGGCCCACTAACGAATCGTCGCCGACGTTCGGGTTCACGGTGGAGAACGCAACGGCCGTCGAGTGCTCGGTCGACCAAGGCACCGAGGACTTTGGCCCCTGCACCACGGCAAGCAGCCATACGGACGGCCCGCTGGCGGACGGTGATTGGACGTTCCGCGTCCGCGCGACCGACGATGTGCCCGAAACCACGACGGAGACCCGCGACTTCACCGTCGACACGGCCCCGCCCACGGTCACCCTGGGGGCAGGCGGCCCAACCGGCCCGACCAACGACCCCCAGCCCAGCTTCAGCTGGACGGCGGCCGGGGATGACCAGAGCCTGCGGGAGTGCTCGCTCGACTCGGGCACACCCTCGTTCGGGGCCTGCACGAGCCTGACGCAATACGACCAGGCCACCCCGCTCGACGAGGGCAGCTACACGTTCCGGATCCGGGTCGAGGACGAGGCCGGCAACACCGCGACCGACACCCGCACCTTCAGCGTCGACCTCACCCCGCCCACGGTCACCCTGGGGGCAGGCGGCCCAACCGGCCCGACCAACGACCCCCAGCCCAGCTTCAGCTGGACGGCGGCCGGGGATGACCAGAGCCTGCGGGAGTGCTCGCTCGACTCGGGCACACCCTCGTTCGGGGCCTGCACGAGCCTGACGCAATACGACCAGGCCACCCCGCTCGACGAGGGCAGCTACACGTTCCGGATCCGGGTCGAGGACGAGGCCGGCAACACCGCGACCGACACCCGCACCTTCAGCGTCGACCTCACCCCGCCCACGGTCACCCTCACGGCCCTAGGCCCCACGGGGCCCACGAACGATTCGCGCCCGAGCTTCGGCTGGACCACCGCGGCAGAGAATGCCCGTGAATGCTCGGTCGACCAAGACACGATCAACTTCGGCCCCTGCACCTCCCTCAACCAGCATGACCAGCCGAGCAATCTGGCTGACGGCGCCTACACCTTCCGCGTGCGCGTAACCGACCCGGCCGGCAACACGGCCTCGGCAACCCGCGACTTCAGCGTCGACACGGTCGGCCCTATGGCCGAGGTGACGGGCCCCAAGAGGACCGGCGACCGCAAGCCCAGCTTCCAGGTGTCCTCGCCTGAGGCGGGGGCCAGCGTCACTTGCAAGCTCGACGGCAAGCCGGCCGTCGGGTGCGGGCCGAGCTTCGCGCCGGACAGGCGCCTCAAGTTCGGCAAGCACAAGTTGCTCGTGACCGCGCACGACACCCTCGGGAACCCCGGACCACCACGGACGTTCCGGTTCAAGGTTCTGAGGCCGCCGCTGGAGCAGGGCCGCGCGGAACGAACCGTGGCCACTGCGCTCCGCCGCCACAAGTTCGCGAAGCGGGTGATCGACAATCTCGAGCGGAGCTGCACCCGGCGCGGCCGGTACACGTTCTCATGCCGGTTCTCCTCGGCCTTCCCCGGATACAGCCTGAAAGGACACGGAAGGGTCGAGCTCCGGAGGGGGCGCATCTCCTATCGGTTCGTGGTGCGGGCGCAGGGCCAGAGGGTCGTCCTCACCGACGAGAACGAAGGAACATTCCCGGGCTAGCTCAGCACGGATGGCCCCTGGGATCGACACAGGGCTCAGAGGGTGGGGGCGACGGAGCGGGCGCCGGAGCCGGGGTCGGAATCGGGATCGGCGCGGGCTCGGGTATCGCGGCCGCCGCCGCCCGCGCTGCCCGCCTCTCGGCCCGCGCCTCCGCCGCTGCGGCCGCGGCCGCGGCCGCTGCTGCCTCGGCCGCCGCGATCGCCGCCTGCCTCCGCTCGACCGCCGCGGCGCCTTGCCGGGCACCGGCGTCCGCACCGGCCTTCTCCGAGGCCGCTCTGGCCGCCCGCTCTCCGGCCGTCCTGCCGCGCTCCTCGCTCCGCACAAAGGCGGCCTGCCGCGCGGTCTCGAATGCCTCCTGGTACGAGGACTGCTGGATCTCGGTCGCTCGTTCCGTACCGTCCGTGCTCCCTGTCCCGATTAGGTAGCCGAGGAACGCAAGCTCGATCGCCGCCACGCAGACCACGACAACGACGGAGACGGTCGGGCGTGCCACCCAGATCCTGGCGCGCCATCCGGGCGCAACGTGCTCGGGGCGCTCCTGTGAGGGCCACCCCTGCGTCGCTCGGAAGTGGAAACTCATCGCGGGTCCGGCACCTGAATCCGCTGGGGCGAATCGAGGTCGGCGCGCTCGAACTCGCTCGCGTATGCCTCCCTGTACGCGGCAGCGTACGTAGGGACGTAGATGCGGTCGCGCGCCGCCCCATAGCCCTGCTCGTACCCCTGCTTGGCACCCTTCTGGGCACCCGCTTTGCGCCCCTCGGCGATCGCGGCAGCGCGAAGCGCCTCTTGATCGACGTCAGGCCTACCGAGGAGGTACGCGCCGTAGCCTACGCTGGCCAGCAAGAGCGCAATGAGGAGCGCGCTGGCGACTCGCGCCCACGAGAACTCCGCCGCGACAGCTCGCCACGACAGCCGGCGGCGTAGCCGCCTCCAAGGCCATTCGAACTTCCGAATACTTGGGAAAGCTACCCGCAGCCGACCGGACAGGCAAGCGAGCCGAACCGTCCGGCCCGCTCGTCAGGCCGATCGGACTCAAGCTCGACGGCGACGGCCGAGTGCCCGAGCGGCTCCAGCTCTTGGGCCGGCGCCGACAGGCTCCAGGCTCCGTGCCGGGCGCCTGGGGACGAGGCAGAAGGTGCTCACGTAGGGTTCCTATCAGGCGAAGGCCCCACCTTGGGGCGGTGTCGGATGCCGGAGGAGGGACTTGAACCCCCGACACGCGGATTATGATTCCGCTGCTCTAACCAGCTGAGCTACTCCGGCGGGGGCATCGATCGTAGAGGAGGCGTTTGGCGGTCGCGCGCCATGTGACTGGAGCCAATTCGCGCTACTCGCGGTGCGGATCCACCAGAAGGGGGCAGTTGGAGGCCAAGCGCCTCCTCCGCCGCACCGACCGTCGGCCTCACGCCCGGCTGAGCGTTACTACTTCGATAACCCGGCGGCTTCCAGGGCCTCGTCCCTGTCCAGGTATCCCTGTGCGAAGAGGAGCTTCCCCTCTCGGATCGTCCAGATCGCAGCCCACGGAAAGTCGATCTCGATACCCATGTGGGGGGCGGTGCCCCGGGATCGAAGGAGCATGAGAACGGTCTGACCGTCGTCCGCTACGTCGATGATCTCCTCGGCCTCGACGACAGCATTGTCGATCACCTCGAATGTTTGATCACGCCACTCCCGCACGCCCTCGTGGCCATGGAAGGAACCTCGCACCGGGAAGTCGGGAGGGTTTCTGATTTCGATCCGCTCGTCGCAGAGGCTGAGCGGTGGCATGCCGGTCGCATTGAAGCCGTCCCACCACCGCCGCACGACCTCCACGTTCTCCTCAGACATCGCCCGCACAGTACCTGGCCTCAGCGGAAGGTCAGATAGCCTTCGGCGATGGGCGAGGAACTGGTCGGAAAGGTGGACGAATTGGGGCCCGGCAGCGTTCGCGGCGTCGGCGACTGGGCGGTGCTCAACGTTGACGGTCGCCGCTACGCGGTCTCGCGACGCTGCCGCCATCTACGCGCCGACCTGGCGAAGGGATCGATCGACGGCGACGGCTGCCTGGTCTGCCCCTGGCATCGCGCCGCGTACGACCCTGCGAGTGGCCGGATGAAGGTCGGGCCGCAGGGCGGTTTCGAGCGCGTCCCGGGCCTCGGATCAGTGTTCAAGGGCTTGACCAAGGTCGTGCCGCTTGGCACCGCGAAGGTCGTCGAGCGCGACGGTCAGGTCTTCGTCCAGACCTGACCGAGCTCGGCTACCTCCATCATGTTCCTTTCGGGCGACGCTGACGGGTGGGACCATACGCTCAACACATGACTGATCTCGATCGAGCGGTGGAAGCGGTCATCCGTGACTGCCTGGCAGTCCGCGAGGGCGAGCAAGTGCTGGTTGTCTGCAACCCGTCGACGCTCGGGCTCGGGGAGCGCTTGCGGGGCGCCGCCGGGCGAGCGGGCGCCGATGCGATGCTCGCGATGATGGCCGAGCGGGCCACGCACGGCACCGAGCCGCCTGCCGCAATTGCCGCCGCCATGAAGGCGTCCGACGTGGTCCTTTGCCCGACGATGCAGTCGCTCTCTCACACCGCCGCGCGGCGGGAGGCGTGCGAGGCAGGCGCCCGCATCGGAACCCTGCCGCACGTCACTGAGGACATCCTGGGCCGCGTGATGCTCGCCGACACGGCGGAGCTCAAACGCCGCGGCCAGGCGGTGGCGAAGATCCTCACCGAGGCGAGACGAGGTCAGGATCACCTGCCCAAACGGCAGCGACCTGCGGTTGAGCCTCGAAGGGCGCACCGCGATCTCGGACGACGGGGACCTGTCAGCTGCGGGCGCCTTTGGCAACCTGCCCTGCGGCGAGGGGTTCATCTCGCCTCGGCACGACGCCGGCGATGGGACGCTCGTGGTCGACGGGACGATGGGCTCGCTCGGCATCGGGCCGGAGCCCTCAACGCTCACGGTTGAGGGCGGGTCACTCACCGATGCCTCAGGCGAGACCGGAGAGCGCTTCCTCGAGATCCTGCGGGGAGCGGGGGAGGGAGGCACCTTCCTGGCCGAGCTCGGGATCGGCACCAACGAGTGCGCGACCCTTACCGGCAACCTGATCGAGGACGAGAAGATCCTCGGCACCTGTCACGTCGCCTTCGGCGCGTCGGCAGGCATCGGCGGCGAGATCCAGGTCCCGATCCACGAGGACGTCGTCGTCATGAAGCCGACCGTCGCGGCCGACGGGCATGCCCTCATCGCGGACGGTGAGCTTCAGGTTTGAGCGGGACTGCCGAAACGCCGAGGCTCCTCGCGGTTCCCAACGTCTCGGCGGGGCGCGACGCGGCAACCATCAAACGCCTGGAGAGTGCCTTTGCAGCGGCCGCGGTCGTCCTGGACCGCCACTCGGACGCCACACACAACCGCACGGTTTTCAGCCTCGCCCCGAACGAAGGCCGCGCCGCGGACGCCCTCGTGCGTGGCGCCCGCGAGGCGATCGCGGCGATCGACCTGTCGTCTCACGAGGGCGAGCACCCGCGGATTGGCGCGCTCGACGTCGCTCCCGTGATCCATCTCAACCCCGACGCTTGCGAGCAAGCGCGCAGCCAGGCGCTCGAAGCCGCGGGCGAGATCGCCGAGCTGGGTGTGCCGGTCTTCCTCTACGGGGAGTTGGCGTCCCTCCCCGAGCGCCGCGAGCGCGCCTACTTCCGCTCGGGTGGCCCAACGGCGCTCGCCACGCGGATGGAGAGCGGCGAGCTCGTGCCCGACATGGGCCCCGCTGCTCCGCACCCGACCGCGGGCGCCACGCTCGTCACGGCCCGGCCGCCACTCGCGGCATTCAACATGGAGTTCGAGGGTATGACCCTGGCCCAGGCGAAGGCGGTCGCGGCCGCGCTCCGTGAGTCAGGGGGCGGCCGCCCGGGCGTTCGGGCGATCGCGCTGGCGCTGACTGACGACGTCACACAGATCTCTACGAACGTGCACGACCCGATCGCGATCCCGCTGGCCGAGGTGGTCGCCCACGCGCGCGAGCTGGCCGAGCCTCACGCCGGCGAGATCCGCGCCGCAGAGATCGTCGGGCTGGTGCCCAGGGCAGCACTCGACGGTTTCCCCGGCGACGTCCCCATGCCCGGCTTCGACCGGGCTCGCGGCGTGATCGAGGATCGGCTCGCCGAACTGGCAGGCGACTAGCCCAAAGCCACTAGATTTGGCGCGTGGCTCAGACCAAGAAAAGGCGCAAGAAGAAGCACAAGGGGACCCAGGGCGGGTCGATCAACCGGCAGTCGAGGAGCCGCCCCCAGAACCGCGACCAGGCGCGAGCGCAGGCCCGGCGAAATGCCGAGCTCCGAAAGACCGCAGCGCCGACCTGGCAGAGCGCCTTCAACCGCTCGCTCATCATGTCGGCGATCCTGTTCGTCCTCATGGCGTTCGTAGTCGGCCAGCCCATCGCCGCCTCCGCGGTCCTCTCGATCTTCATGCTCGGGCTCTACACGCCGGCCGGCTACTACCTCGAGCGGTTCCTGTACCGAAGGCGCATGGCGAAGGACCAGGCGGCTCGCCAGGCCGCGCGCGCCAAGGCAACGGGCGCGCGCCAAGGCGCTAGCTCCCCATGGACATTCGCATGCTCACGGTCGGGCAGGTGGCCGAGAACACGTTCATCTTCCGCCAGGACGACTCGGACACCGCTCTCATCATCGATCCGGGCGATGAGGCCGGCCGGATCCTCGCGACGCTCGAGCAGCTCGGGATCTCGAAGCTCGAGGCGATCCTGCTCACCCACACCCACTTCGACCACATCGGGGCCGTCGCGCCGGTGGCGAAGGCGACGGGCGCTCCCGTCTATTGCCCGGAGCTCGAGACGCGCGTCCTCGCGGACATCATGTCCTACATCCCGTGGGAGGGCTTCGGCCCTTACGAGAGCTGGGACGCCGAGGAGACGGTCTCCGGCGGCGAGCATCTGGAGCTGGCCGGCTTCGAGATCGACGTCGTCTTCACCCCAGGGCACAGCCCCGGGCACGTCACCTACTCGATCCCGGACGAGCGCGTTCTGTTCTCAGGCGACGTCCTCTTCCAGGGATCGGTCGGGCGGACGGACCTGCCATTCGGAGACTGGCCGACGCTCCTGGCCTCGATCGGCGAGCTCCTCGAACGCTTCCCCGACGAGACGGGCGTCTATCCCGGGCACATGGGAGTGACAACGCTCGGCGCGGAGCGCGCCACGAACCCGTTCCTTCAAGAACTCGCCGGTAGTTCGTAGGGCTTTCGAAGCGCTTTCCGCACACTCCACGCAACACCCGCGCGCGGCGATGCGGCAGCGTCGCGCGCGATGGACAACTCGCCTGCAAACAGCGCCGGTATGCGGACGCCAAGTGTCGACGAGGAGGGTGTCGCGGCTTGCGGCGAAGCAGGGCGGGAGAATCACGACCGCGCAACTGCGGCGCTGCGGGCTCTCGAAGTCGAGGGTTGTGCGGTGGGAGCGAAACGGGCGGCTTCACCGCGTCCGCGATGGGCTCTACGCGGTAGGGCACATGGGGGAAACCGAGGTCACACCGTTCCACGAGGCGTTGCTTCTCGCCGGACCTGGTGCGGCGCTCAGTCACATCACTGCTGCCTGGTGGAGGGGCCTCCTGCGGTTCGCGAGCCGGACGATTCACGTGAGTGCTCCCGGTGCGCGGCGGTCTCGTCCTGGACTATTCATTCACCACCCCGGCACGGTCGAGCGCGAATGGCACCGCGACCTTCCGGTGACACCTGTTGCGCAGACGCTGTTGGACGCCTCGTCGCTCGTCTCTTTCGCGGGTTTGCGGCGGGCCCTGGCAATCACGGATAGAGAGCGGCCTCATGACTCTCTCTCAGATCTGAGGAGCTGTCGCAATCCGGGCGCCAAGGGTCTCGCCTGCTTCGCGAGGCGCTTGAGGGTGCATATGCCGGAGTTGGCCAGAACACAGAAGCCCGCTCGAGGACCGATTCTTGTTCTTCTGCGAGCGGCACGGCATCGAACTTCCGATCCCGAACTACGAGGTCGCGGGCTACGAGGTCGATGCGGTCTGGCCACACCTGAGGCTCGCAGTGGAACTGGACGGCCGCGAGGAGCACGGCAGACCGGCCGCGGTGGTCGTGGACCGCCGTCGCGATCTGAAAATCCGGGGCGCCGGATACGAGGTCATCCGCTACGGCTCCGAGCAGATCGATCACCAAGTTGAAGCGACCGCCCGAGATCTCGATCAGCGCCATTGCTCGCCGAGGCGGTTGACCCTCTTTAGTGCTCCGCCTGCATCTAGCTCCGGTATGCGGCGCCAGATGCAGACGCGTCGCCGCCGTTAGGCGGCGGAGCGCCCCCGTTGGCCTGGGGAGCCGCTTGACCCCGCGATAGCCTCGCCTTGCCATGGCCGCCAAGTTCAAAGCCCCTCGCGGGACGTTCGATGTCCTGCCCTCCGACTCGGCGGCGCGGGCGCGCGTCTACGTCGCCGCAGCGGCCGCGTTCGAGCGGGCGGGGTACGGGCGGATCGAGACGCCGGTGTTCGAGGAGACCGAGCTGTTTGCACGGGGAGTGGGGGAGTCCACCGACATCGTCCAGAAGGAGATGTTCACCTTCGAGGACCAGGGCGGGCGCAGCCTGACGCTTCGCCCGGAGGCGACGGCCTCGATCTGCCGCGCATACGTCGAGCACGGCATGCACACGCTTCCGCAGCCCGTGAAGCTCTGGTGCTGGGGACCGTTCTTCCGCCACGAGCGCCCGCAGTCGGGCCGCTTCCGGCAGTTCCACCAGATCGACTCCGAGGTGATCGGGACCGACTCGCCGCTGGCCGATGCCGAGTCGATCATCCTCCTGGCCGACCTCTTGGCCGAGCTTGCCGTGCCCGGGCGTCGAGCTGCGCCTTGGCAGCCTCGGCTCCTTCGAGACGCGACAGGCTTACCGCGACGAGCTCCGCTCGTACCTCAGGGACAACGAGGCCTCGCTGTCGGACGATGTCAGCTCGCGAATCGACTCGAATCCCCTGCGAGCCTTCGACTCGGACCACCCGGGGACGCAGGAGGTGATGAAGGGCGCGCCAACGATGCTCGACCGCCTCGACCCAGAGGACGCCGAGCACTTCGAGGCCGTCAAGCGCGCGCTTGACGACGCCGGCGTGGAATACGTGCTCGACGGCACGCTCGTCCGCGGCCTGGACTACTACACGCGCACCGTCTTCGAGTTCACCTCCGACGCGCTCGGCGCTCAGTCCGCGCTGGGCGGTGGAGGCCGCTACGACGGCCTCGTTGCGGAGCTCGGCGGTCCCGAGACGCCGGCCGTCGGGTGGGCGGCGGGGATCGAGCGCATCCTGCTTGCGCTCGGCGAGACCGAGGAGTCTCCGGCGCTGGACGCCTTCATCGTCGCGCCGGACAGCCAGCGCGAACGTGCGCTCAGCCTCGCGACCGAGGCGCGGCGCGCCGGCGCCTGCGTCGATCTGGACTTGGCCGGCCGCTCGGAGAAGGGGCAGATGAAGCAGGCCGACCGCTCCGGCGCGCAGCGCGCGGTGATCCTGGCCGAAGACGGCAGCGCCAAGATCCGGGACATGACGACCGGCGAGGAGCGTCCGCTCGATACGAACGACGTCGCTGCGGAGATTGAGCGCGAGCGGGGGGAGGCCTCCCAGTGAGCGACCTGCCCGGGCTTTCGGCGAACCGCTACCGCGACGCGTGGTGCGGCGGCGTCCTCCAGGACAGCGGCGACTCCGAGGTTCGGGTCGCGGGCTGGGTCCATCGCCGCCGCGACCACGGCGGGGTCGTCTTCGTCGACCTGCGCGACCGCACCGGGCTGGTCCAACTCGTCTTTCACCCCGACGAGGCCGCGGACGCGTTCGCGCTTGGCCACACGCTCCGCGCCGAGGACGTGATCTCCGTCTCTGGCCCGGTCGTGCGCCGCTCGCCCGAGACGGTCAACCCCGAGATGGCGACCGGCGAGTTCGAGGTCCGCGTCCGCTCGGCGGATCAGCTCTCGGACGCGGACACGCCGCCGTTCGAGATCGAGAGCTTCTCCGGCGAGGTGGGGGAGGAGATGCGGCTTCGCCACCGCTACCTCGACCTCAGGCGCGAGCCGCTCCAGCGCGCGGTCGCCACGCGGGCTGCCGTCTCCCGCGCGATGCGCGAGTTCCTCGACGGCGAGGGGTTCCTGGAGATCGAGACGCCCGTCCTCACCCGCTCGACGCCGGAAGGTGCGCGGGACTTCCTCGTGCCCGCTCGCCGCGAGGCCGGATCGTTCTACGCGCTGCCGCAATCCCCGCAGCTCTTCAAGCAGCTCCTGATGGTCGGCGGCTTCGAGCGCTACTACCAGATCGCCCGCTGCTTCCGTGACGAGGACCAGCGCGCCGACCGGCAGCCCGACTTCACCCAGCTCGACATCGAGATGTCGTTCGTCGAGGTCGAGGACGTCCTGGCTGTGAACGAACGGATGATCGCGCACGTCCTGGAGCGCGTGGGCGGCCCGAAGCTCGAGCTGCCGCTCCCGCGCCTGTCCTACGACGAGGCGATCGCCAGGTACGGCAAGGACAGCCCCGATCTTCGCTTCGGCCTCGAGCTCCGCGACCTCTCCGGCGCGCTGGCAGAGACGAAGTTCAAGGTCTTCGCGGGCGCCCTTGGTTCGGGTGGTGTCGTCAAGGGAATCAACGCCGGCAAGCGCGAGATCCCGCGTTCGGGGCTCGACGGGCTGATCGAACGCGCACAGGAGCTCGGAGCCAAGGGCCTCGTCTGGGCGTTTCGCGAGGGGGACGGCTGGCGCTCGCCGACGGCGAAGTTCCTCTCCGAAGCCGAGCTCGCCGCCCTCAACCAGGTGCTCGAGGCAGAGGAGGGCGACCTCCTCCTGATCGTCGCCGACGCAGAGGCGACGGCAAACTCCGTTCTCGCCCAGCTCCGCCTCGACATGGCCGAGCGCTTCGAGTTGATCGATCCCGAGGAGCACTCCTTCTGCTGGATCGTGGACTGGCCGCTCTTCGGCTGGAACGAGGAAGGGAAGCGCTGGGATCCGCTCCATCACCCCTTCACGGCTCCGGACGGCGAGCTCGACCCGTCAGAACCTGGCACCGCGCGCGCCCAGGCCTACGACATCGTCTGGAATGGCCAGGAACTCGGCGGCGGCTCGATCCGCATCTCCGACCCGGTCGTGCAGAGGCAGGCGTTTGAGGCGATCGGCATCGACGACGCCGAGGCGGAGGCGCGGTTCGGCTTCTTGCTGGAAGCGCTTCGCTACGGAGCGCCGCCGCACGGCGGGATCGCATACGGGCTTGACCGGTTCGTCCAGCGCGTGCTCGACGCGCCTTCAATCCGCGATGTGATCGCGTTTCCGAAGGCAGCATCGGGCGCAGACCCCCTGACCGGCGCCCCCGCGCCGGTCGATCCGACGCAGCTAAGAGACTTGGGCCTCCAGGTAGAACCCGGTAGCTAGTCGGCACCCAGGGCAAGATCCTCGGCTGGCCGCTCATCCTGCTGCTCGCCGCGGCCCTCGCGATAGCCGCGAGCTTCATGGCCGGGCGGTCCTCCGGGACCCCGGCCGTGAACAATCCGGACCAGGCACCGTAAATAGGGCTCAAGGCTTCGGCGATCTGAGCCGAATCAAGGAACGTGCCTGTAACGTTCTTCATCGGCTCTGGCTTGTTCGCTGGCCGCTCTCATCGTGAACCAATACAAACGCCTCGGGAGCTGATCTCGGCTGAGGACCGTGTGCCTCAGCTGGTAGGCACCCACCTGTTCAACCAGGTTCGCAGGCTGAGCGGTAACGGCAAGTCGGGGCCATCTTTTTCTACGGCCCTGGGCGGGGTGGCCTGATGCGCAAGGCCATCAACGAAAACCCAGTCGTCCAGATAGGCCTTCTCGGCGTCTTGGGCGTCCTCGTTGCCGTGGTTTTCATGTCGGGCATGGGTGGCGGCGGCGCCGAGCCCGAGGAAGCGACCGACCCGGCGACGACTCCGGCCGCGAGCAGCGCCACTGAGACCGCGGCGCCGTCAACAGCCGCCCCTTCGACAGCCGCCCCTTCGACAGCCGCGCCTTCCACCCCGGCGCCCGAGGCAGGCGCAACCACGGCGCCCGCCGGCAGCACTCCGTTCGAGGCAAGCAAGGGCCTCCCCGCTGATGTGGTTGACGCCTACAACACGGGCGACGTCGTCGTCCTGCTTGCCATGGAGCCCGGCGGTTACGAGGACAAGCCCATCCAGCGCGACGTCGAAAGCCTCGAGAGCCGCGGCGACACCTCGGTCTTCGTGACGGACGCCAAGCACGTCACCAAGTACTCCCGCATCGCCGAGGGCGTGACGCTTGACCGCGTCCCCGCGATCATCGTCCTGCACCCGCCCAAGGGCAAGCTCCCGGGCGGGGAGTCTTCGCCGATGCCTCTTGCCAGCGTCTCGTATGGCTACCGCGGCAAGGAGAGCGTCACCCAGGCAGTGAACGACGCTCTCTACGACGGCAAGCGCACGACCTACGCCCCTTAGCCACGCGCTACTCGCACCGTCCTCCGGCGGGCTACCTTGTTGCCATGCCCGGAAACCCAGAGCTCCTGGAGGAGTACGCCCGCGACGAGACCCGTCGCGGGCCTGCCCCCGATGCCTCCCACACCGGCAGCGCGGGCGGCTCGGCCTGTGGCGACCTCGTGCGGATCTCGCTCGGGGTCGTCGATGGGCGTATCGCTCAGGCGACGTTCGACGCCGAGGGGTGCGCGGCGCTTCGGGCCTGCGCTGCCGCGGCGTGCGAGGAGGCCGAGGGCGCACCCGTGCTCCGGGTTGCCGCGGTTTCCGCCGATGAGCTTGCCCGAGCGGTGGGCGGACTGGGACCCCAGGGCCGCCATGCGGCCGACCTGGTCGGCGACGCGCTAGCCCGCGCGCTGAGCTCGCTCGCATCCTCGGGCGAGCCGATCGGTGTGGCTTCCGGCGCGGATCGTGTGGTCGTGGCCGTCTCAGGGGGCGTTGACTCCGCGGTTGCAGCTCTTCTGGAGCGTGAGCGCGGCGCGGAGGTCGTGGCCGTGACCCTCAAGCTCTGGGCCGACGAGCGCACCGACGGAACGCAGGCCTGCTGTTCGCCCGAGGCCGTTCGCGGCGCCCGCTCGCTGTGTCACTCGCTCGGCATTCCGCACCTCACGTTGGATCTCGAGGACGCCTTTCGCCGCGAGGTCGTCGGCGCGTTCGTCGGCGGGTACAGGGCGGGGGAGACCCCCAACCCGTGCGTGATCTGCAACGGCGACCTGCGGATCGACGCGATGGTCTCGCTCGCGGACCGGCTCGGCGCCACCGGCCTTGCGACGGGTCACTATGCGCGCCTCGAAGACGACGGCTCCGGGCCGCTCTTGAGAGCTGCGGCCGACCCGGCGAAGGACCAGACCTACATGCTGTCGGGCCTTCGGCCGGTGACTCTCGCGCGGCTTCGGTTCCCCCTGGGCGAGCTCACCAAGCCCGAGGTCCGCGCGCGTGCGGCCGCCGAGGGACTCGCGGTCGCCTCGAAGCGCGAGAGCCAGGACCTCTGCTTCCTTGCGGGCGAGGGCAAGCGCTCGTTTCTCGAGCGGCACGGTGGGCTCGCCGACCGGCCCGGCCCGATCGTGGACTCCGCGGGCGAGGTCGTGGGCGAGCACCCCGGCCATCACCACTTCACGGTCGGCCAGCGCCGCGGGCTGGGACTGGCGACGGGCGAGGTCGTCTACGTAACCGGGACGGATGCGAACGCAAACCGCGTCATCGTGGGCGGCAGGGAGGACCTGGCGCGAACGACTGTGCGGCTGCGCGGGGCGCGGCTCCACCGCGATTCGGGACGCGCCGGGACGGTCAGGCTGCGCTACCACGCGCACGCGATCCCGTGCCGTCTGTCCGCCGCGGGCCCCGGGGACCATGATGAGCTCGAGCTAGAGCTCTGGGAGCCGGCGTACGGCGTCGCACCGGGGCAGACCGCCTGCCTTTATGACGGCGACCTGGTCGTCGGCCGCGCGACGATCGCCGGCGCTGCGTAGCCGCACGCCTACCTAGACTCAGACTTCCGTGATGACGTCGGCTGAGATCCGCGAGACGTACCTTGCCTTTTTCGAGGCTGAGGGCCACAAGCGCATGCCTTCCGCATCCCTGGTTCCAGCGCCCGACGACACCTCGACCCTCCTGAACGTTGCCGGCATGCAGCCATTCAAGCCGTACTTCCTGGAACGGGAAAAGCCGCCGGCGAAGCGCCTTGCGTCATGTCAGCGCTGCTTTCGGACGCCTGACATCGAGGAGGTTGGCAACACCAAGCGCCACCTCACCTACTTCGAGATGCTGGGGAACTTCTCGTTCGGCGACTACTTCAAGGCCGACGCAACGAAGTTCGGATGGGAACTCTCGACCAACGGATTCGGCTTCGACCCCGAGCTGATCTGGGTCACCGTCTTCGGCGGCGACGAGGAACTCGGCCTTGGGCCCGACACCGAGGCCGTCGAGCTCTGGCGCGAGCTAGGCGTGCCGGAGGAGCGCATCGTCTACCTGCCGCGCTCGGAGAACTTCTGGCAGGCGGGCGCGACTGGCCCCTGTGGCCCGTGCTCGGAGATGTACATCGACCGCGGGCCCGAGTACGGCTCGGACTCCGACCGCCCCGGCGACGATACGGAGCGCTACCTCGAGTACTGGAACCTCGTCTTCATGGCGAACGAGCTCCACGAGGACGGCTCGATCACAGACCTGCCGAACCAGAACATCGACACGGGCCTCGGTCTGGAGCGGATGGCGCTCATCCAGCAGGAGGCAGACTCGGTCTTCGAGACAGACCTCTTTCGCCCGCTCATCGAGCTGGCTGAAGAGCTCTCGGGCCGGTCGTACGACGCAGACGCGAAGACAACGCGCGCCATGCGGATCCTCGCCGACCACTCGCGGGGGATGGTGAACCTGATGGCCGACGGGGTCGTGCCGTCCAACGAGGACCGCGGCTACGTGCTTCGGCGCGTGATGCGCCGCGCCATCCAGCAAGGCGGCGTGATCGGGCTCGAGGCGCCTTACCTGGGCCGATTCGCCGAGACCGCCATCGAGACGCTCGGCGCCGTAGTGCCGCAGCTCGAGGCCGAGCGCGAGACGGTGCTGGGCTGGGTCGCCTCCGAGGAGGAGGGCTTCGCCCGCACGCTCCACCGCGGCTCGGAGCTGCTGCGACGCGTGATCGACGACGCCAAGGCCGCGGGCGCAGGCGAGGTTGACGCCGAGGACGCCTTCAAGCTCCATGACACGTACGGCTTCCCCTTCGAGGTGACGCAGGAGCTCCTGGCCGAGGAGGGCCTGGAGGTCTCTGCGGCCGGCTTCGAGGAGCACATGGCGCGCCAGCGCGACCGGGCGCGGAGCAGCGGGCGCTCGCAAGACGGCGACGGTGGCCGTGAGGGAGCGCTCGAGTTCGCGCGCAGCGCCCCGCCGACGGACTTCGTCGGATTCGAGCGCTTGAGCGCAGAGACCAGCGTCGCGGCGGCCGACGGCGCGCTCGTCAAGCTCGAGGAGAGCCCTTTCTATCCCGAGGGCGGCGGCCAGGTGTCCGACAGCGGCGTCCTGCGCTGGGAGGGGCGCGAGATCGAGGTCGCCGACGTGGTCCGCGCGGGGGACGATCAGGCGCTGGTTCTGGGTTCCGATGGGCTTGAGGCCGGCGTCAGGGTCGAGGCCGAGGTCGACCGGGACACGCGCCATCGCACGATGCGAAACCACACCGCCACGCACCTCCTTCACGCGGCGCTCCGCGAGCGCCTGGGGGCGCACGTGCACCAGGCGGGCTCGGCGGTGCGCCCGGACAAGCTCCGCTTCGACTTCACGCACGGCCAGCCGCTCTCGCCCGAGGAGGTCCGCGATGTCGAGGACGTGGTCAACGACTGGGTCAAGGCCAGCCGCCCGGTCCGCGCCATGGAGATGGAGCGCGACGAGGCGCTCGCCTTGGGCGCGATGGCGCTCTTCGGCGAGAAGTACGGCGACTGGGTGAGGATGGTCGAGATCGACGGCGTCTCGCGCGAGCTCTGCGGCGGCACGCACGTCGCCTCGAGCGCCGAGTGCGGCATCTTCGCGATCGTCCAGGAGACGTCGAGCGCTGCGAACGTGCGCAGGATCGAGGCGCTCACGGGGCCGGCGGCGATCGACTGGTTCCGGGACCGGAGCCTTGCCCTGGACACCGCCGGCGCGCTTCTCGGCTCCGCGCAGGATCCCGTTGCCGCGGCCGAGCGTGCGGCGGAGCGCCTCTCCCAGCTCGAGAAGACTGTGGCGAAGGCCGGGCGAGAGGCGGCCGGCCAAGAGGCCGAGGAGCTCGCGTCTGCCGCCGAGGACATCGGCGGCATCCGAGTGGTCGTGGCGGAGAGCTCGGTGACCGACGGCAAGGCCCTTCTGGAGCTCGGTACGCGTGTCCGCGACAAGATTGGCGATGCGGTGGTCGTGCTGGGTGCGCCGTCCGACGGCAAGGTCGCGCTGGTCGCCGTTGCGAGCCCCGCGGCGCTCGAGCGTGGTGTTTCGGCTGCTGCCATCGTCCGCGAAGCGGCGCCCATCGTCGGCGGCGGGGGAGGAGGCCGCGACGAGTCGGCCCAGGCGGGCGGGCGCGACCCGGCCAAGCTTTCCGATGCGCTCGAGGCCGCCCGGACAGTGATTCGGTCCGCGCTCGGCGGCTGAGCCCGAATGCGGATCCTTGCGCTCGACCATGGCGAGGCCCGTGTGGGAGCGGCCAGCTGCGATCCGACCGAGACGATCGCGAGCCCGGCGGGCGTGCTCGGGCCGGATCCGGCCGAGGCCGAGGCCCTGGTGGCATCCATCGGTGCCGAACTGGTCGTCGTGGGCCTTCCGCTGACCCTTGCGGGCGACGCTGGCCCGCAGGCCGAGAGCGCTCGCGCCTATGCCGCGCAACTCGAAGAGCTCCTGGAAATCCCGGTCGAGATGTATGACGAGCGCCTGACGACCCGCATGGCGTCGTCCAGCTCCCGCTCTGGAGCAGGGGCGCCGAGTGATGCACTGGCGGCCGCCCATCTGCTTGAGTCATTCCTCCAGCACCGGGTTAGACCAAGCTCCGAGCCAGGTGATGGAACACCATGAGCGACTGGCGGGATCCCTTTGCAGACGACGAGGCCGCGCGCGAACGCGCGGCACGTCGCGCCGAGCGCGAGGCCAGGCGCCGCGGCGAGGAGACTCGCGAATCGCTCGGCGAGCGCGTGCGCTCGGGCATCGACCCGGAGCCAAGCCAACCGGTGCCCGCACGGGAGCCGAGCGAACCCGCGCCCCCATCTGAGCCGCTGCCGCCGACCGAAGTCGCGCCCGCAGCTTCTGCCCGGCAGCCGCCGACCGAGGTCGCTCCCGCTGCCCCCACGCCGCCCCTCGAGACGCCACCGACCCAGGTCCAACCAGCCGCTCCGCCGCCGCCACCACGCGGACCCACCTCTGGTGCCGTTCACCGCCGGCGGATGTTCGCCCTGGTCGGCCTGGGGCTCCTCATAATCGCCGTCGCTGCGATCGGGACGATCATCAGCAGGGGAGGCGACTCGAGCTCGGAGGCATCAGGCGTGCCGACGGCCAAAAAGACGATCGAGGTTGTCGTGCCCGAGGGGTATGACCGCACTCAGATCGCCGAGGTCGCAAAGAAGGCCGGGCTCAAGGGCGACTACCTCAAGGCGACGCAATCGTTCAAGGGCTTCGACCTGGCCAAGTACGGGGCTGAGGACGCTCAGAACCTCGAGGGATTCCTCTTCCCAGCCACTTACGAGCTCTTCAAGGGCGCAAAGGTGGAGGAGCTCGTCGCGAAGCAACTCGAGGCGTTCGAGATGAACGCTTCCGACATCGACCTCGAAGGGGCGGCCAAGGAGCAGGGGCGGACTCAGTACGAACTGGTCAACATCGCCGCGATGGTTGAGCGTGAGATCGCGGTTCCGGAAGAGCGCGAGCTCGCGGCGTCCGTGATCAACAACCGGCTCGAGCAGGGCAACCCGCTGGGAATCGATGCGACGATCCGCTACGAGGACCACAACTACTCGGGCCAGCTCGTCCTCTCGCGCCTCGAGGAAGACACCCCCTACAACACGCGCACGAACGCCGGCCTGCCGCCCGGTCCGATCGGCAATCCCGGGCTGGCTTCCCTCGACGCGGCGGCACACCCAGCGGACTCGGACTACTTCTTCTTCGTGGTCAAGCCCGGCTCATGCAACGAGCACACCTTCGTCGAAACGGAGGCAGAGTTCGCCGCGGCGGAGCAGGCCTACCAGGACGCGCTGATCGAGCAGGGCGGCTCTCCAACCGACTGCTAGCCGCCGAGAGTAGGAATTTCCACGAAATGTGTGGAAATTCCACCTCTCGGCGTGATCCCTACTCTCAAGCGATGCCTCGCCTCGCCGTGCTCGGACAACCCGTCTCGCATTCGCGCTCGCCCGCGATGCATTCGGCTGCGCTTGCCGAGATGGGGCTGGGGGAGTGGTCCTACGAGGCGATCGAGGTCTCACCTGAGGGTTTCGAGGAGCTGGTCCGCTCCCTGCCCGAGCAAGGCTTCGCCGGGGTGAACGTGACGGTTCCGCACAAGCTCTCGGCCCTGGCGGTCGCCGACGAGACGACTGACGCGGCGCGCGGGATCGGCGCGGCGAACACCCTGACGTTCGCTGGTGGCCGCATCCACGCCGAGAACACCGACGCGATCGCCATCGTGGCCGCCCTGCCGCGGCCGCCCGAGGGCATGCGTGCGCTCGTGATGGGCGCCGGTGGCTCGGGCAGGGCAGCCGTGTGGGCGCTCCAGCACGCGGGCGCCGACGTAAACGTGTGGAATCGCACAAGCGAGAAGGCCGAGGCGCTCGCCCGCGAGCTGGGCGTGGGCCTCGATACAAATGCCCCGGACATCCTCGTGAACGCGACCACCGTCGGCCTTGCGGGCGCGAATGAGACAGCGCCGGAAGCCGAACGCGGGCAGTCCGATCTCAAGCCATTTACGCCCTTGACCGATGGTCTGAAGGCAGAGGTGGTGATGGATTTGGTTTATGGATCTCGCGACACTGATCTAATCGTGGCTGCTAGGGCGGCAGGCGCAACCGTGGTCGACGGCCTCGAGATCCTCGCCAGGCAGGGTGCGGCATCGCTTGAGATCTGGACGGGCACGGAGCCGCCTCTCGACACCATGCGCCGAGCGGCGAGGGGCTCACGTTGACCGAGCGTCCCGATTATCTGAAGCCCGTTCCGGACACGGACGGTGTCACCGCGCTTGCACGCCAGCCCGAAGAGGCGCCGGTTCCGGATGCCCCGGTCCAAGAGGCGCCGGCCCAGGAAGCGCCCGCCCCGGAGCCCACGGCGGTACCGGAGGAAGCACCCGCGACTACCCCGGGCATCGCCGGTCTGACGCCGCCGCTCGGGAAGGGTCACTCAGGCATGTTCATCACCGACGTCCTGGTTGAGCTCGGCTTCGCCGACAAGGAGCGTGCCCGGCTCGCCGTCGAAGAGGCGAGTGGATCCGGCCGCACTCCCGAGTCGATCCTGGTCGAGCAGAAGGTGATCGACTCCAGCCAGCTCTCGCGTGCGGTCGCCGAGCGCTACGGCCTCTACCACCTCGACCTGAACGCCTACAAGGTGGACATGGGCGCTTCGAACCTGATCTCGCCCGCCGCCGCCCGCCGCTACAACGCGGTCCCCGTGGGCTTCATGCCGGACGACACGGTGCTGCTCGCCATGTCCGACCCCTCCGACGTGATCGCGATCGACGACGTCCAGATGATCACGGGGTCGATCTGCCGCGTTGCGGTTGCAGCTCCCGAGGACATCGAAGCGCTTATCCGCCGTCTCAACACACTCGACAGCGCGGTGACCGAGGCCGTCGAAGAGGAGGAGGAGGCCGAGGGAGCAGAGGTCGCCGATCTCAGGGAGTCCGCCGACGACGCGCCCGTCATCAAGCTGGTCTATTCGATCCTTGGGCAGGCGACCAACGATGGCGCCTCGGACGTGCACTTCGAGCCGCTTGACGGCGAGATGCGAGTTCGGTTCCGAGTCGACGGCGTCCTGATCGAAGCGGCGACGGTTCCCAAGCGCATGATCGCCGGCGTCGTCTCACGAATCAAGATCATGAGCGACATGGACATCGCCGAAAAGCGCGTCCCACAGGACGGCCGCGTCTCGCTGAACGTCGAAGGCCGCAAGGTCGATCTGCGCATCACCACCCTCCCGACCTCGCGCGGCGAGGGCGCCACGATCCGCATCCTCGACACCGACCAGGCGATGCGCTCGCTCGACGACCTCGGCATGGACGGCAAGGGTCGCCGCCGCTACGAGACGTCGTACCGCAAGCCCTACGGCGCGATTCTCGTTACCGGCCCGACAGGCTCGGGTAAGTCCACCTCGCTCTACGCAACCCTCAACGAGATCAACTCGATCGAGAAGAAGATCATCACGATCGAGGACCCGGTCGAGTACCGCCTGGATGGAATCAACCAGGTGGGCGTTAATCGCCGCGCCGGGCTCACCTTCGCCGCGGGCCTCCGCTCGATGCTGCGAGCCGACCCAGACGTGATCATGGTCGGTGAGATTCGCGACGGCGAGACGGCGCGCATCGCGATCGAGGCCGCGCTCACCGGCCACCTCGTCCTCACGACCCTTCACACGAACGACGCTCCCGGCGCGATCGTGCGCCTCCAGAAGATGGGCATCGAGTCGTTCCTCACGGCCTCGGCCGTGGATTGTGTGGTCGCGCAGCGCTTGGCGCGAAAGCTCTGCGACGTGTGCAAGCGAAAGGCCGTGATGCCGAACCAGGCCCTCGTCGATGCGGGCTACGACGTCAAGGGCGACCTGACCGTCTTCGAGCCTGTGGGGTGCGCGCGTTGCGGCAGCACCGGGTACCGCGGCCGCATCGGCCTCTACTCCGTGATGGTCATGTCGGAGGCCCTCAAGGAGATGACGGTCGCCGGCGCCTCCGAGGCCGAGCTCACCGCCGTCGCGCGCCAGGAGGGCATGCTCACCCTGACCGAGGACGGTCTGCGCAAGGTCGAGGCAGGCGTAACGTCGATCGAAGAAGTCGCCCGCGTTGCACGCTGATTGTCGCGTTGGCCTGCCCGGCTCTCAAGCCAGAGCCTCCACACGCCGAAAGAGAGTCTGATGAGCATTGACTTCGCAGCGGTCCTTACGCAGATGGTGGAGGCCCGGGCCTCCGACGTCCACCTTTCGCCGGGCTTCGCGCCGGCCGTCCGTGTGCGGGGGAAAATCGCCCCGCTCGACGACTATCCGCGCCTGACGCCCCAGGACACACGCGAGATCGTCTACGCGATCCTGAACGACTCGCAGCGCAAGCAGTTCGAGAACAACCTGCAGATCGACCTCGCATACGCGATCCCCGGCGTCGCTCGCTTCCGTGTGAACGCGTTCTTCCAGCGCGGCGCCATCTCGGCGGCCTTCCGCCATATCCCCCACGAAATCGAGTCGCTCGAGACGCTGGGACTGCCGCACGTGCTCGCCGACTTCTGCCGCAAGCCGCGCGGCTTCGTCCTCGTGACCGGTCCGACCGGCTCGGGCAAGTCAACCTCGCTCGCCTCGATGATCGACCTCATCAACGACGAGCGCGAGGAGCACATCTTGACGATCGAGGACCCGATCGAGTTCCTCCACAAGCACAAGCGGTGCATCGTGAACCAGCGCGAGGTCGGCTCGGACGCGGTCGACTTCAAGAGCGCGCTCAAGTCGGCCCTCCGCGAGGACCCCGACGTGATTCTCGTCGGCGAGATGCGAGACCTCGACACGATCTCGACCGCGCTGACCGCGGCTGAGACCGGACACCTCGTCTTCGCCACGCTTCACACGCAGTCGACCGCCCAGACCGTTGACCGCATCATCGACGTCTTCCCGCCGCATCAGCAGCAACAGGTCCGGATGCAGCTCTCGATCGCCCTCCAGGGCATCGTCACCCAGCAGCTCCTGCCGACCGCCGACGGCTCCGGCCGCGTCTGCGCCACCGAAGTGCTCGTGCCCAGCCCGGCGGTTCGGAACCTCATCCGCGAAGGCAAGACCCACCAGATCTACTCGGCGATCCAGACCTCGGGCTCGGTGGGGATGCAGACGATGGACGCCAACCTCGCCGCGCTTGTCCGTCAGGGCAAGATCACCGCGCAGATGGCGATGGCGCGCGCGTCAGTCCCGGAGGAGCTCAAGCGCCTCCTCGGCCCGATGCCCGGCGTCAACCAGCCCGCCGGGCAGTCCTACCCGCACCAACAGTCAGGCCCTCCGGTCCCAGCGGGGGTCTAGGCAATGGCGACGTTCGGATTCAGGGCAGTAGATCTCGCGGGAGTACCGTCACGCGGCGAGGTCGAGGCGGCCTCCAAGGCGGCCGTCACCGAGCAGCTCCGCCAGCGCGGCCTGATCGTCCTGGACGTTTCCGAGACGCGCGAGGCGTTCAAGCTCGAGTCGGTCTTCCAGCGCTTCAAGAACGTGAAGGCGCGTCCGCTGGCGATCTTCTCGCGCCAGTTCGCGACCCTCATCTCGTCGGGCATGCCGATGCTGCGGTCGCTCTACACGCTGGAAGACCAGACCGACGACGAGATGCTCACGAAGGCAATCGTCGCCCTTCGCCAGGACGTCGAGGCGGGAAGCTCCGTCGCCCAGGCGATGGAGTCCCAGCCGGGAGTCTTCGACCCGCTCTACCGCTCGATGGTTCAGGCAGGCGAGGGCTCGGGCCGTCTCGAAGAGGCGCTTGACCGCGTCGCGGACCAGCTCGAGCGCCTCGACGCGCTGAGGCGCCAGGTCCGCGCGGCGATGATGTACCCGTCGGCGGTCCTCGTGATCGCGATCCTCGTCATGGCAGCGGTTTGCGCGTTCGTCGTGCCGGTCTTCACCGACATCTTCGTCGAGATCTCCGAGGAGACGCCGGGCGTGAGCTCGCAGCTGCCGCTGCCCACCCGGATCGTCGTCGCGATCTCCGACTTCATCACAGGCAGCTGGTACATCCTGATCGCGATCATCGTTGCAGTCGGATACGCGTTCAACCGCTGGAAGTCGTCCGAGCGGGGGCGCCACCAATGGGACCGGATGAAGCTGAACTTCCCGGCCCACATCGGCGACATCGTTCACAAGGTCGCGCTTGCCCGCTGGTCGCGGACGTTCGCCGGCACCATCTCCTCCGGCGTCCCGATGCTCCAGGCGATCAAGATCGCGGGCCAGACCGCCGGCAACGCGGTGGTCGAGGAGGCGATGGACGACGTCTACGCCTCGGTCAAGGCCGGAGGCTCGATCGCGAAGCCGCTCCAGGAGAACGACGCGTTCCCCGCCATGGTCTCCCACATGGTGGCCGTCGGCGAGGACTCGGGTCAGCTCGAGACGATGCTCGAGAAGGTCGCCGACTTCTACGAGACCGAGGTGGACGCGAAGGTCAAGGCGCTCACCTCGCTGATTGAGCCGCTGATGATCTTGATCGTCGGTGGCGGCGTCGGGTTCATCGTGATCGCGATGTACCTGCCGATCTTCTCGCTCTACGACAACATCCGCTAGGGCCTGGACCTCTCCGGTCCCGGGAATCCGCTCGGCGTGCCCCGCATAGGCACGCGCGGCTCGAGGACTCCTGAGCGCTTGCAGGTTCCCGTTCAGACTCCATCAACGAGATTTGGACCGGAGGGATCGCGCGCCCTTCGGTGAAGCCCGTAGTCCGCGCCGACATCGTATGGCGAGACAAAGAGTTTGACCGGGGGTTCAACGAATGACCAAGCACGTCCTGGTCGAGAATGACTGCCGAAACCTGAGCTTCATCCCGGACCAGTCGGTGCACCTGATCATCACGCACCCGCCGGCCTTCGCTTCGCTCGCGGATGCTTATGAGGCCGGCCAACTGTCGGCGATCCTGGAGTACGACGATTACCTCGCCGAGCTGGACGTCGTGTGGGCCGAGTGCAATCGCGTCCTCGCGCCGGGAGGGCACCTCGCGTGTGTCGCGAGCGCGGTCGCGCGGCGGGAGGAGGACCTGCCGCTCACGGCGGACGTCTACGCACGCACGCGGCGTTTCGGTCTCGGCGCGACACATGCGATCCGCTGGCTCCCGTCGGAGACGGTCGAGCTCGACAATGCAGCCTTCTACGGAGCGTCGAACCAGCCGTGCGGCGAGCTCTTGTGCGATTCTCAGGACATCCTCGTCATGCGAAAGCCGGGCGAGCGGCACGTCTCGGTCGAGACCCAGGTCTCTTCGCGGATGGCCGCCGGCTACTTCGCGACCTGCTCGTCGTCGGTCTGGCTAATCCCCTCCGATCGTGACCCGCGCCACCCCCAGAGCTTTCCCATCGAGCTCGCGGAGCGTCTGGTCAGGATGTTCTCGTATGCGGGCGACACGGTGCTCGACCCCTTCGCGGGAATCGGGACGACGACCGCCGCCGCGAGGGCCTGGGACCGCAACTCGATCGCGGTCGAAATCGAGCAGCGCTACTTCGACTCGATGGCCGACCGGATGGCTGGTGCGGAGTGGCCCGACGGGGAGATCGTGATCACGAGGGGACCGCTTGCAGCCGCGGACCTCGCGCCACCGGCAGCGATGCCGGCCGTTTGACGCCGACCCGCGCCGGGAACCGGAACGGGACCATGGACGACGAACCTGAGCAGGAGGATTCCGGCGGAGGCGACGGCTGAGCGCCCTGAGCGTGAATCGGGCGGGGGGCTGAGCCCGTGCCGCGCACACGCCGATCTGACCCGTCGGACCCCGGCTACTCGCGCAAGGGCCGCGGTCGCGGCTTCACCTACTGCGACGAGGGCGGCGACACGATCACCGACGAAGCCGCCCTGGAGCGCATCAAGGCGCTCGTAATCCCGCCGGCGTGGAAGGACGTCTGGATCTGTGCGGACGAGCGCGGCCATATCCAGGCCGTCGGCACGGACTCGGCCGGACGGCGCCAGTACCTCTACCACGACGATTGGCGCGCGCAGCGGGACCGCGCCAAGTTCAAGCGTCTGCCCGAGTTCGCCGCGAAGCTCCCCAATGCGCGCAAGGCAGTGGAGGCAGACCTGGGGCTCCAAGGCCTCGTACGCGAGCGCGTGATGGCGTGCGCGGTGCGCCTGCTCGACGTCGGCATGTTCCGGGTCGGCGGTGAGGACTACGCCGAGGAGAACGAGAGCTTCGGGCTCGCGACGATTCAAAAGCAGCACGTGCGCGTGAAGCAGGGGTCGGTGATCGAGTTCGACTACATCGCCAAGGGCGGCGCCCAGCGCACCTACCCGATCGAGGACCGGCTCGTGGTCCCAACGGTCACTGCGCTCAAGCGCCGCCGCGGCAAGCCGACGGATGACTTGCTCGCCTACCGCGAGTCGAAGGGCGTCTGGGCCGACGTCTCGTCAGCCGACATCAACATGTGGCTCAAAGCGCTGTTGGGCGAGGACTACACGGCCAAGGACTTCCGCACGTGGAACGGGACGGTCCTAGCCGCGATGCTCCTCACCGACCACGCCGGAACGGACGATCCCGATCAGGCCGTCGTCGACGTCATCAAGGTCGTGGCCGAGATCCTGGGCAACACACCGGCCGTCTGCCGCTCGTCCTACGTCGACCCACGCGTCATCTCGAGCTTCGAGAACGGCAAGACCATCAAGTCCGCCGTCGATCGCCTGGCCAAGGCTGGCGGAAGCAAGGACTTCGCCGACCGCGCCGGCATCGAGAAGGCCGTTATCCGGCTGATCAGCTAGCGAGCCGCCGGCTGGGTGCGGGGAGGGGAGACCTCGATCTGCGCCACGTCGCGCTCGGTGTCGAGGAACTGGACGGGGTAGGACCCTTCCTCGCGCAAGAAGACGTCGAAGTCCGCCGGCTGGCGCGGGCCGACGTCCTCGGCCGGCCCCAGGCCAACGAGCTCGACGGTGCCCGGGCGGCGCGAGGTCACCCGCAGGCGCAGGCGGTCTCCGACCCTGACCCGGACCAGCGCCGGGCGCGTGGCGGAGGCGTCCACGGATTGCGTGACGACGCGGGCATCCTCGCCGCCCGTCTCGGGCAGGGTGGGGGCATCGGACGTCGAGGTCGACGTCGTGCTGGATTCCGTGCCCGTGCGGTCCTGCACCGGCGCCAAAGCGGCAGCGAGCGAGGAGAGGAACAGCAAAACGAGGAGAATCGCGATCAGCCTGCGCGCAGCCACGAAGTTCACAAACCTTCCTGAAAGCGTCTAGGGGTCATCCCCCACCCTGGACAGATGTACACCCCATCAACACTAAAGGCCTCCTGACTTACGCCCGATAGGGGGTTTGATGAATGCCAGTGCCCTGGTGCCAAAGGCAAACTCGCCGCGAGGCGAGGACGCAAAGTCACGGATCTTCCTTTCGGGAGATGGCCGGGCTGCCACCGGGTCCTGTGTGACTTCCGATGGCCTTCAGGCTGACGGGGCTTTGGCGCAAACGCTAGTTCCCAAGGAGGGTAACTAATGGTCCAGAAGCTCCGTGAACGGAGTAACGGGGAGGGCGGCTTCACGCTCGTCGAGCTCCTCGTAGTCATGCTGATTCTCGGCCTCCTGGCCGCGATCGCGATTCCGTCCTTCTTCAACCAGAGGGACAAGGCCAAGGACGCAGACGCCAAGGCCGGCGTCCGCACGGCTCAGACCGCGATTGAGACATACGCGACCGACAACGACGGCTCGTACGTGGGTGCGACCGCGGTCATCCTCGAAGGTATCGAGGAAACGCTGACCGATGTCGATCTCTCTAATCCCACTGGTCTCGCGGCCCGCACCTACACGGTGGCGGTCACCTCGACCACTGGTACGGAGTTCACCATCTCGCGCGCAACGTCGGGTGCGACCACGTACACGTGTGACGATCCCGGTGAGGGCGGTTGCCCCACCGGTGGTGAGTGGGCCGGTACCACTCCCACTCCGTAAGTAAGTACGCGTAACACGGTCCCGCAAGGCGGCCGTGAGCTGGAGACGAAGGGCGGCCCCGGGGGCCGCCCTTCGTCGTTCTCGAGGCCGGACTGACCACCCGCAATTCCATCGATCAAGGAAGCGACCTGGGAGCCGATAAGAGGGTGAAGTGATCCCCCGTACGGATGAACAGACCCCGCGCGCCGCCGAGGCCGGCCTCACGCTCGTCGAGCTCCTCGTAGTCATGCTGATCCTCGGGCTCCTGGCCGCGATCGCGATCCCCTTGTACCTGAACCAGACCGACAAGGCCGACGACGCTAACGCGAAGGCAACCGCTCGGGCAGCGCAGACAGCCATTGAGCTCTATGCCACGCAGCACGACGGTCACTTCACAGACGCTGACGAGCCGGCGCTCCACGACATCGAGGTCTCGATCCCCAGCGGCGTGCCGCTGGCGCTATCGAACATCTCGAGCAACACCTACACGGTCACGGTCACATCGCGGACCGCGACAGACTTCTCGATCAGCCGGGCAGCGTCCGGTGAGGTCGCCTACGAGTGCAGTGTCGAGGCCGCCGGCGGCTGCCCCGACGACGGAGACTGGGGCTGAACAGCTCCTCGTACGAACGTCCATTCAGTGATCAGGGAATGAGTCGTGCCTGCCGATAGGAACAAGGAGTTGCCTCCCAAGGTCAACCCCCCAATCCCTGCTTCCAACGAGACCGGCTTCGCGCTGGCCGAAGTCCTGGTCTCCGCCGTTCTCGTCGTGATCATTGCGGCGGGCACGCTGGGCGCGATCCAGGCAACTCAGCGAACCACCGCCGAGGAGCGCCACCGCGCGACCGCCCACGGGATCGCCCAGGAGGACCAGGCGCGGATGCGCGCATTCCGCATCTCGTCGCTCGCGAACTACAACGAGGCCCGAACGGTCAATGCCGACGACGGGACCTACTCGGTGGATTCCCGCGCCGACTTCGTGACCGACTCCACCGGAACTGCGTCGTGCGAGCAGAACACCGCTTCACCCGACTACATCCGGATCACCTCCACGGTCACGTGGCCGAGCATCGGCGCCAGGCCTCCGATCGTGCTCCAATCCATCGTCGCGCCGCCGAACGGAGCGATCGCCGCGAACCGGGGAGCGCTTGCGATTGCCGTCAAGGGCGGGGCGGACCAGGCCATCCCGAACATCGCGCTCAGCGGGACGGGCGCGGGCACCTTCTCCGGCACGACATCCGAGAACGGTTGCGTCATCTTCGGCAACCTGCCAGCCGGCAACTACACGCTTACGACCAACGCTCCCGGCTATGTCGACAAGGACGGTGAGCCAGCCCGGATCGGTGAGCACCAGCGTCGTCGCGCTCTCGACCAACACGCTCGCTCTCCAGTACGACGAGCCTGGAGCTGCCGAAGTCGCGTTCACGACCATGGAGGGCGGCCAGCTGGTTCAGTCGAGTGCCGAGTCCGTGGTCGTCTTCAACACCGGCATGACCGCGGCGCAGACGTTCTACGGCCAGCGGGCCCGCCAGCGCCATCACCGCCGAGCCGCTCTTTCCGTTCTCCTCGCCCGACACCGTCTACGCGGGCTCATGCGAGGCCAACAATCCCAACCCCGAAAACGAGACCGGCGTGCCCGGGGAGGCTGCGCAAGCGAGCGTTCAGATTACCCCCGGGGACGTATCTGACGCGACGGTGCAGCTGCCCGCTCTGAACCTTCTGGTCACGGACGGCGACGGGTCGAGCAACCCCGGCGATCCCGAGACCGCCGACGTCTTTCTGACCGATGTCGGCTGCGCTGGAGAGGGCATGGACGTCGTCTTGGAGCGCGAGACCGGAAACGACGGCATGCTGGACGATCCGGGCCTCCCGTGGGGCGTGTACGACGTCTGCGTCGAGGACTCGGGTGACGCGCTCATCGCTCAGGACGTCGAGGTCAAGGACCTCGTGGACGGCACGGATCTCTTCTTCTACATGGATAACGCCAGCGGAGGGGATTGCGGATGAAGGCGGCGGTTCGCAGTGAGGACGGCTACTCCCTCACCGAGCTCATGGTCGCGGCCGGCGCCGGCATGATGGTGTTGCTGGTGCTGTTCGCGATGTTCGACCTTTCGTGGAAGAGCTCGGCGAAAGTGACGCAGAGGGTGGACGCGAACGCTCGTGCGAAGCCCGCAATCCAGAACCTCATGAACGACCTTCATTCAGCCTGCACAGGGCCTGCGATCGCGCCGCTTTTGCCGGGAAGCACAGATAACCAGCTCCGGTTCCAATCGGCGACCGGCGGGGGCGTCGCCCCGACGCCCCAAAAGCACACCGTCACGTATGAGAACGGCGGCCTGACCGAGCGCATCTACAACGCAACGAGTGGTGCCAACCCGAATTGGACGTACAGCGCGACCCCCAGCTCCACCCGCATCCTGCTTGAAGGTGTCGATGCCCCGGACGAGGCGTACGGGACGCCGTTCTCCTACTACGCCTCTCAGGGAGGGGTCATTCAGACGACGCCGCTGCCGGTGCCCTTGAGCTTCGACCGATGCTGCACGCGCCGTTCAGGTCAAGGTCGGAATGGAGGTTGCGCCGTCGTCGCAGCCCGTTGACGATGAGAATGCGGCGGTCACTCTCACCGACGCGGCCGTCTTCCGCTTCTCGCCGTTTTCAGAGGATCCGCTCAAGGTGAACGGGCCATGCGCCTGATCCGCGAGATCCTCAGCCGGTCCCGTTCCGAGAGCGGCTTCACGTTGGGCGCGACGATTCTGGGCGGCGCCGTGATGGGCCTCGTGGTCGTCACCGCGGTGACCGCGGCACGCGGCGAGCTCAACGTCACCCGCGCCGACCTGGCCCAAAAGCAGGCCTACGAAGCAGCTCGCGCGGGAATCGCCGACTACGCATACCACCTCAACCAGGACACGAACTTCTGGACGCGGTGTGCGAACGTGCCGCGCCCACCGCGGTAAACCTGACGGGCTCGACTGCCAAGCGCCGTTCGGTCCCGGGCACCACCGGCTCGGAGTACGCGATTGAGCTGATCCCGCGCACGGGTCAGACCCAGTGCTCGGAAAGCGATCCGGTCAACACGATGATCGAGCAGTCGGGATCGAGCGTGGGGACGTTCCGCATCCGCTCCACCGGCTATGCCGATGACTCCGAGGTCGCGCTGGTCGCGACATTCAAGCGCGCGAGCTTCCTCGACTTCCTCTACTTCACGCAGCTCGAGACCTCGGACCCGGTCACCTACCCCAACCAGCAGACCATCAACGGCGCCTACCAGCAGTGCACGAAGACGAACGCCGAGGGCCGCTACGACCAGAACATCCCGGGTTCGAACCCGCCGCAGCTGTGCGACCGCATCTTCTTCATCGGAGGCGATCGGATCGACGGGCCTCTCCACACAAACGACGCGTTCCAAGTCTGCAACGGACACCCGATCTTCGGCCGCACCGCGACAGACGCAATCGAGGTCTCCTCGCCGCCGCCTGGATGGTTTGCTACCGGATGCAGCGGCGCTTCGCCGAACTTCCTCGGCACGTTCATCACCAACGCGCCCGTGCTCACGCCGCCGCCGACCAACGCCGCGCTGAAGACCGTGGCAGGCTCGGACCGCTTCACCGGCCAGACCCGAATCGTCCTCAACGGGAACACCTACACCGTGAACGGCGGCGTCATCTCGCCCGTTCCCGTCCAGCGGCGTCATCTACGTTTCGAACGGGGCCTGCTCGGCCGCGTACAACCCGTTCACGGTGACCTATCCGGCGTCGTCGACCTGTGGCAACGTGCTGGTGCGAGGCAACTACTCAGGACGGCTCACGATCGCCGCCGAGAACGACATCATCGTCGACGACAACCTCGTGCGCTCGGGCAACGGGATGCTGGGGCTGATCGCGAACAACTTCGTCCGCGTCTTACACCCCTTCTCCACCCAGACCTCTCGCTCGAGCTGCGGCAACGGCTCCAACGGATCGGGATCGATCTCGAACCTGCGAATCGACGCGGCGATCCTCTCGATCCAGCACTCGTTCATCGTTGACCACTACTCGTGCGGAAGCCCGCTCGGCAACCTGACCGTGAACGGTGCGATCGCCCAGCGCTTCCGCGGCGCCGTCGGAACCTTCAGCCAACAGACTGGCCCGGTTTCCGGCTACTCCAAGCGCTACACGTACGACGACCGGCTCCGCTACATCTCGCCGCCGCACTTCCTCGATCCGGTGGAGTCGGCATGGCACGTGCAGCGCGAGACGGTCGAGTAGCCGGCGGCAGGGCTTTACCCACCTCGCGTCGAAGGGGGGTCGATGATCGGCGTGGCAATCGGCCTGTTCGTCCTGGGCGCCGTTCTGGGCAGCTTTGCGACCGCGCTGGCGCATCGGCTTCCTCGTGGAGAGAACTGGATCTCGGAGCGGTCCAAGTGCCCGAGTTGCGGCGAGGTGATCGGCGCGCGCGACAACATCCCGATCGCCTCGTGGATGATCCTGCGCGGCAAGTGCCGCAACTGCGGCGAGCCGATCCCGCCGCGCTACATCCTGGCCGAGCTGACCCTGGCCGTTCTCTTTGCCGCCACGTACCTGATCCTCGGGGACGACGAGACCGGCGAGCTGCTTCTCGGCCTCGTCCTTTGCTTCGTCCTGGTCGTGATCACGCTGACCGACCTCGACCTGCGCATCATTCCGAACAAGGTCGTCCTCGCCGGCTCGATCGCCGCCGTGGCGATCGCGGCGATCACGATGCCGGAGACGCTCGACACGCGCGCTATCTCGGCCGTGATCGCCGGGGGGATCATGTTCCTGGTGGCGCTCGCCTACCCGCGGGGAATGGGTATGGGAGACGCAAAGCTCGTCGGCATGATGGGCCTCTTCTTGGGCCGCGCGATCGCGCCGGCGACCCTCATCGGCTTCCTCCTGGGGGCCGTCGTGGGAGTCGCGATGATCGCCCGACAGGGCGCTCAAGCACGCAAATCAAAGATCCCGTTCGGGCCATTCCTGGCCGCGGGCGGCGTAATCGGACTCTGGTTTGGCGACGACATGGTCCAGTGGTATCTGGACGAGTTCTTCCCAGAGGATCAGTAGCCCTCAAGGAATCGCTCGCGGACGCCGATTGTGTGGGCAGGGGATAACCCTGACCACGAATCATGGCTCGTCTAACCACGCAAAAGATTAAGGCCACTGTCGGCCTCGACATCGAGACCGGCAGCATCGCCGCGACCGAAGTGCACGTCAACGGCACCTCCGAGGTGGCCGGTGGGGGCGTCATGCCCCTCGCGCCCGGAATCTTCCGCGAGGGCGAGGTCGCCGACCCGGCGGCGCTCGGCCAGGCGATCAAGGAGCTCTTCGCCCGCGAGAAGCTTTCGCGCGACGTCCGCGTCGGTATCGCAAACCAGCGGGTGGCGGTCCGCTCGATGCGCCTCCCCGCCATCGACAACCGCGACGAGCTCGAGACGGCAATTCGCTTCCAGGCCCAGGACCACATTCCGATGCCGCTCGACCAGTCCGTCCTCGACTGGCAGGTCGTCGGCCACTCAACCGACGAGAACGGGGAACGCAAGGTGGACGTGGTCGCGGTCGCGGCGCGCCGGGACATGATCGTCCAGATGCTCGAGGCGCTCTCGATCGCCGGCGTTAGGCCGATCGGGATCGACCATTCCGCGTTCGGCATGATCCGCGCTCTCGCCCGCGAGGTCGGCTCGCCCGTCGGCCCCGGCCAGTTCGTGTCGGCTCCCTCGTATGAGGAGCGCGCCGCCGGCGGTGCGCCCACCGTCGCGGAGAATCACGCGCCGGCAAAGCTTTTCTGCAACCTCGGCGACGTCACCAACCTTGCCGTCGCCCGCGGCAGCTCCTGCCTCTTTACCCGCATCGCGTCGTTCGGCATCGAGGGCATCGCCCAGAAGCTGGCCGAGCGCCGCAGGCTCACCGTCGAGCATTCGCGCCAGTGGCTCATCCACGTCGGCCTCGACCAGCCGGTGGAGGCGATCGAGGGCGACGTCGAGCACATAGGTGCCGCGCGCGAATGCCTGGCCGACGGCGCCGCCCGCCTCGCGGATGAGCTCCGCGTCTCGATGGACTACTACCTGGCCCAGGAGGGCGCGGTGCCCGTCGAGGGCATCGTCGTCTGCGGTCCGGGCACGCGGATCCCCGGCATGGTCGAGCACCTCCAGATGTCGCTCGGGCACGCGTTCAGCGTCGCCACGCCGTCCCCCCTGGGGCACCTCGACGCGGCCGACGCCGTACGTCAAACGCTCTCGTTCGGATTGGCCTTGGAGGAGTAGCGGATGCGCCCCGTAAACCTCATCCCGCCCGAGGATCGCCGCGGCGACAAGGCCCCCCTGCGCTCGGGCCCGCTCTCCTACGTCGTCATCGGCGCACTCGCGCTTGTGCTCGTCGCCGTCCTCCTCATGGTCACGACTTCGAACGACATCGCGGACAAGGAGGAACAGGTCGCACAGCTCGAGGCCGACCTCGAGACGGCAACGGCCGAGGCTGAGAGCCTCGCCCCGTACGCCGAGTTCGCGACACTCCGTGTCGAGCGCGAGGCGACGATCGCGAGCCTCGCCCAGAGCCGCTTCGACTGGGAGCGCGTGATGCGCGAGCTCGCCCTGGTGATCCCGGAGGACGTGACGCTCACAAGCATCAACGGCTCCGCGTTCGAGAACGCGGAAGGAAGCGCGTCGACGACGCCGATCGGCGCTCCGAACCTCACGATTTCGGGATGCGCGGCCTCGCACGAGTCGGTCGCCAGGTTCGTCGCTGCGCTTGAGGACATCGACGGCGTCACCCGCGTCGGGCTCGGCCGCACCGAGGCCCTCGAGACTGAGTCGGGGGCCGAGGGAGCCGTCAGCGGCGGCGCCTCGACGCTTTGCGGCAAGGCCAACACCTTCGACGTCACGGTCGCGTTCGACAACGCAGCGGTTAGCGCGGAAGCAGCGGCGGCCGCCTCGGTCGAGACGACGCCGGCGTCAGCCGAACCTGTGCCCGAGGATCCGTCCCAGGCGGCCAAGAACTCGGCAGCGAAGCAGACCCAGAAGGCCAAGGACGCCTCTGAGCTCGTCCCGGGAGTGGTGGCGCCATGAAGGCCTCTGATCGCACCATCCTGATCGCCCTCATCGTCGTCGGCATGTTTGCCGCCTTCTGGTTCCTCGCGCTCGCGCCCAAGCGCGAGGACGCGTCGGAGCTCGGGGACAAGATCACCCAGCTCAACGGGGAGGTCTCCACCCAGCAGCAGGCCGCCGAGGCCGCGCGCCAGGCGCAGGACGGCTATGAGTCCAACTTCTCCTCCCTGGTCGTGCTCGGCAAGGCCGCGCCCGCCGATGGCGATACGCCGTCGCTCCTTCGCCAAGTGGTCGACGTCTCGGAGGATTCGAAGACGACTTTCGGCTCACTTGCGCTCGGCGCCGCCCCCGAGGAGGAGCCCGTGCCCGCCGCCGAGACGACCACCGACCAGAACGAGGAAGCTGAGGCCGAGGGCGAGGAGGCGGCGCCCGCTACGACTGTCACCACGGCGCCCGCTACCGAGGCCGCGGCGGCATCCCTTCCGATCGGCGCCACCGTTGGGTCCGCTGGGCTCGGCCGGCTTGCCTACGACATGACCTTCCAGGGCGACTTCTTCCAGGTCGCTGATCTCTTCAAGGGGATCGACGACCTGGTCGAGTCGGAGAAGGCCTCCGTGGACGTGAGTGGCCGTCTCATCACTATCAACAGGTTCTCGATGACGAAGGAGGAGGCCGACTCGCCGCTCGCGGTGGAACTCTCGATCTCCTCTTACGTCTTGCCGTCTTCGCAGGGCCTCACGGCGGGCGCGACGTCGACGATGCCGCCCTCCTCAGTTCCTGCGGCCGCCCCTGTCTCGGAGCCGGCGCCATGAAGATGCCCGAACTCCCCAAGCGCAAGCCCAAGGCCCAGTCGCCCGGCTCCGGTTCGGCCTCGCGCGTCCAGGCGCCCGCCTTCGTGCAAGACCTCTACAAGGACATGCGCGACCGGCGTCTAATTATCCCTGCGGTTGCTCTGCTCGTAGCGATCGTCGCCGTGCCGATCGTCCTGAGCTCGCCTTCCGAGTCTTCGGTCACCCCTCCGGCGCCCGTCGCCGATCAAGGCGCGGTGGCCGTCGAGCCCGCGGTGCTGGCGGTCCAGGAGATTGGCGTGCGTGACTATCGCGAGCGTCTCTCAGAGCTCGAGCAGAAGAACCCGTTCGGCAGCCGGTTCGACCCGAAGCCGGACAAGAACCTCGAAGACGCGGACGACACGCAGGCCGGTGGCGCGTCGACGGCATCCGGAAGCTCCGTGGGCGGGTCCCCCGAGCCGACCACGGGCGCCTCGGGCACACCTACCCCCGGCACCACCCCGCCGACGGCCGGCACCCCGCCCGAGCCGATGATCGTGGTCTCCCGCATCGACGCGTTCACGAAGATCGTCGGTCGCGAACAGTCCGACACCCACGAGAATGTCCACTCCGGCGACGTCCTTCCGTCAAGGCGGGCGCCTGTCGTGCTCTTCCTCCGCAACGTCGACGCCGGCACTGCCGCGCAGTTCATCGTTTCGCGCAACGTCTCGAACGTCAACGGCGACGGGACCTGCAAGCCGGGCAAGACGAATTGTGAGTTCCTCACGCTGAAGGAAGGCGAGACGGCGTATCTCAGGTACGCCGATGGACATCGCTACGCCCTTCGCGTCACGGACATCCGCTTCGAGCACATTCCCGAGAGCGAGTTCGACCAGTCCGACTGACCTGGCAGGCGCGGAATGCGCGGCTGCCAATACGCTCAACGGCGTGGGTGGATTCCGGTTTACCACTGCTGGTGAGTCGCATGGGCCTGGGCTCGTGGCGATCGTCGAGGGCCTGCCCGCGGGGCTGGAGCTCGATCGCGACCGCGTCGACCGCGACATGGCGCGGCGACAGCTCGGTCATGGCCGCGGCGGGCGCATGAAGATCGAGCGCGATGCGGTCGAGGTCCGCTCGGGGATCAGGCACGGGAAGACGCTGGGAAGCCCCGTGGCGATCCTTGTGGCCAACCGCGACTACCCGAACTGGGAGGAGCGGATGAATCCGTGGCCCGTCGACGCGGATGTGGAGGAGTCCCATCTGCCGCGCCCCGGCCACGCCGACCTCGCCGGCCTCCACAAGTACGGCTTCACCGATGTCCGGAATGTCCTCGAGCGCGCGAGCGCCCGCGAGACGGCCGCTCGGGTCGCCGCCGGAGCTGTGGCCAAGGAGTTCCTGCGTGCGCTGGGCGTCGAGATCCGAAGCCACGTATTGCAGATCGCATCGGTCGTAGCCGAGTCTGATCGCGAGCTCGAGCTCGCGGACTTCGATGGCGTCGACGAGTCGCCCGTGCGAGTGCTTGACAAGGCCATCGAAGAGGCGATGGTCGAGGAGATCAACACCTTGAGGAAGCAGAACGAGAGCCTCGGCGGGGTCTTCGAGGTCCGGGCATTCGGGCTTACGCCCGGCCTGGGCTCTCACGTGAGCTGGGAGGAGCGTCTCGACTCGCGCCTTGCTCAGGCGGTCGTGTCGATCCAGGCCGTGAAGGGGGTCGCGGTCGGGGAGGCGTGGGACGTGGCCGGCCTGCCGGGCTCCGAGTCCCACGACGAGATCTTCCACTCCGAGGAGCGTGGCTGGTACCGCGAGACCAACCGCGCGGGCGGTGTCGAGGGTGGCATGACGAACGGCGAGACGCTCGTCGTCAAGGGCGCGATCAAGCCGATCTCGACCCTCACAAAGCCTCTCCGCTCGGTCGATACGGAGACGAAGGAGCCTGCCCAGGCGATGCGCGAGCGCACGGACTCGACCGTCGTGCCCGCCGCCGGCGTCGTCGGTGAGGCGATGGTCGCGCTGGTCCTCGCTCGGGCGTACCGGGAGAAGTTCGGCGGCGACCACATCTCCGACGTCCTCGCCGCGCTCAAGGCGTACGAGGAGCGCATCGGATGGCGCCGCTAGGGGCTGGGACCAAAGCACGAACGATCGCGTTCATCGGCTTCATGGGAGCCGGCAAGACGCGCGCGGCGAAGGGCGCGGCGGCGGTGCTCGGCGCCGAGGCCACCGACGTCGACGCGGAGGTCGAGCGCGAGCTGGGAAAGCCGGTGGCAGAGATCTTCGCCAGCGACGGCGAGGCGCGGTTTCGGGAGGCCGAGGAGCGCCATGCCCTCGAGGCGCTCGGCCGCGGCGGCCTGGTGTCGCTTGGCGGCGGCGCCGTGGAGTCGGCGAAGGTTCGCGAGGCCCTTGCCGACTCGTTCGTCGCGTGGTGCAGGATCTCCGAGGAGGCCGCGTGGATCCGCTGTCAGGGAACCGAGCGCCCGCTCGCCCAGGACCAGGATGCCTTCACGCGCCGCTTCCGCGCGCGCGAGCCCATCTACGCGGAGCTTGCAGACGCTGTCCTGACCGACGGCGGCGAGCGGGTCGCCCGGATGGCTGCCCCCTGGCTCCTCGGCGCTGCCGCGCTGCCAAACGCTCGCCTCGCCTGGGCCGCTTCCGCGTCGGGCGAGTACCCCGCGATCGTCGCGGAGGGCGCTCTGAGCCTGCTCCCCGAGGAGCGGCGCTGGTTCTGTGTCGCGGACCCCGGCGCCCTCGAGCATCAGTCCACGCTCCTTCCGGGAGTCGCTGAAACGATCAAGGCCGGCGGCGATGAGTCACGAAAGACCATGGCGGAGGCCGAGCGCGTGCTGCGGGCGCTCGCGAGCGCCGGCTCGCGGCGCGACGACGGAGTCCTTGCGTTCGGCGGCGGCGTCGTGGGCGACCTCGCCGGGTTCTGCGCGGCCACCTACCAGCGCGGGGTGCCCGTGATCCAGGCGCCGACGACCCTGGTTGCCCAGGTCGACTCCGCGTATGGCGGCAAGACGGGCGTCGACCTGCCCGAGGCAAAGAACTACGCCGGCGCCTACCACATGCCTGAGGCGGTCCTGGTGGAGCCCGGCGCGCTGGCCACGCTCCCTCCGGAGGAGCTCGCGGCTGGTTTCGCCGAGGTTGTAAAGACCGCGCTCATCGCCGGTGGAGGGCTATGGGAGCGCGTGCGCCCGCTGGAGTCGCCGAGCCCTGCCGAGCTCGGAGCGCTCGTCTTCGACTGCGCGCGGGTGAAGATCGACATCGTCGCCGAGGACGAACGCGACTCCGGCCCCCGCCAGGTCCTGAACCTGGGCCACACCGTTGGTCACGCGATCGAATCCGCGTCGGGCTACGCGCGCTACCGCCATGGCGAAGCCGTCGCGCTTGGTCTGATCGCGGCGCTCCGGCTATCGGGCGCGGACGGTCTGCGCGACGAGGTCGCGGGGCTCCTCGGGCGCGCCGGGCTCCCCACCCAGCTCGACTCCGCGGTCGATGCGGATGCGGTCATGGCAGCGCTCCGGCGCGACAAGAAAGCGGATGCCGAAGGCGTGCCGTTCGTCCTCTTGGAGCGGCCCGGGGAGCCGGCGACAGGCACCCGGCTGGACGAGGGTATGGTCCGGTCGGCCGTGGAGGAGCTGAAGGCGAAATGACCACAACCCGCAACAGAGTCGTGGTCATGCACGGCGCGAACCTCGACATGCTCGCGTCCCGCGATCCCGAGCACTACGGCGATTTCAGCCTCACCGAGCTCGAAGGGAGGATCGAGGGCTGGGCCCCCGAGCTAGGCCTCACCGCGCAGTTCTTCCAGACAAACCACGAAGGCGAGTTCATCGAGCACCTTCACCGTGTGCCCGAGATGGCGGACGCCGTGATCGTGAACGCGGGATCGTGGACCCACTACAGCTGGGCGATCCGCGACGCGCTGGAGCTCGCCGCGGTGCCGGCGGTCGAGGTGCACCTCTCCGACGTCATGTCGCGGGAGGAGTGGCGCCATTTCTCGGTCTTCGACGGCCTCGTTCTGGGTGCGATCTCTGGCAAGGGCCCCGACGGCTATCGCGAGGCGCTTGGCCTCCTGGCGAAGGAGCTCGGCGCTTGACCGGGGACTCGCGCTCAGATCGCCTCGCGGCTCTGACCGCCGAGGCGGAGCTCGACTGCCTCTTCGTCGGCGACCTCGTCCGCCCGGGCGATTCGGGCCCGGACGCGATCGCAAACGTCCGCTGGCTCACAGGCTTCACCGGCACCAGCGGCTTCGCGATCGTCGGCGAGGGGCGCCGCGAGTTCTTCACGGACTTCCGCTACACCGAGCGGGCTCGGTCGGAGGTCACTTCCGATTTCGACCGGGTGACGCTGGAGGGGCGCCTTGTAGCCGAGCTCGCGAAGCGCCTCTCGGGCAAGGTCGGATACGACGAGGACGCGACCAGCGTCGCTTCTCTGAGGAAGCTCGAGGAGTCCATGCCGGAGGGCACAACCCTGGTTCCGGCGACGGGACTGGTCGAGAAGCTCCGCCGGAAGAAGGAACCGCACGAGATCGAGGCGATCGCCGAAGCGTCGCGCCTTGCCGACGAGGTCTACGAGTTTCTGGCCGAAAGGGGGCTTGCTGGGAAGACCGAGCGTGAGGTCGCTCAGTCCGCCGAACAGCGGATGCGCGACCTCGGTTCCGGACCTTCGTTCGACGCGATCGTTGGCTCAGGTCCGAACGGCGCGCTGCCCCACTCCGAGCCGGGGGAGCGGGTGATCGGCGAGGGCGAGCTGGTAGTGATCGACATGGGAGCGCGGGTCGACGGCTACTGCTCGGACGGCACGCGGACGTGGGCGACGGGAGAGATCTCCGACGACGCCCGCGAGACCTACGAGCTCGTCCGCCGCGCGCAGGCCGAAAGCCTTGCGGCGATCCGCGCCGGCGTGAGCGGGGCCGAGGCCGACAGGGTCTCCCGCGATCCGATCGCAGACGCCGGACGGGGCGACCTCTACGGACACGGCCTGGGGCACGGGGTCGGGCTCGAGGTGCATGAGGCACCGAGGCTCGGAAAGACCTCGGAGGACGTCCTCCAAGAGGGCGACGTCGTGACGGTCGAGCCGGGTGTTTACGTCCCAGAGCGCTACGGCGTCAGGATCGAGGACCTGGTGGTCGTAGGGGCCTCTGGAGTGCGAAATCTGAGCTCGACCACCAAAGAGCTCAGGATCACCGGCTAACGGCTTCGAAACGAGCAGTAGTCTCCGGGGTCGGATGGCGGCCTCGACGCACTTTCGGACCTGCCCGTTCTGCGAGGCGACCTGCGGCCTCCGGGTCGAGGTCTCAGACGACGGCGAGGTCGACTCGATCCGAGGCGACGAAGAAGACGTGCTCTCTGCCGGCTTCATCTGCCCGAAGGCGTTCGGCCTGAAGGAGCTCCGCGAGGACCCCGACCGCCTGCGCGCGCCGCTTGTCCGCAAGGACGGTGAACTTCGCGACGCCACGTGGGAGGAGGCGTTCGCCGCGGTGGAGGCCGGGCTCGGCCCGATCCTCGAAGGGCACGGTCGTGACGCGGTCGCCGTGTACGCGGGCAACCCGAACGCGCACAACCTCTCGGCCATGGTCTATCTCCAGGTCCTGCTCAGGGCGCTCGGCTCGAAGAACGTCTATTCCGCTTCGTCGGTCGACCAGATGCCGAAGCACTTCTCGGCCGGGCACATGTTCGGCCACTGGTCGTCGATTCCGATCCCGGACGTCGATCACAGCGACTACCTGATGATCTGGGGCGCGAACCCGCTGGTCTCGAACGGCAGCCTGCTCACCGCTCCGGACATGCGCGGCCGCATCCGCCGGATCCGCGAGCGGGGCGGCAAGGTCGTTGTGATCGACCCGCGCCGCACGCGCACGGCCGAGCATGCCGACGAGCACCACTTCATCCGCCCGGGCACTGACGCGCTGGCGCTGTTCTCGCTCGTCTCCGTGATGTTCTCCGAGGGTCTCGCGGACCCGGGAGACGTCGCGGATCTGTGCGAGGGGCTCGGCGACGTCGAGCAGCTCGCCGCGGATTTCGAGCCCGATCGGGTCGAGGCCGCCTGCGGGATCCCGGCGGACGAGCTCCGCCGGATGGCGCGCGAGCTGGCCGCGGCGGATCGCGCAGCCGTCTACGGCCGCATCGGCACGACGGTCCAGGAGTTCGGAACGCTCGCAAGCTGGCTCGTGGACGTGCTCAACGTCCTTTCGGGCAGCTTCGACAAGCCCGGCGGCGCCGTGTTCGTGAAGGCCGCCGCGGCGCAGCGGAACTCGGTTGGCCGGCCCGGACAGGGGAGAGGCGTCGTCTCCGCGCGCTGGGGCAGCCGCGTGCGAGGACTCCCGGAGGTGCTGGGCGAGCTTCCCGTGTCGGCACTTGCCGAGGAGATCGATACGCCCGGCGAGGGCCAGGTCCGCGCGCTTATGACGGTCGCCGGCAACCCGCTGGTCTCGACGCCGAACGCCGCTCGCCTGGAGCAGGCGGTCGAGGGGCTCGACTTCATGGTCTCCGTCGATATCTACTTGAACGAGACGACCCGTCACGCCGACGTCGTCCTGCCCTCGCCCGACCCGCTTGCCCGCTCGCATTACGACCTCGCGCTCTACCAGTTCGCAGCCCGCAACGTTGCGAACTACTCGCCCGCCGTCCTCGAGCGCGACGAGGGCCTGATCGAGGAGTCGGAGATCTTCCTGAGGCTGACCGGCATCGTCACGGGACAGGGGGCGGACTGCGACCCGGAGGCGATCGACGACGCGGTGATCGGGGCGCTGGTCGGCCGCGAGATCGGAACCGCCGACGGCGCAGTCGAGGGCCGCGATGCGGGGGAGATCATCGCCGCACTCGAGCCCAGGCGCGGCGCCGACCGCGTCCTGGACCTCCTGATCCGGACCGGCGCCTACGGGGACGGCTTCGGCGCCGATCCTGACGGCCTCACGCTCGATCGTCTGGAGGAAGAGCCCCACGGCATCGACCTCGGCGCTCACGAGTCGCGCCTTCCCGACGTCCTTCGTACGCGCTCGGGGAAGATCGAACTCGCGCCCGAGGCGGTCATCGCCGACGTGCCGCGGCTCCGCGAGCGGCTCGACCAGGGAGCCTGGAACGGCTCAGGCCCCGAGATGGTCCTGATCGGCCGCCGTCAGCTCCGCTCGAACAACTCCTGGATGCACAACCTGAACGCCCTCGTGAAGGGCAAGGACCGCTGCACGGCGCTCGTCAACCCGCTCGACGCCGAGCGCTACGGCCTGGAGGACGGCGCGCATGGCCCTTCTCCGCTCGGCCGCGGGCGAGATCGAGGTGCCGGTCGAGGTCACCGACGAGATGATGCCCGGCGTCGTGAGCGTGCCGCACGGCTGGGGACACGACGTCGAGGGCGTCCGCATGGCGACGGCTTCCGCTCACCCTGGCGTGAACTCGAACTTCCTCGCCGACGAGACCGGCGTCGACGCACCAAGCGGCAACGCGGTCCTGAACGGAATCCCGATCGAGGTAATGCCGGCGCGCGACCGCGAACCGGCGCCCGCGTAGCGCTGGCAGCGGTGCCAGGCACCTCGCTAGCGGCTGAGGTCGAGATCAGGCCCGAGCGACTCGGCGAAGGCGACCAGCAGTGCGACTGTGTTCTCGACGTCGTCCAGGTCGACCATCTCGACCGGCGAGTGCATGTACCGGAGGGGGATCGAGACGAGCCCCGCGGGGATGCCGGAGCGCGTGATCTGGATCGCGTCGGCATCGGTGCCGGTCCGGTTGCCCGAGCCGGAGAAGGTGTGATCGATGCTCGACTTCTCTGCAACCTCGGCGAGGAGGTCGAAGACGACAGGTGACAGGGTCGAGCCGCGGCTGATGACCGGGCCCGTGCCCAGGTGGTGGCTGCCCTCCTGGTTCTCGTCGATGCCGGGCGCGTCGGTTGCGTGCGTGACGTCGACCGCGATGGCAAGGGTTGGCTCGAGGTGGAAGGCCGCGGTGCGTGCGCCGTAGAGGCCGATCTCCTCCTGGGCGTTCGCGACTCCCGCGACGCGGCACGAGACCTTGTCCGAGCCGGCGCAACGCCGCGCGACTTCAAGAGCAACGTACGAGCCGAGCCGGTTGTCCATCGAGCGCGAAACCAGACGTGAGCCCTGCACTCGCATCGGGTCTGAGCGGATCACGGCGGGATCACCGATTCGCACGAGCTCGCGGGCGGCATCGCCGTCCTCGGCGCCGATGTCGATGTGAAGCTGCTTGAGCTCGACGACCTTCTTTCGCTGCTCTTCCTCGAGCAGGTGGATGGGCTTTCGCCCGGCGACCCCGGCGATAGGACCGTCCTTGGTGACGATCTCGACTCTCTGGCCGACCAGGATCTGCGGGTCCCAGCCGCCGATGGCGCCGAACCAGATGAAGCCCTTGTCGTCGATGTGGGTGATGACGAGGCCGATCTCGTCCATGTGGCCAGCGACCGCGAAGAGCGGCTGCGACTCGTCGTCACCGACGACGGCGATGGAAGAGCCGATGCCGTCCGAGCGCACCTCGGCGAATTCGGACGCGGCCTCGCGCCAGACGGCGCTGGCAGGGGCCTCGTAGCCCGAGGGTGCCGGGACTTGCAGCAGGTCTTCAAGAAGCTTTGGCGTGTCGGTCATGACGTGGGAACCTATCTATCCGGGTTTCGTCCGTGCGCGCAGCGGTATGGGCTCTATGGGACCACTCAATGACGAAAGGACCGACATGAGCGATGAGGAAATTCACGGCGACGACGACTACGTGTCCGAGCAGGAGGCGGAAGCTGCGCGTGAGGCGTCCGAGATCGGCGGCGATCCGGGCAACGCGTACGGCGTAGATGAGTCGGAGCGCGCGCTGGCCGAGGCAGGCCAGGGTGAGGCCGAAGGCTTCGAGTTGGCCGAGGAGGAATTGATCGAGAACGCGTCGCACGACTCCGACTCGAACCCGGACCCGACCCACATGGCGGGGAGGGAGGAGGCATCCGACCCCACCGCCCAGTCGTACGGCGAGGCCGACGAGGAGGAGAAGGAGGACCTCTAGGCGCTAGTGCGCCTCGGTCAGCTCGTGACGCACCCGGTCGCGGTGCTCCGCGTAGCGGATCGCCTCGTAGGCGATGAGGCCGCAGGCAATCGCGGTGAGGATCGAGAGCGTCGCGAGCGCAGGTAGCTCGACTCCCACAGGGATCAGGGCGAGGAGGCCGATTCCAAGGATCAGCCGGCGACGGTTGATCGAGTGGACGTTGCGCCAGCGAAACGCGACGTGCGCCAGCAGGTAGAGACAGAAGCCGCCGATCAGAGCCGTTGCCGTCTCGACCTTGAGAGGGTCATCGACATGCTCGATCGTCTTCTTCATCCCGAGTGCGACCAGGACGATCCCGGCGACCATGGGCAGGTGGAGAATTGAGTAGGCGTCGCGGGCAGCCTCGTTTCGCTCCCTGCGGTCGGTGATGCTCGCCAGGCGGCGGGTCGCGACCAGCGCGACGACGTCGAAGTACGCCCACCACATCGCCGCGGCGAGCGCGATGCCGATCACGGACGCCGCGACTATTCCCGCCGTGATCTCGCCTGTTACGCCAGCGCCGATGGCGACGATCGATTCGCCCAGGGCGATGATGATGATCAGGCCGTGGCGCTCGGCGAAGTGCTCGGGCATGAGCTTCCAGCCCGCGGCGCCGAAGAAATACGGGCCGCCGATGTCGATCGCAATCGCAAGGCACCAAAGCGCCCCCTGGAGAGCCCCGTCGGCAAAGGAGGCGCCGACCAGGACGCCGCACGCGATCGCCGTCGAGATCCCGAGGCCGGTAGTCGACTTGCGGAGGTCCTGGTCGTCTTCGCTCGCGATCCAGAACAGGGCGATGTGGGCGGCCCTCACCACCGCGTAGGCGACCGCGAAGATCAGCGCCGAGTCGTCGAAGGCCCCGGGCACGCAGATCGACGCGACCAGGAGCCCCGCCATCGCGGCGAAGATGACGAGGCGCACCGCACCCTCCTCGGGGTCGACGACGCTGGTAAGCCACGCGTAGCCGATCCACGACCACCACAGGACCGCTAGGACCAGGAGTCCCTTCGCGATGCCCTCCCAGGTCGGCTCGTCAGCCATGAGCTGGGTGCACTGTGTGATCGCGAGAACGAAGACGAGGTCGAAGAACAGCTCGAGCGGGGTGACCGTCTCGCCCTGTCTGAGCGTCGCGCTCATCCTGCGCGGTCGTGTGCCCGTCCCGCTCTCCATCACGGGCGGAAGGATGTCAGGCGCTTGGGTCCCGGCTACCCTCCGGCGCCGTGATCTCGACCAACCAGTTCAAGAACGGCGCCCACATCGAGGTGGACGACCAGATCTACCGGATCATGGACTTCCAACACGTAAAGCCGGGCAAGGGCGGCGCCTTCGTGCGCACCAAGCTCCGTCGCGCCTCCGACGGCGGCGTCGTCGACAAGACCTTCCGCGCCGGCGAGAAGTTCCGGCCTGTGCGCACCGAGACGCGCAAGATGCAGTTCCTCTACGACTCGGGCGAGATGGCGGTTTTCATGGACGCCAAGTCCTACGAGCAGACCGAGATTCCAGGCGAGGCAGCCGGCGAGGACATGAAGTGGGTTCGGCCCAACGACACGGTCGAGATCCTCTACGTCGACGAGAAGCCGACCGGGGTCCAGGTCCCCAGCGCGGTCGATCTGGCCGTCTCGAAGACCGACCCTGGGCTCAAGGGCGACACCGCATCGGGCGGTGGCTCGAAGCCGGCGACGCTCGAGACCGGTGTCGAGATCCAGGTGCCGCTCTTCATCGACGAGGGCGAAGTCGTCCGCGTCGACACCCGGTCCGGCGAATACGTTTCGCGCGCTTAGACGGCGCCTCTTCACCGCGTACGCTTGAGCGGTGCGCCGCTCCGATCAACGCAAGGAAGCCGTGTTCGCGCTGTACCAGCGCGACGTGACTGAGCGTGAGCTTGCCGACGTCCTCGAGGGCGCGAAGCCGTTCACACGCGAGCTGGCGGAGGGCGCTGACGCGCGCCTCGACTCAATCGACGCGGAGATTGCGAGCCTCGCCAAGGGGTGGACGATCGACCGCATCGCTCCCCTCGACCTGGCCGTCCTGCGCATCGCCCTCTTCGAGCTCCACCATTCGGACGCGGTTCCCGCCGAGGTCGCGATCGACGAGGCGGTCGGCATCGCGGCCGAGTTCTGCGGCGCCGATGCGCCCGGATTCATCAACGGCATCCTGGGCGCCGCTGCGCGCCAGGCGGGAGTGGCCACGTGAGCGGCCTGCGCGAGACGACCGAGCGCCTCTCCGAGATCGCCAAAGAGCTCGGAGGCGACGACGTGACCGACGAGCGCGCCGAGGAGCTGGCCCGCGAGGCGGCAGAGCTCGTCGGCGAAGCCGCCAACGACCTCGACCGGGCCCTGCGCGAATCGTCCGCCGACCAGGACTGAGCGGTGGCTGACTATCCGGACGAGCTTCGCGAGCTCGTTGACGACTATCTCGGCGGCCTCACGTTTGGAGACGACCGGGAGACCGCCGGGCTCGAGGAGGCGATGGCCTACTCGCTGTTGGCGGGCGGCAAGCGGGTCCGGCCGGTGCTGTGCCTGGCGACGGCGCGCTCGGCTGGGGCCGATCCCGCATCGGTCCTTCCCGCTGCGGCAGCGATCGAGCTGGTCCATACGTACTCGCTCATCCACGACGACCTGCCGGCGATGGACGACGACGACCTGCGGCGGGGAAGGCCCACGTCGCACAAGAAGTTCGGCGAGGACGTGGCGATTCTCGCCGGCGATGGGCTCTTCGCCGAGGCGATCAACCTCTTCCTCTCCGAGCAGGAAGGCGAGCCCGCGAACGTGGTCGCGGCGCTTCGCTCGCTGGCGGCGGCGACCGGTGTCGCCGGCATGGTCGGCGGCCAGTACATCGACGTCGCCGCGAGCGTCGAGGATGCCGATGGCCTGCGCAAGCTTCACGGCTTGAAGACCGGCCGCCTGATCGCCGCAAGCGTCCTCGTGCCACTCCACCTCACCGGCATGTCGGATGACGAAGCCGCGCCTTACCGCGGCTTCGCCGATGAGCTTGGGGTCCTTTTCCAGATCGTGGACGACATCCTCGACGTGACCGGCTCGGACGCCGAGCTCGGCAAACCGCAGGGCTCCGATGAGCGACACGGCAAGCTCACCTACGTGTCCCTGTTCGGGCTCGATGAAGCGGGGGACCTCGCGGCTCAGTCTCACCGCAAGGCACGCGGTGCGCTCGATGCGATCGAAGGGAACACGAGCGACCTCGAGCTCATCACGGACTTCATCCACACCCGGCACGCCTAACGCCCGGGTCAGGCTGCCACACTTCTGGGGCATGCCCAGGCTCCTCGACTCGATCGACGGCCCCTCGGACCTTTCGGGGCTCGACGACGCCCAGCTGACCCAGGTCGCGCAGGAGGTCCGCGAGGACGTCATCGACGTGATCGGCGAGATCGGCGGCCATTTCGGCGCCAACCTCGGCACATGCGAGCTGGCAACCGTGCTCCACGCGCTCTGCGATTCGCCGCGCGACAAGATTCTCTGGGACGTCGGCCACCAGGCCTACCCGCACAAGATCCTCACCGGCCGGCGCGACCAGCTCTCGACCATCCGCCAGTACGACGGTCTCGCGCCCGTTCTGCTCGATCGACGAGTCCGAGCACGACATCATGGGCGCCGGTCACGCATCGACCTCGATCGGCTATGCGGTCGGTCTGAAGGAGGCGATGCGCAAGGGCATCGGCGAGGACGGGAAGGTCGTTGCGGTGATCGGCGACGGCGCGCTGACCGGCGGCGTCGCTTTCGAGGCGCTCCACAACGCCGGCGGTCTGCAGACGCCGATCGTGATCGTCCTGAACGACAACGGGATGTCGATCTCGCCGAACGTCGGCGCGCTTTCGCGCTACTTCAACTCGATCCGGCTCAACCGCCGCTTCTATCAGCGCCGGAGTGACGCGGAATCGCGCCTGACCCGCCTGCCGTGGGGCCTCGGTCAGCGCATCGAACGGCTCGGCCCGGAGATCAAGGCCGCGCTCAAGGCCTACTGGGCTCCCGGCCTCCTCTTCGAGGAGCTTGACCTGGCTTACGTCGGCGTCGTCGACGGCCATGACGTTCCCGCGCTTCGGCGCGCGCTCGCCGAGGCGCTCGAGGCCGAGCGACCCGTCGTCGTCCACATCCACACCGTCAAGGGGAAGGGCTTCGCGCCGGCCGAGGAGGGTGGCCTCGAGGGCATGGAGCAATGGCACGCCGCCAAGCCGGGTTCCATTGTCGACGGCGAGCCGGCGCCGAAGAAGAAGACGCCGCTCAGCCGCCCGGCGATGGAAAACGGCAAGGAGGCGCCGCAGGAGACCGAGGACGCGCCGCCCGTTCCCGTCTCGCCTCCCCAGTACACGCAGGTATTCGCCGACGCGATGGTCGCCGAGGCGAAGCTCGACCCCAAGGTGATCGGAATCACCGCGGCGATGGCGGGAGGGACGGGGCTTCAGAAGCTCGCCGACGAGATCCCCAACCAGTACTACGACGTCGGCATCGCCGAGCAGGACGCCGTGCTCCTCGCCGCCGGCCTTGCGCTCCAGGGCGCGAAGCCGGTGTGCGCGATCTACTCGACCTTCCTCCAGCGTGCATACGACCAGATCGTCCACGACGTCTGCCTCCAGGAGCTCGATGTGACGTTCGCGATGGACCGCGCCGGCCTCGTCGGCGACGACGGGCCGACCCACCATGGCGCCTTCGACATCTCCTACCTGCGCTGCCTGCCGAACATCGTGATCATGGCCCCGCGCGACGAGGCCGAGCTCGTCCACATGGTCCGCACGTGCCTCGACCATGAAGGCCCCGCGGCCGTGCGCTACCCGCGCGGCGCCGCGATCGGCGTGCCGCTCCCCGACGGCGGCGAGGCGATTCCGATCGGCACGGGGGAGACCCTCCGCCGCGGCGAGCGGGTCGCGCTCCTGGGTTACGGCTTCGGCGTCAAGGTCGCGCTGGACGCGGCGAACGAACTGGCCGAGCACGGGATCTCGGCGACGGTCGCCGACGCGCGCTTCGTGAAACCGCTCGACACCGAGCTCATCGCTGCGCTTGCCGCCGACCACGAGCTGCTCGTGACGGTTGAGGACAACGTGGTCCAGGGCGGCTTCGGCTCTGCCGTCCTCGAGCACCTCGAGGACAGCCACGGCCCCGGCGCAGAGCGCGCCCGCGTGATGCGCGTGGGCTTGCCCGACCGCTACGTGACGCACGGCAAGCCGGCGCTCCTCCACGAGGAGGTCGGCCTGACGGGCGCGGCCGTGTGCGAGCGGGTGCTCAGTGCGTTGAGTTTGAGAGAGAGCGCGTCAACATAGGAACCCTGCTCTCTCGAGCGGTTTGGTCAATAGGTACGAAGGCGGTCAGAGTACGAAGGTGTCCCGGTGAGCCGCCAGAGATGGGTGCTTTTCGTCCTAAGCACCTAACCCGAACGAACGTCCCGATTCACCCCCTGGAGCGCTCAGCGTGGGACGTTCGTGGCGGCGCGCTGAACGAACGTCCCAATTGACCCCGACGGCGGTGGTGCGGCCACCATTGTCCGGCGGGTACTCGCTGCCTTGCGGAGGCGCCGCATTAGTGCCAGCATGGTCGAAACGACAAGGAAGAGGACGACCATGGGACGAGACAGACGCCAACGCAGACGCCGGGCTGCGGCACTCGGCGGAGCCGCCGTCGCGGCCAAGAAGCACAGGGACAACAAGCTCGCCGCAGAGGAGCAGGACAACGCGCCGCAGGCTCAGCCCGCCGACCCCGCCCCAGCGGCGCCAGGTGGAATTACGGCCGAGACCACGGAGCGACTAAAAGAGCTTGGTGAGCTACACGAGCAAGGCGTACTCACGGATGAGGAGTTCGCTCGCGAGAAGGCGAAGGTGCTGGGAATATGACCCGTTGGGCATCTGACCGCCTGACGTCAGCGCGCTACCGCGCTATCGACTGGTTCCTATTGGGGACCATCGTTGAACTCCCGCAGTACCTCCGTCACCGCGTTCGTTACGCGCTTCGTGCGGCCGAGCGCCGCCGGGTCAGAAGGCGTCGGATGGCGTTCGGGGCTGGCAGCCGCCGCCGGTGTGGTCGCGCTACGTAGCGCCCAGCAGGGCCACAACGACCAATAGCTAAGGCTCGAGTACCGGGACAGCCACCGCGCGGGCCAGGTGCGGCCGCCGTCCGGACGGAACACGATGCAGCCGACGTGGCCGGGGCTGAGCGGCGCGAGCGATCCAAGGCAGGCGTTGCCGCGATCGAGGATTCACCGAGGAGGCCTTTTCTCCCAGGACGATAAGCGCATCTTCGGAGGATTGAAGCGCGGAATCGGAGGATGTGGCAGGAACGTGTACTTCAGGAAAGGCCGGATCGGCTTGCGCCGACTTAGGTGCTTTCCATGCAAAGCACTTAGGTGCTTTGCACCCAAGCAGAGGTGACGGGCCGCCTGGACCGGCGCAAATGTCAGCCACCGAAGCAATACTTTGTCGCGTGGGCGACTCTTTCCAGCCACCATGGGGGAGCCGAGAGGAGCGTGTCGCCTACAACGAGTCGTGGGTACGAGATCTGAATCGCACGCGAGCGCAGCTTCTTGAACTGGGCGAGTCTGAAGTCGGATTCCGCTGCGAGTGTGACGATGTGGCCTGTACAGAGCTCTTGGGCCTAGCTGCCCAGGAGTGGCAACTGGTGCGATCGGATCCACGTCAGTTCGTCGTAGCACCGCACCATGTAGCCGCGGACGTCGAATGCGTCGTCCTCCGCCGAGATGCCTATTGGATCGTTGAGAAACTTGGAGAGGCTGGCGAGGAGGCGGAACGTCTAGCTTGACCCGGGTCTTACTCACATAGCCGAAAGGGGGTTTGTCTCGCCCCTTTTCGGCCTAGGCATACTCCTGCAGCCCAGCAGCTTCGAGGGCCTCCTGATGGCTTGCGAAGGCGCGACTCGAAACAGCCAAACCATCGCGATAGCGGGCCACTACCGCTTCCCATGCAAAGCGATACACCTTTGCCTTTCCCTACGCACCGCGAATCCTCACTCTCCCAACTCCAATAGGTTTCTCACCGTGATGACTTGGAAGGTTCGTCGGCGCGGTCTCGCTGTCGTCGTCGCCGCTCTTGTCTTACCGACATCTGCCAAGGCAGCGTTGGTAGGCCCTTCTGACGTCGACATTGAGACTGGGATGGCCCAGAGTTGTTTTGACCAGTGCACTTTCACGAACGCAGTCCTCCCGGACCCCGTCGGGCTCGAGCGCTCGCCGATCACCGGGACGATTAAGCGTTGGCGCGTCAACATCCAGTCCGGCAATGGACCGCTGCGTCTTCAGGTGCTGAAGAGAACCCACAACGAGCCCGGCACCGTCAATGATGAATTCGTAGCGGTTCGAGAAACTGGCGACAGCCCCGTCACGGGAACCGGAAAGCAGGTATTCGACGCGAACATTCGCATCCGCAAAGGGCAGTTCATCGGTCTTGCGGAGCTAGAGGACGGTTTCGGTACCTTCATCGGGTTCGGAAAAGTGACGAGCGGAGCTGACTTCATCGATTTCGAGCCTCCGCTCACCGTTGGCGATTCGCCCCGAACGACGAGCGCCGTATACACCGGGTCACCAGGCCAATACCTACTCTTCAACGCCACGGTTCGTAGATAGGTCGCGACTCCGCTCTTCAGGAGGGTGACTTAGGCGCTTCTCGTCCAAAGCGTTACTCCGACAGCCCGCGGCTTCGAGGGCGTCGGCCCGCTCGCGGAAGTCGACCTTACGAATGCACTGACCATCACGGAATGTGTGTACTTCAAACAAACGGTCGGTGACCTCGACCCCGCTAGCGCGGCCGCGACCCCGGTAGCTGACTGCCATAACTACCGAGTCCCCGGCGTCGATGACCTCGTCGATGACCGTCTCGAGCTGATCCCACTCACCGTCCCACCGCTTCCACATCTCTTGGACTGCGGCCGGACCGTGGGCGGGGCGTTCCTGGCCGATAGCCCAGACGACATCGGGAGCAAGATGCGCAGAAGCACCTGCGTAGTCACCGCGGCGGTAGGCCTCGATGCTCGTGCGCGTAGCCCTGACGTTCTCCTCCGACATCGCCCACGCAGTATCGCGCGATGACCGAGATATGCGTTTCCATGCAAAGCGACTAACCATCGCTTCAACTTCCCGCGAACGCCTGCTTGAGTGCTCTTTCAGCGGGCAGCGGGTGTGAGCGATGTTCGTGGTGTGGAAGCGATCTGGCGAGCGCACGCAGGTGCGCTTCATGCCGCCGGGGTGCCTTGTCTGGTCGATCGTGCTCTCGATCGCGCTCACCATCTTGGTGAACTTGCTGATCAGATTGTTCTGAGTAGCAGGGCATCCCAAGCGGAAGGCCCAAGCAAATCGAACAAATGCTTAGTCGATGGAGAAACGGGTAACCGAGAGGAAGCGTCGCTCGTAAAGCGCGCTCTCCGCTGGGGGCAAATGGGCTCGCATAACACCCGAGAGGGCCGCGAGCACGACCTAGCTGGGCCTCGGATCGAAGAAAGCAGCAAGCATGGAATCCGGGTGGCCCGCATGAGCGGCCACCGATCGAGGTCGTCCTCCAGGACTTGACTTCGCGACACAACTAACAAGGAAGAGAGGACCGCATGTCCGAACAGACGAAGAGAGACTCGAAGCTTGTCGAGATGCTGAACGAGGCATATGGCAAGGAGCGCGAGCTCGAGGTCGCGCTGGCTTCACACCTCGAGGTCACCACGCGCGATGACTACAAGAAGGCCCTTCGACAGCACCTGAAGGAGACGAAGTCGCACGCGTCCGCGGTCGCAAAGCGGATCAAGCAGCTCGGGGGGGACGCCGAGACGGTCACACTGCCGGGGCCAGAGAGCGCGACCAAGGCGGCGCAGAGCATCCAGGGTGTCGTCGGCAAGGCCAAGGCCGCGGCGCAAGGCCCTCTCCACCTCGTGAGGGGCTCGGGTGAGCAGGGCAAGATGCTCCACAACGCGCGCGTGGAGTATCGCGAGGAGGCCGATGAGATCGCCACCTACACCGTGATCGATGCGATGGCCACGTCGGTTGGTGACAAGCAGACCGCGAAGCTAGCTCGCGACATCCGGCGCGAGGAGGAGCGAATGGCGAAGTTCATCGGCGATCTGCTTCCGCAGCTCGCGACTGACGTCGCCCACGACGAGATCCCGGTATCGGAGATCGAAGGTGACGCCGCGCGGCGCACATCGACGGGCTCGGGCCGGACGCGGAAGGCAGCACCCAAGCAGGCGGCATCGCGTAGATCGTCGCCGGGCAAGCCCAAGGCCTCGAAGAGCCGCGCAAAGCGCAGTTGACACCAGAACACTACGACGGAGAGGGAGACATGGCGCAGACCACCAGATCAAGATCAACGAACAAGGGATCGACAAGTAGGAGCGGCCCCAAGGCCTCGAAGGGCGGGGCTGCGAAACGGTCCACCGCAAAGGGAGGCAGCGCGAACGGCAGCCAAGCCACGAGCACCAGGCAGCGGCGGCCCAAGTCGCAGTCGCGCTCCAGGCCCAAGTCGCGGTCGACCGGGCAGACTCGCAACGATGCCAAGTCGTTCAAGGACACCGCGGTCAACGGGACGAAGGCCGGAGGACGGGCGGTCGCCGATGCGGCGTCGAAGGCCAAGCTCCCCTTGATCGCCGGAGGCACAGCGATCGTGGGCGCGGCCACCGCAGTTGTGCTCAAAGACCGCCTCGGTGCCAGCAAGTCCAAGAACCCTCTGAATCGGCTGGGTGGCATGTCGATGCCCAAGTCGGTGGCGAAGGTCGACCTCGACACAGTGAAGTCGGCGGCCGACCGCGTCAGCGCCTATGGGCAGCAGGCATCCGACATCGCCGGCGCAATCGAGAAGACGCGCAAGAAGAACAAGTAGGGCGGCGAGGCAAGTCGCGCGAAGCGCACCGACCCGCGTAAGGGAGACGAGATGAGGTCGTGCTTCAGGGCCTACCAGGCGGCGCTGAGCGCGAGCGTTTCCACGACTTGGCGGGCCACCTTCGGGTGGCCCGCTGTCGTTCGGCCCGCTCTTGCCTCCCGACTGCTTGCGATTAGACTCGCTTCATGGCGACTGACCGTCAGGAGCGGTTAGCGCAGAACGAGGCGCTGTTCCGAGTCGGCGCGGTTGGTTACAGCGATGAAGCTCTGGGCCGACCTCAACGTCAACACCGCCGAGCCACCGCCCGAGCCCGACGAGTTCGACCAGATAAAGGCGAGTCGTGCCCGCGTCTAGCTCATCCGGATGCTGCGGTTCAGTAGTCCTGCGGTTCGCGGTACTCAAGGATGTGCCGAGGGTTGACCATGTGCGTCTTTCCCCGTTTGTCCGTGAGGTGAATGAAGTGCGGGTCGGATTCAGGGCTTCTAGCGATGAGCTGACCGATTTGCTCCACGGACTCCTGTACATCAATGGAGTCTCCCGACGTGAGAAGCACCTCGGCTTTTCTCTGTTCGCTGGACATGAGCGGACCCTACAGAGGGAGGTCGGATGAGCGAACTCGAGTCCTTTGAGCAGTTCGCGAACAACGCCCTGGAACTCCTCGCCATTGATGAGGTAGGAAACGTCAGCCGTACGGGGGCGCGTCGCTCTTTCGATGACGCCGCCTATACCCGCGAACAGGCCGTCCTGGAACACTTGGAGGCGGGCATCAAGCAGGCCGACGCAAGCCTTGAGCGCCGCCGCCGCGCCAAGCCCTCAGAGCCCGAGGGCGACCAAGCCTCCTCCGTTGAGCGCCAGAGTCCAGCGCTTTCTCGATGACGCGGACTGACCATGGCGCCTACTTGGCTTTCATCGGCTCGTAGCCCATCCCGCCGCACTTCGGGCACCTGGTCGGGCGACCCCCGCTGTCCGCTATTTCCGCTCCCACCGCGGCGAGTGCAGAACGAGCGAGTGGTCTTGGGGAGTCTCGGGCGAGCGGTGCCGTGACCATACACGAACAGGTGTTCGTGTGCTTACGGCGCCAAAATGTGGGAAGCAGTCGAGAGAGGACTCAGTTGGCACTAATTCAGGGCTGGCTGGGGCCCCTCTTCAGTCGGTTCTTGGCGGCTCGGCGCGTCCTCATGAGATACACCGGGTCGTCCCGACTTAACTTCCGCGGCGCTGGGTGCGAGCAGCAGAAGCTCGGCGGCGTAGTCGGGGTCGGGCGAGTGGTCCGAAAGAAAACAAATCACCTGGCGGTGGAGCGTTACCTCGACAAGGGCCCGCATGTCGTCTTCCATCGCTGCTTGGAGGCTCCGTCGTATGTCGCGGACTGTTTCGGGAGATTTCGCCTCGGCCAGGGTCTCTTCAGCCTTCGTGAGGCTGTCGGAGAGGATCGTCACCACCATGTCGCCGTTGATCCAGGTTCGGGCCTTCGTCGGCCCACGGCCCAGCCTCTCCTTGTAAATCCTGACCATCCCGGCGGAGATGACCTGGGAATCGCTATTGAGCGCAGCAGCTACCTCGTTCATGCGGACTACCGTTCCTCGTTCCCTCGCGGGTTTGCTGCTCGGGGAGCGGAGGGAAAATGAAGAACCCGAAGAGCAGTTGCTCCCTTCATTGTCGCAGGTTCTATAGACCGCCAAAGGGAGCTCGGTGGCCCCGAAAATGAGCTAGGTTTCGCGGACCCATCCCGGCTTTTACACCGGGAAGAACGCCCAGGGAGAGCCGTGCGCATAAACGAGCTTGCCATCCCGCATAGTGTCTCGTCTCAGGGCATGTTGGCCATGCCAGGGGAGGGACTAACTATTCCGGTGCCTGGATGCCTGCCACGGGGCGAACTCGGCCTCCTCCGCTTCAGTGATACGCACTTCTCGCACCGCCAACGGCTCGTCGTCGGGGGCGAAGCGAATCTCAAGGATCCCCCCGCCGATCGCAAAGCGTAGATCGCCTTCCTCGTCGACTCGCAGGCCTACGAGGAAGGTGTTGTCTCCGCTAAGTCTCTCACGCATCGGCGCTCCCCGTTCTCTTGCGTCCTACGCAGCAGAGACACATCTTGATGCCAGCGCCGGATGTCAGTACCCAGGTCGAGCGCTGCCCGCCCCGGGCGTGACCTTCGCACGTGGCCGCCCAATACCCCAAATTCCGTTAGTCAACTTCGGTTCCGGGTAGCAGCCTGATCCCGACGCCCGTCAAGGAGGACATATGGCACAGCAGACCAAGAGCAAGAGCACGCAAAAATCACGCGGCGGCGGATCGAAGCCCCGCGGCAACTCGTCTACGAGCAGACGAACCACCAGGGCGCGCACCAATTCAAGCGCCTCACAGAGTCGGCGCGGGACCCAGAGCAAGGCGGGGTCGGCGGCGCGGAAACGGTCGAACGGCTCGACCTCTTCGAGCAAGGGTACGGTCGCGAACGCAAAGGAGGCATCGATTGAGGCCGCGGAGAGCGCCGGAGCCGCGGCGGCGTCGACCGCCAAGAAGCTGAGGACGCCGGCGATAGCCGCAGGAGCTGGACTCGCGGGCCTCGCGGGTGGCATCGCGCTGACGCGAAGCCGAAAAAGGAAGGTGCTGGGCGTTCCAATGCCCGGGCGCGGCACCACCAAGAACCTCGCGGGTGCCGCGAAGAACATAGGTGCGCTCGCCGAGCAGGCCGGTCGTGTCTCGGAGCAGGCACGAGTAGCCGGCGAGGCGCTCAGGGGCAACCAGGCTCGCCGATCCCCGATCGAGGTCGTGCTCGAGGGCTTGACGACTCGCCGCGGCAAGACTGATACTGATACGCACAACTAGGAGAGATATGGCAACCACGAAGACAACTAGCAAGCGGTCGACCAGCCGCAACGGGTCACGGGCGAAATCTTCTTCCGCGGGCAAGGGCGGGGCGTCAAAGAAATCCGCGCGCGGCTCGAGCACGAACACCACGAGTAAGAAGCGCTCCACATCGAGTTCGCAGAAGAAGGGCAACGTCGAGGCGATCAAGGACACGGCGGTAGAGCAGACGAAGAGCGCGGGGGCGACGATCGCTGACGCCGCGGGAAAGGCTAAGACTCCGCTGATCGCTGGAGGAACGGCCTTGCTGGGTTTGGCGGCTGGAGCCGCCATCAACGGCCGGCTCTCGGGCAAGTCGAAGAACCCCATCAAGCGGATGCGCGGCGCCTCGCTGCCGGAGCTCGACCTGGACAAGGTCAAGCAAGCTGCGGATCGGGTCAGCGCCTACGGCCAGCAGGCTTCCGACATCGCGGCCGCCGTCGAGAAGACGCGTAAGAAGAACGGCTAACGGGAGGGCCGCAGCACAAGACCAGATGCCGGAGGAGCGAATCGGGATGATTGAGGCGCAGACATAGCGAGCCTCAACACGACGGGTACCGCGCAAACGGGGGCTGCGCCACATCTCCAGCCGGAATGCCCGCTTTCCATGCAAAGCACCTAAAGCGTCTGACTGGCGCACAGACTGGCGCACAGCGATCTCCGGACGACTCGGGGGTCGCTCTCGTTAGGCGCTATTCCGCTTGTTCAAGCCAAAAGAAAACGCCCCGCACTTTGCGGGGCGCTTCCTGGGTACAGGGAGGAGAGATATGTGTTTTTGGAGGGGGGTCGGCGGTACTAGGCCCCGCGGGGCATGCTGAACCGCGTTGAAGCGGTCAGCGCTGCCAAAGCGGCGCCGATGCCGACCAGAAAGATCGTTGCGTCCCAAGCGCCGGAGATGAGGCCGACGGCCAGTCCGCCTGCGACGGCGAAAAGGGCGAGCGCGTAATCGAAGGCCGAATGCGCCGAGATCGAAACCGAGCGCTCAGGGCCGGGCACCTGGAGTGCCAGGCCGAGGAGGAGCGCGCCGGTGATGACGCAGATGACCGAGGCTGCCGGGCCGAAGCCGAAGAAGAACGGCGCGGCCATGATCGCGGGAGCGGCGAAGGTCTCGACGCCCGCGTGGAGCCAGAGGGGAATGGTGCGGAGAGTGCTCATCTGATGGCCACGATACGAACGTATGTGCGATGCATGTGTGAGGCCCGTCACACTCGCGAGCCCCATGGAGCTTGTTTCGGTCGGTACTTTCCAGCGGTGGCCCGCAAGCGAGCCGACACCGTGATCGCCGAGCGCGGTCTGACCCGCTCGCGCGCAGGAGCCGCCGAGGCGATTCGGGCAGGGCGGGTTCTGATCGGCACGGGTGGCACCCGTGTCGCCAAGCCCAGCGAGCTGATCGAACCCGACGCGGAGCTGAGCGTCACCGAGGATCGCCCCTATGTATCTAGGGGCGGGATCAAGCTTGCGAACGCGCTCGACACGCTCGGCCTCGACGTGACGGGCATGGACTGCCTCGACGTGGGCGCCTCGACCGGTGGCTTCACGGACTGCTTGCTCCAGCGCGGCGCGGCGCGCGTGATCGCGCTCGACGTCGCACACGGGCAACTCGAGTGGTCAATGCGGAACGACGAGCGCGTTCACGTGATCGAGCGGACCAACGCCCGCTCGATCGTGCCGGCCGATCTTCCGTTCGAGCCAGGGCTCGCGACGATTGATGTCTCGTTCATCTCGCTCGCGAAGGTGATTCCCGCCGTGGCGGAGTGTGTTGCGCCAGATGGCCACATCTTGGCGATGGTAAAACCGCAGTTCGAGCTCGGCCGCGCCCGCGTGAAGGCGGGGGTCGTCAGGGACGCGGGCGATCGGCGCGAGGCGCTCGTCGCTGTGGCGACAGCGGCTGCCGAGATGGGGCTTGCCGTCCGGGGGTTTGCCTCGTCAGATCTGCCCGGGCCCAAGGGGAACCGCGAGACGTTCATCTGGGCTGTTCGCGGCGGCTCCGGCCTCGATGCCGAGGGGATCGAGCGTGCGGCGCTGGAGGTCGAGCCTTGAACGGTCGCGCTCCAGCTCCCGCTGCGGTCAAGACCGTTGCGCTCTTCTCGCACACCCAGCCGGAGCAGACGAGCGATGCCGTCCGTCTGGCGGTGGAGCTGGCAGCCGATGCAGGGTGCGATCTGGTTGCGGCCGAGGCCGAGCGCTCCAAGCACGGCGCGGCTGCCGATGGCGTCGGCGCGCTGGAGGAACTCGATGGGCAGCCCGACGCGTGCCTCGTCCTCGGCGGCGACGGCACGATTCTGAAGGCACTTCGCTTCTTCGCTGACACGGATGTGCCTGTATTCGGCATCAACTACGGCACGGTGGGGTTCCTCGCGGCAGTGGACCCCGACGATCTTCGAGACGGCCTGGCCAAGTTCTACGCCGGCGACTTCGAGGTGATGTCGATGCCCGGGCTCGACGCAGGGGAGGGGCGCTTGGCCCTCAACGACGTCTCGTTTCACCGTCGTCCCCACGGACGCGTAGCGGAACTCACCTTCAGCCTCGGCGGGCAGGACGTCGGACACGTCCGCTGCGACGGCCTGGTGGCCGCGACCCCGGCCGGATCGACCGGCTACAACCTGGCCAACAACGGGCCGATCCTGGCCTGGGGTGTGGAGGGCTTCGTCGTCTCGTTCATCGCGCCGCACACGCTTACGGCGCGGCCGCTCGTCGTGGCTCCCGACGACGTCCTCATCCTGCGCAACGCGGCCGGGCGGGAGGCTGTCGATCTGGTCATCGACGGCGAGCACGTCGCCGACCTGGAATCCGGCGACGAGGTCGCGATCCGGTTCCGCGACGACGTCGGCCGGCTCGCCCAGCTACCCGGCGGCAACTTCTATCGCCGGATCGGCGAGAAGTTCGGCCGGCTCGCCCGCGGCGCGGAGGGCTGAGCGCCGCCGGGGCGAATCCGTCGGCCTCGGCCGCTATCTCTGTAGGGATGCTCCTCGAGCTCCGCATCGAGAATCTCCTCGTGATCGAACGCGCCGAGCTCCGCCTGGGGCCGGGGCTGAATGCGATCACGGGCGAAACCGGCGCCGGCAAGACGGTGCTTGCGCACTCGCTCGACCTCTTGATGGGCGGCAAGGCGCGCACGCAGGTGGTGCGCCCGGCGCGGGCGAGGCGTACGTCGAGGGCGTGTTCGAGCTGCCGGCAGGCCTTTGGGACGACCCCGAGCTCGCCGATCTCGCGGAACGCCTGCCGGAGGACGCAGACGAGCTCGTGATCGCGCGCCGTGTGGGCTCTTCGGGCCGGACGAGCGCCTACGTTCAGGGCCGCTCGGCGAGCGTTGCCGACCTGAAGCTCCTCGGCACCCGTCTCCTCGCCTTCTTCGGCCAGCACGAGCACCGGCGCCTGACTCTCAGCTCGGCGCAGCTCGAGATCCTCGACGGCTTCGCAGGCGAGGAGCATCTCGAGCTGCGCGAGGCCTACCGTGCTGCGCACCGCGCGGTTCGTGATGCCGAACGCGAGCTCGCGGACCTGGCCGACCGCGAGGGAACGCGCGAGCGGGACCTCGACCTGATGCGCTTCGAGCTCGACGAGATCGACACCGCGGCGCCCGATGCGGATGAGCGCGCGGAGCTTGGCGCCGAACGCGAGCGGCTCCGTCACGCCGAGGGGTTGCGCGAGGCAGCTTCGATGGCGCTCGGGGCGGTCGCTGGAGCCGACGACGACGGGGCGGGTGCCGCCGGCGCGCTCGCCGCGGCTGAAGGCGGGCTCGGAAACGCGGCGGGAGTTGACCCAGCGCTCGATGCTCTCGGCGAGCGGGTCGCAGCGGCGTCGCTCGAACTCGCGGACATCGCCTCGGAGCTGCGCTCCTACGAAGATGCGATCGAGGCGGAGCCGGGGCGTCTCGAAGCCGTCGAGGAGCGCCTGGCCCTGATCGAGCGGCTCGAGCGGAAGCACGGCGGCTCGATCGAGGCGGTGATCGCCCACGCCGAGCGCTGCCGCGCGGAGATCGAGCGGCTCGAGGGCGCGGAGGAGCTTGCCGGCGAGCTCGCGCAGCGTGTGGACGTGTCGCGCTCGGAACGCGCGGGGCTCGCCGCGAAGTTGACGGGCTCTCGCAAGAAGGCGGCCCCGAAGCTGGAGAAGGCCGTTGCCAAGGCGCTCGCCGGGCTGTCGATGGACGGCGCGAGCTTGGAGGTTTCCTTCGGCCCGGCCACCGAGGCGGACGGGTTCGGCGCAAGCGGCGCGGAGTCGGTCGAGCTCAGGATCGCAACGAATCCGGGGATGCCGGTCTCGCCCTTGCGCGATGCGGCGTCGGGCGGTGAGCTGTCTCGGGTGATGCTCGCCTTGTCGGGACTCTCGGGTGGCAGCGGCGGCTCGACGCGCGTCTTCGACGAGATCGACGCCGGGGTCGGCGGCGCAACCGCGCGGGCGGTCGGCGAGCGGCTGCGGGAACTCGCGAACGACGCGCAGGTGCTCTGCATCACCCACCTGCCGCAGGTGGCGTCACTTGCCTCGAGCCACTTCCGGATCGAGAAGACCGTCGAAGGCGGTGTCACCTCGGCGACCGTCGAGTCCGTCGCCGGGGACGACCTGGTCGGCGAAATCGTGCGCATGCTGGGCTCCGAGGCCGGCGACGAAGCGGCGACGAGCCACGCGCGCGAGCTGCTCGCGGCCTGAGCGACGTTCAGCCGGATCCGGCGCACCTACCTCGCACCTTCCGGAAATCCGTGGCTCGGTTTCCGCCACCCAGACGTCTAGACTCGCAGTCCAGAGTGAGTGGACCTGGAGGCACCCGTTTCATCTTCGTAACCGGCGGGGTCGTCTCCTCTCTCGGGAAGGGCATCGCAGCGGCATCAATCGGCCGCCTTCTCGTCTCTCGCGGCTTCCGGGTCGCCCTGCAGAAGTTCGATCCCTACATCAACGTCGATCCGGGGACGATGAGCCCGTTCCAGCACGGCGAGGTCTTCGTGACCGAGGACGGCGCCGAGACGGACCTCGACCTGGGCCACTACGAGCGCTTCACGGACGAGAACACCTCCCGCGCCTCCAACGTGACGGCGGGCGCCGTCTACAACTCGGTGATCCGGCGCGAGCGCCGCGGCGACTACCTCGGCGCGACGGTCCAGGTCATCCCGCACGTCACGGACGAGATCAAGCAACGCATCCTGATCGTCGCCGAGTCGCAGTCGGTCGATTTCGTCCTGACCGAGATCGGCGGCACGGTCGGCGACATCGAGTCGCTTCCGTTCCTAGAAGCGATCCGCCAGCTCTATTCCGAGCTGGGGCCGAAGCGCTGCATGTTCATACACCTGACCCTCGTTCCTTACATCGGGCATGCGGGCGAGCTGAAGACGAAGCCGACGCAGCATTCGGTGAACGAGCTCCGCCGGATCGGCATCCAGCCGCACGCGATCTTCTGCCGCTCCGAGAAGGGCCTCGACCGCGACATTCGCAAGAAGATCGCGCTGTTCGGCTCGGTCCACGAGGACGCCGTCATCTCCGCGCGCGACGTCGACAACATCTACAAGGTGCCGCTCGTGCTCCGCGCCGAGGGCGCCGACGACCTGGTGATCGACCACTTCGGCATGGAGGCGCCGGCGCCCGAGCTCGGCGAGTGGGAGCAGCTGGTGCGCCGCGCAGACGAGCGCGACGGCAATGTCACGATCGCTCTGGTCGGCAAGTACACCTCGCTCGAGGACGCTTACAAGTCGGTCGTCGAAGCGCTCGATCACGGTGGTATCGAGCACGGCGTGAATGTGAAGGTCAGGTTCGTGAGCTCCGAGGAGTTCGACGCGGAAGACGTTGCGCAGTGGGCTGACGGGATCCTGATCCCTGGCGGCTTCGGCGAGCGCGGGGTGGAGGGCAAGATCCGCGCGACGCAGCTTGCCCGCGAGAACGACATTCCGCTCCTCGGCATCTGCCTTGGCATGCAGGTCGCCGTCGCCGAGTTCGCCCGGAACATTTGCGACATGCCGGGCGCGAACTCGACCGAGTTCGATCCTGAGACGCCGTTCCCCGTGGTCGACCTTCTGCCCGAGCAGAAGGAGGTCTCCGACATGGGCGGCACGATGCGCCTGGGCGCCGATCCCGTGAAGCTCCACGAGGGGACACGGGCGCGCGAGATCTTCGGCGGCGAGGCCGTCATCTACAAGCGCCACCGCCACCGCTATGAGGTGAACAACCAGCTTCGCCGCCGGCTCGAGGACGAGGGCCTGGTCCTCTCAGGCACGTCGCCCGACGATCGCCTGGTCGAGATCGTCGAGTTGCCTGACCACCCGTTCTTCGTCGCCTCCCAGTTCCACCCCGAGTTCAACTCGCGCCCGACACGCCCGGAGCCGCTCTTCCGCGACTTCATCGGCGCCGCGGCGAAGCGTGCCGCCGCCGGCGGAGAGGGGCCGGCCACCGAGGAGACGGCGGTCGAAGAGGCATCGGACGCGGAAGACGTACGCGTCCGCCGCGAAGCCTGAGCCCATAGCCTGCCGCTTGTGAGCGAGCGGCTGTTCGACACGTTTACCCGCCTTTGTGAGATCCCGTCGGAGACGGGGCACGAGCGCGAGGTTGCCGATTGGATCAGGGCGCAGCTTGTTGGGTTCGGGCTCGAGGTTGAGGAGGACGACTCGGCCGAGCGGGCCGATGCGGCGTCGGGCAACCTGATCTGCCGCATCCCGGGTCGCTCGGAGGGGTGGGTCTCGTTCTTCGCGCACATGGACACGGTCCCTCACTCGGAGCCGATCAAGGTCGTCCTGGCCGACGGCGTCTTTCGGAGTGCAGGCGAGACGATCCTTGGCGCTGACAACAAGGCGGCCGTGGCGGTCCTGATGGAGCTGGCCGCGAACGCGCGCAACGAACAGCCGGCCTGCGGGCTCGAGCTGGTGTTCACCGTGGCGGAGGAGGAGGGGCTTCGCGGCGCTCGCGAGCTGGATGTCTCAGCACTCCGGGCTCCGTTCGGCTACGTGTTCGACCACGCGACGCCGATCGGCGAGATCATCACCGCCGCTCCGACCTACAACAAGGTGGTCGCCGAGTTCGAGGGAATCGAGGCACACTCGGGGATCCGCCCCGAGGTTGGGCGCTCGGCGATCGAGGCGGCTGCCTCGGCCGTGGGGCGGATGGAGCTGGGGCGCTTGGACGAGGAGACGACCGCAAACGTCGGAGTGATCGAGGGCGGGACGGCGTCGAACGTCGTTGCGGGCCACTGCAAGCTCGTCTGCGAGGCGCGAAGCCTTGACGAGGAGAAGGTGTCGGCAACGACGGGGACGATCGTGGATGCGTGCACGTGGGCGGGGACGGAGAGCGGGTGCGACGTGGACATCGACGTGTGGGAGGTGTTCCGGCGCTACCGGATCCCGTCCGGCGCCGAGTCGCTCAAGGTTGCGCGCGAGGCGCTCGAGGCGTGTGGCCATGCGCCGCGTGAGGTCGCGACCGGCGGGGGCTCGGACGCGAACGCGCTGATCCTCCAGGGCTATGAGGCGCTGCTGCTCGCCAACGGCACGGAGGCGAACCACACTCACGCCGAGAGCGTTGGGGCGGCGCGGCTGGTCGAGAACGTTGCGATCTGCGACGCGCTTGCCGCGGGTGTCGCGGCGGGCTAGGACCGGCGTGGAGCGCATCGGCAGCGAGACGGTGTACGAGGGGAGGATCATCGACGTCCGCACCGACACGTTCCGCTATTCCGATGGAGCGGAGGCGGAGCGTGAGATCGTCGCGCACCCGGGCGCGGTCGCGATCGTCGCGCATGGGGACGGCGTGGTGTGGCTCGTCCGCCAGCCGCGTGAGGCGGTGGGCGATCCGGAGCTGCTCGAGGTGCCGGCGGGGAAGCTCGACGTTGAGGGCGAGTCGCATCTTGAGTGCGCGAAGCGCGAGCTTGAAGAGGAGGTGGGGCTTCGGGCTCAGGAATGGTCGGAGTGGAAGCGGTTCTTCACGAGCCCCGGCTTCGCCGAGGAGGAGGTGACGATCTTCGAAGCGACTGGGTTGTCCGCGATCTCAGACTTCGAGCCGGATCCCGAGGAACGGATCGAGATCGTGAAGTGGCCGCTGACTGAGCTCGGTGGCGCGATTGAGGCATGCCACGACTCGAAGACGCTGATCGCCCTTCAGATGCTGCGCGCGAAGCTCCAGTGAGGTGCCAGGCACCTTGACGCACGAACGGGTGCAGGGGGAGGGGCGCGGCATGGCGCAAAGAATCGTTCCGCCATGGCCGTTGCAGTCAAGCCTCCGCAGGTGCGAAAGGTCGAAGCGCGCTTTGAGGCGCTGGTCCTCGACTTCCTCGCTTACCTGGAGTTCGAGCGCGGGCTTGCGCGGAACACGCTGGACGCTTACCGGACGGACCTTCTCCAGCTGGGCATCTACCTCGCAGAGCGAGGGAAGGGCGCGACCGAGGTGGAGCGCGCCGACATCTCTGAGTTTCTTGCGGACCTTGCGCTCGGGCGTCCCGAGAAGGGGGACGAGCCGGCGCGGCCTCCCTGTTCGCCGGCGACTATCAGCCGGAAGACGGCGTGCCTTCGCTCGTTCTACCGTCACCTTCGCCGCGAGGAATTGATCGACGCCGATCCGACGGCGACGCTCGATCCGCCGCAGAAGAGCCGCAAGCTTCCGAACGTCTTGAGCCACGGCGAGGTGACGAAGCTGCTCGACTCGGCGAAGGGCGCCGACCCGATGGACCTGCGCGACAGGGCGCTCCTGGAGGTCATGTACGGGTGCGGGTTGCGCGCCTCGGAGGCGGTGGGGCTGGAACTGACGGACGTCGACTTGAAAAAGGGGTTTGTGCGGCCGCACGGCAAGGGCTCGAAGGAGCGGGTGGTGCCGCTGGGGAGCGCGGCGGCGGCGGCGATCAGTCGGTATCTGCGCTCCTCGCGCCCGGCGCTCGTGAACGGTTCACCAGAGCGGCACCTCTTCGTCAACTTCCGCGGCGGTGCGCTGACTCGCCAGGGGCTCTACAAGATCATCCAGCGCCACGCGAAGATGGCGGGCCTCGACGGGAAGATGAGCCCGCACACGCTTCGCCACACATTTGCGACGCACCTCTTGTCGGGCGGTTGTGATCTGCGCTCGGTGCAGGAGATGCTCGGCCATGCAGATGTGGCGACGACCCAGCTCTACACGCACCTTTCGACCGAGCGGATCCGCGAGGTCTACTTCAAGGCTCACCCGCGGGCGACCTGAGTTCTAAGCTCGGCTTGTGCCCGAGCTTCCCGAGGTTGAGACGATTCGCCGCCAGCTCGAGCCGGCGGTCGTAGGGAAGAGGATCGATGCCGCGCGCGTCCTGGACGAGCGCTGGTCGCGCCCCGAGGAGCCGGCGTCGGTTGAGGAGGCGGTGACCGGACGCGCGATCGAGAGCGTGAGCAGGCGGGGGAAGTATCTGATCCTGGGCTTGGAGGGGAGGCGGAGCGTCGTCATGCACCTGCGGATGACGGGCAACCTGCTGCTGAAACCGGCTGGGTCTGAGGACGTGACGCTGGATCTGATGGATGCGCGCTTCGGTGCACCTCGGTTGTATGAGTCGAATCCGGAGACGCGGCATCTTCGTGCCGCCTTTGAGCTGGACGATGGGTCGGAACTGTGGTTCACGGACGCGCGGCGCTTCGGGCACGGCGTGGTGCTCGACGGCGATGAGGTGCAGGACTATTTGTCGGCGCGCTTGGGGGTGGAGCCGTTGACGGGCGAGTTGACGCCGGAGGGGCTGGCGGTGATCGCTTCGGGGAGGACGGCTCCGCTCAAGAGTTTCTTGCTCGACCAATCGGGCATCGCCGGGATCGGGAATATCTACGCCGACGAGGCGCTTCACCGGGCGTCGCTTCATCCGCTCTCGCCGGCCGGGTCGATGCGAGCGGAGCATTGCGAGGCGCTCGTGGAGGGGATCGTGGGGGCGCTGGAGGCGGGTCTGGCGCACGGCGGCTCGTCGCTTGACGACTACCGCGATTCGCGGGGCGAGATGGGGTCGATGCAGGATGAGTTCCTGGTGCATACGCGCGAAGGGGAGGAGTGTCCGCGCTGCGGCGGGACGATTCGGCGGATCGTCGTTGGTGGGCGCTCGACGTACTTCTGCCCGGACTGTCAGACACGCCTTCGGCGGCGGAGGAAGAAGAGGAAGCGGTGAGCGAGCTTCTGGCGCCCCCGGCTGGTTTTCGGGTCGGCCACTGGACGGACGAGGTGGGGCGGACAGGCTGCACGGTCGTGATCGCGCCGGAGGGGACTCGGGGAGGGGTGGATGTGCGCGGTGGCGGGCCGGGGACGCGGGAGACGGATGTAGTGAGCCCGATGGCCGGGACAGACCGGGTGAGCGCGGTGATGTTCGCCGGCGGGAGCGCATATGGGCTGGCTGCGGCGGACGGGGCGATGCGCTGGCTGGAGGAGCATGGGATCGGCTATCCGACTCCGGCGGCGCTGGTGCCGATCGTGCCTGCGGCGATCGCGTACGACCTGGCGGAGGGGGACGCGAGCGCCCGGCCGACGGCGGAGTCGGGGTATGCGGCGTGTGATGCTGCGCGGGAGGGGTTGCCGGAGCGGGGGCGGGTTGGAGCCGGGACGGGCACGGCGGCGGGGAAGGTGCTTGGCAGGGGCGCGGCGACGCCGTCAGGTGTGGGATATGCGGCGGAGCGCGGCGGCTTTGGTTCGATGGTGACGGTGCTCGCGGTGGCGAATCCGTTCGGCGACGTCCTGGGTGAGGACGGCTCGGTGCTTGCGGGGCCGCGGGCAGACGGGGCGCCGCGGACGGTTGATTTCATCGCAGCGCTCGAGCGGGCTCCGACCGACGAGGAGCTCGAGGCTCGCAACACGACGCTGGTTTGCGTGATGACCGACGCATCGCTTGACAAGTCGGGGTGTGCGCGAGTGGCGCGCGCTGCGAGCGCTGGCGTGGCGCGGGCTGTTGAGCCGGTGTTCACCGACGTGGACGGGGACGTGGTGTTCTGCTTGGCGAGCGGCGAAGGGGAGGCGGCTGAGAGGTTCGAAGTGATTCAGCTCGAGGCGCTTGCGGCGCGCGTCACCGCCGATGCGATCCGCGACGCGGTGGTGAACGCAAGCTGAACGTGGGGACAGAGCTCACGCGTGGCGTCTGACCCTTTCTGCGTCCGGTGCGATCGGCAGCATGGAGGTGCATGCCGGGGTCGTTCAAGACGCAAGCTGTGGTGCTGCGCTCGATTCGCTATGGGGAGGCGGACCGGGTGCTTCATCTCTACTCGGCCGCTCGCGGGCGGATCGGGGCGATTGCGAAGGGGTCGCGGAAGCCGCGCACTCGCTTCGGTGGGCGCCTGGAGCCGTTCTTCCGGCTCGACATGGTGCTCCACGAGGGGCGGGGCGACTTGGCGACGGTGACGGGCGTGCACACCGTCGATGCGTATCCGAACCTGCGCTCGTCGGGGCCGGCGCTGTCGGCGGCAGCGCGGGGGTGCGATGCGGTGTTGAGACTGCTCGATTCGTCCGAGGCGAATCCGGCGGCTTACAACTTGCTGTGTAGGTACCTGGCGCTTCTGGACGGGCAGGAGGATGGGGAGCTCGAGACCGATGGGGCCGCGGGGCTTGCGACGGCGCTGGCGTTCCGCTTGAAGCTGGCGCTCTCGGCGGGGTTTGCGCCCGAGCTCCAGGCTTGCTCGCGGTGTGGTGAGGCGGATGGGCTGACGGCGTTCTCGGGTGCGGCCGGTGGCGTTGTGTGCGGCGCGTGCGAGCGCGACGGATTCGAGATCTCGGCGGAGGCGCATCGGTTCATGCTGGATGCCCTGGGGCGTCCGCTGGCGCAGGCTCCGGTTGCGACGAACGGGGCGCTTCGGATGGCCGAGCGGGCGATCACGACGACGCTCGAGCACCACGCGCACGTCCAGCTTCGCGCTGCGGCCTGAGCGAGCGGCGCGCGCTCAAGGCGCTTATCGCGACGGCGAGCGGTCATCATCGTCCCTGTGAGCGAGGCGTCCGAGCCCAAGGTGGAGAAGGAAAAGAAGCCGTTCAACCTGCTCGAGGCGATGGGCGGGGGCCACGGCATCGCGGATTCGAGCTTGCCGGGACTGGCGTTCGTCATCGCGTACACGGTGAGTGGGCAGAACCTTCAGACGGCGATCTGGGCGGCTGTGGGGCTCGGTGTGGTTCTTCTCGCGTTGCGGCTGGCGCGGCGGGAGACGCTTCAGTTTGCGATCGCCGGCTTCGTCGGGGTGGCGATCGCGGCGTTCATCGCTCAGAAGACGGGGAAGGCGGAGAACTTCTTCCTTCCCGGCCTGCTGCTCAACCTGGGGTATGCGCTTGCGTACCTGATCTCGATCATCGTGCGCTGGCCGCTGATCGGCGTGTTCGTCGGGCCGCTGGTGGGGGATGGGATGGCGTGGCGGAAGGATCCGCGCCTGATGACCGTCTACACACGCGCGAGCTGGATCTGGGTGGGCTTGTTCGTATTGCGCCTTACGGTGCAGCTCCCCCTGTATCTCGCCGGCGACCTTGTGGCGCTCGGCGTGGCGAAGACGGCGATGGGATTCCCGATATTTGCGATAGCTGTGTGGCTTTCGTATCTCGTCATGCGCAAGGACGTCGATTTACGCCCATATCCTGAGCGGGGATGACAATCGCGGAGACGTTCGAGGAGCGGATCCGTCGCTTTGAGGCGGAGTTCCTCTGGGAGAAGGGGACGCCGTCGTATCCCGCAAAGCGAAAAGTCGAGGAGCCGCCGAGCGGGGTGCGCACGCCGTTTCAGCGCGACCGGGACCGGATCGTCCACTCGAAGGCGTTCCGGCGCCTGAAGCACAAGACGCAGGTGTTCATCGCGCCGGAGGGGGATCACTACCGCACGCGGCTTACGCACACGCTCGAGACGGGGTGTATCGCACGGACGGTTTCCAGGGCGCTTGGGCTGAACGAGGACCTGACGGAGGCGATCGGGTTGGGGCATGACCTTGGTCACCCGCCGTTCGGTCATATCGGGGAGGAGGCGCTTGACAGGGCGCTTCAGGAGAGGGCGGACCGGCGGTTTCGCCACAACGAGCAGTCGCTCCGCCTGGTGGAGGTGCTGGAGCGCGACGGCGAGGGGCTGAATCTCACCGAGGAGGTGCGCGACGGGATCTTGAATCACACGGGCTCTGGGAAGCCGGCGACGCTTGAGGGGAGGGTGGTGCGCCTGGTGGACCGGGTTGCGTACATCAACCACGACATCGACGATGCGATTAGGGCGGGGATCATCACGACCGAGGATCTCCCGGTTGACGAGATCGAGCTTCTGGGGCCGACTGGCGCGGCGCGGATCGACGCGCTTGTGGCGGACATCGTGGAGGCGTCGCGGGCGGAGGGGGATATCGCCCAGTCGGACGAGATCGGCGGGGCGATGCTCAGGCTAAGGAAGTGGATGTTCCAGCGCGTCTATCTGGGGCCGGAGGCGCGCTCGGAGCATGAGCGCGTAGAGCGGACTCTTCAGGGGCTGTTCGAGCATTACTTGGAGCATCCGGAGGCGGTGCCCGGAGAGCTTGCCGACGGTGATGAAGTGCAGCGGGTCACCGATTACATCGCGGGGATGACCGACCGGTTCTGCATCGCCACGTTCCGGCGCTTGGCGCTGCCTGAGGAGTCGAGGCTTTAGATCAATGATTCCCACCCGAACGCACGCTCAGAGACGCACGGATACCTTCGCCGGATCGGGGCCGTGCTCCTCGCCTGTACCACCGGTACAGACTTCGTCCCACGTCCTCGCCCGACTCGGTCCCGCGCGCCCTGAGCGCACGCCGGGTAGGAATCAGTGATCTAGATGGCGCGCTTTTCCTCGGAGTCGATCGAGCGGGTGCGCGATGCGGTGGACATCGCGGAGGTGCTGGCGCCGTACACGGAGCTGAAGCGGGCGGGGCAGAGGCTTCAGGGGCTGTGCCCGTTCCATGACGAGCGGACGCCGTCGTTCTCGGTAAATCCGCAGGACAAGCTCTATTACTGCTTCGGGTGCGGGGAGAAGGGCGATGTGTTCACGTTCCTCCAGGAGAAGGAGGGGCTGCCGTTCGCGGAGGCGGTGGAGACGCTGGCTGACCGGTTCGGCGTGGAGGTGGAGCGCGAGCAGGAGGATCCGCGGCTTGAGGAGTCGCGGAAGAGGAGGGCGCGGCTTGCCGAGTTGCTCGACCGGACGGCGGCGTATTACACGAAGTATCTGTGGGAGTCGGACGAGGCGGAAAAGGCGCGGGTGTATCTGCTGGGGCGCGGCCTGAGCGAGGAGAGCTTGCGGGAATTCGGCGTTGGGTTCGCGCCCAACAGGTGGGACACGGTCGTGATGCGGGGGCAGCAGGGTGGCTACTCGCAGGCTGAGCTGGCCGCGGCCGGACTGGTGAAGAAGGGACAGAAGGGCGGCTGGATGGACCACTTCCGGGCGCGGATCATGTTCCCAATCAGGGATGGGCGCGGGAGGATGCAGGGGTTTGGCGGCAGGGCGACGCGCAAGGAGCAGAGGGCGAAGTACGTGAACTCGCCCGACGGCGAGCTGTTTCACAAGAGCAGGACGCTGTATGCGATCGAGAAGGCGCGCGGGGCGATGGCGAAGAAGGGGCGCGCGGTTGTGGTCGAGGGATATACGGACGTGATCGCTGCGCATCAGGCCGGGGTGGAGGAAACGGTCGCCGTGATGGGGACGGCGATCACTCCCGATCAGGTGAAGCTTCTGGCGGCGCATACGGGCGAGGTGGTGCTGGCGCTCGACGCGGACCGGGCGGGGCGGGAGGCGATGTTGCGGGCGCAGGGTGTGGCGGCGGGGAAGAGGGTGCGGCTGCGGGTTGCGGCGATGCCCGAAGGGGAGGACCCGGCGGACATGCTCGGCGGCGAGGGCCCGGGCTCAAGCGCCGCGGAGAGGTTCGAGAAGCTTGTCGAGGACGCGGTGGACCTGTCGGTTTTCCACGTCGGGACGCTTCTGGACGACGCGGATCTGGCGACTCCGGACGGGCGCGACAGGGCGCTCGACGAGGTGGTGCCGGTGCTGAAGGCGATGCCGGACTCGATCACACGCGACGAGCTCGTGCGGGATGTGGGGGAGCGACTTGGCGCCGATCCGGGGCTGGTGGCACGGCGGCTCGCTGCGGCGCCGAAGACGCCGCGCTTGGCTCCTGCGCCTAGGCCCGCCGAGGCGAGCGACGACGGGGAGGAGGAGTCGCCGTTTGCGCCGACCGATACGGCTGAGGCGCCGCGGGTTCTCTCGACACAGGAGAGGCGGGAGGCGGGGCTGCTGAAGATGTGCATCGCAGATCCTGCGCACGGCCGCGAATACATCGCGAAGCTGAAGCGCGAGCACCTCTCGACGCCCGCGATGGGGAGGGTGCGCGACTGGCTCGCGGAGCATCTGGACGAGCCGGTGAAGGGTCTGCCCGAGGAGGACGTCGAGCTGACTCGGATCGTGGGCCGGTTGGCCGACCGCGCGGCGGACGAGCCGGCGAGCCCGGAGGCGATGGAGATGAGCTTTCTCCAGCTCGAGCAAGGAGCGCTCGAGCGGCGCATCGCCGAGGCCGCCGCGACCGGCGCAACCGAGGCCAGCGTCGAGCTCCAAAAACGCCGAGCCGCCTTGGCCGAGCAGATCGCCCACCATCAGTCGGCGGTGCCGAAACAATCCGCCCAGGGGTAGGTCTCAGGCACGAGAAGCCATGCCGCGCTCGAGGCGGGCGCGATCGCCCTTCCCTTAGAATCGGAGACAGATCCCGAGCCGGACTGAATTCGGCGTCGCGATTCTTGATCCCGGGTAGCTCAATGGCAGAGCGTTCGCCTGTTAAGCGAAGGGTTGCCGGTTCGAGTCCGGCCCCGGGAGTTAGAGCCGCAACTGGTTACGGGCGGCGAACTCCTCAACCAGATCCGCACCCGTCGCCGCACCATCGCGAGCCTCGCCCCACCGTGCGATCTCCCGCGCCCGCGCGCGAAACGATCCGTCCTCAAGAATCCGCCGCACCGCCACCCGCAGCGACCCGCGGCCAAGTAGCCGCCACGGCAGCGCCAACCCCACGCCCGACCAGCCAACGCGCGCCCCGTTCTCAGCCATGTCCCCAACCGCGGGACAGCACAGCACCGGCACACCCGCACCTAGCGCCCGCGCAACCGTCCCATGCCCGCCGTGGCAAACCACCAAATCAGCCGCCGCCATCGCCTGCGAGTAGCGCAGCCACCCGTACAACCGAGCGTTCGCCGGCACCTCGATCGCCTCGCTCGGCATGTGCCCATTCGTCGTGGCAAGCACCCGCACCGGCTCGTCCGCCAGCGCCTCGAGCGCCACCCGCACCAACCGGCACTCCGGATCCTGCGCGGTGGACGGAGCCACCAGCACCAGCGGCCCATCCCCCTCGGGCAGCTCAACATCCTCAAAGGCCGTCTCGAACTCCATCGGCCCCGTCACATGCACGTGCCCAGGCCAGCTCCGCGGATACTCGAGCTGCGGATACGTCGCAACCATGGCCAGCCCCTCGCTCGTCCCGCCGTGAAACCTCTCAGTCGGCGCCAGCCCAGCCTTCTCACGCTCGCCATTCAGCTCATCCCGTCCCTGCCGCAGCCCCGCCTCCAGCATCGGCACCGGAGCACTCCACAGCCACCTCCCGAGAAACGTGCGCGGAAGGCGCGCCCCGCCGAAAGCGAAAAAGGGCAACCCCGCCTCATGTTCCGGATAGACATGGGGTATCAACGTCGCCCACGGCACCCCCGCCTTCTCGGCGGCCAGCGCCGGCGCCAGCGTGAGGATGTCGTTCACGACAACATCCGGGCGCATCTCCTCAAGCAACGGCGCAAGCGCCACGGCCGCATCCCCAGCCGACGACCCATCCCCTGCCGAGGGCGCAAACACCCGGTACTCCTCCGCGGCGTGGAACTCGATCCCAGCCTCGTCGAGCACATCCCGCCACTTCTCCCAAGTCTCGAACACCACCCGATGCCCCCGTTCCTGCAATGCGCTCCCGAGCGCAATCCCCGGAAACGTGTGCCCTGGGTCGCCAAACGCGGCGATCAGAACCTTCAACTCCCCGCTCACGCGACGACCCCCTCGGCATGCAACATCTCTCCCCAAAACCCGCTCCAGCCGCCAAAAAGCGCACCCGCGCCGCTACACCTCAAAGCGTGAGAAACCGCCGCGAGCGCCCCACCTACGACCTTCGCCTCGCCGTCGAGCAGCTTCCGCAGCACACGAAGGAGGCCATGCTCCGCGGTATCGAGACGAACCGAATCATCGTCGGCGCCTACGTCGACTCCCAGTCTGGCGGCATCTGCCCGATGCTGGCCGCCCACCGTAATGGCGCCCGCACGTCCGTCGCCAACTTCGCTCGCGCCTGGGACACCTACACCGCCGCCAAGCGCCCCCGCCGCGCCACCCGCCGCGAGGTGCGCACCCTGCGCTCCCTCCTCGAGTGGTCCCTCGACATCGACACCGACCTCTCCCGCGGATCCCTCGCCGAAGCCGCCGCGCAGATCCGCGCCGAGCGCGAGCAGTTCCGCTGCGCCACCCCGGCGCCGAAGCCCACTCCGGCCGACACCGGTGAGCGCCACCGCGGCCGCGAGCTCAGGCTCTCCCACGACTGGGCGTGGATGCGCCCCACCAAGCGCCTCGACGAATACAAGGACCTCCTCGCCGCCGCCGAGGAACAGCTCTCCGAGCAGCGCGCCGCCGAGATCCTCGGCGAGCCCGAGCCCGTCCGCTCCTGAGCCGCGCAGACCGCGCCTCCTAAGTCCCCAGCGCCGAGCCGTCGCCCGGGCGCAGGAACACGATCTCCGGCACCAGGCAAGCACGCGACGTGCGAAGAAGAAACCGCACGCTCTCCGCGATGTCCTCCGGGCGGATCATCTCCTCCGCCTCCACCTGGCCCTTCACGAAATCCGTCATCGGCGTATCCACGAAGCCCGGGCAAAGTGCCGTCACCTGGATCCCCGCATCCCCAAGCTCACTCTGAGTCGCCTGCGAGAAGCCGATCACTCCCGCCTTCGTCGCCGAATAGATGGAGAGCCACCCCTGGCCCGCCTTCCCGGCAACCGAAGCCATATTGACGATCAGCGCCTTCCCATGCTCGCCACCCGCCTCGCGAAGCATCCCCAGGCTCTCGCGCGTCGAGATCACGATCGCTCTGAGATTGAGATCGAGCTGCATGTCGATCTTCTTCGTCGGATATCCCTCGATGGCGCCGCCCAGGCCAACGCCGGCGTTGTTCACGAGCACATCCATCCGCCCCCAGCGCTCGCGATGCTCGTCGACCGCGCGCACCACGTCTTCTTCCTCAGTCATCTGCGCCGCCACGGCGTGCACGTCGATCCCAGCCGAGCGCAAGTCAGCCGCCGCCGCCTCCAGCTTGTCCGGGCGCCGCGCCGCAACCGTCACGCCATACCCGTCCTCGCCGAGCGCCCGGGCGATCGCCAACCCGATTCCGCTCGAACCACCAGTCACCAGCGCCGCCCGATCCGCCACTTCCGCTCCTCTCGTCGCAATCACGCCGCGCGGGGCGCGCGGAAGGCGCACCCTATCCACGCGCGCCCTATCCAGTCCGCTTAGGAAGCCATTTAGGCTCTCTCTCTACGATCGCCTGCTGTGCTTTCGACCCCCCGGACCATCTCAGCGTGCCTAATCGCGGCACTCGCTCTCACCTTCGCTGGATGCGGCGGCGACGACGAGCCCTCCACCTCGGGCGAGCCACCCACCGAGGCGCCGTCCGCCGCCGACTTCCCCGAACCCGGCAACCAGTCGATCGACGAGCTGATCGCGAGCGTGGGGGAGACGAACGAGATCGTCGCCGCCCCGTCGGGACTCATCTTCACCCCCGGAAAGCAGCGCTTCGGCTTCGGCCTCTTCGATGTCGCCGGTCCGCAGATCGACGACGCCGACGTCGCCATCTACTTCCAGAACGAGGAGGGCGGCAAGGTCCAGGGCCCCTACACCGCGCGCACCGAAAGCCTCGACGTTCAGTCCCCTTACCAGGCGGACAGCGCGCTCGAGACCGACGCTTCGAGCGTTTACGTCGCAGACGTGCCGCTCGAGGCGGGGAAGTACCGAGTCGCAGCGGTCGTCCGCGATGACGAGGGCGAGATTGCGGCAACCAACTTCCAGATCGCCATCTCCGTCGAGGACCAGCCGGCCATCCCCGCTAAGGGCGACTCCGCGCCTTCAGTCCACACCCCGACTCTCGAGGACGTCGGCGACGTATCGGACATCGACACGCGCACCCCGCCTTCGACCATGCACTCCGAGGACCTCGCCGACGTCTTGGGCAAGAAGCCCGTCGCCCTCCTCTTCGCCACACCCGCCCTTTGCCAGAGCCGAGTGTGCGGACCGGTCGTCGACGTCGCCGAGCAGGTGAAGGCCGAATACGGAGACGACGTCGCCTTCATCCACATGGAGATCTACGAGGGCAACCAGTACGACCCCAAGGACCCCAAGTTCCGCCCGCAGGTCGAAGCGTTCGGCCTGCCCACCGAGCCCTGGCTCTTCGTCATCGACAAGGACGGCAAGATCGCCACCCGGATTGAGGGGGCATTCAGCGTCTCGGAGCTCGAAAACGAGGTAGACAAGGTCCTCGGCTAGGCGCCGGACGCGGTTACTTCAGTTTCCGTTTGAAGGTGTAGGACTCGGGCGGCGTCTCCACGTTCCCTTAGAGCGGAGTTCCACGCCGATCCTGCCGTTACGCTCGCGCCACGGGCCGGTAGCTCAGCTGGTTAGAGCAGCGGACTCATAATCCGTCGGTCGGTGGTTCGAGTCCACCCCGGCCCATTTGGTCGGTGTTCGATCCACCCCGGCCCATACGCGAGCCCCGACGTAGGCCGACAAGCGGCGGGGCTCAACCAGTGGTACGGTCACGTAACAAGCTGATCTAACGGGGAGGAAATCTTGAAGGCGACAGTGATGACGATCATCGGGCTCGTGGTCTGCGGCGCGCTGGTTACGACCGCCCCCGCAAGCGGTGGCAAGGCCGATACAACGGTGACGATCAAGTCCGAGGGTGGCGATCCCGTTGGCACGGTGAAGAGCTCGGACGAGAACGATTGCGCCGACGACCGTCTCGTCAAGATCTACAAGGAGAAGGGCGGCTCACAGGGCGGCGGCGACGACGTCTACACGGGCAGCCAGGACAGCACGTCGTTCTCGAACGGCAAGTACCGGTGGTCCGTCGGTCAGCCTGGCCTCAAGGGGAAGCACTACGCGCGCGCTCCTGGCACCTCCGAGTGCAAGGCGGACAACAGCAGGACGATCCGTCTCGGCGACTAAGTACCCGAGGGACAACCGCACGCGCAGGGTGCGAATAGCGCCGCGCCGTCTGACGGCGTCAACGCCGTTTGTCAGAATCTGAGTCAATTCAGCTTTCGCATCCCAGGGAGGGGAACTCATGTCAGTCGTCGCGCGTTGCCGTACCTCGCTTGTCCGTTCCGTCGCCGTTGCATCGCTGGGCACGCTGGTGGCGCTTGTCTCGCTCGCACCGCCGGCCGGCGCAGGAGGCGGGATTCCGGAGTGCGATGGGGTGGAGGCGACCATCTACGACTTCGAGGGCGACGCTGGCCGGCTTGTCGGCACGGCCGGCCCCGACGTGATCGTCGGCTCCCTGGGCAAGGACACGATCGAGGCCAGGGGCGGCGCCGACCTCATCTGCGGAAGCGGTGCCTCCGACGACATTCTCGGCGGGACTGAGACCGATCGGATCTACGGCGATGCCGGCAACGACACCATCGAGACGGGCGCAGGCCCGGGTGACGAAGCGTGGGGCGGCGAGGGCGACGACATCATCACCGTCGACGGCTCCAATTCCGCGGCCCACGGCGACGCCGGCGACGACCAGCTCTACTCCCTCGGCGACGTCGTCTTCCTTGACGGCGGGGATGGCGACGACACCGTCGCAGGCGGGCAGGGGACCGAGACCCTGGACGGAGGCGCCGACCGAGACCGGATCAGCACCGGCCCGGGCGAGGATGATCAAGCCGACGGCGGCGACGACAACGACACGATCTTCGCCGAGGCTGAGAACAGCACCGCTCTGGGCAGCGAAGGCAACGACAGGCTCACTGCCTCCGCGGAGAGCGTGAGGCTCGAGGGCGGTGATGGCAACGACTCGTTCCGAGGCAGCAAGTTCGCCGACGAGATCTACGGTGATGGCGACGACGACACGATCTTCGCCGACCGCGGCAACGACGCGCTCGTCTCAGGTGGCGAGGGCAACGACGACATCGAGGGGGGTGCCGGCACCGACACGCTCTTCGGCAACGAAGGCAACGACAACCTCGACACCGACACCGGCAAGGACGACGAGCTCTACGGCGGTGCCGACAACGACCAACTCACGGCGCTCGCGAAAGGCGCCCGCCTCTTCGGCGAGGGAGATGCCGACACGCTCTCGGGGGCCGAGCGGGGCGTCCACTTCGACGGCGGCGAGGGCAACGACCTTCTCAAGGGAACTCCTTATCCGGACGTCATGGACGGCGCAGGCGGCGATGACCGGGTTCTCGGCGCGGACGGCGACGACGTCAACGTCACCGGAGGCTTCGGCGTCGACAAGGTTGACGGCGGAGACGACGCAGACGAAGTGACGGGCGGGCCCGGCGCCGACCAGGTCCGCACCGGCAAGGGCGCGAACGACGTCGCCAACGGCGGAGCGGACGCCGACCGCGTGTATGCCGAGTCCATCGGCGCGGTCGCAAATGGCGAGGATGGAGCCGATGAGCTCTTCGCCAAGGCGCAGGACAACGTCCTCGACGGAGGCGGCGACGCGGACACCCTCACCGGCGGCAAGTTCGCCGACGTTGGACGCGGAGGTGGAGGCGCAGACGCGCTGCTCGGCGGTAAGGGCAACGACGAGCTTCGCGGCGGCACGGAGAACGACACCATCGATGGCGGCCCAGGCAACGACTCGCTCTACGGCGACGAGGACACCGACACCTGCACGGGATCGAGCGGCCGCGACCTCTGCCACGGCGGCGCGCCGGGCACCGAGGCGAACACCGCTGACGACCCTGACATCTGCAGCGCCGAGAAAAAGCGCTCCTGCAAGTCGGGCGGCGGCGGCACGCTCAGCGGCACCGCGGCCGGCACCGCGACCGTGGTCGGGGGCGACAGCGACGTCGTCGGCGTCGAGGAGTCATGGAACGCCACCTTCACGATGGAGGAGTACTTCGAGGACGGCTACAAGGGCGACGCCAGCTTCGGCGTGGTCGTCGACGGCACGAACGAAGAGGGATGCACCTTCGCCGGCTCCGGACCCGTCACCGGCCAGGCCGAGCTGACGATCTTTGAGGACACCGACGACCCCGCCCAGAGCTACTACTCGGTCACTCTCCGCGTGTTCGAGGGCTCCTTCGACGTCACCGTCAGCTGCCCGGGTACGGGCACCCACACCGAGAACTGGACACCGCTCCAGTACCCCGACCTCATGCGAACCTACGACTACCCCTTCTATGAGTCCGGGATGACCCAATTCAACGGCGACGACTCGTACGAAACGGACCATGACCAATACGAGTTCGACGTCGATTGGGGCTGGAACATCAGCTTCTGAACGCCGGCCCGACCTCCGGAAACGACGTCGATCCCGGTGAGGCGAAGCGGGGTGCGCTCCCGGACATTGCGACTTCCGCGGAGGTCAGCGCCTAGGACTGTCGCTCACGTTTGTGGCAAGGGGTACGATTGGTCTGCCCGCTGGGATCTCTTCGTTTCCTCTGCCCGCCGAGTGCCACCCACGAGGGAACGAGATAGTGGAGGCCCACATGCCTGACCCGATTGAGGCGCCAGAGCAGGACGACCTGTCCAAATCGCTGTGCGCGTCGCTCAACTCGGTCTGGAATCGCTACGCCGACACAGCACCAACCGACGGATCCGTGGAGCTCGACGTTGGCGTGGTTCGATGGTCCTTTCCAGAGGCTTCAGCGGCTGAACTCAAAGAGGGAATCGCCAACAGAACTGAAGACGACGGACCCAGGCGCACTATGGCGTCTTTCGAGCGAGAGACCGCCGACGTTGTGGCAAGAGCGATGCATCGCAAGATCACAGCGCGATTCTCAAAGAAGATCAAGGACAGCGTTGCCACCGAGGTCTTCGTTCTCGAGACCATCCCGCGCAAGAACTGAGCCGCGGCGGCTCGGGTCCGCCGCCATAACAACACAGCGCACACCGCTAAAGGGTGTGCGCGGCCCGCCGATACGTCTCACGTGAGCGACGTTCGTTCTGTCGACGACGCATCCGACTGTGGACGCGCAGGCAAGCGCTTACTCCGTCACCGCTGAATCGGAGCAGTGGCACGACCGTCACGCAGTCGCGAGCAGCCCGTCCGGACCTTACCGCCTTCACCTGCTCCCCGCCCGGCGAGGGCAACTGCCCCGACTCCGGCGACTGGGCGCAGTAGCAGTTTCGTCAGCGCAGATTCCGCATCGCCGGCTGTGCCCGGTAGAACGCGGCCTGTACGCCCGGGCCGATGAGCAGCGCGAACGCGACCGTGCCGATCCCGACCGTCCCGCCGAGCGCAAACCCGCACGCCAGCGCTGACACCTCGATCACCGTCCGCACCAGCCGGAGTGACTTGCCCGTACGGGCGTGCAACCCGGTCATCAACCCATCGCGCGGACCGGGTCCAAGGCGCGCCCCCAGATAGATCCCACCGCCGACCGCGACCAGCGCGATCCCGCCGGCCAAGAGCACCCACCGCCACCCATCAGCCGGATCACTTGGCAGCACTTCCACCATGACGCCAAGCGCGATGCCGATCACGATCGCGTTCATCACCGTCCCCAGCCCCGGCGTCTGCCGAAGCGGCACCCACGCGCACAGCACCAGAAACGAGATCGCCACAGTCGCGCCGCCGATCTCGAGCGGCGTGTTCTCCGCCGTGCCTTCAGCCAGGACCGTCCACGGCGAGTTACCGAGATCCGCCGCGACGATCATCGCCTCGCCCGTCCCGAACAACCACAGCCCGCCCACGAGGATCGCGAACCGAAGCGGCCCGGGACGCCAGAGGTGGGCGGGGAACATGCCGCGACGCTAGCCGCGAGGCGCCGCAGCGCGCCATCGGTCAATTGCGAAATGTGCGCGCTAGGCCGGCGGCTGCCGGCGCACTACCGGCGCATGTCGCGCCGGCGCCGCCCGGCCTTCGAGCGCCCGCGCTCCTGGAGCTTGCCGGGCCTCGATTCGAACGCGCTCACCTTGCGGAGTTGCCGCAACTCGAGCATCGGCCCATCCTCGACGCAGCTGCGATGCCAGTGCTGATGCTCCGTGCCGCCAAGCCGCGCAATGGTCTGGACGATTACGTGCTCCATGCCGATCTCGACGGCGCGCCCGCAGCCGGGGCACCGGTAGAGCTTCTGGGAGATCGAGCGGACGAGCCAAACCTCGTCGCCTTCGGCATTCAGGCCGCGGAGGCTTGTCCTGGAGTCGGGGAGTCCGTCGAAGTGCTGCATTGCCAGGAGCCTGACAGGCTCGTCGACGAGGACGAGCTCGAACGCCAGGCCCAGCCGCCGGCGGACGGCTAACGGCTCCGCGAAGCGAGCCAGGCGAAGCCCAGGGCCATCGCGCCGTTCGCCACACCGGCGAGCTTTAGCCCTTCGGCGGCGCCAGGCCGGCTGACCGCGGGCGAGCGCGCCCACACGACATCAGTTGCCAACTCGGTGGCGCGCAGCCACGCGAGCGCCCACCAGTCACGGCTCTCGCCGCGGCGGTCGGCGACCAGATGCGCGGCGGCGAAGGTGAGCCAGATCGGCCCGCAGCGCCGGAAGAGGTGCTCGGCGTCCTCGGAGGGGGCGTCGTGGCCGAGCGCGGCAAGGGTCGCCTTCGGCGCAAGCAGTGCGCCCGAGCCGAGCGCCAGATCGAAGGCGATCATGTTGCGGTTGGTCAGGCGCAGCGCTCCCTCGAGACCCACGCGCACGATCCAACCACAGATCACCTCGGCGACGTCGCCTGCGCAAATTTCCTGCACGCGTGAAGGGAAAGCGTGAGGCGGGGCGAATCAAGCCGCCGTGAGCAAGACTGCGACGAAGACCCGCCCGGCTTCCTCGACGTCCCGTGCAGCTTCACGCGGCAACGGGTCGGCGACACGGACCAAGTCCAAGAAGGAAGCAAAGACACTTTCCGCGTTCATCACCGAGCGCTTCGAAGAGTTTTCCCGCTCGCAGAAGGACGTGGCCCGCTACATAGTCGACCATCTCGACGAGGCCGCCTTCCAGACGGCTGAGGAGCTCGCCCGCCGCGCCTCCACCTCGTCCTCGACCGTCGTCCGCTTCTCCCAGGCACTCGGCTTCGAGGGCTATCCCGAGCTTCAGCAGGCAGCGATCGAGGAGTACCGGACCCGTCCGAGTGAGAACGGCACCAAGGAAAAGAGCTCGCTCTTCGACTTCGACCACTCAGAGTTCGAGGCTTCACTCGCCGCCGACCACGGCGACCTCGAGGACACGGTCCGCAATCTCAGCGCCGACCAGATCGAGGCGTGCGTCGAAGCTCTTGCGGGCGCGAACCGCGTGATGATCGTCGGCATGGACCAGCTCGCCTTCTTCGCGAGCTACCTGCGCCATCTGCTTGCCCTTCTTGACATCCGCGCCGAGGTCGTTGCAAGCCCCCGCCAGGACTCGATCACGCGCCTCAGCCGCCTGGAGGAGGGCGCCCTGGTCATCGCGTTCAGCGCCGGCCGGGCCCATCCGATCGTCGTTCGCGCGATGAAGCTCGCCAAGCATCGTCAGGCGACCACGCTGGCCATCACGGACGCGACGCTGAGCGAGGTCGGCGAGCACTCGGACCTCACCCTCTACTTCTCATCGAACAGCCCGTCCTTCATCCAGTCGAACACGTCGCTCCTGGCGCTGGTCCAGGCGCTCGCCTACGGGGTCTACTCCCGTGACAAGGGCGCCTACAAGGACCGCATCCGCGCCTTCAAGCTGAAGTAGCCACGGCCGGGCGAGACCGAGGAAGGCCGGAAGCCGCACGCTCACCCCTCGTCGACCTCGAAGCGCAGCTCGCGCTAGCGAGCCGGGCAAACGTCCGTCACTACGTCCCATAGGACGTACTCACGGACGTTGAGATGGCGAGAGGGAGAGGAGCGCGGCCGGGCTGTCGTAGACGTCGTCGCTGGGGATGCGTTCGACTCGCCAGCCGGCGCCGTGCCATGCGGCTTCCTTCCGAGCGTCTTCGCCAACGTCCTGGTGGTACGGGCCCCCGTCGATCTCGATGATGAGCTTCTCGCGGCGCCACACCAGATCTGCTTCTTCTCCTGCGACTTTCACGTTCAGAATCGGCATGGGCCGAGCAGCGTCGCGTAGAACCTCCAGGGCACGAATCTCGGCGCCGCTACGCGCCCTCTCGATTGGGAGATCCCGGTATCGGGCGAGGCCCCCCGCCAGTCGCAGGCATCCTCTCCTGTGCTGGCACCGGCCAAGGTAGTTCCCGAGCTCTCGCATCGTGGTTCGCTCAAGTCGGATCGACTCGCGAATTGCGCGAGCCAGTCCCTTGTTGCTTGCGAAGCAGGCGAGATCCAAGAGGGTGCGAGGCATCGACGTGATCGGAATGCCGTCGAGCTCCGTTGTCTCGCCATCCAGAGTTGTGCTCCGGTAGACGACGACCCCGTCGAAGACGCGCGGACCGCCGCTGCCGGGACGAACAACCGTCTCGTACGGGGGCCGGCGTTCTAGAGCGCCCCAGGCGCAAGCTGCACTCAGGCGGTTGAGATAGCTCTCGGGGGAAGCGAGCGTGGCCGCGATCCACGTCCCGTGGTCGTCGTTGATCAACGGAGGAAATGCGAACACGCCCTCGATCACGCGGACAAGACGACCAACCTCGACTCGATGCTCAATCGCGGTGCGACTCAGTCCGGCTCCTTCGAGCTGGGCACGAGAGATCCGGTTGTGTTGCTCGCTCGCCAGAGCATGTAGGCCTTCGTCCGTCACTACGTCCTATAGGACGTACTCACGGACGTTCGCCCCCCGGAGTGCAGCGGGGCGGCGCGGACAAAGCAATCGTGAAGTGTTAGCCCATCGCTTGGCGGCTTCTTCCGTATCCTCAGCGCCGATGGCTGAACGCGCCACATTCCGGGTCAAACGCGGCCTTGCCGAGATGCTCAAGGGCGGCGTGATCATGGATGTCGTAACGCCCGATGAGGCCCGCGTCGCCGAGGACGCAGGCGCCGTTGCGGTCATGGCGCTCGAGCGCGTCCCGGCCGACATCCGCCGCGACGGAGGCGTCGCGCGCATGTCCGATCCCGCGATGATCAAGGCCATCCAGGCCGCCGTGACCATCCCCGTCATGGCCAAGGCGCGCATTGGCCACTTCGCCGAGGCTCAGGTGCTCGAGGCGCTCGAGGTCGACTACATCGACGAGTCCGAGGTCCTGACGCCCGCCGACGAGGCCAACCACATCGAGAAGCAGGCCTTCGAGATCCCGTTCGTCTGCGGCGCCACCAACCTGGGTGAGGCGCTGCGGCGCATTGCCGAGGGCGCGGCCATGATCCGCTCCAAGGGCGAGGCGGGTACCGGCAACATCGTCGAGGCCGTGCGCCACCTGCGCGGCATCACCGGCGGCATCCGCCACCTTCAGTCACTCGACTCTTCCGAGCTTCCCTCCGCTGCCAAGGAGCTCCAGGCGCCGCTCGACCTTGTCGCCGAGGTCGCCGAGGCCGGCTGGCTTCCCGTCCCGCTCTTCTGCGCCGGCGGCATCGCAACCCCCGCCGACGCCTCGCTCACGATGCAGCTCGGCGCCGAGGGCAACTTCGTCGGCTCCGGCATCTTCAAGTCGTCCGATCCCGAGCGCCGCGCGCGCGCGATCGTCGAAGCGACCACCCACGCCAAGGACCCAGCGCGCGTTGCCGCCGCGTCCATGGACCTCGGCGAGCCGATGCGCGGCGACGACATCGCGGAGCTCGCCGCGCAGGGCGAGCTGCTTCAGCACCGCGGGGTCTGACCATGGCTGACGGGCCGCTGGTGCCGCCTCAAGGCGAGGCCAAGCGACTGCGCATTGGAGTCCTCGCGAGCCAGGGCGACTTCGCCGCGCACGCACGGATGCTCACCGAGCTCGGCGCCGACGCCCGCGAGGTCAGGACCGCCGAGCAACTTGCTGACCTCGACGCCCTCGTGATTCCCGGCGGGGAATCGACGACGATCGCCAAGGCGATCGAACGCGACGGCCTGGCCGCTCCCATTCGAGCTCACCACGCCGCAGGACGGCCGATCCTCGGCACCTGCGCGGGAATGATCCTGTGCGGGCGTGAGCACCTGGGCCTGATTGACGCAAGCTGTCGCCGGAACGCGTTCGGCCGCCAGCTGGCGAGCTTCGAGGCCGACCTCGAGATCGCAGGCATAGGCCCCGAGCCCCTTCGCGCCGTCTTCATCCGCGCGCCGTGGGTCGAGGAGCACGGAGGCGGGGTGGAGGTCCTCGCCGAAGTCGGCGGCCACCCGGTCGTCATCCGCGAGGGCTCCGTCCTGGCATGCGCGTTCCACCCCGAGCTGACCGATGACCCCAGGCTCCATGCACTCCTGATGGCGATTGCGTCGGAGGCGACGGCCTCGTACCCTGCGGCCACGGAAGATCAATGAACGACCCGCGCGTCCTCAACCTCGCGAAGATCCTCGTTCGCTACTCGACCCAGGTGGGCGAGGGCGACACTTGCCTGATCGAAGGCCCGACCTCGGCGGAGCCGCTGATCACCGCCGTCTACGACGAGGTCTTGAAGGCAGGCGGTCAGCCCGTCCTGGCCATGGCCTTCGACACACAGCCCGAGAGCTTCTACCGCCTCGCTTCCGACGCGCAGCTCGAGTGGATCTCGCCCCTCTCCAGGTGGGCGGCCGAGGAAGCCGACTGCCGCATCGTCATTGGCGCGGACGCGAACACGCGCGCCCTCTCTTCCGTCCCGCCCGACCGCCAGACCAAGCGCCAGGCAGCCACGCGCGAGCTCATCGAGCACGTGATGAAGCGCTCCGCCGAGGGCGAGCACAACTGGGTCTACACGCTCTTCCCCACGAACGCGTACGCGTCCGACGCCGAGATGAGCCTCACCGAGTTCGAGGACTTCTACTACGGCGCCTGCCTGGCCGACGCGGACGATCCGCTCGCGGCGTGGGAGGAGGCCTCTCGCGATACCCGGCGCCTCGCCGAACACGTCACGGGGCACTCGGAGGTCCACATCACCGGCGAGGGCACGGACATCCGCCTCGGCGTCGAGGGCCGCACCTTCATTCCCTGCTTCGGCGACCGCAACATGCCCGACGGCGAGTTCTTCACGGGCCCCGTCGAGGACTCAGTCGAAGGCGTCGTCTCATTCCACCTTCCAGCGATGGTCGCGGGGCGCGAGGTCTCCGGCGTCCGCTTCCGCTTCGAGGCCGGCAAGATCGTCGAGGCCTCGGCCGAGCGCGGCGAAGAGTTCCTCATCGAGCTCATCGACACTGACGAGGGCGCCCGGCGCCTGGGCGAGCTCGGGATCGGTACGAACTACCGGATCGACCGCGGCACCCGCGACGTCCTGTTGGACGAGAAGATCGGCGGCACCGTCCACATGGCCGTTGGCGCTGCCTATCCCGAGTCGGGCGGCAAGAACGAGAGCGCCGTCCACACCGATCTCGTCTGCGACCTGCGCAAGGGCGGGCGGATCGAGGTCGACGGGGAGCTTCTTCAGGAGGACGGCGTCTTCAAGGTGTAAGACGAGGAGATCTCGGTAATCGTGGGCTACATGGGGTTTGTCCGGGTCGGGTTCGCGGCGCTGATCGCATTTGTGCTGGCCATGGTCGTCGTCGCGCCGGCGTCGGCCGATCACGACACCTACGGCGTCGCCGACTATGGGTACGGCGCAAATCTCCTCTCGGTCTTCGAGACGCCGCTTGCCCTTCCCGGGTCGCACGGCACGGCGCCGCTCGACCGACAGGCCGGCCCGGGGGAGGACGTCGCATCGGCCGGATTCCGCAAGCTGGATCAGGAGCCCGTGGTTGTACGCAAGGGCCAGATCGCGGAGGGTTCCGACCTCGCGTTCCGCGGCCGCCTCATGATTTCGGGGAGCTACGACGGCATTGGCCTTTTCGAGCGTTCGTCCCGCTCGCTCGAGCAGATCTCGTTCCACCGCTGCCCGGCCGCCCAGGGCGACGTAACAGTTTCGGGCGGCTACGCCTTCGTCTCGATCGACTCACCCAGCTCGAACAGCCGCGAATCAGCTACCTGCAACAACACGCCAACTGATGTCTCCGACTCCTCCCTCGGGAAGGAGGGCCTCCGGATCGTCGACATCTCGAATCCCCGCAAGCCGACCCAGGCTGGCTTCATCGAGACCGAGTGCGGCTCGCACACGCAGACACTGGTGCCGGGCGGCAAGCGAAGCTACATCTACGTCCAGTCCTACCCACTGGGCGATGCGGACACCTGCACCAAGGCCATTCATCCAGAGGGTGAGATCTCCATCGTCTCGTTCCCGGCCGGTGACCCGTCGAAGGCGCGGAAGGAGGGCGTCGTCGACATCATCCCGGACCTCGCGGTGACGCCCGACACGGTCGGCTGCCATGACTCGGGCGTCTTGCCGGCCAAGGACCTCGCGGCGTTCGCGTGCCTGGGCGCCTTCGTGATCGCCGACATCTCCGATCCGTCGTCACCTGAGTTTCTCTCCGCCGTCCAGAACCCGCTCATCGAGCTCGACCACTCGGCCCAGTTCACGTGGGACGGCAAGATGGCGGTAATCGGCGACGAGCATCTGGGCGCGGCGGGTGGCGCCGGCTGCTCCACCAGTTCGGCCAGCCCGGTCGGCGCGATGTGGTTCTACGACATCACCGATCCGGAGAGCCCCACCCTCGAGGGCAGCTATTCGCTCCCGCGCGTGCCGCCGGTGGACAGCCCCGAGGAGGCTGCGCGCTTCCGCTGCACGACCCACGACTTTTCGATCCTGCCGATGAAGGACCGGGATCGCTACGTGGCCGTGTCGCCCTACTACTCGGGCGGCCTCTCGATCGTGGATTTCTCGGATCCCGCCGCCCCGGAGGAGAAGGGCTTCTTCCTGCAACAGACCGACGGCGTCAATCCCGACATCTGGTCCGGATACTGGTTCCGCGGAAAGATCTTCACGAACGAGTTCACCTCCGGCTACGGCGTCGGCCTCTTCAAGGCCAAGGGCTTCGGCCAGGCCAAGGCAAAGTCGCTGGGCACGACGTTCAACCCCCAGACCCAGGTCCTTCCCTAGCTCCGGCATGAGACAGCGATTCGCGGTGGGCCCCCACGCCCACCGCGATCGCCTTTGGCATCCCCGATCCAATCCCTGCTCTTCAAGAGTCCTGAACACTCGCTAGTGCGAGAAGTTGCGCGGTTTTCGCATTCGTAGAATCGACGCATGGCCGGTCATTCCAAGTGGGCGTCGATAAAGCACAAGAAAGCCGCGACCGACGCGAAGCGCGGCAAGCTCTTCACGAAGCTCGCCCGCGCGATCACGGTCGCGGCGCGCGAGGGCGGCGGAGACCCGGCGGGCAACCACACCCTGGCCGCGGCCGTCGAGAAGGCCAGGAGCTACTCGATGCCCAAGGACAACATCCAGCGCGCGATCGACAAGGGCACGGGTGAGGGTGAGGCCGGCGCGATCGAGCGCGTCCTCTACGAGGGCTACGGCCCGGCAGGGACCGCGCTCTCTGGTGGAAGCGCTGACAGACAACCGCAACCGCACCGGATCCGAGATCAGGAACGCCTTTGACCGACACGGCGGCAACCTGGGCGAGCCCGGGTCGGTCGCCTGGCAGTTCGAGAAGAAGGGCGTCGTGTTCCTGGACGGCAGCCGCTATGGAGAAGACGACGTGATCGGCGCGATCGATGCCGGCGCGGAAGACGTGGTCGAGGACGACGACACCCTCAAGGTCACCTGCGAGCCGCAGAGCCTGACAGCGGTGCGCGAGGCGCTGACCTCCTCAGGCGTCGAGATCGAGTCCGCCGAGCTTGCGATGGAACCCCAGAACGTGGTCGCGGTGACCGACGCCGCAGAGGCACGGCGCCTGATCCGTCTGATCGACATGCTCGACGACCACGACGACGTCGACGAGGTCCACTCGAACTTCGACATCTCAGCCGAACTGATGGAAGAGGCGGAAGCCGCAGCGTAAAGCGTTGCGATTTCCAGGCACGAACAGGCGCCAATGGGGAGGCATCCGCCCCTCGGTCCAGAATCAGTACCCATGGTGGTAGTGATGGGCATAGATCCCGGTCTGGCTAACACGGGCTTCGGCATCGTGAGGGTGGCCGGAACCAGCATGAACGCAGTTGATGGCGGCGTGATCGAAACGCCGTCCGATCTGCCTCCCGAGACGCGCCTGGGCCGGATCCACGCGGCTATCGCGGAGCTCATGGACTGGCACGAGCCCGTGTCCGTCGGCCTCGAGGACCTCTACTTCGGAAAGAACGTGAAGTCGGCCGTGGCGGTCGGCCAGGCGCGCGGCGTGGCGATGCTCGCCGCCGCCGAGCGAGGACTCGCTTGCTTCGACTACACGCCTCAGGCCGTGAAGATGGCCGTATGTGGCTCTGGCGGGGCTGCCAAGGCGCAGGTCCAGCAGATGGTTGGCACGCTCCTGGGCCTACCCGCTCCTCCGTCTTCGGACCATGCCGCTGACGCGCTCGCCGTCGCGATCTGCCACGCGGGGCATCTCGCCCGCCACCAAGCTGCGCAGAAGGCCGACAACCGCATGAAGGCGCTCGCGTGATCGCATCGGTGCGGGGAGAGGTGCTGTTGCGCCGGGCCGACCACGTGGTGATCGACACGGGCGGCGTCGGCTACCGCCTCAGCGTGTCGGCCGAGACCCTCAAGTCCGTTCCCGCTGTCGGCAAGGAAGCGTCGCTTCACGCCCACCTTGTCGTCCGCGACGACGCCATGCAGCTACTCGGCTTCGCGACCGAGGAGGAGCGCGACCTCTTCCTCTACCTCAACTCCGTCTCCGGCGTCGGCCCCAAGGTCGCGATGGCGATCCTCTCCGGCGGCTCGCCGCGCGAACTCTTGAAGGCGATCGCGCTAGGGGACGCCAAGCGCTTTCAGGCAGTCCCAGGCGTCGGCAAGCGGACGGCCGAGCGGGTGATCGTCGAGCTTCGCGAGAAGGTCGCCGGCGAGCTCGAGAGCGCGCCCGCTGCGACGCCGGTCGCCGGCTCGGACGAGCCGCGCCTCCTCGCACGCGAGGGCCTCGTCGGCCTCGGCTACACGTTGATGGAGGCCGAGCGCCTCCTCGACGGCGCTGAGGGCGAAGAGCCCGAGGAACTGATCTCGATCGCGCTCCGCCGCGCAGGCGACGCCACCGAGAGCAGGAACGGATGATGGATCCCGAGCGCAGCCCGGGCATCGTCCCGGACCCCTCGATCGAAGCCGCGGCCGAGATGCGGGTGCGCCGCGTCGACCCCGAGGAACCCATGGCCGAGGCACGCCTGGCCGAGGGGGACGAGGAGCTCGACCGCTCGCTCCGCCCGCCGCGCCTCGCCGACTTCGTCGCGCAGGAAGCGGTAACGAGCCAGCTGGAAGTCTTCATCGAGGCGGCGCGCCGGCGCGGCGAGCCGCTCGACCACGTTCTCCTTTCGGGGCCGCCCGGCCTGGGCAAGACCTCGCTCGCGCACATCATCGCCGCCGAGCTGGGCGCAGGGCTCGTCCACACCGCAGCGCCGGCGCTCGAGCGTAAGGCCGACGTCGCTGCCTTCCTCACCTCGCTCGAGCCGGGCGCTGTCTTCTTCATCGACGAGATCCACCGCCTCAATCCGGCTATCGAGGAGACGCTCTATCCCGCGATGGAGGACCGCCGCCTGCCGGTGGTGCTCGGCCAGGGGGCCGGCGCGCGCACCGTCACGCTCGACCTGCCGCCGTTCACGCTCGTTGGCGCGACGACCCGCGCCGGGCTCCTCTCCAAGCCGCTTCACGACCGCTTTGGCGTGTCGTTCCGGCTCGAGCACTACGAGGCGGACGACCTCGCAGTGATCGTCCGCCGGTCGGCCGGCATCCTGGACGTCGAGATCGAGGACGGGGGCGAGATCGCGATCGCCTCGCGCTCCCGCGGCACGCCTCGCGTCGCCAACCGCCTGCTCCGCCGCGTCCGCGATTTCGCCGAGGTGCGCGGCACCGGTGTCGTCACCGAGGAGATCGCCACGGAGGCGCTGAGCCTCCTCGACGTCGACAAGATGGGCCTCGACCGCCACGACCGCACGATCCTGGAGACGATCGCGGTCAAGTTCACAGGCGGCCCCGTCGGCCTCACGACCCTCGCCGACGCGATCGACGAGGAGCCCGACACGATCGAAGGCGTTTACGAGCCTTACCTCATCCAGCAGGGCCTGATCAAGCGCACCCCCCGCGGCCGGGTCCTGACCGAGCGCGGCTACGAGCACATGGGTCTCGCGGTGCCCGAAGGCGCCGCAACGTTGTTCTAGGCCCGGCAAGCTGGGCGTCTCCACCGATAGGGTGGCTGAGATGAGCGAGGCGATGTACCGGGTGTCGTGCCGGGGGACCATCGACGGCGCCACGCGCGCACGCATCAGTCTCGAGTTCCCATCCGGTGGTTGGTCGGGCGAAGCACTGCCGCCGGGCCAGCCCTTTCCGAGCGTCACCCAGCTCTTTCTCTTCAATGTTGAAGCTGCATCCGAAGAAGAGGCGATCGAGAACGTCCGTGAGATCGTGGAAGGCGCCGGGGGCCACGTGGACAGGTTCGAAGCCGAGCTCGTAGACGCCGGCTAGGCGTCAATTCGTCTCGATGAACGCGCCGTTAAGGCGCCTGGACGAGCGGTGGACGGGGCTCCTTCTCTCGCTACGCTTCCGGCGTGCCGTTCTTCATCTGTCCCAACTGTGGAAATCGGGAGCTTTCAAACTCGCGGACTGCCGGTTTCTCCGACCGGCCGAAGAGCTGTGCGAAGTGTGGGGCGGGGTTCATCTTCGAGCTTCTCGACGACTACTACCCGGCGCCGGACGCGGCCTTCTTCACGTGCGACAAGGACGGCAGGGTGCTCGACGTCGGTCGCGGCGGCTTCGAGCTCACCGGTTTGAAGGACGAGGACGTCATCGGCCGGCCGGTTCGCGACGTGCTCGGGCTGGAGTGGAAGGGCGGCGACGACGTCCCCGAGGCGCCTCCGACCGAGAACGGCGAAACCGACCCGATCGGCACCACGCTGGAGTGGGGCGTGCGCTCGCTCGGGCGGCGCGTGCAGGTGAACGCAGAGGGCGACCTTCCCGCCGAGGCCGTGGCCGACGTCTTCCCCGCCTATGACGACGACGGCGGGCTCCTGCTGGTCCTGACCCCTGAGTAGGTTCTTACGCATGGGTCCGGGCACAACTAGCCCTGCAGGGGTCGTCTGACGATGGGTTCGCGTCGCCGCAGCTACATCGTCCTCGGCCTCGTTCTCGTGCTCATCATCGCGTCGGTCTACGCCATCACGTCCAAGCCGACACGCCAGGGCATCGACCTTGCGGGCGGCACCGAGCTCGTGTACGAGGCCCGGGCAACGGGCGCGAACACCACGATCAACGTCGAGGACGTCGACCGCTCCGTCGACCTCATCCGCGAGCGCGTTGACGCGCTGGGCGTCTCGGAGCCCGAGATCTCCCGGATCGGCGAGAGGCAGATCTCAGTCAGCCTGCCTGAGGTTCAGAACGCACAGGACGCGATCGATCAGGTGGGGCAGACCTCGCAGCTCTCGTTCTATGACTTCGAGCCGAACGTGGTCCCGCCGGATCCGGACATCACGGACGCGGTCGAGCGCCCCTTCAACCGCCTCTATGACGCGGTGATCGCATCGCAGAAGGAGAAGCCCGAGTGCTTCGAGAAGGACGGCGAGGCACTCTGCACCCACGACGGCCTCTACTACCTGTTCGACGAGAACTCGCTCGAGCTCCTGGCCGGCCCCGTCTCGAAGGAGGAGGACCTCTACCTCAAGTTCGACGGCGAGCAGCCCGAGGGCTCAGTCGTAGAGGAGGTGCCGCAGGGTTACGTGGTGCTCCGCGAGGAGGCGCCGCCAGACGATCCCGCCACGGATGCCGACGAGTCCGAGACGGGGATCCGCGGCTGGTTCCTCCTCAAAGACCGCCCAGAGCTGACGGGCGACGACATCCGCAACCCGGAGCAGAACTTCGATCCCGTCTCGAACGTCCCGAACGTCACCTTCGACTTCACCGATAAGGGACAGGAGTCGTTCGCAGAGGTGACCCAGCGCATCGCCCAGCGCGGCCTCGAGAAGGCGGGCATCCAGGGCCAAACCATCGACGCTGAGCAGGCGGCGGGCATCTCAGACTCGTTCGCCGTTGTCCTCGACGGCGAGATCGTCTCGCGCCCGATCATCAACTTCAAGGAGAACCCCACGGGGATCTCGGGCGACACGGGCGCTCAGATCTCGGGCGACTTCACGATCACGGAAGCCCAGGACCTCGCGGAGTTCCTGCGCATCGGAGCCCTGCCGGTCGAGCTCGCGCTGATCAACCAATCGACCGTCTCGGCGACGCTTGGGCAGGACGCGCTCGACGGCGCGATCAAGGCCGCGCTCTTCGGCCTCGCGCTGGTCGTCGTCTTCCTACTCGCGTACTACCGCTTCCTCGGCTTCGTCGCCCTCCTCGGACTCGCCGTCTACGCCCTCTTCTACCTGGCGATGATCAAGATCATCCCGATCACGCTGACGCTGCCAGGCATCGCCGGTCTGATCCTCACGATCGGAGTCGCGGCCGACTCGAACATCGTCATCTTCGAGCGAATAAAGGAGGAGCTGCACCTGGGGCGCTCGACCCTGTCGGCGATCGCGCAGGGCTATCGCAAGGGAATCGCAACGATCGTCGACGCGAACGTCATCACCCTGCTCACGGCGTTCATCCTGTTCGTCCTCGCGAGCGCGGGCGTCAAGGGGTTCGCGTTCACGCTGGGTATCGGCACCATCGTCTCGCTCTTCACCGCCGTCCTCTTCACACAGGCGTTCCTCGCGGTCATGGGCCGCTCACCGATGCTGCGCTCCGCGCGCTTCCTCGGCGCCGGCGAGGACCAGAAGGACTGGAAGTTCGACTTCACCGGTAGGTCGAAGTACTTCTTCTCTGCCTCGGGCGTGATCCTGATGATCGGCGCAGTCGCCTTCTCGACCCAGCAGCTCAACCTGGGCATCGACTTCGAATCGGGCACGCGGATCACCGCCGCGCTTGCCGAGGACGCGAGCGCCGAGGACGTCCGGACCGCGCTGAACGACGCCGGGATCGACGGCATCGACTCGGCCGAGATCCAGTCCGTCGAAAACGAGGACTTCGGCGCCAACGTGATCCAGATGCAGGCCAAGATCCCACCCGATCAGGCGACCGGCGGTCCAAGGGGCGCTGAGCGACGCCTTCGGGCTCGAGGGCGACGACCAGGGCTTCCAGAACGAATCCGTCGGGCCGACGTTCGGCCAGCAGGTCGCCGAGAACGCGGTCAAGGCGCTGATCATGTCGCTGCTCGTGATCTCGGTCTATGTCGCGATCAGGTTCGAGGCGAAGTACGCGGTGCCGGTTCTCATCGCCCTCTTCCACGACATCCTCATCACCGGGGGCATCTACGCGCTGACGGGGCTGGAGGTGACGAGCGCGACCGTGGCTGCCTTCCTCACCATCTTGGGTTATTCGATGTACGACACGATCATCGTGTTCGACAGGATCCGCGAGAACGTGCCGCGCATGCCGCGCGCCGCCTTCTCCCAGATCGTGAACCGCTCGATGGCCGAGGTCCTCACGCGTTCGCTCATCACCGGCCTCTCGACCGTCTTCCTGGTCGGCATGATCCTCGTCTTCGGCGACGAGACCCTGCGCGGCTTCGCCTTCGCGATGATGGTCGGGATCGCCTCCGGTACGTACTCGTCGATCTTCATCGCCGCGCCCGTCCTGACTGAGTGGAAGGAGCGCGAGCCCACGTATCGCGCCCGCCGCCACCAGATCCAGGAGACGATGGGCTACGTGCCGGTCTTCCCCGAGGACAACACCGTCGCCCGCGTGGAGGGTCATGGCGAGCTGGGCGAGGGGCCCGAGCAGAAACTGATCGGCGGCGGGCCTCCCATCGCGACCGAGGTGCCCGCCGATGCCCCCGACGCGGCGCCCCCAACGGGCGCGCCCGAGACAGGCCCGCTCCCGAGCGACGGCACCGAGCCGTCCGAGCCTGTTACCGGCCCGCCCGGCGCCGCCGAGACCGACGGCGCCGGGGCAGAGGGCGACAAGGCCGATCCGGCGGTCGCGCATCGCGAGGCAGCTCAGAAGGAGCGCCGCCGCCAGCGCCAGAAGCGCAGAAAGCACGGGAGGAACCGCTGATGGCAGTCCTCGTCTGGTTCACGGTCGGCGTCGGACTCTGGCACTTCACCGTGTTCTTCCCCGACCGCTTCTGGGGTGGCATCGTCGGCGCGCTTCTGGGCGCGGTGGCCGGAGCGATGATCACCGGCGCGATCGCGCAGATAGCTCTCGGCGAGAGCGTGGGGGAGACGGACATCGCGACCGTGTTCTACGCGGTGCCTGGCACCCTGATCGGCTTGGGAATCATGTGGCTGATCGGCACTCGCCACGAGCCGGATTTCGACCCGTACGAGGCGCCGACCGGTCGCAGGGCCTAGGCACGGGGGCGATTCCGTCCCCTTCCGCGCCTAGCCTGAGTCGGTGAACCCTTCCGGCTGGGCCCAGGGCCAAAAGAGCTTTCGCCTTGCGCCGTACTCGTACGACGAGGCGGCCGAGATTGCCCGTGCGCTCGAGGTTCCTGAGGCCGTCGCCGTCGCACTGGTGCGCCGCGGTTACCGCACGGTCGAGGGCGCTCGCGAGTTCCTCGCCGCCGACGAGCGCCACGATCCGTCCGAGTTCGCCGGGATGGACGCTGCCGTCGCGGCGATCCGGAGTGCGATCGCCGCGGAGAAGCCGGTCACGGTCCACGGCGACTACGACGTCGATGGCACCACCTCGACCGCGATCCTCGTCCGCGCTCTGCGCGAGGCCGGAGCCGAATGCGACTGGCTCATCCCCGGGCGCGTCGAGGACGGCTACGGCCTCAGCCGCGAGACGATCGACCGGCTGGCCGAGCGCGGCACCGGCCTCCTGATCACCGCCGACTGCGGGATCACATCAGTAGAAGAGGTTGCGTACGCCAGGTCGCTCGGGATCGAGGTCGTCGTCACCGACCACCACCAACCCGGCGCGGAGCTCCCCGATTGCCCGATCGTCCATCCGGTCGTCTGCGGATACCCGTGCCCCGATCTCTGCGCGGCGGGCGTCGCCCACAAGGTTGCGGGCGCCCTTCTGGGTGTCGAGCGCGCCGAGCGCGATCTCGACCTGGTCGCGCTGGCCACCGTCGCCGACATGGTGCCGCTCCTCGGCGAGAACCGTTCGCTCGTTCGCCGTGGGCTCGATCAGATGCGCCGCTCGCCGCGCCTCGGCCTGCGCGCGCTCATGCAGGTCTCGAAGGTCGCGCCCGAGCGTGTTAACGAGACGGACATCGGCTTCCGCCTCTCCCCGCGGATCAACGCTGCCGGTCGCCTCTACCGCGCTGACGCCGCAGTGGAACTTTTCCTGGGCGACGATCCCGATCGGGCGGGGGAGATCGCAGTCGAGCTTGACCGCGCAAACCACGACCGGCGCGAGACCGAGCGCGAGGTCCTGGCCGACGCAAACCGCCTCCTCGCTGAGCTCGAGGCGGAGCGCGAGCCGGGTGCCGCGATCGTCCTGTGGGGCGAGGGCTGGCACCCAGGCGTCGTCGGTATCTGCGCCTCCCGGATGGCCGAGCGCCACCTGCGCCCGGCGATCCTGATCGCCCTCGACGCCGACGGGCGCGGCAAGGGCTCCGGCCGCAGCGTCCCGGGGTTCGACCTCCTTGGCGCGCTTCGCGCGTGCTCCGACAAACTCGCGCGCTTCGGCGGGCACCGCGCCGCGGCCGGCCTGGAGATCGAAGCCGAGAACCTCGAAGCGTTCCGCGAGCAGCTCATCGCCCACTGCGCGCAGATCCTGTCCTTAGAGCCGGCCGAGCGAGTCGAGGAGATCGATGCCGTCGTCGGCACGGAGGCGCTCGGCCACGAGCTCGCGACGCAGATGGCGCGCATAGGCCCGTTCGGCATGGGCAACCCCGAGGTGCGGCTGGTCGTGCCGGGCGCGCGCGTTGACGACGTCCGGCCGATGGGGGAGGAGGAGCGCCACGCCCGTTTCACCCTTCGCGGCGGGCCGGGCACAGGTCCGCGGAGTCGCCTTCGGAGTCGGCGGGACCCTGGCGAAGCGTGCAGCGCTGGGACCGGCGGACGCGAGCGTCCGCCTCGAGCTGAACGAGTGGAACGGTGCCACCGAGCCGCGAGCCGTGCTCGGCACGCTGTACGAGCTCCCGCTGGCTCCCGAATCCGATGCATGGCGCGCCAGCGACGCCGAGTGGGCGCAGCGCCTCGCCGCCGCGCTCGAAGGCCCGCCCGCGCTACTCGGGTCCACCGATGCAAAACGTCCAGCGTTACCCCCTATAGGGATCAGTGTTGGACGTTTCGCCCAGGAGGAAGGGCGCGAGGGAGCCGCGGGGAATAGGCGCGATGTGGTGGATCGCCGCGCGGCCTCGGGGCTCGCGGTCGTCGGGGAGCTCGTGTCGAGTGGCGAGCGCGTCCTCGTTCTGTGTGCGGATGCGATCTGGCGACGCGGCATCATCGAGAACGCCGTTCATCCTGGGCGCTACGGAGGCACCCGCGGCGTTCTCGTCGCAGCGCGTGGCTCCCTCGCTGCGGCAGACGCGAACGCGAATGACGGGGACGTGAATGTTGTCCTCGCCGACTGGACCGCCCTCTCTTTATTGCCAGAGCTACCAAGCGACTTCGAGCATGTGGTCATTGCCGACCCCGCTCCGCATCCGGGCCTCGCCGAACTCGCGATCACCGGCGACGGCTACCTCCACGTGCTCGCCGCCAATCGCGAGCTCTCGCTCAGGACTGTCGCGGGCGCGCTCCCGGACCGCAACGCGCTCGCGGACGTCTACCGCGCGCTCCACGATGCCGACGAGCCGCTCGAATCCGGGGCCCTTCGCACCGCCCTGTGCGGTTCAGGCGGGGCCGGCCGCTCCCCCGAAGCGTGTGGCCTTGCTCTTCGCGTACTCGCCGAGATCGGCGTCGTGCGGGTCACTCCGAGTGGCCCTGCGATCCGCGCTGAGGCCGTATCCTCGGTCAGGGGCGACCTCTCATCGTCGATGAGCTTTCGCCTCATCGAAAAGGCCAATGAGGAGTGCGTCCGATACCTGAGCCAGCCGAAACCGAGCTCGAGCCCGCTCGAAGCAGCGGCGTAGAGAACGCCGAGCCTGAGCCCGCGGGGCACACGCGGGTCGGCGCCGACGGCAACGGCGCCCGCGCGACGCTGCCCGACGACGAGTTCACGAAGGGCCTGGACGAGGACGAGCGGGCACTCCTTGGCGACCTCTTCGCGGTGGTCGAAGAGCACTCGGACGAAGGCACCGAGGCACTCGAGCGCCGTTCGGTCGAACAGGCCTTCGCGTTCGCCTGCGAGCGCCACGTCGATCAGCGCCGCCGCTCGGGCGAGGACTTCATCACGCACCCGGTCGAGGTCGCAAAGATCTGCGCCGGCCTTCGCCTGGACACGGAGACGCTCTGCGCGGCGCTCCTCCATGACACGGTCGAGGACACGTCGGCGAGCCTCGACGAGGTGCGCGAGCTCTTTGGCGACGCGATCGCCGGACTCGTCGACGGGGTCACGAAGCTCACAGGGATCACGTTCCAGAGCCGCGACGAGAACCAGGCCGAGAACTACCGCAAGATGATGGTCGCGATGGCCACGGACGTCCGGGTCATCCTGATCAAGCTCGCCGATCGCCTCCACAACATGCGCACGCTCTCGGCGCTGCCGAAGCAGAAGCAGCTCGAGAAGGCCCGCGAGACGCTCGAGATCTACGCGCCGCTCGCCCACCGCCTCGGGATCCACGCGATCAAGTGGGAGCTCGAGGACCTGGCCTTCCAGCGCCTCCATCCGCGCAAGTACGAGGAGATCAAGAAGCTCGTCGCCCAGCAGCGCAACGAGCGCGAGGCCTACGTGGACGCGGCGGGCGACTTCCTCGCGCACGAACTGGCCGAGGTCGGCATCGCATCGGAGATCTCAGGCCGGGCGAAGCACTTCTATTCCATCTACTCGAAGATGACCAAGAAGGGCCGCGAGTTCAACGAGATCTACGACCTCACGGCAATGCGGGTGCTCGTCGGCTCGGTCAAGGACTGCTACGGCGCGATCGGGATCATCCACTCGATCTGGAAGCCGCTACCCGGGCGCTTCAAGGACTTCATCGCGACGCCGAAGATGAACCTCTACCAGGCGCTTCACACCACGGTGATCGGCCCCGAGGGACGGCCGCTCGAGATCCAGATCCGCACCCCGGACATGCACCGGATCGCCGAGTACGGGATCGCCGGACACGTCCTCTACAAGGAGGTGCCGAACGGCACCAAGGGCAAGGGCGCCAAGGACCCGGCAGATACCGCGCGGGAGAAGATGACCTGGCTGCGCCAGCTTCTGGAGGAGGAGGGCGACCAGGAGCCCGCCGAGTTCCTCGAGTCACTCAAGGTCGATCTGTTCGAGGACGAGGTGTTCGTCTTCACGCCGAAGGGCGAGGTGAAGAACCTCTCGGCTGGATCCACGCCGCTCGACTTCGCCTACGCCGTCCACACCGATGTCGGGCACCGCTGCGTCGGCGCGAAGGTGAACGGCAAGATCGTCCCGCTCCACTACCAGCTGAAGTCGGGCGACATCGTCGAGGTCCTCACCTCGAAGGGCGACCGGGCCCCGTCGCGCGACTGGCTGAGCGTGGTGCGCACCAGCCGTGCGCGCAACAAGATCCGCGCCGCGCTGACCCGCGAGAAGCGCGAGGACGCGGAGCGCCGCGGGCGCGAGGAGCTTCAGGCGGCGTTGAAGAAGCAGGGCTTGCCGCCGCAGCGAATCGCCGGCTCACCGCTTCTGGCTGACGTCATCCGCGAGATGGGCTTTCGCAAGGCCGACGACTTCTACGTCGCGCTGGGCGGCGGCAAGATTTCGCCGAAGACGACGGTCAACAAGGTCATGCAGCGGCTCAAGGGCGGCGAGGCGGTCGCCGGCGACGAGACCGAAGCGCGCCTTGCGAGCGTGCTCGAGGGTCGCGACGAGCGCCAGCGCCGCACCCAGGAGGCCTCCGACTACGGGATCGAGGTGCAAGGCCAAGCCGATGTCATGGTGCGGCTCGCAAAGTGCTGCCGGCCCGTTCCCGGCGATCCGATTGTCGGCTACGTCTCGCTCGGCCGCGGCATCACGATCCACCGCGAGGACTGCAAGAACGTCAAGGCGCTGAAGAAGGCGCCTGAGCGCTTCACCGACGTCGCCTGGGAGGGCGGCAACGAGGCCTCCTACCGAGTCGAGCTCGAGATCGACGCGTGGGACCGGTCCCGCCTGCTCGAGGACCTCTCGCGGAGTTTCGCCGAGTCTGGCGTGAACATCATCGAGGCTCGCTGCTCGACCAAGCACCCGATGGTGAAGAACCGCTTCGTGGTCGAGGTCGGCGACTCGGACCAGCTTCGCCAGTGCGTCTCGCGGTTGCGGCACGTCGAGGGCGTCTTCGACGCCTACCGGGTCACCCCGGGCGCGTAGAGCCCGCCGAGGTGCCGAGGCCGAAGGTCAGCGTCATCGTCCCGTTCGCGGGCGGGGTGGAGGATGCAGAGCGGTTGGCCGAGTCGCTGGCGCTGCTCGAGCTTGGGCCTGGCGACGAGGTGATCGTTGCGGACAACTCGGCCGCGGGGTGCTACCCCGAGGGCTCGGGCGTCCGAGTGGTCCGGGCAACCAGGGAGAGATCGTCCTATTACGCGCGAAATGCCGGGGCCGCGGCGTCAAACGACGCCGAGAGTAGGAATTTCCACGATATGCGAGGAAATTCCACCTCTCGCGAACGTGCGGGGGACTGAATGGCTGCTCTTCACCGACTCGGACTGTGTGCCGCAGCCCAATCTCCTGGATGCCTATTCGCTAGAGCCGCCGCCGGGAGAGGACGTTGGCGCACTCGCCGGCACCGTTGATCTCGGACCCGAGTCAGCGGCATTTCCTCGCCCGCTACGCGACCGACCGCGGCTTTCTCGACCAGGAGGCGGGCCTTCACACGGCCGCGGACGCGGCGGCGACCGCGAACCTGGCGGTGCGCCGTCAGACCTTCGACGAGCTCGGCGGTTTCACCGAGGGCATCCGCTCTGGTGGCGACGTGGACCTGTGCCGGCGACTGACCGAGGCGGGCTGGAAGATCGAGCGGCGTCCCGACGCTGTCGTCACGCATCTGCACCGCGAGTCGCTGTCCGACCTCATGGGCTCGATCGCGCGCTACGCCGCGGGGGCGCGCTGGCTCAACGAGCGCTATCCGGGCACCGCGCCCGCATGGCCGCTTGTGCCCGGCCTGATCCATTGCGGCAAGGACATCGTGGGCGACCTGGCACGGCGGCGGTTCGAGGAGGCGGCGTTCCGGAGCGTGGACGCGCTCGGCATGTTCGCCCACACGGTCGGCTACCGCCGCTCGAACGACGCCTAGGCCGTCAGGCCGACAGCCGCGCGCGCTTGATCCTGGTCGAGGAAGTGGCGAACTCTCACGATCCTGCCGCCCTCGATGGTGTAGATCGCAGCCGCCGGCGCGTCGACCTCCAAGCCCGACTCGGACATCGTCCCGACACGTGGACGAGAAGGAGGACGTGGTTCTCGACCTCCGCGATCTCAATCGACCGAAGCGAGTACGACTCCCATGGGCCAAGCCATTCCTCCCAGCCCTGATGGAACCCTGACGCGCCGAAGAACGGACCGCCCATCCCGCCCAGGAGACCTCCATAAGGCGTCTCGAACTCGATCGGCGCTGCCGCGTCGATCAGCCCCTCGTGAGCCTCGAGAAGTGCCGCGTCCGCGACCATCTCGATGAGATCGACCTCTGCGTCGGCATCGGGAATCAGGCGGCCGCCGAACACGTCGACCACGATCTCGAACGTTCTCGGAAGGCATCGGCCGATCCTAAGTCAGGGCATCGCGGATTGAGCTGGCCACTCCGGCGGCTTGCGAGTCCGTCGTGTACTTGGTTCGCGGCCAGAAGAAGCCGCGAAGCCCGTCCTTCTTCACTCGGGGGACGACGTGGCAGTGCATGTGAGGCACTGACTGCGAGACGACGTTGTTCATCGCCACGAACGAGCCCTGGGCTCCCATCGCGTCGCGCACGGCAACCGAGAGGCGCTGTGCGCGCTCGAAGAACGGCTCGATGAGCTCCGGCGGAAGGTCCTCGAGCGTCTCATGGTGCTCTCGCGGGACAAGCAAGACGTGGCCGTGAAAGAGCGGGCGTACGTCGAGGAACGCGAGACAGACCTCGTCGTCGAGCACGATGTGCGCGGGCTCGTCGCCCGCGACGATCCGGCAGAAGAGACAGTCAGGCAACGATCGTAAGAGCGGCGGGGGCGATACCCAGCTCGAGCGACTCGTGGTCGCCGATGTAGTCGCCGTCGACCTCGACGGGGAAGGGGACGGTGTTGCCGGCAGCGTCGGTGGTGAGCGAGTCGACGCGCGCCTCCATCAGGCCGGCAAAGTGCTCGATCTGCTTGTGGTCGACCGCGCGGAAACGACCGGAGGTGGAGAGGCAGCGCGCCATGACCGTCGGCATGTCGCGCAGCGCGGCGCGCTTCAGCATCGCGACGGACATGGTGCCGTTGTCGATTGCGATGCCCTCGCAGACGCGGACCTCGCGGTTGCCGAAGTAGGTGAAGGGGTCGGAGTTCTGGGCGACGGTCGTGATGCCCTCGACCTCGCCCTGCTCGGAGCGCAGGCGAAGCGTCGCCGGAGTGCCCATGAGGTAGTGGCGGTTGAAGCCGGTGACGGCCGCGTATGTGTAGTACCACTCGCGGAAGCGGGTCTTGAGCTTGGGGTGGGCGTCGACGCGCTTGACGACCATCGCGTCGAGTCCGGCGCCGCAGGCGAAGACGAAGTGGCGCCCGCTCGCGAGCCCCAGGTCGATCTTCCGCGGCTGAAAGTTGTCGGCGAGGCCGAGGAGATGCTCTGTTGCGTCGACCACGTCCTCGGGGATTCCGAGGCTCCGGCAGACGACGTTCGTCGATCCGCCCGGAAGCATCGTGACGGGCACGTCGGTTCCGGCAAGCCCGTGGGCGACCTCGTTGAGCGTGCCGTCTCCGCCGAAAGCGACGACGACGTCGTAGCCGCCGTCGATCGCTTCGCGCCCGATCTCGGTCGCGTGGTTTTGAGCCTCGGTCATGACGGCTTCCACCTGGTAGCGGCCCTGGAGCGCGTAGACGACCAGGTTCTTCAGCCGGTCCGAGACCGTCGTCGCGTACGGGTTGACGATGACGAGCATGCGCTTCTTCTGAGGGCGCCTTGCACCGCCATTGGTGGGGGCACTCTGAGCGGAAGCCGGGTCCGAGAGTCGGGTGGAGGGCTCCATGGGGGCCTCAATCGTGGCAGACGGCGGCGTATCGCACGATATCCCCGTCCTCGACTTCACAAACCGAACCGTCGTTCACGAGCAGGTCGACGTGGCCGATCACCTCGGAGAGGGTCAGGAACGCCTGGGTCACCGCGACGTTTCCCCAGAGCTCCTGAGCGATCTCGTGACCGGTCCGGGGCTTCTCTTCGATCAGCTTCCAGATCTTCTCCTTGCGCCGCTCGGTCATCCGCATCCGCTCGTCGATGAGCGTCACGTGATCGGTGATCGGCTCCCCGTGGCCGGGCAGCACGATCTCGGCGGGCATCTCGCGCGTCTTGAGGAGCGAGTCGCGGTAGCTCACCAGGGCCTGAGTCCGCTCGTCCGAGCCGTCGAGCGGCCGGGTGATCAGCGGGTTGGACGAGATGTGTGCGATCAAGTGGTCGGCGGCGAGGAGGATCTTTCGCTCTTCGTCCCAGAAGACGGTGTCCGATGGGCTGTGCCCGGGACGGTGGAGGACCTCGAGCTTTCGATCGCGCAGCTGAAGCGTCTCGCCATCGGCAAGCGGGCGGGTGACAGTCGCGCGCGAGCCCCAGGCGCGAAAGCTCCGCGAGACGCCCTGAAGCGCCACCACGACGTTCTCGGGGATGCCGCTGCGGAGCATCAGCTCCGCCGAGAAGCGGTCGTCCAGCTCGGCGTCCTCGGCGAAGTTCGCCAGACGGCGAACAGCCTTGTCGAGCGCAGCGACCTGCGCGCCCGAGTGCTCGACGATGATCTCGACCAGCCCGACGTGATCGATGTGCTGGTGGGTGAGGATCACCAGCTCGATGTCGTCGATCGAATGCCCCAGCACCTTCAGCTGGTTCTGGAGCTCGTCGAGCGCCTTGCCCGAGTTGGGCCCCGTGTCGACGAGAGTGAGCGGCTCGTCCTCGATCAGGTAGCAGTTGACGCGCCCGACGGCGAATGGTGTGGGGACGCGAAGGGTGTGGATGCCCGCTTCTCGAGCGCGCTCCAGGGCCTCGTCAGGAGTCACGGATCTGAGCCAGGATCTGGTCGCGCTTGGTCTCCATATCCTCGCGTGAGACGAGCGATTCCAGGTTCAGGCGAAGCAGCGGTTCGGTGTTCGACGGGCGGACGTTGAAGTGCCAGTCGGGGTAGTCGACCGAGACGCCGTCCATCCACATGACCTCCGCGTCCGGGTGACTGGCGGCGATCTCTTTCATCTTGGCTTCGGGGTCCGCGACCTCCGAGTTGATCTCTCCCGAGATGAAGTAGCGCGAGCGAAGGTCGCCGACAAGCTCCGAGAGCGGCCTGCCCTCGACCGAAAGGAGCTCGAGGACGAGGAGCGCCGGGACCGTGCCCGAGTCCGCCGAGTAGAAGTCGTGGAAGTAGTAGTGGCCGGAGACCTCGCCGCCGAAGGCGCCGCCGTGCTCGCGCATCGCGATCTTGAAGAAGGCGTGACCCACGCGATTGATCTGGGCGCTTCCGCCGTGCTCGGCCACGATGTCGGGCACCGCGCGCGAGGCGCGCACGTCGTAGAGGATCGTCGCGCCCGGCTCCTTGCGAAGCACCTGCTTGGCGAGAAGCGCCGTCAGGAAGTCGCCGTCGACGAACTCGCCTTGGTCGTCGATGAAGAAGCAGCGGTCCGCGTCGCCGTCCCACGCGATCCCCAGATCAGCACCCTCGGAGAGCACGCGGTCGATCACGAACTGGCGGTTCTCGGGCAACAACGGATTGGGCTCGTGGTCCGGGAAGTTGCCGTCCGGCTTCCAGTAGGTCTCGATCGTCTCGATGGGCAGGCGGTCAAGCAGCGGCCCGGCCATCGGCCCCGCCATCCCGTTGCCGCCGTCGAGGACGACCCGCAAAGGCTTCACTCGCTCCGGGTCGATAAAGCTCATCGCGTGAGCCTGGAAGTCGGGGTAGATGTCTACGTCCGACATTGAGCCGCCGCCGGGCGCGTCCGGAAGCCCCGCCTCGATCTTCCGGCGGATGTCCTGGATGCCCGCGTCCCCGGACAAAGCGAGCGCTCCCTCGCGCACGAGCTTCACGCCCGTGTAGGCCTTGGGGTTGTGGGACGCGGTCACCATCGCGCCGCCGTCGAGCTCGCGCGAGCCGACGAGGAAATAGAGCATCTCGGTGCCGACCATCCCCGCGTCCAGCACCTCGCATCCTTCGGCCACGAGGCCGTCCGCCAGGCGGCTCGCCATCTCGGGCGCCTGGAGGCGCATGTCGCGGCCAAGGCCGACGCGCAACTCCGAGGTGGGCTTCTCGCGAAGATCGGAGAGAACGCGGGCGAAGCCCCGGCCGACGAGGTACGCCGTCTCGCCATCCATGTCCTCGCCGTAGAGGCCTCTGACGTCGTAGGCCTTGAAGATCTCCGGCTTTACGGCGCTCAACCGAGTTCGCCCTTGAGCGCCTCGTAGGTCTGCTCGAGCGTCTGGGGCATCACGCGAGTGTCGGCAAGAACCGGCATGAAGTTGGTGTCTCCGCCCCAGCGCGGGACGACGTGCATGTGGATGTGGTGCTCGACGCCCGCGCCGGCGACGCGCCCCTGGTTGAAGCCGACGTTGAATCCGTGCGGCTCGTACTTCGCCTGCAGAACCGAGATCGCCTGCTGCGAGAGCGCCATCATCTCCGCGGTCACCTCAGCGGAGATGTCCTGGATGCGGCCGACGTGCTCGAACGGGGCGATCATCAAGTGCCCGTTCGTGTACGGGTAGAGGTTGAGGATCACGAAGCAGCTCTCGCCGCGGTGGACGATCAGGCTCTCGGCGTCGTCATCCTCCGCGGGCTTCGCGCAGAAGATGCACTCCTCCTCGAGGTCCTTTGACGCGTCCTTCACGTACTTGAGGCGCCACGGCGCCCAGATGTAGTCGCGGGTTGCCACACAGCCGCATCCTAAAGAGCGCGTGTGAGACGATTGGAGACGTGAGATCTGCAGGGGTACTCGCTGGAGTCGTGATCGCGCTTGGAGTCGTGCTTCCGGCTTCGGCGAATGGCGCGACGATCGAGGTCCGAGAGACCTTCGGGCAGCAGGCGGTGACCTACATAGCCGCCGACGGGGAGGAGAACGAGGTCACGATGAGCCTCGTCCGCGACGGCGATGACTGGCGCGTTCGAGTCGGCGACCTCGGCCCCCAGGACCTGGGAGCGGGCTGCGAGGCGACGGACACCGGGGCGGTGTGTACGACGAGCGAGCGTCCCCGAGTCGACGTCGACCTCGGCGACCTCAGCGACAGCTTCGACGGGTCAGAGCTGGTCGAGCCCGGCGACAACCGGTACGCGGACCCGGTGGTTGTGGACGGCGGCGACGGTGACGACGCCACGTCACGGTTTCGGCCTACTCGTGCGTCGACGGGCAGGCGGACGACGACCGGATCGAGCTCGTGGACTACGCAGGAAGCATCGCGGGCCACGGAAGCTGCGTCAACGAAGGCAGCAGCGGAGACGACGTGATGGTCGGAAGTGATCGAGCGGATTTCTTCTGGGCCGGCGTCGGCCGGGACACGCTGAAGGGGAAGGGTGGAGGCGACGAGCTGGATGGAGGTAACGGTCTGGACGTGATCCGGGGCCACCGAGGCGCGGACGAGCTCTTGCCCGGACGCGGGGCGGACAGGGCCCTGGGCGATCTGGGTGACGATCTGTTCGTGGTCGAATATCCGCCCCCGGCTTCGGAGGACGGCGACGACCAGTTCGTCGGGCGTGGTGGGAACGACTCCGCGCTCTATCTGTGTGGCGGCTGCCGCATCCACCTCGACGGCATGTTCAACGACGGCCTGCCGGGCGAGATCGACAACCTCACGGACGTGGAGAGCGTCACGATCCAGAGCAAGGTCATCAACGACGAGGTCCCGACGAACTACGGCCCCGGCCATGACGTGCTCGAGGGTGGCAATGGCGACGAGGTCTTGAAGACCAAGCGGGGTGACGACAAAGTGATCGGCGGCGGGGGAGAGGACGAGCTGAACGCGGGACTGGACGATGACGACGTTCGCGCTGCTGATGGCGAGCCCGACGACGTGGATTGTGGGGCCGGTGAGGACGTCGCGAGCGTCGACTCGTTCGACGACGTGAAGAACTGCGAGATCGTGAACGAGGTGATCTTCGACAGGCGCCGGCGGCGCTAGAGCCAGCCGCGGCGCTTGAAGAACGCGAGCATCACGATGAGCAGCACGAGCATCGCGGCGACGACCGCGTAGAAGTCCTCGGAGTCGCCCTCGCCCGGGACCCCGACGTTCATGCCCCAGATCGACGCGACCAGCGTGAGCGGCAGGACGATGACGCTGATCGAGGTGAGGACGCGCAGGATCTCGTTGACGCGGTGGGAGATGACGGACTCGTTCGTGTCGTCGAGCGCCTCGACGACCTCCTTGTAGTTCTCGAGCATGTCCCAGATCCGCTCGTGGGCATCGCCGATGTCGTCGAAGTAGATCTCGAGCTCCTCGCCCTCGGGTGGGGCCAGGAAGCGCTGCTTGGAGTTCTCCAGGTCCCGAAGCACCGCGCGCTGCGGGCGGATCACCTTGCGGAAGTTGATGATCTCCTGCTTCACGTTCGAGATGTCGCGGACGACCTCCTCGGCCGCACCCTCGAAGATCTCGTCCTCGACCGCGTCGAGCTTGTTGCCGATCTTCCTGAGCATCGGGAAGCAGTAGTCGAAGCCGTCGTCGACGATGCGGTAGAGCAGGAACCCGGAGCCCTTGGAGAAGAGCTGCTCGCGGAGCTCCTCCTTCTGTCGGCAGCGCTCGAACAGGTACTCGACCGGCTGGAGCGGCGTGTTGGGGATCGTGACGACGTAGTCCTTGCCGACGAAGAGGTCGAGCTCGCCCGCGTTCAGGCGGCCGACCGAGCGGTCGAAGACCGGGAAGTGGAGGACGATGAAGAGATAGTCGGGGTACTCGTCGATCTTCGGGCGCTGGTTGCGCGAGAGAACGTCCTCGAGGTCGAGCGGGTGGAAGTCGAAGTGCTCCTCGAGCCAGCCGGCCTCGAGCTGCCCGGGGCGCTCGATATTGACCCAGCGGAAGCCGCCGTCGTCGATTACCTCGACGCGCGGAGTGCGCTCCTGCTGCTCAGGCGCAGCAGGGGCTAGCGACCCGCGAGCAGGGCGACGTAGTCTCGGCTTCGGAAGGCTCGGCATCGGCCGTCTCTGGTGTCAGCGTCGCGGGCATTGCAAGGCAAGATTACCCCGCTTGTGAGATGCCCCGTCCATTGGTACGATCCCTTGCACATAACCGCTGCATCCAGAGGGGTGGAGGGACTGGCCCTATGAAACCCCGGCAACCACGGCGGATCTGATGATCCAAAGCAGGTGCCAATTCCAGCAGGCAACGAGCCTGGTAGATGTGAACGGAGCTCCAGATTGGGCCTCTGTCACAGCAGAGGTTTTCGTTTTGAAAGACGACCAACCGAACTGGAGGACTAAGACAAATGGCACCAACTTCCCTCTCTTGCAAGGAGTGCAAGGCTGCGTATCCGCTCGACGCCCGTTACGTCTGCGAGGCGTGCTTCGGACCCCTGGAGGTCTCGTACGAGACCGTCGGCGCCGACGCTGCCGAGATCAAGCGGAAGATCCAGGCCGGCTCGGCGGGAATCTGGCGCTATGCCGACTTCCTGCCCTTCACAGGCCGCCCTCGCGATCCGCTCGAGCCCGGGCTGACGCCACTGGTGCGCGCCGACCGCCTGGCTGACCGCCTGGGCATCGGCGAGCTCTGGGTGAAGAACGACGCCGCGAACCCGACCCATTCGTTCAAGGACCGGGTCGTCGCCGTCGCGGTCGCAAAGGCGCAGGAGCTCGGCTTCGACACCGTGGCGTGCGCCTCGACCGGGAACCTCGCGAACGCGGTGGCCGCGCATGCGGCCGCTGCCGGTCTGGAGTCCTACGTCTTCGTGCCCGCGAACCTCGAGGAGCAGAAGCTCCTCGCGACGGGCGTGTACGGGACGAATCTGGTCGGCGTTCACGGCAACTACGACGACGTGAACCGGCTCTGCACCGAGCTATGCGAGGAGCGCCCGTGGGCGTTCGTGAACGTGAACCTGCGCCCGTATTACGCAGAAGGCTCGAAGACCCTCGCCTACGAGACGGTCGAGCAGCTCGGCTGGACGCTTCCCGACCGCGTCGTCTGCCCGATCGCGTCGGGCTCGCTGTTCACCAAGATCGCCCGTGGCTTCGAGGAGTGGCTCGAGCTTGGGCTCGTCGACGGAGAGCTGCCGACCTTCAACGGCGCCCAGGCGAAGGGATGCTCGCCCGTCGCCACCGCATACGCCGAGGGCTGGGACGTCTGCAAGCCGCAGCGCCCGGACACAATCGCCAAGTCGCTTGCGATCGGCAACCCCGCGGACGGCCCGTACGCGCTGGAGCTGGCCCGGAAGACGGGCGGTGGCGTCGACGACGTGACCGACGATGAGATCCGCGCAGGCATCCGCCTGCTCGCCGAGACGACCGGCATCTTCACAGAGACCGCCGGCGGAGTCACGGTCGCAACCCTGGCGAAACTCGCAGAGCGCGGGGACATCTCCAGCGACGAGCGAGTGGTCGCCTACATCACCGGCGAGGGCCTGAAGACGCTCGACGCCGTGCGCGAGGGACACCACATGTACGAAATCGAGCCGAAGATCGAGTCGCTCGACTCCGCGCTCGCGGCTGCGGCGTCGGCCTAGCTCCTCCGGTAGATTTCCGGCTCGATGGCCGTCACAGTCAAGATCCCGAGTCAGCTTCGCCCTGCCACAGGCGGCGAGGGCGAAGTCGAGGTCGAAGGGGAAACCGTCGGCGAGGCGCTCGACGCCGTGTTCAACCAGCACGACGGCCTTCGTGAGCGCATCACCGAGGACGGCACCCTTCGCCGCTTCGTCAACGTTTACGTCTCGGGCGAGGACATCCGCTTTCAGGAGGGGCTCGAGACCGAGCTCACCGACGGCGACGAAGTGACGATCCTTCCGGCCGTCGCCGGTGGGCGCTAGCTCTCCTCCAGCGGCGGACATTCCCGTCGCGATCCTCTGCGGAGGCAGAGGCACGCGCTTGCGCGAGCAGACGCACGCGATCCCGAAGGCGATGGTCGAGATCGGTGGCAAGCCGATCCTGTGGCACGTGATCCACATCTACGCCGCCCAGGGCTTCCGCCGCTTCGTTCTGTTGACGGGCTACCTGGGCGAGATGATCGAGGAGTTCGTGGCCGCCGAGGATTGGGGCGAGCCGATCGAGATCACGTGCCTCGACACGGGCCAGGACACGCCGACCGGCGGGCGCGTCGCGCGCGCCGCGGACGTGCTGGGCGGTGGCACCTTCTGCCTCACCTACGCGGACGGAGTCGCGGACATCGACCTTGACTCGCTGTTGGCGTTCCACGCCGAGAAGGGCTCTGCCGCGACGATGACTGTCGTGCGCCCGTACAGCCAGTGGGGGATCGCCGTCATCGACGACGACGACCGGATTGGCGGCTTCGAGGAGAAGCCGCGGCTCGATTACTGGATCAACGGCGGTTTCTTCTGCTGCGAGCCTTCGTTCCTCGAATGGGTAGACGACGATCACGTGCTCGAGCGCGAGCCGCTCGAGACCGCGGCGGGTGAGGGACAGCTCGCCGCCTACCGGCATGACGGGTTCTGGGACTGCATGGACACCTACAAGGACGCCGTCGTGTTGAACGACCTGTGGAACGGCGGCCAGGCGCCGTGGCAGGTCTGGGACTCAGAGCCGGCGGGGGCGAAGTGACACCTGACGACCACCGGCACATGCTGCTTTCGGGGCGAAGCCCCTCATGACATCTCTTGTAACAGGCGCTCGCGGCTTTGTCGGCGGCTGGCTTGCCAAAGCGCTCCTCGATCGCGGCGATCGCGTTGTCTCCTTCGACAAGCGGCGCGTGACCGAGAAGCCGTCGGCCGTGGGCATGTTGGGCATCGAGGAGGACCTGGTCCAGGTCGAGGGTGACCTGTGCGACGCGGCCGAGCTGGAGCGAGTGCTGGCAGACAATGGCGTCGACACCGTCTTCCACCTCGCCGCCGAGCCGATCGTCTCGACGGTCCAGGAGTCACCCGTGAAGGGCTTCGAGTCGAACGTGCAGGGGACTTGGACGCTCCTTCAGGCGTGTCTCGATCAGGGCGTCGAGCGAGTTGTCTTCGCGTCCTCGGACAAGGCCTACGGCGCGCACGAGACGCTGCCCTACCGCGAGGACTTCCCGCTCCAGCCGACCGCGCCGTACGAGGCGTCGAAGGCCGCCGCCGATCTCATCGCCCGCTCGTACTGGCACTCGTACGGGCTGCCGATCGCGGTGACGCGGTTCGCGAACATCTACGGCGGCGGAGACCTCAACTTCTCGCGGCTGATCCCCGAGGCGGTGAGCGCCGCGCTCGATGGCCGGGCGCCCGTGCTGCGCTCGGACGGCTCTCCGGAGCGCGACTTCCTCTACGTCGAAGACGCCGCTTCTGCCTATCTGGCGATCGCGGGCGGGCTCGACCGCGACGACGTGCGCGGTGAGGCGTTCAACGCGGGTGGAGGGCGGTCCTATCCGGTGCTCGAGGTAATCGAGACGATCGCTCGCCTGGCCGGCACGGGCGTCGAGCCCGACATCCGCGGCACCGGCAATCCGGATGGAGAGATCGACAAGCAGTACGTCGACCCGACGAAGCTGCGGGAGACGCTTGGCTGGGAGCCTGAGGTCGGCCTCGACGAGGGCCTGGAGCGGACGATCGAGTGGTACCGGGACCACCCGGAGAGCTGGGCCCCCGCGCCTGACGCCTAAGCGGCGAGCTCTTGCTCGCGGGCGGCGAGCTTGCCTTTGCCGCTCACCACGGCGAGGTCGCGTAGCGCCTCGTTCACGAGCTCGGGGCACTCCATCGGCGTCTGGTGGCCGGAGGTCGGTGAGACGTAGAGGCCGACCGAGTGGGGGAGTCCCTGATCGATCTTCTCCGCGTGGGCGACGGGGGTGAGGCGGTCGAGCGCGCCGGCGACACCGACCGCGGGCACGTCGAGGGCGTCGAGCTCTGAGAGAAGCCTCATCCGCGACATCGAGATCGAGCACCCCGTCCGAGCGCGTTGGCGGCAGTCCATGGCCATACGCAGGACGAGTTCGATGTCCTCGTCGCGCGCGCGGGGCGCCAGGGCGACGTATGCGACGACCATGCGACCGATGGGCAATGGGACCGAGCGGATCGAGCCTGGTGTCGCCAGGAGGGCGTCGGCGATCTTGCCCTGCGCGGTCCCGAACGGACCGGGAAGGGGCTTGACGATGGCGCTCTCGGTGTTGAGGTCCTCGAGGCCGGTGGAGATGAAGGCGGCGCCGCGGATGCGCTCGGAGACGGAGCCGCGGTGGGCCTGGCCCCAAGCGGCGAGGGTCATGGCGCCCATCGAGTGCCCCGCGACGATCGGCAGCTCGCCGCCTTCGACAGCGGTTGCTTCCAGAACGAGCTGAAGGTCCGCCGCGAGTGCTTCGAGCGAGTAGTCGTCGTCGCGCGCAGCCTCGGAGAGCCCGTGGCCGCGGTGGTCGTAGGTGACGATGCGGAACTCGTCCGCAAGCCCCTCGATCTGGCGGTGCCAGAGCTCCGAGGTCTCGACCCAGCCGTGGACGAGGACGAGGGTGGGGAGGTCGTCAGCGCCGTGGACCCGCACGTGGCGGTAGCCGCCGTCGGCGCCGCGGACGCTGACGGCTCGCCCCGATTCGGACTGGGCGCGACGAGCCTTGCTCGCGGCGTCGGCGCGCTTCGCGTTCCGGCGTGCGTTGAGCGCAGCCGCGCCGGCGAGCCCCGCGGCGACAAGCGCCTCGTTTCGGGTCGGCTTCCTCATTCGGGTTGAGTATTGCGCCTGCGCTCGACGACCCTCATGACGAGGAGGACCCCGACGACCAGGAACGCGGGCATCACGAACGGGAGCGCCGAAACCAGCTCGCCGTGGTCGGCAAGGACGGTGATCGCGCCGTTCACGCGGTCACCTCAGGCCCGATCTTGGTGCGCTCCGAGCGCGTCGCAGGGGCTTCCTGCTCCTGCTCGGAGGGCTCCTCGGCGACCACCGCAAGGCGGTGGAGCGCCCAGGCGATCATCACGAGCAGTGCGAAGGCAATGGACGCTACGACCAGGTAGGCGACGACCGTAAGCCAGCCGACGACATCCTTCTGCTCGCGCTGAAGGACCTCGTGGTCGGACTGGAAGGACCGCTCGAACGCCGGCTCCGCGGGGACGCCTTCGACCGGGATCGCCGGGTCCTCGGGCATGTATATGGGCATCGCGTTCAGCGTGTTGCCGCCCGAGTAGCGGACCATCGTCTTCCACGAGCCTCCGACGGGTACGGGTTCGTCGGTCGTGAAGACGCCCGGGGAGCCTGTCGACTTGAGCTCCGCGATTACGAGCCCGCCGCCCTGCCACGAGGTGACGTTGATGAACTCGGCGCCGTCCGCGGCGTCAGTGGGCGTCATGCGCACGGTTGGGACGACCTCGCCCGGACCGGCATCGGCCAGGGTGACTCGGGCGCTCACGCCCTCGGCAGCGGGCTTGAAGGCGGCGAAACCGACAAGGACAGCCACGATCGCTGCGCCGGCGATGGCGCCGTTTCGCGTTGAGCGGAGTCGCGGCATCGAATCCGAGGCCAGGTGCGCACCGACCCAGACGCCCAGCAGCGTTCCGCCCACTGCGCCAAGGAAGCCGACGATGGCACCCTCGGGCAGAAGGTCGGAGGTCCATGGAATGGGCATCCAGATGTTCGACCAGGCCCACTCGGACGCGAGTCCGATCGTCCCGATGCCGACGCCCGTCACGAGGCCGAGTGTCAGCGGGCGGGCGCGGGGGAGTGCGAGGAAGACGGCTTCGACCACGAGGCCCTCCACGATGAAGAGCGCGAAGTGCGGGGTCGTCTCACCCAGGACGGGCCCGACGATCACCGACACGATGCCGCGGACCAGGAGGAAGAAGGCGACGGCGCCGATCGCCGCGCCGCGTCCGAGCCACATGCGCGTTGCCGTGAGCGCAACGCCGGCGGCGATCATCACGAGCATCGGGCCGAAGATCATGCGGAACTGCGGAACGCCGAAGTCGAATTCGACGGGGAAGACCATGAGGCCAATGAGGAGGCCGCCCGAAAGAGCGACCCGACGTAGCCACAGGATCCAGGACTGCTCGCCGCGCTTGCGGACCGGCTCGACGCGCCCGGCCTCGACCATCAGGATCGCGATCCCGATCAGGGTCATCGCGGCGCCGCCGATCAACATCAGGTGCGTCGGCCCCCAGAGCGTCACGTCCTGGCCGAAGATCCGGTGCCAGATGTCGTCGAGTGGGAAGCCGATCAGCGCGAACATGCCGCAGACCGCGATGACTACGCCGCCGAGCGGCGCGTACCAGTCGCCGACGATGCGCACGGCGCTCTTCGACGGCTTCTCGAGAGGCAGGACGCAAGCGACGAAGCCGGCGGTGAAGATCCCGAAGAGGCCGCCGAGGATGAGGTAGTGCGAGGGATTCGCGAGGGGACCCTCGTCGCGGCCGGTGTCGATGTGGATCGAGACGTCCCAGAGGAAGCCGAGGAAGGCGAGGAGAAGTGCGCCGGTAGCGATCGCGGAGGGGAGCGCCGCCCAGCCGGGCAGGCCGCTCACGCGCTCGGAGTAGTTCGCGAGGCGCCCGAGGTAGGGGACCTTGCCGGAGCGATGGCCAAGGCCGAAGTAGAGGAGCGCAGCCGTGAGCACCATGGCTCCGGCGGTGGCGATGATCACCTGGCCGATTGCGGCGCCGCCGGCGGGCGGGGCGTCTTCGGTCGCCTGCGCGAGCGCTAGCGCGGGGGCGACGAGCGACGTCGCGCCGGCCAGGAGCAGGGAGGAGGTGAGCATTCGCTTCATCGACGGGTTCCTTCCGATGGATTGGCTTTGCATATGCGTCTGGGCACGTAAACCCAGTGCCCTTGACATTGTTACATCAAACCATGTCACGTTGACTGATGTATCATCAGACAGGTGATAGCGTGTACGCATGGAGGCGGGAACCTTTACGCGTCGTTGAGCCTTTGCCCGCGGATGAGGCACCACGAAAACACGCTCACGGTCGAGCAGCTCGCCGCCGAGAGCGGCATGAGCGTCAGGAACATCCGCGCGCACCAGGCGCGCGGCCTGCTGCCGCCTCCTGAGGTGCGCCACCGAGTTGGTTACTACGGGCCGGGCCACGTCACGCGGTTGCAGCTGATCTCGCAGCTTCAGGCCGACGGCTTCAACCTGAAGGGGATCGAGCGCCTGCTCGAGGGGGCGAGCGGCGAGGCGTCGGAGGCGATCATGAGCTTCCGCCGCGCCGTCACCGAGCCGTTCGAGTCCGAGCAGCCCCAGATCTTCACCCTGTCCGAGCTTCGCCAGCGATTCGGCGACGACGCCACGCCGCTCCTCCTTCGGCGTGCGATAAAGCTCGGCCTCGTCTCGCCGGTGGGCCCCGCCTCGTTCGAGGTCGCAAGCCCGCGCCTGCTCGAGATCGCTGCCGAGATGATCGACCGCGGGGTGTCGGCGGCGGCGCTTCTGGACGTCGTCGACGTCATGAAGCGATCGAGTGAGTACGTCGCCGAGGCGTTCGCGCAATTGTTCGTCTCCTTTGTCTGGCAGCCGTTCGAGGCAGAAGGGGCGTCCCGAGGAGGAGTGGCCGGACGTGGTCGACTCGATCGAGCGGATGCGCCCGGTTGCGACACAGGCACTCGAGGCGATGTTCCAGATGACCATGACCAAGACAGTCGAGGACGAGTTCGGCCGCGAGCTGCAGCGGATCGGAAACGAGCCGGGGCGCCGCCGGAGGAAGCGGTAGCGATGGCGAACCTGCGCCTCCCGATCGATCTCGCGCCCATCACGGACGGGCTTCGCACGGTTACGGAGACCTTGAAAGTGGTGAGGGACTCGGTGGCGATCCTGCCGGAGGTAGCGAAGACCCTCGAGGAGATCAGGAAGGCGACGATCTCCATGGCCGAGGAGGTGCACCTGATGCGCACCGGGGTCGACGAGCTGGGCGTCGAGGTGAAGGGCATGCGCGCGGCTGTCGACCCGCTCGTGGAGCACCTCGACGACGTGGCGGTGAATGTCGCGGCGCTCGAACCGCGCCTCGAAGACCTGAGCCTTGCGATTCATCCGATGCGCCGCGCGACAAGCAAGCTCACCAGGCGCCGAGGTGCGAATGGCGACGCCGAGGACGGCCTCACCGAGGAGGAGTTGGCTCAGATCGACTCGGGCGAGAACGTGTCGCAGTCCGACGGATCGCCGGAGGAGTAACCGCGTTCGAACCACTCGCGCCGCTGCTCGGCGGAGCCGTGGGTGAACGAGTCGGGGTTGACGGACTGGCCGGCCTGCTCCTGTAGGCGGTCGTCGCCGATCGCCTCTGCGGTGTCGAAGGCCTCGTCCAGGTCGCCTGACTCCAGGTCGCCTTCGGCGAAGACGGTCGCGGCCCAGACTCCGGCGTAGCAGTCGGCCTGGAGCTCGGTGCGGACCGACAGCTCGTTGGCGTTGTCGGGATCGTCCTGTTCGAGGTTCGCCACGCGGTCGTTCGTTCCCAGGATGTTCTGGACGTGATGGCCCATCTCGTGGGCGATCACGTAGGCCCAGGCGAAGTCGCCTCCGCCGCCGAGCTGGCGCTCCATGTCCTGGTAGAAGGTGAGGTCCAGGTAGACGCGCGAGTCTGCGGGGCAGTAGAAGGGGCCGACGGCGGAGGTGGCGTTGCCGCAGCCACCGGTTGAGACGGCGGCGTCGTAGACGACGAGCTTCGCGTCCTCATAGGTCTGGTTGCCGTTTTCGAACGAGCTCTCCCACGTCCTCTGGGTGTCGTCGAAGACGTACTCGGAGAACTCGAAGAACTCGCGCTGCGGATCCTGGTCGGGGGGGATGGGGTCGGGGTTCTCGGCGCCTGGGGGAGTTGCGCCGGGACCGAGGATCTGCCCGACGTCAAAGCCCGCGACCGAGCCGCCCCCGAAGATCTGGATGCCGACGATGACGAGGGCGATTACGACACCCGCCGTTCCCCCGATTCCGCCGATGGCTCCGCCCGGCAGGGAGATGCCGCCAAGGCCGCCCGAGCGCCCGCTCGACCCCTCGGCGCCGCGGATATCGATGACGTCGCCGCTCGACTTCTTGCGGGGCTTCCACTTCACGGCCGGGAGCCTATTCCGCGGCTTCTTCGCGCTGCTCTTCAGCGGCTTCTTGGCGCTCCTCCGTCAGTTCCTCCTCCTGCTCGAGCCGCTGCTCCTGGCCCTCGATCTCGGCGCTGGAGGTTGTGCCGAACCGGGCGGTGGTGATCACGATCGCGATCGCGACGATTGCGAGCGCCACCACGATCGACCCGATGATCTGTGGCCAGTGCGTCCGCTCATCGTTCATCCGCTCGTTGTCGTTCATGGTCCCTCGATCAGAAAGTCGCCGGCTGAGGTGGCCCAGGTGATCATGAAGAGGACGAACACCGCGATTCCCAGCGGGGGAAGCAGGCGGCCGATCTTGAGGCTGTCGGACCGGACGATGGACGTCTTCACGACGAGTACCCCAAGCACGATCGCGCCGGCGATCGCATGCACGCCCCCGTCGTCCTCGAAGCCGTAGACCGAGAGGCACATGCCGCCAGTGATGATCGCGAGGGCGAAGATCGTGTCGCCAATTGCCCGGTGTCCTCGCAACGCCGCTGGGTTCGCCAGGAATGGAACGCGGATCTTTCCGTAGCCGATCGCGGCCAGGACCAACTGGTAGATCGCGAGCGCGGCGATCACCGACGCGAGGATCACCTTGACCTCGGCGACGTTGCCGTTGGTCAGGTCTAGGACGAATTCCTCCACGGGGAGTGCGGTACCCGGCTGCGCGTCGGGTTAGCCGTCGCTGACGCGGAAACGCAGACCCGCGGCGTCGAAACGCTCGGCCGAAGCTACGCCCAGAGCCACCGACGGTGTCAGGCAGCCCGCGCGATCGGGGGCGAGCGAGTCGTCGGCCAGGACGAGGCCCGCTTCGCCCATCATGCGGGACGTTGTGAGATAACCGGGGTGTCCGTCAGCGTCGATCCGGACGTGCACCGTGTTGCCGTTCTCGGTCGCGCCGTTCACGTCCATTCGCCACCGCCACTGCTCGATGCGATCCGGGCTGGGACCGAAGCCGGAGCCGGGGAGGACTCGTGTGAGGACCGAGGAAGTGCGCTTGCGGATCGAAGGGCGGGCTCCGGCTGCCTTTGCCGATGCGACCTGGACCCCGGACAGCGCGCCTGCCGCGGCGTAGCGGAAGGGCAAGCTCGCGGCTCCTCCGTCGATTGCCATCCCCTCCCGGTAGATGAAGACTGGCCGGTCGGACAGGGCGGCCGAGCGGTGGATGACGGCAGGGTTGATAAATGCCGCCGGCGCCATCGGCGCGATCACTGCACCGTCCTCGGTGCGGCGAGGACCGAGCTTGATTGGGCTGATGCGACGGATCTCCTCGCAGCGCGCCTCGTCGAAGACCATGCACGATGGATCGAGGAGTCGCTCGGCGTCGTCCTCGCCGATCGCCTGAGCAAGGCTCTGCATGGTGCCGCCGGAGACCATGTCGGAGGGGCGGGGGAGACCGGGCGGAAGCCGGAGGGTGCGGATCGCGAGGTCGGCGGAGCTGAGCTCCTCGCCGTGGCGCTCGCGCGCGGTGTGTGCGGCAAGGGCGACGCCCATATCCGGCGGGAGCGACTCGAAGCCGCAGACCTGAACGACCTTGACGCCGGCCGCCTCGGCCTCGGCGTGGACGTCGCGGGTGGTGCGGGCGACGAAGGGCATCTCGCCGGAGAGGTCGACGTAATGCGCGCCGCCGGCGACGCAGGCGTCGATCACGGGACGCCCGTAGGCGGTGTACGGCCCGACGAGGTTGAGGACGACCTTGGTGCGCTCGGCCATCGCAAGCAGCGACGCGGGATCGGTGACGTCCGCCGCGATCGTCGTCGCACCCTCCACGCCAACGTCGGCAAGCGTTGACGAGAGCTTCTCGGGATTGCGGGCTGCGGCGGCCCACGATGCGCCGAGGTCAGGCGCTCGCTGTGACAGGAATTTGGCGATCTGGCGGCCCGTGACGCTCGTGGCGCCGAAGAGGGTCACGTCGATGTCGCGCTCGGCCATCGGCCCATCCTAGGCGGGGCAGTCGCTTGCAGGCCCCGTAACGGCGGTCAATCCGGCGAGGAGGACGTCCCGGCACCCCGTAAGGGACACCTTCGGGGGCCAACTGATCGAAGGGAGTCGGTAGGTGTCGCCAATTCAGAGATGGAACGGACGTAAACGCCAGGTCGTGATCGCGTGTGCCGCGATCGTGGCAGGGCTCGCGCACTCGACTTCCGCACGCGCGAGCGCGCCCCACGTTGTCGCGCCAGGGGAGACGCTTTGGTCGATCTCCGCCGCGAACAACCTGACGACGCGGACCGTCGCCGTCTTCAACGGGCTTTCCGAGGACGCGCAGGTGATCGAGGGCCAGACGATCCAGGTCCCGACGGTCGATGAAGGTGCCGTGGCGCTTGTGAACGCGGGTATTACACCGGGCGCACCCGCGGCCACTGACACTGCCGCTGCGGCTCCGGCCTCGTCGGGCGCGGAGCACACTGTCGTTTGGGGCGAGACTCTCTCGTCGATCGGGGCGGCGAACGGCGTCACCGTCGCGGACCTCGCGGCCGCGAACGGCCTCGACCCGGCAGGCATCCTGGTCGAGGGAACCGGTCTTTCGATTCCGGCGCCGTCCGCGCCCGTCGTGCCCGCCGGGATGGGCAGCGTTCCTTCGCCCTCGGGCGACGTCCCGCTCGAACCGGCGGCGGCCGACTCTTGGAACGCGATGCGAAACGACTCGCTCTCGAACTATGGCGTCGACCTCTACCCGGCAGGACCGGTCTCGGGGTATCGCACTTACGAGCAGCAGCAGGAGCTCTACGACCTCTACCTCTCCGGGAAGGGCGCTCCGGCGAACCCTCCGGGCACGAGCTCGCACGAGTCCGGGGCTGCGGTCGACCTGGCGGAGCCGTCAATGCGCGACGTGATCGATCAGATCGGCACCGCCTACGGCTGGGTCGGGACGATCCCATCCGAGTGGTGGCACGTCCAGCACAACCCGTAACGCGCCCGGCAGGATTCGAACCTGCGGCCTTGCGCCTCCGGAGGGCGCACGCTCTATCCAGCTGAGCTACGGGCGCTCGTGACTGCAGCTTACGTCGAGGGCGGTCTTCGACCTCGTGTGTACTCCCGCGACCGCTGAGCGAACCCCGCGGTACACAGGCGCCTGACGCCGCCGTTACTCTCGCCCTCATGGACCTCGACGTTGTCTTTCTCGGCACCGGTGGCTCCGTGCCGACGGCTCGGAGGGCTACGGCGTGCCTGCTTGTGCGCGCCGGCGGGGATCGCATCCTTATCGACTGCGGCGAAGGCGCTCAGCGCCAGATGCAGCGCTCGACGGGGCTCGTCCAGGTAGACGACCTCTACATCACGCACTACCACGCCGACCACTACCTCGGCGTGCCCGGCCTGCTCAAGACCTACGAGCTGAACGGCCGCGAGACCCCGCTTCGCATCTTTGGCCCGCCCGGCCTCGAGGAGCTCTTCGTCGCGCTACGGCGGATCATGGGCAACGTCTCGTATCCGCTCGAGCTCATCGAACTGAGCGGTTCCGCGCCCGTTCGCTACGACACCTACGAGATGCGCCCGTTCGAGGTCGAGCACCGCGTGCGCGCATTCGGCTACGCACTGGTAGAGGACGAGCGCCCCGGCCGCTTCGACCCGGCAGAGGCCGAGCGCCTGGGCGTCAGCCCCGGCCCCGACTTCGCGCGCCTTCAGGCCGGCGAGAGCGTGAACGGTGTCGAGCCGGCGCAGGTGATGGGGGAGACCCGCACCGGTCGGAAGGTCGTCGTGACCGGCGACACCGAGCCATGCGAGCTTGCGCTCGTCGCCGCCCACGAGGCCGAGCTCCTCGTCCACGAGGCGAGCTTCGCCGACGACGAGGCCCAGCGCGCCCACGAAACGAAGCACTCAACGGCTCGTGAGGCCGCCAAGCTCGCCGCGGAAGCGCAGGTGCGAATGCTCGCGCTCGTCCATATCTCGTCTCGCTACCACGTCGGCGCGGTCCTCGAGGAGGCGCGCGAGGAGTTCCCCGGCGCCATCGCCCCCCGAGACTTCGACGTGATCGAGATCCCGTTCCCCGAGCGAGGCGAGCCGACGCTGATCGAGCGCGGCGCCAAGGGTGGGCCGAATGGCGGCGGGGAGGCGCCGAGTTAGCCCAGCGGGGCGGCGAGGTCCGCGATCGCCTGGGCGACCTCGTCCGCGTGGTCTTCCTGGAGGAAGTGCTTGGCGGGGAGGAGGATCGCGTCGTCCAGACCGAGGATTCCCTTCGCTGCCTCAAGGCGGTCGAGGCCAAGGGCCGGGTCCTTCTCGCCCCACACCGCTCGGACCGGATACGGGCGGTCGGCGAGGCCCTCGCGGAAGAAGCGCTCCTTCTCCGCGCCAAGCTCGAAGCCGCGCATGATCTCGAGGAACGCCCGCCCGCGATCGTGCAGGCGAAGCAGCGCAATGTGCGCGTAGACCTGGGAGCGCGGGACGTGCGTGCGATCGACGATCCCCTGCGAATAGAAGATCTCGGAGAAGAGGAACCGCGGGCTTAGGCGCAGCCACACCTCGCCAATGCCCGGTACCGCGAACGGAGCCATCGGCCACGGTCGTCTGAACCCATCGACATCGAGAAATGTGTTCAAGACAGTCACCGACAGGACCCGGTCCGGATTGTGGATCGCCCACTCCAGGCCGATCGGCCCGCCGATGTCATGCACCACCAGATGCACCCGGTCAAGTCCGAGCGCGTCAATCGCCTCACCCGTCCACGACGCAAGTCCCGACCACGAGTAGTTGAATGGAGCCGGCCGGTCCGACAGGCCCAGTCCCGGGAAGTCGAACGCCGTACCGCGCAACCCCTGGTCCGCCAGCACCGGAAGCACCCGTCGGTAGAGGAACGAGGACGTCGGCACGCCGTGGAGCAGCACCACGTCCGCGCCCGAGCCCTGCTGGCGCGCGAATGCCCGCACCCCGCCCGCCTCGAACCGCATCCCGGCGGCCGAGTGCCGCGCAATCGCGTCGTTTACGTCCCGGTCGATCTCGCGCAGCCGGCTTGGAGGCCGGACGTTTCGGCGAGGCATGTGCATCTTGCGAACCGGAGGCACGGGTCGCATCATGTCACCCGCAACGTGCGGATTCGCCATTGCCGGCACGCCGGAACCGTTGCTACTCTCGATCAGTCGGTTCCTTTAACAAGGCCCTGTGAGGCCAAGAAGGGGCGCGTGAACGAAAAAGTCGTACTTGATCGTGATGACCTGCGCCGAACCCTGGTTCGGATTGCGCACGAGATCGTCGAAAAGAACGCCTCCGAGGCGCTCGCGATCGTCGGCATTCACACCCGCGGAGCGATCGTCGCCCGCCGCCTCCACACCCTCGTCGGCGAGCTGACAGGCGACACCGTCCCGCTGGGCGACATCGACATCTCCTTCTATCGCGACGACATCGACGACCGGACTCCCACGGACTCGCCCATCGTCCACGCCTCCCACCTCGACTTCGAGATGAACGGCCGCACAGTCGTCCTGGTCGACGATGTCCTCTTCACCGGCCGCACCGTCCGCGCCGCCATCGACGCTCTCTTCGACTACGGCCGGCCCGAGCGCATCCAGCTGGCCGTCCTGGCCGACCGGGGGCACCGCGAGCTTCCCTTCCGCGCCGACTACGTCGGCAAGAACCTGCCGACCTCACGCGACGAGCGCGTCTTCGTGAGGCTCGAAGAGCACGACGAGGTGGACGAGGTGGCGATCGGCTCCGGAGCGCCGGTCGGCGCCACAACGGAAAGCGAGGACGCATGAGGCACCTGCTCTCAATCGACGATCTCAACCGCGCTGACGTGGAGCGCCTGATGGAGCGCGCCGACTCCTTCGCCGAGGTCGCGACGCGCGACATCAAGAAGGTGCCGACCCTGCGCGGGCGCACCGTCGTCTCCCTCTTCTACGAATCCTCCACCCGCACGAGCGCCTCCTTCGAGCTCGCAGCCAAGCGCCTGTCGGCCGACCTCGTCTCGATCAAGGCAGCCGGCTCCTCGGTGGACAAGGGCGAATCGCTCAAGGACACGATCGCGACGCTTTCCTCCTTCGAACCCGAGGCGATCGTCATCCGCTCGCCCCACGCGGGCGCGGCGAAGCTCGTCACCAACTGGACCGACGCCGCCGTAGTCAACGCGGGCGACGGCAAGCACGAGCACCCAAGTCAGGCGCTCCTGGACGTCTACACGCTCCGCAGCCGCCTCGACTCCCTCGACGGCAAGAAGATCTGGATCGTCGGTGACGTCCTCCACAGCCGCGTGGCCCGCTCCTCGGCAATGGCCTTCCGCCTGATGGGCGCGGAGGTCACGCTCTGCGGGCCGCCCACGCTCATCCCCCGCGACGCCGCTGCCGCGCTCGGCTGCGAGGTCACCTACGACATCGAAGGCCTCGACGAGGCGGACGTCGTCTACGCCCTGCGCATGCAGAAGGAGCGCATGTCGGAGAGCTTCGTCCCTTCGCTCCGCGAGTACGCCATCCAGTACCAGGTGAACGGCCGCCGCCTGGGCCCGCGCCAGCTCCTGATGCACCCCGGCCCGGTCAACCGCGGCGTCGAGCTCTCCGGCGAGGCGCTCGACGGCCCCAACTCCCTGGTGAACGAGCAGGTCAAGAACGGCCTCTTCGTCCGCATGGCGATCCTGTACGAACTCCTTGCGGGCGGCGACCGCACGAAGGCCGGCCGCCTCGACCCAGACGCCGAACTCCCCGCACCCACGCCGATCGGCGAGCCCGCGTGAGTCGCGCCATCTCCAGCCTGGACTGGCGCGGCGCGGACGGGCCCGCGGAGACCGTGGTCCTGCGGAACGCCCGCGCACTCGACCCGCGCGCCGAGATCGACTCGGCCCACGACGTCGTCATCCGCGACGGCCGCATCGCCGAGTTGGCGGGCGCCGGCAAGGCCGACGTTGACGGTGCCGAGGTCGTGGACGCTGACGGCCTCGTCGCCGTGCCCGCCTTCTTCGATCCGCACGTGCATCTGCGCACCCCGGGGCGCGAGGACAAGGAGGACATCGAGACGGGCAGCCGCGCCGCGGCCGCCGGTGGTTATTGCGGGATCATCGGCATGGCGAACACCGAGCCACCGGTCGACACCCCCGCCGCCATCGAGTCCCTCCGCGAGCGCGCGCAAACCGACGCCACGATCCCCGTCGGCTTCGTCGCCACCGTCACCCGCGGCATGCGCGGCGAGGAACTAACCGACATGGCGGAGCTCCGCGACGCCGGAGCCGTCGGCTTCTCCGACGACGGCCTTCCCATTCGCAGCGCCCGCGTCATGCGCCGCGCCCTGCAATACCAGGCGCTCGCCGGCCTCCAGATCGCCCTCCACGAGGAAGATCCCGACCTCTCGGGCAAGGGAGTCATGCACGAAGGCGAAGTCGCCGCGCTTCTGGGCATGGCCGGCGTCCCGTCCGTCTCCGAGTCCACGATGATCGCTCGCGACTGCGCCCTCGCCGCTTACGAGAACGCGCGCATCCACGTTCAGCACCTATCGGCGCGCGAGTCGGTCGAGGTCGTCGAGGCCGCAAGGGCGCAGGGCGTCCAGATCACCTGCGAGGCGACTCCCCACCACCTGACGCTCACCGACGACGCCGTCCGCTCGCTCGACTCCCGCTTCAAGATGAACCCGCCGCTTCGCTCCGAAGATGACCGCCAAGCGCTGATCGAGGCTGTTCGCTCCGGCCTGATCGACACGATCGCGACCGATCATGCCCCGCACACGCTCGAGGACAAGGAGGTGCCATTCGAGGAGGCTTCGATGGGCGTCACCGGCCTCGAGACCGCCTTCGCCGTCCTCAACACCGACCTGATCGTCCCAGGGGTTCTCGACCTCGCCACAGTGATCGAGCGACTCTCGTCCGGTGCCACCGCCTTCGGCTTCGACGCGCCCAGCCTGGCACCCGACTCCGAGGCGAACGTGGCGCTCATCGACCTCGACGCCGAGTGGGAAGCGGGAGCCGACGGCTGGGAGAGCCGCTCGGAAAACTCGTGCTTTGCCGGCCGCAAGCTCCAAGGTCGCTCACAGATGACAATCGTCGCCGGCCAGGTCGCCTTCCGCCAGAGAAGCTTTGCGATGGGAGTGGCGTGAGCGGGTTCGTACTTCTCGAGGACGGCACGCTCTTTGAGGGCGAGATGTGCGGTGCCGAGGGCCGGAGCGCCGTCGGCGAGGTCGTCTTCAACACATCCATGACCGGCTACCAGGAGTCTGTGACCGACCCCTCGTACGCAGGGCAGCTCATCACCTTCACCTATCCCATGATTGGCAACTACGGAGTGGCTGAGCAGGCGATGGAGTCGGACCGCATCCACGCCCGCGCGGCGATCATGCGCGACGCCCGGAACTCCGAGGACTCCGCCACCGCCGAGCGCGGCTGGCTCGACTGGCTCCGTGACTGCGGCATTCCCGCCATCACGGGGGTCGACACTCGCTCGCTCGTCCGCCACATCCGTGACGCGGGCGCGATGCGGGGAGGCGTGTTCGGCGCCGAGACAACGCAGGACGATGCACGCGAGCTGATCGCGTCAGAGCCCTCGATGGCCGGCGCCGACTTCGCTTCGAAGGTGTCCCCCGACGCGCCCGTCGAGATCGATGGCGACGGGCCTCACGTGGTCGCGCTCGACACCGGAATCAAGCTCTCGATCGTCCGCCAGTTCCGTGAACGCGGCGCGAAGGTCACGCTCCTGCCCTGCACGGCAGGAGCCGATGAAGTCATGGCCCGCAACCCGGACCTCGTCTTCCTCGCCAATGGCCCCGGCGACCCCGCCGCCCTCGACCAGGTGGTCGGCACGGTGCGCGAGGTGGTCGGAAAGAAGCCGGTCGTCGGAATCTGCCTTGGCCACCAGCTCCTCTGCCGAGCGGTCGGCCTCGACACCTTCAAGCTCCCCTTCGGGCACCGCGGCGCGAACCACCCCGTAAAGGAGCTCGCCACCGGCCGGATCGAGATCACCTCGCAGAATCACGGCTTCGCCGTCTCGCTGCCAGACGGCGGCCAGACCATCGACACCGACGAGCCCGTGCGCTGGGACACGGACTTCGGCGCCGCAGAGCTCTCCCACCTGAACCTCTACGACCGCACGGTCGAGGGGCTGGTCTTGAAAGACGTATCGGCGCGCACCGTCCAGTACCACCCCGAGGCGGGACCGGGGCCCCACGATGCGCGCCACCTCTTCGACGAGTTCCTGGAGATGGCGAATGTCTGAACGCGCGGACAGGGAGAGTGTCGCTCGCCGGATGATGGCCGTCCACAACGAAGATCCGCACGTGCTTCTCGAAAGGTTCGAGGAGTTTTTCCACCCCGAATGCGAATGGGTGCCTGTGATCGTCGGAAGCCTTGAGGGGAACAAGTATCGGGGCAAGGAGGGCTTTCAGCGCTGGTATGCAGAGCGGAACGATGCGCTCGACGAGGCGAGAGTCGACATTGAATCGTGCGAGGAGGTAAGGGAGGACGTTGTGCTCTTGCTCGGCCGAAGCCTCGCTCGTGGTCGCGCCAGTGGTGCGCGAGTCAATGAGGAGGTCGGCGTCGTATTTCGCTTTCGAGATGGGCTGATCTGGCACGACCAGGCCTTCAGGTCTCACCGAGACGCAAGAGATGCGGTCGCGAGTGCCTAAGCGCACCGACATCCAAAAGATCCTCCTCATCGGCTCGGGGCCCATAGTGATCGGGCAGGCCGCCGAGTTCGACTACTCGGGCGTCCAGGCCTGCAAGGTCCTTCAGGAGGAGGGGTACGAGGTCGTCCTCGTCAACTCGAATCCGGCGACGATCATGACCGACCCTGAGTTCGCCGACCGCACCTATGTCGAGCCGCTCACGCCCGAATCCGTAGCCCGCATCGTCGAGCGCGAGCTGCCGGACGCGCTCCTGCCGACCCTGGGTGGCCAGACCGCACTAAACCTCGCGAAGTCCCTTCACGACGACGGGACGCTCGAGCGCTATGGCGTCGAGCTGATCGGTGCCGACTATGACGCGATCCACCGCGCCGAGGATCGCCAGGCTTTTCGCGACACGATGGAGGGAGCAGGCCTCCGGGTCCCCTGGTCGACGATCGTTTCGAACGTCGCCGAGGTCGAGGCGGGACTGGCCGACGGCTCGATCAAGCTGCCGGCGATCGTCCGGCCCGCATTCACGCTCGGGGGCCAGGGCGGGGGAGTGGGCTCGACCGATACCGAGCTCTTGGGCGTCGTCTCCGAGGGCCTCGCCGCCAGCCCCATCAACCAGGTCCTGGTCGAGGAATCCGTGCTCGGATGGGGCGAGTTCGAGCTCGAGGTGATGCGCGACCGAAACGACAACGTCGTGATCATCTGCTCGATCGAGAACGTCGACGCGATGGGCGTCCACACCGGCGACTCGGTAACGGTCGCGCCCGCCCAGACCCTCACCGACCCGCTCTACCAGGAGCTTCGGAACCAGGCGATCGCCGTGATCCGCGCGGTCGGCGTCGAGACCGGCGGCTCGAACGTGCAGTTCGCGGTGAACCCGGAGACCGAAGAGATCGTCGTCATCGAGATGAACCCACGCGTCTCGCGCTCGTCGGCGCTCGCTTCGAAGGCCACCGGCTTCCCGATCGCGAAGATCGCCGCCAAGCTCGCCGTTGGCTACGCGCTGGAGGAGATTCCCAACGACATCACTCGCGCGACGCCCGCCTCGTTCGAGCCGACGATCGACTACGTCGTCACCAAGGTGCCGCGCTTCGCCTTCGAGAAGTTCCCCGGAGCGAACCCCGAGCTGACCACGCACATGAAGTCCGTTGGCGAGGCGATGGCGATCGGCCGCACCTTCCGCGAGTCCTTCGCGAAGGCGATGCGCTCGCGCGAGCTGGACGAGCCGGCCACCTTCCCGGCAGACACCGACGAACTCCTCGAGCGGCTCGAGACGCCAAGCGCCGACCGCTTCGACCTGATCGCCGAGGCGTTTCGTCGCGGCGCCGGCCCGGAGGAGCTCAACCGCCGCACCCATGTGGACATGTGGTTCCTGCGCGAGCTCGAGGCCCTGGAGGTCGAGGGCGACGGGACCGACGGGCTCCAGCGCACCTTCAAGGCGGTCGATACCTGCGCCGCCGAGTTCGAGGCGCGCACTCCCTACTTCTACTCCTCGCACGAGCGGGGCCCCGAGGCGCTCGGCGGCGAGGTTCGACGGGGCACGAACGAGTCCGTCGTGATCCTGGGCTCGGGGCCGAACCGCATCGGCCAGGGCATCGAGTTCGACTACTGCTGCGTCCACGCCGCCATGACCGTGCGCGAGTCCGGCCGCGACGCGGTGATGATCAACTGCAACCCCGAGACGGTCTCGACCGACTACGACACCTCCGATCGCCTCTACTTCGAGCCGCTCACAGTCGAGGACGTGCTCGCGGTGATCGAGGTCGAGCAGCCCGAGGGCGTGATCGTCCAGTTCGGGGGCCAGACACCGCTTCGCCTTGCGCGCGCGCTTGAAGAGGCCGGTGTGACGCTCCTGGGCACGCCCGTCGACGCGATCGACCTCGCGGAGGACCGCGGGCGCTTCGGCGCGCTCCTGCGGCGCCTGGAGATCCGCCATCCCAACTACGGGACCGCGTTCTCGGCCGAGGAGGCACAAGTGGTCGCTGAAGACGTCGGCTTCCCGCTTCTGGTGCGCCCTTCGTACGTCCTGGGAGGCAGGGCGATGGAGATCTGTTACTCGGCGGAAGGCCTGAACGCGTACCTCGAGGAGAACGTCAAGGCTGACCCGAAGCACCCGCTCCTCCTCGACCGCTTCCTCGAAGACGCGATCGAGGTGGACGTCGACGCGCTTTGCGACGGCACAGAGGTCTCGGTCGCCGGGATCATGCAGCACGTCGAGGAGGCCGGCGTCCACTCGGGCGACTCGGCTTGCGTCCTGCCGCCGATGAGCCTTGGCGGCGAGATGCTCGACCAGATCCGCGAAACCACGACGCGCATTGCCATGGAACTGGGCGTGATCGGCCTCATCAACATCCAGTACGCAGTCGCGCGCGGCGAGCTCTACGTGATCGAGGCGAACCCGCGCGCCTCGCGGACCATTCCCTTCGTCTCGAAGGCGATAGGCGCGCCCCTGGCGAAGGTCGCGTGCCGCCTGATGCTGGGCGAGAAGCTCGCCGACCAGGACATCCCGGAGTTGCCGACCGGACACGTTTCGGTCAAGGAGGCGGTGCTGCCGTTCGCTCGCTTTGCCGGCGCCGACGCGGTCCTCGGGCCCGAGATGAAGTCGACGGGCGAGGTCATGGGCGTCGCCCGCGACTTCCCGACCGCGTTCGCCAAGGCACAAGCTGCCGCAGGGGTGGCGCTGCCGCTCGAAGGATCGGTGTTCATCACTGTGACGGACAACGACAAGGCCGCGGCAACGCAGATCGCGTCCCGCTTCCACGACCTCGGCTTCCAGATCATCGCCACCCGCGGCACGGCGCAGGCGATCTCCCGCATGGGGATCCCGGTGCGCGCCATCAACAAGATCGCGGAGGGCTCCCCGCACGTCGTCGACTTCATCCGCGACGAGAACGTTGACCTCGTCATCAACACTCCGACCGGCTCGGGCGCCCGCTCCGACGGCTACGAGATCCGCAATGCGGCGGTGCGCGGCGGCGTCCCCTGCATCACCACGATGACCGGCGCCTCGGCGGTGGCCAGGGCGATCCACGCCGTGCGGACGCGCGGCGCCGAACCCCAGAGCCTCCAGGAGCTCCACGGGGTCGAGGCGCGCGGCAGCGTCTCGTGAGTGCCCGCGTCCTCGCTCCGTTCGGCGCCCGCACGACCAATGTCGTGGCCCGGCGCGAGACAGGTGGCTACGTCGTCTTCACAGCGCTCGATACCGACGGCCCGGACCCGGCGCCGGGGCAGTTCTACATGCTGCGCTCCGACGGCTGGGGCTCCCAGCGGGGCCGCCCGTTCCTGCCGCGCGCGTTCTCGGTTGCCGCCGCCGAGCGCACTGCTGCAGGCGTCCGCCTGGAGTTCCTGGTCGAGGCCGTCGGCCCCGGAACGTCGATCCTGGCCTCGCTTGAGGCTGGGGCCGAGCTGACCATCACGGGCCCGCTGGGCCGCCCGTTCTCGGCGCCGGACGAGGTCAACCCCGGCGCGCCTGGCGCGATCATGGTCGGCGGCGGGATCGGAGTGGCACCGATCGCGATCCTGCGGCGTCACCTCACCGAGCAGGGGATCCCCGGGCGAACGCTCCTGGGCTTCCGCGACGAGGCCCATTCCGGCGGCCTGGAGCTGTTCGGAGCCTGCCAGGAGGTGGGCCTGGCGTTCGAGGACGGGCATCGTGGCCACCAGGGCTACGTCACTGACCTCCTCCAAGTCGCGCTCAAGGGCGACGACGCTGCCGCGGCAGCCGTATACGCCTGCGGGCCGCCGGCAATGCTCGAAGCGGTACGCACAATCTGCGCCGAGCGGGGCGCCCAGGCCGAGCTCGCCATGGAAACCCCGATGGCCTGCGGCTACGGCGCCTGCTTCGGTTGCGCTGTCCCGCTCGCCGAGGGCGGATACATGCGCCTTTGCGTCGACGGCCCGGTGGTGCGGGCAGACGCGATCGAGAGCGCGCTCGTCGCAGGATCGGGCCATAGATGAGCTACGACATCGGCAACCTTTCGCTGGAGCATCCGGTCCTGAACGGCTCCGGGACCTTCGACGCGATCACCGCTCGCCGCGCTTTCGGCGACGCGCTGCTCGACGACTTCCCGTTCAGCGCCTTCGTCTCGAAGACGATCACGCCGGAGCCTCGCGCCGGCAATCCGCCGCCACGGCTATATGAGACGCCGAGCGGGATGATCAACTCGATCGGCCTGCCGAACAAGGGATTGGACGGCTTCCTCTCGAACGACCTGCCGCAGCTCGCCGAGCTGCCGGTGCCGCTGATCGTCTCGGTCATGGCGACAGACCGCGCAGGCTTCGAGCGCCTCGTTGACGGGGTGGGCGGACGCGACGAGGTTGCCGCGCTGGAACTGAACGTCTCCTGCCCCAACGTGAAGTCCGGCCTGATCGTCGGCGAGCAGCCCACGGAGACGCACGCGCTTGTGACGGCGCTTCGCGAGCGGACCGAGAAGCCCCTGGTGGTGAAGCTGACGCCGAACACCGCCGACCCGGCGGCGGTAGCCGTCGCGGCTGAGGAGGCGGGAGCCGACGGGGTCTCCTTGATCAACACGTTGCGCGCAACGGGCCTGGCTCCGGGGTCGGCGGAGCCCTGGCTCGGCGCCGGAAGCGGCGGCCTCTCTGGTCCGGCGGTGCGCGCGATCGCCCTCGAGCAGGTGCGCCGCGTAGCGGCCGCGGTCTCAATTGCGGTGATCGGCATGGGCGGCATCGAGACGGCTCAGGACGCGGCCGAGTTCCTCTCCTCAGGGGCCGGTTTGGTCGCCGTCGGAACCGCAAACTTCCGCGATCCGGCGGCAGGAATCCGAGTCCGCGACGGCCTTGGATCACTTCTCAACGACGCCTCGACCCTTCACCTCAACCTGAGGTCGAATTGAATTTGCCCTGTTAAGGGGGAATTGCTTTGCCCGTGGGCCTAAGCCGCGCTATAGTCGCCGCCTCGCATGGCCGTAAATCCCGCCGACACCGCCGCTCCGGTCCCCGAGAGGACACACGACCAGCGGATGAAGGCACTCCGCCGTGCGAACGACATTCGCACCCGCCGCGCCCAGCTGAAGCGCGATCTGAAGGCCGGAAAGACTTCCGTGGACGGGCTGCTCCTCGATCCGCCCGAGTGGGTCATGACCGCCAAGGTCTTCGACATGATCCTCGCGGTCCCCAAGTACGGCCGGGTCAAGGCGAACAAGATCCTCGGCCAGTGCCGGATCTCTCCGTCGAAGACCATCGGCGGGCTCTCGCAACGCCAGCGCGCAGAGCTCGTCACCATGCTGCGCCGGTAGCTCTTCGCGACCCTGGGGGGCATGTGTCCGGCCCGCGGGGTTTGATTGGTTAATGGCTTCGCGCGTCTTCGTCATCACGGGCCCGTCGGGGGTCGGCAAGGGCACTCTGATCCGCGACCTGCGCGAGCGGGTGCCCGGTCTCGAGCTCTCCGTCTCGGCGACCACCCGCGAGCCTCGTGAGGGCGAAAGCGAGGGCGTCGACTACCACTTCCTCTCCGCCGATGAGTTCGCCGAGCGGGCAGAAGCCGGCGACTTTCTGGAGCACGCGACGTTCTCGGGCAACCGCTACGGGACCCTCCGCTCGGAGATCGAGCGAACGCTCGACGCGGGCTCATCGGTCGTTCTGGAGATCGAGGTCCAGGGCGCTCGGCAAGTCCGGGCCGCGATGGGCGACGAAGCCGTCCTGATCTTCATCACGCCGCCCGACCCAGCGGTCCTGAGGGAGCGCTTGTCGGGTCGCGGGACCGATTCGGCCGACGCGATCGAACGCCGGCTCGAGACCGCGAAGCAAGAGCTTGAGGCCTCCCAGGAGTTCAAGCACGTCGTCGTGAACGACGACCTTGGGCGTGCCTCGGGCGAGCTGGAGGCGATCGTGCGCGACGAGTTGACCGGATAGGCGGCTTCGCTCGCCCGGGTATCCTGGGCGGCAATGGTTAAGCCAAGAGTCGAAAACCTTCTCGAGCGAACCGATTCGCACTACGCCGCCGTTCTGGTGGCTGCCAAGCGAGCGCGCCAGCTGAACAGCTACTACCGCGCCCTGGGTGAGGGGAGCTACGAGGAGTACACGCCGCCGATGGTGGAGACCCGCTCTGGCAACTACCTGACGATCGCTCTCGAAGAGCTCGCTCAGGGCAAGATTAATTACGAGTACAAGGCTTAGACCGCCCCGCCAGCCGCGAGCTGGCACCATTTCTCTATGCGGATTCTGCTTGGCGTAACCGGCGGCATCGCCGCGTATCGAGCCTTGGAGCTCGCACGCCTGGCGACCAAGCAGGGCCACGCGGTGCGCGTCGTGATGACGGAGGCCGCCACTCGGTTCGTGGGAGCGGCGTCGTTCGAGGGAATCGTCGGCGCGCCAGTCCTCATCACCGAGTGGGACCGGGACCCGATGCGTGGCGGCTGGCCCGGGGAGGACGCGCCCAAGCACGACCCGATCGGCCACCTGGCCCTTGCTGAGGGTTGCGATGCCTTCCTGGTCGCACCCGCCTCGGCCAACACGATCTCGAAGCTCGCAGCCGGCGTCGCCGACTCGATGCTGACCACTTCCTTCCTCGCCTGCGACGCGCCGCGGCTGGTCGCTCCCGCGATGAACGACCGCATGTATCGCGACGCGGCCACGCAACGGAATCTGGAGCTCCTGCGCGAACGCGGGGTCGAGGTGATCGAACCGGACGAGGGCCCGCTCGCCTCGCGCGGCGAGCACGGAACGGGCCGACTACCGCAGCCCGAAGTGCTCCTCGCCCGAGTCGAAGCCGCTTTGCCCGGGCCTACCGGCCCATGGGACGGCCTGCGAGTGCTCGTCACCGCCGGCGGCACCCGCGAGGCGATCGACTCCGTGCGCTTCATCGGCAACCGCTCGAGCGGGCGGATGGGCGTTGCCCTGGCCGAAGCCGCGGCGCGCCGCGGCGCCGACGTCACCCTCGTCGCCGCCAACGTCTCGCTGCCGATCTCTCCGCAGGTTGGGGTCGTGCGGGTCGAGAGCGCGGCCGATCTCGCCAAGGCCAGCCGTACGGCCTTCGCGCACTCGGACGTGCTGCTGATGGCCGCGGCGGTCGCGGACTTCCGTCCCGAGACGGCCGAGGGCAAGCTCGTTCGCGAGGGCAGCGGCGGCATGGAGCTCCGGCTCACCGAGACCGAGGACGTCGTCGCGTCCCTGGCCCGCGAGCGCCGGCCCGAACAGACCCTGGTCGGCTTCGCCGCCGAGCACGGCGCGGATGCGATCTCCCGGGCGCGGGAGAAGCTGGAGCGCAAGGGTCTTGACGCGATCGTCTTCAACGACATCTCGCGCCCCGAGATTGGCTTCGACTCTCCCCGGAACGAGGTCACGATCGTCACCGCCGGCGGCGAGCGCGCCGTTCCGGAGAGCACCAAGGAAGTGGTCGCGGAAGCCGTGCTTGATGAGGTCGATTCCCTTCGGGGATTCGTACACTCAAAGAGTGACGACTGACTCCACCTACACGCTGTATCGCAAGGGGATGGAGCTGCTCGAGGACGGCTCGTTCGCCGAGGCCACTGAGCCCCTCGCCGAGGCTGCCCGCCGCGCTCCGGAGAAGACCTCGGTGCGCGAAGCGCTGGGCCGCGCGTACTTTCGCAACCGCCAGTTCTCAGAGGCCGCGACCGAGTTCGAGGCCGTGGTCGAGTCGGCTCCCGTCAACGACTACGCCCACTTCTGCCTCGGCCGCGCGCTCACGATGACGGGTGACGCGAAGCGCGCTCGCCATCACCTGGCGCTCGCCTCGAACCTCCAGCCGCAGCGTCGCGACTACCGCCTCTACCGCGACCGCGCCCGGCGCGCGGCGTAGGCACACACTGCTCCCGTGAAGGCGCTGGTCCAGCGCGTCTCGAGTGCCCGTGTCCTGGTCGAGGGCGAAGAGGTCTCGGCGATCGGCCCGGGTCTCTTGGTTCTTCTGGGCGTGGGGGACGGCGACGGGCCGGACCAGGCCGACCGGCTGGCCGACAAGGTCAGTGCGCTCCGCATCTTCGAGGACGCCGGCGGGCGGATGAATGAGCCCCTGGGAGAGCGCGAGGTCCTGTGCGTCAGCCAGTTCACGCTGATGGCCGACACGCGCAAGGGCAACCGTCCCAGCTACATGGGCGCCGCGCGGCCTGAGGAGGCCGAACCCCTCTATGAGCGCTTCCGGGAGCGCCTCGGCGCGAAGGGCGGCGTCTTCGGGGCCATGATGGCCGTGGAACTCACCAACGACGGCCCCGTCACGCTCCTTCTGGAGGCGTAAACCCCGCTGGAAATCAGGCGTGTCGCCTGGCTGACCGTGGCTATACTCGTTGCACCTCTTACGTACCCGAACCCTGTCGAGGTGGGCCCGGGCCCACCTTATTTTTTGGCCTGAACCGGGTAGCGGAGAGGCCGGAGACCGACGAGAGAGACAGATGGGTACGCAAGACAATCTGAGCGAGACAATCGAGGAGCGCATCCGGGAGTTCGACTCGGATGTCGAGCTGGTCGCGCTCGAGCGGCCGTCCGCCGGCACCCTTCGCGTCTTCATCGACAGGCCCGGAGGCGTCGATCTGGCGCTTTGCGAGTCCGTCACGCAAGAGCTTCGCTATCTCAACGAGAACTACTCGCTCGAGGTCTCATCGCCCGGTGAGGACCGCCCGCTCACCAAGCCGGAGCACTTCAGGCGCTTCCTGGGGCGGAAGGTCCGCGTGAAGACGCTGGACGCGATCGAGGGGCAGCGCAACTTCAAAGGCACGCTGGCCGACGCGGATGACGAGGCCGTCACCGTCGCGGCAACCGGGGGGACCCTCGTTCGAATCCCTTTCGAGCGGGTCGAGCGGTCGAACTTGATTGGAGAATTTGGATTTGGAGGTGAATCGTGAGCCGCGAGCTCGTTGACGCGATCAGGGAGCTCGGTGCCGAGAAGGGCATCGACTCCGAGACACTCATGGCCGCACTTGAGGACGCACTCCTCTCGGCCTACCGCAAGAGCCCCGGCTCCGCGCGCTATGCGCGGGTCGACCTCGACCGCGATACCGCGGACTTCCGCGTCTTCGAGCTGATTCTGCCGCCTGAGCTTGAGGAAAAGCTCCTGGCGGAGGTCGCCGAGGAGCAGGAGCCCACGATCGACCCGGAGACCGGGGAGATGCGCGAGCCGGAGGAGCCTGAGCTCGACCCGGCCATCCTCGCCCCGTACGAGGACCAGATCAAGTCACGCGACGTGACGCCCGACGACTTCGGCCGCATCGCCGCCCAAACCGCCAAGCAGGTGATCCTTCAGCGCGTTCGCGAGGCCGAGCGCCAGATGATGTTCGACGAGTACCAGGACCGCGTCGGCGAGCTCGTCACCGGGATCATCCAGCAGTCCGACAACCGCTACACGCTGGTCCAGCTTCGCGAGCGCGTCGAGGCGCTGCTCCCTCGCTCCGAGCAGGTCTGGAACGAGCGCTATGACCACGGCATGCGCGTAAAGGCGGTCATCACCGACGTCTCGGCCGAGGGCAAGGGACCGTCGATCGTCGTTTCTCGCCGCAGTCCCGAGCTGATCAAGGAGCTCTTCGAGCTCGAGGTGCCCGAGATCGCAGACGACCTCGTCGAGATCGTCGGTGTTGCTCGTGAGCCGGGCTTCCGTTCGAAGATCGCGGTTATCTCACACGCGGACGGCGTCGACCCGGTCGGCGCCTGCGTCGGGCCTCGAGGCTCGCGAGTCCGCATGGTCGTCTCCGAGCTTCGTGGCGAGAAGATCGACATCATCCCCCACAACGACGAGCCCGCCCGGTTCGTCGCCAAGGCCCTTTCGCCCGCCCGCGTCCGCGAGGTCATCGTCGACGACGAGACCAAGGAGGCGACCGTCATCGTCCCCGACGATCAGCTCTCGCTTGCGATCGGCCGCGAAGGCCAGAACGCCCGTCTCGCCGCCAAGCTGACCGGCTGGAAGGTCGACATCAAGTCCGAGACGGACTTCTCCCAGGAGGACGCGGGTGACATCGAGGGCGAGGGCGAGGCCGACGACGGCCGTTGCGGCGCGATCACCTCGACAGGCCGTCGCTGCCCGAACGCCTCGCTCGACGGCTCGCGCTACTGCGGTCTGCCTCAGCACCAGTCGCTCACCCGCTTCGGCACCAACAAGGTGGCGGTGCTCGAAGCCCTCGCAGACGACGAGGTCGCGGTGCTTGCCGACCCGGAGGCAGAGGACGCGCAGGTCGCCGAGATCGTCGCCAAGGCCGAAGCCGCATTCGACGAGAGCGAGCCGGAAGAAGAAGCCGCTGACGAACCTGACGCGGGGTCTGGCTCCGACGCTGCCGAGGCGGCTGAGCCCGCCACGGACGAGGCGCCTGACCCCACAGCCGACGCTGTGTCCCACGCCGAAGAGGTCGAGGAGTCGGACATCGCCGAAGCCCCCGGCTCCGAAGAGGCTGCTGAAGAAGCCGCCGAGGAAGTTGAAGTGCCCGCCGCCGAAGAACCTGACGCGGGGTCTGGCTCCGACGCTGCCGAGGCGGATGAGCCCGCCACGGACGAGGCGCCTGACCCCACAGCCGACGCTGTGTCCGACGCCGAAGAGGTCGAGGACACAGAGCCTGCGGAGGACCCACCTAGCTGATGGCCAAGAAGCGGGTCCACGAGATCGCCAAGGAGCGCGGGCTTACCTCGAAGGAAGTCCTCGCGAAGCTTCAGGCCGCGGGGATCGAGGTGAAGGCTGCTGCTTCGAGTGTCGAGGAGGAGGTCGCCGCCAAGGCGCTCGACGGCGGGTCCGCGCCCGCGGCCAAGGCTGAGAAGTCCGCTCCCGCAAAGGCGAACGCCGCTCCAAAGGCCGAAGCGGCGCCAAAGGCCGAGCCCAAGGCCAAGGCGGCGCCGAAGGCCGAGGAGGCACCCAAGGCTGATCCCAGGCCCGTGCGCCCCGTGCGCCCGGCCGGTGACGGCGCCTCATCCTCTGCATCAGGAGCTGCAGGAGGCAAGCGCCGCCGTGTCGTGATCGACTCACAAGCTTCGCGGCGCGACTCGATGGGGCCGCCGCCGCCACAGCGCCCGCCGCGCCGCCGCGGAGGCCGCCGCCGCCGCCCGCTCCTCGAAGAGCCGCCCGTCGCAGCGCCGGTCGAGACCGAGATTCCGGTCATCAAGATCCCATCGGGCGCGACCGTCAAGGAAGTTGCCGAGACGCTCGGCCTCTCCAGCGCCGAGGTCATCAAGACGCTCATGACGCTGGGCGAGATGGCGACACTCACACAGACGCTGCCCGACGAGACCGTGAAGGTCGTGGCCGAGGCGCTCGATCGCAAGGTGGAGATGGTCTCAGCCGCCGACGAGGAAGTCGAGGAGGTCGTCTTCGAAGATGAGGATGCAGACCTGAAGGAGCGCCCCCCGGTCGTCACGATCATGGGCCACGTTGATCACGGGAAGACTTCGCTGCTCGACGCCATTCGCTCGACCGAGGTGGTCGCCGGCGAGGCAGGAGGAATCACCCAGCACATCGGCGCCTATCAGGTTCACTCGGGCGAGAAGACGATCAGCTTCATCGACACGCCGGGCCACGCCGCGTTCACCGCGATGCGCGCTCGCGGCGCCGACGTCACCGACATCGTCGTGGTGGTCGTCGCTGCTGACGACGGCGTGATGCCGCAGACGGTCGAGGCGATCGACCACGCGCGCGCCGCCGACGTGCCGATCATCGTCGCCGTCAACAAGATCGACCTCGAGGCCGCGAACGTCGACAAGGTCAAGGGCGAGCTCGCGAACCTGAATCTCCAGCCCGAGGACTGGGGTGGCGACACCATCTTCAACAACGTCTCCGCGAAGGCGAAGACGGGCCTTGACGAGCTGCTCGAGAGCATCCTTCTGGTCGCCGAGGTCGAGGAGCTCAAGGCCAACCCGGACGCCGAGGCGTCGGGTTCGGTGATCGAGTCGCACCTCGACCCGGGCCGCGGCCCCGTTGTCACGCTCCTCGTGCAGCGCGGCACGCTTCAGATCGGCGATTCAGTCGTCGCGGGCGCCCAGTGGGGCAAGGTGCGAGCCATGCACAGCCACACGGGTGAGCGGGTCGAGACCGCCGGCCCGGGCGATCCCGTCGAGGTCCTTGGATTCGACGGCGTCTGCGAGGCGGGGGAGAGGGTCGAGGTCGTCGAGAACGACCGCCGCGCCCGCCAGCTCGCCGGCGAGCGCGCTCACCGCCTGAAGACCGAGGCGATCGCCCGCCGCGGCACCCGCAAGCTCACGCTCGATGAGGTCTTCGCCAAGGCGCAGGAAGGCGTGATCAAGGAGCTCAACATCGTGCTCAAGGCCGATGTCTCGGGCTCGCTCGAGGCTCTGATGGACGAGCTCGCGAAGGTCCCGCAGGAGCAGGTTCGCATCAACGTCATCCGCGCAGCAGCCGGGGGAATCAACGAGTCCGACGTGATGCTCGCTTCGGCCTCCGACGCGATCATCATCGGCTTCAACGTCCGCCCACTCGCCGACGCGCGCCGCGCCGCCGAGTCCGAGGGCGTCGAGATCCGCTCCTACTCCGTCATCTACAAGGTGACCGAGGAGCTCCGCGCCGCGATGGAGGGAATGCTCGACTCCGTCGAGGTCGAGGACATCCTGGGCCAGGCGGAGGTCAAGCAGACCTTCCGCGCGTCGAAGGTCGGCATGATCGCCGGCTGCGAGGTCACCGACGGCAACGTCCGCCGCGGCGCCGAGGTCCGGCTCGTCCGCGACGGCACCGTCGCCTGGACCGGCCGCATCGGCTCACTCCGCCGCTTCCAGGATGACGTCGAAGAAGTGCCAGAGGGCCAGGAGTGCGGCATCGTGCTCGCAGGGTTCGCCGACATCAAGGTCGGCGACGTCCTCGAGGTCTTCTCCACCCGCCAGGTCGAGCAGACGCTCGACTCCTAGCTCGCGCGAGCGGTGCGACCGTTCGTCTGCATCATCGAGGCCCGGCTCCACTTCGGCGAGTCGCAGGACCTGAAGGGCAAGCGCAAGCATCTGAAGTCGCTGAAGGAGCAGCTCCGCGGCCGCTTCGGCGTCGCGGTCGCCGAGACTGAGGGCCACGACACCTGGCAGCGCTCGACTCTGGTGATCGCACTGGTCGGCGACGCGTCGGTGGGCGATCGTGCCGACGAGGTTTGCCGTTTCATCGAATCGCGCTGCCCGGACGGCTGCCAGTTCGACCGCGACCTCAGAAGCCTCGAAGACATCCGCGGCTAGCGGTGCGCCCGCCTTCCGCGCCCGCTTCGCCGAGAGTTGGAATTTCCACACATATCGTGGAAATTCCTACTCTCGGTGATGAATTGGCCCTGGCGCGTAGTACTGGCAGGAGACCGAGCGCAGAAGGCACTCGACGCGGGTGGCTCGCTAGAGCTCTCTAGCGCCTTCTACCGACCCGACTACCACCTCATGTATGCGCTGAGAGACGAGAAGGGCAAGCTCATTGTCGGGTTCCCGGTGACCGTCTGGGGCCCCCGCGAGTTCGACACATACTCGATGACCTTCTGCCGCGACGGCCAGCAGGGAATGATCATCATCTAGCCCGCCTATATGCTCAGCCGGCCATGGCCACGGACCGGATGAGACGTGTCAACGGCGTGATTCGCGAGGTGATCGGGGAGTCGATCTCGACCGAGCTCGAGGATCCAAGGATCGGATTCGTGACCATTACCGCCGTTGAGACCAGCCCTGACCTGCGCTCCGCGAGAGTGTTCGTCTCCGTGCTCGGATCGGAGGAGGAGAAGGAGTCGACACTCAAGGCACTCGCTTCCGCGCACGGGGTGCTCCAGTCGGCCATCGCCTCGCAGACGCACATGAAGCGCACGCCGACGCTGACCTTCCACTACGACGACACGCCGGAGCGGACCGAGCGGCTCCAGCGACTACTCGACGAATGAGCGCTCAGGCCGAGAAGACCAGCACGGACCTCGAGACGGTCGCCGCGGCGATCTCCGAACGGGACCGCTTCCTCCTCACTACGCACGAGGGACCGGACGGCGACGCGCTGGGCTCGCTCCTCGCGACCCACCGGATCCTCGGCCAGCTCGGCAAGGACGCCGTGATGTTCCTTGACGCCAAGGAGTTCCCGCTTCCCCTCGAGTACCGCTTCCTGCCACTCACGGACGTCTTCCACGAGGCGCCCACCGACGTCGAGGACCGCACGCTCCTGTTTCTCGACTGCGGGAACATCGACCGGATGCCGGTCGACTTCCTCCAGCGCGAGGGCGCCGACATCATCAACCTCGACCACCACCACGACAACACGATGTTCGGCGGCATCAACCACGTCGACACGGACGCCTCGTCCACCGCCGAGATCGTCTGGCGCTTGGCGAAGGTCGTGGGCGCCGAGTTGACGGAGGAGATCGCCACCGCGCTCTACGTCGGCCTCATCACCGACACCGGCAAGTTCATGTACGAGAACACAGACCCGGATTCCCACCGCATGGCTGCCGAGTTGATCGAGGCCGGCGTGAACGTCGACGACATCTACCGCCGCCTTTTTGAGCGCGTGCCGATCGAGAAGGCAAAGCTCGTCGCTCGTGCGATCGAAAACATTGACCGCTTCGACTCCGATCGCCTCGCCCTCACCTACGTCTCGAATGCGGACTACGAGGCGACCGGGGCCTCCGAGCACCTCACCGAGGGGATCATCGACAACGTCCGCGCGCTGGAGGGCACGGTCGTCGCCGGCGTCATCCGCGACAAGTCAGACGGTGGCCGCGTCGCGCGCAAGGTCAGCCTGCGCTCCTCGGACGGCGCGGTGGACGTATCCATCATCGCCCGCGAGCAGGGCGGGGGAGGGCACAAGCGCGCTGCCGGATTCGGGACCGACATGCCTTACCCGGAGATCGTCGAGTTCGTCCGGGCCGAGGTCGCCAAGCAGCTTGACTGACGAGTTGGCGGGCACAGGGCTCGTGGTGCTCGCCGACAAGCCGTCCGGTCCGACGTCGCACGACATCGTCGCCCGTGCTCGCCGCGAGCACGGCGTGAAGCGCGTCGGCCACGCCGGAACGCTCGACCCGTTCGCGACCGGTCTCCTGATCGTCCTGATCGGGCGCGAGGCGACACGCGAGCAGGCCCGCTTCATGGCCCTGCGAAAGACCTACCGCGTCACCGCCCGCTTCGGCGCCGTCTCGACCACCGGCGACCGCGACGGCGAGATCAGTCAGACGGGCAAGCTCCCGCCGCCCGATGTGGTGCTACCGACTGGCGAGATCCGCCAGCGCCCGCCCGCCTACTCAGCAGTGAAGGTCGGCGGCGAGCGCGCCTACAAGCGGGCTCGGCGGGGCGAGGAGGTCGAGATGCCGGAGCGGTTCGTGACCGTGCACCGCTTCGAGGAGCTCAGCCGCCAGGGCGACGTGGCCGAGTACGAGATCGAGTGTTCGTCGGGCACCTACGTGCGCAGTCTGATCGCCGATCTGGGCGACGCTTACTGCGAGGAGCTACGGCGCACGGCAATCGGCCCCTTCACGGCCGAGGAGGCCGCCGGAGCTCAGCCGATTCCCTTGGCCGAGGCGCTGGTGCGCGCCGATGCCTTCGAGGCTGCGAGAGTAAAGGGCAGATGACGATGGACGTGACGCAACTCTCGGACGCCCAGCCCCGGCCTCGCCGGGTCGCGATCGGGACGTTCGACGGCGTTCACGTCGGCCATCGCAAGGTCATCAAGGGCTCGGACACCGTCTTGACCTTCGAGCCCCACCCCGTGAAGATCATCCACCCGGAGGCCGCCCCCAAGCTCATCATGGGGTTCGGCTCCAAGCGCGACGTGATCGCCGGCCTGGGCGTCTCTGAGCTCGTCGTGATCCCGTTCGACAAGGACTTCTCGCGCATCACCGCCGAGCAGTTCATCGACGACATCCTGATCGCGAAGCTCGGCGCCACGCAGGTCTCGATCGGCGAGAACTTCCGCTTCGGCGCCAAGGCGAAGGGCACGCCCGAGATGCTCTCCGAGCGCGACGAGTTCGAGACCAGGATCGTGCCGCTGGTCGAGGCCGACGGCGAAACGATCTCGTCGACGCGCATTCGCGCCCTCGTCCTCGCCGGAGACGTCGAGCACGCCATGCACGGGCTCGGAGCGCCGTTCCTGCTCGAAGGCGAGGTGGTTGAAGGCGACAAGCGCGGTCGCGAGCTGGGCTTCCCGACCGCCAACATCGTCCCCGACGACGACCTGGTCTGCCCGGGCCACGGCGTCTACGCAGGCTTTGCCGACGGCCATCCCGCTGCAATCCATGTAGGGGTGCGGCCGATGTTCGAAACGGGGCGCGGCGTCTTGGTCGAGCCGCACCTGATCGATTACGAGGGCGATCTCTACGGAAGGACCCTTCGCGTTGCCTTCATCGCCCGCCTGCGCGGCGAGAAGCGGTTCCCGTCCGTCGAGGACCTGATTGCGCAGATGCGCCGTGATGTCGACGAGGCACGCGAGCTGTGCGCGAGCTTTCGCGGGCCGAAGACCCGGGCCTAGCTAACCTTCCCGGCCGCAGATGAGTGTCACCCAGGAGAAGAAGAAGGAACTGATCGAGCGCTTCGGGCGTACCGAGAACGACACGGGCTCGGCCGAGGTGCAGATCGCGATCCTCACGGAGCGCATCAACGCGCTCACCGAGCACCTCCGTGAGCACACGAAGGACCACCACTCACGCCGCGGCCTCCTCATGCTTGTCGGCCAGCGCCGTCGCCTCCTTCGTTATCTCCAGAGCTCAGACCTCGACCGCTACCGCCAGGTAGTGGCCGACCTCGGCCTGCGCCGCTAGCGCTCAAGCGCCCCCGCTACTCTTAGCCGCGATCAAAAGATCAAAGCTAACGCGCTGCCAATCGGGCAGCCGAAAGGAAAACACGAATACATGACCATGTTTGACGTGAACCGCGTCTCGGTTCAGATCGGCGAAAGCGAGATCTCCTTCGAGACCGGAAAGCTGGCGCGACAGGCGTCAGGTGCAGTCGTAGTGAGCTCGGGGGACACGATGGTCCTCGCCACCGCCACTGTCGGAAATCTTCGCGACGTCGACTTCCTGCCACTTACGGTGGATGTCGAAGAGCGCCACTACGCCGTGGGCAAGATCCCCGGCTCCTTCTTCCGCCGCGAAGCTCGCGCCGGCGAGAAGGCAACCCTGACCGCGCGCATGATCGACCGCCCGGTCCGCCCGCTCTTCCCCAAGGGCTGGCACTACGAGACTCAGCTCGTCTGTCAGACGATGTCTGCCGAGCACGATCACCCCTATGACATCCTCGCGATGAACGGCTCTTCCGCCGCGATCGCGGTGTCGGACATCCCGCTTCCCAAGCACGTCGGCGCCGTCCGCGTCGGCAAGCTCGATGGCGACTTCGTCATCAACCCGGGTGAGGAGACCTGGGAGGACCTCGAGATGGACCTCGTCGTCTCCGGTACCGACGAGGCCATCCTGATGGTCGAGTGCGGCGCCGACTACGTGACCGAGGCAGAGGTTCTCGACGCGCTCGACATCGCGCACGCCGAGATCAAGAAGCTCTGCGCCGCGTTCGACGAGCTGGCCCAGAAGGCCGGCAAGCCGAAGCGCGAGATCGAGATACCGACGGTCGACGAGGGCCTGATCGAGAAGATCAAGGGCTCGCACGGCTCGAAGCTCGAGGAGGCCACGCAGGTCCCCGAGAAGCTCGCCCGCCAGGACGCCATCAAGGCTGTCGAGGAGGACGTGCTCGAGACCTACGGTGAGGGCGAGGACGACGACGACAATCGCGCCGAGGTCGGCAAGGCCTTCGCGAAGGTGGAGAAGGACATGATCCGCCACCGCATCGCGGTCGAGAAGAAGCGCCCCGACGGTCGCGCTCAGGACGAGATCCGTCCGATCGAGACCGAGGTCGACATCGCACCGCGCGTGCACGGCTCGGCGCTGTTCACCCGCGGCGAGACCCAGATCCTCTCCAACGTGGCCCTGGGCACGACCCGGATGGACATGAAGGTCGACAACCTGGGTCTCCAGGAGAAGAAGACCTTCTTCCACCACTACAACTTCCCGCCGTTCTCGGTGGGCGAGGCCGGCTTCATGCGCGGCCCGAAGCGCCGCGACATCGGCCACGGAGCGCTCGCCGAGCGGGCGCTCTCGCCGACGATCCCCGGCGAGGAGGAGTTCCCGTACGTGGTGCGCATCGTCTCTGAGACGCTCGAGTCGAACGGCTCGTCGTCCATGGGCTCGGTCTGCGCCTCGTCGATGGCCCTCCAGGCCGCCGGCGTCCCGGTCGAGGCCCCCGTCGCGGGAGTCGCGATGGGCCTCATCAAGGAAGGCGACGACTACATCGTCCTGACCGACATCGCCGGCGTCGAGGACCACCTCGGCGACATGGACTTCAAGGTCGCCGGCTCGAAGGACGGCATCACCGCCCTTCAGATGGACATCAAGATCACGGGCGTCACCTTCGACATCCTGCGCGACGCGCTCGAGCAGGCTCGACAGGGCCGCCTGTTCATCCTCGACAAGATGGCCGAGGCGATCGATGGCCCGCGCGAGCAGATGTCCGAGCACGCGCCGCGCATCGAGACGATCCAGATCGACACCGAGAAGATCGGCGCCGTCATCGGCAAGGGCGGCGAGACCATCCGCGGCATGCAGGAGGAGTTCGAGGCCGAGATCGACATCGACGACGATGGCTCGATCCGCGTCTACGCACCCACCGGTGCCCAGGTCGACGCCTGCATCGCGCGCATCGAGGCGATGACGCGCGACGCCAAGATCGGCGACGAGTTCAAGGGCAAGGTCGTGAAGACGACCACCTTCGGCGCGTTCGTCGAGCTCGTCAAGGGCACCGATGGTCTGCTTCACATCTCGAATGTGAAGCCGGGCGAGCGGGTCGACACGGTCGAGGACGTCCTGAACCAGGGCGACGAGATCGACGTGACCGTGGTCGAGGTGGACCGCGAGCGCGGCCGGATCGGCCTGCGCCTCTCCGAGGACCCCTCCGTCCAGGGCAAGACGCCCGAGGAGCTCGCCGCCGTTGGCGCCGGCTCCGGTGGCGGCGGCGGACGCGGCGGTGACCGCGGCGGCCGAGGTGGCCGTGACGGTGGTCGTGACCGCGGCGGCCGAGGTGGCCGTGACGGCGGCCGCGATCGCGGCGGTCGCGAAGGAGGCAGGGAGCGCCTCTAGCGCCCCGCGGGATAACCACCGGCACATGATGCTCTCGCGCCTTACGTCGCTCACCAGATAACCGTTGGCACCCCTTCCGGAGAACGTCCAGCTCACAACGCTTCCGAGCGGTGTACGGGTCGTGACCGAGGTCGTCCCCTCGGTCCGATCCGTCGCCCTCGGGCTTTGGGTTCGGACCGGATCCCGCGACGAGGGTGAGGGACAGGAAGGGCTCTCGCACTTCCTGGAGCACCTGCTCTTCAAGGGCACCGAGCGCTTCTCGGCGATCGAGATCTCCGAGAAGATGGACGGCATGGGGGCGTCGGCGAACGCCGCGACCTCCAAGGAGTCCACCCACATTCACGCCCGCTTCCTCGACGAGCACACCGAGGACGCCTTCGACCTGATGGCGGAGATGATGCTCGGCCCGACCTTTCCCGACATCGACTCCGAGCGCGAGGTCGTGCTCGAGGAAATCGCGATGTACGAGGACGAGCCGTCGGACCGCGTCCACGACTTCCTCGCCCAGGCCGTCTACGGCGACCACCCGCTCGGCCGCCGGGTCCTCGGCGAGGCCGAGGTGATCGCCGGCACGCCTGTGCCCAAGATCGCCGACTACCACCGCAGCCGCTACGTGGCGGACAGCCTGGTCGTCGGCGCGGCCGGCCACCTGGACCATGACGAGATCGTTGCCCTGACGGAGCGCTTCGTGGAACCGCCCGAGGGCGGGGTGCCTGCCGTGAACGGCGGTGCGCCCGATCTAGAGCCGCGCGTCCGTTTCAACGCCAAGGACACCGAGCAGTACCACGTCTGCTTCGGCGCGCCGGGCATTGCGCGAAACGACGAGCGCCGCTACGCCCTTGCCGTGATCGACTCCGCCTTCGGCGGTTCGGTCTCGTCCAGGCTCTTCCGCGAGGTGCGCGAGAAGCGCGGCCTCGCCTACGCCGTCGGCTCCTACGCCGAGCAGTACCTCGACCGCGGCTCGGTCGCGACGTACGTCGGCACCCGCGAAGACAACGTCGCGGAGGCGTGCGAGATCATCGGGCGCGAGCTTGCGACGCTTCGCGACGAGGGCGTCAAGGGTGATGAGCTCGATCGTGCCAAGGAGCACGTCAAGGGCCGCATGGTGCTGGGCATGGAGTCCACGGCCGCACGCATGTCGCGCATCTCTCGCGCGTTGCTCTTCGACCTCGAGATGCTCTCGCTCGATGAGATGATTTCCCGCGTGGACGCCGTGAGCGAAGAGGACGTGGCTGAGCTGGCCACCGAGCTCTATGACCCGAACGGGTTCAGTGCCGCCTGCATCGGCAAGGACGAGGAATGCTTCACGAAGGCCGTCGGCGCCGTTTCGGAGGCACTAGCCGCGTGATCAAGGTTGGCGTTGCCGGCGCGGCCGGCAGGATGGGCGCGACCACCTGCGAGGCCGTCGAGGCCGCGGACGACCTCGAGCTTGCCGCGCGGATCGACCCCGAGCTGGGAGTCGAGCTCGCAGACGCCGTTGGCGACGTTGACGTGATCGTCGACTTCACGACCCCTGACGCCGCCCCGGACAACATCCGCGCCGCGATCGACGCCGGCACTCACATCGTGGTGGGCACATCATCGATCCCTCACGACGAGATGCGAGAGGCTGCGAGCGGGGGAGAAGCGAACGTCCTCGTCGTGCCCAACTTCGCGATCGGCGCCGTCCTCGCGATGCGCTTTGCCGCGGAGGCCTCGAAGCACATGCCCGAGGTCGAGATCATCGAGCTTCACCACGACAAGAAGCTGGATGCGCCTTCGGGAACCGCTGCGCGGACCCGCGACATGATCGCGGAGGCCGGTGGCAACGTCCACGAGCCGATCCATTCGATTCGCCTGCCCGGCCTCGTCGCCCACCAGGAAGTCGTGCTCGGCGGCGAGGGCCAGACGCTCTCGATCCGCCACGACTCGATTGACCGCACCTCGTTCATGCCCGGCGTGCTGCTCGCGGTGCGCGGCGTGGGCTCGCTCCCCGACCGCTACACCATTGGCTTGGAGAGCGTGCTGTGAGCGCGGAGCTCGAACAAGGAGACCGATGTCTATGCGGAGCGTGAACCAATGAGTTCTGAGGATCTCGCCCGTTTGGACGCAACCGCCCAGGCCGAGCTCGTCCGCTCGGGCGAGGCGAGCCCGTCGGAACTCGTCGACGCCGCGATCGAGCGGGTCGAACAGCTCAATCCGGAGCTGAACGCCGTCATCCACGATCTCTCGGAAGAGGGGCGAGAGGTGGCGCGGGGACCGCTTCCCGACGGCCCGTTCAAGGGCGTGCCTTTTCTTCTCAAGGACATCGGTGCGGCCCTCGCCGGCCAGCCCTTCCATCTGGGCATGCAGGTGCTCAAGGACGCGGACTTCCGCGCGCCGATGGACTCATTCTTGGCCCAGCGCTTCCGTGAAGCCGGCCTGGTCACGATCGGCAAGACGAACGTGCCCGAGCTGGGAATCCTGCCCACGACCGAGCCCGACGCGTACGGCGCGACCAAGAACCCCTGGAACACAGCCCACTCGGCCGGCGGCTCCAGTGGTGGCGCCGCGGCAGCTGTCGCGTCGGGCATGGTGCCCATGGCGCACGCCAACGACGGCGGCGGCTCGATCCGCATCCCGGCCGCGCAGAACGGCCTGGTCGGCCTCAAGCCAACCCGCCAGCGCATCACCGAGGGCCCGTTGGCCGGCGACAACCTCTCAGGGCTCACGGCGGAGCTCGTGGTGTCGAAGTCCGTTCGCGATACAGCGGCGATTCTCGATGCGGTCGAGGGTGGCGTTCTGGGCGACCCTTACTCGGCACCTCCGAAGACCCGCCCCTACACAGAGGAGCTGGACGCTGATCCAAAGGGCCTTCGCATCGGCTATTCGACCAACGCTGCGATCGAGCTCGAGGTTGATCCCGCCTGCGTCGCGGCGCTTGAGAAAACGGCGAAGCTCCTGGAATCGCTTGGTCATGAGGTGAGCGAGAGCTCGCCAGCCGATGCCACGGCGGGGATGAGCGTCGATCTCGAAGACACTTTCCTTACCCGCTGGGCGGCCGGGCAGGCCTCCACGCTCGGCACCCTCTCGATGGTGCTGGGCCGCGAGATCACAGAGGATGATGTCGAGCCCCTGACCTGGGCGCTTGCCGAGATCGGCCGTGAGCGCAGCGCCGGCCGGTACCTCATGGATGTGGGGATCCATCACGGCCTGACGCGGATGGTGGCGGGCTGGTACCTCTCGGGCTTCGACCTCCTGCTCACGCCGACGACCTCGCGGCCTCCTCAACCGCTTGGCACCTGGGACGACTCGGGAGACGACCCGATGGATGCCTTCCACGCCGGCCTGCCCGAAGGCGCCTTCACGGCCATCTTCAACATCACGGGCCAGCCGGCTATCTCGCTGCCGCTCGGCGAGGCGGACGGGCTCCCAGTTGGGATGCAGCTTGTCGCCGCACAGGGTCGCGAGGACCTCCTGATCCAGGTCGCGGCGCAACTCGAGCGCGCAGAGCCCTGGGCGGACCGTGTCGCGCCCACGTTCGCGCAGTAGTTTGTCGCCGATGGCGCCTTTCCGCGGAGTCCTGACGGCGATGGTCACGCCGTTCGCCGACGATCGATCCCTCGACGTTGCGGGCGCTCGGAAACTCGCCTCATACCTGGTCGAGAACGGCTCGCACGGCGTGGTCGTGGCGGGGACGACAGGGGAGGGGCCCACGCTTTCTGACGACGAGACGATCGAGCTGCTCGAGGCCGTGCTCGACGAGATCGGGTCCGATGCGACCGTGATCTGCGGGACTGGGTCGAACGATACGCGCCACGCCGCGGCCCTCACACACCGCGCCGCGCAGTCCGGCGCGCACGGCGTCCTGGTCGTCTCGCCCTACTACAACAAGCCGATCGAGGACGGATTGCGCGCCCACTTCGCGGAGGTCTCCGAAGCGGCAGGGGAGACGCCCATCGCCCTCTACAACATCCCCTCGCGCTCGGTGATCAACATGTCGCCGGAGTTCATGGCCTCACTTGGCACGGAGTTTCAGAACATCACCGGGGTCAAGCAGGCGAACAACGGCGACATGGGGCCGATCGAGGGGCTCGACGTCCTGGCGGGTAACGACGACGTCTTCGCCCGTTGCCTCCGAGAGGGAGGGACGGGCGGCATCCTCGTCGCCTCGCACGTCGTGGGACCGCGGATGCGTGAGATCTTCGACGCCGCCTCTGAAGGCAACCACGACGGCGCTCTCGACATCGAGCGCGAGCTGGCCGACGTCTACGCGGCGATCTCAAGCGCGCCACCCGCGAGCTCGATCAAGGCGATCCTGTCCATGCAAGGCCTGATCGGCGAGACGCAGCGCCTACCGATGGTGCCGGTCGCCGGGCCGGCGCGTGACGCGCTCGCCGAGATCGCCGAGGCATCCTCGTGACCAAGATCAAGATCCTGCCGCTCGGCGGGCTCGGGGAGATCGGCAAGAACATGACCGCCATCGAGTGCGATGGCCGGATTGTGATCGTCGACGCCGGCGTGATGTTCCCCACTGCCGAGATGCTCGGCATCGACCTCGTGCTGCCCGACTTCACCTCGCTCAGGGAGCGCAAGGACGACATCGACGCTCTGATCCTCACCCATGGGCACGAGGACCACGTTGGCGCGGTGCCGTACGTGCTCCGCGAGCTGGGCATTCCTGAGGCGATCTACGGCGGCCCGCTGACGCTCGGCCTCGTGCGCTCGAAGCTGGAGGAGCGAAAGATCCGTGACGCCCCGCTGGTTGTGCTCGACCCGGGGGAGCGAGCTCAGGCCGGTCCCTTCGAGATCGAGATGATCCACATGTCGCACTCGATCCCCGACGCGCGGGCCGTTGCCCTCCACACAAAGCTCGGCGCGATTCTGATCACAGGCGACTACCGCTTTGACCAGACGCCTGTTGACGGGCGCCCTGCCGACATCGCGCGCCTCGCCGAGCTGGGCTCAGAGGGCGTTCTGTGCCTCTGCGGCGATTCGACCAACGCCGACCGGCCGGGCGTCGGTGCATCGGAGCGGAGCGTTGGCCCCGCGCTTTATGAGGTGTTTGCGCGCTGCGAAGGGCGCATCATCGTCACCTGCTTCGCGTCCAACGTCCACCGCGTCCAGCAGGTGATCGACGCGGCGGTCGAGCTCGACCGCAAGGTCGCGCTCGTCGGGCGTTCGATGAGAAAGAACTTCAACATCGCCTCCAACCTCGGGATGGCGTCAGCGCCCGACGGGGTCTTCATCAACCCCAAGGAGATCGAGGACTACCCCGACGACCAGGTGATCGCGATCTCGACGGGGAGCCAGGGCGAGCCGCTCTCGGCGCTCAGGCGGATGGCGTTCAACGATCACCGCGACGTCGAGCTCCACTCAGGCGACACGATCATTTTCTCGGCAACCGCGGTGCCCGGCAACGAGCGTGCGGTGAACGAGACGATCGACCGCATCTACGAGATCGGCGCATCGGTTATCACCGCCGCAGACGCGCCCATCCACGTCTCGGGACACGGCTCGCGCGAGGAGCTGAAGCTGATGCTGAACCTGACGCGGCCCAAGTACGTGATGCCGTTCCATGGTGACCACAAACGGATTCGGCTTCACGCAGATCTCGCCGAGTCGGTCGGGGTCCCACCAGAGCGGATCTTCAAGGGCCGCAACGGCCTGACGCTCGAGATCGACGAGAAGGGCGCCCGCTTCACGGACGACGTGAAGGCCGGCATGATCTTCGTCGACGGCGTCGACATCGGCGACCCCGATGACGTCGCGCTCCGCGACCGCCGCACGCTCTCGGGCGACGGCGTCCTCATCGTCGTCGCGACGCTCTCAGGCGAGGACGGCTCGACCGCGACCGAGCCCGAGATCATCTTCCGCGGCGTCCCATTCATCGAGGGCGACGACGCCGTGAAGCTCATCGACGAGGTCCGCGAGGTTGTCGGGAACGCCCTTGCCGACGCCGCCCACGACAACATCACCGACGCCGGCGTCATCCAGGAGGACATCCACGACGACGTCGCCGAGCTGATCTACAAGCGGCTCAAGCGCCGCCCGATGATCCTCCCGGTCGTCGTCGAGGTGTGAGCCCGGGCAAAAAGTGGCCCGCCGGCTCCAGGGAGGGGAAGAGCCGGCGGGCCTAGGGGGTTTCTCGGCCGCTGGGGCCGAGATGCTCGCCGGCGGAATATCCCGCTCCGGCGAGTGGGTGTCTCGTCCATCGGGGAAACTACGCCCGCGATGTAAATGAACCCTAAAGAACCCTTGAAAGTTTCTTAGGAACGTCCGCGGGCGTCTCGGAGAGGACTGGAAGCGTCACGGTGAAGAGCGCGCCGCCGTGATTGGAGGCGCTGACCGTGACCGATCCGCCGTGTGCCGTCGCCACCGCACGGACAATCGAAAGCCCCAGGCCGGCGCCCGAATCGGCCGTTACGTCGGCTGGCCCGGAACCGCGAACGAACCGTCCGAAGACCTGGCCCTCGATGGACTCGGGAATTCCCGGCCCGTCGTCAGCGACTTCGAGGACCGCCTCCGAGTTCCGCTGGAAGACGCGCACCGTGATCGTCGAGCCGGGTGGGGTGTGGCGAACGCCGTTGTCGATCAGGTTGAGCGCCACGCGGTGCAGCTCGTCCGGGTTCCCCTCGATGCTGGTTGGCTCGAGCGCAAGGTCGATCTTGTGGTCGGACGCGACGGGGCGGACCTCGGCGGCCGCTGCCTCGGTGATCGCGGCGAGGTCGCAGGGACGGCGTGCGCCCTGCCGGCCGGCGTCGGCTCGGGCGAGGATCAGGAGGTCGCCGACGAGGCGGCGCATCCGTCGCGACGAGCGCAGAGCGGACTCGACCATCTCGGCCTCCTCGCCCTCGGTCGGTTTGCGCTCGAGGGCGGCCTGAAGCAGCTCGAGGTTGGCCAGGATCGACGTCAGCGGCGTGCGGAGCTCGTGCGAGGCGTCGGCGACGAACTCGCGTTGCGCGTTGACCATGCCCTGTGCCTCGTTGCGGGCGGCGTCAAGCTCTCGGAGCATCTCGTCGAGCGTCGTCGCAAGTTCGGCCACCTCGTCCTCGGCTTCCGGCTTGGGCATCGTTCGGGCCGGGTCTCGGGTCGTTGCGATCTCGCGCGCGGTGGTCGTGAGCGCGGCGATCGGCCCCATCGCGCGCCCGGCGACCGCGAGGCCCGCGAGGGTGGCGAGGATCGATCCGCCCGCGACGCCGACCGCGAGGAAGAACCAGAGCCGGCTGATGGTCGCGTCGAGCTCGTCGTGGTCGCGGGCTACCTGGACGAAGGTGACGCCCGCGCCGACCAGGGTGGTGTTGACCTGCGCGGTCGCCACGTCCAGGTCGCCGAAGCGGACGATCTCGGCGTCGGGCGGGGGTAGCTGGACGTTCACGCTGGCGATCGGATCCCCAACCGCGGGTGTCACTCGCACGACTTCGTCGCCGATCGTGAGCTCCTCGAAGGGCACTTCCACCGAACCGGAATCCGGGTCGATCTGGATGGTGAATGCGATGCGGTTGGCGGCCGCCTGGAGCTCGTTGCGGAAGTCGTTTTCGAGGCGTTCCTGGGAGAGCTTTCCGACGACCGCCGCGAAAGCGAGGAGGATCACGAAGGTGAGGCCGGCAGAGACGCCGGCGAGGCGCCAGCGAACGGGCCAGCGCTTCGGCGCGAGAAAGCGGGCTCGAGGCGCCGCTTGGTCGGGAGCGGCCATCTACCCGGGCGGGCGAACGACGTAGCCCGCTCCGCGCTTGGTGTGGAGGATGCGCTCCTCGCCGCCCTCCTCGAGCTTGCGGCGAACGTTCGAGATGAAGACGTCGATCGTGTTAGTCATCGCGAGCGGGTCGTAACCCCAAACCTCTTCGAGGAGGCGCTCGCGCGAGACGACCAGGCGCTCGTTTCGCATCAGGAACTCGAGGAGCTCGAATTCGCGGGCAGTCAGGTCTACCTCGCGATCGCCACGATGGACTTCGCGGGTAGCCGGGTTGAGGCGCAGATCGGCCAGCACGAGCATCGCCGCGCCACGGGGCGGGCGGCGGCGCATCACGGCCCGCATGCGGGCGAGAAGCTCGGTGCGCTCGAAGGGCTTGGCGAGGTAGTCGTCCGCGCCAAGGTCGAGCCCCTCGACGCGGTCCTCAAGTTCGGTGCGGGCGGTGAGGACCAGGATCGGCACGTCGTCGGACTCGCGCAGGCGGCGGAGCACCTCGACGCCATCGATCTTCGGCAGGCCGAGGTCCAGGATCACCAGGTCGGGCAAGAACTCCGCGGCCTCTTCAAGCGCCTTCTCGCCGTCGCCCGCGGTGCGCACCTCATGCCCCTCGGCGCGAAGCGTGCGCCGGAGAACATCAGCGATCTCGGCGTCGTCCTCGACGATGAGCACGCGACCTGTCTGAACCTCACTCTCGAGCACCCCTCAAGGGTAGAGACGATTCTTAGTCGCAGCCTAAGGGGAGCTCATCGCGGTGAGGCACTTGCGAGCGCCGGCTAACGACGTCTACTTCTTGTAAGCCTTCGCGTCGTAGTCCTTGAAGAACACCGAGACGGTGTGGAGGTCGGATGGCCAGTCCGGCACGTTCGTCGTCTGCACCTGGGCGTGGGGATCGCGCATCTTGATCTTGACGGCGATCGTGCCGCTGGCGTCCGCGCTCGCGGGCATGTAGTTGTCGACGCCGGTGAGGAAGCCGATCGAGCCGAATGGCGGCTGAGACACGCTCGTGTCGGAGACGCCGTCTGAGTTCTTGTCGAAGTTGAAGACGGCCAGCACTCGCCGATTCCTTGGAGCGGTTGCCTCGTTGATCACGTTGAAGCCGTTGAACGTGAGCGCGTCGTTCCCACCGTACGCGCCCTGGTCGCCCCAGAATTCGCGCATGCGGGTGACGGCGACCGAGACGTGATCCGGGCTCCGCTCGATGAAGGGGTCGAGGAGCGGCGCCGAGAGGACGCGGTAGAAGTGATCGTCGCGCTCGAAAGGCTCGGGGTAGTTGTGGATCGTGGACGCTTCGGGCTGGGAGACCTCGAACTCGTAGTGGCGCTTGCCGTTCACGTCCAGGCGGCCGAAGTCGCCCGTCTCGTCAATCTCCTTCTCGTAGACGGGCTGCTCCTTGGCGCGCTGCCCGGTCTCTGAATCGAGGCGGTAGACGCGCAGGGTGCCGTCATCCATCCCGGTGTTGGTGGGGAAGTCGAGGACGCGGCCCTTCACCGTGACCTTCTTTGGCTTCTCCGGAACAACCGACTTCGTCTCCGGCTTCTCGCCGAGCAGGAACTCGTACACGTGTTTGAAAGCCTCGGCCGACGTGGTCACCTCAGTGTGGGCCTTGTCCGGGAAGTAGACGTTCTCGGCATTGCCGATCGCTCGGGTCTGGTCGCCCTCGCCCCAGACCGCCAGCGTGCGAACGCCGCCGGGCTCGTCCGCGCTCGTCCGGCCGTCGAAGTTGACGTAGCGCCGAACGGTGGCGTCCCGATACGGATCATTGAGGAATGCGTGCATCACAGTCGTGCCCCGGGAATGGGCGAGGACGTCGACCCGATCGGAGTCCGTCTGCTCCTGTACGTCGGCGATGAAGCCGTCGAGGTTGGCGATCGCGGCGTCGTTGTTCGAGACGAGCGTGTCGTACTCGTAGGCGAAGATGCGGTTCTGCGGAAAGCCGTTCGAGGTCAGCCTCATCGCGTTCGTCTCGAACTGCTGAGCGGATCCGGAGCTGCCGTGGACGAAGATGACGGGAGTCGGCTTCTTCCCCCGGGCCTCTCCGGCCAGGGCAGGCTGGCAGACAACGGCGAATACGCCCGCGACAACGAGCACCATTTGCGCGGCGAAACGCCGACGCTTTCTCTGCAACCCCTGCGACATCGGTCACGAGGATACCTTCGTGAGCGAATGGGGCGGCGGCGAATCCCGCTTCTTAATGAAAGGTCTACAGTCGGTGTCATGACTTCTCCGGGAGTGCTGCTCCGGCTCGAAGGGGCCGCTGTCTTCGGGGTCTCGTTGGCCCTCTATCTCGACGCCGACTTCAGCCTCCTCGCCTTCTTCTTGCTCTTTCTTGTTCCCGACGTTTCGATCGCGGGATATCTGTTCGGAAAGCGGGTGGGAGCGTCCGCATACAACGTCGCCCACCTCGAGGTGTGGCCGCTCATCCTGGCCGCGGTCGGCGTTACCTCCGACGAGGCAACATTGGTGCAGGTCGCTCTGATCTGGCTCGCCCACATCGGCATCGATCGCGCGCTCGGATTTGGGTTCAAGTACGCCGAAGCCGATTTTCAGGAAACCCACCTGAGTCGGGTGTAGGCCGCCAACGATGGCGCGAATCGCTGCTCTCGCTGTTCTTGTTTTGGGCGGCTTTGCTTTGACCGTCTTGCCGCCGAATGCGCTCGCGGCCTATGGAGCAAAGCGAGCGGGCTGCGACGTGACGAAGCCTGGGAAAGACGGCTGGATCGCACGGGATGGCCTGAGATTCCCCGTGGGCGGAACCGGGACCTACGCCGCCCAGCCCCCGGAGCAGCACGACGACCCCCCAGGGACTTACCCCCTCGACATCATGCGGAACGGCACGCTGGCCGGCAAGGTTCCGTGGTTCAGGGACGGCAGCGCCCACGGCGAACTGAAGGTCAAAGGAACACGAACGCCAGGTGGAGATCGGATGCGGGGCGACTACGACAACCATTTGGGGCCGGAGAGCGAGGTCGTTCCGGGTGCGATGGTCTTCCCGCGCAAAGGCTGCTGGCAGATTCGGGCCACCTCCGGAGACGCGAGGCTCGAAGCGACCGTGTGGGTGATCAAGAGGGACTAGGCGCTTTCCTCCCCACGCACGAAAGGGGACTGCGCTCAGGCGTCGAACCCATCTGCGATGGCCAGAGCCACCGCTAAGACCCGTGCGCCCAAACGGGGGGCGAAGCGTCCGCCTGTGAAGAGGGCGCCCGTAAAGCGCACGCCTGACGTGCGCCAGCGGGCCCGGGACGCGTTTGACGGGCTCGAGCAGCGCCATTTCGACCTGATCGGGCTGATCATGATCGCGATCGGGGTCTATTCGGCTTTCGTGCTCTACCTCGGCTGGGACGGTGGCGCGGTAGGGGGGTGGCTCTCGTCGGCGCTCGAGTACACGGTCGGGCGGGTGGCTTACGTCATCCCACTTGCGGTCTTTGGTCTCGGCCTCGCCCTGATCGCCCGACCGATGATCCAGGCGCCGCGCGCCCTGAACACTGGCGCGATACTGGTGATGCTCGCGCTCCTGTTGGCGTTCGCGGCCGGCACGCTTGGCCTTGGACCCGATAAGCCGGTACGTCACGAGTACTTCGAGCCCGACTTCTTCCGCAGCCACGGTGGCGCCATCGGCGAATCGCTCTATTGGGCTTCGACGACGCTCTTTCAGCGAGTGGGCGCGCAGATCCTCGCAGTCCTTCTGCTTCTCTCAGGCCTCCTGCTCCTGACGGGCATGACGATCGCGAACCTCGTCCAGAGCGCGGGCGTTGCGACGCGCCGCGCATCGGGCGCAACGGCAGACGTCGCCCGCGCCGCCCGGGACAACGGCTTCCCGTCGACGCTTCCCGGCTGGGACGAGCCGGACGACGTGGACATCCAGATCACTCGCGCGAACGAAACGGAGGTTTTGGCGAATGAGCCCGAGTGGGAGGACCCCGAAGGCGAGGAGGAGCCCGTCGCCGAGGCGAAGCCCGCGAGCGGCGAAGGCGCCTTCTCTTACGACGAGGCGCACGCGCACGACGCGGAGCCTGGGGACCCCGTCCCAGAGCCGGTTGCGATCCTCGGCGAGGGCGACGCGGACTCGGATGCGGTCGACGAACCGGTCGAGCTGACGCCCATGGGGAACAAGCGGACCGAGCACGGCATTACGGTCTCGGACGAGGCTGACTACACGACGCCCGACCCGAACGTGCTCGCGAAGGGCAAGGGAGACCCCGGGCCCGACCCCAAGGACCGCGAGGCGACGGCGAAGTCGCTCTTGGAGTCGCTCCAGCATTTCGGCGTCGACGCGCGGATGATCGGCATGGTCTCGGGCCCGCACGTGAGCCGCTACGAGTTCCAGCTCGCCCCCGGGACGAAGGTCTCGAAGGTCGCAGCGCTCAAGGACGACCTGGCGTACGCGCTGGCGTCGACTGACATCCGGATCCTCGCGCCGATCCCCGGCAAGAAGGCCGTCGGGGTCGAGGTACCCAACAAGAAGCGCCGCCTCGTGCGCCTTGGCGACATCTACGAAGGTCGGCCGAAGAGCTCCTCACCCCTCGTCGCCTGGCTCGGCAAGGACGTCTCCGGGCACGCATGCTGGACCGACATCGCGCTCATGCCGCACCTCCTCGTCGCGGGTACGACGGGCTCCGGCAAGTCGGGGTGCATCAACGCGATCCTCTCGTCGATCCTGCTCCACGCCTCGCCGAACGAGTGCCGCCTCGTCTTGGTCGATCCCAAGCGCGTCGAGCTGAACCACTACGAGAGCCTGCCGCACCTCCTGACGCCGGTCGTGACGAATCCGCGCCTGGCCGCGAACGTCCTCACCAACCTGCTCGGCGAGATGGAGAGCCGCTACCAGGTGATGGGGGAGGCCCGCGCCCGCAACCTGGCCGAGCTCAACAAGACTCGCAAGAAGGAGGGCGATCCGGCCCTCCCGCACATCCTCTGCGTGATCGACGAGCTCGCCGACCTGATGATGGTCGCGCCGGCCGAGGTGGAGGACTCGATCATCCGCCTCGCGCAGAAGTCGCGCGCCGTCGGCATCCACCTCGTGCTCGCGACTCAGCGGCCGTCCACGGACGTCATCACCGGAACGATCAAGGTCAACATCCCGGCGCGCATCGCCTTCGCCGTCGCATCGCAGGTCGATTCGCGCGTGATCCTGGACCAGGGCGGCGCCGAGACGCTCCTCGGCCAGGGCGACATGCTCTTCCGCCCGATCGGCACCTCGAAGCTCCAGCGGATCCAGGGTGCGTTCCTCACCGAGGACGAGATCGCCCGCCTGACCAACCACTGGGCAAAGCAGGGCGAGCCGACCTTCGACCCAACGCTTCTCGTCGAGAAGGTCGAGGACCAGGGCGTCGAGCCCGGCGGCGGCGACTTCTCGCCGGACGAGGACGACCTCCTTGAGGACGCGGCGCGCATCGTGATCGAGTCGGAGACCGCTTCCGTCTCGATGATCCAGCGGCGCCTGCGCGTCGGCTACACGCGCGCCGGACGCCTGATCGACATGCTCGAGCGCCGGGGGATCATCTCCGGCTACGAGGGTTCGAAGCCCAGGCAGGTCCTGGTCTCCATGTCGGAGCTCTCGGCGATCCTCGCGGGCGGCGGCGCCCCCGGTCCTGCGGTGCTCGACGGCGACGACCACTCGGACACGCAGTCCGAACTCGAGCCGGTCGAGTCGTAGGGACTCGACTTGGCCCGGATCGGCTGTCAGCGGCCGGTCGCGGAACAAGCCGGGGCGATGGCCGAACTTGGTCCCGGGAGCTAGGCCGCGAGGCCCACCGCGGCGAGCGCCTGATCGCGCTCCCTGAAGGTCTCGAAGCGGATGATCTTGGGGCCGCGGAAGGTCCAGACGTTGAAGTAGCTGAAATCGGTCTCGACCCTGCTGGCCATGCCGAGTCCTCGCTGGGTCACGGCCGCGATGACGCTGTCGCCCGCCTCGATGATCTCCGTCGCCTCGATCGTGATCCACTCCCATGGCTCGAGGAAGATGCGCATGTACTCGGCGACCCGCTCAGGCCCCACGTAGGCGCCCGAATCGGGGAACTCGGGCCGCATGATGAAGACGAGGTTCGGGTCGAAGTGCTCGGGGCCGGCGGAGAAGTCCCCCTCGGCCCAGCGCGCGTAGATCCCACGGATCGTCTCGGTGTTCTCGTTCGCCATCCCCGCTGATTATCGCGCGGGACTAACGTGAGGGGCCAACGAGCCGAGGGGGAGAGAACTTTGAACCGAGCAGAGCTTCAGGAAAAACAGACGCCGCTCAAGGAGCGCTACAAGGAGGATCCGGGCGCCGCGCTCATCACGCTCTCGGCGAGGGCCTCTCTGGGCGAGGGAATCTCGTGCTCGGTTGAGACCGGGCGGGCGATCGCGGAGGCCGGGCTTCACCCCGCGACCGGCGGCGACGGCACCCAGCTCTGCTCGGGCGACATGCTGCTCGAGGCGCTGGCCGCGTGCGCGGGTGTCACCCTTCGCTCCGTCGCCACCTCGCTCGAGATCCCTGTGGAAGGCGGGACAGTCAAAGCGGACGGCGTCCTCGACTTCAGGGGCACGCTTGCCGTGGATCGCGAGGCGGCGGTCGGCTTCAGTGCGATCAGCCTCGCTTTCGACCTCGACACGGACGCCGACGAGGAGCAACTCGACACGCTCATCAAGCTGACCGAGCGCTACTGCGTAGTCCTGCAGACGCTCTCGGCGTCGCCCACGCTCAGCGTCACGAGGAGCCGCCAGATTTAGGGTTATACTCCAAGCTCAGCTGGGGTCGAAAGCAATGGAGGGGATGATGGCAGGGACGTCACGGATGGGAAAGACGAGGCTGATCGCGGGACTGGCGTTCGCCCTCGGAATCGGGGTGATCGCAGGGCCCAGCACGAGCCAGGGAGCGCCCGTAGTCTGGGCGTCGGGCGACATCATCGTCGCCGATTCCTCGGACCAGCAGGTCGAAGCTGTCGATCCCGAGACTGGGGCCAACGTCCCTGTTGCAACCGACGGCAATCTTGATGTTCCCCGCCGGCATCGCGTTTGACGGTGATGGGAACATCCTCGTCGTTGACCGTGATGCGTTTGGCGGCAAAGGTGGCGTGATCCGCATCGACCAGGTCACCGGCGCGCAGACCGTTGTCTCCAACAACGCCATCTCGGACGCCGCCGGTGGAGAACAACGCTTCTCTGACCCGATCGCCATCGACCGCAAGGGCAACAACGCTTACGTGACGGACTACGGCGGCAAGCCCTCGCGGGTGGTCAAAGTGAACCTCACGACCGGCAAGCAGTCGCTCCTCAGCGGCGGGAAGAACATCGGCGACCCGCTTGGCATCGACACCGGCTTGTCAAAAGCGCTCGTCGCCGACGCCGGCAGCAGCAAGAGCAACCTCAGACTCAGTGGCGGCCTGATCCAGGTAGACCTGGACTCGGGGAAGCAGAAGGTGATCGCAGGCAAGCACGACTTCCCCGACATCGAGGACCTCGGGGACGTCGATTCCGAGAGCAAGCACAGCGCCGTGGTGATCGACAGCGGAGCGTTCAACTACACCGGCGCGATGTTCCGAGTCGACCTCGACACCGGGAAAGCAAAGACGATCTTCAAGAGCAGCGGTGTCGTGCCCGCTGGTCTTGTGGTGGCGAACAAGGAGACGGCATACGTCACCAGGGTGTTTCCCGCTTCGCTCTACGAGGTCAACCTGGAGAACGGGGACCTGACCCTCTTGAACGGATCCGGCTTCGACAACCCGCTGGGTCTCGATATCGCGCCCTGAGGCGAAGAGCGCTTTACCAGATCCAGCGCTTCGCGGCCCATCCGTAGAGTGGGCGCCGTGAGCGAACCGACGACCGAACCAGTGCGTGCCGGCATCGTCGTCACCGGCACGGAGGTCATCACCGGCACGATCCAGGACAAGAACGGGCCGTGGATATCCCAGGAACTTGCCGGGCGCGGGGTGGAGGTCTCCCACATCGTCGTGGTCGGCGACCGGCCGTCAGACCTCGAGCAGGCACTCCGGTTCCTGGGCGACGACGGCATGGACCTGATCGTCACCAGCGGCGGTCTCGGTCCGACCGCGGACGACCTCACCGCGCAGGTCGTGGGCACCTTCGCCGGGCGCGAGATGGTGCTCGACGAGGGCATGGAGGAGAAGATCGCCAAGATCCTCGCGAGCTTCGCTCGCCGCCTCAACTTCGACCCCGAGGCGCTCCGCGAGGCGAACCGAAAGCAGGCCGTGGTGCCCGAGGGCTCGACGCTGATCGATCCCGCCGGAACGGCGCCAGGGCTGGTCGTGCCCGTCGACGATGGCCCCGTCGTGATCGTCATGCCGGGACCGCCGCGCGAGCTTCACGCGATGTGGCCGATCGCGGTCGAGACGGACCTCGTCCGGGAGGTGTTGGACCGGGCTGAGCCCTATGCGGGCGTGATGCTTCGCCTCTTCGGCATCCCCGAGTCCGAGATCGCCAAGAGCCTGCGTGAGATCGAGGACGGGGGCGTCGCCATCGGCGAGCTCGAGATCACCACCTGCCTTCGCAAGGGCGAGCTCGAGATCGAGGTGCGCCACCGCCCTGGTGCCGAGGACACGCTGGCGGCGCTCATCGCCGGCATCGACGAGCGCCACGGCAGATTCCTCTTCAGCCGGGACGGCGAGACCATCGACTCCCAGCTCGCGACGCTCCTTCAAGGGCCATCGGATCGCGACGGCCGAGTCGTGCACCGGAGGCCTCCTGGCGGCGCGCCTGACCGAGCTCGACGGCGCTTCCGCCTACGTCATGGGCGGCGCCGTGACCTACTCGAACGAGTCGAAGACGCAGGTGCTCGGGGTTCCGGCGGATCTGATCGCCGAGCACGGGGCCGTCTCGCCGGAGGTTGCGGAGGCGATGGCAGACGGCGCGCTCGCGGAGTACGACGCGGACATCGGTGTCGGCATCACGGGCATCGCCGGGCCCTCGGGCGGCACCGAGGAGAAGCCGGTCGGCTACGTCTGCGTGTGCGTCAAGGCCGCCGACGGGCGGATGATCGCCCGCGACCCCGTCATGCCTGGCAACCGCGCCGACGTGCGCGAGCGCTCGGCGCTTCTCGCGATGCACCTGACCCGGCGACTCCTCCTGGGCGAGGACTTCCCGCTCTAGCACCTTGGCGAAGCCGTCCGCCTACGAGATCGCAATCGACGAGGCGATCCTCGACGACCTCCGCGAGCGCCTGGAGAGGACACGCTGGCCAACGGCAGCCGACGTCGGCTGGGAGTACGGGATGGATCAGGGCTTCCTGCGGCGCCTGTGCGAGCACTGGGCTTCCGACTACGACTGGCGGGCGACAGAGAGTCGCCTCAACGAGTTCGAGAACGCGACCTGGGAAGGCATTCACTTCATCCGTGGGGGCGAGGGCCAGCCGATCGTGCTCGTCCACGGCTGGCCGGGTGCGGTGCTTGAGTTCGAGCGCCTGATCCCGCTCCTCGTCGAGGCGGGTCACGAGGTGATCGTTCCGTCGCTTCCCGGCTACGGGTTCTCGGACGCGCCTGATGAGCCACTCAACGGCTCGGGCGTGGCCGCGCGCCTTCGGGCGCTCGTCGAGGACGGCCTCGGCATCGAGCGCTACGCCGTCCAGGGCGGCGATTGGGGAACGGTCATCGCAGCGCGGATGGCGTACGACTCGCCCGAGCGTGTCTCGGCTCTCCACATCAACTCGCCGTCAGTGCTGCCGTTCCCGGCGGACCTCGCGGACCTGACGGACGCCGAGCAGGCGTGGCTCGCAAGTGCCGCCAAGTGGCGGACGCGGGGTGCCCACTACATGCTCACGCAGGGCGGCGTGCCCGACACGCTCGCGCCGGCCCTCAACGACTCGCCCGCCGGCCTCGCGGCCTGGCTCGTGTCCAAGTACCGCGACTGGTCCGACTGCGGCGGCGATGTCGAGACACGCTTCACGCTCGACCAGCTCTGCGACTTCCTCACGATCTACTGGGCCACGGGCACGATCTCGAGCTCGATCCGCCTCTACGCGGCCGAGGCGCGCGACCGCTGGAAGCTCGACGCGGGGGAGAGGATCGAAGTTCCGGCCGCAGTCGCGGACTTCCCACAGGAGATCCTCCACCCACCGCGCGAATGGGCCGAGCGCACGCTCGGCGACCTGCGCCAGTGGACCGAGCACGATCGCGGCGGCCACTTCGCCGCCTGGGAGGAGCCTGAGCTGTTGGCGCGCGACCTCGTGGGCTTCCTGCGCGAGGTTCAGTAGGCAAATCGTTTCGAAGTTGGCGCAGAGCGCGCGGGAGTCGCGCGGTTCGGCCCTTTAGCGTTTGCGGGCGATGGCAGACCGGGCGAAACCAGAAACGCTGCGCCTCTTCACCGCGCTCGACATCCCCGATCACGTCAGAGACGGCATCGCGGCCTGGGGTGCTCGCGAACTGAACGATCCGGCGCTGCGGCCGGTCGCTCCGGAGAACCTCCACATGACGCTCTGCTTTCTCGGGCGGACGGAAGCGGCGCGAGTCGAGGAAGCGGCAAGTGCCGTTCTCGAGATGCCCGCCGAGCCGGTGCGCGTTCAACTCGCTGGCGCGCCCGCAGGGAAGCCGGCACGCCGTCCGAGCGTGTGGGCCCTCGAGGCGGACGCGCCTGCCGCAGCAGGCCTCCAGGCGCGCCTGGAGGGCGCTCTGGTTCGCGCAGGTCTCTACGAGCCCGAGAAGCGCCCGTTCTGGGCGCACCTGACCGTCGCGCGCACCAGAAACGAGCGCGGAAAGCGCCGCCCGCGTCGCGTCCAGAGGCCTCCCCGGGACCTGCCCGAGGCGCTCACGGAGCCCTTCGATGCCGTCCGGATCTCCCTTTACCGTTCTGAGATTCGGTCGGACGGCGCGAAGTACGTGTCCCTGACCAACTTGAACTTGCCGCCCTCGGCGAAATAGCCCGGGCGGGGAAGAAATGAGAAGAGGAAATGGCTGAACAAACGAAGGCAGACCAAAAGGCGGCGGAGAAGGAAGCGAAGGCCCGCACGGCCGCGCTCGACGCCGCCAAGATCCACATCGAAAAGGAGTTCGGCGCCGGCTCGCTCATGACTTTGAGCGACGACAACGCCCTCTCGGTCGAGGCGATCCCCACCGGCGCGCTCTCGCTCGACCTGGCGCTCGGCGTCGGCGGCGTCCCGCGCGGCCGCGTGATCGAGATCTTCGGCCCGGAGTCGTCGGGTAAGACGACGCTCGTCTACCACATCATGGCCGAGGCCCAGGCCCGTGGCGGCGTGTGCGCGTTCATCGACGCGGAGCACGCCCTCGACCCTGTCTACGCCCGCCGCATCGGCCTCAACACGGACGAGCTCCTGATCTCCCAGCCCGACTACGGCGAGCAGGCGCTCGAGATCGTCGATGTCCTGGTGCGCTCGGGCGCGGTCGACGTGATCGCCGTCGACTCGGTCGCGGCGCTGACGCCGCGCGTCGAGCTCGAGGGTCAGATGGGCGACCAGTCGGTCGGCCTCCAGGCGCGAATGATGTCCCAGGCGATGCGAAAGCTCGCCGGCAACCTCAACCGCGCCAACACCGTCTGCCTGTTCACGAACCAGATCCGCGAGAAGATCGGCGTCACCTTCGGCTCGCCCGAGACCCAGCCGGGTGGCCGTGCGCTCAAGTTCTACTCGTCGCAGCGACTCGACATCCGCCGCATCGAGACCCTCAAGGAGGGCACCGAGGCGGTCGGCAACCGGGTCCGCATCAAGGTCGTGAAGAACAAGGTCGCGCCGCCGTTCCGCCAGGCCGAGTTCGACATCGAGTACGGGGTGGGCATCTCGCACGAGGGCTGCCTCCTCGACCTCGCGCTCGAGCACGACCTGATCCAGAAGTCCGGCTCGTTCTTCTCCTACGGCGAGCTCAGGCTCGGCCAGGGGCGGAACAACACCAAGGGCTATCTGGCCGAGAACCCCGAGCTGGCGCAGGAGATCGAGACGAAGATCTTCGAGCTCCTGGGCCTCGAGCGCAAGCCGCGCCCGATCGCGGCGGTGCCCGACGTGCCCAAGGCCGAGGAAGAGGCTCCGGCCGCGATCGCCGAGGAAGACGCCGAGCCCGAGCGCAAGGCGGCGTAGCCACCCACGGCTGCGCCGATGGCCGGACGAAAAAAGACGGCTTTCGAGCTGGCTCTCCGTGCGCTCTCGCGCAAGGAGCACACGGTTGCGGAGCTCCGCGCCTGGCTGGCCAAGCGCGAGGCCGATCCCGCTGAGGCCGAGGAGGCGATCGAGCGCCTCATCGAGATGGGCCAACTCGACGACGAGCGCTACGCAGAGCTGTTCTCGCAGGACAAGCGCGAGCTCTTCGGCTGGGGCCCAGGCAGGATCCGCGAGGCGCTGATCGAGAAGGGCGTCGCCAGGCCCATAGCCGAGGGGGCAGCGGGCGGCGAGAGCGCGGACGAGCTCGCCGAGCGGGCAGCGGACCTGCTCGATCGGCGAAACGACGACCTCGACGACGACTCGGGGCGGGGCAGGGCGCTCGCCTTCCTCGCGCGCCGCGGGTACGAGTTGGAGGTCGCCTACGCGGCGGTCCGGCTCGCCGAGCGCCGCGCAGCCTGAGCGCCGAACCCAACCACGGCGGAGGCCCGCTTTGCATGGAAAAGCACCTCACTCGCCGAGCGAGGTGAAATTCGTGTCCAGCACGGAAAGACCTCGCTCGCAGCCGGAAGCAGCCGTCGTGTGGAATCTGACGACCGCTCAGCGGTCGTCAATTGACACACGCGAGGAATGGGCGCTTCGGACGAGGAGCGCTCATCGCATCGCGAGCGCGTGTGTACCGAAGGTTTCGCTGAGCGGGAGCGGATTACCACACGCCGACTACCGGACTGCCTCGATTACGCAATCGGTCGTGCGCGAGTGCCCGAGGCTCGCCCGACTCATCGATTGAGCCCTAACGTGGCTTCGGCCGCCAGATCCGGTCGGCGCGATGCTGCACGTCCAGAATCATCCACACCCGTCCCGCCGCCGTCTCCTCACGGCCATCTCGGTGTGCGCGGCGATCGTCCCACTCGCTCTCTTGGAAGGTCAGGAGAGCAGCGCTCAGACTCAGCTCGACACGGTGCGGGCGCAACAAGAGCGCCTCCGTGATGCGCTCGCCGATGAGAACGCGGCCGTCGACGCGGCCCTTGCGAGGGCCGGCGAGTTGCGCACCCGCGAGCTTGAGGTGAACGCAGAGCTCTCCGAGAAGGAAGCTGAGCTGGCGTCCGCACGCGAACTCTTAGCCGAGCAACGCGCGGCACTGGCCGAAACGAAGCGGCGTCTGCGTGCCGCTACGGCCGACCTGAAGCAACTCCTGGTGTCCATCTACATCAACGGTGAGATCGACGAGGTCCAGGTGCTCCTCGACGCGAGCGGGATGGACGATCTCGCTACGCGGGCGGATTACCTTGGGCGGATCAACGACCTTCAGACGAACACGGTCGAGCGTGTCGAGCGCCTCCGCGAGGCAACGGCCGAAAAGGTCGGTTCGACCGAGGACACCGTCGCCAGGATCGACGCCGCCCGCGATGCCATCGAAGAGCGCCGGCAGCGCCTGGCCTCCGCGCGCGCAGAGGCCGAGCAGCGCGAGGCCGAGCTTCGCTGCCCTCCGGGATGAGCGCCGCGAAGCCCTCGCCGACCTGATCGGCAAGGAGAAGCACCTGGTGGATGTTCTCTCGACGCCGACACCGACGGGAGATTCGCAATCGGTTGCGCCCCCGAGCGGCTCAAGGGCAACGCTGAACTCCGACGGCACGGCCAACGCGCCGGCCAACGCGCCTGCGGCCGTAAAGGAAGCGATCGCCGCGGGCAACGCGATCACCAACACCCCGTACATCTGGGGAGGGGGCCACGGCTCATTCGAGGCCGCCGGATACGACTGCTCCGGCTCCGTGAGCTTCGTTCTCCACGGCGGCGGATTCCTCGACTCGCCTCTCGACTCGACGGGTCTGATGACGTGGGGCGCGTCAGGTCCCGGCAACTGGATCACCGTCTACGCGCAGACCGGCCACGCGTACATGCAGGTGGCCGGACTCAGGTTCGACACTTCCGGCGCGCCGCCACGCTGGCAGACCGCACCGCGTGATTCGACCGGATACGTGGTCAGGCATCCGCCCGGGTATTAGGCGGCTCGGTAGGCAAGTTGAGAGTCAGCGGGAGAAGCAGGAGTAGACCGCCGTTGCGTCCGGGTTTACCATCGGTGGATAGCGAGTAGCGGTCTCATAGGCCGCATCTTGAAGTCGAACCACTGAACCGCACCATGAATTCTGATTACAGACACCCCCGTCGCCGGTTCTCGCCGGCGCGGGTGGAGGTGAAACCGAAATGGCACAACGCGCGCAACGCTTCGGCTGGCGCCGCGAGGACGAACCTGGGGGCCTCGCACCAAGGGCAACAGAGACACCCACGACGGCTCCGAGCGACGCCAACCCGCTCGATGAGCTCCAGGCTCGACGGGCGGAGATCGCTCGCATGGAGGAGCTCGCACTTCGCGAGACGGAATCCATCGCACTTCGCCAAGCAGATCTCGACCGGCGCCACCAGGCGCTGGAGGACCGCGAGCGCAACCTAGTCCAGCAAAACGAGGAGCTGAAGCAGGCCAAGCGCGTCCAGCGGCGTGAGCTCGAGCGCATCTCGGGCCTCAGCGCCGCGCAGGCAAAGCAGATGCTCCTGGCCGACGTTGAGCAGGAGGCACAACACCAGGCCGCGCTCAAGATCCGCCAGATCGAGGACGAGGCCAAGCGCGAGGGGGACAGGCGCGCCCGCAACATCCTGGCCGTCGCGACGGGCCGGCTTGCCGCCAAGCACTCGAGCGAGGCAACGACCCGGCTGGTCGAGCTCCCCTCGGACGAGATGAAGGGGCGCATCATCGGCCGCGAGGGCAGGAATATCCGTGCGCTCGAAAAGCTGACGGGCGTGGACGTGATCATCGACGAGACGCCTTCGGCCGTCGTCCTCTCGAGCTTCGACGGAGTCAGACGTGAGACCGCCCGGCTCACGCTCGAGCGCCTGATCGCGGACGGGCGCATCCATCCGGCGCTGATCGAGGAGACCTTCGAGCAGGCCAAGGCCGACCTGGACGAGCGCGTGATGGAGGAGGGGGAGACCGCGGCGCTCGAGGCGCACGTCCACGGCCTCGATCCCGAGCTCACGAAGGTGATCGGCCAGCTCCGCTTCCGCACCTCATACGGGCAGAACGTCCTCGACCACCTGATCGAGTGCGCGAACCTGGCCGGCATCCTGGCCGAGGAGCTGGGCGCGTCGGCCGAGACGGCGCGGCGCGCGGCGTTCCTCCACGACATCGGCAAGGCGGTCACGCACGAGGTCGAAGGGCCGCACGCCCTGATCGGCGGCCGGATGGCCCGGCGACACGGCGAGTCAGAGGCCGTCGCCCATGCGATGGAGGCCCACCACAACGAGGTGGAGGTGAAGACCGTCGAGGCTGTGATCGTCCAGGCGGCCGATTCGGTCTCGGGCGCCCGCCCGGGCGCGCGAGGCGACTCGCTGGAGCAGTACGTCGGGCGGATGCGCGACCTTGAGGAGATCGCCTCGCGCCACCACGGCGTCGAGCGTGTCTTCGCGATGCGCGCCGGCCGCGAGATCCGCGTCGTGGTCGACCCGGGCATCGTCGACGACGACACGGCAGCGGTCATCTCGCAGGAGATCGCCACAGCGATCGAGAAGGAGGCGACCCATCCAGGCCGCACGAAGATCACCGTGATCCGGGAGAGCCGCGCGACCGCGTACGCGGATTGAGCCGAACGGCCGGATTGGGCGCGGTTCCCGTGCCTGCTCCCGATAGGATCGCGCCGGCATGAACGACCTCTTCTACGTGTTCGGGATCGCGCTCACGGTGATGGCCGTTGTCGTCGCCTTCGTCGGGCTGCGCATGGAGAGCTTCCCCTCCAAGCCGGCCATGATCGGCGTCATCGCGTTGATGACCTTCCTGGTCGTCGGCTCGGCAGCGTTCGCGGTCTCGCTGGCCAGAGAGGAGCACGAGCACCGCGAGGCCGAGATCGCCGAGTACCGCGCCGAGCAGGCCGAAGAGGTCGAAGAGGGCGAAGAGCCCATCTCCGAGCAGCCGACCGACGAGGAGCCGGTCCAGGGCGGAGACCTTGCCCTGACCTCGCCTGACGCCGGCGATCTCATCTTCGAGCCAGAGGCCCTCGAGGCCGAGGCCGGCGAAGTCGTGCTCACCTACACGAACCCCTCGGAAGTGCCTCACAACGTGGCGATCGAGGGGGACGGCGAGGACCTTGCTCAGAGCGAGACTGTGACGGGCGGCGACAGCGCCGACGCCACGGCCGAACTGGAACCGGGGGAGTACGTGTTCTACTGCTCCATCCCCGGCCACCGCGAGTCCGGGATGGAAGGCGCTCTCACCGTCAAGTAGCCGGTACGGCTTCTCGGTGCGATTCGACACCGGTTCGGCTCCGCTGCCCAATCCGGCTGGCTTCGAAGCGGTCTGGGCGTTCCGGGGCAGGCCAGCGCCCATCTTCAGCCCTGACGCGCCCCAGCGCACCGTTACCCTGCGCGGGGATGCCGCGCTACCACGTAACCACCTTCGGGTGCCAGATGAACGAGCACGACTCGGAGCGCATGCGCGGCATGCTCGAGTCGCTCGGCTACACCGAGGCGCCCGAGCGTGACGGCGCAGATCTGATCCTCTTCAACACCTGCTCGATCCGCGAGTCGGCTGATTCGCGCTTCATCGCGCACCTCGGCCAGGCGAAACGACTGAAGTCCGAGGACCCGAGCCGGATCGTGGGCGTCGGCGGTTGCTGGGCGCAGTCGGTGAAGGACGAGGTGTTCGAGCGCTTTCCGTTCGTGGACGTCGCCTTCGGCCCCGGGCAGATCGGCCGCCTCGCCGAGTTCCTGACGACCGACTCGATCGGCGCCCAGGGCTTCTTCGAGTTCGAGGGCTTCGCGGGGCATCTGCCGATGAAGCGCACTCGCGAGTTCCAGGCATGGCTCCAGATCTCGCAGGGGTGCAACTGCGTCTGCTCGTACTGCATCGTGCCTTCGACTCGGGGTCGCGAGGAGTCGCGCCCGGCGCCTGAGCTGCTGGCCGAGGTCGAGCGGCTTGCCGGCGACGGCGTCCGCGAGGTCACGCTCCTTGGCCAGAACGTGAACGCCTACGGGCGCGACCTCCGCGGAGACGATCGGTTGACGTTCGCCGAGCTCCTGCGCGGGGTGGACGCCGTCGAGGGCATCGAGCGCATCCGCTACACGAGCCCGCACCCCAAGGACATGCGCGAGGACGTGATCCTGGCCCACGCGGAATGCGAGGCGCTCTGCGAGCACATCCACCTGCCGCTCCAGTCGGGATCGAGCCCGATCCTGAAGGCCATGAGGCGCACCTATACGCGCGAGCGTTATCTGGACCGGGTCGCGCTCATCCGCGAGCACGTTCCGGACTGCGCGCTGACCACGGACATCATCGTCGGCTTCCCGGGCGAGTCAGACGAGGATTTCGAGCGCACGCTCGAGGTCGTCGATCAGGTCGCCTACGACGGTGCGTTCACCTTCGTCTTCTCGCCGCGCCGCGGGACAGAGGCGGCGACGATGGAGGGCCAGGTGCCGCATCCGGTCAAGCAGGAGCGCATGAAGCGCCTCGTGGACCTCGTGCAGGCACGGGCGAAGGAGCGCGCGCAGCGGTTTGTCGGGCGCACCCTGGACGTGCTCGTCGAGGGCCCCAGCCGCACCGACCCCACTCGCCTGCGGGGCCGGAGCCGCCACAACAAGGCCGTGAACTTCGAGGGGACCGCGCAGCCGGGCGATCTGGTCGAGGTCGAGATCGCCAAGGCCACGTCGCAGACGCTCCTCGGGCACGAGCGCATCCTCAGTCGCGTCGGCTGAGCGGGCCATGCACGTAGTCGCCATCTTCGGGCCGACCGCGGCCGGGAAGACCGGCGTCGCGATCGCCCTCGCCGACCTCCTGAGGGAGCGCGGGGAAGATCCGGTCGCCGTCGGCTGCGACTCGATCCAGGTGTATCGGGGGCTGGAGGTCCTGAGTGGCGCGCCGACCGCCGAGGAGCAACAGCAGCTGGAACATCGCCTGGTCGGGGTTGCGGACGTGACCGAGGAGTTCTCGGCCGGTCGCTTCGCGGAGCTTGCCCACAAGGAGATCGATTCGCTCCTCGAAGCAGGGCGGCGGCCGATCGTCGTCGGGGGAACCGGGCTCTACCTGCGCGCCGCCCTGGCCGAGCTCGAGATGCGCCCGCCGGTGCCCGCCGAGGTGCGCGACGAGGTGGAGCGGGATCTGGCCGAGCGCGGTGCCGAAGCGCTCCACGACGAGCTTCCGGAGGAACTGCGCTCAGGCGTCCATCCGAACGACCGCAAGCGCATCGCCCGCCTGACCGAGCTCACCCGCCTGGGCATCGCCCCGCACGCCTCCAGCGAAGGCCTCTGGACCGAGGAGCTTCGCCGGCCCACGCTCCTGGCCGGGATCACACTCGATCGTGACGAGCTTCGCGACCGCATCGACACCCGGGTCGACGCCATGGTCGCCGGCGGCGCGGCAGACGAGGCAAGGCGCGCGGACGAGGCCGGAGCCTCACGCACCGCCCGCGCCGCGATCGGATTCGAGGAGCTGCTGAGCGACGATGTGGACGCGATGAAGTCGGCCCAGCGCGCCTTCGCGCGCCGCCAGCTCACCTGGATGCGCCGGATGCCGGGCGTCGAGCTGATCGATCGCACCGGGCTGGATGACGGAGCCGCTCTGGCGGTGCCGAGATGCCTCTGCGGCGCCTACGGCGAAGCCGAATCTAGAGTCTCGCCCGGTGCGTTTCGAGAAGTGGCAAGCGCTTGGCAACGACTACGTGATCGTCGAGGCGGCCGCGCTGCCGTTCGAGCTCACGCCCGAGCGCGTCAAGCGCATCTGTGACCCGCATTTCGGCGTGGGGTCGGACGGGGTCCTGCTGCTCACGCCGGTCGAGGACCCCGACCACGTCGCCGAGCTCCGGATCTTCAACCCAGATGGCTCCGAGGCCGAGCTCTCGGGCAACGGCGCGCGCGAGGCCGTCCTCTACCTGCGCGCGGCGGGATGGACGCAGGACAACGAGTTCAGCGTCATCACGAAGGCCGGCCCGGTGCGCCCCGTGATCACTGGCCCTGACTCGGTACGCATGGAGATCGGCCGCGCGCGCGACGAGGGGACGGGGACACTCACCTCCGCGGGTCGCGAGTGGTCCTACCGCAAGCTGAACGTCGGGAACCCGCAGTGCGTGGTGCCTGCCGGCGACGAGTTGGAGGACCTCGACCTGGGCGAGATCGGGCCAGGCATCGAGTCGAACACCGAGCTCTTTCCGGAGCGGACGAATGTGTCGTTCACAAGTGTCGAGGGTTCGTCCGTTCGCGCGCGCATCTTCGAACGCGGGGTGGGGGAGACGCTCTCCTCCGGCACCGGCGCGGCCGGCGCGGCCGTCGCTGCCTTCCTGGAGGGCGCACCCAGCCCGATCACGGTCGAGCTGGACGGGGGCGAGCTCACGGTCGAGATCACGGACGACCTCGAGATGACGCTGATTGGCAGCGCACAGCCGATCCTGAAGGGCGAGCTTTCGAACGAACTCTTGAGCGCGCTCAAGCGGCTCTGACGACCCGAGCCTCGCCCTAGCTAGCCTGATCGGCCCCATGGGCAGAACCGATCCATCGCAGCGCCTAGAGGCGATTCCGCCGTACATGTTCGCCGAGCTCGAGCGCAAGGTCGCGGACAAGAAGGCGGCCGGGATCGACGTGATCTCGCTCGGCATCGGCGATCCGGATACGCCCACCTATCCGCACATCGTCGAGGCGATGCAGGCGGCGGTCGCGGACCCTGGGACGCACCATTACCCCTCGAATCGCGGCCGCGCCGAGTTCCGCGAGGCGCTTTCGCGCTTCTACGACCGCCGCTTCGGCGTCGGGATCGATCCCGAGACCGAGGTCATCCCGGCGATCGGCGCCAAGGAGTGCATCTACAACCTCTGCTTTGCCTTCCTCGACCCGGGCGATATCGCGCTCGCCTCGGACCCTGGGTATCCCGTTTACACGGGCGGCCCGGTGCTCGCCGGCGCTGAGGCGGTCGTTCTGCCGCTCGATCCGAGCCTGGGCTTCGTACCCGACCTGGAAGCGATCGACCCGCTGGCCCTCTCGAAGGCGCGTCTGATGTTCCTGAACTACCCGAACAATCCGACGGGCGCGGTCGCTCCCGACGGCTTCTTCGAGCGGGTCGTGGAGCTCGCGCAGAAGCACGAGTTCCTGGTCGTCCATGACAACGCCTATTCGGAGACGACCTACGACGGCTACGTGGCCCCGAGCTTCCTGGAAACGCCTGGGGCAAAGGATGTGGGCGTCGAGGTCTTCTCACTTTCGAAGGGCTTCAACATGACCGGCTGGCGCTGTGCGGCGATCCTGGGCAACGCCGATGCGATCCAGACCTACTGGCGCCTGAAGACCAACATCGACTCGGGTCTGTTCGAAGCTGTCCAGCTGGCCGGTGCGGCGGCGCTCGACGCGCCCTCGCACTCGATCGACGAGATGAACGCGATCTATACGCGCCGGCGGGACCTCGTGGTCTCCGCGCTCCGCGACATCGGCGTGGACGTCGCGTCGCCGAAGGGGACGATCTACGTCTGGGCGCCGGTCCCCGAGGGCCACACGTCCACCTCGTTCGCGGAACTGGCGCTGGAGGAGGCGGCCGTCGTGATCTCGCCCGGCTCGATGTACGGCCCGTCGGGCGAGGGGTTCTTCCGCATCTCGCTGACGACGCCCGATGAGCGCATCACCGAAGCGGTCGAGCGGATGCGCGAGCACCTCGCGGCCTAGGGGCACCATGCCGGATCGCGAGCGCATTTTCTCCGCCATACCGCTCGAGGAGCGCTACGGCTACTGCCGCGCGGTCGTCGCCGGCGACCGGATCATCGTCTCCGGCACGGCTCCCGTTTGGGCGGACGGCTCGTGCGACCCCGATCCCGGCGTTCAGGCGCGCCGGTGCTTCGAGATCATCGAGACTGCTCTTGCCGAGGCGGGTTCGAGCTTGGACGAGGTGGTCAGAACGCGCATGTTCGTAACCGACGCGTCGTACCAGGAAGCGGTGGGGCTTGAGCACGCGAAGGCGGTTGGCTCAAAGCCGCCTGCGACGTCGATGGTCGTGGTCGCTGGGCTCCTCGACGAGCGCTGGAAGGTTGAGATCGAGGCGGAGGCTGTCAAGGCGTCCAAATAGCTCCAGAAGCCTCAAGCGTGGCCAGGCAGGAGCCGAAGCCACTCTTGTTGTGTCGGAGCTAGGCATCATCTTCGCGGTCGCATCGGCCCTTACGGCAAACGTGGCAGTGCTGTGCAAGCACCGGGGCGCCACGATGGCCCCGACGATCCTTTTCACACGCCCGCTCGAGAGCGCGATAAACCTCTTTCGCTCGAAGTGGTGGCTGATCGGCTTTGCGGTCGCCGCCGTCGCCTGGGGCTTTCACGTCGTCGCCATGGCACTTGCGCCGCTCTCGATGGTCCAGGTCGTGACCGCGGGCGGCCTCGCGCTTCTCGCCCTGCCCGCACAGCGCTTTTTCGGGATCCGTCTGGGCCGCCGCGAATGGGCGGGCCTCTGCCTCAGCGCCTTCGGCCTCGCTTGGCTGGCCCTGACCGCCGAGGCCTCCGAGGTCCATTCGGCCTATTCCCTGGCAGCGCTTCTTGCCTTCGAAGGCGCGCTCGTGGCCGTCGGGGCGATGCTGCTTCACCGCGGCTCGAACGGTGCCGACCATGTGCGCAGCGGCGTCATGTTCGGCGTCGCAGCCGGAATTCTCGTCGGTGTCGGCAGCGTCTCGACGAAGGCGCTCACCGGTGGAGTAGCCGAGAGCAGCCTGATCGCGCTCGTGAGTCCATGGAGCGTCCTGACGATCGGCGCCGGCCTCCTGGCGTTCTTCGCGCTCGCCCGCGGCCTTCAGATCGGCCCGCCGATCCAGGTGATCGCGCTCTCGTCGATTGCGGCCAACGTGGCTGGGATCGCAGGCGGAATCCTCGTCTTCGGCGATGCGATCGGTGGCGACGCCCTTGGGATCATCGCCCGCGTCGCAGCCTTCTGTGCGGTGATTGCGGCGGCGGTGCTCATCCCCGCCCCGCGCACCTCCGAAGGCACTCCAGCCGTCGCCTGAGACTGCCGATACCTCAATCATGAGGCGAGGAGTTTTGATTGCGGTGATCTTCGCGGCCAGCGCCGTGTCGCTCGCCTGGGCAGGGTCTGCGGGTGTGCCCCGGACGGGGATCAACCAGAAGAAGCCGCCCGAGCTCGAAAAGACGATCCCGATCTCGAAGCAGGGGACTCCCAAGACGATCGTGCAGGTGAAGGCCGACGACCTTGGGCCGGTGCAGGACGGGGATCTCGTGGAGGCCTTCTCGGAGGTCGAGGTCTCGACGACCTGCCTCGCTCCGATCCCGAAGTGCGTCGGAAAGATTTATCGCTTCAGCCCGAAGGTGGAGGCTTGGCTCGTCTTGGCGGACGGAGCGGGGCGAAACGGAACGCCGATTGGTGGCCCCGAACGCGTCACTTGCGCCCAGGACCTGCCGAACCGAAACCACCACTGCGTGCTCTCGCTCCATCGCACTCAGGTCATGCGGGGGACGCCGGCGTGCGCGCCGTCGTGCTCGCTCAACCTTGTCTTGAAGGCGTACCACCCGAACGCCGCAAAGGGGAATCTGCTCGTGATCGGAGCCGACCGGGACACCGGCATCGCGCAGGACCGCGCGACGCTGAGTGCCGGCGTGTTCGAGCCCGGCGAGACCTACGAGCCAAAGGTGAAGAAGACGACGGACCGGATCGTGAGGTCGGTCCCGATCGACCCGCACGACACCCACGAGGTCACCGTGGCCTCAATCCGGCTCGACCGGCTCACCCAGGGCGAGGTCCTCGCGATTGAGGGCCGAATGGTCTCCTCGATCGGGCACCTGCCCTACAACGCACTCACGCAAGGTCAGATCGTGATCTCGGAGAAGCGGGCGTCATCCAACAACCTCGGCGTCCCGCTGTCCGTTGCGACCCGCAACGGGCTCGTCACCGCCAAGAACGGGTTCAACTGCACGCAGGGGCAAAGCGGATACACGACGCCCTGCGCGCTGGAGAAGAGCGCCTTCGTCCGCATCATCGCCAACTCCCGCAGGCACCCCAACCACGACGAGGGCGCGTGGGTGCCGCTCTACGTCAACTTCTTCGTGGGCTTCCAGCAGGAGTACGCACCGGGACGCCCGTGGCAGCCGGGTGACAAGGCGAAGATCAAGAGCGCGAAGCTCGAGATCCGCCGCTACACGCCTCAGAACCCCTAGAGCTTGCCCTCGGCCTCGAGCGTCTCGCGAAGGCCGCGGTCGAGCGGCCGATGCTCGTAGCCCAACTTCGCCTCGGCCTTGTCCGAAGAGGCCCAGAAGGTGACGCCGTCTGCCGAGGAGATCATCTCCCGCATGTTCGGCGGCTGGCCCATGATCTTGCCGATCAGCGGGCCCGCCGGCGCGATTGCCTTTAGAAGGCCGGTCGGGACGTTGCCGCGCGGCTCGCGCTTGCCCATGACCTTTGCGGTCGTGTCCATGACCCCGCGCATGGTCGTGATGTCGCCGCCCAGTACGTAGGACTCGCCGACCTCGCCCTTGTCGAGCGCCAGGAGGACACCCGTCGCAACGTCTTCAACGTGGACCATGTTCATCCCGACTTTCGGGAACGGTACGAATGGCATCCGCCCCGCGGCGAAGTCGAGGATCTGCTTGCCGATCGCCGAGTGGTCGTCGGGCCCGTAGACGCCGCCGGGTTGGACCATCACGCAGGGCAGGCCGTCGGCGATGAAGCCCTTGGCGATCTGATGCGCCTCGTACTTCGTCTCCTCGTAGTAGGAGGTGAAGCCCTCGCCGGGGTGGTCGTAGGTCTCGTCGACGACCTCGCCCTTCGTGTTGCCGAAAGCGCCGATCGTCGAGATGTAGACGACGCGGGGAATCTTTGCGTCGAGGGCCGCGCCAAGGACGTTCTCGGTGCCGACGACGTTGGCCTGGCGCATGGGCTCGCGCCGCGACTTGGGGATGCCGACCTCGTAGATCGCGGCGCCGTGGATGACGGCATCGGCGCCCTGCATGGCGGCGGCGAGCATCGCGCGGTCGGAGATGTCGCCCTCGAGCAGATCGGCGCCGAGGTCTGAGAGCGCCTGCGCTTTCTCCGGAGAGCGAACGAGAGCCGTTACCTCGTCGCCACGCTCTCGCAGCTGGCGTACGACGTGACCGCCGATGAACCCGGTTCCTCCGGTGACGAAGACCTTCACCCGCCCAAGCCTATCCTCAACCTTCGTGGCCTCGGAGACGATGGACAGTTGATGAGGAAGGCGTTCATCCTTGCGCTCCTGGCAGGGCTGGCCCTAGCTGTGGTGCCCCAGGCAGGCGCAGATGGCCCTGGTCATCAGGCACGCGCTTCGGCAGAGTCGTTCGCGTTCGGTATCGGCAATGGAATGCTCGACGGGAGTCCCGCCAAGGTTGCGGACCGTCTTGGCGCCTACGACCTGGTCGTGGTCGATGGGGAGGAGGCATCGGCCGGGGAGGTAACGGCACTAAGAGGCGAAGGGGCGACTGTGCTCGCATACCTCAGCGTCGGCACGATCGAGAAGTGGCGTGGCTGGTTCGACGACGTCAAGCAGTACAGGCTGGCCGCCTGGCAGGACTGGAAGGACGAGTGGTTCGCCGACGTGTCGAAGGCTGGGCTCCGGAACGCGCTCGCCGACGAGATCGCGCCGAACATCCTCGACAAGGGCTTCGACGGGCTCTTCCTCGACAACGTCGACATGATCGAGCCGAACAAGCACAAGAAGCAGCGCGAAGGCATGCGCGAGCTCGTGGCGCGGCTGGGGGAGCTGGTTCACGAGGACGAGGGCGTCCTGTTCGCGCAGAACGGCTACTGGGGCTTCAAGAAGTTCGGGATCCTCGATGACGGTCACCTTGACGGCTGGAATCGCGAGGACGTGACGTGGACCTTCGACTTCGACAAGCGCAAGTACGTCCGGAATTCCAGCCGCGATCGTGAGGAGGCGCTCGACGACCTGGCCAAGATGCGCGATCTCGGGCTCGTCACGACGGCGACGAACTACACGAAGCGCTCGACCGGCTCTGCGGTCGACGAGTCGATCGATGACGCCTGCGGAGTTGGCGCGCTGCCGTTCATCGGCGACATCGGTCTGACTGCCAAGCGGCTTCCGGACTCGCCGTACGTCTGCCCCCCGTAGGGGTCTCGCGGCAGGCCTACAATCGATCGGGTGGAGGTTTCCGCCAAATCCAACGGCTCCGACGCAGGCCTGCGCAACCCGCGGGCGCGCCAGCGCGCGCTTGCGATCGGCGCGCTGCCGCAGGCCGCGGCCGGCGCTGACGACCCGCTTGCAGAGCTGAAAGAGCTACTGCGGACCGCGGGAGTCGCCACCTCGGGCGAGGTCGTCCAGATGCGCGACAAGCCAGATCCGGACCGCTACCTCGGCCGCGGCAAGCTCGGCGAGGTCAAAGACGCGATCAAGGCCTCCGGCGCGAACCTCGTTGCCTGTGACGACGAGCTCGCGCCGCGCCAGGAGCGAAACCTCGAGGCGGCGCTCGATGTGCCGGTGATCGACCGGACCGCGGTGATCCTCGACATCTTCGCCGACCACGCGCACTCGGCCGAGGGCAAGCTCCAGGTCGAGCTCGCGCAGCTCGAGTACAACCTCGCGCGCATGCGGGGGCTGTGGACGCACCTCGAGCGCCTCGGCGCTGGGCGCATCGACGGCGGCATCGGCACCAGGGGCCCGGGCGAGTCCCAGATCGAGACCGACCGCCGCCTCGCGCGCGACCGCATCACGGCGCTCAGGCGAAAGCTCGAGCACGTTGAGCAGGGGCGCGAGACGATGCGTGCGCGGCGCGAGGCTTCAGCTGTCCCGGCCGTGGCGCTCGCGGGATACACGAACGCGGGCAAGTCGACCCTCCTGAACGCGCTGACCGGCGCCGGAGTGAGCGTGGGCTCGCAGCTCTTCCACACGCTCGACCCGACGACCCGCGCCTACGAGCACGAGGGGCGCCGCTACCTCGTGACCGACACCGTCGGTTTCATCCGCAAGCTTCCGCACCAGCTCGTCGAGGCGTTCAAGGCGACGCTCGAGGAGACGCGCCTGGCCGACCTGATCATCCACGTCGTCGATGCGTCCGAAGATGACGAACAGCGCGCCGGCTCGATTGCCGCCGTGAACTCGGTCCTCGACGAGATGAACGCCGGGGACCGGCCAAGGCTCCTGGTCTTCAACAAGATCGATCTACTCGACGACGAGGACCGTCGCCGCGTCCTCGTCGGCCGCCGCGACGCCGTCGGCATCTCGGCCGAGACGGGGGAGGGGCTCGACGACCTCCGCGACCGGATCGCGACCGAGTTCGAGCGCACACTCGAGCCGATGGAGCTCCTCGTTCCCTATGCAGAGGGCGCCCGCCTGGCGGAGCTCTACGAGCTAGCCGGCGATCTGGAGCGCGAGGAGAGCCCAGAGGGCGTCCGCGTAAGCGCCAAGGTCCCGAAGGCGCTTGACACACCGCTTCGAAGAGTTCAGCGTCAACGGCCGCCCGGAAGGGCCCTAACCCTCGCCGAGAGTAGGAATTTCCACGTATATCGTGGAAATTCCACCTCTCGATGGACTAACGGTCGCGGTTCTTCCGCACGCTGATGGTGAGGACGGTTGCCTCGCCTTCCACGTACCGCAATCAAGCTTGGCGGGGGAGGGCCCCTCGCGCTCGTCGCTAGCGACCGCTAGCAAAGCCATCAGGACTACAGAAGCTCCCCGCATCTCCATGCACGGCAGTACGACCGCTGGCTAGTGTCGAGTCCATGGAGCTCCGTGTGCAGCGCCTCGCCGCCACCTCGACTCTGCCCACGAGGGCCACAGCCGGCGACGCTGGACTCGATCTCTACGCGTCTGAAGCGGCGCGGCTGGAGCCCGGAGCGCGGGCGAGCGTCGGAACCGGGATCGCGATCGAGATCCCCGAGGGCCACGCGGGCCTGGTGCTTCCTCGCTCTGGGTGGGCCGCCAAGCACGGAATCTCACTCGTCAATGCGCCGGGTTTGATCGACGCCGGCTATCGCGGCGAAGTGCGCGTGCTTCTGCTCAACACCGACCGTGACGAGGCCTTCGAGATCTCCGAGGGTGATCGGATCGCCCAACTCCTAGTCGTCCCGTTCGCATCACTCGAACCCGTCGAGTTCGATGCACTCGCCGAATCCGAGCGGGGCGATGGCGGCTTCGGCTCAACCGGGCGGCGCTAGCCCGGTGCAAGAATGCCGGCCATGATTCTCTACACGTGCGGGTTCAAGAAGTTCGGCGGGTCGCTACATCCGTGTGCGAAGGCTGCCAACGCGGTCGACGATGCGGGCTATGAGTACGAGCTGAAGACGGTGTCCGGGTACAAGAACATCCCGTTCACTCGCCGAGGCGACTCGAGGGACGAGATCGAGAAGATCAGCGGTCAGCAGGACGTGCCGGTCCTCGTCCTCGACGACGGCGAGGTCATCTCGGGCAGCGGCGAGATCGTCGAATGGGCAGAGGCTCATCCGGCGGCAGCATCCGTGTCCGCCGCCCCCTGACGTGCCGCCCGTAGTCCGCGAAGCCACTTCCGACGACTGGCCGGCGATCTGGCACATCATGCGCCCGATCGTCGAGGCGGGGGAGACCTATGCGCTCGAGGCGGACATGGACGAGGAGGAGGCCCGGCGCTACTGGATGCCCGGCGAGGGCGTCCGCACGGTTGTCGCTGAGCTCGATGGCGAGATCGTCGGAACAGCGACGGGCTATGCGAACCGGCAGGGCAACGGCTCGCACGTCGCGAGCGGTAGCTTCATGGTGGACCAGGACCGTTCGGGCCAGGGAATCGGGCAGGCGCTTGGCCAGGACCTCATCGACTGGTCTCGACAGGCCGGCTTCAAGCTGATCCAGTTCAACGCGGTCGTGGAGACGAACGAGGGCGCGGTCGCGCTGTGGAAGAAGCTTGGCTTCGAGATCGCGGGCACGGTGCCGGGCGCGTTCGACCATCCAAGCGCAGGGCCCGTTGGGCTCCACGTGATGTACCTGGAGCTCTAGCCGGCTGTGTTGGCGGGCCGCTTGCCCGAACAGAGAACGCGCATCCAGACGATCCGCCCTGCCTCTGCCGTGAAGTAGGCCTGCTGCTCCACGACGTACGGCCCCTTCTCGTTACGGCCCCGGATGCTGTAGGCAACGTGCTCGCGGTCCGCGAAGGGCCTGGCTTCAAACGAGATCAGCTCTTCGAGCTCATCCGACTCTTCGAACCACTCGCGCAGGACGCTTGTGACGACATCGTCCGGCCCAGACGCCTGCCACGTCATGTTCGGGGTGAGGGCCCGGAAGTCGACGTCCGGATCGAGAACCTCCGCCGCGCGCGAGAAGTCCTTGGCCGCAAGGGCCTCGGCGAACTCCTTGCCTGGAGACTCAGTCACGACGCTCACCCAAGGGAGATTACCTGCGATGGTGGCTGCGCTCATGCCGACCGAAGCCCTGCTTGTAGCCGAGCGAGACAAGGTCCTCGAGTACTCGTTCGAGGACCTCATTCGCTACCACGGCCCCGGCTCGCCCGGGGGCGTCGCGCACGCGTTCAAGGTTCTCGAGCGAGCGTTGCCCATCTTGAGTCCCGACGCTCCCTGCGAGCGGCGCGAGATCTCGATTGCGACCTCGTTCGGCGGGCCGGGTGCCCGTGATGCGTTCGAGATGGTCACGCGGGCGCTCACAGGCGAGCGGTTCACGATGGACGAGTCGCTGACGAGACCCGAGCTCGGTCGCGCGCGCGAGCGGTTCGTCTTCCGGCTCGGTTACCGCGGCACTGCCGTAACCCTCGTCCTTCGCGACGGCTTCGTCACCGGGGAGTTCATCGACCTCGCGCGGACCGAGGGTCGCTCGCCCGAGCAGGAGTCGGACCTGGACCGGTTGAAGCTCGAGATGGCAGACCGTGTGATGGCGCGACCGGCGGCCCAGGTCTACGACGTAGAGGAGGGCTAGCCGCGCATCGCAGCGGCGCGGGCGCTCTCGTGGCCCGCTGCCTCGAACGCGTCGTCGAGCGGCTCGAGCTCCGGCTCCGCCCCCTCACCGCGAGCGATGGCGAGCTGGATCAGCCGGTCGGCGAGCCATGCGTTCTTCGGCAGAAGCGGGCCATGGAGGTAGGTGCCAAAGAGGTTGTCGCGCCGCACTCCTTCGAAGCCGGACTTGCCGTCGTTCCCGAAACCCTTGATCACGCGGCCCAGCGGCGTGGCGCCGTCGCCGAGATAGGTGCGCCCGCCGTGGTTCTCGAAGCCGGCGAGGACCTTGGTCCCGGTGCCGAGGTCGACCTCGATCGCCACGTTGCCGATCAATCGCCGCCCCTCCTCGCGCACGGTTTCGAGGTCGGCGAGGCCCAAGCCCGCGATCCGCTCTTCGCCGAGCTGGTAGGAGTGGCCGAGTAGCTGGTAGCCGCCGCAGACGGCGAGCACGACCGCGCCGTCGCCGACCGCAGCGGCTAGCCCCTCGCGCTTCGTCTCGACCATGTCGGCCGCGACGAGCTTCTGGTCGCGGTCCTGACCGCCGCCGATGTAGATGAGGTCGTGGGCGGCGGGGTCGATCCGGTCACCCGGACCGGCGCTCGCGTGCTCGAAGCCGATGCCCCGCCACTCGCATCGGCGCTGCCAGAAGAGGATGTTGCCCCGGTCGGCGTAGATGTTCATCTGGTCGGGATAGAGCGTTAGGAGCCTGAGCGTGCTCATGGCGCGGCCTCCAGGAGGACGACAGCGGAGCCGACGTGGATATCCGTCTCGGCGATCTCGCGGCGCCCGGCAGGTCGCAGGCCGGCCTCCTCGGCCTCGGTCTCGAGCGCGCCGGGATCGAGGACAGCGAGGCGGATCTCCGCGCGCTCGTCGGTCAGGTCGCCGTCGGGGGCCACGATCTGGCGGAGGCGGGAGAGCACGATCTTCCCGTCGTCCGAGCGAAGCTCGACCGGAAGGCTCGAATAGACCCAGCCGTCGATCTCGGCGACGTCGGGCAGCGGCGGGCCGAGGACGGTTCCTGAGTCGTCGGCGCCTGCGTCGCCTTCCACGATCGCAACGGCGATCAGGCCCCTGGGTGCCAATACTCGGCGCATGCTCTCGAGCGCAGCCCGGCGCTCCACGGCGTCCTCGAGGAGCTGGATCGTCTGCATCGGGACGATGACGAGCGCGAACTCGCCCGTCACCTCCAGGTCGCGGACGTCGCCGACCTCCGCGCTCGCCTCGAGATTCCGTTCAGCAGCGCGGTCTCGCAGAACGGACACGAACGCGGGCTCGATGTCGACGCCGAGCACGTGGTGGCCGTGGCGCGCAAGGTCGATCGCGACGCGCCCGGTGCCGCATCCGACCTCCAGGACGGGCCCGCCCGCGCCAAGAGCAAGCTCGCGCCAGAGCTCCAGGTCGGCCTCGAACGCGCCGTTTTCGACGTCATGCCAGATCACGGCCTCCTCTGGGGTGCCCACGCTCATTCCCAGTACGCCTTTGCGAGGCCGCGCTCGGAGAGAAGCGTCCTCAACTCGAGGAGCGCGGTGTAGGTGGGGAGTGCGAAAAGGCGCTCGGGAGCCTCGGCGACGGCACGATCGAGCGATCCCGGGATGTCGTCGTGGACGGTGATGATCGCCGGATCGAGGCCCGCGTACTTCAGGCGAACTGCCATCTCGGGCGCGCGCGTCCCTGCGCAGCTCACGCTCGCGACCGATCCGGCGAGGAGCTCGAAGTCGGCGTCCCAGACCCATGAGACGTCGCGCCCGTCAGCGATGCCGTCGTTGAGCGCGATCCACAGGTGGACGCCCTCGCCGCCGCCGTATTGCTCGTTCTCGAGGCGGAGCGTGCGGATCACCTCGTTGGCCCCGGCGGGGTTCTTGATGAGGAGGATCGAGACCTGCTTGCCCGCGACCTCCACGGTCTCGACCCGCCCAAAGGCTGCCTCGGTGCGCTCGAGGCCCGTGACGGCCAGCTTGGGCTCCACGCCCAGCCTGATCGCTGCCGCGAGCGCCGCGAGCGCGTTGTAGACGTTGTAGAGGCCGGGGAGGGGGAGACGGAGCTCGAGGGGCCCGTCCGGGGTCGAGACCTCAACTCGTGAGCCTCGCATGCCGTCGAGCTCGATCCGGGTCGCCGCCACGTCAGGCGTGGGCCGGTCGGCGTCGCAGTTGGGGCACGTGTAGTGGCCAAGATGCCCGACGAAGGCCCGCTCATACGCATACGGCGCTCCGCATCGGCGGCAATGCTTGGCGTCGTGGGCATGCTGGAGGCCGGGCAGGGCCTGGGAGGCGTCCTCGATCCCGAAATACGTGACGTTGGGTCTCCGCGCGAGTTCCGAGTCGCGCCCGAGATCGGCGACCAGCGGGTCGTCGGCGTTCAAGACGAGGCCCGCCGGGCGTGCTTCGACCATTTCGGCCCATTCGTCGGCAAGGCGCTCGAGCTCCCCGTAGCGGTCGAGCTGGTCGCGGAACAGGTTGGAGAGGACGATGAGTCCCGGATCGAGTGCCTCGACCATCCGCGGCAGCCACGCCTCGTCCACCTCGAAGAGCCCCTCGGCTCCCTCTTGTTCGAGAAGGGCGGTCGCGACTCCCCAGCTCATGTTGGAACCGGCGCGGTTATGGACGGGCGTGCGCCCGGCCTGCCTGAGGGCCGACGCGAGCATGCCGGCGGTAGTGGTCTTGCCGTTGGTGGCGCTGATCAGCGTCGATCCCGAGGTGAGTCGCGACCCCAGGCGCTCGATCGCGTCAGGCGCCATGCGAAGGAGCATGCGCCCAGGGAGTGTTGTGCCGCCGCCGCGACCGGATCGCCGCGACAGGTTGCCGGCGGCGCGGGCAACCGCGACCTTCGCCCGGAACCCTGGGCTCGTGGCAGGAGGCGCGCTCACGGTGCCGAGTCGGGTGGCACGATCACCCGGAGGGCGCTCGGGAGGATGCGAACGGTGACTGGGAGGTCTGCGACCGGATCGCCGTCGGCGTAGACGGAGAACGGGCGGTCGGCCTCGATCAGCACCTCGGCCGCCTGCCACGTCTTGACCTCAAGCGTTTCGAGATGCTCGCCTTTGAAGATCTGGCCGAGGCCGCGCAGGAAGCGAAGCTTCGAGACGTTGCCGCTCGCCCCGACCTCGAGCAAGCCGTCGTCCGGGACCGCGGTGGGCGCGGCGATCATGCCGCCGCCGTACGCCTTCGTGTTTGCAGCTGCGACCGTGTACCCGGTGACCACCTCGACCCTCTCGCCGTCGAGCGTCAGGGTGAAGGTCGCAGGCTTCCAGGCCGCAAGAGCGCGGAGCGCCGCATAGGCGTAGACGATTGGCCCCTTGACCCGCTTCGCCTCGTTTGCAATGCGGTTCGCGTCGGAGTCGAAGCCACAACTCGCAATGCACAGGTAGCGCACGCCGTTTGCCTCGCCGACGTCGATCTGGCGGGTGGCACCGCCGGCGACGATGCCCGCAGCCTCCTCGACGTCGTCTGGGATGCCGACGACGCGAGCGAAGTCGTTGCCGCGCCCGCCGGGGATGATCCCCAGCGCGGAGTCGGTGTTCGCGAGCTCGCCCCCGACCTGACCGATCAGGCCGTCGCCGCTCATCACGATGACGGTCTGCCCGCGCTCGGCGGCTTTGCGCGCCTCGTCGCGGCCGTGGGCGATGTTCTGCGTCAGGACGAGCCGGTGGTCGACTCCGCCGTCGGCGAGCGCCGCCTGCGCGTGCGGAAGGAGCTTGCTCGTGCGCCCGCCGCCCGCGGACGGGTTGACCAAGAGGACATGAGTGGGCTCCGTGGACACGCTGGTGAATCTATTCTCGAGCGCGGCCGACCCAGTAGGTGCCGTGCCCCGCCTCACCCCACACGTGTTCCTCGACGCCGTGCTTCGCAAAGCCGCGCTTCAACACCGAGTCCGGCGTGTAGAACGGGGTCTCCGCGCCCCAGCTGGCGACGACGACGACGCTTCCGCCCGCCCGGAGCACCCGGGCGATCTCGGCGAAGAAGGGCGGCACGTTCATCTGCATGACGAGGTCGAAGGAGTCGTCGGGCCATGGGATCCGGGCGGCGTCCGCGACCTTGAACGCGATGCGGCCGTCGGGGTCGAGCCCGACCTTCTTCTTTGCGATCGCGACCATCTCCTCGGACACGTCGATCCCGCGCACGCTTGCGCGCGGGAACTCGCGGGCGGCGAGGAGCGCGGCCTCGCCTGTCCCCGTGCCAAGGTCGAGGACGCGCTCGGGGGCAGGCGTTACGTGAAGAAAGGCAACCGCCAGCGAGGTCAGATGTTCGGTTGTGCCGGCGCCCGTCCGCTGGTCCCATCCAAGGGCCAACTGGTCGAAGTACCGGCGCATCGGGTACTTGAGAACGGGCCAGAGCCACGGTGCGCGGGCGACCGCGCCGTTGAGGGCCCTGCCGACCACCCTGATGCGGTCGTAGCGGCCCCTGTGTTTCGCTTTTCCAGCTTGCGCCACCGCCGGATCATGCCACCGGGCCGGCGGATAGCCTTGCGGCGTCTTGAAGCCGCTCACCCTGATCGCCGCGCTCCTCGTCACCCTCGGTTTGCTCCTGTCTGCATGTGGTGGCGACGATGAGGAAGATCCGGCCTCGGAGGGCGAGGAGACCTCGACCACAGCCGAGTCAGAGTGCGAGAGCGTCGATATTCCCGAGCCCAGGGAAGTGAGCCTCGATCCGCCGCCCAAGGAGCCGTCGGCCGAGGATCTCGTCGCGGTGGTAGACACAAGCTGCGGCACCTTCGAGATCGCCCTCGACACGCAGGGGAGCCCGCGGACGGCGGCTTCCTTCGAGTACATGGCGGAGAACGGCGTCTTCGACGGTACGCCCTTTCACAGGATCATCCCCGACTTCGTGATCCAGGGTGGCGATCCCGCCGGCACCGGCTCCGGCCCGGGCCCCGGCTACTCGGTCGACGAACCGCCGCCGGACGACACCTCCTATACGGAGGGCGTGGTGGCGATGGCAAAGACCGAGGTCGAACCGCCTGGGCGCTCCGGCAGCCAGTTCTTCGTCGTCACCGTCCCCGACGCCGCGCTGCCCCCTGATTACGCCGTCGCGGGCGAGGTGATCGAGGGAATGGAAGTCGTGGAGGCGATTGAGGCGCAGGGAAGCCCGGATCGGGTCGGGAGCGCCGATCGAACCCGTGATCATCAACTCGGTCACCATCGAAGAGGGCTAGGAATGGCCAGCGATGCGCGCCAGTTCGAGGTGCGCGCCCCCGGCGGCAACGTCCTGCGCGGCGAGTCGGCCGGGGAAGGGCCGGTCGTCTTGCAGGCACACGGGATAACGGCCGCGCGGCGTTATGTAACCCACGGGTCTTCTCTCCTGGAGCGCCGCGGCCTGACGTCCGCGATGTACGACGCCCGCGGCCATGGCGAGTCTGATCCCGCGCCGGAGGGCGAGCCGTACGACTACGAGACACTCGCGAGTGACATGGCCGCGGTTGCAGCCGAGATGGGGGAGGGGAACCGGGTCGTCCTGGCCGGGCACTCAATGGGAGCGCACACTGCGGCAGCGTTCGCTTTGGCCGAGCCGGACCGGGTCGCGGGACTCGTCGCAGTCGGGCCCGCGTCGCGAGGCGCGCCACCGTCCGAGGAGACGATCGCGTACTGGTCCGGCTTGGCGGGCGGAATCGAGCGGGGCGGGGTGGAGGGCTTCATCGAGGTCTATGACGACGGTTCGCACAACCCGGAATGGCGCGACGTCGTGCTCCGGCTCGCGCGGACGCGCCTGGCGCTCCACAAGGATCTCAACGCGGTTGCCAAGGCATTGCGAGAGGTGACCGTGTCCGTGCCATTCGACGGCATGGATGCGCTCGAGGGCCTCGATGTCCCGACGCTCGTCGTCGCAAGCCACGACGAGGCCGATCCAGGCCACCCGTGGGACGTCGCGACCGCGTGGACCGAGCGCATCCCAAACGCGCGGATGATCAGCGAGGACGAGGGCGAGTCACCGCTCGCCTGGCAGGGAGGCAAGCTCTCCCGCGAAATCGCCGCCTTCTGCGAGGAACCCGCGGTCGCCGAGCGCCTCTGACGCGCCGAAAAGTGGAATTCCCACGATATGCGTGGAAATTCCTACTCTCGGCGAGCCTCCAGCCTGACGCGCGCCTGAGGCTGGCCGGCCCCAGTAGCAGGGCTTGAAAACCGTTCAGCGAGGTGGTTTGATGGATGTGTGTTGGGGAGGTCACTTAGGCGTGGGCTAATCGCCACTGTGGCGTGCGTCGTCTGGATGGCATCGTCCGCAGCGCCCGCGTCGGCCGATCACCACTTCATGCTCATTCGCGAGGTGCTCCCCGGGGGGGTCGCGAACACCAGCTTCGTCGAGTTGCAGATGTACACGGCGGGGCAGAACCTGACGGCCGAGGACCACGTGACGGTCTACGGGCCCACTGGAATAGAGATCCACAGGTACACCTTCCCGGAGGACGTCCCGAACGGCCAGAGCCAGCGAACGGTGCTTCTCGGCGACAGTGCCGCCGCCGGCACCCCCGACTTCACGGACCCCGACCTGGACATCTCAAGCGTGGGCGGAGCCGTCTGCTTCATCTCTGACACGTACCCGGACAACACTGGCGCTCGACTGCGTGACCTGGGGCAACTTCACCGGCACGGTCCCTGATCTCGAAACCGGGAGCCCAGCCTCTCCTAGCGGAGTGACGGCGGGGAAGTCGCTGGAGCGCAGGATCGACCGCGGCTGCGCGACCTACCTCGATGTCCCGGCGGACACGACCTTTGACAGCGCGGCGGACTTCACCGAGCAGACGCCGACCCCTCGCAACAACGGCGTAACACCGACGGAAACGACTTGCCCGGAGACCCGGATCGCGACGAATCCGGCCAACCCGAACAACAGCACTGCGGCGACCTTCACCTTCGACTCTCCCGGCAACACGAGCCCGGTCCCGCCCGGACTCTCCTTCAGGTGCAAGCTCGACACCGAGCTCGACTTCTCCGCATGCGAGAGCCCGAGGACATACGCAGGGGGCCTCACCGAAGGAACCCACACCTTCAGCGTGAAGGCAGTCCTCAACGGCGTCGAGGACCCGACGCCGGCCACCTACATGTGGACCATCGACCGGACGCCGCCGGACACGACGATCACCGAGGGCTCAAAGCCGGCGAACCCGACGGCCTCACAGACGGCCAACCTCGGGTTCACCTCGTCAGAGCCGAACTCGACCTTCACGTGCAAGCTTGACACCGGGGCAGAGGAGTCTTGCAACTCAGGCTCAAAGCAATACAGCGGCCTTGCGAGCGGGTCCCACACGTTCACCGTTTTCGCGACCGATCGCGCGGGCAACAAGGACGACGTCGCGCCGGCCACGTACACGTGGTTCGTGGACCGCACTCCGCCCGACACGGCCATTGATACCGGCCCCACACAGCCGGTCTCGACCGTGAATACCGCGACCTTCACGTACCACTCCGAGGCAGGCGCGACCTTCAAGTGCAAGCTGGACACACAGGCGGAGACCGACTGCAACGGCCCGAGCGGCATCGCGTACTCGAGCCTGGGCGAGGGCCAGCACACGTTCCGGGTGTACTCGATCGACGCGCTCGGGAACAGCGAGACGCTGGCCGGCGCGGCGACCTACACGTGGACGGTGGACGCAGTCGTGGGCCCGCCCGACACCGAGATCACGAAGGCGCCGAAGCGGAAGGGCAAGGACAGGACGCCGACGATTCAGTTCGAGGCCAGCGAAGCTCCCGTCACGTTCGAGTGCAGGGTGGATGGCAAGCCCTACGCAGCATGTACTTCACCTCACACGACGAAGAAGCTGAAGATTGGCAAGCACACCTTCGATGTCAAAGCCACAGGTGCGGGCGGCGAGGACCCCACGCCGGCACGTGTCTCATTCAAGATCGTCAAGAAGAGGTAGGGCGCCGGACCCGACCTCCCGCCTGCGCCGTCGCTATCTTGCCGAGGCGTGCCTGACTCAGAGTTGAAGGCGCTCGGCCAGCTGGCAGGGCGATATGCAGACGAAGCGCTTCTGAGCCCCATCCAGGGCGTCCATTCCGCGATTTCCGAGCGCGTCTTCGGAGCGATCGGCGAAGGCTCCGAGGCCATCAAGCAGGCGCACGACGCGGTCTCCACAGGCGTCTACGGCGCCCTCAAGCTCGGCGGCAAGGGTGCCGGCGCTGCGATCACGGCAGCCGGGTACGTCGCCGGCGGCACCGAGGAGCGGTCTGCGGTGAGTGACTCCGGCTTCGGGCGCCGCTCCCAAGCGGCCATCAACGGGCTGATCGGCGACCGGCTGGAGGAGGAGGGGAGCCCGCTCGCCGTGAAGATGGCGCTCCGGCTGCCTCACCGCGACGTCGAATGCACCCGCGCGTCCATCCAGAAGGCGTTCGACCACACGACGCCGAGGCTTGCGATCTTCGTCCACGGCCTGTGCGAGACGGAGGAGGCGTGGTGGCTCGGCACGAAGGCAGATCCAGACGTGGAGGGGCCGGCGCCGCGCACCTACGGCCAGAGGCTCCGCGACGACCTCGGCTTCAGCCCGCTCTACCTGCGCTACAACTCGGGGCTCCACATCTCCGAGAACGGCCGGCGACTCTCATGGCTCCTCGAGGAGCTCTGCCGGGAGTGGCCGGTCGAGATCGAGGAGGTATCGCTGATCGGGCACTCGATGGGCGCGCTGATCGCGCGGAGCGCCTGTCATGAGGCCGCGGAGGCCGAGCGGCGCTGGGTGCGCCACGCCAAGCACGTGATCTGCCTGGGCGCCCCGAACACCGGCTCGTGGCTCGAGAAGGTCGTGAACGCCGGCGGCGCCGCCTTCAAGCGCGTGCCGGAGGCGAAGCCGTTTGCCGACTTCCTCGAGCTCAGAAGCGTGGGAATCCAGGACTTGCGCTTCGGGTACCTGCGCGACGAGGACTGGATGGACAGGGACCCGCACGAGCCGCTTCGCAACTACTCGGCGCCGCTCGCGCCAGTTGCGGGCGTCTCGTACCACTTCGTTTCAGGCGGGCTCACAGCCTCGGAGCGGCACCCGCTGGCCGCGCTGATCGGCGACGTCCTGGTCCGCAAGGCGAGCGCGGCGAGTCCACTGGACACAGAAGGCAAGCCTCACGGAGACTCGAAACACGTCCAGGGTGCCAGCCACTTCCACCTCCTCAATCACCCGCAGACCTACGACCACATCCGCGAATGGCTGTCAGAGCCGCTGCTCGAGGCGACGGCGGGCGGGGGCACACTCGTATCCTCTGGCGCGTGAGCGAGGGATCAGCACAACGGGACGATGGCGTCGCCGTCCACTACTCGACCATTGCGAGCGGGACGCCGATCTACGGCTCTGACGGCGTTGAGGTCGGCAAGGTGGTCAGCGTCTCCGACAACAAGCGTGAGAACATCCTGGACGGTTTCATCTTCGAGGACACCCGGGGGGAGACGAGGTTCGTGGATGCGCCCGAGGTCCAGCGCACGTACGAGCGAGCTGTCGAGCTCAACATCGACTCCGCTGCCGCGGCGCAGCTTGGGCCACCGCCCAAGAACTCCCGGCTCGGTGGCCTCTTCGGTCGCTAGGAGTCGTCCAGCTCGGCAACGAGCTTCTTCGGCGCGCGCCGGCGCCACGACTCGATCAGCACCTCGCGCAGCTCGTCGTCTGGCACTGCTTCGAGGTCGACCAGCATCATCGGCCAGTCGCGGTAGTGGTCGGTGACGATGTAGGCGTCCGGGTTCTCCTGCGTCATCGCCTCGCGCTCCATGAAATCGACGAAGATCGCGATGCGCTCCTCGTCCTCCTTGAGCCGCGCGAAGAGCTTGCCCTTCACCTTGAGGGCGGGAGTGCCGTACGAGGTTGATCGCTCGACCTCGAGCAGCTCGGCCTCGCAGAGCGCGATTACTTCTTCCCACGTCGCCACATGCCGCACGGTAGCCGCTCCGTTTAGGCTGCGTCTCGTGGCCTACGACGAGGACTTCGCCGACCGCGTGCGCGACGCGCTCGCGATGCGCGAAGGGCTCACCGAGCGCAAGATGTTCGGCGGGATCGGCTTCATGATCGGCGGCAACATGGCGTGCGGCGTCACGTCGACGAGCGAGCTCATGGTGCGCGTCCCGCCCGAGGATCACGCCTCCGCGCTGGATGAGGAGCACGTCCGCGAGTTCGAGATGTCCGGCAAGAAGATGGGCGGCTGGCTCATCGTCGCGCGTGAGGGCGTGGAAACGGCCGAAGACCTGGCCGGATGGGTGGACGTGGGGGCGGACCACGCCGCATCGATGCCGCCTAAGTGATTTCCTGGCTGTGCCTGATAATGACGGTTATGTAGACCTGATGCCTAGACCAGGCTGTGGACGATGTGGGCGGCGGCCGAAGAGCCTCCAGCCACGGAGTTAGCCACCGAGGGCATCCCGCCCGTCGCGTCGCCTGCTGCGAAGACGTTTTCGACGCTCGTGCAGTACGTCGAGTCGACCTCGATTGCGTTCGCGACCATCGGATGGTCCTCGGTCGTCCTGACGCCGAGGTCCCTGGCGATCTGAGAGCGCTTGCGAGAGAGTCGGCGCCACCAGAAGCCCGTTACAGGGCGCCTCAGAGGCCTCAGCAAAGGCGATCGCAGACAACGAGACGCCCTCGCCGCGCAATTCGGCGATCTGGCGCTCATCCACCGGGATTTCTGCCTCCCTAAGTCGTTCCGCGTCCGTCGCATCGAGCTCGGCCGGGCCGTTCGTGAACAGCGTCACTTGATCGCTCCAGCCGCGCAGCAGCATGGCGCGCGTCGCTCCCGACGCGTTGGGATCCAGGACGCCGAGCACTTGATCGCGCACCTCCCAGCCGTGGCAGAACGGGCAATGAAAGGCAGAGCGTCCCCACCTCTCTTCGATCCCCGGGATGTCCGGGTATCCATAATCCAGTCCGGTCGCGAGCAGAACACGGCTCCCCGCCTCGCTCGTGCCGTCGGACAGTTCGATGGCGATGGCCGTCGGAGCTCGCCCTCGCGCTGGTGGCCCCCAGCGTCACGCACCTCGACGTCCGAGTATCGCGCCAGCTCTTCCCGCCCCTTCGCGTAGAGATCCCGTGGCGGGAGTCCGTCGTGGCCGAGAAGCCCGCCGATTCCGTCGGCCGGGAGGTTGCACTGCTCGCCGGCATCGATAACAAGCGTTCGCTTACGAGCGCGGCCGAGTACGAGAGCGGCGCTGAGGCCGGCGGCTCCGCCGCCGACGACGATGCAGTCCCATCTGGCGCTCATGCGAGGCAGCGGCACCGCGGCGTCGTCGCTCAGTCGCTTCAGGAACTTCACGACCGTCTTCAGGAACTTGTTCTGGTCCGGTGAGGCGGTGAGCGGGTCCAGGTGGCTCTGTTCCGGGGCTCCCTCGACGAGTTTCGCGTCTTTTTCCTTCGTCTTGGCGCGATCCACGAGGTTCTGAGCGCCTTCGAGGACGCCGCCGTTCGTGAGATCGGTCTGGAAGGCGTAGATCGGGACGTCGATGTCGTCGGTGTGCTCCAGGCGCAGCCCCAGGAAGTCGGCGACGTCGTTCTGCTCCATCGCGTTGGCGCCGTTCGTGTCGATTGAGAGGCGCTTCGGGAAGAACCACTCGACCGAGTTGACAGGCTCGTCGCCGAACATCTTCGCCATCCGGCTGACCGGCGTGATGCCGCCGTCCGTCCAGCCGCTGATCTCGCCCTCGACATAGGGATCGACCGCGCCCATGTTCGCGTGGAGCAGGCGCAGGGACTGCGGTGAGGTGTCCCGGTCGAACGCGTAGCCGAACAACGCTTCGTTCGTAACCGGGAAACCTGGGTCGAAGGCGGCGGGCAGGAACGCGAAGTCCTGGAGCGGCGCGGCCGAGCCCGTCGGGTCCTGTCGCGCGAAGTAGCCGCCGATCTCGGCGAAGAGGCCCGCCGACTCGGGGATTCCGATACCGAGCAGGTCCGAGAACGGGTTCGAAGTCTCGAGGGCTTCGATCGCGTCCTGGGCCTCCTCCAGGGTGAATCCGTCAAAGCTTCCAAGCAGCCCACCGTCGATCAGGACGAGACCCTCGACGTCCTTGAATCCGGGCTTGCCGTCGAAGTCCCAGGCGGCGTACGCGGCGGTAAGCGACGCGCCGAGGGAGTGTCCCCCGAGCCAGACCTCGGTCTTCTTCTTCGGCCCTCTCGCTTCCTTGATCACAGCGCGCGCGTCGTTGAGCGCGGTCTTCATGCCCCAGTCGCGGGCGTACGGAGTGGTCGTCTGCGTCCAGGAACTCGTAATGGTCGGCCGGCAGCGCCGCCGTTGGTGAGCCAGCCGAGGTAGTGGTCGAATGCCTCCTGGAGGGTCACGTCTCCGGCGTCGAGCTGCTCGAAGACATGCGTGTCCTCGAGTGGGCGGCTGCGGCGGTCGATCGCCCAGACGGCGAGGTTCGGAACGCGCTTGACGATGTCGCGGCCGACCAGCGAGAAGTTGCCGGCGCCGCCGGACGTGCCCGGCATGAGGACGAGCACGCGCTTTGCGTCGTCGGGTCCGATCTTGTTGACCCAGACCTGATCGAGCTCTGCGGGACCCGGTCCCTTGGAGGGAATCGAGACGAGCTCTGCGGCCCCTGCGGGCGCAGCGGTAAGCGCCCCGCATGCAAGTGCAACCACCCCGCTGACAAACGCCACCCTGCGCTTCACGACGTTGAATGTAGCTCAGGACCCTTCTCCGGCGAGTGCACGTCGCAGCGCTTCACGCGCGTCGTTGAGCACCGGAGCGCCGTGAAGCGGCACGATTGCGGCGACGCCGCGCTCCAGGAGAGGTCTGAGCGCGGCCTTCACCGTCTCGACGTCGTTGGCCTCCTCCAGCCAGGCCTCCGGGCAGACGCGGAGCGGCTCCGAGCGCTCGCCCTCAGCGCCGAGCAGGACGTCCGCGGCCACGATCGCGCCGATCTCCTCGATCCAGACCGTGAGCTCGCCGTTTCCGGTATCCGTGGCGATCACGTCGACGCCCGGGGCAGACCTGCGCGCTCTCTGAGACCACGTTCGCCACGTCGAAGGCGATGCGCTCCGTGTCCCTCACCGCGACGGTAGTGCGCCCAGACCTCGATCCCCGGCGAGTTCACATAACGCTCGACCGCCTCCCCGGCCGAGCGCACGTGCCACGGACACGTCACGACCACCGCAACCGGTTCGCCATGGCGCTTGACGAGCGCGTCGAGCGCACCCCAGTCGCCCTCGTCTACGAGCGGGTCCACAAGAACGAGGGTGCCCTCCCCCTCCCACGCGACGCACGCGACCTCCTGAGCCCAACCCTCCGGTCCGCCCTGGTCGGGCGTCCAATCGGGCACGTCGGCGGTCCACCGGTGGAGGCCGGGCAAGATCTCTTGAAGCTCGGGCAAGCGCGTCAGTTCATGCTCGGGTCGTCAGGCATTCGGGAGATAAGAGCGTAGGAACCACCCTTTCGCTTGAGCACGTCGCTCCAGAGCGACTCCGGGTCGTCCGGGAAGAGCTCCGCGGGAAGCGGCGGCTCGACGATCCACGAGTCGATCTCGATCTCCATCTCGAGCTGGCCCGGGCCCCATCCCGAGTACCCGGCATAGAAGCGCCCGCGCCTGACGGCGTCTCCCAACTCGTCAAGATCGGTGTCGGCAGATGCCAGGCCGACATCCGCGACGACGATCCAGGCCGCCGCGGCCGGGTCCGCGAATTCGGCCAGGAGGACGACCGCCTGCGGCTGGACGGGTCCGCCGATGAAGAGCGGGTCGTCGTCCGCGATCTCCTCGAGCGCCGGCATCAACTCGCGTGCCGCCACGTCGCCTGGGCGGTTGAGGACGATGCCCATCGCGCCCTCTTCCGAGTGCTCGGTCATGAGCACGACCGAGCGCGCGAAATTGGGGTCCACCAGGGCGGGCGAGGCGATGAGGAGCTTGCCGCGTAGGGATTCGTCAGCCACAGATATCTGCTGCCCACAATGCCAGGTCACAAGCCCTGGGCCTGGGTACGCTCGTTTTGTGATCGCAAACGTCACGGAGGCGGATTTCGAGGCAAAGGTGGTCGAGCGCTCGCGGGAGGTCCCCGTGGTGGTCGATTTCTGGGCCGAATGGTGTGGCCCGTGCCGCGTGCTGGGGCCTGCGATCGAGGCGGAGGTCTTAAAGCGCGACGGCCAGATCGAGTTGGCGAAGGTCGACGTCGACGCGAACCCGATGCTTGCCCAGGCCTTCGGCATCCGGGGGATTCCTGATGTCCGCGCCTTTCGCGACGCCAAGATCGTCGGTCAGTTCACGGGCGCCCTTCCCCCTGCGCAGATCTCCGCATTCCTCGACACCCTCCTCCCCTCCGAGGCCGACGTGCTCGCCAAGTCGGGGGACGAAGCATCGCTCCGCGCAGCGCTTGAAGCCGATCCCAATCACTCCGTGGCAGCCATCGGCCTCGCGCGCATCCTCCTGGCTCGCGGCGAGATCGCCGAAGCCAGGGCACTTCTGGTCGACAAGGCCGGATCCGACTTCGCGGCCCGCGGGTTGCTCGCCCGCATCGAGCTCGAGGAACGCGATTCAGGCCTCCAGAACGGCGACGGACAGTCCGATGCGCAGACGGCGATCGCCGCCTGGACAGAGGGCGACGTCGCGCAGGCGCTCGAGCTCTTCCAGGAGATCATCGCCTCGGAGCCCGATCCGGAGCGCCGCGACCTCGTGCGGCGGATCATGGTCGCGATCTTCACCGAGCTGGGCGACGATCCGCTTGCGGTCGAGCATCGCCGCCGCCTGGCAGCGGTCCTCAACTAAGGGCACATGGGCGACCCCATCAATGGCGCCGACGTTCCCGTCGCGTTCATCGCGGGGCTGGTGTCGTTCCTCTCCCCATGCGTTCTGCCGCTGGTGCCCGGCTACCTATCGGTGATCACGGGTGTCAGCCCGAACGAGCTCGGAGACGAGGACTGGCGCCGCATCCTCGTGCCCAGCCTCCTCTTTATCGCGTCGTTTTCCGCCATCTTCGTCCTGCTCGGCCTGGCGGCTACCCAGGTCGGCAGTTCCCTGCGCGAGAACCAGGACACGCTGAGCAACATCGGCGCGGTGCTTCTGATCGTGATGGGAGTCCTCTTCATCGCGGCGATGTACGTGGACCAGCTCAACCGCGAATGGCGGGTGGACGCGTTGATGGAGCGCGCCGGCAAGGGCGGGCCGATCGTCGCGGGCGCGGCGTTCTCGATCGCCTGGACGCCTTGCGTCGGGCCCGCACTGGGCGGCATCCTCACGCTGGCGGGCGTCAACGGGGAGCCCGCCCACGGCGCCTTCCTCCTGGCCGTGTACTCACTTGGGCTGGCGGTCCCGTTCCTGCTCACCGCGATCGCGTACTCGCGTGCGACGTCGGCGTTCGACATCGTCAAGCGCCACTACCGCGCCATCACTGCGACGGGCGGCGCGATCCTGATCGCGATGGGGGTCCTGATCCTGAGCGGCGGCTTCACCGAGCTCAACAACTGGGCCCAGCGCCTCACCAACGAGCTGGGCCTGAACCTCTGATTCTCAGTCCGCACCGAAGGCGCTGAACGCGAACAGGTCGCGCTCGTGGCGCTCGGCCTCGATCGCTGCGTCCTTGAGCTCAGCTGCTCCCGGGACGTCCGGGAGGCGATGCGCCAGCTCGAGCTCGTTGCGAGCGAGCCAGCCGAAGCTCGGCTCTCCTTCAACCCCGGCGCCTGCCACGCCCGGCGTGAGCCCCGCCACCTCGCGGCTCGTCAGGCGCTCCCAGAGCCCGGCATCCTTCAGGGCGGCGGTCAGCTCGAGATCGGACTCGTCGCCGAACTCGTAATGGCGGCAGTCAGGCTCCTCGTCGAGGCGAGTCCCGTGGCAGAACACAAGGCTCAGCAGATAGAGGCTCTCGGGGCCCGCGAGCGGGCGTGGCGCACCGATCACCTCGGGCCAGCTCGCTTGCAGGCCCTTCAGGGTCTCTACGCCGTCGTCTGAATCCAGCGCGTCGGCGTCGCCGATGTAGTCGAACCAGAACACCTCGAGCTGGTCCTCAGGTGGCTCCCATCCATCACGGAGGTCTGCCTCGAACTGCTCCAGGGCGAGGAGATAGAACTCCCACTCGCGGTGCATCTAGACAGGGAATTCGGGGCGCTCGATCGGCGCCTCCGGAGCACCCACGCGCACGGGCTCCCCGATCGCCTCGACCTCTTCGAGCTCCTCATCGCCCTCGCCGTCGCCCGAGCAGACGATGTTGAACCGACCAGTGGCGACCTGCGGATCGCCTACGACGGGCAACCCCCTGATTGAGTCCCAGCCGAGCCGCTCGAGCTCGAACGGGTTCATCCGCACCTCGGACGCCGGATAGGGGCAGTTCGAGTTGTGCTGATCAATGGCCTTGGAAATGGCCTCGAGATTCTTAGCCTCGGAGCTCACGTGTGGAATTAAAGCGACCCAGCGACGGCGAGGCCCCTTCACCCTAAGACGTTTGCTAGTCGTGGGTGAAGAGGGCCTCGTCGTTGCGTTCGGAGTGGGTAGCGACCCGCGCCTACTTAGAGACGAGGATCTGGCCGGTTGAGCCGAAGCCCAGGTCGTTCCGAGTCGCCTCGGTCAGATCGAACTCACGGTTGCCGACATAAGGGCCACGGTCGATGACCGTGACGTGGACCTCGTTCGACCCATGGCGGATCGAGAGCTTGGTCCCGCAGGGAAGCGACTTGTGCGCAACCCCTCGCGTCGACGACCTGAGCGTCCGGCCGCACGCCGTGCGGTTCCCGTAGAGACCCGGGCCGTACCAGGACGCCTGCGCGTAGCGATACGCGGTGACGTGGCCGCCCGAGTCCTTCGAGCCGCTCGCGTGCTTGTTCCGCTTCGCGGTCGCACGGACGTTGTAGTTGCCGGCGCCGGGAGCCTTCCAGTCGATCTTGAAGCGACCGTTCTTGTCGGCATGGGCGCGCTTGGTCTGCCCGCCGACCTGGACGACAACGTCACGCTGGCCAGCCGGGGCAACCCGGCCGCGAATCTCGACGTTCGTCCCGGCAACGACGTCGCGCTTCGACGGCGCAACCTTCGTCACCGAGCGGACCCGGATGAGCTCGGTGTCGGACTCGGAGTCCGGCACGGGCGCATCCGCGAGCGCGTCACCGGTGGGCGGCGCGACCAGTCGTGCGCGCCAATCGCCGGTGCGGCGCGGCTTCACGCGGGCCGACCAGCGGCCTCCGGCCCCTGTGCGGGCAGTGCCTACGCGCTTGTAGCCGTTGTCGCCGGCCGCGCGGCTGAGGATCGCGACCTCGGCGTCTTCGGCGTCCGGGAACTCGCCCTTGAGGGTCGTTGCGTTGCCGATCCGAACAGAAGCAGGCGCATCAACGGTCGCCCTGCGGTCGTCGGCTGCGGGCGAGGCACTGCCCCACCCCATTGGAATCATCATTGCCGGCAGGAATGCAAGCGCAAATGCGCGCCTGCGCCGGTTTCGTCGTCTTTTTCTCATGGCGGACGACGGTAGGGCGAACATACGTTCTGTGAGTGACAGCAGTCACACTGCTAACAATTCCGCAACATTACGTTCAGCTCCATCTGTGGCAGGATGAACGCATGGCATCCGGCGACCGCCTGACCGGCCTCGACTCTTCGTTCCTCCACCTGGAGGACGGCCCCGCCCACATGCACGTCGCATCAACGACTGTGTTCGAGGGCCCGGCGCCCGAGATCGAGGAGCTACGCGAGCACATCCTCTCCAGGCTCCACCTGGTACCCCGCTTCCGCCAGAAGCTGAAGTTCGTCCCCTACGGCCAGGGTCGGCCGATCTGGATCGACGACCCGCACTTCAACATGGACTACCACGTCCGCCACACGGCGCTGCCCGAGCCGGGCTCCGAGCAGCAGCTCCGCACGCTGGCGGCGCGCATCTTCTCTCAGCGCCTGGATCGCTCGAAGCCGATGTGGGAGATGTGGCTGGTCGACGGCCTCGACGGCGGGCGCTTCGGGATCGTCACCAAGAGCCACCACTGCCTGATCGACGGCGTCTCTGGGGTTGACATAACGACGGTCCTCTTCGACACGAAGTCCGACGCCCCCTCCCCTACCCCGGAGGACTGGGTTCCCGGGCCCGAGCCCACAGACGCGGAGGTCCTGGGCCGCGCCCTCGCTGAGCGTGCGACGACGCCAGCCGAGGCTTTGCGCGGGGTGCGGGCGGTCTTTCGCCGGCCGCGCCGCATGGCAGGGGCGCTCCTGGGCGGCCTCGAGTCAGTCGGCGCGCTCGCGCGCGCGGGCGTCGCGGCGCCTGACTCGCCCTTCAACGTCGAGATCAGCCCCTACCGGCGCTTTGCCTGGGTGCGCGGTGACCTCGACGACTACAAGCGCATCAAGAACACGGTCGGCGGCACCGTGAACGACGTTGTGCTCGCGGCGGTGACAGGTGCGCTCGGGCGCTTCCTTCGCGCACGTGGGCACGCGACGACCGACCTCGAGCTCAAGGCGATGATCCCCATCAGCGTCCGTGAGGCCGACCAGCGTGGCGACCTCGGCAACAAAGTCAGCATGATGAACGCGACGCTCCCCGTCGGCATCGAGGATCCAGCCGAGCGACTGCGCGCCGTATCAGCGGGCATGGGCGATCTCAAGGAGTCAAAGCAGGCCGTCGGCGCGACGCTTCTGACCGAGCTCGCCGACTTCGCTCCCCCAACGATCCTCAGCCAGGCGGGCCGGCTTCAGTCGCGCCAGCGCTTCTTCAACATGGTCGTGACCAACGTCCCCGGGCCGCAGTTCCCGCTCTACCTCATGGGGCGCGAGCTCGAGGCCATGTATCCGATGGTCCCGCTCGCCAAGCGCCAGGCAGTGTGCTTCGGAATCATGAGCTACAACGGCCAGGTCAACTTCGGCCTCATCGGCGACTACGAGGCGATGCCCGACCTCGACTCGCTCGCCCACGACCTCACCGAGTCGCTCGCCGAGCTCAAGGCCCTGGCTCCGGCCGAGGGGAAGGCGAAGAGCAAGCAGAAGAAGCCCGCCGGCCAGGTCTCCAAGCCGGGGTGAGCCTCACGATCCGAGAGGCCGGGCGCGGCGACGCCGAGGCGATCGCGGCGATCCACGACGAAGCCGTCCGGGATGGGAACGCCACGTTTCGCTCGGAGCCGAGGCCGCTCGAGGAGGTCCGTGCCGCTCTTGGCCAGGGACACCCCTTCCTCGTAGCCGAAGACGGCGGTCAGGTCGTGGGTTGGGCGACCGCCGGGCCCTACGAGGAGTCGAACCCCTACTACTCAGGAGTCCGCGAGGCCGCCGTCTACGTGGCGGGCAGCGCGCGTGGGAAGGGCGCGGGGCAGGCGCTACTCGACGCTCTCGCCGAGAGGGCAGCCGCAGCGAACACCTTCAAGCTCGTCGCCAAGGTCTTCGCGACCAACGGATCGAGCCTGCGGCTATTCGAACGCGCCGGCTACACACAGGTCGGCAGGCACCTCCGCCACGGCCGCCTGCGGGGCGAGTGGAAGGACGTCGTAGTCCTCGAGAAGCTCCTGGGCGACGCGGCGGAAGTGTGAGCGTCGCACTAGGTGCCAGGCACCGTGCCTGGCACCAGGCGCGGGCTAGAGCCCCAGGTCGCGCAGGAACTTCGGCTTGTAGGAGCCCAGCGTCACAAATCGTGGGTTCTTGATGCCGGGGTCCTCGTGCGACATGCGCTCGTCGCGCGCTTGCTCCTCGGCCTCGAGCTCCTCGGGGGTCTGGGGCAGCGGCTCGGTGATGTCCTTCCAGTCCTGCTCAACCGGGTGCCAGCGCGTCGAGCGGACCGAACCGGTGAGCTCGTCCTCGGCGATCAGCTCGCGGACGACGCGCTCCGCCTCCTCGCAGCTCTTCTGCGTGGTCGCGTAGAGAAAGAGGTGTGGGCCGTCGCGGGTCACGACTACCTGCGACCCAAGCCGCTCGCGCGCCTCGTCGTCCAGGTCGGCGGACCGAAGCCGGTCCGCCAGGCTCAGGTGGTGATCGTCGTCGTCGAGCTCGACCTCGACGCGAAACTCTTCCTCTTGTCCTTCCGGATCAGTCATCAGCGGATCTTGAGCTTAAAGTCCTCGCCGTTGCGCGTGTAGTTGAAGTTGCCGTTGGCGGGCTTGGAGCCCGAGACGTGGCCGTCCGCGTTCGTGACTACGGCGGTGATGCGGTCGTACGTCTGCGCGTCGGGCAGGGTCACTTTGGACTTCTCGTCGCCCTCCGAATACTCCACGAGGCGCTCGACGGTACCTTCGGTGGAGGATCCGTCACGGGCGACCAAAGCGATGCTCCACTGCAGGCCGCTGTCGTCTGAGCGGCCCTTGAGCGTGATCTCGTCTTCGTCCTTCGGATTGACCTTGAAGAGGGCGTAACTCGTGTTGTCGAGTTTCTGCTCCACAGGGTCACCGTCGAACTTCAGCTTGCCCATGCGCGTGACGTTGGGCAGCTCTGAGGCGTCGGGGAAGTTGCCGTCGCCCGTGCGCCACTCCGCCGTCGCCGCGGTGAACGCCGCGAATTCCTGCGGGAAGCCGGCGCCGCCCTCGTCCTTGATCGCGTCGTCGTAGGCGCCGACCGCATAGTCCTTCGGCGTTACGTCGCGCGAGGACTCCCAGGCGTTCAGGACAACGTCGGGGCCGAAGTTGTTGTCGCCATGCTCGAGCCAGTGGTTCCACACGGCCGAGCCGTAGATGTGGAACTGAGACGTGGTGAGCGAGACGAGTGACTCCTTGGTCCAGCTGTCCATGTAGGTGCGGACCCAGTCATCGTCGGCGGGGAAGACCTGCTCCTCCGACCAGGTCGCCGTCGATTCGAACATCCAGATGTCCTGGTTCGTGTCGAGGTTGAACTGGAGCACGTGGTTGTACTCATGGGCCGTCGTGACCCTCAGGCCAAGCTCGCCGCCGGACTCGCCGAACTCGTCGTAGTCGTTGTCGACCACGAGATGGGCGCTGCACTTGAACGGCGCCGAGTTGCAATTGGCGGAGTTGTCGTCCGGATCAGCGAATCCGAAGACGCAAGGGTTGAAGTCGCTCTCGTCGCAGAGGTCGGAGATGTAGACGTCGAAGCGATCGTCGTCTCCGCTCCCATCGGGCTCGCCCTCGTCGCCGTCCCCCTTGGGAAGCGGCCAGCCAAGCTCGGCGTTCTCGACCGCGATCGACTCGTCGACCGCGTCGACGGTCGCGTCCACGTAGTCGGGGATGTCGTTCATGTCGTCGTCCGCCAAATCGGGCTCGTCGCAGTTGGCGTCGGGATTGGGAGGCGCGGCGTCGCAGCCGGGCACCTCGACGTAGTGGACGACGAACGCGGGGGTCTCGACGAACTTCTCGACCGCGTTGTTTGGCCAGTTGCCGCCGTAGGGCGAGTCGCCGTCGGGCGGGCGGGAGAGGATCGAGCGCGCCTGGCGCCGGGCTGCGCCGTCGAGGGCCGGCACCGCGAGCGCGAGGTCGCGAAGGGCGATGGTCGGGTCGGTTCTGCTGATTCCGGCCTCGACCCGCTCGACGTCGCGGAGCTGCTCCTTGGCCTGCGCCTCGGTGAAGGGTGACGTTGCGGCCGAAGCCGTCCCTGGGATCGTCAATGCGCTGAGGCAGAGAGCCGTCATCAGACCCGCCCCGCTCAGCCACCTTCTCATTGCGATCCTCGCTTCCCTTCAAGATTTTGCCCCCTGCCGAAGTGCGGCGCGAATGACGATACATACTCTTCTTCCGTGTCAGACAAAGGCCTAACACTCGCGCTGGCCCAGATCAACCCCACGGTTGGAGCCGTGGCGGAGAACGCCGCGCTGGTGCGCGAGGGGATTGCCCGCGCGAAGGATGAGGGCGCCGACCTCGTCGTCTTCGGCGAGCTCTGCATCTCCGGCTACCCCGCCGAGGACCTCTACCTGAAACGCCACTTTCTGGCTCGCTGCGCCAAAGCGGTGGGCGAGCTTGCTTCCGAGGTAGCGGGCATCGCCGTCCTGGTCGGCTTCCCCGAGCCGCGGCCGGCGAACGCAGACGCCGCGGATCGAGACGCGCCCAGGCCCAGGCACGCCCACAACTCGCTGGCTCTGCTTCGCGACGGCAAGGTCGAAGCCGTCTACCGAAAGCAGCGCCTTCCCAACTACGCCGTGTTCGATGAGAACCGCTACTTCGAGCCCGGGACCGATCCGGTCGTGGTCGAGATCGCCGGCACCCGCGTCGGCCTCACGATCTGCGAGGACGCCTGGGAGCCCGGCCCGCCGGCGTCGGCCGAAGCCGAGATGGGCGCGGAGCTGATCGTGAACGCGTCCGGGTCCCCGTACCTCCGCGGCAAGCGGGGCGAGCGCGAGGCGATGTTCGCTCGCCGCACGAGCGAGTGCGGCACCGCCTTTGCCTTCGTGAACCTCGTCGGCGGGCAGGACGAGCTGGTCTTCGACGGCTCGAGCTTCGCGCTCGACTCCGAGGGCACGGTGCTCGGGCGTGCCAAGCAGTTCGACGACGACTTTCTGGTCGTCGAGTACGGGGCCAAGCCGTCCCGGATCGAAGAGCCCCTCTCGGATCTCGACGAGGTTTACTCGGCCCTCGTCACCGGCCTTCGCGACTACGTCGAGAAGAACGGCTTCCGCCACGTCGTCGTGGCCGTCTCAGGCGGGATCGACTCGGCGCTGGTCGCGCTTGTGGCCGCTGACGCACTTGGCGGCGATCGGCTCACGGGGGTGGTCATGCCTTCTCCCCACTCGAGCACCGAGACGCAGGACGACGCACGGGAGATCGTGCGCAACCTGGGTGCGGAGCTGATCGAGATCCCGATCGAGGGAGCGATGGGCGTCTACGCGGACGCGCTGGAGGGCAGCCTGGACGGCGCGGGCGGCCTTGGCGGAATCACCGCCGAGAACCTGCAGGCGCGGATCCGCGGCAACCTCATGATGGCCCTCTCGAACACGCACGGCTGGCTGGTGTTGACGACGGGCAACAAGAGCGAGATGTCGGTCGGCTACGCGACGCTCTACGGAGACATGGCGGGCGGCTTTGCGGTCATCAAGGATGTGCCCAAGACGCTCGTCTACGACTTGGTGCGCCACCGCAACTCACAATCGCCCGATCCCCTGGTCCCCCCTGCCGTGATCGAACGTCCGCCCTCGGCCGAGCTTCGCCCCGACCAGCGCGACGAAGACTCGTTGCCGCCTTACCAGGTGCTCGACCGAATCCTCGACGCGTACATCGTCGACGACCGCTCACGCGACGAGATCGTCGCGGACGGTGACGACCCGACAGTCGTCGACGAAGTGATCCGGATGGTCGACCGGTCCGAGTACAAGCGCCGCCAGGCGCCTCCCGGGATCCGCATCACCGCCAAGGCCTTCGGCCGCGACCGCCGCTTGCCGATAACAAACCGCTTCGGAGGCTAGGCGGCTCCGAATGGCGCTTTGTATGGAAAGCACATTTCTCAGGCCAGCGCGAGATACTGCGCGGGTTATGTCGCAGGAGAGCGTGGAGATCATCCGGGTGGGCTATGAGCGATTCGCGGCCACAGGTGAATTCGTGGGGGACCTGGCCACGGACGACTTCGTGTGGGACATGTCGAACTTCCACGGATGGCCCGAACAGCAGGTTTACGAGGGCAGTGACGGAGCCAGAGCCTTCCTCAGCGAGTGGACGGATGCGTGGGAGGACTGGGAGCTCGAGGTCGATGCCATTCACGATGCGGGAGACAAGGTCGTCGTTCTGGTGCGCCAGCACGGGCGTTCGAAGGCAGCCGGTATGCCCGTCGAGATGTCCTTCGCGCAGGTCTGGACGTTGCGCGATGGCATGCAGACGCGCATGGACATGTACTCCGACCGCGACGAGGCCCTCGAAGCCGCCGGGCTGTCGGAATAGGCGCCTGGAAGAAGAGCAGAACCCGGGTCAGTGGAGCGCGGGCCGGTACGTGAGCTCTTGGGTGTGACCGTCGAGCGTTCGGTTCTCGACCAGCTCCAGATCGAAGTCGGCCGCACCCTTGAAGATCGGGTCCAGCCCGGTCTGACCGGTGATGACAGGAAAGAGCGTCACCTGCACGAGGTCGACTAGGCCGGCTGCCATCAGCGCCCGATTCATGGACAGGCTGCCGTGCGAGCGCAGCGGCACCCCGGACTCCTTGAGCTGCCCGACGACGTCGACAGCATCACCGCTAACGAGGGTCGCATCGGGCCAGTCGAGGGGGTCTTCCAGCGTTGTCGACACCACCGTTGCCGGCATGTTCACCATCCGCGTGACCCACGGGTCACGCACTTCGGACTCCTCGGTGCTCGAGGCCAGCATCCGCGCGAAGGCCCGGTACGTGTTTGCCCCGAAGACCATCCGCTGCTCCGCGCTGTACATGGCAAGGCGGTGGTCGAGCAGCTCGGGGCCTTGCTTTCCCCAGTAGCCGGTCCAGTCGCCGCCGGCGGCGCCGTAGCCGTCGAGGCTGGAAAAGACGTCGAAGGTGTAGGTAGCGGTCATGTCAGTCTCCTCTCGTTCTCCCCCGGCATCTCCCGCACCGCGACGGTCATCCGCACCGTCGCCGCGAGCTTTCCGTTGTCGTCGGTGAAGTCGACGTCCCAGAGCCAGGTCGTGCGGCCGGCGTGGCGCCTGGTTGCGACAGCGTGGACGGTGCCCTCGGTCACCGGGCGCAGGAAGGTCGCGGAGTTCGACATCCCCATCGCGATCTTGCCCTCAGCGGCGACGGCTAGCGCCGTGGCGTTCGAGCAGATGCTCTCGGCGATCGTCGAGTAGACGCCGCCGTGAACGAGGCCGAAGGGCTGCTGGACCGGCGGCTCGACGGGAACCGTGGCTTCGACGCGCTCCGCGGTCACCTCGCCGTAGACGAGGCCGAAGGCCAGGCCGGGCCCGTCCTCTCCCGCTTTCGAGATGTCTGGCGACGACGACATGGGACGGCGAGAGTAGCCATGCGCGGTCCCCGCAATTAGCGCGGGCTTAATCCACGGCCCATACCCTTGCGCTCATGCCTATCAGTGCCGACCAGAGCGCCGTGCTCGAAATGCTTCTGACCGGAGGCCAGTCGTTCGCGGACCTCGACGACCTCTTCGGCGTCGACGAGGGGGAAACGTTCCAGCGAGCCCGTTCGGCGCTCGAGGAGTTGGGCGGAGCCGACCCGGATCGGAACGTCGGCCTGACCGAGTACCTCCTGGGCCAGGCCGATCCCATCGGCCGCGCGGACGCCGTCAGGCACCTGCGCCAGGACGCGACGGACCGCGAGCTGGCCGACACGGTCGTCACTGAGCTCACGGCGCTCTATCCCTCCGCCGAGCTGCCAAAGCTCCCACAGGCGCCGGCAGGCAGCCGCTTCGGCGGCCGGCAGAGCCCTGCCCCCGCTCGGCCTGCCGGCGAGCCCTTGCCGGATGAGGAAGGCACTGGCGGTTTCACTTCAAAGCAGACGCGGCTCATCGCCGCCCTGGGCGGCGCGGCAATCCTCTTGATCGTCATCGTCCTCGCGATCGCGGGCGTCTTCTCGGGCGACGACGAGCCAAGCAGCGCGACGACTTCGGCCGACGCGGAGACCGGTGAAACCGGCGGCGACCCCCTCGATCCCTCCACACCGATTCCGGACGGCACGGAGGTCAGCCGGATCGCGCTCTCACCGCCTGGCGGAGGCGACGCAGGCGGTGGTGCCGTCGTAGCGGTCACCGACACGGGGCAGCCATACATCGACCTGGTGCTCTCGAATCTCCCCGAGGCGCCCGAGGGCCAGGCCTTCCTGGTGTGGTTCATGTTCAACAAGGACAACGGCTATCCGCTCGCGGCTGAGATCAGCCCGCAGAAGAACGGCTCCTTTGAGGGAAGGTTCCCGATTCCGGTCGAGGCCGGCGAAATTCTTCAGTTCGCCCAGGCGATCGAGGTCTCGCTTTCCGACCCCAAGGAGGTCGTGAAGGAGGCGGAGGCCGCGTTTGCGGAGGAGTCACCCGAGATCGTGCGGCCCGGGGAGACGATCCTCGTCGGCGAAATTCCGCCTCAGAGCCCTGCGGGAGAAGAGGACCAGCAGGCGCCCGGCGAGGCCGGGTCCCAGGACAACGGCTAAGGGACGAGCTTCCCCGGGTTCATGATCCCGGCCGGGTCCAGCCGCTCCTTGAGCGCCCTCAGCGTTTCGAGTCCCAATTCCCCCACCTCCGCGCGCATGTAGGGAGCGTGGTCGCGCCCAACCGCGTGGTGGTGCGTGATCGTGCCGCCGGTCGCGACGATCGCGTCGCACGCGGCGCCCTTGAGGGCCCGCCAGTGCTCGAGCTCGCTTCCGGGCTTCGACGGCGCGATGAAGGTGTAGTAGAGGGACGCCCCGTCGCGGTACGCGTGCGAGAGGTGGCACATCACGATGCCAGGCGTTCCCTCCGACTCCATCGCGCCGCGCAGCGCGCCGCGAACCGCGTCGTAGAGCTCGTGGTAGCGCGACCAGGTGTGCGACGTCTCGAGCGTCTCGACGAAGTAGCCCAGGCTCATCAGCTCGTCACGCAGGTACGGCCCCTCGAACCGCCCGTGCGCCCACGCCTTTCCGGGCGCCGAGCCGAGCGAGATCGCCCCGTGCGCGCGCAGGATTCGCGCCGAGATGGACCTCCGCCGCTCTACGTCCTCGGCCTCTCCCTCCCAGCCCGTGATCAGCATGCAGCCACCCGTTCGCCTGCGCATGCGCAGGTACGAGTGGAACGCCGCCTTTAAGAAGCCCTCCATCCCCGACATCGCGAGCGAGATGCGTGTCTCCTCGGGGTCCGAGAGGCGCGTGACGTCGGGGAGGGCATCCGCGTGCGCAAGCTTTCGAATGGCCTCTGCGCCAGCCTCGAAATCCTCGGCCATCCAGCCCTGATAGCGCTTCTTCCGCGGCGCCCGGCGCACGCGGACCGCAACGTCTGTGATCACGCCGAGCGTTCCCTCCGACCCCACCACGACCTCGCGCAAGGCGGGTCCCGCGGCGGTGTGCGGCGTATCCAGGGTCCTGAGGGTCCCAGACGGGCTCACCATCTCGATCGCGGTCACGAGCTCGTCGAAGCGTCCATAGCCTGCCGACGCCTGCCCCGCCGAGCGGGTCGCCGCGAAGCCGCCGATCGTGGCGAACTCGAACGACTGGGGGAAGTGCCCGATGGTCAGACCCTGCTCGAAGAGTGCGGCCTCTGCCGCGGGGCCGCGAAGCCCGGGGCCCAGGCGGGCGGTCATCGAGACGCGGTCGACCTCACAGTCGCACATTCGCGAGAGGTCAAGGGAGATCAAAGCGCGATGGGAGCCGCGCACAGCATCGACGCCGCCCACCACGCTGGTGCCGCCGCCGAACGGGACGACCGCGACATCGTCTGCCGAGCACGCTTCCAGGATCGCTTCCACCTGCGCTGCGCTCTCAGGCAATACGACGGCGTCTGGAGCGGCCTCGAGGGCGCCCGTGCGCGCTCTGAACAGGTCCGGATAGCTCTTGCCGCCTGAGCGAAGCAAGCGGTCCTCGTCGCCCGTGAGAACCCCGTCGTCGCCCACGGCGGTTCTGATCGCTTGGGGAAGCTCCTGGGCGAGCGGGAGGACCATGGATTCGAGCGCAACCGGCTCGACGGGCTCCGCGGGCCCCAACTCCTCGCGCAGCATGGCCTTTGCGCCCTCTCCCAGCTCGTTCCGTTTCTCCGGCTCGCCCCAGCCCCACCACTTCATCGGCCCGGCTGGGCTTGCCTCGCTCACGCAGACGGATCCCCGACAAGCGCGCGCTCGATGCCCTCGAAGGCTTCGTCCAGGCGCCGCCGTGTCGCGCCGCGAAGCATCGGCCCGCCGAGCCTGGAGAGCCCGCGGAGCGTCTCATCGCTCGTCAGGCTCACGCTCGTCTCCTCGGGCCCTGTGGGCTCGATCTTGATCTCCAGGCCCGCCTGGGTGAGGATGCGTTCGAAGGCGGTGCCGGCCAGGTCCTGCGACCAGGCATAGCGCTCCTCCTCGGTCGAGGCGGTACAGCGAAAGTCGGCGCGGACTCCGTTTCCTGAGTCGGTCTCGAGGACCGAGGTCCACCGCGAGCGCTGGCCGCGGCCGGTCACGTCCTCGACCCGCATGACCTTCGGCCACCAGCGCGGCAGGCTGTGCGGGTCGGAAATGAGGCCCCAGACCGCGCCGACGGGCGCCGCGACCTTGCGCGTGCGGGTGACCTTCATCGGGCTCGAAAGCCCGCTCCAGGGCGGATCAGCCCTCGTCGCCCTTGAGGCGGCGAAGGTCGCGGACCAATAGGAGCTGCTTGAGGTGGCCGCACACAGCCGCGAGGTTCTCGAGGTTCTCGACCGCCTCGCGCCGGCGCGCAGGGCTGCGCGAGCGGAGCGATGCGCCCAGGAGCTGCTCGAGGAGCGCCGCCTCGCGATCGGCGGAGGTGCGGAAGACGCGCAGGTTGCGCCCGGCAACGCCGTGCTGCGCCAGCTCGGCTGCGGCACGCACGATCTCGAGGTCGGTCTCGTCGAAGCGCAGGCGGCCATCAGAGCGATCCGGATGGACGACGCCGTATTCGCCGAGCTCGCGCAGGAACTCGGCCGTCACGCCCGCCTGCTCGGCGAGCTCCTCCGGGCTGAGCGTCTGAACCTGCGAATCGACTGTCAGCGCGCGGCGCTTCTGGCCGATGTCGGCAGCCGGGCGGCGATCGGTGTCGAAGGTCCCGGTGGCCAGCTCCTGGCGAATCACCCGCAGGGGCAGGAACTCGTCGCGCTGCATGCGCAGGATCGCCTGGAGCCGCTCGACGTCCGCCTGTGAGTACAGGCGGTAGCCGCCCGGCGTGCGCCGCGGGGCGAGAAGCTTCTGGTCTTCGAGATAGCGGATCTTCGAGATCGAGATGTCGTCGAATTCCTGCGAGAGGATCTTCGCGACGGCACCGATCGTGAGTGCCTTTCGCGGACGGGAGTCGCGCCGCGGCGTCTCCTGCGCCTCGGCCTGTTCGTGGCTTGCAACTGTTGCCATGTCAGGCCTCCAGGTACGAGAGCTTGTATTTGCCGATCTGGATCTCGTCGCCGTCTACCAAGCGGTGCGACTCGATCCTGCGCCGGTTTACGTATGAGCCGTTCAGCGAGCCGAGGTCGTCGATGTAGATGCCGTCCTGACGGCGGACCAGGAGCGCGTGGTTGCGGGAGACGGTGACGTCGTCGAGGAAGACGCCCGCGTCGGGCGTGCGGCCGATCGACATGCGCTCATCGGTGATCTGAAAGCTCTCCCCCGCCCTGCCGCCGCCCGAGCGGATGACGAGCGCGGCGCCCGCGTCCTCGACCTCCTCCTCGATGTCGACCGGCGTGTACTCGCCCGTCTCGTCGACCTTGTACGTCATGGTCGTGGGCTCGTCGGCCCCTTCGGGCCGGCCCAGGTACGCGCCGCACTTCTGGCAGTAGTTCGCCCCTTCGGGATTGACGAACCCGCACTCGGGGCAATGCACCGCCATCAGCTCTCGCCCTCGTCCTCCCCGACGGACGGGACCTTGCCGAGAAGGATGTCGGTCAGCTGCTGGACATCGGCGCCGGAGAGCAGATGCTGCCCACCCTCGCGCTTGGACTTGAGGCGGTTCACCAGCTCCGCGCGCAGGATGTCGATCTGCCCGTGAAGGACGCGACGCCGGTACGAAATGTCCCGCTCCTCGTCTGTGAGCCGCTGGATTGTCTCCTTCAGTTCGGAGTCGTCCAAGGCGCCGATATCTGGAAATTCGTGATCGAAGGTCATCGCAGGCGAGTATACGCCTCAGGAGCCAACGTCAAGTTGAGCTTGAGCGTTCGGGAAGAGAACGCCCAAGCGCCCTCGCCTGCTCGGCCAGGAAGCGGCGCGAGGCCCGCGTGTAGAGGATCGTCGCGATCCAGCCGAGCGTGACGCCGATGATGAACATCGCAACCGTGATCCACGAGTCGAAGACGAGGGTCCAGAAGAGCCCGCCGAAGGTAAACAGGGTCGAGAGGCGCCCGATCCAGCTGATCTCAAGGTCGACCCCGCTGCGGAGCGCCAGGCGCGCGAGCACCAGCGTCGCGACCTCCCGCACTGCCAAGGCGATGAGCGCCCAGTACGGCAGGAGCTCGAACTCCCAGCAGACGACCACGCCGGCGAGCGCCGCCAGGCGGTCGACCACCGGGTCGAGGAGCGCGCCCATCCGCGAGTACTGTCCAGTCGCCCTGGCGAGGAAGCCGTCGAGGAGGTCACCCAGGGTGATGAAGAGATAGAGGAGCGTCGCGGCGGTAACTCGCCCGTCATCGGAGTTGAGCGCCAGCACCAGGAAGACAGGGATCGCCGCGAGACGCAGGTAGCCGACGATGTTCGGAAGCGTCCATGGGTGGAGCGGCGCGCCGGCCTTGGTCGCGGCAGGGCTGGGCCCAGAGCGGTCGAGGCCAATCAGGCGCCTGCGGCTGAGCCGCTCGCGCACCGTGGTCCGCTCGGTTTCCATGCTCTTATCTTGCGGCATCTACCAACGCCGTCGCCCTTGCGACGACGTCGGCCAGCTCGATCCGGAGGTCCTCGCCGCTCGCCCGGACCTGCGCCTCCACCTGTCCCTCGGCCAGCGTGCGCTTGCCGACCACGATGCGCAAGGGGCAGCCGATCAACTCGGCGTCGGTGAGCTTCTCCCCCGCCCCCGCCTCACGGTCGTCGTAGAGGGGATCGAGCCCTGCGGCCCTGAGCTCTTCGTAGATGCGGTCGGCGGCCTGGGTCGCCTCGTCCTCGCCGCGCCCCAGGCTGACGAGCTCAACCGGCCATGGCGCGATCGCGCGGGGCCAGACGATGCCGCGATCGTCGGCGCCCTGCTCGACGGCCGCAGCGGCGATGCGGGCAGGGCCGATGCCGTAGGAGCCCATGACGATCGGGTGCTCGGCGCCGCTCTCGTCCAGGAAGGTCGCGCCCAGCGCCTCCGAGTAGCGGGTGCCGAGCTTGAAGATGTTCCCGACCTCGATCGCGGGCTCGATTGCGATCTCAGCGCCGCTCTCGGTTGTGTCACCGGCCTCGACCGAGCGCACGTCCATCTCCTCGAACTGGAAATCACGACCCGGCTCGACGCCGATCAGGTGGGCGTCCGGGCGGTTGGCGCCGCAGACGTAGCCACCGACCGCGGCGATCGCCGCGTCCTTCACCACGGGGACTTGAGCGCCCACTGGCCCGATGAAGCCCGCTGGACCGATCCGCTCGCCGATCTCCTCTGCCGTCGCCTGCCGGAAGCCCTGGCCCAGTGCGTTCGTGAGCTTGATCTCGTTCAGACGGTGGTCGCCGCGGACGAGGACCATGACCATGCCCCGCTCCTCGGCGATCACCGGGACGGCCTTGAGGAGGGCCCCTGAGGGCACGCCCAGCGCGCCGGAGACATCCTCGACCGTGGTCATTTCTGGCGTCGGGACCTCGCGTGGCTCGTCGAGCTCGGGCGGCAGCTCGACCGACTGGGGATTAGCGCTCGCCACTTCGACGTTCGCGGCATAGCCGGTTGCCAGGGCGACCTCGTTCTCCCCGGCCGCGCACGGCGCCATGTACTCGTGAGCGCCCGTGCCGCCCATCATCCCGACGTCGGATTCCACCTCGTAGAAGTCCAGGCCGCAGCGCTCCATGATCCGCGTATAGGCGCCGCGATTCCGCTCGTACTGCTCGTCGAGTCCGGCCTCGTCGCGGTCGAACGAGTAGCCGTCCTTCATCACGAACTCGCGCGTGCGGAGGACGCCGGCGCGCGGGCGCGGCTCGTCCCGCTCCTTCACCTGGAACTGGTAGAGGAAGAGCGGCAGGTCGCGGTAGGAGCGGATGTCGTGGGACATGTGGAAGGCGAGCCCCTCCTCGTGCGTCATCGCGAGAACGTGCGGAGAGCCCTTACGGTCGTCGAGCTTCATCAGCTCCTCGATCTCGTAGCGTCCCGTGGCCTGCCAGAGCCCTGCGGGCTGGAGCACCGGCACCAGGACCTCCTGGCCACCGATCGCGTTCATCTCCTCGCGGACGATGCCGATCACGTTCTGGATCACGCGATGACCCGCGGGCAGCCACGTCCAAAGCCCGGCGCCGAGCTGGCGCACCAGACCCGAGCGGACCATCAGCTTGTGCGAGATCGCCTCGGCGTCCGCCGGGTCGTCGCGGAGGGTCGGCATGAAGTATCCGCTGAGGCGAGTCACGGAATCGCTGAGCCTACCCGCGCGGCGCAGAGCGCTCAGGCGCGGGTGAAGCGGCGGCTTGCGGTCGGCGAGGCTTCCTCGGAAAGGCGCTCGCGGTCCGGAGTCGGCTCGGTGATGTCTTCCGCGATGCGCGCGGCCTCGGCCTCCATGGCGGCGATGCGCTCGGGCGTCAGGTCGCCGGCGTTCTCCTCCTCGATCTTCGCGAGCCATTCGGCGCCCTCGGCGACCTCGCCGGCGTCGGAGACGACCTCTCCCCCTCGCTCGACCGACTTGTCGATCTCCTCGAAAAGGCGATCCACCAACTGCTCCTGCGGCACCTTCTTGAGCGGCTCGCCGTGGGCGAAGATGAGTCCCTCGTTCTTGGCGCCAGTGATGCCGAAGTCCGCGTGGGAGGCCTCGCCGATGCCGTTCACGGCGCAGCCCAGGACGGCGACCTCGATCGGGTCGTCGTAGGCCTGCAGGCGATCCTCGATCTCCGCGACGACGGTGTCCATGTCGAACTGGAGGCGCCCGCAGGTGGGGCACGCGATCAGCTCGGGGCCGTGCTCGCGGAGCTTCAGCGCCTTCAGGATCTCCCAGGCGACCTTGACCTCTTCCTCGGCGTGGAAGGTCGAGAGCGAGATGCGGATCGTGTCGCCGATCCCGTCGGCCAGGAGCGTGCCCAGGCCGACGGCGGACTTGAGCGAGCCTGACCACTTGGTGCCGGCCTCGGTGATCCCGAGGTGGAGCGGGTAGTCGATCCGCTCGGAGAGCAGGCGGTTGGCGGCGATCGTGTTCGGCACGTTCGTCGACTTGATCGAGACCTTGAAGTCCGTGAAGTCCAGCGATTCCATGAGCTCGACGAATTCGACGGCCGCTTGGGTGAGCGCCTCGACGGGATTCTCCCGCTCCAGTTCGTGAAGGTGCTTCGGCAGCGAGCCCGAGTTGACGCCGATCCGCATCGGGACATTCGCGGCAGTGGCCTCCTTCGCAACCTCAGCGACCTTGTCGCGCCCTCCGATGTTGCCCGGGTTGAGGCGGATGCAGTGGGCGCCGGCATCGATGGCCTTGAGCGCGAGCGTGTGGTTGAAGTGGATGTCGGCGATGACAGGGATCGGCGACTCCTTGACGATCGTCTTGAGCGCGTCAGCGTCCTTCTCACGCGGCACGGCGACGCGCACGAGGTCGGCGCCGGCCTCGGCGACGAGGCCGATCTGCTCCATCGTGGCCTCGAGGTTGGCCGTTTCCGTCTTCGTCATCGTCTGCACGGCGACGGGTGCGCCCCCGCCGATGAGGACCCCGCCCACGTTCACCTGGCGCGTTGAAGCCATGTGAAGATTGTGACAGTGGCGAACCTAGGGAAGCGCGTTCCCGCTGATAGCGCGGGTGCCATCCGGCGTTTCGATCTGTCCCTCCCACTCGAAGCCGCCGATCGGAGTCGACGGTCAGCGTTCCGGTGACACCGTCGCCTGTGACCTCGCATTCGAGCGAATCACCCTCGGGCTGCGTCGGGGCAGTCCGCCGTCGGCGATCCAGCGTTCGTCGGAGAGAAGTCTGTATCGTTCAGGCTTTCCTCGACCGCGGCGGGATCGGTGATGCGAGCCCTCGGACGAGCTGCCGCCGAGCGAGCTGGGGCCGTCTGGGCCGTCGACCTCGCCGGTGTACTGAGAACCCCTGGGAGGGCGCGGCGGTCGACGGCGCCCTCGAGGCCCTTGTCGCCTGAGATCGTGCAATCGAGCGTCTCCGCGGGCTCGTCACCGCAATCGACCGTTGGGGAGAGATTCGCCGCGATACTCGTCGGCCTCGAGGAACTCCTGAACGCTCGCCTCGACTGCGGCCGGGTCCAGGCCCGCGGCATCGCTCGTCGCTCGCCGTCTCGGGAGCCTCTGAAGGCTCGTCGTCTCTGTCGCCGCAGGCGGTGAGCATCGCGGCGAGCGCGAACAGGAGAACGGCGGCGGGCAGGAGCCTTCGGAGCGTCGTGGGCATGCGGATGAGCCTATTGACGGCTGGACACGACGGCGAGTGAGGAGTAGATTCGAGCCTATGCGCAGGGGACTCGCATTGGTGATCGCAACGGGCGCGGCGCTGCTCGCGCTCGCGCCGGCCGCGCAGGCAGATCACCACTGAGGTGAAGATCACCGAGGTCTTCCCGGGCATGAGCGACAGACCCGAACGCCGAGTTCGTCGAGATCCAGATGTACCGTCACGGGCCAGGACGCTGTTGAGCCAGGTCGACCTCGTCTTCTACAACGGGGCCAGCGTGGACACCGGGACCCTCGAGCTCGCGAACGTCTCGAACGGCGCGAATCAGCGCACGCTGCTTGCAGCCACGCCCGCGATGGAAGACGCATGTCCCCGGTCGCAGGCCGACGTGGAGTACGGGGGCGCCGCGATCAACCCTGCGGGCGGCGGGCTCTGCCTCGCCTCGAGTCCGGATTCGGCACGCTCGACTGCGTCGCCTGGGGCACCGCCATCGGTCACCGGGCGCAGGGCACGTCCTGAGACTGCGATCCCCGACGGCACCTCGCTCGTGCGCGACATCAGCGCGGGCTGCAACACGCTGCTCGAGCGCGAGCGACGACACCGACTCGAGCCTCGCCGACTTCGCCACCCAGCGGCCTCCCCACGCCACAGCCGAATTCAGAGGCGGGATTCAACTCGAGCTGTCCCAACACGCAGATCACGAAGAAGCCGAAGGCCAAGACCACGGATCGCACGCCGAAGTTCGAGTTCTCGGGCGGCGACGGATTCCGATGCAACCTCGACGGATCGAAGGCTTCGAGGAGTGCGACTCGCGTCTTCAAGCCGGGCAAGCTGTCAAGGGGCAAGCACACGTTCGCAGTGCGCGCGACCGAGACGGACGGCTCGGTCGACGGCACGCCCGCGACGTACACCTGGAAGATCGTCAAGAAGAGGTAGCCGGCTCGCGGCCCGCCCAGGCCTCGAGGATCCAGCCCAGGTGGTACGGACGGTCGGTCGGGTTGAGCTCGATCGGACCGCGCAGGCCACTCAATGCGGCGCGGCCAACTGACGACGTCGCGGTGTTGGCGTAGAGAAGCGCGCGGTCGAACCCGCCCTTGCGGCGGATCGAGCGGTAGAGAATCCCCGCCTTGCGGTCGAGCATCTCGCGGTCGAGGTCATTCTGGCCGAAGATCCAGTCGAGGCCGCGGATCGCCGCGTCGCGGTATTTCGGTTCGCCCGTCACCTCCGAGAGCTCCAGAAGAGCCATCGGCGCCATCGCGTCCTGGTGGACGGAGTAGATCTCGTAGGGCTCGACGACCGTGCCCCGCTTGGCGTCGAAGATCCACGGCCAGCCGCCGTCGGGGCGCTGGAGCTCGAGCAGGCGGCCGGCAACGCGCCGCGCCGTCGCGAGCGCCCGATCGGGCAAGTGACCGCAGCGCGCGGCGACCGCCAGCGCAAGCACTCCGTAGATCTGGGTCGCGAAGTTGGGAAAGCGCGCGCGGCGGCCTGAGTCGCGGTGGGTGAAGAGCCGTCCCGGCGCGCTCGCGCGCTCGAGTTGACGCTCCAGGGCGAGGTCGCAAAGCTCGTAAGCGCCGGCCTCGGCGGCTCCGATCACGAGCCAGCTGAGCTCAAGCCCTTCCAGGTCGGGCAGCTCGGCGCCCAGCTTCTTGTGGAGGCGGAACGCGATCGCGTCGATCCTGCTCATTCCCGCGCGGGAGTCCGCCCACATGAGAAGAGCCAGATCGCCCGCCGTCATCTCGGGCTCGTCGATCCGGTCCATGACGAGGTCGCGGAGCTCCCCCGGGTCGATCGGCACCTCGAGGCCCGCCGCCTTCGCGCGCTGGAGGCCGAGCAGGCAGATCAGCGTGTAGCGCAGCGAGCTGCCGGACGGCGTGAGTCCCGGCGCGGCCACCTCGTAACAGAAGGCGCCGTCGTCCAGGCGCATCGAGGGCAGCTTCTCGAGCGCGAAGCCGATGAGCTCGCGGACCCTCTCCCCCGCGTCCGATTCAGCCATCGACCCGGTCCTGCGGCGGCATGGTGGGAGGCTCTGCCGGCACCTTGGCGTCGTAGATCGTGATGCCCCTCTGGACCAGGCTCTCGAAGACCTCGAAGAGGACCGGCAGGCGGATCGCGATGATCTCGCCGTGGCCGAGCTGCACTGCGCGGCCTCCCGCTTCGAGGATGGCGTCGCGGTAGACCGTCCTGGAGGCGCGGGTTCGAGTCGATGCGGCCCGGGTGGAGCACCGGGTTGTGGACGAGCGTCTCGACCGTGATCTCGTTGCCGTCCCGGTCGAGGCAGCGCGCCTTGAAGCGGCGGCTGGCGAAAACGTCGAGCGGGAACGGCGGCACGCGCGTGCACTCGAACGAGTGGTACATCGTCATCGCCCCGGTGCCACAGCCGAAGAAGAGCTGAAGCGCGTCACGCTCGACGATGCGCGGGAACGGCGTGCCAATTCCGAACGGCGTCGGCGCCGTCTCGTGCCCGGCGACGATCTCCTCTGCTCCCCGCCCCCGGACCGCCATGGAGTGGGACGGGTGGATGCTGCGGAAGGTGCCCGGTGAGAGACGGAAGCCCTCGGAGATGGCGCCCATGCGAGACGGAGTGGTGCGAGGGTCGAAAAGCGGGTCCGCGGCGAGGTGCTCGATCGCGGGCCCGGTCAGCGAGTAGGCGGGCATCGCGATCAGGCCTTCGTCCCCGACGACGCCCCTGACGGCCTCGAGCACCGTGTCCGGGCCGTTCTCGAACGCGCCGAAGGCGCTCATAGCCGCCTGCATGAAGCAAGCGTCGCCATCGCTCAGTCCGCACTCGCGGAGCGCGGACTCGACGTCTGCGTGCGTGAGCACGGTTGGGCTGAAGCGCTCTCGCAGTCGGTAGCGAGCGCTGCGGTAGCGCTTGCGACCCGAGCGGAGCGCCTCGCGCACCGGGCGGGGCATGCCGCGGGCGACCTTGCGCGCTATTTCTCCCGGCGACGTCACGCGTCGAGAGTAGGGAAACCCACGCTATTCGAGGGAATTCCTACTCTCGGCGGCGGCGCTCAGCCCTCGTAGAGCTCCTCGATCTCGCCCGAGTACTTCTCGGCGATGGGCTTGCGCTTGAGCTTCATCGTCGGGGTCAGCTCGTCGCCTCCCGGCATCCACTCGGTCGGCAGGACCTTGAACTTCTTGATCTGCTCGACCCGCGACATCTTCGCGTTCGCCTCGTCAACGCCGGCCTGAATCGCCTCGAGCACCGCGTCGTTCTCGGCGAGCGCCTCGGGCGAGGCGTCGTCGATCCCGTGCTTCTCGGCGAAGGCGGGCGCGAAGTCGGCGTCGAGGACGATCAGCGCCGTGTTGTACGGGCGCGCGTCGCCGATCGCGGCTACCTGCCCGATGAGGGGGCTGGCGGCCTTGAGCTTCGACTCGATGTTCGCGGGCGACATGTTCTTGCCGGCCGCGTTGATGATGAGCTCCTTCTTGCGGTCGACGATCTTGAGATAGCCGTCCTCGTCGAGCTCGCCGATGTCTCCCGTGAGGAGCCAGTCGCCATCCATCGTCTCGGCCGTCTTCTCAGGCATGTTGCGATAGCCGGCCATGATGAGATCGCCCTTGACCATCACTTCGCCGTCCTCGGCGAGCTTGATCTCGACGCCGGCCACGGGCGGGCCGACGGTGCCGAGCTTGACCTTGTCCGGCGGGTTCACGGTGGCGGCGCCACACGTCTCCGACATGCCCCAGAGCTCGCCGATCGGGATGCCGATCGCGTGGAAGAACTCCAGCACCTCGACAGGTGTGGGCGCGGCGCCCACGTTCACGGAAGCAGCCTCGTCCAGGCCAAGGGCCTTGCGCAGGTGCTGGAACATCGCCTCGTCAGCGGCGGCGACTCCGGCGGCGAGCTCCTCGGGGACCTCCTCGCCGGCCTGCTCGAGCCTCACCTTCTGGATCGCGGCCTCCAGGCCGGCGCGCGCCTTCTCGCCGTCCTCGCCGGGGATGGCGGCGAGCTTTGCCTCGAGGCCTGCCTTGACCTTCTCCCAGATGCGGGGCACCGCGAAGAAGAAGGTCGGATTGACCTCGGGCAGCGTCTCGACGACCTTGCGCGGATCGGCGCAGATCGTTGCCGAGGCGCCCTTCATCATCGGCAGGTAGTAGTTCGCTCCCCGCTCGGCGATATGCGCCGCGGGCAGCCAGGAGATGACCTTGGAGCCGCGCTCGGGGAAGTCGATCATGTCGTCGAGCCCCGCGACGAGCGTCATGAGGTTGCGCTGCGTCAGCTGAACGCCCTTGGGCGGGCCGGTGGTGCCCGAGGTGTAGATCAGCGTGAGGAAGTCCTCCGGGCCGATGTCCTCGGCGGACTCGCGCCCGTTGAAGTCCGGATCGATGCCTTCGAGGTCTTCGAGCGTATGCGTGCCGCCCTCGCCGTCGATCACGATGACGTGCTCGAGCTCCGGAAGGTCCTTCTTCGCCTCGTTGAAGACGTCGAGGAAGGCCGACTCGATGATCATCACCGTCGCCGCGGCGTCCTCGCAGACGTACTGGATCTGCTCGGGCGAGGACGTTTGATAGATCGAGAACGGGACGCCGCCGAGGTAAGCCGCGCCGAGGTCGATCGGGATGAACTCCCAGCGGTTGTTGAGCATGATCGCGACGGTGTCGCCCTTGCCGATGCCGAGGCTCTTGAGGCCGCCTGCGACGCGGTAGGCCATGTCGCGGGTCTCCGCGAAAGAAAGCGTCTTGTCGCGGGTCGGATCGATGATCGCGTCATCGTCCGGGATGCGGTCTACCTGCGCCTCGAAGGCCATTGGCAGGCTCGGGTACTGCATCTCCTTGGCAGGCCCCCCACTCGCGTGACGCGTACCGGCCGTTGCGACCTCCATCAAGCTCACTCCTCCTACGGTTTGTCTATGCACTCGCCGACCGTCTGGTCAGCAAGCCAAAAACTACCGCAGTTAGCGAATGTCGAAGCCTTCGCCGCCCAGGCGGCCGATGTCGTTTGAGAGCCCGATCACGAACAGCATCGCTACGAGGACGATTCCCAGCACGCTTGCGCGCTCCATGACGCTGAAAGAGACGGGTCTGCCGCGGATCTTCTCGACGACCGACCAGAAGATGTGGCCACCGTCGAGTGGCAGGAACGGGAAGAGGTTGATGATCGCGAGCGAGAGCGAGATCACGCCCAGGATGAAGAGGGCGCGCCGCGCGTCGAACTCGATCGCCTGGCGGGTCGTCTCGTACGAGCCCACCACGCCCGAGATCTGCTTGCGCTGCTCGGCGTCGAAGATGTTGGCGAATACCTCGGCGGTGCCCGACGTGATCGCCCACATGGCGTCGGTGGAGAGGCCGACTGCCTCGGAGGCCGAGACGGGCGTGGTGCCCGGCTCGTAGCCGACCAGCATCCTGTTTGCGTCCTCGCTGAAGGTGGGCGTGACGGTCCTCGTGATCTCCTCGCCATTTCGCTGGATCGTCAGCGTCGCGGCCGTCTCCGCCTCGCAGCCGTCCGTCTCGGCGTCGTTCGCGCACGTGTGCGTTGCGATCTGCGCGCGCAACGCGTTGAAGTCGCCGGTCTCTCCGTCCACGGCAAGGAGCTCGTCGCCGGGCTGGAGGATCCCGGCCGCGGCGCCGTCGTCCATGACGGCCGATACCTCATTGGTGCCCTGGTTTCCCGTGGAGAAGAGGGCGAAGAAGATGACGAACGCGATCACGATGTTCACGAACGGGCCGGCCGCGATCACGAAGATCCGCTTCCAAACGGGCGACGCGTAGTAGGCGCGGTGGGCGTCCTCGGCCGGGATCTCCTCGTCTGGGTTCATCCCGGTGATCTTCACGAAGCCTCCGAGCGGGATCGCACCGATCCCGTACTCGGTCTCGCCCCGCTGGATCGAGAAAAGCTTGGGCGGGAAGAAGAGGTAGAAGCGCTCCACCTTCATGCCAACCATCTTCGCCGCGGTGAAGTGCCCGGCCTCGTGGAGGATGACCAGGGCGGCGAAGCCCGCGAATGCCAGGAACCAGCTCATGAAGGCTCGGCCGCGACCGCTTCGGCGGCGCGGCGGCGCGCCTCGGAGTCGGTCGCGATGAGGTCGTCGAAGTGTGTCGGCGGCGCCGCTGGCATCTCTTCCAGGGTACGCGCGACGACCCGCGCGATAGCCGTGAACGGGATCTCTCCACCGAGGAACGCTCCGACGGCTACCTCGTCCGCCGCGTTGAGGACGCAAGGCGCCGTTCCGCCGGCCTCCCCCGCCTCACGAGCCAGGCGCAGGCACGGGAAGCGCTCAAGATCGGGCTCCTCGAACGTCAGGCTCTTGAGCTGAGCGAGGTCGAGTGACGGCAGCGGCACGTCCGCCCTGTCGGGGTAGTGCAGCGCGTAGGAGATGGGCACGCGCATGTCCGGATAGCCCAGGTGCGCGAGCGACGCGCCGTCGTTCAGGTGGATCAGCGAGTGGATGATCGACTGCGGGTGGACGACGACGTCGATGTTCGCGTAGGGCACGTTGAAGAGGTGGTGGGCCTCGATCAGCTCCAGGCCCTTGTTGAAGAGGGTCGCCGAGTCGATCGTGATCCGCCCGCCCATGTCCCAGGTGGGGTGCGCGAGCGCCTCGTCGATCGTCACCTCTGACAGGTCCTCCCGCTCGCGGAAGGGGCCACCTGAGGCGGTGAGGACGAGCTTCTCGACCGTGCCCGGCGCCTCCTCGGCGTTGATGAGCTGAAAGAGCGCCGAGTGCTCGGAGTCGACCGGGATGATCTTCGCCTGGGTTGCCTCCGCCAGCGCGGTGATCAATTCGCCGCCGACGACCAGGCTCTCCTTGTTCGCAAGGGCCAGGTCGATGCCCTCCGAGAGCGCCACGATCGTCGGCCCCAGGCCGGCCGAGCCGGTGATCGCGTTCAGGACGAGGTCGGCCTCGGAGGTGGCCACGAGCTCGCGCACGCCCTCGGGGCCTGAGAGAACGCCCGGGCGCTCGTTCGCGCACCGCTCGGCGACGTCGGGGTCGGCGATCGCGACGCGCTCGACGCCGTGCTTGTCGGCCTGCGCGATCGCGTCGTCTGCGCTCGAATGAGCCGAGATGCCAACCAGTTGAAGGTCTTCCCCAGCGGCCTCGATCACCTCGAGCGCCTGCACGCCGATCGAGCCGGTGGAGCCGAGCACGACCACACGCTTCATGGCGGAAAGGGTACGAGCCGGGCGGACGCACGCGCCGAGAAGTGGAATTTCCACGATATACGTGGAAATTCCTACTCTCGGCGAGATTGATCCGGAAGCAAGAACCTCACTCGTTCCGGCTTGTACCTGGTGGCTGCTCGGGAGGTCGAGCTCGTGCTTGTGCTTCAGGGCTGGAAATCCGACGGTCTCCTGCTTCGCTCTCAGTACAGGAACAGCACCGACAGGTAGTAGCCGGCCACGATCGTGAAGAGGACTGCGTCCAGGCGGTCCAGGAGTCCTCCGTGGGGGCCGACGGCGGTGCCGGAGTCCTTGACGCCCAGGTCGCGCTTGACCGTGGACTCGAAGAGGTCGCCGATCGGGGCGACGAGGGCGATGGCGGCGCCCATGGCCAGCGCCTCGGTGCCGGGCAGCCAGTCCTGGTAGAGGCCGGCGAACCAGAACGCCGCGGTTCCTCCCGCGAGGCCGAAGACGAGGCCTTCGACCGTCTTCGACGGAGAGATTGCCTCAGCGAGGGGGTGGCGGCCGAAGGCGCGACCGCCCGCGTAGGCGGCGGTGTCGGCGACGATCGTCGCGATCAGGACGTCGATGAAGAGCGCCTGGCCGTGCTTCGGGAGTTCGATCAGCAGGACGGCATGGGCGAACGGAAGGCCGATCCAGACGATCCCCAGCACGGTCACGGCTGCAGCCACCGTCGCGCCCTTGACACGCCCCCTCAGGACGATGAAGACGAAGAGGACCGGAAAGGTCGCCACTAGTGCGAGCACCATCTGGAACTGATCGCCGAAGTAGGCCGCGGCGATGAGGCCGGCCGTGGCGAGCATCGCGACGGCCGGGAACGGGCGTGTGACCTTCGCCATGTGGAAGAGCTCGGAGATGCAGGTCGCCGCGATGACGAAGATGACCCCGGCGAAGATGCCGCCGCCCGCGACGATGATCGTGATCGCAAGCGCCGCCCAAGGGATCGCCCACAGGAGCCGCGCCATTGTCTCGGGCGCGAGCAAGGGGCCGCGGGGTGCCCGGTCTCCGCCCTCGGGGCGTGCCGGTGGCGGAGACGGGCGGCGGCGTCGTGGACGCCGGGGCGGCTCGCTCATGGGCGGAACACTATGTGGCGTGGAGGTGCCAGGCACCTCTCGTTACTGACACTTCGAGTCGCCGTAGAGGGACCGGGTGCCAGGCACCGGCTAGCGACTGCCGAAGCGGCGCTGGCGGCTCTCGTATTCGGCCAGGGACTCCTCGAAGGCCTCGCGCGTGAAGTCCGGCCAGAGCTCGTCCCGGAAGAGGAACTCCGAGTACGCGCACTGCCAAAGGAGGTAGTTCGAGATCCGCTGCTCGCCCGAGGTGCGGATGAGGAGGTCGGGGTCGTGCATGTCGGGCGCGTAGAGGTGCGCCCGGAACTCGTCCTCCGTCGAGCCGCGGAAGCTGCGCGCGGCGTCGATGATCTCGGCGCGCCCGCCGTAGTTGAAAGCCACGAACAGCGTGATGCGCTCGTTTGCTGCTGTGGTGCGCTCGGCCCAGTCCATGAGCTCGGTGAGCTCTTCCGAGATGCCCTCGCGCCGCCCGATGAAGCGCATGCGCACCCCCTCCTCGTCGAGCTCGGGCGTCTCGGAGCGGATGCGCTCGGCGAACATCTGCATGAGGCCGGACACCTCCGCGGGGGAGCGCTGCCAGTTCTCGGTCGAAAACGAGAAGACGGTCAGCTCCTCGATGCCCAGGCGCGCGGCGTCGCGCAGGCGCTCCTTGACGATGTCGGCGCCGGCGCGGTGGCCGTCGAGGGTCGGCACACCCTCGCGCTCGGCCCAGCGGCCGTTGCCGTCGGTGATGATCGCGACGTAGCGCGGGACCGCGCCGCTCACACTTCCAGGATCTCTGCTTCCTTGGCCTTGAGGGCCGCGTCGATGTCCTTGGTCGCCTCGTCTGTCAGGCGCTGGAGCTCCGACTCGGCGCGGCGCTCATCGTCCTCGCCGATGTCGCCGTCTTTCTTGAGCTCGCGCAGGTCGTGCATCACGTCGCGGCGCACGTTGCGGATGGACACCTTGCCGCCCTCCCCCACGCCGTGGACGACCTTGACCATCTCGCGGCGCCGCTCCTCGGTCAGGTCGGGGATCTGGAGGCGGATGACGTTGCCGTCGTTCGAGGGCGTCAGGCCCAGGTCGCCCTCCAGGATCGCCTTCTCGATCAGGCCGATGGCGTTCTTGTCGAACGGGGTGAGCGTAAGGAGGCGCGCGTCCGTTGCTGCGACGTTCGCGAGCTGCTTCAGCGGCGTGTCGGCGCCGTAGTAGTCGACGATGACGCGGTCGAGCAGGTGTGGGCTTGCGCGTCCCGTACGCACGGTCGCGAGCTCGCTCTTGCATGACTCGACCGACTTGTTCATCCGCTCCTCGGCTTCGTCGAGGAGTACGTCCGACATCGCTTCTTCATCAGCCATGTCGCAACCTTATTGCGAGCCGCCCACGATCGTCCCGACGCGCTCGCCGTGGACGATCCGCTCGATGTTCTTCTCGTCGGCGAGGTTGAAGACGTGGATGGGGAGCTTGTTGTCCATGCAGAGCGAGAGCGCCGTCGAGTCCATGACCCCGAGGCCCTGCTCGATCGCCTGCATGTGGGTGACCTCGGGCAGGAACGTCGCGTCGGGGTTGTCGGTCGGGTCCGAGTCATATACGCCTTCGACGCCGTGCTTGGCCATCAGGATCGCGTCCGCGTGGATCTCGAGCGCGCGCAGCGCGGCGGCCGTGTCCGTGGTGAAGAACGGGTTGCCCGTGCCTGCAGCGAAGATCACGATGCGGCCCTTCTCCAGGTGGCGCATCGCGCGGCGGCGGATGTAGGGCTCGGCCACCTCGGTCACCTGGATCGCGGACATGACGCGCGTGTAGGAGCCCTGCCTCTCGAGGGCGTCCTGGAGCGTCAGCGCGTTCAGCACGGTCGCGAGCATCCCCATGTAGTCGGCGGTCGCACGGTCCATGCCGGCGGCGGCGCCCTTCAGTCCACGGTAGATGTTTCCCGCGCCGACGACGACCGCGACCTCCACCCCGCTCTTGGCTACGTCGCCTACCTGGCCGGCGATCCCCTCGACGCGCTCGGGGTCGGTCCCGTACTCCAGAGAACCCATCAATGCCTCGCCTGAGAGCTTGAGCATGATTCGCTTGAAGACGGGGTCAGGCACGCGGGACGGCAGCCTATCGCGGGCTAGGTGCCAGGCACGGTGCCTGGCACCGGGTTACGCCTCTTCGCCGACCTGGAAGCGGGCGAAGCGGGCGACGACGATGTTCTCGCCTGTCTTGGCGGCGAGCTCCTCGCGGAGCTTCTCGATCGTCTTGCCCTCGTAGCGGTCTGAGCGGATGTGCTCCTGCTCGAGGAGCGCGACCTCCTTCGACCACTTCGCGAGCTGCCCGTCGATGATCTTCTCGACGATGTGCTCGGGCTTGCCCTCTTCGGCGGCCTTGGCCTGGAAGACACGGCGCTCGGCGTCGCGAGCCTCCTCCGTGATCTCGTCGGCAGAGACGTAGTGAGGAACAGAGGGCGCGCCCGCGACGTGCAGGGCGACCTCGCGGGCGAACTCGATGAAGTCGTCGTTCCGTGCGACGAAGTCCGTCTCACACTGGACCTCGACCATCACGCCGACCTTGCCGTTGGCGTGGACGTAGGTCGCGACCGTGCCTTCGGAGGTCGAGCGGCCGCTGCGCTTGGCGGCGGACGCCTGGCCCTTCACGCGGAGGATCTCGACGGCCTTGTCCATATCGCCGGCGGCTTCGACGAGCGCCCCCTTCGCGTCCATCATCGCCGCGCCGGTGCTCTCGCGGAGCGCCTTGACGTCGGCTGCTGAGATCTTGGTGTCGCTCACTTGGAGCCTCCTTCCGGGGTAGCGGCTGCGGGCTGTACGGGCGCATCGCCACCGGCGGCTGCGGCCTGAGCCTTGGCGGCCTGCGAGGCGGCCATCTCGGCCTCCTGCGCTTCGCGGCGGGCGGCATCCTCGGCCTCGCGCGCGGCCTTCTCCTCGGCCTCGCGCTGGCGCTTTGCCTCCTCGTCGGCACGGCGCTTCTGCTCGGCGGCGCGGAAGTTGCCCGCGGCCTCCTCGACGGCCTCGCCGATGGTGCCGATCACCATTGAGCACGAGCGGATCGCGTCGTCGTTGCCGGGCACCGGGAAGTCGACCGGCACCGGGTCGACGTTCGAGTCGACCAGGCCGATGATCGGCAGCCGCAGGCGCTTGGCCTCGGCCACCGCGATCGCCTCGGTCTTCAGGTCGATAACGAGGACTGCTTCCGGCAGGCGCTTCATGTCCGCGACGCCACCGAGGTTGTACTCGAGCTTTGCGAGCTCGGATTCGCGCGCCATGCGCTCCTTGGTCGGCAGGAGGTCGAGCTGGCCGCCCTCCTTCAGGGTGCGGAGGTCGTGCAGGCGGTCGATCCGCTTGGACATCGTGTTGAAGTTGGTGAGGAGGCCACCCAGCCAGCGCTTGTTCACGTAGGGCATGCCGCAGCGATCGGCCCACTCCTGGACGGAGTCTCGGGCCTGCTTCTTCGTGCCGACGAAGAGGACCGAGCCGCCCTTGCCGGCGATCTCGGCGCAGAAGCGGCGAGCCTCGGCCAGGAGATGCTCGGTCTGGAGCAGGTCGATGATGTGGATGCCGTCGTGCTCCCCGTGGATGTACGGGCGCATGCGCGGGTTCCAGCGGCGCGTCTGGTGGCCGAAATGCAGACCGGCCTGTAGGAGTTCTTTGACTCCGGGTTCTGACACTTGGATGTTCCCTTCGGTTTGCTTCTAGTAATCCCGTGGCGCTTCGGGGACCCGGTCTTCGGCGGCGCGAGGCGGCCGGGCCGGGCAGGGCCCCTATGCGTGGGTCCACGGGGTAGTGGGTTTGACCTTGCGCTTGAAAGCTTAGCTTCGCCCCCTAGGCTGCGGCCATGAGCAAGGAAACGCAGCGCAGCCTGCCGCGCACGATCGCGAAGCTGGTGGTCAACCACCGCGGCTATCGCAAGGCGTGGCCGCGGGAGCGCTTCTTCCTCGGCGCCAAGCGCCACACGCCTGTCGTGGCCGTCGACGCGGGTGGTGCGCGCTACTTCGTCTCCACCTCCGACGAGGCGGTCGGGCTCGGCATCTTCGCCCACGGCTCGCACGAGCGCGAGCAGCTCGACGCGGTCTCTGCGGTCCTCGCGGACTGGAGCGGCGAAGCGGAACCGCTGAGGGGCAAGCGCTTCCTCGACATCGGCGCCAACATCGGTACTTCGGTAGTCGAGGCGATGGTCTCGCTCGGCTGTTCAGGCGGTTGGGCGCTCGAGCCTCACCCCGGCAACTTCAAGCTCCTGCGCCACAACCTGCTCGAGAACGGCTTGGACGGGAAGGTCGAAGCGCTCGAGATGGCCGTTTCCGAGGCGGACGGGACCGCGACGCTCGAGGTCGCGAAGGTGAACATGGGCGACCACCGGGTGCGCGTGGGCGACGCTTCCGGCGGGCGCATGGCCGAGGGCGAGCGCGAGACGATCGACGTCCCGATGCGCTCGCTCGACTCACTCGTGGCCGACGGAACGGTCTCGCTTGGCGACGTGGCGCTTGCGTGGGTGGATACGCAGGGGCACGAGGCCCAGGTGCTGGCGGGGGCTACGTGCCTGGCACGAGGCGCGAGTGCCGGCCTACATCGAGTACTGGCCCTATGCGCTTGAGAGGGCTGGAGGCGTTGCCAGGCTCAACGACATCATCCAGGGGGCGTGGGGCGAGGTGGTGGATATCGGGTTTGGGCACGAGGATGCGAAGCGCCGGCCCGCCGGCGAGATCGACGCCATATCGGCGAACTACGACGCATCGGACCCCCACGCCGCCACGAACCTCCTCCTGCTACCCCGCTGAACAATCGTTCGGAGCCTTTTCCACCGTAGAGGTGCACAACCCTCCGAACGTTTGCGAAGTGGCCAACCAGGCCCAATTCGATCCCTCTTATTGAGCCGTTCCGCTAGCGCCTCGAGCTAAATCAAGCGCCGCGCGGAGATCACCAGGCAACGAACTCTCGAACCGAAGCTCCTCGCCCGTCACCGGATGCGTGAACCCAAGTCTCGCGCTGTGGAGGAACTGGCGCTTGAGGCCGTGAGCACTCCGCCCGCCGTAGCGCGAGTCCGCGACCAGCGGCAGGTCGATCGCGGCGAAGTGCGCTCGGATCTGGTGCGTTCGACCCGTTTCGAGCCGAACCCGCACGAGAGTCAGAGGACCGAGCCGCTCCTCCACCTCGAAGTGCGTGCGCGCATCCCGCGAGCCGCGCCCGCCGACGGCGCGGCGCTCGGGCGCTCGGAAGTCGCGGCCCAGCGGCGCGTCGATCGTCCCCGAGCGCGAACGCGGGACACCCTGGATCAACGCGATGTACTCGCGTTTCACGCGCCGCTCCTTAATTGCCTCGGACAAGGCACGATGGGCCTCGTCGGTGCGCGCGACGATCATGAGCCCCGAGGTGTCCTTGTCGAGGCGGTGGACGATGCCCGGACGCTCAACGTCCTCGCCCCCGCCCAAGAGGTCGCCGAGCACGTCGACGAGGGTCTCCCCCCTGTGGCCCGGCGCAGCGTGAACGACGAGCCCCGAAGGCTTCTCGATCACTGCCAGGTGATCGTCCGAGTGGACGATCACGACGGCGGCGTGGTCAGGTCGAGGCACGCTCGGGTTCTGCATCGGTGTCCTCGTCCGTCTCGTGCCCTGTCAAGGCGACCAACGCCAGGGTCACTGCGCCCAGGGTTATCGCGATGTCGGCGACGTTGAAGGACGGCCACGCCGGGAAGTCGATGAAGTCGATGACGCCGTCGCGGGCGAGGCGGTCGATCAGGTTCCCGATCGCACCGCCCGCCAAGAGCCCGACCGCGAGCCAAGCGAACGGGCGGTCGCGGTTGAAAGCGAACCAGCCGACAACGAGAACGAGCGCGGCAAGGGTCACCGCCAGCACGAGCCCCTGGCTCGAGTCACCCAGGAAGCCGAAGGCCACACCGTCGTTCTGGACGTGGACGAAGTCCAGAAATGGCAGGACTTCGTTCCTCTCTCCCACCTCGATCGAGTCGATCACGAGCGCCTTCGTGAGCTGGTCAAGGCCGACAACCACGGCCGCCGCCAGGAGCATCCACGCCCAAGGGCGGGCGCCTGAGCGTCGCACGGACGCGCTCACCCTTCGATCGCGCCGACGACCAAGCCCTGGACGATGACGAGGAGGATGATTCCGATCATCGGGCTGAGGTCGATGCCCATCCCACCCCCGCCGATCGGCGGGATCATGCGGCGAAAGACGTTCAGGTAGGGGTCGACACTCTCCTCGACGAACCCGATCGTCGCCCGCAGCGGCATGTTGTACGGGATCGGGCGAAACATCTGGATCCAGCTGAGGACGATTCGCGTGATGATCAGGATCAGGAAGACGGTGAAGAGCGCGTCGACGTAGTTGGCGACGTCGACCCTGTCGATTGCGAAGTAGGTCATCGGAACCTCGCCAGCGACGCCTCGACGGCACTCGCGATCGCCTCGCGGAAGCCCGCGGCCTCCAGCGCGTTGAGGCCGGCCTCCGTTGTCCCGCCGGGAGACGCAACTGCATCGCGGATCGCCTGGGGATCGCGCTCGCGAAGGAGCTCCGCCGTTCCCTCGAGCGTGCCGGCCACGAGCTCCATCGAGAGCGCAGGCTCCAGGCCGTCCTGGGCGCCTGCCTCAGCCAGCGCCTCGGCGAAAAGCGCCACGTAGGCGGGCGAGCACGACATCACGGCCATTGCCGCATCGAGCGTCTCGTCGGGCATCTCGATCGTCATCCCAAGCGCAGGCAACAGGCCCAAAAGCGCCTCAGCGCCTTCCTGGGGAGCCGCGTGGGCCATCACGCCGCGCCCCACCTCGGCGGGCTGGTTGGGTATCACGCGCAGCGCGGGGACGCCGGGAAACGCCTCGTTGAGGCGCGCTAGCGGCGTCACGGCCATCACCGAGAGGATCGGAGGTGCCTTGCCCTCCAGCTCTGACGCCACGTCGTCCAGGGCCGCGGGCTTCACGGCCAAGACGATCGCGTCCGAGTCGGCAGCAAGCGACGTCAGGTCGGGCCGCGTCTCGCCACCCACCTCGTCCGCCAGGCTCTGCGCGCGCTCGGCGTCGATGTCCGAGAACAGCATCTCGGGGGGCGACTCCGATCGCGCCCAGCCGCGCGCCATGGCAGCCGCCATGTTTCCCGCGCCGACGAACCCGAGCTTCACGGCCCGGATTCTAGGAACACACCACTAACGCACCTGCTTCACGCGGTGCCTTCGGCACCACGTTAGACACATGACTAGCTCTGGTTGAAGAAGGACTTCTCGACGAGCTGAGCGGTCTGCTCGGCCGAGACCTCGACGTTGCGGGGCGTGAGCATGAAGGTCTTCTCCGCAACCTTCTGCATGCCGCCGTCGAGCGCGTAGGTGAGTCCGGACGCGAAATCGATCAGGCGCTTTGCCAGCTCGGAGTCCGTCGTCTGGAGGTTCAGGATCACCGGGGTGTCGTGCTTGAAGCGATCGGCGACTTCCTGCGCATCGTTGAAGCTTGTGGGATTGACGAGGTGGACGCGGACGTCAGCGCCGCCGCCCCTGCCACCGTTATCGACCGGCCGAAGGTTGCGACCGCGAGAGCGCGGTGAGTCGTCGGCGAAGATGTCGTCGATCTCGTCCTGGCCGCGCCGGCGGTCGCCGAGGCGGGAGACGGTTGCGCGAGGCGCGGGCGTCGGGTCGTAGCCGACCGACTGGTGCGTGCCTGTCTCGGGCTCATAGAGATCGGGCTCGTGGTAATCCGGGTCCTCGGCAAGGCCGAAGTAGACGAGCGCGCGGTGCCATGTGTCTCTGAGTGCCATTGGTTGAGCCTGTTCGCGCCCTTCGGCGCGTTTCCTTTACCCGATTATGCCGCCTCTGCCACCCGCACGACACCGTTCATGGCCGGAGAAGCGTCGAACCGAGGCGGATGATCGTCGCGCCCTCGTCCGCGGCGACCCTCCAGTCCTGGCTCGTGCCCATAGAGAGCTCCGCCAGGCCGTGCTCGGCGGCGAGCTCTGCAAGGCGCGAGAAGTGCGAGCGGGACGCCTCGGGATCCTCGGCGAACGGAGGCATGGTCGCGAGGCCTGCAACCTTGACCTCGCTCTTCGCGATGAACTCGCCGAGCGCTGCCGGCGCGATGCCCTCCTTCGCGTCCTCGCCCGCGACGTTCACCTGAACGAGGATGCGCGTCCCCTCGGTGGCGCGCGAGTTGATCTGCTCCAGCGCGGACTCCGAGGCAACGGAATGGATGAGGGTGACCAGCGGCAGGATGCCCTTCACCTTGCGGCTCTGAAGCCCGCCGATGAAGTGCCACTCGAAGAGCTCTCCGAAGCGCTCGTGCTTTCGCTCCAGCTCGTCCAGCCGGTTCTCGCCGACGAGGTCCACCCCGGCCTCGGCAAGCGCAGGCATCCCGTCGTCCGGCACGTACTTGGTCGCAACGAGAACCCGAACGCCCTCCCCCGCCTCCTCGCGCACCTCGGCGAGCCGCTCCCGCACGCGCTCGGGGTCGATGTCCGTGATCAGCTCGGGCATTTCCACACCATCCCGGCCTGCCGCCCGGTGACGCCACCGTCGCGCCGATGCGAGTAGAAGAGCTCGCGTTCGCAGCTGGTGCAAAGGCCGGAACGCTCGATCTCGGCGACGCCCGCCTCACGGAGCAGGCGCTCGCACACGAGCCCCAGGTCCAGCATGCGCCCGTCAGCGACGTCTGAGCCCAGACCGGAGAACTCGGCGAGTACCTCCTCCCCCACCTCGAAGCAGCACGGGCCAATGCCCGGACCGATCGCGGCAGCGCTCGCCTGAACTTCTCGTACCCCCTTCGCGGCAATCCCCGCCGCAAGCCCGCGCCAGCCGCCGTGGACCATCGCGACTCCGCCGGGCCCCGAGAGAGCTATAGGCAGGCAGTCGGCGACGAAGACGAGCGGCGCGAGGCCTTCCGTGGAGGTCGCCCAGCCATCGACCAACTGCGGGTCGCCACCGGCGCCCAGGAGCCACGCTGACCTGTCGCTTGGCTCGTCCTGGCGCACGACATCTGAGCCGTGCACCTGCTTGCCGGACACGATCCCGGCCGGATCAACCTCAATCGCCTCGCACATCTCAGCCCGGTTCGCGTGCACCGTGGCGGAGTCGTCGTCGGTCAAGAGGCCGAGGTTGAGTGAGTCGAACGGGCCCGAGCTCATTCCGCCGACGCGGGTCGTGAACGCCGCGCGCGCACCGGGCAGTTCGGCTTCAAGCCACTTGAGCCCGCCGGCCTCGCGCCATTCCATAGGCCGAGGCTACGTGGATGCGGCGGCGGCAAGGGCGACGCGGAGCTCTTCGTCGCGGCTTGTGATCTCGCCATCGAGCCGCGCGGCAAGCGCCGCGTCCAGGCCGCGGCCGACGGCCGGCCCCTGCGCCACGCCGGCCTCCATGAGGTCGTCGCCGTCGATCTCGAGCGACACATCGCGCCACTCGCGCACCCACTCGTCGAGCCATTCGGCTCCGGCGATCCGAGCCATCAGGAGATCGACAGGGCGAATGCCGGCAACGAGTCCTACGCCCTCCGACGGCCGCTCGGGGGTCTTGCGGGCCAGCGCCGCGACTGCCCTGCGCGCCCCTTCGCCCGGGCGGGCTGCCTCTGACATGGCCTCGGCGCCGTCGACGAGCTCAGCCCAGGCCGGATCGGCCAGCCGCTCTCGCGCAGCCCTGGCTCGATCGGCCGCACCCTCGTCGATCCCGGCCAGCCCCCACCCGGCCAGAAGCTCGAGCGCTTCAGGTCCGCTCTCTTCGGCGAGAAGGCGCCCGAGCTCCGCGTTGACCCTGTCCGCGGAGACGGTCCCGAGATCGGCCGACTGGAGAAGCGTTGCGGTTTCCGGCTCGAGGCCGACGCCCAGGCGCGCCGCGTAACGGGCTGCCCGGAGAGCCCGGGTGGGGTCGTCCGCGAACGAGCCGGGATGAAGGACCCGCAGGATGCCCGTTTCGAGATCGGCCCTGCCGCCGTGGGGATCGATCAGCTCGGCCTTGCCTGAAAGCGGCAGCGCCATCGCGTTCACCGTGAAGTCCCGGCGCGCGAGATCGTCGGCAAGAGAGGCAGGCTCGACCTCGGGCAGCGCGCCAGGGTGCGGGTACGTCTCGCGGCGGGCCGCCGCGATATCCACGCGGATGCCGCTTACGTCGACCGAGGCGGTACCGAAGCGCTCGTGCGCCTTCGATTCGGCGCCGAGGAGTGCAGCGACAGCTGCGGCGTCGCCGTCTGTGACCAGGTCGATGTCGGCGCGGGTTCCGCCGAGGAGCAGGTCGCGGACCGCCCCACCCACGAGCCAGGCCTGGTGCTCACCAAGCTTCGCGCGCAGCTCGCCGACGCCCTCCAGGGCGTTGAGAGCCCGCCCCAGGCTCTCGGGGTCTGTGGGTATCAACTCGGCGCTCACCTGTGTCCTTACTACCATCTCCACCCTTCCGTGGCCTCCCTGCGCAGGATCTGGAGCTCTTGGAGCACCCGTCGCCGTGCCGTCACGGTTGGCCTTGCCGTGCTCGCGATCGCCGGTGTGGCGATCGCCGGCTACTTCGCCTTCATCAAACGGCCCGCGGACGTTTCCAACCCCGACGTGGCCTTTGAGGCGAAGGAAGTCAAGATCCCGAAACGCTCGGAGCTCAAGACCGCGAACTGGCCCATCTACGGCCTCAACCCGGAGCGCACGCGCTACTTCCCGGGCAAGTTCCTGGATCCGCCCTTCGTCAGCGCGAAATGGTCGCTCCCGATCGGGCACCTGATCGAGCACGGACCGGTCATTGGGGGCGACGACCTCTTCATCCTCGATCTCGAAGGGATCGTCTATTCGGTTGACAAGAAGACGGGGAAGGTCAACTGGAAGAAGGACTTCGGCGAGCTGAGCGCCGCCGCCCCCGCCTACTACGACGGCATCGTCTACGCGCTCAACCTCGACCCCGATCAGATCATCGCGATCCGCGCCAAGGACGGCAAGGAGCTCTGGCGCAAGTCGATCGGCTCACCGGGCTCGGAGTCATCCCCGATGGTCGTCGGGAAGAAGCTGATCTTCGGATGTCAGTGCGGATCGGTCTATGCGATGAACCCGAAGACGGGCGAGCTTCTCTGGTCGACCCAGACCGCCGGCGAGGTGAAGGGTGCTGTCGCCTACCACGACGGCGTCGTCTTCGGATCGAACTACGGCGGTGAGTTCTACGCGATCGATGCGAGCGATGGGGACTTCAAGTGGCGGACGCCGATCATCGGCGGCGCCTTCGGTCGCGGCGGCGGCGCCTACTCCACTCCCGCGGTGGCTTACGGGCGCGTCTACGTCGGCGCCTTCGACGGACGCGTCTACTCGCTTGACGAGGACACGGGCGAGATTGCCTGGACGCACTCGACCGGCGCCGAGGTGTACCCCGGCCCGGTCGTGGCCGACGTCCCTGGCGCGCCGCCCGCCGTTTACATCGGCTCGGCCGACGGCAACGCGTACGCCCTCAACGCGCAAACCGGAGGAGTCTTGTGGCAGCGGAGCCTCGGAGCCCAGATCACGGGCTCGGGCGTCCTGATCGGCGAGACCGTCTACTTCTCCAAGAACTCGGAGACCGGCGGCACAATCGGCTTCGAGGCCGCCACGGGCAAGCAGGTCTACGAGAACGACCTCGGTCGCTACAACCCCGCGATCACCGACGGCGAGCGCGTCTACTTCGTCGGCTACGGCACCGTGCGGGCGTTCGAGTCCGAGGCGCTCTCGGACAAGAAGGCCAAGGAAAAGAAGGAGATCCGCCAGGCCCGTAAGAAGGCCAAGAAGCAGCAGGAGAAGGCCGAAGCTGCTGCCGAAGCCGCCGAGGGAGACAGCTAACGGCACCTGCTTCACCCGCCGCCGTTCGGCGACGGGTCAGCCCCTATTGTCGGACCGGGATGCCGGCCTCGGCCATGTGCTGCTTGGCCTGGGCCACCGTGTAGTGGCCGTAGTGGAAGATCGAGGCGCAGAGGACCGCGTCTGCGTGTCCTTCGAGGATTCCTGCGGACAGGTGGCTTAGCTCGCCCGCCCCGCCCGAAGCGATGACTGGGACCGAAACCGCGTCCGCGACCGCGCGGGTCAGCTCGAGCTCGTAGCCGTCGCTGGTGCCGTCGCGGTCCATGCTGGTGAGGAGGACCTCCCCCGCCCCGCGCTCGGTCGCCTCCGTTGCCCACGCGACCGCCTCCCGGCCCTCGACCTTCGCGCGCCCGCCCTGGACGTAGACGTCGTACCCGTCACCCTCCCGCTTGGCGTCGATGGCGATCACGACGCATTGCGCGCCGAACACGGCGGCCAGCTCGCCGATCAGCTCCGGCCGCTCAAGCGCCGACGAGTTGACCGAGACCTTGTCGGCCCCCGCATCGAGCACCGCCTGCGCGTCTTCGACCGAGCGGATGCCCCCGCCGATCGTGAACGGGATGAAGACGTTGTCGGCCGTGCGCCGGGCCAGCTCCCTGATGGTGTCGCGCTTCTCGTGCGACGCGGTGATGTCCAGGAAGATCAGCTCGTCCGCACCCTCGGCGTCGTAGCGCTCGGCCAGCTCGACGGGGTCGCCCGCGTCGCGGATGTCGACAAAGTTCGTGCCCTTGACGACTCGGCCCTGATCGACGTCCAGACACGGGATGACCCGCCGGAGCGCGCTCATATGCGCGGGCGCGCGCCCTTGAAGCCCTTGCTGACGAGTTCCTTGAGGCGGTCGACCTCTGTGCTCGTCAGGTTTGCCCGGCGGCCCTTCGACTTCTTGAGGGTGTTTCCGAGCTCAGTGCGCTCGGCAGCCGTCAGGTTGTCCCAGAACTGCTGGCCCTTGCCGTAGAGCCACGTCGCGCTCTTATATAGCGCGGTCCACGACACCGCGCGGGCGCGCGAAGAGACGAGTGCAGTCAGTCCGGCCATGAGTCGAATTTACCCGGGGCGAGTCGCCCGGGGGGCGAGTGCGCCGTTTGGCCGAGGCTGGCTACTCGGCGGCTGCGAGCGCGTCGCAGAGCTTGGCGAGCGCGTCCTGTGCGTCGCCCTTCGGCAGTTGGCTGACGGCGCTCTTGCACGAGCTCGCAGCCTGGGAAAGCGCTTCCTTCACGTTCTCGCTGCCGCTCTCGAGTGCCTTCGTGGCCGAATCTCCTACCGACTTGCAGGCCGCTTCGAGAGCGTCGCCCGAAGCACCCCCGATCTGCGTCGCCTGATCGGTGCAGGACTTGACCGCGGAATCGACAGAGTCCTCAGCGCTTGAAGTAGCCGACGACGTGCTCGTCGATCCGCTTGACGACGAGTCGTCGTCATCGCCACATCCGACCGCCAGCAACGCGCAGACGGCAAGCGCTGGGATGAGTGAGGTTCGAAGAAGTCGCATGGCTCAGAGCTCTCCGAGGAGGAAGGTTAAACCGCCGATCACGAGAGCCGCGACGGTCAGCCTCACGAATAGGTCACCCCGCCGTCCGGTGAATGCGACGTAGAGTCCGAGGAGCGCAGCCACGGCACCGACGATGCCGGCCGCGGCGGCGACCACGCGGGTCGCGGTGTACATGGCCTGGGAGGAGTCGAGGCACTCGAGAGTGGGACCTAGCGTGGCCTCGCCCGACCTGACGTCGTCGCAGAGCGGAAGGTCGTCGGGGTTGATGACGACGATCACCATCACCGCGACTACGAAGAGAAGGACCAGGGTGACGAGCACCGCGAAGAACCGCATGAGCCCGCTCGCCTTGGGCTCCTCGGGCGCGGCGATGGCTTCCGAAGGTGGCGGTGGCGGCGCTGGGGTCTCGGGAGGCGGGGGCGGCGTCTGAGGGTCGGACATGCGCGTGGAACCTATCCACTCAGCACATCGAGTGCGCTCCCGACCTCGAAGCGGCCTCGAACTCCCCAGCGCCAACCGACAGGATCGTGAAACCCCCGCGTGGACTACTTCCTGCCGAAGTCTCCGGTTGCGTAGACGCTGCCATCGCGAATGGAAAGCCCTATTCCGACGTGCTCGTAGGACGAATCCATGAGGACGGCCCTATGCCCGGGGCTGTTCACCCAGCGGCTCACAATGAACCGAGACGAGCTCTTCGCGGATCCGCTAAGGATGATCTCTCCGAGCTCGTAGCTCGAGGCACCGCTCAGATACCCGGTACGGGAAACTCGCCCCGGCAGGTTCGGCTCGCCCGGGCACTGGTGGGAGACGCATCGCTGCGAGGCCATCACCGCCGAGTGACCCTGCGCTGCATTCTTGAGAGAGCCGACTCGAATGACGTTCCTCGCCGACCGCTCCTTGTTGAAGAGGCAGCCGATCGCGCTGCGGGCATTCTTCTTGCTGATGCTTCGAACCGGGTCGCCCGAGTGATCGCAATTGGCTTGCGCTGCGGCCGGCATGCCGAAGGCCAGCGTTACCAGGAGGGCTATGACAGTGATCAGAAAGGCGAATGCAGTTTTCATGCGCCCATATTTAGCAGATCGTGTGCGGGGCATTAAGGTCTACTCACGAAGCTAAACGCCCAATCAACCGTGAATGCAGCGGATTTCCCTGGGCGAGAAGCCATTCCCTCATCAGGGCGACTTTTTACCTGATGCGCCGGACGATCAAACGCTGAGGGTGTCGAGTGCGTCCCCGACGTCGAAGCGGCCCTCATAAAGGGCTCGGCCGACGATCACTCCGCCGACCGCTGGGAGGTCGGCCGCGACCAGTGCCTCCAGGTCCTCGAGCTTGCCTATCCCTCCCGAGTAGATGAGCTCGGCGTCGAGCTCGTCGGCGATTACGCGCAGCTGGTGCAAGGGCGGGCCCTCCATCGTGCCGTCGACCTCGATCGGCGTCCAGACGACGCGGCTCACTCCCCGGTCGGCGAGGTCGCGTATGAGCGCGTCCGCCTCGGACCCGGTTGTCTCGGTCCAGCCCTGGGTTGCCGCCATGCCCCCTCGCGCATCGACTCCCACCACGATCCGCTGGCCGTGCTCGTCGAGCATGCGCTCGAGGAACGCCGGATCCGAGAGTGCCGCCGTGCCGATCACGACGCGCTCTGCGCCGGCATCGAGCGCCCGGGCGACAGCCTCATCGTCGCGAAGGCCGCCGCCCATCTGGACGCTGGCGTCCGTCTCGGCCGCGATGCGGCGGACGTGCTCCAGGTTCTCAGAGGTTCCCGAGCGCGCTCCGTCAAGGTCGACAACGTGGAGCCAGTCCGCACCCTGCTCGGCCCAGCGCGCCGCGGCGTCGAGAGGATCGGCGTCGTACGCTGTCTCGCGCTCGTAGTCGCCCTGGACGAGACGAACGGCTTGGCCGCCCCGGATATCGATGGCCGGGTAGAGGATCAAGCCGGGACGGGCGTTAAGAGCGCTGCGAAGTTCTCGAGCAGCCGAAGGCCCGCCGAGCTCGATTTCTCGGGGTGGAACTGAACGCCGAAGACGTTGCCCCGCTCGACGACGGCCGCAAAGGTCTCGCCGTAGGTAGCGGTCCCCAGCGCGTCCGACTGGTTCTCAGGGCGCGAGGCGAGCGAGTGGACGAAGTAGAAGGGCTCCTCGGGTTCGAGGCCCTCGGTCAGCGGCGACTCGCGCGTCCAGGTGACGGGCGCCCAGCCGATGTGCGGGACCTTCTGCCCCTTTGCATCGAGGTCGGTGACCTCGCCCTCGAGCAGTGCGAGTCCATCGGCGCCGTCGAGCTCCGTCGAGGATCCGAAGATGAGCTGCATGCCCAGGCAGATTCCGAGGACAGGCACACCGGCCGCAGCGCGGTCCGCGATGAGGTCTTCGAAACCCTGTGCGCGGATGCGTGCCATTGCCTCTGGGAAGGCCCCAACCCCTGGCAGGATCAGCCCATCCGCCACACGCGCGGCCTCCGGATCGGTGACGCGGGAAGCCTCCGCGCCAACCCGAGCGAGCGCCTTCTCGACCGACCGCAGGTTGCCCATGCCGTAATCGCAGATCGCGATCACGTCAAGGTGCCTTTCGTCGAGGGGATGCCGGTCTCGTCAGGGTCGATCGAAACGGCCTCGCGAAGGGCCCTGGCAAAGGCCTTGAAGCAGGCCTCGATCATGTGGTGCGCGTTCGATCCGTAGGCGACGCCGACGTGGAGCGTCATGCGCGACGTGGACGCCACCGCGCGGAAGAACTCCTCGGCAAGCTCGTTGTCGAAGCCCGCGATCGTTCCGGGCGGCAGATCGGCCTCGAACACACAGAGCGGCCGGCCCGAGATGTCGATCGCGCACGCCCCGAGTGACTCGTCCATCGGGATGCGTGTGTACCCGTAGCGGCGAATGCCCGAGCGGTCGCCTAGCGCCTCGTCCAGGGCCTGGCCGAGCGCGAGACCCACGTCCTCGACCGTGTGGTGCGCACCCGTTTCCAGGTCGCCCTGCGCCGTGACTTTTAGGCCCAGGCGCCCGTGGCGGCCGAGGAGGTCGAGCATGTGGTCGAGAAAGCCGACCCCGGTCTCGGCGGAGACCTCTCCCCCGTCCAGGTCGAGCTCGAGCGAGATCTTCGTCTCGCCCGTCTCGCGTGTGACTGTTGCCGTGCGTGTCATCGAATCCGTCAAGTTACCTGCAAATCGCCGTCTTTTTCGGTTGCTTGGGCCCTTGCGGACTCGCCGTGCACGGGCAATCCCTCAGCCTTCGCGATCTCATCGGTTGCGTCGGCAAGCTTCGCCGCCGCACTGCCCGAAACCTCCACGACCGACATGCGGCGCCTGAAGGCACCGACGCCAAGCGGGCCCGAGTAGCGCGCGGCACCTCCCGTGGGCAGCACGTGGTTGGACCCCGCGGTGTAGTCACCAAACGCGGTCGCGCCGGCCTCGCCGAGGAAGACGCACGCGGCGGTACGCGTCGCGGCTCGCTCCTCGGCGCCGTCGAATCGAAGCTCGAGGTGCTCCGGGGCAAAGACATCGGACAGGACAAGCGCGTAATCGATCGAGGGCGCTTCGACCAGCGCGACGGGCGCATCGGCGACCGAGGGACGCTTAGGTGCAAGCGCGTCGAGCTCTTTCGCGACCTCGTCGAGCAAGGACAGCGCGTCCGATGTGATGACTATCGGGCTGTCCGGCCCGTGCTCGGCCTGGGCGAGGGCGTCGAGCGCGATCTGACGGGCGTTCGCATCTGCATCGGCTACTACGACCAGCTCGGAGGGCCCCGCCAAGCCATCGATGCCGACGGTGCCGTAGAGCTGGCGCTTGGCCTCTGTGACCCAGGCGTTGCCGGGCCCTGCGATCACGTCGACGGGCACGATCGACTCCGTCCCGATCGCCAGCGCCGCGATGGCCTGGGCCCCGCCCATCGCGTACACCTCATCCACCCCGCCCAGGTGCGCAGCGGCCAACACGGCCTGCGCGAGGCTGCCGTCGGGGCGCGGCGGCGAGACGAGCACGGCCCGCCCCACTCCCGCAACGTGTGCCGGGATCAGGCCCATCAGGACGGATGAGGGATAAGCGGCGCGACCGCCGGGCGCGTAGAGCCCGGCCCTTCCCACCGGTCGCTCGAGCACTGAGATCTCGTGGCCTTGCGGAAGCTCGAGCTCGACCGGCGGGTGTAGTTCGGCCTCGGCGACCGCGCGGATGTTGGAAGCGGCGAGCCTGAGCGCGGCGTCGAGGCGCGGTTCGAGCGCGTCGTAGGCCGCCTTCACCTCGTCCATCGGGACCAGTAGCGAGTCTGGCTTTCGCTCCGCACCGTCGAACTCGACGCTCATCTCCAGGAGCGCGGCGTCGCCTTCTGCGCGGACACGTTCGATGATCGCTGCGACCCGCTCGGAGAGCTCGGGCGGTGCTTCGGCGCCCTGGCGCAGCTGGCCCACGAGCGCCCGGACGCTCAAGCCGTTCCACTCGATCCGCTGGACCCTCACGACGTCGCCCCCTTGAGGCGCTCCGCGAGATCGTCGATCTCGGTCGCGCGAAGCTTGTGCGCGACGCGGTTTGCGATCAGGCGCGCTGTGGACACGGCGATCACCTCGCGGACCACCAAGCCGTTCTCCTCGAGCGTCCTTCCGGTGTCGACCAGGTCGACGATCGCGTCGGCGAGACCAGAGATCGGCGCCAGCTCGACCGAGCCCTTGACCTCGATCACCTCGGCGGCGCGGCCCGTGTCCTCGAAGAATCGCTGCGCGATCCGCGGGTACTTGGTGGCGATCCTGAGCGCACCTAGGCGGCGCGCCTGCTCGTTCAGGCGGTCGTCGCCGTCGGGCCCGGCGAGCACCATCCGGCAGCCGCCGTAGCCCAGGTCGGAAAGCTCGTAGAAGACGCGGTCCGACTGCTCCATCAGGACGTCCTTGCCGGTGATCCCGACGTCGGCTGCGCCTGCCTCGACGTAGGTCGGGACGTCGGAGGGGCGCATGGTGACGAAGGTCAGGTCCTCCGTCTCGAAGATGAGCGAGCGCGAGTCCGAGCGAAGGCCCGCGGTGTCCGCGCCGATCTGGTCGAGGACGTCGAGCGTCTCTTCGAGCAGCGAGCCGCGAGGCAGCGCCATGCGCAGCGGCCCGGACTGAATGGCTGCCGTCGGCCGCGCGATACCGCTCATGACGAGCCCTCCTCGGCGATTCGCTCCTCCTCGGCCTGGGCGATGTGGAGGCGCTCGAGGAAGAGCGCGAACCCGACCGCCGGCAGCGGCCGGCCGAAGCGGCCCATCAGGTCGTCGTAGCGCCCGCCGCCGCCGAGGACGTGGCCGAGCGCCGGGTCGTAGACCTCAAGGATCGCGCCGGTGTAGTAACCGAGGTCGCGTAGGAGGCCGAGGTCGAGCTGAACGCGCTCGCCAATACCTCGCGCGGCGATCGCCTCGTAGGTGTCCATGACGCGCTCGACGGCCCTGGCAACCGCCTCGCCACCCAGGCTCTTCGCCTCGTCGAGCACCTCTGGCCCACCCCGTAACGACGGGATGCGGCGCAGGAGCTCGCTGCTCGCGTCCGACAGGCCGAGCGAGGCGAGCTCAGCCTCCAGCCCCACCAGGTCGCGCGAGGCGAGGAGCGCGAGGATCGTCGTCTGCTCGTCCGCGTCCACACCGAGCTCAGTCAGGAGCTGGCCGTAGAGGGCGGCGTCGCCCAGGCCGATGACTGCGCGGTTGAGGCCTGCGGCGTCAAGGGCGGCGCTCAGGACTTCGACGACCTCGGCGGTGCCGTCGGGCGCGGGCGAGCCGACCAGCTCGACCCCCGCTTGGAAAAACTCGCCGGTCTGCCCGCGCTGTGGGCGAACGGAGCGGTAGGCACGTGCGTTGTAGAAGAAGCGAAACGGCGGCTCGGCCGAGGCGTAGCGGTTCGCCACCACACGCGCGATGGGCAGCGTCGCGTCAGCGCGCATCGCGAGGACGCGTCCCTGGGCGTCGAAGAAGCGGTGCGCCGCGGCCACGCCGGTCGCGCCGCCCTTTGCGAGCACGTCATCGAACTCGACCGTCGGTGTCGCCACCTCGCCGTACCCGAAGCTCTCGAAGACCTCGGCAAGCCTGCCTTGGAGCGCGCGGAGTTCCCGCATCTCGTCGGGCAGGATGTCTCTTGACCCGGGGGGAATCGGATGCGTCATCGGCAAGGCACCTCGCAGCGTCGTGGTGTCAGGCACCTCATTGTTTGCTCACACTTCGGTTTGCCGTAGAGGGACCGGGTGCCAGACACCGGTCGGTTATGCCGCGACACGGTCGGCCGCGACGCGCTCGATCCGCGCGCCCAGGCCGCGCAGGCGCTCGTCGATCGACTCGTACCCGCGGTCGATCTGCACGATGTTGCCGATCTCGGAGCGCCCCTCCGCGGCGAGCGCCGCGATGAGGATCGCCATGCCGGCGCGGATGTCGGGGCTTTCGACTCGCTCACCGTGAAGCCGGCTCGGACCGCTGACGATCGCCCTGTGGGGATCGCACAACGTGATCCGAGCGCCCATTGCGACGAGCTTGTCCACGAAGAACAAGCGGTTCTCGAACATCTTCTCGAAGATGAGGACGGTGCCGGAAGCCTGAGTGGCGAGGGCGAGGGCGATCGAGGTGAGGTCGGCCGGGAAGGCGGGCCACGGGCCGTCCTCGATCTTCGGGATCGCGTCGCCCAGGTCGTCCTGGACGCGCAGGTCCTGCCCGGGCGGCACCAGGAGGTCGGGGCCGTCCGCCTCGGTCTTGAGGCCCACGCGCTCGAAGCCGCGGCGGATCATGTGGAGGTCATCGATGCCGGCGTCGCGTATGCGGAGGTCCCCCTTGGTCGCAGCCGCGAGCGCCATGAAGCTTCCGACCTCGATGTGATCGGGGCAGATCCGGTGCTCGGCGCCGCCCAGCTTGTCGCGGCCCTGGACGGTCATGACGTTCGAGCCGATGCCGTCGATCTTCGCGCCCATCTTCACGAGCAGGCGCGCGAGGTCCTGGACGTGTGGCTCCGAAGCGGCGTTCTGAAGCGTCGTCGGACCCGGAGTCAGAGCCGCGGCCATCAGGGCGTTCTCGGTCCCCATCACGGACGGCTCGTCCATGAAGACGGCGCAGGGCTTGAGCCCGCCCGCGGGGGCGGTGATGTCGACCATCCGCGAGCCCGAGATGTCCGCGCCCATATCGATGAACGCGTCGAGATGCGGGTCGAGGCGCCGGCGCCCGATGAAGTCGCCGCCGGGGGGCGGCATGTGCGCCTCGCCGAAGCGGGCCAGGAGCGGCCCCGCGAGCAGGAACGACGCGCGGATTCGTGCCGAGAGAGCCTCGTCGGGCGAAACATCGGTGACGCCTGAGGCGTCGAGGCGCAGCTCGTGGTCGGATCCCCACTCCGCCTGGACTCCCAGACCTTCCAGGATCGCGATCTGGGCCTCCGTGTCGCGGATTCGCGGCACGTTTGAGAGGCGGACCTCCTCCTCGGTGAGCAGGCAGGCGGCGAGGATCGGCAAAGCCGCGTTCTTGTTTCCTGCAGCGGTGATCTCGCCCGTGAGGGGCTGGCCGCCGTCGATTACGAATTTGTCCGCCATGACCGGGGTTAGCCTACGGGACATGCCGACCCGTGAGGAAGCCTGGGAACTGGTCTGCGAGTGGGTCACCAGCGACTCGCTGCGCAAGCACTTGCTCGGCGTCGAGGCCGCGATGGTGGCCTATGCCGAGAAGTACTCGGAAGACACCGAGAAATGGGCCGTCACCGGGCTAGTTCACGACCTCGACTACGAGCGGTTTCCAGACCTTGAAGACACCGAGAACGGGCATCCGCGCACCGCGCTCCGCCTGTTCGAAGAGAAGGGCTGGCCGCAGGACATCATCGACGCCGTCGCGGGCCACGCGACCTTCTTGGGCGTCCCGCGCGAGACGCAGATGGCCAAGGCGCTCTTCGCCGTCGACGAGCTCTCCGGGTTCGTCGCGGCCTGCGCCCTGGTGCGTCCCACCGGCATCGAGGGCATGGCGCCCAAGTCCGTGAAGAAGAAGCTCAAGCAGCCTTCCTTCGCGGCAGGCGTCAACCGCGACGAGGTGCGCGAGGGCGCTGAGGAGCTCGGCGTCGACTTCGACGAGCACGTCCAGTTCGTGATCGACGCGATGGCCGCGCGCTCGGATGAGCTCGGACTTGGTCCAAAAGAGAGTTAATTCGGGGATGAGCAGCTTTAGCTGCGAAAGCAGCACGTGTAGGTGGTTGTTCTGAAGCGCCGCTGGAAGGTCCTCTTGGGGCTCCTCGCCCTGCTCGCTGTGCTCTTGGCCGTGAACACCGTTACGACGCAGAGCCAGACGAAGGAGGCTGAGACGACCGTCGAGGACGGGCAGATCCTGGAGCTCTCGACCGGGAACGTCCAGGTGACCGACTCGGGCGAGGCCGACGGTCAGCCGATCGTGCTCCTGCACGGCTACGCGAACTCGCTCCACTGGTTCGACGCCATCGAGCCGCTTCTGGCTGAGGACCATCGGGTGATCCGCATCGACCTCCTCGGCTTCGGCGGCTCCGAGAAGCCGGAGTCGGGCTACTCGATTCCCGAGCAGGCCTCGCTCGTCGCAGAGGCGCTGAACGAGCTCGATGTCCAAGGCGCGCTCGTCGCGGGCAACTCGATGGGCGGAGCGGTTACGGCATCGCTCGCCGAGCAGGCCTCTCAGCTCGTGGACCGCGCGGTGATGATCGACATGGCGCCGAACACGGAGGATTTCGGCGATGGCCTGCCCTTCCTGGCGCAGCTCAGCTATACGCCGGTCCTCGGCGAAGCGATGTGGCGCCTCACGCCTGACTTCGCGATCGAGAACGGCTTCAAGGAGGCCTTCGCACCCGGCTACGAAGTCGAGGAAGGATTCGAAAACCCCGACCAGGTCGTCGACGACTTCCGCTCGATGACCTACACCTCGTACGACGAGGCGCCAGCCGAAACCGACGACTACACGACAGAGCTGCCGCTGGACGAGCGTTTCAGGCAGACGCCGGTGCCGCTGCTTGTGATCTTCGGCGCCGAAGACCAGATCCTCGACGCGGAGGAGTCCATCGAGGGCTACTCCGGCGTCCCGGGAGTCCAGACCGAGCTGATCGAAGACGCAGGCCACGCCCCCCAGGTCGAAAAGCCCGAAGAGGTGGCGGAGCTACTCGATCGCTTCTCGGTCCCGCCCGAGACCGACCCTCAGCCCGCGCAAAGGAAAGAGCGGGGATGAGATCGGCGCCAAGGACAAGCCGAAGAAGGACGAGAAGAAGGACAAGAAGCCGGGGTCTGACCCCAAAAACAAGAAGGAAAAGAAGAACCAAGGCAACTGAGGGGGTCTGAGCCCACAGTCGCCGCCGACGCCGCCTCGCTATGAATGAAGGGGTGACTTCTTCGACTAACGGCTCCGCTGTTCACTGTGAAGACCTCAGCAAGCGCTACGGCGAGGGCGAGGCATCAGTCCTGGCGGTCGACGACGTCTCGCTCGAGTTCCCCCACGGGCAGCTGACGTCGATCGTCGGGCCGTCGGGCTCGGGCAAATCGACCCTCATGCACGTCCTGGCGGGGCTCGACCGGCCGACCGACGGCCGCGCCTGGGTCGACGGCACGGAGATCACCGCTCTCAAGGACACCGAGCTGACCGAGCTCCGCCGCGACAAGCTCGGCTTCATCTTCCAGTTCTTCAACCTGATCCCGGTCCTGTCTGCGGAGGAGAACGTGACCCTGCCGATGCGGATCGCGGGCAAGGACGCCGACCAGGAATGGCTCGAGCAGCTCCTTCAGACCGTGGGCATCGCCGACCGGCGAAAGCACCGCCCCGCCGAGCTCTCTGGCGGCCAGCAACAGCGCGTCGCAGTCGCCCGTGCGCTGATCTCGAAGCCCGCGGTCGTGTTCGCCGACGAGCCCACCGGCAACCTCGACTCGACGTCCTCGTCGCAGGTGCTTGAGCTCCTCCGGCGCTCGGTGGACGAGCTGGGACGCACCGTCGTGGTCGTGACGCACGACTCGCGGGTGGCCTCCTACGCGGATCGCCTGGTGCTCCTGGTCGACGGCAAGGTGGCCCAGGACACTGCGGTCCAGGGCGAGGACCAGGTCCTCGAGCTCATGCGCTCCGTCTAGCGCGTCGTGCTCTCCCTCGCGATACGCAACCTCTTCGCGCGGAAGTTCCGCGCCATCTCGACCGCCTCCTCGGTCTTCTTCGGCGTCTCGATGATCTCGGGGACGCTCTTCATCTCCGAGTCCGTCAACCGCTCGTTCGACAACCTCTTCGGCGAGGTCAACGCGGGCATCGACGTCACGGTGCGCGAGGCCACCGTGGTCGACGACCCGTTCGACCAGGGCCCGCAGGCCGGCTTCGAGGACTCGATCCTGGACACCGTCCAGAAGGTCGATGGCGTCGAGTCCGCCGAGGGCGTGATCGCTGACGTGCGGATCGCGATCCTGGGCGACGACGGCGAGCGGATCGGGCCTCCCTCCGGCGGTCCACCCCACATCGCGCTCTCGACGGTCGATACGGACGAGTTCGACGCGCTCACCGTTGTCGAAGGCGAAAGCCCCGACGCTGCGGACGAGGTGGCGATCGACGCTGACTCGGCCGAAGACGAGGACTTCGAGCTCGGCGACACCGTCACGATCACGGGCGACGCAGGTGCCAGCGAGTACACGATCGTCGGGCTCACGCAGTTCGGCTCCGGCGAGACGTCGCTGGGCGCGAGCCTCGCCCAGTTCACGCTGGAGGAGGCGCAGCGCCTGACCGGCAAGGAGGGCCGCTTCGACGAGATCGACATCGCGGCCGCGGCGGGCACGACTCCGGAGGAGCTCGCACCTCGGGTGCAGAAGGCGGTCGGGCCCAAGTTCGACGTGATGACGGGCATCGAGACCGCGGCCGAGGACGCCGGCGACATCCAGGAGGGCTTCTCGTTCCTCACAACCGCGCTTCTCGTCTTCGCTGGGATCTCCGTCTTCGTCGGCGGCTTCCTGATCTTCAACACGTTCTCGATCACCGTCGTTCAGCGGACCAAGGAGTTCGCGATGCTGCGGACGCTCGGCGCCTCGTCGCGACAGGTTCTGGGCGCGGTCCTGGCCGAGGCGGCGCTGATCGGCGTCCTGGCCTCGCTGCTCGGGATCGCGGGCGGCTTCGTGTTCGTCGAGCTCATCAAGCTGATGTTCGGGGCGAGCGGCTTCGAGCTGCCTGTGACGAGCCTGCGGCTCACGTTCGAGAGCGTCTTCTGGCCCCTGCTCGTCGGCATCCTCTCGACGATCGTCGCCGCGATGATCCCCGCGGTGCGGGCAACGCGGGTCGCGCCGCTCGAGGCGCTCCGCGAGGGCGGCGGCTCGACCGAGATCCAGGTGCGCACGTCGCGGGTCCGCACGATCATCGCCGGCGTGTTGCTGACGCTCGCGCTCGTTCTGTTGGGGCTGGGCCTGTTCGTCACCGAGGAAGAGGGCGGCGCGCTTGCGGAGATGGGCGGCGGCCTGGTCCTTCTGTTCATCGCGCTGGCGATGCTCGGCAGCCGGTTCGTGCCGCCGATCGTGAGCGTGATCGGCGCGCCAATCGAGAAGCTGCGCGGCGTCACAGGGCGCCTGGCGCGGGAGAACGCGCAACGCGAGCCCCAGCGCACCGCCACGACAGCCGCGGCGCTGATGATCGGGGTGGCCCTGGTGGTGTTCGTGGGGGTCTTCTCGGCTTCGCTCAAGGCGTCGCTGAACGACGCGATCGACGAGCAGATTGCGGGCGACCTGGCGGTGCTCAACAAGGACGGCTTCTCTCCCATCCCCTCGCGGATCAGCGACGAGGTCGCGGAGATCGACGGGGTCGGAGTCGTCGCGCCGACCGTGAACCTGCCCGTGCTCATCGACGTTGCCGGAGACGACGACCTGATCACCGGCCTCGAGCCCGAGGCGGCGGGCCAGGTCTTCAACCTTGACTTCGTCGAAGGCGACGAAGAGACGCTGACGGGGCTTGCGCCCGACGAGGCGATCGTGGAGGTCGGCTGGGCCGAGGACAACGGCGTCGAGGTCGGCGACGTCGTGACGCTCACCGGTCCGAACGGCGAGAGCGTCGCGGTCACGGTAGTCGGGAGCGTCGAGGACACGGCAGGGCTGGTCGTTCTCTCCCTGGCTATTCCGCGCGACACGACGCGCGATGTGCTGGGCGCAAACCAGGACGCCACCCTGCTCCTCTCCTACGCCGAGGGCGCCGATCCCGATGCCACCCGTGAGAGCGTGGACGCGTTCTTGGAGGAGAGCTTCCCCGACACCGAGACGCGCGACCAGGCCCAGATCAAGGCCGACCAGGCCGATCAGATCAACCAACTCGTCGCGCTCATCTACGTCCTGCTGGGCCTGTCGGTGATCATCTCGATCTTCGGCGTTGTGAACACGCTCGCCCTGACGATCCTCGAGCGCACGCGCGAGCTGGGGATGCTTCGGGCGATCGGCACCTCGCGCAGCCAGGTGCGGCGCATGGTCCGCTACGAGTCGGTGATCAACGCCCTGCTGGGGACGATCGTCGGCACCGTGGTCGGCCTGGGGCTTGCGATCGCGGCTGTTCAGGCGCTCAAGGACGAGGGACTCATCCTGTCGGTGCCGGTCGTGCTGCCGTTCGTCGTCCTCGTCGCGGCGATCATCCTGGGCGTCCTCGCCGCGATCCGGCCAGCCCGGCGCGCGTCACGGCTCGACGTGATCGAGGCGCTTCAGTACGAGTAACGCCGCGGCTGCTCAGCCGCCGACCGGGCACCCAATCTGTACCGTTTCCTTCTTTCACGCGACCATGGGAGGGACGATGCGACAAGGACTTGCGAGGGCAGCGGCGATTGGTGTGTTGGCAGCGGTGCCGGCGGTGGCGTTCGGCAGCTCGACGACCTACAACGGCGATTTCGAGTTCGACTCGCAGGCCACGATCGAGCTCAAGATCACGGACGCCAATAAGCGCCGGGTCAAGCAGGTGATCGTCAAGAAGCTTCCGTATCAGGCCATCGGTAACTGCACGTCGTCCGGGCGCACCGCCAAGGTGAAGCTCAAGGGCGACTTCCGCGTCAAGGACAGCGGCAAGTTCCGTGCGGTCGGAGCCGGCGAAACGAGCGACCCACTCACGGACGGTCAGCTCAACGTGATCGGCGAAGCGACCAAGAACAAGGTCACCGGGAAGGCGAAGTTCACCTTCGGCAAGGACGGCTGCGAGACCGACGTCCTCGAGTTCAAGGCCACGAAATAGCCACAGAGATCGATCTGGAGGCAATCGAGGCGAGGCTGCGCGAGCGGCTGGCCGAGATCGTTGCGGAGATCGAGGAGCTGACGAAGCCGCCGGAGGACGCCGGCGGCATCTCGTTCGGGAAGCGAATCGGAGAGGGAACCTCGCAGGCGATCGACCGCTTCGCCGAGGTGGGCGTCGCTCAGGAGCTCGAGCCGCTGAAGGAGCGCATCGAGCGGGCGCTCGTGAAGCTCGAAGAGGGCACCTACGGCACGTGCGACAGCTGCGGCAAGCCCATCGCGGCCGGTCGCCTCAACGCGGCGCCCGAGAGCGCCCTCTGCATCGACTGCGCCCGCAACGCCCGCTGAACCCGCGCCGAGAGCTGGAATTTCCACACATATCGTGGAAATTCCTACACTCGGCGAGTCAGGGCGCCCAGCGGCCTCCCGCCTTGGCCCATTCGACCATGTGGTCGGCTGAGCAGAAGGCGTCGGGGATTCTGTGGGCGTCGCGGTGGCGGACGAGGACGACGTGCGCTTCGCCGAGCTCCTCGCCGCAGTGGGCGCACTCGGTGTGTGAGTCGGTTCCCTCCGGCTCGGTGAACTCGCCCGGGTCCCAGCGGGCGCCGCGGATGCCCCACGGCACGACGTGCTCGAGGCGGCAGAAGACGGCGCTTCTCTCCCCCGCCGGCTCATAGGCGCGGAAGCCGTCGCCGGGCTCGACGGAAGCGCCGCACCAGGTGCAAGTTTCAGTGGGCATCGAGATGAGGTAGCGTCGCCGTCCATGGAGCCGCTTCGCATTGTTGCGCTCGACGGGGACGAGACCGGGCAGGAGCTGCTCGAGCAGTCGCTGCGGTTCCTGGACAAGGAGGTCCTTGGCGTCGATGTGGAGGTCGAGCGCTTCGACCTCTCGCTCGAGAACAGGCGGGCGACGAACAACGCGGTCTGCGAAGAAGCGGCGAATCGCATGGCAGAAACGGGCCTGGGCCTGAAGGCGGCGACGATCACGCCCGAGGGCGCCGACGACGTCGGCAGCCCCAACCGCATCCTGCGCGAGGCGATTGGAGGCAAGGTCATCGTCCGCACCGGCCGGCGCATTCCAGGCGTCACGCCAGTCGCCGGCGTCCACCACCCCATCTCGGTCTGCCGGATGGCTGTTGGCGACGCGTACGGGGCGGAGCAATGGCGCGAAGGCGAGGGCGCGACCGAGGTGGCGCTCCGCACCGAGCGGATCGTCCGCGGCGACTGCACGGCGGTGGCCGAGTTCTCGTTCCGCGAGGCGGCGCGGATCGGCGGGCGCGTCTACGGCGGGCCGAAGTGGACGGTGAGCCCGGTCTACGAGGGGATGCTGAAGGAGGAGATGGACGCGGCGGCCGAGCGCCATCCCGACATCGCCTACCAGCCGGTCCTGATCGACGCAACGCTGGCCGGCCTGGTGACTCGGCGCCGGGACGGAGCCGCTCGTCATCCCCTGCCTCAACCGCGATGGCGACCTCCTCTCCGACCTGGTGCTCCCCCTCTTCGGCTCGATTGCGGGGGCCGAGTCGGTGCTGCTCGCCCTCGACGAGGACCTCAACCCGTCGGCCGCGATGGCGGAGGCGCCGCACGGAACGGCGCCCGCTTTGCTCGGTAAGGACATCGCGAATCCGATGGCGATGATCCTGGCCGTCGCCGCGCTTCTTCACCACGGTGGCGCCGACACTCCGTCCCGAGCCGTCTACGAAGGGGTGTTGGAAACGGTCGCGGCGGGCATCAGAACTCCCGATTTGAAGGGCCACGCAGGCACAACCGAGTTCACCGACGCGGTGATCCAAGCGGTGCAGCGCAAACTCGAGGTGTGGTCCAGCCTCGGTTCGGCATAGGATCCCGCGCGGGTATGGAAGCTGGCCAGCTGACGGGCGCACCTCGAACCGGACTTGGGTCGGTGCGCCACTGGGCGAACGAGAACCCCGCGTGGATCGCTCTGGGGATCATGGTCTTCGTAGCGATCCTCCTGATCATCGGCGAGGGCCTCGAGGAATGGGGCCAGCGCACCGTGAACGGAGTCGTCTCGGGGTCATACCTGGCGCTGGGCGCGATCGGCCTGACGCTCGTCTACGGGATTCTCAAGCTCGTCAACTTCGCTCACGGCGACATGCTGACGTTCGGCGCCTACATCGCCTTCACGTTCGACGTCACGCTCGACACCCCGCTGGTCGTCGGCGTGCTCGCCGGTGTATTCGCGACCGCAGCTTTCGGAATCGCGTCGGAGCTCATCATGTGGCGCCCGATGCGAAGGAAGAAGGCCGGGATGCTCCAACTCCTCTTGATGTCACTTGGGCTCGCCTTCGTCCTTCGCAACATGATCCAGTTCATTTGGGGCGCGCGGCCCCGGCAGCTCGACTCGGACCGCACCTCGACCGTCGGCTGGTTCGAAGACCTGACCGGCCTCACGATCGGCACGACGGAGTTGATGGTCGTAGTCGTCTCGTTCGTCGTCCTGTTTGCCGTTGCCACAATGCTGCGGGTCAGCTCGGCGGGGCGCCAGATGCGCGCGCTCGCGGACAACTTCGACCTGGCCGAAACGACCGGAATCGACACCGGTCGTATCGTTCTTTTGACCTGGCTTTTGTCGGGTGCACTTGCCGGGTTGGCAGGAGTGCTCCTGGTGGCTGCAGCAGGCGGCCTCTCGCCGAACGCTGGTTTCTTCCTCCTGCTTCCGCTGTTCGCCGCAGTGGTCTTGGGCGGGATCGGCAATGCCTACGGTGCCTTGGCCGGAGCTCTCATCATCGGCCTCACGCAGGAATGGTCCACCCTTGTCATCGCCCCCGAGTGGAAAGTCGCGGTCAGCTTTGTCGTACTGATCGTGGTTCTGCTGGTCCGGCCTGACGGCATCTTCGGGAAGGCGCGGTCGCTGTGATCGAGAGCCTGCCACTTGCGATCTCGCTCGACTTCCTCTCGGCGTGGGACTTTTGGATTGGCGTTGGGATCCTGGCCGGCATCTACGCGATCTTCACGCTGGGCCTTCAGCTCAACGTCGGATTTACCGGCGTACTCAACTTCGGCCAGGCCGGCTTTATGGCTGTCGGCGCCTACTCCTCGATCATCCTCACGGTCGATGTCGGCATGCCGTTCTATTTGACCCTCCCGATCTCAGCCGGGATCACAATCATCTCGGCACTCATCATCGGTATGTCCTCGCTTCGGCTTCGCGCCGACTATTTCTCAATCGCGACGATTGCGTTCGCCGAGATCATTCGTGACGTCATCCAGAACGCGCGTGACCTGACGGGAGGAAACCAGGGGACTATCGACCTCGAACTTGCGAACGACAATGGCTTCTACACGGACTCTTGGTACGAAGTGTCCGACTGGATCCAGGCGAACCTGCTGGACCCAATCGGTCTTTCGGATACGCAATTCTCGGACCTGCCACTGTTCCTCGTCATCTGGTTGGTGGCGTGCCTCTCCGCGTTCGGGCTAAATCGCCTGATCCGTTCGCCCTGGGGCCGCGTCCTGCGCGCCGTTCGCGAGGACGAAGATGCCGCCAGAGCGCTCGGCAAGAACGCCTTCTCCTACAAGCTTCAATCGCTCTCGATCGCCGCCGTGCTCGGGGCCGTTTCCGGGTGGTTCCTCGCGATCAACCTCGAGTCGGTCTCTCAGGAGGCGTTCGAGCCGCTCTACACCTTCCTCGGCTTTGCGGCCCTCGTGATCGGCGGCCTGGCGAGTTTTTGGGGGGCTGTGGCCGGGTCGGTCATCTTGTGGTTCGTCCTCGAGGGCATGAGGTTTGCCGATCTTCCATTCTCGGAGGACAAGGACGCTGCCCTGCGCTTCGTCCTCGTCGGGTTGGTCCTGATCTTGCTGATGGCGTTCCGCCCGCAGGGCGCGTTTGGAAAGAAGGAGGAGATGGTGCTCGGTGACTGACGCCGCAGACGCCCTCGAGGCGCAGTCCCACCAGAAGCAGCAGGCGCTCGTGATCCGCGACGTCTACAAGAGCTTCGGCGGCATCCACGCCGTGAACGGCGCGACCTTTTCGGTGCGCGACGGCTCGATCACCGCCTTGATCGGCCCCAACGGAGCAGGCAAGACGACGTTGTTCAACCTCGTCACAGGGTTCTACAAGCCGGACGCCGGGTCGATCACCTACGAGGATCGCTCGATCTTCCGCAAGGCCCCATACACGATCGCCCGCCTGGGCATGGTTCGTACATTCCAGATCACAAAGGCGCTCGCCGCGATGCCGGTAATTGACAACATGCTGCTCGCGACTTCGCATCATCCCGGCGAGCACCTCCCCACCCTCTTCGGCCGCCCCTTGGCCTCCCGTGCGCGGGAGAAGGACGCCGAGGAGCGCGCACACGCGCTGCTCGAGACCTTCAACCTCCACACGAAGGCGGACGACTATGCCGGCACGCTCTCCGGCGGCCAGCGCAAGCTGCTCGAGCTGGCGCGCGCCCTGATGACGCAGCCACGCATGGTGCTCCTCGACGAGCCGATGGCCGGGATCAACCCGACGCTCGGCCGCCGCCTTCTGGAACACATGGAGCGGCTTCGTACCGAAGAGGGCGTCACGTTCCTCTTCGTCGAGCACGACATGGACGTTGTCATGAACCATTCCGACGAAGTCGTCGTGATGGCGCTCGGCAAGGTCATCGCCCACGGACCTCCCGCAGAGATCCGCGCCGACCAGAAGGTGATCGACGCCTACCTCGGCATGGGCGAGGCGCAGGCCGAAGAGCTCGAGAAGGCCAAGGAGCTTCGCGATGAGTGAAGCCGGCTCCCAAGCACACTCGTCCCAGAGGAACCCCGTCCTCAAGGTGTCGGGCGTGGTCGCGGGCTACACACCCGAGGTGGACATTCTGAACGGCGTCGATCTCGAGGTCTATGACGGCGAGATCGTGACGATCGTCGGCCCGAACGGCGCGGGCAAGTCCACCCTCATGAAGTCGATCTTTGGCCTCGTTCCGCCCCGTACAGGCTCGATATCCCTTCACGACAACGACATCACGGGCCTCGCCCCCCATTCGGTGACGCGGGCCGGCGTCTCCTATGTGCCGCAGCTCGACAACGTCTTCCCGAGTCTCACGGTCCAAGAGAACCTGGAGCTGGGCGCGATTGCGGGCGGCGAGGGAACCGTCGAGGAGCGCATGGAGCGAATGTTCGGCCTCTTCCCGCGCCTCGAGGAGCGCCGGCGCCAAGCGGCGGGAACGATGTCGGGAGGCGAGCGCCAGATGGTCGCCATGGGCCGCGCGCTCATGCCGGGCCCCGAGATCCTGCTGCTGGACGAGCCGTCCGCCGGGCTCGCCCCCGCGTTCGTCGACGCCGTCTTCGAGAAGGTGCTCGAGGTGAACGCGGCGGGCGTGACGATCCTGATGGTCGAGCAGAACGCTCGCCGCGCGCTCACCCTGAGCCATCGCGGCTACGTCCTGGACCTTGGCGACGAACAAGTTCACCGGGCCTGGTCCCGAGCTGGTCGCAGACCCGAAGGTCGCTGAGCTCTACCTGGGCGGCGGCGCCGGCCGGGTCGACGCCGCCGAGGCGGACGAGCAGCCCTAGCCTGGTGCCTGGCTCCGCAGGTGCCTGGCACCTCGGTCCCCCTAAACGAGAAACGGCGCGGCGCCCGAAGGCACCGCGCCGCTCTCTTACGAGACGTTGGAGTGAGGGCTACTCGCCCGCCTCCTTCTCGACCTGGTCTGAGACCGAGAACGCACCCTTGTCGTCGTACGCGTATACGTCGTACGTACCGACAGTCGGGTCACCGTTGTCATCGAGGTCCATGTTTCCGGACACGCCCTCGAAGTCGATGTCTTCACCGGCCTGGAGGGCCGTGATGGCATCGGCCATCGTGGTGAAGTCGTACTTGTCACCTGGGGCCGAAGCCACCGCCTGGATCTGCTCGGCGATGTCCGCACCCTCGTTCGAACCAGCAGCGACAGCCGCGAGCGCGCAAAGCGTCACAGCGTCGAAGTTCTGGGAATCGAACGAGTTCCGCTTCACGTCAGCCGGATCGGCATCGGTGAAGAGGGAGTCGAACTCGGTAGCCGACATCGCTCTCGGGCGTCGCCGGGCGTGTGCCGTTGGCGCCGTAGAGGGAATCAGCTGCGATCGAGTCCGGGATGCCGTCCTCGAACGCGAGTCCGTCAGCCGTGTACATCGTCGACGCATCGAAATCGCCGGTCCGCGCGAGCGCGGCGCCCATCTCGTTGTAGGGCTCCTCGAAATCGATGATCACGTACGCATCCGGGCTGTCGGCAACGATCGACTCGGCCTCGGAGTTGTACGAGGAGAGCTCCACGTCGTAGAGCACCGGGGAGCCGTCCGTGACGGTTCCGCCCTTCTCCTCCCACGCCGCCGTGAACTCGGTTGCGATGCCTTCGCCGTAGGCGTCGTTACGCGCCGCGACGGAGACGACGGAGTCGGTACTGACCTCTTCTTCCATGACGTCGGCGATCACCTGACCCTGGAGCGCGTCGGACGGGGCCGTGCGGAACACGTATCCGTCGTCGGGGAGCTCCGAGATCGCCGGGCTGGTCGCGGACGGCGAGATCAGCGGGATCTGCTCGCGGGCAGCCACTGAGCGGCCGACCGGAACGGTCTCATCGGACGACCATGGACCGACCAGGCAGTTGGAACCGCCCGGAGATGAGCTTGTTCGCTGCGGACTGCGCAGCGGCAGGCTCGGTCTGGGAGTCCTCTATGTTCGCTTCGATCGTGATGCCGTCGGCACCAGCTTCCTCGAGTGCGGCAGTGATCTGCTCGACCGCGATACCCGCAGCCTTGTCGCCCGCGGGTGCGAACGCGCTGAGGCCACCGGTCTGGGGAGACAGGACTCCCACGTTCAGGTCAAACGACGCGTCCGATACGTCCTCGCCGGTTCCACCGCTGTCGCCCTCGTCATCGTCGTCGCCACAGGCGGCGACTCCGAACGAAAGCGCAACGATGGCAGCGGCGGTCGAAACCAACCTAAGCCTATGCATTAATTCTCCTTGGTTTGAGACACACGGGTTCCTCTTCCCCGTGCCCCCACTTCTATCAGAGCGAGGCCGCTAGATGCCTGTTTCCGGGTTAAGAAGGGTGTGTTGCTACGTCGTTTGCCCGGAGTCCTGCTCGCCCGGCAGGGCCACTCGGCGCCACTCGACGATCGCTCCGTCCTCGATCACGAAGCTGGTCTGAGCGAGATTTCCGCTGCCTGGACAGGGCCCCTGGCCTGGTCGCTCGGTCAACTCGAAGGTGGCGGTGATGAACCTGCCCTCGACGCTCGTCTCCTCCAGGGTGGCTCCGCATGGGAGTGAATCGTTGAAGAAGCGGGCGTCCTCAACGGTCTCGATGTCGTAGGAGAGCCCGTTCTCGGCGACGGACGGGATCGCGAAGAACTCGGCGGCGGCTTCGATGTCGCTCTCCGTCAGCGCTTCGGCCCAGGAGCGGATTAGCTCGACGTCTTCTTCGGGGCCCTCTAGGTCGGCGGTGGGCTCATCCGACTCGGAGGTGGCCGGCTGTCCGCCATCGCCTCCACACGATGAGATGGCGATAACGGCGGCAATAAAGGGGATGGCTACGAAGCGCCGGGACATGCCCTGAGTATCGCTGGCGGCGCCTTGATTCGGTTCACCTCCGGCCTTGACACGTGTGCGAACATGTGTTCGTATGGTCGCTTGTGCCCTTATCCCTCGCTTCGAGCTTCGTGCTGCGCTCGCCGGGCGGCGGGAGATGATGGCGCGGCCGGTGGCGATCGCTCCCGAGCCGGGTGGCGTGCAGGTGATTGGCGACGCGTCGGGAGCGGCGGAGGCTTTTGGTGTCGTGGCGGGAATGCGGCTGGGCGAGGCGCTGGGGCGCTGCCCCACTCTGGCGCTGGTGCCGGCCGACCCGCAGCGCGCCGAGGAGGCGTGGGAGGAGTCGCTTGCGACGCTCGAGGGGATCGGCGCGGCGGTCGAGTCGCGCCGCCCGGGCGAGGCGTTCTTCGGCCTGGACGGCCTACGGGCGCTGTGGGGGCGGCCGGAGCGGGCGCTCGAGCGCGCTCGGCGCCTTCTGGGGCAGGGCGTGCGCCTTGGCGCGGGGCCCACGCGCCTGTGCGCGCTGGCGGCGGCCCTCCGCTCGCGACCGCGGCGGCGCGCCGTGATCGTCTCTGAGCGCGAGGCGCGGCTGTTCCTGGCGGCGCTCGAGGTCGGCGTCCTTCGCGAGCGGATGGGCGACGAGTGGACGGGCGTCAACCTGGTGGACACGCTGGAGCGACTGGGAGTGCGGACTCTGGGCGAGCTGGCCTCCCTTCCCTCCGATGCCGTGGCAGACCGCTTCGGCGATCCCGGGCTGCGCGCGCTGGGGATGGCGCGTGGAGCCGAGGAGCCGCTTCGCCCCCGTCAGCCGCGGGCCGAGCTCCGCGAGGAGATCGAGCTCCACGACGCCGCTACGGCGGGGCAGCTCGACCGTGCGCTCGAGCTCCTGGTCGACCGCCTCCTGGCGAACCCGCTTCGCCGCGGACGGAGCTTCAGGCGCCTTCGGATCGAGGCGCGCCTGGCCGGCGGCGGCGGTTGGCGGATCGAGGCGCCCACCCGCCAGGCGACCGCCAACCGTGAGCGCCTGCTCCTCGTCCTCAAGCCGAAGCTGGAGGCGCTTCCCGCGCCCGCGCACAAGCTGGCGCTTCGCGCCCTGGAGCTGGGCGAGGCTCCCCCGCGCCAGCCAACGCTCCAGGCCGACGAGAACGAGGAGCGCCGCGGCCGGGTCGCCGAGGCGGTGCGCCACGCGCGCGCAGCTGCCGGCCGGGGCGCGGTCCTTCGCGTGCTGGAGGTGGATCCGGGCGCCGACGTTCCCGAGCGCTGGGCGACGCTCACCCCGTTCCCCGAGGACGCAGCGGCTCAGAAACGGGCAGCGCGATGACCGTCCTCCTCTACGCGCCGAAGCCCGCGCGGGTGCGCGTGGACGAGCGCGGGCGGCCCGTCGCGGCTGAGGGGACGGCGGTCGAGGGGGTGCGCGAGGAGTGGCTGGTCGAGGATCGCTGGTGGACTCCCGAGCCGATCCGCCGCCACTACTTCGAGCTGGCGCTCTCGGACGGGCGCTGCGAGGTCGTGTTCCACGACCAGAAGGGCTGGTTCCGCCAGCGGGCATGAGCGAGACAGTTACCGAAACCTGCTGCCCTCGCGGCTGAGGCTGCTCATGGGTTACGTCGAACTTCACTGCCACTCGGGCTTCTCGTTCCTCGACGGCGCCTCCTCGCCCGACGACCTCGCGGCGGCCGCCGCCGCTCAGGGCCACGAGGCGCTAGCGATCACCGACCACGACGGCGTCTGGGGCGCAATGGAGTTCGCCTCGGCCTGCCAGCCGCTGGGAGTGCGGCCAATCGTGGGCGCGGAGGTAACCGTGGCGCCCCCGGTGCCAGGCACGGTGCCTGGCACCTCGTTCCACCTGACGCTCCTGGTCGAGTCGGCCACGGGCTGGCGCAACCTCTGCCTGCTCCTCACGGAGGCGCACGCCCACACGCGCGGCCCAGCTGGCGCCAACGAAACGCCGAGAGTAGGAATTTCCACGTATATGGAGGGAATTCCACCTCTCGGCGAAGGTGCGGCGCCGCGGGCTGGCACGACGCGCCGGGATGCCCTCCCCCCTTTACTGCCCCTTGCGTCCCTCGAACAGCGCACCGAAGGCCTCGTGTGCCTCTCCGGCTGCGCTCGCGACGGCGCGCTGGCCGGCATCTTCGAGCGCGCCGGAGGCATGCCCAGCGGCGCCGACTCGGCCTCGGCCGTGGCGCTGGGCGAGCGGCTGGTTCGCGCGTTCGGGCGCGACGCGTTCCGGGTTGAGCTCCAGCGCCCCCTGTGGCGACACGACATGGCGCGCAACCGCTGGCTCGCGGGCTTGGCCGAGCGCCTGGGGGTGCTGTGCGTTGCCACGGGCAACGTCCACGCGCACGATCCGTCGCGGGCGGCGCTCCAGGATGCGCTGGTGGCGATCCGGCTGGGCGGGTCGCTCGATGAGACGGGGGCGCTCCGGCGAGGCAACTCGCGCTCCGTGCTCCGCCCGCCCGCAGAGATGGCTCAGCGCTTTGCCGACTATCCCGGCGCGGTGGCGGAGTCAGGGCGCCTGGCCGAGCGGCTTCGCTTCAACCTCCTCTCCGACCACGGCTACCGCTACCCGGGCGCCGAGGACGAGGACGCCGACCGCGAGCTGGCGGAGCTGTGCGCGGCGCGCTTCGAGGGGCGCTACGCCGGCACGCCCGAGCGGCGCGAGGCGAAGCGGCGCCTGGAGGACGAGCTGCGGGTGATCCGCAAGCTGCGCCTGTCGGGCTTCTTCACGCTCCACGCCGACCTGCTCGAGCTGGCGCGGGAGGTGGCGCGCGAGGTGCGCGGCCCCGACTCCGCGCGGGGCGTTTTGCCGCCGGGGCGCGGACGGGGCTCGAGCGTGAGCTCGGTCGTCTGTTACCTCACGGGGCTCTCGCATGTGGATCCGGTGCGCGCGGGGCTCTTCCTGGGCCGATTCCTCAACGAGGAGCTGACCGACGTGCCGGACATCGACCTGGACTTCCCCCGCGACGTGCGCGAGCAGCTGATCCCCCGCATCCACCAGCGCTACGGGCCGGAGCGCTCGGCGCTGGTGTGCGCGTTCCCGACCTTTCGCGTCAAGGGCGCGGTGCGGGAACTGGGGAAGGCTCTGGGGCTGCCGCCGACCGAGATCGAGCGGGTGGCGCGCTCGGTGGACGGCTGGGCGGGCGAGAACTTCGAGTCGGACGTCGAGGTCGCGGTTGGCGGCAAGCGGGCGGATTCGACGCGCTGGAAGGCACTCGTGCGTTTGGTGCGCGAGGCGTGGGGGCTGCCGCGCCACGCCTCTCAGCACTCGGGCGGGATGGTCCTTGCGACTCGTCCCCTGAACGAGCTCTGCCCGATCGTGCCGGCGGCGATGGAGGGTCGCCAGATCGTCATGTGGGACAAGGATTCATGCGCGGATGCAGGCTTTTTGAAGATCGACCTCCTGGGGCTGGGGATGCTCTCGGCGGTCGAGAGATGCGTGGACGAGGTCGCGCGGACGCGAAACGAGCGCCTCGACCTGTCGCGCATCCGCCTGGACGATCCCGAGGTGTACGACGCGATCCGCAACGCCGAGACGACGGGCGTCTTTCAGATCGAGTCGAGGGCGCAGATGCAGATGCTGCCGCGCAGCCTGCCGGAGAGCCTGGACGATCTGACGGTGCAGGTGGCCTTGGTGCGCCCGGGGCCGATCCAGGGCGGCGCCGTCCACCCGTACCTCGATCGCAAGGCGCGCCTTCGCGAGGATCCGGACTACGCCATCCCCTACGAGCACCCGGCGCTCGAGCCGATTCTCTCCGACACGCTGGGGGCGATCGTCTTCCAGGACCAGGTGATCCAGGTGGCGATGGCGCTCGCCGGCTTCTCGGCGGGCGAGGCGGAAGGGCTGCGCCGCGCGATGAGCCGCAAGCGCTCCGACGAGGCGATGGCCGCGTACGCCGTGCGCTTCGTCGACGGTGCGGTGGCGAACGGCGTGCCACGCGAGACGGCGGCGCGCGTCTTCGAGCAGATTCGCGGCTTCTCCGGCTTCGGCTTTCCGAAGTCACATGCGGCGGCGTTCGGGCTCCTCGCCTACCAGTCGACGTGGCTGCGGGTGCACCGCGGTCCCGAGTTCCTGTGTGCGCTCCTGAACGAGCAGCCGATGGGCTTCTACCCGCCCGACGCGCTGGTGCATGAGGCACAGCGCCGCGGGATCGAGCTCTTAAAGCCCGACGTGAACCGAAGCGGCGTGGACTGCAGGGTCGAGCGCGTCGGCGAGGGTGACGAGGACCTCGTGGTGCAGATCGGCCTGGGATATGTGAACGGCCTGCGCAAGGACGACGCGACCGCCGTGGTCTCAGAGCGGGAGCGCTCTGGGCGCTTCAGCAGCCTGGCTGAGCTGGCGTCGCGGGCGGGGATCCGCGACGAAGCGCTGGGGCGCCTTGCGTGGGCCGGCGCGTGCGAGTCGATCGAGCCGGATTCCGAAGGCGCGAGGCGCGAGGCGCGGCGGATCGCCCTGTGGCGATTGGGCGTCGCCTCGGGGGCGGGCCCGCGGGGGCAGCTCTCCCTCCCACTCCCGCTTCCCGACGCTCCCGAGCTGCGCGAGCTCGACGACTGGGAGGTGGCGGTGGCGGACTACGCCTCGACCGGCATGACGCTCGGGACGCATCCGGTGGCGCTCCTTCGCGACGAACTGGACGGCGTTGTTCCCAATTCCGACCTGGCGGTCCTGCCCGACCGGCGCTCGCTGGAGATCGCGGGCGTCGTGGTGGCGCGCCAGCGGCCGGGAACGGCGAAGGGGATCGTGTTCATGCTGCTCGAGGACGAGACGGGAGTGGCGAACGTGATCGTGCCGCCGCCCGTCTACACGGAGTGTCGCCTGGCAGTACGCACAGCGGCTTACGTGCGGGTGGAAGGGCGGCTGGAGCGCCGCGGGAAGGTGATCAACGTCCTGGCGAAGAGCGTCAAGCCCCTGTCCATGCCGGGCGAGCCGCAGGCGGAGGTGCGCACGATCGAACCGGATCCGGTGCGCGAGACGGGCCGCGACGCCGAGCCGGTCGAGCCGGCACGGGTGGCGGCTGCTGGAGCGCTGGCCGCTGTTGCCCCTGCGGCGCAGAGCTTCGGCGGCAGAGGCTGAGATGGCTTGTCCAAGCGGTTTGCGGCGACTCGTGCAAGCGATCTTGCAGCACCCGCGCTCCGTCCGGGAGCGTCCTCATAGTGCCGAACCCATGTTCGAATCAAAGACACCGATCAGGAACCGCCTGATGGACACCATTGACCTCGTCGTCGACTTCGCCACACTCGGCGAGTTTGGACTTGAGCCCCTCGAAGGGGCTGAGGCGACTTGCGCCGGCGAGCGTTGCGAACTGGACGGCCGCCGGGCCGCCTGGGAGGCAATCGCGACGACTCGCCGCGGAAGTCAGTGTGGACCGCAGCGCGTGAGCTCGCGCCTCGAGCGCAACCACGCTTAGCGGTCCGCGTCTCCCCCGTCGATCGCGGCCGCGACCAGCCGCGTCGTATCGAGCGCCCTGGCCAGGACGTCGCCGTCGAGATTCTCCGGGACATCCTGCGCCGTGTGATAGTTCGGGATCGTGCGGTCCTGGACGCTGAGGGTGATGGCGCGCCCACCGCGGGCCATGACGGGAGTGGCGTCGTAGGTGAGCCCGGCGAGGACATTGGCGACGTGAAGCCCCAGCTCAGGGTGATTCCGGGCGGTCTCCTCGCAGACGCGGATGAGGCCGGGGTCGGCGTCAAGGATGCGGAGCATTCCCTCCCGCGGGAGGTAGCGGAGGGTGGCGGGCGCCCCGACTCCGTCGAGGTTGAGGAACAGCCAGTCCTCCCATTCCCCGCGGTGCGCGTCGAGAAAAGCGCGCATGCCGCCGGTCCCGGACTCCTCGCAGCCGGTGGCGAGGAAGACGACCCGGGTCGTCTCGAGCGGCGCAGAAGCGAGCTCGCGCGCAAGCGCCGTCGCAACCGCGACGCCTGAGGCGTTGTCGTTCGCCCCGGGGACGTCGGAGCCGCGGATCTCGCGCTCGGCAAGGAGCGCGAGGCCGGCGCCGAGGATGCCCTTGGTGGTGCGCTCGAAGGCTCCGAAAGCGCGGACCGCCACCGCAGCCGAGATGAGGGCAGTGAGCTTTCTCAGCTGAGGCG
>CAVRWX010000018.1:0-297500 GCA_963725035.1 uncultured bacterium | reverse complement strand
GCGTCGAATTAAACCACATGCTCCGCTGCTTGTGCGGGTCCCCGTCAATTCCTTTGAGTTTTAGCCTTGCGGCCGTACTCCCCAGGCGGGGCACTTAATGCGTTAGCGTCGGCACGGGAGGAGTCGACACCTCCCACACCTAGTGCCCATCGTTTACGGCGTGGACTACCAGGGTATCTAATCCTGTTCGCTCCCCACGCTTTCGCGCCTCAGCGTCAGTAACGTCCCAGCGAGCTGCCTTCGCTATGGGTATTCCTCCTGATATCTGCGCATTCCACCGCTACACCAGGAATTCTACTCGCCTCTTCCGTACTCTAGCCCGGCAGTATCCATCGGCTTTCGAAGGTTGAGCCTTCGACTTTTACAACGGACTTACCGGGCCGCCTACGCGCGCTTTACGCCCAATGATTCCGGACAACGCTTGGTCCCTACGTATTACCGCGGCTGCTGGCACGTAGTTAGCCGGACCTTCTTGTGGAAGTACCGTCAGTCCGGTCAGCTATTCACTGCCGAACCTTCGTCCTTCCTGAAAGGGGTTTACAATCCGAAAACCTTCTTCCCCCACGCGGCGTTGCTGCGTCACGCTTTCGCGCATTGCGCAAGATTCCCCACTGCTGCCTCCCGTAGGAGTCTGGGCCGTGTCTCAGTCCCAGTGTGGCTGATCGTCCTCTCAGACCAGCTACCCATCGTTGCCTTGGTGAGCCGTTACCTCACCAACTAGCTAATGGGCCGCGGACCGCTCCCAATACGGAGGCCGAAGCTTCCTTTACTTACTTCACTGATGTGTAGTAAGCACATCCGGTATTAGCTCGAGTTTCCTCGGGTTGTCCCGGTTATCGGGGTACGTTATCCACGTGTTACTCACCCGTTCGCTGCTTTGCCCCAGGGCAAGCCCTGGTTCGTCGCTCAACTTGCATGTGTTAGGCACGCCGCCAGCGTTCGTCCTGAGCCAGGATCAAACTCTCCGTGAAAAATTGCGAATTCACTTTGAGCCTGTCATACATCTCGCGGCCTCCTATACACAAGGAGACCCGTATGACGGGTTTCTGATTCAGTCTGCCCATGCATGATGGGCAGGTCGAACCTGGACACAACAGGATTTGGGATCCTGTTGCGCGCTGCTCAGTTTTCAAACACCGCTCACCGCGCGCACAGGGAATCTGCACGAACGGCGGACCGCTCGGAAGCGGCAGCGGAGTATAGCGCTGCTCAGATCGTTGTTCAAGGGCGCCGCGGGCATGGCCCACGCATGACACCCAGCCTCAGATCAGGCGTGCGAAGCGGCGCTTCCCGAGCTGGATGACGCGCCGGCGTAGGTCGTCGGCCGGCACATCCAGGACGTCAGCCGCCACGGCCTCTCCCTCAACCTTCACGCCACCCTGCGTGATCAGGCGCCGTGCCTCGCTCGAGGACACCCCAAACGCGCGCGACAACAGCGCGGGCAGGTGCACCGGGTCCTCCCCACCGAGCTCCACCTCGGGGATGTCGTCGGGCACCTCGCCGTGCTTGTGCACCGAGTCAAAGCGCGCCTCTGCGGCCGCCCCCTCCTCTTCGGAGTGGAACCGCGCGACCAACTCGCGCGCCATCGCTCGCTTCGCCTCATTGGGATGGGCGCTGGGATCGAGCTCGCGACCCAGCAGCAACAGGTAGTACTCGGCCATCACGTCGTCGGGGACGCTCATCAGCTTCCCGAACATGTCCGCCGGCTCGTCAGTGACCCCTACGTAGTTGTCATAAGACTTCGACATCTTGCGTACGCCGTACGTCCCCACCAGGATCGGCATGGTGAGAATCGACTGCGGCGCCTGGCCGAACGCGATCTGCACATCGCGGGCGAACAGCAGGTTGAACCTCTGGTCCGAGCCCCCCATCTCGATGTCCGCCTCGACCGCCACCGAGTCATACCCCTGGAGCACTGGATAAAGGAGCTCGAGCGTCGAGATCCCCTCCTGCGCCTCCATCCTCTTTTGGAAGTCGTCGCGCTCCAAAAGGCGCGCAACCGTAAACCTCCGGACGAGGTCGAAGAACTGCCCGCTCGGCATCTCGAGCCACTCGGAGTTGTGGCGAACCTCGGTGCGCTCGCGGTCCAACACCTTGAACGCCTGCTCCTGATAGGTGAGCGCGTTCGCCTCGATCTCCTCGGGGCTCAGCTCCGGCCGAATATCGCTCCGCCCCGACGGGTCCCCCACCCGCGCCGTGTAGTCGCCGACGATCAGGACGACCGTATGGCCCAGGTCCTGAAAGGTGCGGAGCTTCTGCAAAACCACCGTGTGGCCCAGGTGGATGTCGGGCGAGGTGGGGTCCATCCCGAACTTGACGCGGAGCTCCTTGCCGCTCTCGAGCTGCTCCGCCAGGCGTCCCGCAGGCAAGGCGTCGACCGCGCCGCGAAGCACGCGCGCAAGCGCTTCCTCACCCTCGGACCCGGCTTCTCCCATGGCTGCCAATGCTACTTTCGATAGTCGATGGGCTTCAACGAACGACGCAAGGAGCGCGCCCAGGCGCGCCTCGAGCGCCGCGCAACCAGGGGACCTTCCGCACGCGAGCGGGCCATGGACCGCATGCGTGAGCGCAACGGCGAACCGCCGGTGCGGGACGCATCCTCGAACGGCGACGGCGGCAACGGGAACGGCGATGGGCCGCGCCGCCGCCTGCGCGTACTCCCGGGCGGAGGAGGCGGAAACGGCGACAACGGCGCCGAGGAGCAGCGCACCAAACCGCGCCTGAAAAAGCTCCGCGCCGCTCTCGTCTTCATGGGCCTTGCTCTCCTCGCTCTGGTCAGTTGGGTCTTCGGCATCATGACGGCGGTGGCGGGCGACCTTCCGGCGCTCGAGAACCGCGCCCAGTTCGAGCGCGCCGAGAACTCGATCATCACCGACCGCACCGGCACCAGGCTCGCAACGCTCACCAACAACGAAGGCCGCGTCCTGGTCGAGTCCGACGAGATCGCCCCCGTTATGAAGGAAGCCGTCGTGGCGATCGAGGACCGCCGCTTCTACGAGCACCGCGGCGTCGACTACCAGGGCATCGCCCGCGCGCTCTACCAGGACGTCCTCGCCGGCTCGGCCGAGCAGGGCGCATCCACCATCACCCAGCAGTTCGTCAAGAACGCTCTTGCTGCGCAGGAGGACCGCACCGTCTTCCAGAAGCTCCGCGAGGCCGCGCTCGCCTATCAGCTCGAGCGCCACTGGACCAAGGACAAGATCATCACCGAGTACCTCAACTCGATCTACTTCGGCGAGGGGGCCTACGGCATCGAGGCTGCAGCCAAGACCTACTTCGGCTCCGCGCATCCGGGCTGCGGCGACGAGGGCCAGCCCACCTGCGCCTCCGAGCTCCTTCCATGGGAGGCCGCCATGCTGGCCGGGATCATCGCGTCCCCCGACGTCTACTCACCGCCGCGCCTCATCGCCAAGGACCGCGCGGAGCAGCAGGAGGAGTCCCAGGTCGCCGAGGACAGGCGGAACCTCGTTCTCGCGAGCATGCGGGACGAGGGCTACATCACCGAGGAGGAGTACGCGGACTACTCGAGCGAGGAGCTTCCGTCCTCCTTCGAGATCGAGCCCCCGTCCGACGATTCCATCGCCCCATACTTCACCTCCTGGCTCCGCCAGCAGCTCGTCGACAAGTACGGCGCCGGCGAGGCCTTCGGCGGCGGCCTCGTCGTCAAATCCACCCTGGATCTCGAGCTCCAGCAGCAGGTCGAGGCCCTCGTCTCGTCACGTGTCGACGGCGTCGGCCTCGACTCCTCCGTCGTCGTCCTCGACAACGAGACGGCGGGCGTCCTGGCCATGGTCGGCGGCGACGACTACGCCAATGAGCCCTTCAACCTCGCCACCAACGGCCTGCGCCAGTCCGGCTCGTCGTTCAAGCCGATGACCCTCGTAACCGGCTTGGAGGAGGGCCACTCCACGGACGAGGTCTTCAACTCCATGCAGATCGACATCCCCTTCGAGGTGAAGAGGCTCAAGAAGGACGGGACGACCGAGACGCTCAACGACCTCTTCGAGGTGAACAACTACGCCGACACTTACCGCGGTCCCATCTCCCTTTACACCGGCACCACCTTCTCTGATAACTCCGTCTACTCGCAACTCGGAACCGCTGTCGGCCTCAAGGACATCGCGGACACCGCCTCGGGCCTCGGAATCAGAAGCGACCTGCGCGCCTACGACGAGAAGGGCAGGCCCCTCGAGTTCTCGCTCAAGGACTCCGAGTTCTCCGGCTACCCGCCCTCCATGATCCTGGGCTCGCAGGTCGTCACGCCCCTCGAGATGGCCCACGCCTACAACACGATCGAGGAAGACGGCGATCGTGTCTCCGGCACCATGGCCTCATCGAAGGGCGGCCCCGTCGCGATCGCGGGCGTCTTCGACGGCGATCCGTCAGAGGACGACACCGAGCCCGTCGAGGACAAGGACGGCAACAGCGGGATCAACGAGTCGATCCGCGACCAGGTCATCTCGCCCGAGAGCGCTGCGACGGCTGTCTCCACCCTTACGAGCGTCGTCACTTCCGGTACCGGCGAGCGCGCCCAGACGGGCGAGCCCACTTGGGGCAAGACGGGCACGACCGACGACAACGGCGACGCCTGGTTCTGCGGCGCCACCCCGGACATCACCGCCTGCGTCTGGGTCGGTCACGCCGATTCGCGCCAGCCGATGGAGACCGAGTTCGGCGGCGCACCCGTCGATGGCGGCACCATCCCCGCCCTGATCTTCGCCGACGTCGTGAACGCGTACCTCTCCGTCTTCGAAGAGGAGGAGACCGAGACCGCGCCGATCGTCGAAGAGACCGTCCCCACCACGCCAGTCGTTCCGGAGACGCCGGTCGTGCCCGAGGAAGAGGTCGTGCCCGAGGAAGAGGTCGTGCCGGAGGAAGAGGTCGTGCCGGAGGAAGAGGGCGCCGTCGCGCCCGAGAGGGGTCGCGAGCGCGGCCGCCCGCGCAGCCACCGCGGTTAAACGCTCGACCGGGGGCGAACGTCCGTGAGCTACCCCTATAGGGGTAGGTGAAGGACGTTCGCTTAGCGGCGCGCCGGAATCGGCCGCGAGAGGTAGCGGCTCCCCACAGCGCAGAAGCGCCACTCGAGCTCCACCGCCCGCGTGATGCCGATCCGCGGCGCGACTCCGACCACGTCTGAATCCCAGTCCTCGCCCCGTGCCCGGACCTCGAACGGCTTCGCGGTGAGCTTCGCAGTGTTGTGCTCGAGCCCCACGCTCAGCGCCTGCGTGAGCCGTCCCGGCCCTGCGCACAAGAGCCGCTCTTCCTCCAAGCCGCGGCGCTTCCGCATCGTCTCCAGCCCCCACCGGGGCTCAAGCGCCCGAATCAAGACTGCCGCCGCCTCGCCCTCGGGCTCGGCCACCGCGTTCAGCAAGCTGTGGACGCCGTAGGAGAAATAGACGTACGCGTGCCCAGGCGGCCCGAAGAGCGGCGCCGTCCGGTCGGTCAGCCCGACGTACGCGTGACAGGCCGGCTCGGAGACGTGGTAGGCCTCCGTCTCGGTGATGATCCCGCCCACGCCGTCGACCGTGAGGCTGCACCCCACCAGATCGCGCGCGACCTCCACAACGGGCCGGTCGTAGAACTCGACCCCGAGCTCGGCTCCCGGCTCCGTCACTCGCCCGGCAGCTCGGCCAGCGCGTCGCGCGCTGCTGCGATCTGCTCGGCGACCCGCGCCGACGCCGTCCCGCCGGCGGAGACCTTCGACTCCAGCCACGCCTCGCCCGCGAGCACGTCGTAGTACTCGTCGTCCAGAAGCTCCGACTCCGCCGCGATCTCCTCGCGCGTCAGCTCGGACAGCGAGCGGCCCGACTCGACCGCCTTTCGCACCAGGCCGCCGATCACGCCATGCGCCTCGCGGAACGGCATCCCGCGCCGCACCAACAGGTCGGCGACGTCTGTAGCGGCGAGCATCTCGTCGGCGGCGGCGGCGGCCAGGCGCTCGCGATCGAACGTCAGGCCGGACAGCATCCGCTCCGCCGCCTCGAGGCAGGTCTCGATCGTGTCCACCGCGTCGAACAGCGCCTCCTTGTCCTCCTGGAGGTCCTTGGCGTAGGCCAGCGGCAGCGCGTGGAGCACGCCGATCAAGAGTCGCGAACGACGCCGCGACCCGCGGCGCCTTGCCGCGCAGGAGCTCGGCCGCGTCCGGGTTCTTCTTCTGCGGCATGATCGAGGAGCCGGAGGCGAAGTCGTCGGCGGGCTCGCAGAAGCCGAACTCCTGGCTCGACCAGATCACCAGCTCCGACCCCAGGCGCGAGAGGTGCGTCGCGCAGATCGCCGCGGCGCTCAGGTAATCGAGGGCGGCGTCGCGGTTGGACACCGCGTCGATCGAGTTGGGCGCGATCGCGTCGAAGCCCAGATCGGCAGCGGTCGCGTCGCGGTCGAGGTCCCAGTTGAGCCCGGCGAGCGCGCCCGATCCGAGCGGCATCTCGGCGAGCGCGGCGGCACGTGCCGCCTCGAAGCGCCGCGCGTCGCGACGGAGCATCCAGAAGTAGGCCAGGAGGTGATGCGCCAGATAGACGGGCTGCGCGCGCTGGAGGTGCGTGTAGCCGGGCATCGGCCAGTCGGCGTGGCGCTCGGCGACGTCGACCAGAGTCGCCATCAGCGCCGCGACCCGCTCGACCGCTCGCTCGGCGTGGAGCGAGACGAAAAGTGCCAGGTCGGTCGCCACCTGGTCGTTGCGGGAACGGCCGGTGTGGAGCTTTCCCCCAAGCGGTCCGACGATCTCGGTCAGCGCCGCTCGACCGCCATGTGGATGTCCTCGTCGTCTTCCTTGAAATCGAACGTCTCGGTCGAGAGCTCGTCGCTCACCTGCTCGAGTCCGCGGACCATCTCGTCCAGCTCCTCGTCCGTGAGCACTCCCGGCGCGGTTCAGCGCTCGCGCATGCGCGATCGAGCCGGTGATGTCGTGCGGCCACAGCCGCCGGTCGAAGCCGACGGACGTGTTGATCCGCCTGAACAGCGGGTCCTGAGGTTGGTCGAGGCGCCCCATCAGCGGTTGAAGATCCGGAGGGTCTTGAGCGGGCGGGTGCGCAGGTTGGGCCAGACGACGTGGACGAGCCCGCCGTAGAAGCCGTCGCGCGGCACGTCGTCGAACACGCCCTTGATCTGATCGCGGCCGAGGCCGCCCTTCGGAATGCCACCGAAGACCTCGATGCGGTCGGCGAGGCGGAGCACCTCGACCTCGGCGCCCTGCTCCCACTGCGAGCGCACCGCGTGGTGGTTCGCGCACGCCGTCGCGCAGAGGTCGGCGCGGCGCTCGTCCCACCCGTGCTCGAGGCCGAGCTTGCGGGCGAACTCGCCGCCCTCGTCGGTGTAGACGCCGCCCTCGGACACCGCGTCATACAGGCCGATGTCGTGGAGGATCGATGCGCACAGCATCACCTCGCGGTCGAGGTCGGCGTTGTGCTTGTCGGCGAGGAGCCGGCAGAGGAGGAAGCAGCGCAGGGTGTGGCGCTCCATGACGCCATCGACCTCACCCGTGGCCTCGCGAAGCGCGGTGAGGCTCTCGATCTCGGCCGCCGTGTCGACCAGCGTGTCTCCGTGCGCGGGCATCGCTAGGTCCAGTCGCTCGCGCCGAGCGCCTCAGCAACCGCCTCGCACACGGTCTCGATCTGATCGTCCGTCATAGCGGGGAAGAATGGCAGCGCCAGCGAGCGCTCGGCGACATCCTCAGCAACGGGAAATTCGCCGCCCTTGAAGCCGAACCGCTCGCGGTAGTGCGGCATCAGGTGGATGCACGGCAGATACGCCTTCGAGGTGATGCCGCGCTGAGCGAGGTCGGCGACCACAGCCTCGCGGTCGTAGCCCTTCGGCACGCGAACCGTGTAGACGAACCAGCTGCGGCGCTCGGAGCCGCGGTCAGCGCAAGGCAGGACGAGGCCGTCCGCATCGCCCTCGCCGGCGGGGGCGCCGCCGATCGCGCTCAGGCGCTCTGTGTACGCGCCGGCCACGCGCGAGCGCGCCGCGAGCAGCTCATCCGCTTTCTCGACCTGCGCGATGCCGAGCGCCGCCTGCACGTCGGTCATGCGGTAGTTGAAGCCCAGGCGGTCGTGGTCGAGCCAGTCCATGTCGATCGCGCGGCCCTGGTTGCGGGCCGAGCGGAGCTCCGCTGCTTCGTCGGAGGAGCGCGGGACGATCATGCCCCCCTCCCCCGTCGTGAGCTGCTTGTTCGCATAGAAGGCGAAGGTCGCGAGGTGGCCGCGGGCGCCGAGCTTCACGCCGTCGGCATCGACCGCGCCGGGCGCCTCGCAGGCGTCCTCGAGCACGCCGAGGCCCTTCGACTCGGCCAGCGAGCACAGCTCGGGCAGCGCGGCGGGGTAGCCGAAGATGTCGACGGGCAGGACGCCGGCGGTGCTCTCCCCCACCGCCGCGGCCGCAGCCTCGGGATCGAGGTTCAGGGTCACCGGATCGATGTCGACGAACCGCGGCGTCGCGCCCTCGTAGAGCAGGCAGTTGGCGGACGCGACGAACGAGAACGGCGACGTCACGACCTCATCGCCCTCGCCCCAGCCGAGCTGGCGCACGCCCAAATGAAGCGCCGCCGTGCCGGACGAAACCGCCACGGCATCGTCCACCCCAAGCCACGAAGCGAACTCGCGCTCGAAGCGCTCCAGCACGGGCCCCAGCGAGAGGCGCCCGGACCGGAGCACCTCCAGGACCAGCTCTTCCTCGCGCTCGCCGATCTCCGGCTTCGCGAGCGGTATTTGCTCGGCCTTTTCCACGGGACTCACTCTATGCTGCGGCCCATGGCTGGCAAGGAAGCGCCCGACTGGCGCGATTTGATGCTCGATCAGGTCCGCGGCCTCGTGAAGGAGGCGGTGCCTGAGATCGTCGAGGAGATGAAGTGGAAGAAGCCGTCGAATCCCGAGGGCGTCCACACCTGGTCCTACGAGGGGCTCATCGGTCACGGCCAGGTCTTCAAGGGCAAGGTGAAGGTGACCTTCGCGTACGGCGCGAAGTTCGAGGACCCGAAGGGCCTCTTCAATGCCTGCCTCGAAGGGAACTCGATGCGCTGCATAGACCTCTTCGAAGGCGACGCGCTCAACAAGAACGATTTCAAGGCGCTCGTCCGCGCCGCGGCGGCGTTTAACGAGTCCTGAGCGGCCATGAATTCGGGGAATCGACAAGAGCCCGTTATGCGGTCCGTGCTCGAAGGGGACCTCGACGCCGTCCACGAGATCCTGATGAGCCCCCACGTGATCGCCGGATCGATGCGCGTGCCGTTCTCAGGTATTCAGGTGACCCGAGAGCGACTGGCGCCACGGGAGGGCGTGTATCAACTGGTCGCAGAGATCGAGGGTCACGTCGTCGGCTTCGGGGAACTGCTCACCGAGCCGGACGAGCCACGACAACGGCACGTCGGCGACCTCAACATGGTCGCGACACACGCCGATTGGCTCGGCCGCGGCGTGGGCCGAGCTCTCTCCGAAGCGATCGTCGAGCTCGCCTTCGACTGGCTCAACCTCACGCGCCTGGGGCTCATCGTGTTCACCGACAACACCGCCGCGATCAAGCTTTACGAGAGCCTCGGGTTCAAGGTCGAGGGGACCATGCCGCAGTTGGGCTTCGGCTCCGGCGAGTGGATGGACGCTCACATGATGGGTCTGCTTCGCACACCCGTGAGCCCCGACTAGTCCGAGAGGCCTGCTGCCGCTAGCGCCTCGGCGGGATCGAAGAAGTTCTCCATGCTGGACCACCTGGTCCCCCTCCACGGACCAGATCGCGCCCATGTGGAGTTCGACCGGGACGCCGCTCGCCTTTCCCTCCGCCCGCTGATGCGTATGGACGACCACCCGTCCGTCGTCGAGCGTCTATCGACGCCGTTCGATCTCGATCCACCAGTCGAAGTCCTCGGTCCAGGTCTGCATGAACTCCAGCCATCCCTCGCGTCCCTCGTACACCGTCGCGCAGGCCGGGGGCATCGGCCGGGAGAATCCACTTCAGGTCTGGAGCGAACGGACCCCGCGTCGAATGCCGCGGCAGGATTGCCGCTGGCCATGCCTTCCTGGAAGTCGGCGAAGGCACGGCGCACTACCTCCACGTGGTGCTCTGACATCGCCGCGAAGTATCGCGAGCGGCCGCGTCCGCGCCTACTCGCTGCGTACGGCCGCCGGCTGGAACGCGTACTCGAGCGACTCGACGAGCGCCTCCCACGAGGCCTCGATGATGTTCTCCGAGACGCCGATCGTGCCCCAGGACTCATGCCCGTCGGAGGAGTCGAGGAGGACGCGGGTGATGGCGCCGGTGCCGTCGTGGGAGTCGAGGATGCGCACCTTGTAGTCCGTGAGCTCGATGTCGGAGAGGTGCGGATGGAGGTCGGTGATCGCCATGCGAAGCGCCTTGTCGAGCGCGTTCACCGGGCCGTTCCCCTCAGCCGTGCGGACATAGCGGTGCCCATCGACCCAGATCTTGATCGTCGCCTCGGTCTCGACCTGGCCGTCGGCGCGCTTCTCGGTGATGACCCGGAAACTCTCGAGCCGGAAGAGCGACGAGTACTGCCCGGCCTCGCGGCGTAGGAGCAGTTCGAACGAAGCGTCGGCCGCCTCATACTGGTAGCCGCGGTGCTCGCGCTCCTTGACGCGCTCGAGCGCGCGCTTGGCCGCGTCGGCGTCGAGGTCGATGCCGGCCGCCTCGGCCTCCGAAAGCACCGAGCCCTTGCCCGACAGCTCAGAGATCAGGACGTCGCGCCCGTTGCCGACGAGCCCCGGATCGAGGTGCTCGAAGGTGCGGGCGTCGGCCTGGATGCCCGCGACGTGCATGCCGCCCTTGTGGGCGAAGGCGTTGCGACCGACGTAGGCCTGGTCGGGGTCCGGGTTCACGTTCAGGAGCTCGTCGACGAAGTGGGACGTCTCGGTGAGGAGGCGGATCCGCTCGGGCCCGACGACGTCGAAGCCCATCTTGAGCTGGAGGTTCCCGAGGATCGAGATCAGGTTCGCGTTGCCGCAGCGCTCGCCGTGGCCGTTCACGGTGCCCTGGACGAGGTCGGCGCCGGCATCAACGGCGGCGAGCGAATTGGCGACCCCGCACTCGGCATCGTTGTGGGTGTGGATGCCGATCGAGGCGTCCGGGTGCGTCTTTTCGAACTCCTCGACGACGGTGGCGGTGGCGCTCGCGATCTCGTGCGGGAGCGAGGCGCCGTTCGTGTCGCAGAGAGTCACGTTCTCGGCACCGGCCGTGACCGCGGCGCGCAGGCACTCGAGCGCGTAGGCGGAGTCGTCGCGCCAGGCGTCGAAGAAGTGCTCTGCGTCGTAGACGACGCGCTTGCCCTCCGCCCGGCAGTGGGTGACGGAGTCGAGGATCATGTCGAGGTTCTCCTCGCGCGAGACCTTCGTGACCTTCTCGAGATGAAGGCCCCAGGTCTTCCCGACGAGCGTCACGACGGGCGCGAACGAGGCGACCAGCGTGCGCAGAGCATCGTCCTCGGCGGCGGGGATGCCTCGTCGTCGTGTCATGCCGAATGCGCAGACGTCGGCCGTCTCCAACTGCTCGGTCGAGAGCAGCTCGAAGAGCTCGGCCTCCTTCGGGTTGGACGAGGGGAATCCCGCCTCGACGAAATGGACGCCGAGCCGGTCGAGAGCCTTGACGACGCGCACCTTCTCGGCGGCGGAGAGGGACATGCCCTGCCCCTGCATGCCGTCGCGGAGGGTGGTGTCGTAGAGCTTTACGGTCGAGGTGGTCACTGGTGAGCCTTTCTTACGGTACGGATCGAGCGAACTTTGGGCGCGGGCGAGGCCGCGCGGGCCACGGCGTCAGGCCGCGGCGCGGGTAATTCGGTCGATGCGCACAGAAAGGATCGTCATGAACTCTCGGAAGCCACCTTACTCGGCACTTCGATCACGTCAAGCCATTCCGAGTACTCCGGGGCGCGCCCGTGCAGGGCGTCCTCGAACTTCGACTGCACCGCCTTGGTGATCTCGCCGGGCGAGCCGAGGTCGTGGTCGTCGATCTCGCGCACCGGCACGAGCTCGGCGGCGGTGCCGCAGAGGAACATCTCCTCGGCGAGGTAGAGCTCGGAGCGGGAGATCTCGCGCTCGACGACCGGGTAGCCGAGGTCGCCGGCGATCTGCATGACCGAGCGGCGTGAGATCCCGTCGAGGATCGAAGCGGAGTGCGGCGGGGTCACGAGCTGGCCGTCGCGGACGATGAAGATGTTCTCCCCCGAGCCCTCGCAGACGTGGCCGACCTCGTCGAGCAGGATCGCCTCGTCGTAGCCGGCGTTGTGCGACTCGGTCTTGGCGAGGATCGAGTTGAGGTACTGGCCTGAAGCCTTCGCATGTGGGATCAGCCCCTGCGGCGAGATGCGCCGCCAGGACGAGACCTTGGCCCGGATGCCGTTCTGCTTGCCCTCATCGCCGAGGTAGGCCCCCCAAGGCCAGACCGCGATCGTCACCTCGATTGGTGACTCCTTGGCGAACAGCCCCATCTCGCCGTAGCCGCGGAAGGCGAGCGGACGGATGTAGCAAGAGTTGAGCCCGTTCCGCCGGATCAGCTCGTGCGTCGCCTCGCGAAGCTCGTCGACCGGGTACTCGAGCGGCAAGTAGTACAGCTTCGCCGACGCGTGCAGGCGATTGAGATGGTCCCGATGCCGGAACACCGCCGGCCCCTTCTCGGTCTCGTAGCAGCGGATGCCCTCGAAGACGCCGGTGCCGTAGTGCAGCCCGTGGCTCAGGACATGAACGCGAGCTTCGTCCCAAGCGACGAACTCGCCATTCATCCAGATCCATTCAGACTTTTCCACGGTGCTCCTCGGTCGTTAGGGCAGGCTTCGAAAGTATGGCGCAATACCTCACTCGCGCCGAGAGCAGAGTTAATCGCCCTTAGCGCGACTCTCTGCACTCGCGGAGTTGCGACCGCTACGCTGGCGCCGCGTCCGCGGATGCCCCGCTCAGAGCGCGAGCGTTCACGAACGCAACGAGTCCGAGAATCGCCGCGAACGCGATCAGGATCCCGGGATCATCGCCAGTCGGCTTGAGCACCATCGCCGCCGCTACGACAAAGAGGGTCGTGATCTCGAAGTTGTCGACGGCGGTCATGCGCTTCGATCGGGTCATCGCCTCGGCCATCCCTGCCTCGCCCTGCTCGGCGAGCGCCGCGATCCGCTCGCTCTCGGGCTTGAAGTACAGGATTCCGATCCCGAACGAGAGGAGCCAGCCGGCGAGTCCGATGATGATCCACGCCTGGTCGAAGTCCCATGGCCCCTCGATCACCGTGAGCAGGCCGAAGATGAACGTCGCCAACGAGGCCGGGATGAAGAGGACCGGCGCGAGCACGTCGATGTCGGCGTGATACGACGCCTCCTTCGCCGAGTCGTTGGCGCGTCGGGCCAGGACGAGCAGGACCGTGAAGACGAACCCGGCGCCGAGCCAGATGATCGCGGAGAACACGTGCAGCATGAGGAACAGTTCGTTCAGCGTCATGGCGGAATCCTCTCACGCGAAACGGCGAGAAAACGTTTGGATTCGGTTGTCGTGAAGCCCGCTTCGCGCGGGTCGAATTGGGCTAGTTCCTGACTATCTTCGAGAGGTCGCCCTCGCACTTGCTCGTTTCCTTCGCCGCAGCGAAGTACCTGCCGTTGCCAGGGTTGCCGGCGCTCCACTGGTACTTGTCGCCGTTCGGAGTCGCGGTGTCGGTCGTGATCTTTTCCTCGTGGTCGTTCCTGAGTCGGTAGACCGTGATCTTGCGGCCGTTCGCGCACTTGTTCTCATTCGAGCTCTTGACGTAGCCGGAGATGCTGCCGCCGCCCTGGATCGTGACCTTCGTGCTCGCCTTGCCGCGCTGCGCGTCGGCGCCTGACGAGACCAGGAGGCCTCCACCCAGCACCGCCAGCGATGCTCCGACTGCGACGAGCTTGCGAGCGCCCGTTCCGTTCATGCGTTCAACCATCTCCGACCACCTTTCCTAGAGGAACCCTTGCCGACTGCGGACAATACGCAGAAATCACCTCACGGTCCTGCCAGCCGCTGATGGACTAATCGCACGGCCATCGATCCCTCGCCTACGGCCGAAGCCACACGCTTGATCGAGCCTGAGTGGACGTCGCCCACGGCGAAGATTCCGGGGCGGCTCGTTTCGAGGAAGAGCGGCGTTTCGCCGTCGAACTCGGCCAGGTCGTCGCCCTGCACGTCGCGCCCGGTCAGGAGGAAACCGCTCTCGTCGGTTGCAAGCTGGCCGTCGAGCCACTCTGTGTGCGGCGACGCGCCGATGAAGAGGAACATCGCGCGTGCCGGGTGCCTCGCGCGCTCGCCCGACTGGCTGTTGGCGACCGTCACGGCCTCCAGCTCGCGATCACCCTGGAGCTCGGCGACCTCGCAGTAGGTGCAGACCTCGATTGAATCCTGGCGCTCGACCTGGTCGACGAGGTAGCGGGACATCGACTTGCCGAGGTCGCCGCCGCGGATCAGCAGGCGGACGGGCGAGGTCTCCGAGAGGAACATCGCTGCCTGCCCCGCCGAGTTGCCTCCGCCGACGATCACGATCGGCTCGCCAGCGCAGAGCTGCGCCTCCGCCTGCGTGGCCGCGTAGTAGACGCCACCTCCCTCGAACTCCTCGAGCCGGGGCACGTCCGGACGTCTGTACTGAGCGCCGGTCGCGATCACGATCGTGCGCCCGGTGGCAGTGTTGCCGTTCGAGAGCTGGATCTCGTGCCTGTCGGGGGTGCTTCTGAGCGCCACAGCCTCCGCCGGGGCGGTAAGGCGCGCGCCGAACTTGCCGGCCTGTACGTAGGCGCGATGGGTGAGCTCGTCTCCCGTGATGCCGGCAGGGAAGCCGAGGTAGTTCTCGATCCTGCTCGAAGTCCCAGCTTGGCCGCCGGTCGCGATCGCCTCCACCCCCTGGACGTCGAGACCTTCCGACGCCGCGTAGAGCGCCGCGGAGAGCCCGGCGGGTCCCGCGCCCACGACGATTACGTCACAGAGGGCTGGCGGGGTGCCCCGCGAGCCGAGCCCGAGCGCCTTGCCCAGCTCGGCTGCGTCTGGATTGCGCAGGATCTCGCCGCCGCTCGCGATCACCACTGGCGTCTCGCTCGCCTCGATCCGAAGGCCCGAGAGGAGGGCTTCCGCCTCCTCGTCCGAGTCGAGGTCGACCCATACGTACGGCATCCGGTTGCGGGCGAGAAACTCTCGTAGCCTCCTCGAGTCGGGCGAGAAGCGCGAGCCGATCACCTTGATCCCGGTACCGACGTCGATCAGAATCGAGCGCCGGGCCATGAACGCGCTCAGAATCAGGTCGCTCATCGCCTTGTCCTCGGCGACCAGCTCCCACAGCTTCTCGAGCGGCACCTGGATCATTTCACCCGCCTCGCGGACAACCCCCGTCAGATAGAGGCGCTGCCCGATCAGCAGGCTTAGTTCGCCCAGGAACCGGTGCGCACCGTGCACCGCGATCACGCGGTCCTCTTGGCCGAGTCCTTGGACGATCGAGACGGACCCCGACTCGATGACGAAGAAGTCGCTGCCGTGTTCTCCGGCCTCGAAGAGCACCTCCCCCGCCTCGACCTCGCGAACGCTCCCGAGCTCGCGGAACTGCGCCCGCTGCTCATCCGTCAGGCGCGGAAAGGCGCCGTCGCGCTCGGGAGTCTCGGGTTGCCCGGCTCCAGGCGGGTCGTCTCGCCCGCTCACCCGCCCAGGGGGGACGGCGGAATCTTCGTCTTGCCGCGCACCTGAGGGATAAGGATGCCGATCTCGTCGGCGAAGCACCAGCACCAGTCCTCGCCGGGCTCGATTGAGCGGATCAATAGATGTCCCTCGTCCCGGGCGTGCGCCGACGAGTGTCGGTTAGGCGAGTCGTCGCAGCAGCCCACCTTGCCGCACTCGAGACAGATCCGAAGATGAAGCCATGGGTCGCCGCTCTTGAGGCACTCCTCGCAGCCGTCCACGGACGGTGGGAGCTCGAAGAGCTGAACGCGGTCGGCGTGTGTGCAGTTCATCGCGCGATCGCCTCCGGGGCTCCGAGAGTGAGCCATCGGACACGCCCCTGGATGTCCTCTGGCGCACGAGCGAACTCCCTCTCGGCCTCGTCGCGGCCCTGCCGGAAGTGCTCCCATCCCTCGTAGTGGATTGGCACCACCACCCGGGGCTTGATTAGGCCGCACAGCTCGACCGCTTGGCGGGCCGTCATCGTGTAGCGAAGCGGGCCTGTCACGGGAAACTGCACTCCGCCGAGGTGCAGCACGGCGATATCCACCTCCAGCCGGTCCGCCACCTCACGAACGCCGGGGTAGAGCACGGTGTCGCCCGAGACCCACACCACGCCCTCCCCCTCCCTCTCCCTTCGACGCGAATGGCGAAGCCGATGACATCCCCAACGATCGGCCGGCTCAGGGGCGGGCCGTGGCGGCATGGCGTTGCCGTGATCTCGATCCGGGGCCGGCCCTCCGCCTCCAGCGTCGTCACCTCCCAGTTGGCAAGGCCGCGTGTCGCGCCGCCGAGGCGCTTGGCCCCGGCCACCGTGGTGACAACGGTGCCGACATCGTCCAAGAGCTCCCGCCCCGCCTGATCGAGGTTGTCGTCGTGGTGGTCGTGGCTGAGGAGGACGGCGTCGATCGGGCCGAGCTCGGCCGCAGCGATCGCCGGGCCCGCCGTCTTCGTCGAGCCCGTGCCCCAGCCGAAGCGGTAGCTCCCGCCGGGTGGGTCGAAGGTGGGGTCGGTGAGTAGGCGCCAGCCGCCGACCTCGAGCAGGACGGTCGGCCCGCCGATGTGCGTGAGCTTGAGTTCGCTCACGCCGTCGTTGGATGCGCCGGCGTGCTCCAGCGCCCATTCGAGCGCGTAGTCCGCAACTTCCTGCCAGCCCTCCTGGGCGGGCAGGAGGTGCGCGAAGCCCTCGTACTCCTTGACCTCGGTGACCGTGTCCGACTTGTAGTGCTTGGCGTTCGACTGCTGGACCTTCGGCGGCATGATGTGGTCCTCGCTCGCCGAGATGAAGAGCAGCGGCGCGCGGTTGTCGTTCTTGTAGTCGACCCAGGCGTCCTGGTGGCCAGGAATGACGTTGGCGAGGACGCCTGTCCCAGACGATCGAGCCCGAGGCCGGGATGTGGTATCGGTCGTACGTGCGCTTCGCCTCCTCTTCGGGGAAGTTGTTCGCGAACGCGTAGCGCCACTGGTCGAGGGTAAGACCCACCGCCTTGTGGCGGTTGGCCGGGTTCTTCAGCACAGGCAGCACCGAGCGAACCTGGGAGATGGGCGTTACGCGAACCCCCTCGGTGGGCGCCGAGCACATCGCGACGCCGGCCACGCCATGGCCGCGGTCGAGGAGGAGCTGCGTCCACGCTCCGCCAGCGGAGTGGCCCATGATGATCGGTTCGGAGTCGAGCTCCGCGATCACGCCTTCGAGATGCTCGATGATCGCCGGGATCGTCACCTCTTCGACCGGGGTGGGGTCGGCGTTCAGAGCCTCCACCTCGACTTCGAAGCCCGGATAGGCCGGGGCGATAACCCGATAGCCCTTCGCCTCATAGTGCGCGATCCAGCCCTCCCAGGATCTTGGGGTGACCCAAAACCCGTGGACAAGCAGGATCGTGTTGGGCGCTGATGCGGACTCTTCGCTCTGGTCCGCCGTTCGCTCTCGCTCATGGAAGCTCCTTTGGTTAGGTCGAGCCCGGAACCCTAACCAGGAGCGGGTTTCGCGTTGTTAAAGGGCAGCGAGCACGGCCCGCGTCATCTCGTCAGTCCCTACGACGTCAGCCTCCGCGCCACCCGCCAGGTCTGCCGTTCGCAGGCCGCCCTCGAGCGCAGCGTCTACCGCCGCGTCAACTCGCGCCCCTTCCGCGTCAGCACCTAGCCCGTCCCGCAGGAGCATCGCCACCGACAGGAACGTTGCCAGCGGGTTCGCGGTGCCTGTACCGGCGATATCGGGGGCTGAGCCGTGGACGGGCTCGAAGACGCCGGGTCCGCTCTCCCCCAGGCTCGCCGATGGCAGCATGCCAAGCGAGCCGGTGAGCATCGCGGCCTCGTCGGAGAGGATGTCGCCGAACATGTTCTCGGTGACGATCACGTCGAAGCGGCTCGGGCCGGAGACGAGCTGCATCGCCGCGTTGTCGACGAGCATGTGGTCGAGGGCGATGTCGGGGTAATCGGCGTGGACCTCGGTGACGACCTCGCGCCAGAGGCGTGACGTCTCGAGGACGTTCGCCTTGTCGACTGAGGTGACTCGCCCGTCGCGGCGGCCGGCGGCGTCGAACGCGACCCGGGCGATGCGCTCGACCTCGTGGCGGGTGTAGACGCAGGCGTCCAGCGCAGACTCCGGCTCGCGCCTCTTCTCGCCGAAGTAGATACCTCCGGTGAGCTCGCGCACGACGAGGATGTCGGTGCCCTGGATGATCTCGGGGCGCAGCGGGCTCGCGTCGACGAGCGCCGGGCTCGGGCGGACGGGCCGGAGGTTGGCAAAGAGGCCCAGGCCCTTGCGCAGACCGAGGAGGCCCTGCTCCGGGCGGGGCTTGTCCGGGTCGGTCGTGTCCCACTTCGGGCCCCCAACCGCGCCGAGCAACACGGCGTCGGCATCACGGCATCTCTTAAGGACTCCGTCGGTGAGCGCGATCCCGTCCGCATCGATCGAGGCTCCGCCGACAAGATGCTCCTCGTAGGTGAAGTCCCCGACGGCGTCGAGGACCTTTACCGCAGCCGAAACGATCTCGGGGCCGATCCCGTCGCCGGGCAGGAGCGCGATGTGCCCGGAGGCGCTCACGCCGTGGCGGAGATGTTGAGGCGGATGTAGTTCACGACTAGCGGCCGAGGCGCTGTCTCCATTACCGCTCGCTCGAACGCATCGTGGAGCTCTGGTGGCAGGCGGTGAAGGTGCCAGGGCAGGATCACGGTGGAGAGGTAGCCCCGCGGGTCCTTCGGTGTGACCGGGTGCGGGTGCGTCCAGACCCTGAGGTCGGAGAAGCCCGCCGCTTCCAACCGCATGCGCGTGTCCTCGACCGATGCGAAGTTCATGCCCCGGGTGTCGCCGCGCAGATACGGCGCGAAGCGCTCATCACCTGAGAGCGCGTCGAGAGCCCGCTCGACCTCGGCGATGTTCCCCATGCCCCCGCACTGGGCCTCGAGCACTGCTCCGGGCTTCATCACCCCGTGGAGCGAGCGGAAGAGCATCTCGTGCTCCTGGATCCAGTGGAAGACCGCGCTCGAGTAGACGGCGTCGACCTTCTCGGGGATGTCGAGCGCCCTGAGGTCCTGCTGGCGGAGGTCCGCATCCGGGCCCAGGTGCTCGCGCGCCTTCTCGATCATCGAGGCCGAGGCGTCGACCCCGATCACGTGCCCGTTCGGGACCCGGTCTACAAGCTTCTTGGTGAGCCTGCCGGTGCCGCAGCCGGCGTCCAGAACGGTCTCGTCGCCCTTGAGTTCGAACCGGGCGAGGATCTGCTCCGACCACTCATCGTGAGGCGCGGACTGGTGGTCGTACTCGTGGGCGCGCCACTCGACCGGTCCTTCCTGCGCGCTCATTGGCTGTCGGCCCCCGCGTTCATCCCTGGAAAGCTAGCCGGGACGCTCACGGGTAGATCGCCCGCAGCGCAGATGCCTGCGCCACGCGCTCAGCCGCCGGAGCCACGGCGCTCGATGCCGTCGCCCGGCTTCTCCCCGACGTCGTGAGCCATACGCGATTTCACAGCGCGGTCGTCACGGGCGCGCGGTCAGCCTTGCCCGCTGACTCGAAAGCGTCAATTGCCGCCTCGTTCTGGAGCGTGACGCCGATGTCGTCGAGGCCGTTCAGGAGGCGATGCTTGATCTCCTGGTCGATCTCGAACGAGTACGTGCCGGCGTCGCAGGTGACGGTCTGCGCGTCGAGGTCCACCGTGGCCGAGCCGCCGTCGGCGACTGCCTTGCACTCGTCCTCGGCGAGCACGACCGGTAGCAGGCCGACCTTCGTGCAGTTCGAGAAGAAGATGTCGGCGAACGACGGCGCGATGAGCGCCTTGAAGCCGAAGTCCTCGAGCGCCCACGGCGCGTGCTCGCGCGAGGAGCCGCAGCCGAAGTTCTTCCCCGCGACCAGGATCGGATTCGGCTCGAGCTCGATCTCGCCGTCGCGAAGCCAGTCGTAGAAGAGGAACTCGCCGAACCCGGTGCGCTCCACGCGCTTCAGGAACTGCTTGGGGATGATCTGGTCGGTGTCGACGTCGGCTCGGTCGAGCACTGAGACGGGACCTTCGATGATGTTCACGGGGTTCATTTCTCAGCTCCAATCACGGATGTCGACGAAATGGCCCTCGATCGCGGCAGCAGCAGCCATCTTCGGGCTCACGAGATGGGTGCGCCCGCCCTTGCCCTGACGCCCCTCGAAGTTGCGGTTCGAGGTCGAGGCGCAGCGCTCGCCCGGGCTCAGGATGTCCGGGTTCATCCCCAGGCACATCGAGCAGCCGGCTGAGCGCCAGTCGAAGCCGGCGGCGCGGAAGACCTCGTCGAGGCCCTCGGCCTCGGCCTGTGCCTTCACCTGCACTGAGCCGGGGACGACCATCGCCTCGAGCGACGAGGCGACCTTCCGCCCCTCGACCATCGACGCCGCCTCGCGCAAATCACCGATCCGCGAGTTCGTGCACGAGCCGATGAAGATGCGTTCGAGCGGGATCTCCTGTATCGGCGTTCCGGGTCGTAGGTCCATGTACTGGAGGGCTCGCTCCTCGACCTCGTCGGTCGGCTCGGGCACGGAGTCCGTGACCTGGACGACCTGGCCCGGGTTCGTGCCCCACGTGACCATGGGCGAGATCTCGGCGGCGTTCACCTCGACCTCGGTGTCGAAGGATGCGCCGTCCTCAGTCGGGAGCTCGCGCCAGCGGGCGACCGCCTCGTCAAAGTCGTCGGGCGCCCCAGGGCGGCCCTCGACCCACTCGAAGGTCGTCTCGTCCGGGGCGATCATCCCGGCGCGGCCGCCGCCCTCGATGGTCATGTTGCAGATCGTCATCCGGTTCTCCATCGAGAGGCGGGCCATCGTCTCGCCCGCGTACTCGACCGCGTGGCCGACCATGCCGCCCGTGCCGAGCTTGCCGATCGTCGCGAGGATCAGGTCCTTGGCGTAGACGCCGTTCCCCAGCTCGCCCGAGTAGGAGATGCGCATCGTCTTCGGGCGCTTCTGCATCAGCGTCTGCGTTGCGAGGACGTGCTCGACCTCAGAGGTGCCGATGCCGAAAGCGAGCGCCCCGAAGGCGCCGTGAGTGGATGTGTGGGAGTCGCCGCAGACGATCGTCATGCCCGGCTGCGTCACGCCCAGCTCGGGGCCGATCACGTGGACGATGCCCTGGCGCTCAGAGCCGAGCGAGTAGATCGGGATGCCGAACTCCTCGCAGTTGTTCTCGAGCGTCTCGACCTGCTTTCGCGAGAGCTCATCGGCGATCATCCGCGACGTGGGCGTGCCGTCGGTGGGGACGTTGTGGTCGGCCGTGGCGAGCGTGCGGTCCGGCCGGCGGACCTTGCGCCCCGCGAGCCGCAGGCCGTCGAAGGCCTGAGCCGAGGTGACCTCGTGGACCAGGTGGAGGTCGATGTAGATCGTCCCGTCAGAGACCGTGTGGGCCTCCCAGATCTTCTCGAACATCGTCTTCGGCATATCTCTAGACCTCCTCAGGAGCGCCGCAACCCGGCGGCGACGACGGCGACGAACTCACACGGAGCCTTGTCGCGGTTTTCGAAGTGGTGCGGCAGGTCGGCGTCGAAGGTGACGGCGTCGCCTGCCTGGAGCACGTGGTCCTCTGTGTCGACGACCAGCGTCAGCTCGCCGCCCAGGACGAGTGCCGTCTCGCGGGCTCCCGCCTCGTGCATTGGCGGGTCGGACGGGCCGCCTGTCGATGCGCCGGGCTCGAGCGTGTGGCGCGAGACGTCGGCCCGCTGGCCCGGAAGCGCCGGCGTGAGCTCCTCGGTGCGGTGGCCACCGCTCTTGCGCTTGCGCCCTGAGCCGCGGGCGACGACGACGACGTGCTCCGCCTCGTCGAGGCGAAGTAGTTGCGAGAGCGTGAGCTCGAGCCCTGTGGCGATCTTGCCTGCGACCGTGAGCGTCGGCGAGGTATCACCTCGCTCGACCTGAGAGAGCATCGGCGCGGAGACGCCGGAGCGCTCGGCGAGGTCGCGGAGCGACAGGTCCATGGACTCGCGAAGCGCGCGCACGCGCTTGCCAACGGCCCCGTTCTCTGTCGCCACCGCTTCCACAGCGGCGCGTATGTTATCGCATACGTTTGTCTATCTCACCGGCGTGAGGTCGCCCGTGAATGAGATGCCGGTCAGGGTGATGAGGTTGTCGCAGGTCGCGCTGGCTGTGACGTTCACCACCCCACTCGCCGAGTTGACCGAGAGGACGGCGCTGTCGCCTCCCTGACAGCCGGCCAGGAAGATGGCGTCGTCAGCCGGACGGTAGCCAGCCGGCAGCGTGAAGGCGTCGTCACCTGTGGATGCGTCGCCGTCGATGTTGCCGTCGAGCCGGACCACGCCGTCGATCGACTTCGAGATGACCAGGGTGTCGTCGTACGCCCAGCCGTTCGTTAGGGGCACGTCCTCGGCGACCTGCGAAAGGTCGGTGACCGCGTCGTCATCCACCGCCTGCTCGTCGAGATCCTTTCCCTTGACCTCCTCGTTCACGATCGCCTTCGAGTCGACCGTGTTCTTCTTGGCCATCTCGGCCGCCCAGGCGACGCCGCCGAGCGCGGCGACGAGCGCCAAGGTTGCCGCGACGTTTGCGTAGCTGATGCCGCCGAAGAGCTTCTTCATGGTCCCTCCCTGAGTTGGGTGAATTCGCCGCCACCCTTCCCGGCGGCGCGCCACGCCGCTTCGGTCTATCGGGTCGAGGTGCTCGGCCGCACCATGATCTCGTTGATCGAGACGTGCTTGGGCTGAGCGAGCGCGTAGACGATCGCGTTCGCGATATCGGCCGACTCCAGCACCTTGCCGGTGTCCTCTTTTATCTGCTTCATCCGCTCGACCACCATCGGGTGCTTGTTGTGCCCCTGCAGCTCCGTCTCAACGTAGCCCGGCTCGACACAAGTGACCCGGACGCCGATGTGGGCGCCCTCCTGGCGCAGCGACTCCGAGTAGCCGACGACGCCCCACTTGGTCATGTTGTAGACGCCCGATCCGATCCCAGCGGTCCGTCCGGCGACAGAGGCGACGTTGACGATGTCCCCTCCCCCGCCGTCACGCATCACGGGGAGCGCGTAGTGCGTGCAGTAGAGAAGCCCGAGGCAGTTGACGTTGATCATCGTCCGCCACTCCTCGGGATCGGCGCCCTGGAGCGGTCCGAGGAGCATGACGCCGGCGTTGTTGACGAGCCCGTCGAGGCCACCCAGGCCCTCGATCGAGCCTTCGACCAAAGCCTTGGCCTGCGCCTCGTCGCCGATGTCGGCCTCGATCGCGATGGCGTTGCCGTCAAGCTTCGATGCGAGCTCGTCGAGGCGGTCCTTGCGCCGAGCGCCGAGCGCGACAGAGCCTCCCTCGGCAACGATCGCCTCAGCGGTCGCCTCCCCGATTCCAGAGGATGCGCCGGTGATCAAGACCCTTCGCCCGTCGAGTTGTCCCATCCGATTCACCCTACTCGCCGGATCGTGCTTGCACTGATCTGTCACCGCTGACGCGGCGGTTTGTAGCTACGGCCCGGGCGTTGCCGGAAGCTTCGCAGCGTCCTCGGTGACGCCCTCGGCCTCGCGGACGGCGGCGCCGTCGAGCGCGTTCGAGAGCGCCCTCACGTACGCGCGGGCCGACGCCTCGAGGATGTCCGTTGCGACGCCTTGTCCGGACGCGAGCCGACCGTGTGCTTTCAGCATCACGGTCACCTCGCCGAGCGCGTCCTCGCCCTCGGTCACGGCACTGACCGTGTAGGAGCGGAGCTCACACTCGGTCGGGATCGCTGCGCGGATCGCGGAGAAAATCGCGTCCACGGGACCGTCGCCGGTGGACTCGCCGATCGCTTCCTCGCCCGAGGGCATCCGCACCGCGACGCGCGCGTGCGGCTCCTTGCGCGATCCGGCCTCGACCTCGAACCAGCCGAGGCCGTAGGAGTCGGTTCGCTCGCGCATCTCGTCGGAGACGATTGCCTCCAGGTCGAGCGCCGTCACCTGCTTCTTCTTGTCAGCGATCTCCTTGAAGCGCTTGAACGCCTGGTTGAGCGCGGAGCCGTCGACCTTGAAGCCGAGCTGCTCCAGCGCGTCCTTCAGCGCATGGCGTCCCGAGTGCTTGCCGAGGACGATCGAGTTCGACTCGAGGCCGACGTGCGTCGGGTCCATGATCTCGTAGGTCGTGCGCTCCTTGAGGACGCCGTCCTGGTGGATGCCGGACTCGTGCGCGAAGGCGTTGCGGCCGACGATCGCCTTGTTCGGCTGGACGGGATAGCCAGTGAGGCGCGAGATCATGCGGCTCGTCCGCGCCAGCTCGGTCGCATCCAGGCCGGTGTCGAGCCCATGCTCGTCCGTTCGCGTCCGGAGCAGCATCACGATCTCCTCGAGCGAGCAGTTGCCCGCGCGCTCACCGATCCCGTTCACAGCGCACTCGACCTGGCGCGCGCCCGCCAGAACGCCCGCGTAGGAGTTGGCGACCGCGAGGCCCAGATCGTCGTGGCAATGGACCGAGACGGTGACGTTCTCGAGGCCAGGGACCAGCTCGTAGAGGCGCTTGAGATAGGCCGTGTACTCCTCGGGCGTCGTGTAGCCGACGGTGTCCGGGATGTTGATGACGTTCGCGCCCTCTTCGACGGCGATCGCGCACACCTCGGCTGTGAAGTCCACGTCCGCGCGGGTCGCGTCCATCGGCGAGAACTCGACGTCGTCGCAGTAGGACTTGGAGAGCGCAACGGCGGCCCGCGCTTGGCCCTTCACGTCGTCGTGCGTCGTCTGAAGCTGGTGCTCGATGTGGATGTCAGAGGTCGAGATGAACGTGTGAATCCGCGGTCGCTCAGAGTCCTTGATCGCGTTCCACGCGGCGTCGATATCGGCCTTGTGGGTGCGGGAGAGCCCGCAGATCACGGGACCCTGGACGTGGCGGGCGATCGCCTCGACGGCCTCGAAGTCGCCGGGTGAGGTGATCGGGAATCCGGCCTCGATCACGTCCACGCCAAGACGGGCGAGCTGATGCGCGATCTCGACCTTCTCCTGCGTGTTCAGCGAGATGCCCGGCGACTGCTCGCCGTCCCGCAGCGTCGTGTCGAAGATCTCGACTCGATTTGGATCCGATGAGGGCGTGGTGCCCATGAATTGCTCCTTCTCTGTCCGGTCCGATGTACCTGCGCTGGGTGTGCGGCTCACGCGCCGCCGACGATTAACTCCCCCAGCGGGGGAGGAGAAGGAGAAGCGTCAGGTTGCGGGTGCCGCACGTCATCGGTCTTGGCAGAGTAGCGAAATCACCGCATCGGGACCGGTTCGCAGTTCTTGAACGTGTCCTTGTTGTTGCCGAGGCAGACGTCCGTCCCCGGCCCACCGTCGAGGACGTCGGGGCCGGCCCCGCCGAAGAGCTCGTCGTTGCCCTCGCCTCCGAGAAGCTTCTGAGGGCCTGGCCCGCCCGTCAGGTCGTCGTTATCGTCCCCGCCCTTGAGGATCTGCTTGACCTTGTCGGCCGAGTGGCCAAGGTCGATCTCGGCCGAGTCGTTCATGGCCCCGAGGAGGACGATGATCTTCTTGACGCCCTCGCGTGGGCACAAGACGTCGTCTGCGAGCTCGCAGCCGGGATCCGACTCAGGCGCGATCATGAAGCCGGCATCGCCGGTTGCGAACAGGAAGCCCGGCCCCACACGAGTCACGGTGACGTCCTCCACCGACATGTGGGACACGTAGTCGAGCGCCTTGATCACGGGCGGCTTGTAGAGAACCTCAGGATGAAAAGTCGCCCAAGCAACGGCAGCCCATGCCAGTGCACCCGACGTAACGAGGAGGCCAGCGAAGAACAGTCGGCGCTTAATCGGCATCAGCGCATTGGGGCTGGTTCGCAGTCCTTGATCGTGTCGTCTCCTGCCCCGCCGTTGCAGAAGTCGATCCCTGGACCGCCGATCAGGACGTCCTTGCCCGGCCCACCGTCGAGCTCGTCGTTGCCCTCGCCGCCCTTGAGGATCTGAGTGCCGTCGCGACCCTCCAGGTCGTCGTTGTCGGCTCCGCCCTTAGCGATCTGCTTGATCTTCTTCGCGGTGTTCGAGTCGAGGTCGAACTCGCCCGAGTCGTTCATCGCGCCGAGGTTCATCACGATCTTCTTGATCCCCTCCTTGGGGCAGCCCACCGAAACGTCGATGTCGCAGCCGGGATCGGAGTCCGGATGCATTGCCACCTGCACAGGGGTGCTCGAGAAAAGCAGGAAGTTCCCGTCTTGGTTCACGACCATGTTCTCGACCGTGTTGTTGGTGTCGATGTCGAACATCTTCACCACCGGTGGCTCGTAGAGCACCATCGGCGCCGTGAACGCGACCGCGACCGAACCGCTCACGATGAGCGCGACCAGCGTCGCAATGCCGAGCTTGAGTCCGCGAGATGGGTTCATCTCTCAGGTGGTTCGCAGTCCTTGATCGTGTCGTTGCCCGGGCCGCCCGTGCAGAAGTCGGCCCCTGGACCGCCGATCAGGACGTCCTTGCCGGGACCGCCGTCGAGCTCGTCGTTGCCCTCACCGCCGACTAGCTTCTGCGAGCCCTCGCCGCCGATCAGGTCATCGTTGTCGTCCTGGCCCTTGATGATCTGCTTGACCTTGTCGGCGCTGGCGCCGAGGTCGATCTCAACCGTGTCGTTCAAGTCGTTGGTCAGGACAGTGATCTTCTTGATGCCCTTCCTGTCGCAGAAAGTGGCGCCCATGTCGCCGGTACAGCCACTGTCCGAGGCGGGGTCGATGGCCATGCCCGTGGCCGACTGGAAGAAGAAGTGCTCGTTCTCGCGGCCGATCAGGAAGTTCTCAGTCGAATTGTGGAAGCTGTGGTCCTTCACCTTGATTGTGGGCGGCGTGTAGGTCAGGACCGGGGTGGTTGTCGCGAAGGCGACGGCAGCGAAGGCGAGCGAAGTAACAGCGGCTATTGCGAGTATGGCCGTGCGCTTATTCATGGTGAGTCAGTCGCCTCCGTGTTCGCAGTTCTTGACCAGATCGCGGTGGGCTCCGCCTTGACGCCATCGCCGCCCCTGAGCTTGTCCCTGCGACGACCGTCTGCCATCTCCCCCTGCTCACCCCCGAACGATAGACCTCTAGCCGGCGGGCGTCAAGGTCGCCGGCTACGCCGGTCAAGTTCCCGGTCGTCGCTTGGTGCCGGTCCCGAACCAGCGAATCCAGATCGACCCCGGCTTCGCGAACCTCGTGGCGCCGACGATCCCTACCGGCCAGAACAGGACGGCAAACGCGGCGAGGAGGAGCCTGCCCTTTGCTGCGGTCACGAGGGCGAGAGCGAGGGCGATGGCGCCCAGGACGCCGACGGCGGCAAACGCTCCGTTGGTGATGTTGTCAGCCGATTCGACCCAGCCGCCGAAGCCGGTCACGCCGAGGAGGCCAAGCAACGCCACAACGATCACCGCATCGATCGAGCGCCGGCCCTCCTTTTCCCAGTAGACGTCACGGAGGTTCAGCCAGAGCGCAAACTCGTCGAAGGTGAGTCCGCAGCCAAAGCCGAAGAGCCCGACGAGGATGTAGTACCCGGGCTGCTCGCGAACCTCGGCAACCCCCGTGAGGTAGCCGGTGACAACGACGATCACGATCCCCCACACCAGGTGGTGGATGTGGGTGCCGCCGACATTGACGTTGCCGGGCCACCAGCTCACACCCGCGTTGATCATGTGAGCGCTCGTCCTGATGAACGAGAACGTCAAGAGGAACGCGACGAGGAAGATGAACTCGGGCTCGCGCCCGGTGTCGTGGATCGTCCGCTCGTAGAGCGACGAGATGGATGCCAGCTCCACCCAGCCCATGGCGCTCAGGGGACGAGGACGACCTTGCCGATGTTCTTGCCCTCGCCCAGATAGCGGTGTGCGGCGGGGGCATCGCCGAAGGCGAACGATTCGGCCACGACCGGGACGTACGCGCCGGACGCGACACCCGCCTCGAGAGGCTCGAGCGCCCGGCTCAGGCCCTCGCGGTCCCACCAGCTCAGCATGTTGAGGCCGAAGACGCCCTTGTTCTCGTTCATGGCCGAGAGGCTCTTCCACCACGGGAAGGTCGCCATCGGCATCTTGGCGAGCCCCTTGACCACGGCCGGCAAGTCGCGCTTCTCACCCGTCTGGACCTCGGAGAGACCGAACATGATCAGCCGACCGCCCTGTCGGAGGACCGAGTAGGACTTCTTGAAGCTTGAAGGCCCGATCGCGTCCATGACGACGTCCACTCCCTCGCCGTTCGTGATCTTCATGACCTCCTCGGCGAAGTCGGTCGAGCGGTAGTCGATCGGATGATCGACGCCCAGCTCGCGAATCGCGTCGTGCTTGGAGGCAGAGGCGGTGCCGAAGACCTCGGCGCCGATGTCCTTTGCGACCTGCGTCGCCGCGATGCCGACGCCTCCCGCGGCGGCGTGGATCAACGCCCTGTCTCCCTTGCGCAGGCCGCCCATGAGCACGAAGCCGGCGTAGGCGGTGGCGTAGTTCACGGGAATGGCTGCGCCCTGCTCGAACGAGAGCGAATCCGGGAGCCGGAGCACCTGGCCCTCGACGGGGACGCTCACGAGCTCGGCATACCCGCCGAAGCGCGTGCCCGCGACGACGCGTTCGCCAACGGCGTAGTCCTCCACCCCATCGCCGACCGATTCCACCTCGCCCGCGACCTCGTAGCCAACCACCGACGGCAGCTTCGGCGCATCCGGGTACATGCCCGAGCGAGCCATCAGATCGGCGAAGTTGATGCCCGCGGCCTTCGTCGCCACGCGGATCTCGCCCGGCTTCACCTCGGGGTCCGGCCGCTCCTGGACCTCGAGCACGTCGGGCCCGCCGTTCTTCGTGATGACGACCGCGCGCATGCGGCCACCCTACGCGAGGTGTGTGAGCAAAGCGCTTCGTGCCAGGCACCGTGCCTGGCACCGGGCTAGAGGTCGATGGCGTGGCCGGTCGCGAAGCCGGGCATCTCGAGGATGCGGTCGATCGTTGACTGCTCGACCGATGCGTCGGTCGTCAGGACCATCACGGCGTGGCCGTCCTCGGACTCGGCGCCGACCGCGGCCGAGATGATGTTCACGCCCTCCTCGCCGAAGCAGGTGCCGACCCGGCCGATCATGCCCGGCTGGTCGGAGTAGCGGAAGACGGCGAGGTGCTCGGCCAGCGGCAGGTAGAAGCTCTGGCCCCACACGCCGACCAGGTAGGGGTCGTTGCGCGGACCGACGCCGGTGCCCGACACCTCGACGGCGTCGTCGCCGGAGCCCACGCGGACGGTGATGAGCTCCGTGAAGTCGCCCGCTGAGGCGTCGATCAGCTCGGTGAGCTCGATCCCGCGCTCTTCTCCGAGAGCGGAGGCGTTCACCAGGTTCACCTGCTCCTCGGTGTGGCCACGAAGGACACCGGCGAGGACCGAGATGCCGAGAACGCGCGTGTCGTGCTCGGCGATGCGGCCGCGGAACTCGGCCTGGACGCGATCGACGCCGCCTTGCGCAAGGCCCTGCGCGAGCGTGCCAAGGCGGCGGCAGAGCCCGACGAAGGGCGCGACCGCCTCGGGCAGTGGCGCGCCGAGGTTGACGGCGTTGGTGACGACGCCGCCGTCGAGCGCGGCCTTGACCTGCTTGGCCGTGTCGGTGCCGGCGCGGTCCTGCGCCTCGGCCGTCGAGGCGCCCAGGTGGGGCGTGACGACCACGTCGTCGCGGCCGAAGAGCGGATGCTCAGTGGTGGGCTCCTCGGGGAAGACGTCGAGCGCGGCTCCTGCGACCTTGCCCGATTCGAGCGCAGCACCGAGAGCTTCGAGGTCGATCAGCTCACCGCGCGCGCAGTTGACGATGCGGACGCCGTCCTTCATGCGGGTCAGCGCCGTCGCATCGATCCAGTTGACGGTCTCGGGCGTCTTCGGTAGGTGGATCGTGATGAAGTCGGCACGTTCGTAGAGCTCGTCGGAGGTCTCGACGCCCTCCACTCCGAGGTCGCGGAAGCGCTCGGTGGTGACGAACTTGTCGAAGCCGATCACCTCCATGTCGAACGACTGGGCGCGGCGTGCGACCAGCTGGCCGATCCGGCCGAAGCCGATGACGCCGAGCGTCTTGCCGTAGAGCTCGTTGCCGCCGTAGCGCGAGCGCGCCCACTCGCCGGCGACCAGGGCGCCGTGCGCCTGCGGAACGTTGCGGGCCAGCGCGAGCGCGAGGGCCAGCGTGTGCTCCGCCGCTGCGACTGAGTTCGACTCAGGGGCGTTGACCACGAGGATTCCGCGCTTGGTCGCCGCGACGAGGTCGACGTTGTCGACGCCAGTGCCGGCCCGGCCCACGACCTTCAGGTTGGAGGCCTTGGCGATCAGATCGGCGGTGACCTTGGTGGCCGAGCGGACGATCAGCGCGTCGAACTCGCCGATCCTGGCCTCGAGCGTCTCCTGGTCCCAGTCGAGGCCAAGTTCGACGTCGAAGTCCTCGCGCAGAAGCTCGACGCCGGTATCCGCGATCTTCTCCTTGACCAGGACCTTCACCCCAACCACCGGCACATGCTGCTTTCGCAGCTAAAGCTGCTCATTTGACCTCCGCACGTCCCCGTTCTCGATAATCCAGTCGATGCATGCGGTGAGCGCCTCGACGTCCGCGGGCTCGACGGCGGGGAACATCCCGATCCTGAGCTGATTGCGCCCGAGCTTGCGATACGGCTCGGTGTCCAGGATGCCGTTGGCGCGAAGCGTCGCGGCGAGCGCCGCGGCGTCGATCTCGTCCGAGAAGTCGATGGTGCCGACGACGAGCGAGCGCTTGCGCTCGTCCTGGACGAACGGCGACGCGTAGTCCGATGCCTCGGCCCAGCCGTACAGGTGGCCAGAGGAGCGCCCCGTCCGCTCGACGCACCAGTCGAGGCCACCGTTGGAGAGCATCCACTCGAGCTGGTCGGCGAGGAGGATCTGGGTTGCCACGGCGGGCGTGTTGTAGGTCTGGTCCTTGCGCGAGTTGTCGAGCGCGGTCGAGAGCCTCAGGAACTCGGGCTGCCAGCGGCCCTCGGCGCCGTCGAGCTCCTCGACGCGTGCGATCGCGGCGGGGCTCAGGAGCGCGAGCCAGATGCCGCCGTCGGACGCGAGGCCCTTCTGCGGCGCGAAGTAGTAGACGTCGGCCTGGGCCGGGTCGAGCGGCAGGCCCGCGGCCCCCGAGGTCGCGTCGATCAGGACCAGAGCGTCGCCGGCGTCCGCGGGGCGTTCGACGGGAACCATCACGCCCGTCGAGGTCTCGTTGTGGGCCCAACAGATCGCGTCCGCGCCCTGCTCGCCCCGCGGCGCGGGCGCGTCGCCGGGCTCGGCGCTGTAGACGACCGGCTCGGCCAGATGAGGAGCGCCGGCCGTGACCTTGGCGAACTTCGAGGAGAACTCGCCGTAGGTGAGGTGAAGCGAGCGCTTGCGGATGAGGCATGCCGCCGCCGCGTCCCAGAACGCGGTCGTGCCGCCGTTGCCAAGCGCGACCTCGTAGCCGTCGGGGAGCGAGAAGAGCTCGGAGAGGCCGGTGCGCACGCGGGCGACAACGTCCTTCACGGCGCGCTGGCGGTGGGACGTGCCCATGACGTCGTTCGCATCGGCCAGGCGGGCGAGCGCCTCGGGGCGGACCTTCGACGGCCCGCAGCCGAAGCGGCCGTCGGCGGGCTTGAGATCAGCGGGGATCTGTGTCTCTGTGAGCGGCGTCATACAGGGAATCGAGCAGGGTATTAGGGTGCCTCCATGGCATCTGAAGAAGGTACGAGCGTCGTCTCCGGCGACGGTTATGCAGTCAGCTCACTTGACGGACTCGGCGACAGTCCAGGGTTCCGGAAGGTGCGTCGCGACCTCGACGTGAAGGAGTTCGGCGTGAACGCGCTCGTCTTTCCGCCCGGCGTCGGCGGTGGTTTCCACTACCACGACCGCCAGGAGGAGCTCTACTTCGTCCACCAGGGCCAGGTCGAGATCGAGTTCGGCGACGGCTCGAAGCACGTGCTCGGCCCGGGCGGTCTTGCGCGGGTGGATGCGCCGACCCACCGCCGCATGATGAACGTCGGCTCAGAAGAGGCGATCGTCTTCATCGTCGGCGCGGAGGGCGGCTACGTCGGCCGCGACGGGCAGGTGCCCGAAGGCGAGGACGGGCGGATCCGCACCGCCGACTCGCCGGGCTCCTAAGGCAGGGCTTCTAAGCCGTCGGCGGCGGAGGCGGGTCGGCCTCCGACGGCGCGGGGGCAGGCGGAGGCGTCTCCGGCGGCGGCGCGGCCGGTGCCACAGCACCGTCGGCGGCGCGGCTGCTCCGGGTCCCACTCGAACGGCGGGTACTTCGTGACCATGAAGGCGCCGTAGACGTTCGAGCGCGCCTGCCAGCGGATGCCGTTCAGCGCCATGTCGAACATGCCCTCCGGGATCTTCTTCGTGAAGAGGATCGTGAAGAAGGCGATCAGGGAAACGAGCCCGACGAGGTAGCCCAGGATCGCGGCGATCAGGTGGTACGGGAAGATCAGGATCCACTGGACGAGCGGGCGCCAGCGGTCGACCCCCTGCTCGGGGTAGGCCAGGTCGTAGACCACCGTGTCCTCAGGCGTCACGGCGCGTGGTGAACGGCGGGTACTTGTCGGTCAGGAGGCAGAAGTAAGCGCCGAGCCGGGCTCCCCAGCGACCGACCCCGACCAGGAAGTTGAAGATCCCCTCGGGATAGCGGCGCGTGAACAGGACCGCGAAGAACGCTCCGATCCATGCGAAGAACGCCGCGAGGACGACAAAGAGGAACACGAAGATGTTCGGGATGACGAGGAGCCACTTGACGAGCGGAAGGAAGCGGCTGTACTCCTCCTGGTGCTCGATGTCGTACGTCAGCGGAAACGGAGTCATTACTAGAGCTCTCCTTGGTCGATCCAGGGCATCATGCCCCGTAGGTCGGACCCTACCTTCTCGATCTGGGAGTCGGCGGACTCCGAGCGCATGCGGTCGAAGTTCTCGCCGCCGGCGCGGTTCTCGGCGATCCACTCCTTGGCGAACTCGCCGGACTGGATCTCGTCGAGGATCTTCCGCATCGCGGCGCGCGTCTCGTCGGTGATGACGCGCGGGCCGCGGGTCATGTCGCCGTACTCGGCCGTGTTCGAGATCGAGTAGCGCATGCCGCCGAGCCCCTTCTCGTACATGAGATCGACGATCAGCTTCAGCTCGTGGAGGCACTCGAAGTAGGCGAGGCGCGGGTCGTACCCCGCCTCGACGAGCGTCTCGAAGCCGGCCTGCACGAGCTCGGTGGCGCCGCCGCACAGCACGGCCTGCTCGCCGAAGAGGTCCGTCTCGCACTCGTCCTTGAAGGTCGTCTCGATGACGCCGGCGCGGCCGCCGCCGACGCCTGAGGCGTACGCCAGGACCTGCTCGCGAGCGGTGCCCGACTCGTCCGCGTGGACTGCCATGAGACATGGAACGCCTCTCCCCTCCTCGTACTGGCGACGCACGAGGTGGCCGGGGCCCTTGGGGGCGACCATGCCGACGTCGACGCCGGGAGGAGGCGAGATCTGGTCGAAGTGGATCGCGAAGCCGTGCGCGAACATCAGGAGGTTGCCCTCAGAGATGCCGTCCTTGATGTCGGACTCCCAGATGTCCGCCTGGCGCTCGTCCGGCAGCAGGATCATCACGATGTCGCCCTTCGAGGCGGCGTCGGCGACGTCGAGGACCTCGAGGCCCGCGGCCTCCGCCTTGGCGCGCGACGAAGAGTCGGGGCGCAGGCCGACCACCACGTCGTGACCGGATTCCTTGAGATTCAGGGCGTGGGCATGACCCTGCGAGCCGAAGCCGAGGATCGCGATCGTCTTGTCCTTGAGAGCGTCGGGGTTGGCATCGGCGTCATAGAAGATTCCCTCGTCAGTCATGGCGCGGCAGGTTACTTGTGCGGCCTAGCGCGACCCGGTGCCAGGCACCGTGCCTGGCACCTAGCGGAGGACCGAGCGCATCAGCTTGCCCGAAGCGGAGCGTGGGAGGTCGGCGACGAAGATGAAGCTCTTCGGCACCTCGTAGCCGGCCAGCTCACCCGTGCAGTGTGCACGGAGTGACTCAGCGTCCTCGTGGGCGCCTGGCTTCAGAACCACGACGGCGGTGACCGCCTCCTGCCATTCGGGGTCGGGCCTGCCGACGACCGCCGCGTCCGCGACGTTCGGGTGCGCGCACAGGACCTCCTCCACCCGCTCGGGCATGACGTTCTCGCCGCCTGTGACGATCAGATCGTCGCGCCGGCCGTCGACCCACAGGTAGCCGTCCGAGTCGATCGAGCCGAGGTCGCCCGTGCGGAGCCAGCCGTCCTCGGTGGTTGCTCCGGGGGCGACAACAGGACCGCGAACGAGGATCTCGCCCTTGTCGATGCGAAGCTCAGAGCCGAGGAGCGCGCGGCCGGCAGAGCCGGCCTTTCGCTCGGCGTCCGCGGGTTCGAGAAGCGCCACTTGCGAGCTGGTCTCGGTCATGCCGTAGACCTGGATCACGGTCGCGCCCCGGCCCGTCGCCTCCTCGATCGCGTCGATGGGAACGAGGCCGCCGCCCATCACGAGCGCCCTCGGCCGCGTGAGGTCAACATCGGCATCCAGCAGGCGGATGAGCTGCGTGGCTACGAGCGAGACGAGCGTCACGTCGTCCTCGGCAAACGACTTGGCGACTCGCTGCGTGTCGAAGCCGTCGTGGAGAACGGCTGTCATTCCGCAGATCACCGAGCGCGTGAGGATCGAGAGGCCCGCAACGTGATGCAGCGGCACGCAACAGAGCCAGCGGTCGCGCGGCCCAACTCCCAGCGCGAAGGCGGTGCCGACAGCACTGTGGAAGAAGTTCGCCGTGGTGAGATCAACCGCGCGGGGCTGCCCCGTGGTCCCCGAGGAGTAGAGGCGCGCGAGCGCATCCGGCGTCCCACAGCGGTCAAACGTCCGTGAACTACCCCCATAGGGGCTGCTGACGGACGTTTGCCCTTCATCGGGGGGAGGTGGCGCCGAGCCCTGGCGCATCGGCGCGGCGACCGCGCCGAGTTTCGCCGCGGCGTGGAGGTGCGCTACGAACTCGGCGCTCGGTGGCATCTCCAGTGGGATCAGGTCACCTTCCGTCGCGCCCTCGTCGCGTAACCGCTCTGCGGCTGCGCTCGCCTCTTGCTCGAGCTCGGCGTAGGAGAGATCCGTGCCGCCCGAGCGCAGCGCAAGGCGGTTGGGCATGGCGGCGGCGCGCTGGGAGAGCCACGTGTCTCGGAACTCGGCAGTCACCCCGCCATAATCCCCGACGTGCCGATCCGACACCGCGACGCCCCGCCCGAGGAAAGCCTCTATGCGCCGATCGAGTGGGCCACTGCCCACGAATACGGCGACCTCCTTTACGAGAAGGGCGACGGGATCGCGAAGATCTCGATCAACCGGCCCGAGGTCAGGAACGCCTTCCGCCCGCAGACCCTGGCGGAGCTTCGCGACGCCTTCAGCCGCGCGCGCGACGACACCGAGGTGGGGTCGATCATCTTCACGGGCGTCGGCGACGAGGCGTTCTGCTCGGGCGGCGACCAACGCATCCGCGGAGACGACGGCTACATCGGCGACGACGAGGTCGCGCAGAAGGGCGTGGGGCGCCTGGACGTCGGCGACCTGCACGTGCAGATCCGCCGCCTGCCCAAGCCCGTGGTCGCGATGGTCGCGGGCTACGCCGTCGGCGGCGGCCACATCCTGCACCTCGTCTGCGATTTGACGATCGCTGCCGAGAACGCGCAGTTCGGCCAGACGGGTCCGCGGGTTGGCTCGTTCGACGGCGGCTTCGGCGCGTCGCTCCTCGCCAACAACATCGGCGTCAAGCGCGCCAAGGAGATCTGGTTCCTGTGCCGCCTCTACGGCGCCGCCGAGGCGCTCCAGATGGGACTGGTGAACACGGTCGTCCCGACCTCAGAGCTCGAGCACGAGACGGTCGCCTGGTGCCGCGAGATGAACGCGCTCTCCCCCCTCTCGCTCCGCCTACTCAAGTCGAGCTTCAACGCGACCGAGGACGGGCTCACCGGCATCCAGCAGCTCTCGCACGACGCAACCCTCCTCTTCTACATGTCCGAGGAGGGCCAGGAGGGCCGCAACTCCTTCCAGGAGGGCCGCTCGCCGGACTTCTCGAAGTACCCGCGCCGGCCATGAGGGGTTGAGGACCTTTAGGTCCGAAAGCAGCATGTGCAAGCGCCGAAGGCGCGCGTAAGAGATCTATGTCCCCCTTTCGCATTTGGCTCATGGCCGCCCGGCCGCGGACGCTGCCCGCGGCGATCGCGCCCGTGCTTGTGGGAACGGCTGCTGCTTACTTCGTGATCGAAGAGGCGCAGACGTTCGTCGGCGAGACAGCAACCGTCAGCGCCGGCGACCCGGAGATCAACTGGCTCGCGTTCGCCGCGGCGCTGGTCGGCTCGATCCTGATCCAGATCGGCACCAACCTCGCGAACGACTACTCGGACGCCAAGCGCGGCGCCGACACCGCCGATCGCCTGGGCCCGGTGCGGGTCACCTCGGCAGGCCTGATCGCGCCCAAGCGCGTCCTCCACGCCACGTGGATCGCGTTCGCCCTCGCCTCGCTCTGCGGGATCTACCTGGCGACCGTGGCCGGGCCGGTGATCCTCCTGGTCGGCGTGCTCTCGATCGCCGCCGGCGTCCTCTACACCGGCGGCCCGCGCCCCTATGGCTACGCGGGGATGGGCGAGCTCTTCGTCTTCCTCTTCTTCGGCCTGGTCGCCGTGAACGGGTCGTTCTACGTGCAGCTCGAGGAGCTCGACGCGCTCCCACTGCTCCTGTCCGTGTCGGTCGGCTGCCTCTCGACGGCGATCCTCGTGGTCAACAACCTCCGTGACCTCGAGACGGATGCCCGGGCCGGCAAGCGGACACTTGCGGTCCGCATCGGCCGGGAACGGACCCGCGGCCTCTACTACGGGTTGCTCATCGTCGCGTTCATCGCCCTTCCAGTTGCGATCGCTGCGGGGGATGGTCCTTGGAGCGCGGCCATCGGCCTGGCAAGCGCACCGCTTGCGATCAAGCCACTCTCCGCGGTGCAGACCCGCACGGACGGGCCCTCGCTGAACGCTGCATTGGCGGGGACCGGCGTGCTGCTCGGCGTCTTCAGCCTGTTGGTGTCGCTCGGCCTCGTCCTGGGCTAGGGGCGTGACGATGAAGATCGAGCGCGCGGAGACGGTCGCGTACTCGCTGCCCTTCGCTGCGCCTTACGTCACTGCCCGTGGCGAGATCCGCGAGCGCGAGATGGTGCTGCTGCGCCTGAAGACCGACGCAGGCTTCGAGGGCCTCGGCGAAGCAGTCCCGCTTGCGCTTCGCGGGGACAAGCCCGTGAGCGAGGTCCAGCGCCAGGTCGAAGACGCGGCCAGGCGGCTCACCGATGTCGATCTCGAGCAGGGCCTCGACGATCCGCTTGCGTTCGCCGTGACGACCATGGTCGAGCTTCGGCTGGCGCGCCGCGTGTCTCCCGCCACTTCCGCGGCGCTCGAGTGCGCGATCTTCGACGTGGTCGCCAAGGCGGCCGGCGTGCCCGTGTGGAAGCTGGCCGGTGCCGGCGAGGCCCAGGCGATCCGCTGCAACGCGACGCTGACGGCAGGCTCGCCCGAAGACGTCGCGCAACAGGCCTCAGACTGGGTCGGCGACGGCTACGAGACGGTCAAGCTGAAGCTCGGCGCGGGAGAGGACGACATTCGCACCGTCGAGGCGGTGCGGGAGGCCGTTGGTCCCGACGTGAAGATCCGCGTGGATGCGAACGAGGGGTGGGACGCTCGCCTTGCGACGGACGTGCTGAACCTGATCGAGCCCTTCGGGATCGAACTGGCGGAGCAGCCCGTGAGCGGGTTGCGGGCGATGGCGCGTGTCGCCGCCGATACCGAGGTGCCTCTGGCCGCCGACGAAGCGGTCACGTCCGAGGCGGACGCCCACAGGGCCGTCCAGCGGCGGTCCTGCCGCTATGCCACCGCCAAGCTCTCCAAGGTGGGTGGAGCCGGGGCCGCCCGCCAGATCGCTCGGGTCATTCCCACGTACCTCTCCAGCGCGCTCGACGGCCCCGTGGGCATCGCCGCCGCCGCGCACACGGCACAGATCCTGCGCGAGGACGGCACCGATCCCGGCCTGGCCCAAGGCCTCGCCACTCAGCGCCTGTTCGCCGAGACGATCGCCACCCGCGAATGCGAGCTCCGCGACGGCCACCTCCACCTGCCCGACGGCCCAGGACTCGGGGTCGAGATCGACGAAGCCGCTCTGGCACGCCGCCGGGATAGCGTTCTGCGCTGATGGACCCCACGAACCGCAACATGGCGCTCGCAACGGCACTGGTCGAGGAGCTCGCGCGCTCTGGCGTCCGCCAGGCCGTGATCTGCCCGGGCTCGCGCTCGACCCCCGTTGCGCTCGCGCTCCTGCGCGAGCCGGGGATCGAGACCACGAGCGTCGTCGACGAGCGTTCGGCCGGGTTCTTCGCGCTGGGGGCGGCCCTTGCCTCCGGTGCGCCCGCAGCGATCGCCTGCACATCCGGAACGGCGGCGGCGAACCTCCACCCCGCCGTTGCCGAGGCCAACGAGGCGTCGGTGCCGCTGATCGTCCTCACCTCGGACCGCCCACCCGAGCTCCGCGGCGTCGGTGCCGGCCAGACGATCGACCAGGTGAAGCTCTACGGATCGAGCGTCCGCTGGTTCTGCGAGATGGGCACCCACGATGCCGACGACGCCGGCCTCCTCCACATGCGCTCGTCGGCGTGCCGCGCGTTCTCGGAAGCGACGGGCGACCCACGTCCCGGGCCTGTGCATCTAAACCTCTCCTGGCGCGACCCGCTCGGCCCCGAGCCGGTCGAAGGCGACGTGACCGCCACGTCGCACCTTGCCCTGGAGGGGCGCGGCGATTTGCCGCTGAACTCGGTTTACCCCTCTGTTCCCACGGTGGACGCCGCGGCGCTCGACGCCATCTCCGACGACCTTGCCGAGACCGAGCGCGGCCTGATCGTCGCCGGGCGCCAGACCGATCCGGCGCTGGCCTCCGCGATCGCCGCCCTGGCTGTGGCGTCGGGCTACCCCGTGTTGGCCGAGCCGACATCCCAACTTCGGCTTGACCCAGACCTGGGCGCGGACGTGATCTGGGCTTACGACGCGATCGCACGGGTCAGGCCGCAGGGCCTCGAGCCCGAGTTGGTCATCCGCTTCGGCGACATGCCGACCTCGAAGGCGCTCCGCCAGTGGCTGGGGTCGCTCGACCAGGCCGCGCAGCTGGTCGTTGACCCGGTCGGGACCTGGAACGACCCGACCCGCACCGCCGGGCTGTCGCTCCGGGCCGACCCAGCCGTTCTAGCCATCGGCCTTGCCACCCGCCTCGACGAGGAGCAGGAGACCCCGTTCGCGGCCAAGTGGCGCCTGGCCAACGAGTCCGCAGCGGCGGCGATCCGCGCGGAGCTAAGCCGCTTTGGAGGCGCGCCGACCGAGCCCGGCGCCTACATGTCGCTGGGCGCGGCGCTCAGGGATGGCGACGTGGTCTTCTGCGCATCGTCGATGCCGATCCGGGACGCGGAGTCGTTCCTGCCCGCGTCCGAGCGCGACGTCCTCTTTTTCTCCAACCGCGGCGCGAACGGCATCGACGGAACCGTGTCGTCTGCGATCGGCGCGGCGGTGGCCACCAGGAGCCCGGCGTGGCTCGTGATCGGGGACCTTGCCCTCCATCACGACTCGAACGGCCTCGCGCTCCTTCGGCACGCGCCCGCTCCGGTGCGGATCGTCTGCCTGAACAACGACGGCGGCGGCATCTTCGAGTTTCTGCCGCAGGCCTCCCAGGTGACGCGCGAGGAGTTCGAGGCGGTGTTCGGCACGCCGCTCGGGCTCGACCTCTCGAAGCTCGCGGCGCTCCACGGAATCGAGCACCGCCGGATCGAAGGGCTTGACGAGCTGGCGGGCGTGGGCGGAAGCGGCCACATCCTGATCGAGGTCCCCGTCGACCGCACGAAGAACGTAGCGGTGCACGACGCGCTCTGGCGGAGCGTCGCTTCCCGCCTAAACGCCCTCGGCGACTAGCGGCTTCGCCCAGTCGGCCATCCGCTGAACAGCCGTCGCCGCCTCGGCCATCATCCCCGCGTGGACCTGGAAGTCGTGCCACATCCCTTCATAGACCTGAAGCTCGACCGGAGTACCCGCGGCCTCCAGCCGCGAGGCAAACTCGGTGCCCTCGGAGAAGAAGAGCTCCTCGTTTCCACACTGGATCAGCGTCGGGGGCAGGCCCGCGAGGTCGGCGAAGAGCGGCGAAAGGCGAGGATCGGCGACGTCGAGCCCGCCCGCGTAGGCGGCTGCGTGCTTCGGAATGTCCTTCGCCCGCAGGATCGCGTCCTTGCCGTCGTTCGCATGGATCGACTCGCCCGAGACGGTTAGGTCCACCCACGGCGACATCAGGAGCATCCCGGCCGGGCCGGGCTCCCCCGCATCGCGAAGCGCGATGGCGGTGGCGATCGCCAGGCCCCCGCCGGCTGAGTCCCCCGCGACGATCACGGGATGCCCCTGATCGCGGATGGCCCGGAAGGCAGCCAGCGTGTCCTCGTGCCCCGCCGGATAGGGATCCTCGGGCGCCAGGCGGTAGCTCGGCAGGATCGCGCTCACGCCGAGCGCATTGGCGAGGTGGGCCACCAGGGGGGCGTAGGCGCGCGGCGAGTTGAAGCAGTAGGCGCCTCCGTGCATCCAGACGACGCGCGGCGCCTCATCGGCGCCGTCGGGCACGACGAGCAGGGACTGCCTGCCGGCGACGGTCCCCTTTCGCACGTCGACCCCGCGCGGCATCGGATCGAGGTACGACAGCGCCTCGACAAAGAGCCGCCCCGAGCGATAGCCCATCCCAAACGTCCGCGAAAGCACGAGGCGATCGACCTTGCGAACGACCCCGGAGGGAAGGTTCATGAGCGGAGGTAGATCGGGTTTGAGTAGATCCATGGGCGCTCGCGCTTTCGCCAGTGGCGGTGGGCCTCGATGCGGTAGGCGCCGGGCTCGGTCACCTCGTGCTCGAGGGTTCGGCCCTCCGTCTGGGCCACCGGCTCGCCGTTGCGCAGGAGGACCACCCGGGCGTCCTCGGGAAGTGACGCGCGAAGGGTCCAGGTCCCCGCGGGGTGCTCCTCGCCCATCATCGCGTGACCGTCGCTGGACGCTCCCCAGAAGCGGAAGCCGCGGCCCGGTGCAATCGCGTCGACCGCGATGTAGCACCGCCCCTCGCGGAGCGCCTCGTAGACGAGCTCGAGGTCGGCCTGGCCGTGCTCGCCGCCGAGCGGCGCCTCTGTCAGGCAGACGTAGGTCGAGAGGATCGCGAAGTAGCGGGCGTTACGCATCGGGCTCCAGAGCCGGCCGCGAACGCGGATCCCGTGCTGGTGCGCGTCGAGGCCGCCGATTGCGACAAAGCGGCGGCTTTCGCAGATCCGGTCCCAGGCGACGAGGTCCTCCGGCCGAGGCCCGTCGAGCTGCGCCTCGGGGTCGCGCATGTAGCGGACCGCGTCCACCGGGCCGCGCCAGTCCTCTGACGCGTCCGTGGTGAGGCTCCACAGCTCGATTCCGGCGACGGTGTCCAGGTCGAGGTCCTTCCAGCCGTGCGGCAGCCCGCGCTTCACGAAGCGCCCGTAGCGCTCGAGGATGCGCGCGCCCTTCGACCATGGGTGAGCGACGAAACCGAAGCCGCCCGCCTCGGCGACGGCGTCAGCGATGTCCGCCTCGGACAGGCCCTTGTGTTTGATCGTCTTGTCGATGCCGAAGGCCAGGTAGTGCCCCGCCCGCGGCGTCACCTCGAGGCCGACGCCCAGGAGGACCGAACCGTGCCAGCCCTCGTGCCCGTCGTCCTTGGCGCCCAGGGTGTCGTGGTCGGTCAGAAGGACGACGTCGATCTCCGCCTCCCGCGCGGCCTCCATTAGCTCGGGGATCGACGCGGTGCCGTCCGAGTAGTCCGAGTGAAGATGAACCGCGCAGGACAGGTCGTGGAGGCCAGCCGGCTCGTTGGCCGCGGCAGGATCGGGCATTGGGATCAGCCCGGTGAGGAGGCCGGCTCGACCCGGTTACTACGTCGCGTAAGAGATGAAGTACGACATGCCGGACATGATTGTGACGGCAGTCGTCAAGGCGATGAGGAGAAGCGGGCCGTCCAGGTACGGGTCTGGGACCCAGATGAGCGTCGCGATGGTCAGAACCTGGAGTCCGGTCTTGGCCTTTCCGAACGCGTCGGCGCTGATTACGACGCCTCGCCCTTTGGCGTACCAGCGCAGGCCACTCACCGCCACCTCGCGACTGAGGATGACGACGACGATCGCGACGTCGACCCGGTCCATTGCGGCGAGGCTGACGAACGCCGTGCCGACGAAGAGCTTGTCGGCGATCGGATCCATCAGCTTGCCGAAATCCGTGATGGGGCCCCGCGTTCGCGCGATGTGCCCATCGAGGACGTCGGTGACCATTCCGATGAGGAAGACGCCGAGGGCGAGGTCCCACCGCGCCTGATTGAGCGAGATCGCGAGGACGGGGACCAGTGCGATGCGTGAAAGCGTGAGTGCGTTGGGGGCGTTCACCGGCGCTGCCACCCCCTGCCCATCTGCGAGGGTTCGCGAATGAGCGTTGACGAGAAGGGGACGCCGCGGCGCGGGCGGCTGGGCGACCTGCCCGGCCGTCTCTTAGTTGCGATCCCTGGCGCCGCCGTGGTCGCGGCGCTCCTGTGGGTCGGCGGCGCGGCGTGGGCGTCCCTCGTGGCGGTCGTCGCCGCGTTCGCCGCGTTCGAGGGCGCAAGGCTCCTGCGCGACTCGCGGGCGCTCGCGCTCGCGACCGGCGCGCTGACCGCCGGCATCATCGCCGCCACGGCGATCGACGGCCCGGAGGCTCTGGCACCGGCGCTCATGGCGGCGTTCGGCGTCTTGGCGATCGGCTCGTTCGCGGTGACCCGCTGCCGGAGACCGGACGCAGTCCGTGCTTGCCGGCACGCTCTGCCTGATCTGGGTCGGCGCTGCGCTGGCGCACGGAGTGCTCCTGCGCGAGCTCGAAGACGGCGGAGTGCTGGTCCTCGCCGTGCTGGTGGGGACGTTCCTCGGCGACACCTTCGCCCACATCCTGGGGTCGCTCTTCGGCAAGACGCCGCTGGCGCCATCGGTCTCGCCAAACAAGAGCGTCGAGGGGTTCGTCGCCGGCATCGCCGGGGGCACCGCGGCGGTCGTCGTCCTGGCCGCGATCGTCGACGAACCGTGGTTCGAGTTGTGGGAGGCGGCGCTGTTCGGCCTGGCGATCACCATCGCGGCGGTCTGCGGCGACCTCTTCGAGTCCGCGCTCAAGCGCGAGGCTGGCGTCAAGGATTCGGGAACGCTTCTGGGCGCGCACGGAGGAGTGCTCGACCGAGTCGATGCGCTGTTGTTCACGGTGCCGCTCGGCTACTACCTGGCAACGGCCCTGGTATGAGCTCGCGGCTCCGCTCGCGCGGGGCCGACAGGCGCGTCGTCATCCGCTCGGCGCCCCAGACGGCGACGAGGCCGATGAACAGGCCGGCGAAGTCATCGATGATGTAGTGCCAGCCGAAGTAGACGGTCGCGATGACCGTGAAACCGAGCATCGACCACAGGCCATAGCGGACCGCGCGATGCGCGCCGGAGCGGTGTGCGATCAGCGCCGCGGCGACGAGCACGCCTGTATGAAGCGACGCGAACGCTGCGATCGACTGGACCGCATTGGTCGAGGCCGGGTCTGCCAAGACCTCGCGGCGGTGTTCGAGCAGGGTCGCCTGGAGCTGCGCCACGCCCGTGTCGGGCAGGCTGGCGAAGACCTGGGGATCGGCGAAGGCAGGGCCGAGCGCAGGCAGGATGTAGTACGAGAGCGCTCCGAGAATCCAGCAGATCGAGATAGCGCTGACGTAGGTGATCCCGACGCGCAGGCGGTTCGACCAGATCAGCGCTATCGCGAGCGAGATCGGAACGAAGGTGAGGAAGGCCAGATAGACGGCTGAGAGGAACTCGGCCGAGAAGCCCGTGCCGAGGATGTTGTGAAGGAACTCGGCGGGGTCGTTGCCGAAGAAGAGCCAGCGTTCGCTTGAGAGGAGCTCCCCGTCGAAGTTGGCGTCCGTCACGAAGGGCAGGAAGCTCTTGAGGTTGCGGTACGAGATGTAGGTGACGTAGAACGACAGCAGCGCCACGATCACGACCAGGCCGCGACGGCCCCACCAGCGCTCCTCGAAGACGCCGACGAAGGAGGCCGGAAGCGAGGTGCCCGTCTCACGCGAGTGGCGCCAGGAGCGAGGGACGAGGTCGAGGACGAGGAAGATCCCCGCGATGACGCCGATCAGAGCCAGCGGCGAGCCGACGTAGCGGGCGTCGGGGTCGCGCAGCGGCAGGCTCTCCACCGTGGCGACGATGATCATGAGGGATGCCGAAAAGGCAGCGATGGCCACAGGCGCGAGCCACGCACGGCCGACGTCATCGTCGGATGCGTACGCGGGTGAGCCTGCCGAAGGCCGCTTTAGGCTGCCTTTAAGCATCCCGACAGTGTAGGGACTCGTTAACCGCTCCGTTACAGATCCCGCAGGTCTGGCGGCTAGCCCGCGACGAGCGGCAAGAGCGCGCCGAGCTTGAGCTCGGTCTCGGCCAGCTCCGCCTCTGGGTCCGAGTCCGCCACGATGCCCGCGCCGGCGAAGAGGTGGGCCGTGCGGTCGCGCAGGAGCGCCGAGCGAAGCGCGACGCAGAACTCCCCGTCCTCGACCGCGTCCATCCAGCCGACCGGCCCCGCGTACCAGCCGCGGTCGAGGTCCTCGAGCTCCGGAATGGCCTCGACCGCCAGGGGCCCGGGCTCGCCGCCGACGGCCGGCGTCGGGTGGAGCATCCCGGCCAACTCGACCGCCGAACGCGGGTCGGCCAACTGAGCGTGGATGGGCGTCGCGAGGTGCTGGATGTTCGCGACCTTCACGAGCATCGGCTCGCGCGCTGCCTCGACCCACACCGAGTACGGGCGCAGGGCCCGCTCGATCCGCTTCGCGACGATCTCGTGCTCCTCGCGGTTCTTGGCCGACTGGCGGAGCTGCTCGCCCAGATGGTCATCGACGGCCGGATCGGCGCTGCGGCGGGTCGAGCCAGCGAGCGCGACCGCCTGGGCTCCCGCACCCCGCCGTCTGACGAGTAGCTCGGGGCTTGCGCCGATGAAGGCCGCCTCGGGCGTGCCGACACAGAAGCAGTAGCAAGAGGGAAAGAGCTCCCGGAGGGCCCCGAAGAGCGCTGCCGGATCGTGAGCGCGTGGAGCCTCGGCGCGGACCTCGCGCGCCAGGACGACCTTCTTCAGCTCGCCGGCGCGGATGCGCTCGACGGCGCGGGCGACCGCGCGCTCGTACGCGGAAGGCTCCGCGGCGCTGGCGACACGCACCTGGCCGATCGCGGCTGGGTCGAGCATCGGAAGTGGCTTGTCTGTGAGGGCCGCGAGGCGGGCACGGAGCGCCGCGAGCGCCTCGGCCGGATCGTCACCCGGAGCCAGCATCGCTGCCGCGGTCAGGAACGTTTGATCCCCGTCGCGCGCTACGGAAAGCTCCGGTAGGACGAGCAGCGCCGGGGGAAGCGATGACCAGTGCGCCGAGCCGCCGCCGTCCTCGGCGAACGCCAGGCCTCCCACCCACACCGGCCCGGCGCCGGCTGGCAGCCCCGCGGGCTCATCCGAGATGCGGTCGCGCAGGACGTCCGCGCAGCCCGACGAAAGATCCGTGAAGCGGCCCGGGCCGCGCGAGATCGTCTCGGCAGCGGAGCCGAGCCCGGCGAGCGCAAACCCGCGATCGGGCTCCTCCCAAGCGAACCAGCGGTCCGAGGCGAGGCGCGCGGCGACGATCGAGCCGACGGGGTCGCTCAGCTCGACCTCGACGGTCGCGCTGACGAGCCGCCGCGACTTCCCGTCCCAGCGAGCGGCTAGCTCCGCGAGCTTTCCCGTGAGGGTGTCGAGCCCAGCGGTCAGGCGTCCGGCCGCGACTTGGTGATCGCGACCTCACCGGTGCGGGCCATCTCGATCAGGCCGTGCGGGCGCACCATGCGCTCGAACGAGTCGATCTTGTCCTGGGAGCCGGTGACCTCGATCGTGAGGGTCCGGCGCGAGACGTCGACGATCTTCGCGTTGAAGATCTCGGCGAACTGCATGATCTCGCCGCGGTTCTCAACCGCAGCGTTGACGCGAAACAGCGCCATCTCGCGAGCCACGGTCCCGTCGGGCTCCATGTCGCGGATCTTGATCACATTGACGAGCTTGTGAAGCTGCTTCGTGACCTGGTCGATCGGGTGGACCGCGCCGTCGAGCGTGAGCGTCACGCGCGAGACGTCCGGGTCCTCCGTCGGGCCAACTGCGAGCGTGTCGATGTTGAAGCCGCGGCGGCTGAAGAGCCCGGCGATGCGCGCCAGGACGCCCGGCTTGTTCTCGACCATGAGGCTGAGGATGTGCTTGCGGCCGGTGAGCGCGCTCGACGCCTCGAGGTCCTCGAGCTTGACCAGCTCAGGTGTTCCCGGTTCGCCCATCAGCCAGTAGTCCTTGAGTGCTTTAGCACGAAAAAAGCTGGTGTCGTTGGGTATCTCATGCCTCACCCAACCATGTCGCGAGCCGCTGCGCCGGCTGGAATCATCGGGTAGCAGTTCTCTTCCTTGGAGACGTGAACGTCCAGGAGGACTGGGCCTTCGGTCTCGAGTGCGGTGCGCATCTGCGTCGCGCAGATCGCCCTTGTCGTCGCAGCGCATGCCGGTCCAGCCAAAGGCGTCGGCCAGCTTCGACCAGTCGGGGCTCGGGCCCATCTCGACCGAGGAGTAGCGCTTCTCCCAGAAGAGCTCCTGCCACTGGCGCACCATGCCGAAGTGGCCGTTGTTCATCAGGAACATCTTCACGGGGATGTTGTGGCGCGCGGCGGTGGCCATCTCCTGGCAGGTCATGATCAGCGAGCCGTCGCCCGTCAGGCCGACGACCGTCTCGTCCGGGCAGGCGACCTTGGCGCCGATCGCTGAGGGAAGGCCGAAGCCCATCGTGCCCAGGCCGCCCGAGTTCAGCCAGCGGCGCGGCTTTGCGAAGTGGTAGTACTGCGCCGCCCACATCTGGTGCTGGCCGACGTCCGAGGTGATGATCGCGTCGCCCGAGGTCGCCTCGTACATGGCCTCGACCATGAACTGCGGCTTGATCTCCGAGTCGGAGGAGTCCTCGTAGCGGAGGGGATGCTCGGACTGCCAGCCGCGGATGCGCTGCCACCACTCGCCGAGGCGGGCGGGCTCGGGGTTGAGCCCCTTGTACTCGGTTGCGAGCTTCGAAAGCACGTCCTTTGCGTCGCCGACGATCGGGATGTGGGCTGGGAGGTTCTTGCCGATCTCGGCCGGGTCGATGTCGATGTGGACGAACTTGGCGCGCGGCGCGAACTCGGAAAGCTTGCCGGTGATGCGGTCGTCGAAGCGGGCGCCGACGCAGACGATCAGGTCGGCCTCGTCCATCGCGTAGTTGGCGGTGCGGGTGCCGTGCATGCCCAGCATGCCGAGCCACTGCTCGTCCGGCGCAGGAAACGCGCCGAGGCCCATCACGGTGGTAGTCACGGGCAGCTCGTCAGTGCGGCAGAACTCGCGGAACTCCTCGGAGGCGTTGGCGTTGATGATCCCGCCGCCGCCGTAGATCACGGGGCGCTTGGCGTTGGCGAGTGCCTTGGCGGCGATACGGATCTGTTTGATGTTGCCGTCGGTCGAAGGCTTGTAGCCCGGCAGCTCGGGCGAGCCAGTCGCAGGCGTGTACTCGATGTCTGCGCGGCTCAGGTCCTGCGGAATGTCGACGAGCACCGGACCTGGGCGGCCGGTCGAGGCGATGTGGAAGGCCTTGTGGATGTAGTCGGGGATCTGGCGCGGATCGGTGACCAGCAGCGAGTGCTTGACGACCGGGAGCGTGATGCCAACGACGTCGGCCTCCTGAAAGCCGTCCGTACCGATCAGGTCGGTGCGCACCTGGCCGGTGATGAAGACCGTGGGGACCGAGTCCATCATCGCGTCGGCGATGGGCGTGACCAGGTTCGTGGCGCCGGGGCCCGAGGTGGCGATCGCGACGCCCACGCGGCCTGACGCCTTGGCGTAGCCCTCCGCCATGTGGCCGGCGCCTTGCTCGTGACGCGCCTGGATATGGGCGAACTCGGCGTCGTAGATCGCGTCGTACAGCGGCAGGTTGGCGCCGCCGGGGATGCCGAAAACGTGTTCGACCCCCTCGTTCGTCAGTGCCTGGCAAAGAGCGTCCGCGGCGCGCATGTTTTCGATGGTACCTAGAGCCGGGGGCCGCGTCGGGCCCAACCTGGCTACTGGGACTCGGCTACCGGATCGGCTCCTTCGAGCTCGCCCGGCTTCCACTGAGTGGTCGGCAGGATCGCCGAGTCGATCACTCGGTCCTTGTGGCGCTCGATCAGGCCCAGGAGCGAATGGACCAGCTCGTCGCCCAAGAAGTGTGGCTCGAGGCCCAGGTCGATGAGCTTCGTGTTGGTCGCGTTGTAGTAGTGCTCTTCCATCTCGACGCGGGGGTTCGGGTACTTCTTGATCTCGACATCGATGCCGACCTGGCCGGCACTTGCGCGGACCAGCTCGGCCAGCTCTCCCACCGAGAACTGCTCGGTGAACTGGTTGAAGACGCGGAACTCGCCCAGTTCAGCGGGGTTGGAGACCGCCAGCTCCACGCACTGGAGCGTGTCGCGGATGTTGAGGAAGCCGCGGGTCTGGCCGCCCTCGCCATAGACGGTGAGCGGGTGGCCGATCACGGCCTGGGTGCAGAAGCGGTTCAGGACCGTGCCGAAGTACTGGTCGTAGTCGAAGCGGGTGATCAGGCGCTCGTCGTCCGCCGACTCGTCCGTCTCGACGCCGTAGACGACTCCCTGGTTCAGGTCGGTCGCCCGGAGGCTCCAGATCCGGCAGGCGAAGTGGATGTTGTGGGAGTCGTGGACCTTCGAGAGGTGGTAGAGCGAGCCCGGGAGCTTCGGGAAAGGAAGCGTGTCCTTTCGCCCCTTGTGCTCGATCTCGATGAAGCCCTCCTCGATGTCGATATTGGGAGTGCCGTATTCCCCCATCGTCCCGAGCTTCACGAGGTGTGCGTCCGGCACCTGGTCGCGCATGGCGAAAAGCAGGTTGAGCGTGCCGATCACGTTCGAGTACTGCGTCTCGACCGCGGTCTCGCGCGACTTCATCGAGTACGGCGCGGAAGGTTGCTCGGCGTAGTGCACGATCGCCTCGGGCAGCGTGTCGGCGATCACCGCGTCGACGAATGCCGCGTCCTCCATCGAGCCGACGAAGGAGCGGATGCGGTTATCGGAGCGCTCGTGCCAGGCGTCAAGGCGCTCGTCGAGGCTCGCGATAGGGATCAGCGAGTCGGTGCCGTTCTCGGTGTGCCAGCGGCGGCGGGCGAAGTTGTCGACGATGGAGACTTCGTGGCCCCGCGCGGAGAACCGCATTGCGGTGGGCCACCCGAGGTATCCGTCGCCCCCCAGGATCAGGATGCGCATCGCGGGAACGGTAGCGGAGGGTTCGGCAGCAGGCGCGAGTTCAGCGCTACTTCACGCAGAGCACGCGCACGGTCAAGGTCCGAAAGCCGCCCGAGTCGTTGTATCCGTGCGCAAACCACCCGCGCCGGTCCTTCGTGGCGACGCTGGACCCGCCGGAGATGCCGGCGTTGGTGAACAGGTTGGGCTCGCCGCCTCCCGTGTGCCAGATGGCTCCCCCGGCGATTGCCCGCTTGCGGCCGGGACACTTGGCCTTCACCGCTACCTCGGCACCTTGGGCCGCCGACAAGCTGCCGGAACGGACCACGGTCTTGGCAATCCGCTTGTTGGGTAGACAGCGGACCGACCTGACGATATGGACGTCCGTCGGATCTCCGTCCAGGACATCGAGTCCATCCGAGTACCAGCTCTTGCGGTCTTCGCCGATCGCGTTGGAGGCGAGCACGCCGAGCTCCGCGTGCTCGGTTTCTTCTTGCCCGGCGCCGGTAGCCCAGCTTGAGCCGCCAGTGAATGCGACGTAGCCGGGATCGCACTCCTCGCTGCCACCGGCGGGGTCACCGTCATCGGTGTTAAGGGTCGATCCATTCGAGAAGTAGTGATTGAAATGCCCGGCCCTCGAGCAGAGGACGCGAATCGTCAGGGTTTCGCCCTGGTTGCTGGTGCCGTGGGCGTACCAGCCCTTGCCCTCGATCATCGGAATCGAAGCGCTCAGCGTGGGAAAGCCAGCCGCCTCCGGCTGGACCGGGTTGGTACTCGGCGGCTCGCGCCAGAACGCACCGCCGGCGAGCGCGTACCCGTTCTTCGGGCACTCGACCGAACCGCCGACCGGCTCTACACCATCCGGCGTGAACGACTTCTCGCGAACCTTGGCCGCGTTCACGTCGGTCGCGTCGAGCTCTGCCTCGGCCATGCCAGCCGCGGCCAAGAACGCGATCAGCGTCGCCACCCCACAAGTGAGTCCGCCTCGCCCTGCCATGCGATTGACAGTACATCCGTCTCACCGGACCGTCAAGCGAAGAAGGAGCGCATCTATCCTGCGCTCCCCGTGGATTTCGGCCTGCCCACAGCCGCGCTCTTCCCCGACGAGCTGACCGCGCTTCGCCTCGGCGGCCTTGTGCTGGCCGCGGCGCTGGCGGCTTTCGCGATCTCACGCCGCCGTTCGCTTCGGAACGGCGACGTCCTGATCCTCCTCGGGCTTGCCCTTGGCCTGGCGCTCGTTTCAGGCACGGAACTCCTGGACGCGGCTCTCTCAGCGTTCTCCTTCGAGCGCGAGAACGGGACGCGAATAGTGGGTGTTGCGGTCTTCGCGATCCTGATCCTGTTCATCCTGGTCGTCCGCGCCCTCTCGCAGGGCTCGCGCGTCACGCGCGAGCTTCAGGCCGTGCTGGAGGGCCTCGCGTGGGAGCGCTTCCGCCGCGACGGCCACCCCAGCCACTTCGCCGGCAAGATCGCGATCCTCGTCCCCGCCTACAACGAGCGCGAGAACATCGGCGTCGTGCTCGAGAAGCTTCCGACCGAGGTGTGCGGGCGACAGACGGCCGTCCTGGTCGTCGACGACGGCTCGCGCGACGGCACGGGCGACGTGGCCGAGCACGCCGGCGCCGTGGTCGCGCGCCACGTGATCAACCGCGGCGGCGGCGCGGCGCTTCGCACCGGCTACCGCCTGCTCGCCGACTCCGGCGCCGAGATCGTCGTCACGATCGACGCCGACGGCCAGCACCTGCCAGAGGAGATGCCTCGGCTCGTCGAGCCGGTTCTCTCGGGCGAGGTCGACATGGCCCACGGCTCCCGCGTCCTTGGCGAGGCCGAGCCCAACACGCGCTCGCGCGAGCTCGGGATCGTCTTCTTCAACCGCCTCGTCTCGTTCATTACCCGGACGAAGGTCTCGGATTGCTCGAACGGCTACCGCGCCGTCCGCGCGTCCGTCCTGCCCCAGCTCGTTCTGCGCCAGGAGCAGTTCCACACCTCCGAGTTCATGATCGAGGCGATCAAGCGCGGCATCCCCGCCAAGGAGGTGCCGGTCACCGTAGTCGCCCGCCTGCACGGCCATTCGAAGAAGCCCGCGGTGATGCGCTACGGCGCCGGCTTTGCGAACGCGATCGTCAGGACCTGGCTGCGCTGAGCGCAAGCGCCGCTAGGCCACGCGTTCGCGCGCCGCATCGCACAGCGCGTTGAGCGACTCGTCGCTCCACTTGCGGAAGTAGCGCTGTCCGATCGTCGCGTCCATCAGGCGGTAGCGAAGCCGCGTCGGCTCCATGCCCATCTCGAGGTCGACGAACGTCCCGTCTTGCGCCGCGGTAAGCGTCCAGTGGGCGAACGTCCCGGTCAGCTGACAGCTCATCCGGATCTCACGGAGCTCCTCTCGGCGCTCGATCAGGAAGTTCGAGCTGGTCTCACCGGTTGGGTCGCGCACCACCTGCACGAACTCGTCGCCCTCCTCGAACTCCTCCCCATCGACCTCGATCACCCGCGGCCACCAGGCTGGATAGAGAGTCGGCGTTGCCACAAGCTCCCAGGCCGCCTCCAGTGGGACGTCCAGGTGGGCTTGTTGGCGGTGAGACGACATCGCTTTCAGACCATCCGCTGCCGGCCCTCGCGGATGGCAGCCGGGTGCCTGACCTCTGAGGGGTCGGGCAGGTAGAGGTCCTCGCCGCAGCCCCGGCAGACCTGGACGTAGATCTTTTGCACGCGGCCGCAACGCGGGCACAACCGCTCCGGCTCGTCCACCTCGGAGCGGTGGAAGATCACGGCGAGGATGCCAATCCCCGGCAGGAGCGTCCCGACCAGGAACCAGATGAAGAACGAGCCTCCCTTGGCCCGGCCGATGATCCCGGTCGCGATGCCGAACGAGACGAAGACGATCAGGGGCTGCAGCACGCTCTAAGTATGGCTCCGCCGCTAGTCGAGCGGGCGGTGGGTGCCGCCTCGCTCGTACACCTCGTCGGTGAGCGGGCGCGGATGGCCGATCGAACCGACCTCTGCCACGTCGCGATCGAACGGCAGGCCGATCGTCCAATCGGCGACGGCGTGGATCTTCCTGGCGACCCCGGGAACCTGGCTCATGTGGTACGTCCGGGCCAGCCACCACGCCGGGAATCCGTGGAACCGCTTCTTCCCGAGCTGGCCGACGGCCTTGTAGCGGCCGAGGTTCACGAACGCGGCCTTCGCGTGGTAGTCGAAGGGACGCGCCGTGGTCGCGACGCCAAGCTCGGCCGCGATGTTGTGAGCGACCGCCTTGCCCTGGCGGACCGCGTGCTGCGCGGTCGGCGGGCAGGGCTTGGCGCCGTCGTGGTTGGGATCGGGGACCGCGGCGCAGTCGCCGATCGCCCAGACCCCATCGAGCCCTTGGACCCTCATGTGGTCGTCGACGTCGACCTTCCAGTCGTCGGTGAGCGGCAAGTTGAGCGCCCGAAGGCTCGGATGCGGAGCGACGCCGGCCGTCCAGACGATCGTATGCGTCGGGATCTCCTCGCCCGTCGATAGGCGGCACGAGTCCTCACGTGCTTCCTCCAGGCGAGTGCCGAGGCGCACATCGATACCGCGCCCGCGGAGCTCGCGAACGGCGTAGTCGGCGAGTCCCTGATCGACCTCGGGCAGGACGCGATCCATGGCCTCGACCAGGATCCACCGCATGCCGGTTAGGCGGGCGCGCGGGTAGCGGTCGATCGCGTCCGCGGCGAAGTCCTGGAGCTCGGCCAACGCCTCGAGGCCTGAGTAGCCACCGCCAACAAAGACGTAGGTGAGCAGCTCCTTGCGGCGCTCGGGATCCTCGGAGGCGTTTGCGCGCTCCAGGGTCTCGATCACGTGGTTGCGGAGCCAGATCGCGTCGGCGAGCGACTTGAAGCCGATCGCGTGCTGGTCGAGCCCAGGCACGGGAAGCGAGCGCGACACCGAGCCCACGGCGACAAGGAACTGGTCGTAGCGGATCGTCTCGTCCTCGCCCTCGTGGGTCGAGATCTCAACGGTCCGGGCCTCCGGGTCGTGGCCGGATACGGCTCCCAGGCGCAGATTGGTGCGCTTGAGCATGTCGCGGAGCGGCGTCACGACGTGGCGCGGCTCGAGCATGCCCGCCGCCGCCTCGGGCAAGAACGGCGTGTAGAGCATGAAGTTGACGTCGTTGACGAGGATCAGCCGCGCGGATTGCTTCGGAAGGAGCTTCTCGAGCTTGCGAGCTGCTGACGCTCCGGCGAATCCACCTCCGGCGATGACGACGTTCCAGGCCATAACTGAATTATGGCAGACCTTGTGACAGCTTGTTACAAAGTGTCAAGGGACACGAACGAGCTCAGCCCGTGCCGTGCTCGGTGAGCTGGAAGATGCAGCGGTTGCCGTCCCCGTAGGTCCCGTCGCCGGCAAGCGGGGTTCCCTCCTTGACGAAGGTGCTCACGGAGACCTCGGTGCTCACCTTGCCGCTGATCCCTTGGGCCGACGAGCGGTCCGACGCGGCGGAAAGGGTCCCGGTCTGGACGTCGTCGATCGCGTAGCTGTTCTCCTCGAGAAAGCTTGGGTCTCCGTCCACGGCAGTTGCGTTGAGGAACCCCACGCCCTTGTTGTTCTTCGTCTTGAAGAAGACGTACCCATGGACCGAGGGCGCGTCGCTGATGACGCACTTGGCGTAGACCTCGAAGGGACCTCGCTCAAAGAGCTTGTGCTTTGGTGCCTCCCCCACGACCTTTGTTGATGCCTTCACGTTCGTGGGCGGCACGACCGTCAGCTCCTTCGCTTCAGAGCCCGAGCCCTTCGAGAGCTGTGAGCCGGCGTAGGCGCTGCCGCCCGAGATCGCGACCACGAGCGCAAGGAGCGAGAGTGCGGTTGCTGGGGAGCGCCGAGGTTCCCCGCCAGTGCTCATGAACGGACTATAGACCCAGCTTCTCGCGGACGATCCGCGTGACTTCCTTGCCGTCGGCGGCGCCCTTCGTCTCGCGCATGACGAAGCCGATGATCGGGCCGATCGCCTGCATGCCGCCTTCGCTGACCTTCTGCGCCTCGTCGGGGTGAGCCTCCAACGCGCGGTCCACGATGGCCTCGAGCTCGCCCGAGTCCTCCATCGCGCCCAGGCCCTCCGACTCGACGATCTCGGCAGGGTCTCCCCCGCTCTGCGCGAGCTTTGCGAGGACCTTCTTGGCCGCCTGGTTGGTGACCTTGCCGTCCTCGACCATCGCGACGAGGGACGCCAGGGCCGCAGGCTCGACCTCTCGCGCCTCGGCCTCACCCGTCACCCAGTTCGCGGCGGCACCGGGGGTCGCCGAGCCTGCGGCCACCACGGCCTCGAAGTGCTCGCCCAGCTCCGGGTCGCGTGCGAGCTGGCGGGCGTGGGCGTCGGGCAGGCCTAGCTCCGATGTGTAGCGCTCCTCGCGCTCGGCGGGCAACTCGGGCAGCGCGCCGCCGGCCTCGGAGAGCATCTCCTCGGTCGGCGCGAGCGGCACCAGGTCGGGCTCGGGGAAGTAGCGGTAGTCGTGGGCCTCCTCCTTCGAGCGAAGCGACGTGATCGAGCCAGAGCGCGGGTCGAAGTGGAGCGTCTCCTGGGTCACCGCGTCGCCGGCCGCGACGAGGGCGCGCTGGCGCTCGAGCTCGGCGTCGATCCCGCGTTCGATGAAGCGGAAGGAGTTCATGTTCTTGAGCTCGGTCTTGGTGCCAAGCTCGTCCGAGCCCGTTGGGCGGATCGACACGTTCGCGTCGCAGCGGAGGCTCCCCTCCTCCATGTTCACGTCCGAGGCGCCGATCGCCTTGATCGTCGAGCGCAGGAGCTGAAGCCATTCGCGAGCCTCCGCGCCTGAGCGGACGTCCGGCTCGGTGACGATCTCGACCAGCGGCGTGCCGCCGCGGTTGAAGTCGACGAGCGACGCGCCCGAGCCTTGGATGCGCCCCGACTCGGAGACGTGGACGAGCTTGGCCGCGTCCTCTTCGAGGTGGACCCTGTGGATGCGGATGTCGCCCAGGCGCCCGTTCGTGGCGAGCGGGATGTCGTACTGGGAGATCTGGTACGCCTTCGGGTTGTCGGGATAGAAGTAGTTCTTGCGGTGAAAGATCGAGCGCGGAGCGATCTCGCAGCCAAGCGCCAGGCCGATCTGGATGCCGTACTGGATCGCCTGCTCGTTCACCACCGGGAGGCTGCCGGGGTGCGCCAGGCAGACCGGGCAGGTGTGGACGTTCGGATCGTCCCCGAAGGAGAGCTCGCAGCCGCAGAACATCTTCGTCTTGGTGCGGAGCTGGACGTGGATCTCCAGGCCGATGACCGCCTCGTAGGAGTCGCTCATCCGAACCCCAGGCTGTCGATGTGCTCTTCGTTCATCCCGAAGTGGTGGCCGATCTCGTGGTAGACCGTCCGCTTGACCTCCTCGGCGTTCGGATTCGCGTTGCGAAAGACGACGATTCGCTCGAGGCCGCCGACCGGGTCGTAGATCCCCATGATCCCGTCGGGGTGGGAGTCCTCGACGATCACGGCGACCTCGCCGATCTCGTCGCGCACCCACTCTGGGAGCGAGTCGAGCGCCTCGCGTACGGCCAACTCGGTCTCCTCGATCGACATCATCATCCGGGGCGCCCTTCGAAGGAGATGGCGCCCTCGAGTGCGTGCGCTGCTTCCAGCAGGCGCGTCTCCGAGAAGGCGGGGCCGGCGATCTGGAAGCCGACGGGAAGGCCGGAGGCAGCGCCCAGGCCCGCCGGGATCGAGATGGCGGGGATGCCCGCAAGCGACATGGGCACCGTGAAGAAGTCCGAGAGGTACATCGCAAGAGGGTCCTGGGTGCGCTCGCCCCGCTTGAACGCGACCGACGGCGAGGTCGGGGTGACGACGAAGTCGCACTTCTCGAATGCGGTGCGGAAGTCGCCGGCGATCTTGGTGCGCACCCTCTGGGCCTGGCCGTAGTAGGCGTCGTAGTAGCCCGATGAGAGCGCGTAGGTGCCGAGCATGATGCGCCGCTTGACCTCGGGCCCGAAGCCCTGCGAGCGCGTGCGCTCGTACATCTGGCCCAGGTCCTCCTCGCCGTCGACCCGCAGGCCATATCGGACCCCGTCGAAGCGGGCGAGGTTCGCCGATGCCTCGGCCGGAGCGATCACGTAGTAGGCCGAAAGGCCGTGGCCGGCGTTCGGGAGCTCGATGTCAACGATCTCCCCTCCCTGGGCCTGGATCAGAGCGAGCGTCGAGCGGAAGAGCTGGGCGACGTCGGGCTCGACGCCCTCGGCCTCGTCCGAGAAGTCCGTCGCGACGCCGAATCGGACGCCCTGGAGGTCGCCGCCCGCGGGCAGCTCGACGCCGCCGGGGATGCCCGTCGAGGTCGAGTCGCGGGGATCGCGACCCTCGAGCTCGCGAAGGAGGAGTGCCGCATCAGTGACGTCGCGGGTGAGCGGCCCGCACTGGTCGAGCGACGAGGCGAAGGCGATCATCCCGTAGCGAGATACGGCCCCGTACGTGGGCTTCAAACCGACGATTCCGCAGAGCGCGGCGGGCTGGCGGATGGAGCCGCCGGTGTCAGTGCCGAGAGCGACTGGCGCTAGGCCAGAGGCGACCGCGGCGGCCGAGCCGCCCGAGCTGCCGCCGGGAACGCGATCGTGGTCCCACGGGTTGAGGACGTCGCCGTACGCGGAGTTCTCGTTCGACGACCCCATCGCGAACTCGTCCATGTTCGTCTTGGCGAGCGTCGCCGCGCCTGCGGCTTCCAGGCGCGCGACCGCGGTGGACGTGTATGGCGGCCGGTAGCCCTCCAGGATCTTCGATCCCGCGGTCGTGGGAATGTCCTGGGTGCAGAAGATGTCCTTGACCGCGACGGGGATGCCCGCCAGGGGGCCATCACCTGGCGCCGGCGCGTCGTCCCGCGACCACAGGAACGCGTTGAGGTCATCGCCGAGACCGTCGAAGGCGGAGGCGTACTCGGCAGCCGCCAGGTCGCCGGCCTCGATGCGCTCGAGCGCCCGCGCGGCCGTCAGCCCGCGGATCTCCGCGTCGCTCACGAAGCGCCGGGCGACGGGACGCGGAAGGCGCCGTCGACGGGGTCAGGGGCGTTCTGGAGCGCGACGTCGCGCTCCAGGCTGGGCGCCGGCTCGTCGGCGCGCAGAACGTTCTCGAGTTCGACCACGTGCGAGGTGGGCTCGACGCCCTCAAGGTCGAGCTCGGAGATGCGGTCGACGTGCTCGAGGATTCCCGAGAGCTCTGACGCCATCTGCTCCACCTCGTCGTCGGAGAGCTCGAGCCGGGCGAGCTTGGCGACGTGCAGGACCTGGTCGCGGTCGATCACCGCGCCCATGTTAGAAGCGGGGCGACTAGCCGGACGGGGCCTCGACGTTGGAGCACCACTCGGCGAACGACTCCTCGACACTGCTCACTTCGGCCACATCGCTGAGAAGGTCCTCCGAGCAGACCGTTCGATCACGCCACTTCGACGTGAACTCCTCCTGAAACGCTGCCGGCGCCCCTTCTCCCTCGGGCACGGCCTCGTCCAGGACGGCTTCGATCAGGAGCTCTCCCTCAACGCGCTCGCGCGCGTCCTCCTCGGTCAGCCCCGAGTCCTCCAGAAACCTCTCGTACTCGTCTTGGCTCGCGTACTGCTGGCTTACGATCGTCTCGAGCTCAGCATCGATCTGAGTCTCTGTAACCGAGATGCCGAGCTCGTCGGCCTCTCCGCGGACCCAGCGGTTGAACAGAAGCTCGAAAAAGGCATTCGGTAGCACCTCGCTGTATTCGGGGGTTCCCTCAGCCAAAGGCGGATCGAATCCTCGAGAGATCGCCCGGTACTGGACGATGGCGTCGAGCTCTTCTTGGGTCACCTCGCCGTCATCCACCTCGTCGATGAACGCGACCGCGCCCTCCGGGACTTCCAGCGGCGCCTCGCCGGGCTCAACTGGCGGCTCCTCGTCGTCGCCGCAGGCGACGAGCGCCCACGCGAGCGCAAGCGCCGCAAGGGCGCAAACGACCGGCGGCCGCATGAAGCGGCCGCCAGTCGATGCGAATCCTGGGTTCGGCTCTATGCCGCCGGGCCCTGCGGGGGCTGCTGCGAGGGCGGAGGCGGGTCCGCGGGCGGAGGTGCTGCCGGAGGTGCTGCCGGCGGAGGCTCTGCGGGCGGAGGTGCTGCCGGCGGAGGCTCCGCGGGCGGAGGTGCGCCGCCTCCAGACCCTCCGGGGGCCTGGAGGTTGTCCGCCTGGTCACCGAACGACGTGCCCTCTTCCTCCATCGCACGCCAGCCGCCGTATGCGATTCCGGCCGAGGCGATTAGGCCTAGGAACACTCCGTACGAGCGGTCAAGCCCCTCCGCCGGAGGATCGATCAGGCGGTAGAGAACCAGGAGAGTCGTCAGGATTCCGAGGCCCGCCACGATCGCACTCATCGCGACCGGCATGTTCACCTGGGATCCCATCGCCGTCATCGCTGCAAGCGCGATCGCCGCGATGATGGTGAGAAGCATCACAATCTTGATGACGTCGAATGCGTCCCAAGCCGAAATGTTGGAGGCGTCGTCGACAGCGTCCTGAGCGCCCTCAGGGACTTCAATTCCCTGCTCTTCGGCGAGCTCGATCGCAGCCTCGGCCTGCTCCTGCGTTTCATCGCTGAGTCCCTCGACGGAATACCAGCTCAAGAACATCACGACGAAGAGCACGATCGCAGCGACGGCCGCGATCATCTGCCCCTGTCCGATACGACTTGTGTCCATTGGACCCCCTTTGTGGGTGGTGGTAGATCTTCGCGGCGCGCGGGATTTGCTCGCCGTTGTGCTGACCCTATACCGCTCGCGCGGCGGAATGCCGGCGAGTTCGCGCCGCGCCGAGCGTGTTGCGAAGCAGCATCGCGATGGTCATCGGCCCGACTCCTCCCGGGACCGGTGTGATCGCCCCCGCGATCTCAGCCGCGGGCTCGAAGTCCACGTCGCCCACAAGGCCGTCGTCCGTGCGATTGATCCCGACGTCAATGACCGTGGCCCCCGGCTTCACCCAGTCGCCCCGGACCATCCGCGGTGACCCGACGGCCGCGATCAGGATGTCGGCGCCCCGGCAGACGGAACCTAGGTCGCGGGTGCGCGAGTGGCAGACGGTGACGGTCGCGCTGGCGTTGGTGAGAAGCGCGGACATCGGGCGGCCGACCAGGATCGAGCGGCCGACGACCACGGCGTTCGCACCGCTCACCTCGGTCGCCGCCTCGTCGAGAAGCTCCATGATCCCGAGCGGAGTGCACGGCACCATGTTCGGCCTGCCTTGCGCGAGGAGCCCGGCGCTTGTGGCCGTCAGGCCGTCGACGTCCTTGGCGGAGTCGATGGCCGCCACGACCGGATCCTGGTCGAGCGCGTCGGGCAGAGGCATCTGGACGAGGATCCCGTCCACGGCATCATCAGCGTTCAGGTTGTTGATCAGGGTGAGGAGATCCGCCTGCGAGACATCAGCGTCCAGGCCGTGGTGAAACGAGCGGATCCCCGCCTCCTCGCACGCCTTGATCTTGTTCCCGACGTAGACGTGGGACGCGGGGTCCTCTCCCACCAGCACGGTTGCGAGACCGGGGACCGTGTCGTGCTCCTCTTCGAACGCATCGACGCCGTCGGCGACCCCGGCCCGGACACGCGCTGCCACCGCCTTCCCGTCGATTATCCGAGCGCCCACTACGAGGCCTTCTTGAGCGGCGCGTAGTCGGCCATCAGCTTGCGCTCGCCCCCCTCGGACGCGAAGCTCACGACGACAACGGAGCCAGGCTCCACCGACGTGACGACGCCCTCGCCGAAGCTGGCGTGGACGACGTCGTCGCCGATCCGGAACTCGACTTCGGGCGATTGCGGCTGGGGGCGCTGCGGAGCGCTGAACTCCCCCGCCCCGCCGAAGCCAAGGACCGTGTCGCGGCGCGAGCCGCCGGCACGCGCGCCCTGCCAGCCGGTCTGCACGGCCATCGCCTTCTTGTCGACGAGCTCGTCCGGAACCTCGCGCAGGAAGCGGGAGGGCAGGTTCCAGCCGGAGGATCCGTGGAGGCTCCGGCGGCGCGCGCAGGTCATGTAGAGGCGCTGCTTGGCGCGTGTGACGCCGACGTATGCGAGGCGGCGTTCCTCCTCCAGGTTGCCCTCCTCGACCGAGCGGGCGTGCGGGAAGACGCCTTCCTCGCAGCCGATGATGAAGGCGGCGTCGTACTCGAGCCCCTTCGCGTTGTGGAGGCTCATCAGCGTGATCAGGCTCTCGGAGTCGCGGATGCCGTCCTGCTCGGTGAAAAGGCGGATCTGCGCGAGGAACTCCTCAAGCGGCGTGTCCTCGCGCTCTTCACCCTCGACCTTGCGGTTGATGTCGAACTCGCCGGCGACCCCGACCAACTCCTGCAGGTTCTCCATGCGGCCCTCGGCCTCCAGCGTTCGCTCGGCCTCGAGCGAGTCGAAGTAGCCGGTGTCGTGGAGGACCGACTCGAGGAGCTCCGCGACGGAGTCGCCCTCGGCCCGATCGCGCAGGCCGGCCATGACGGCCGCGAAGCGCGAAACGGCCTTGATCGCCGCGGCGCCAAGCCCCGGCACGGATTCGGGGCGAGACATGACGTCCCAGACGTCCTCGCCGGTCGTGTTGACGTGGGACAGGATGCGGCCCTCGGTCTGGCGGCCGATCCCGCGGCGCGGCGAGTTGATGACGCGGGTGAAGGAGATGGCATCGGCCGGGTTGGCAAGGAGCGAGAGGTACGCGATCGCGTCCTTAACCTCAGCCCGCTCGTAGAACTTGGTGCCGCCGATCACCTGATACGGCACCTCGTAGCGGACGAGTGTGTCCTCAAGGACGCGGCTCTGCGCGTTCATCCGGTAGAAGACCGCAATGTCGTCGCGCCCGAAGTCCTCGTCGGAGACCAGGCGCTCGATCTCGCCGGCCACATAACGCGCCTCCGCATGCTCGTCGTCGAGCTCGGCGACCACGACCGGCTCGCCGCGCCCCGCGTCCGTCCAGAGGTTCTTCTGCTTCTGCTCGGTGTTGTTCGCGATGACCGCATTCGCGGCATCGAGGATCGTCCCGGTCGAGCGATAGTTCTGCTCGAGCTTCACCACCTCGGCCCCCCCGAAGTCATGCTCGAACTCCAGGATGTTGCGAACGTCGGCCGATCGGAAGCTGTAGATCGAGTTGTGGGTGATGAGGCCGTTGGCGACGAAGTTGTGTGTCGGGGTGACGTCAAGGTCGTGGACGGTGGCTCCGAGGGTGACGCGCGCGAGCAACTCGATGGGGTCGGGGTCTCCGCTGGTGTCGAGGAGCGACATGCCTGGCTCGAGGTCGCTTGCCGGGACGGGGAGCAACGCGACCGAGGTCGGACGTTCGAGAGTCGCGATCGCGCTTTGCAAAACGTTCGGAGGATTGTCCACCGTATGGGTGGCAAAGGCTCCGAACGTTTGCGGATCGGTCGCGACGAGGTGGTTGTGATCGCAGGTTGAGACCAGCTCCCGGCCCGAGGCGGTCGTGACCCGCACACCCTGCGACCTGCGCGAGCGATGCACGCGCGCCACTACGGCCTCGACCGTCTCCCCTTGGTTGCCCCAAGAGCGGACGGCGTCGCCGGGCCGAACGAGCTCAATCGGGCGCTCGGAGCCATCGCCCATACGCACCAGCGTCCCCGCCACGAGGCACTGCGCATCGTCCCCCACAACCGTCAGGTTCTGCTGCTCTCCCGCGAGCAGCTGGAGCAGGCGGTACTGGGCTCGGTTCGTGTCCTGGTACTCGTCGACGAGGAGCCAGCGGAAGGTGCGCTGGTAGCGCTCGCGGACGTCGGCGAAGAGCTCGAAGAGGTTGACGGTCCGGACCAGGAGGTCGTCGAAGTCCATCGCGGAGGCCTCGACCATGCGGCGCTCATACAGCGAATAGACCTCTGCGACGGTCTGCTCGAAGTAGGTGGCCTGGCTCTCGGCGTAGTCGGTCGAGTCCTCGAGGCGGTTCTTGGCGCCGGAGATGGCGGCCTGGATGGAGCGCGGGGTGAAGCGCTTAGGGTCGATGTCGTTCTCCCCCATGCAGCGCTTGACCATGCGGAGCGAGTCGGCCTGGTCGTAGATCGTGAACGAGCGCTTGTAGCCCAGGCGCTCGGCGTTGGCGCGGAGGAGGCGCGCGCAGGCCGAGTGGAACGTCATCACCCACATGAGGCGCGAGACGCCGCCGACCAGCTCCTCGACGCGGTTGCGCATCTCCTGCGCGGCCTTGTTGGTGAACGTGATCGCCAGGATCTCCGACGGATGCGCCTGGCCGGTCGCAACGAGGTAGGCGATCCGACGAGTCAGGACCCTCGTCTTGCCCGAGCCGGCACCGGCGATGACGAGGAGAGGCCCCTCGCCGTACTCCACGGCACGCTGTTGTGGCGGGTTGAGCCCCTCCAGGAGCCGCTCGATCGCGTCTTGGCCGGGGCTGATCGGGGCGAGGTTCTCCATCTCATCCAAAGATAGACCCGCTTCCGGCGTCGCTGGATTTACCCGCCGGCTGAACTCGGTCCCTGCTTCGGCTTCAGCTCGCGCACTTCGGCTTCGGCGGCTCGGCCGTCGATCTCGGCGAGGCGGTCCTCGATCGCACCCAGGCGGTCCGAGAGGCTGCGAATGGCGTCGGCGACGGGGTCGGGCAGGTGGATCCAGTCCGCGTCCGGGCCCTCGGGACGCTTGCCCTCGACCCGCACGGGGTGACCGGGGTTGCCGACGACGGTCGAGTTCGGAGGCACGTCTGAGATCACCACGGTGTTGGCGCCGACCTTGGCGCCGTGGCCGACCTCGACCGGCCCCAGGAGCTTGGCGCCAGAACCGATCGTGACGTCGTCGCCCACCGTGGGATGGCGCTTTCCGCGGGCGAACCCGGTGCCGCCGAGCGTCACGCCCTGGTAAAGCGTCACGCGGTCGCCGATCTCCGCCGTCTCGCCGATCACGACGCCCGCTCCGTGGTCGATGAAGAAGTCCGACCCGATCTGGGCCGCCGGGTGAATCTCGACACCCGTAACGGCGCGGCTCCCGAACGCCACGACCCTTGGCACCAGCGGTACCTCCGCCTCGTACAGGGCATGAGCAACGCGATGCGCGAGCAGCGCCTGTACTCCTGCCCAAGTCGTGAGGATTTCGGCGCTGCCGACGCTTCGCGCCGCGGGATCGCGATCGCGCGCAGACCCGACGTCGCTCTTGATCTCAGAGGCGACGCGACGGAGTGCTCCCAAACCGAACATTCACGCCCAAGGCTAGGCCACTCGAGGGCTACTCTCGACTCATGAGCGAGAGCCGGGGAAATCGCGACCCCACTCGGGACGCCAACGAGGCGATGGAGCGTCTCCTCTCGGACGTCTTGGGGAACATGCCGGGCACGGCGATCACCGTGTTCGACCGCAGGCTGCGCGTCCTGCTCATGTCCGGCTCGGCACCCAAGGAGATGGGCATCAACCCGGCGAACGCCACCGGCCGAAACCTGTCCGAGCTCATGTCACCCGCCGAGTTCGTGCGGCTGGAACCCCTCTACCGCGCCACCCTCGCCGGTGCGTCGCGCACGGACGAGCAGTCGAACCTGGGAACCGAAGGCGTTTGGTGGCTCAGGACGACCCCGCTTCGCACGCCATCGGGCAAGGTGTACGCGGGCCTCGCGGTCGCGACCGACGTCACCGACCGTCGCGTCGAGGAGCTCAGGCGCCTCCGCATCGACGCGCAACTCGAGCGGGCCAGACGGCTGGAAGCGGTCGGCAAGATGGCCGGCGGGGTCGCCCACGACTTCAACAACCTCCTCGCGGTCGTCCTCAATTACACGGACTTCATCGCCGACGCCCTCCCGGGCGACTCCGAGCTGCAGGCAGACCTGGCCGAGATTCGCAAGGCCGGCGAACGCGGTGCCTCGCTCACCCGCCAGCTCCTGATCTTCAGTCGCCGCGAGGTCGCGACGCCAGAGATCATCGACCTGAACGAGGTCCTCTCCCACCTCGACAAGCTCCTTCAGCGCACCCTGGGCGAGGACGTGAACCTGTCGATCATCAAGGGGGACAACCTCTACCCCGTTGAGGCCGACCCTGCGCAGGTCGAGCAGGCCCTGGTCGGGATGGCGATGAACGCTCGCGAGGCGATGCCCGACGGTGGCTCGCTGACGATCCAGACCGAGAGCGTGACACTCGACGAGAATTACGTCGACGTCAATCCCCAGGCACGGACGGGCCCACACGCGCGGTTGACCGTCGCGGACACCGGCACCGGCATCTCGCCCGAACTGGTCGAGCGCATCTTCGAGCCGTTCTTCACGACCAAGGCCAGGAGCACCGGAACCGGCCTTGGACTCGCCGCCGTCCACGGGGTCATGGCCAACGCGTCCGGCCATATCACGGTCTACTCGGAGCTCGGCCTTGGCTCGGTGTTCCACCTGCACTTCCCGGCAGCAGCGCCTGCGAGAACGACGCCGCGCCGGCCAGGCGTCGAGGAGCCAGCCGGCGAGATCTCCGTTCCGCCCGGCACTCGAGTTCTCGTGGCCGAGGACGATGACGACGTGCGGCGCGTTGCAACCCGCGTCCTCGAGCGAACTGGCTTCGAGGTCGTTGCATGCGAGGACGGGCAGGAGGCGATCGAGATGCTCGAGTCCGGCCAGCGCTTCTCCCTGATGCTCACCGATGTCGTCATGCCGCGCGCCTCGGGTCGCGAGCTCGCCGACCGGGCGCATGAGATCGACCCCTGGATGCCGGTCCTCTACATGTCCGGGTACACCGAGGACATCATCTCCTCGCACGACGTGGCCACGCAGGAGATGTCCTTCTTGAGAAAGCCGTTTACGGCCCGCGACCTACTTGAGTCCGTAGGCCTCTCTCTCGGGCTCTCCGACTGACTCCACCTCGAGGCCGCCAGGGATCCTGATCCGGAAGATCGAGCCCGAGGCGACCTCGCTCTCTACCTCGAGCACGCCGTCGTGAAGCTCGACCAGCTCCTGCGTGATTGAGATACCCAGGCCGGAGCCTGACGCCGAACCGGCGGTCGAGGCCCGGAAGAAGCGCTCGCCCAGCCGGGCGATCTCGTCACCCGGGATCCCGACGCCTTTGTCGATCACCTCTACCCATAGCTCGGAATCGATCTGGCGAGCGCGGATCAACACAGAACCTCCTTCAGGCGAGTACTTGATGGCGTTCGAGATGAGGTTCGTGGCGGCCTGCTCGAAGCGTTCCCGGTCGAGTCCCCACGTGAGCCCAGGCGCCACTTCCACGATCAGCTGGATCCCCCCCTCTTGTGCGAGCTGGGTCAGCTCCTCGCTGACCATCTGAAGCGACGCGTGAACATCGACGGGCTTGGCCCGAAGCTCAAGTTGCCCACCCTCCACGCGGGAGAGCAGGAGTAGATCGGCGATCAGAAGCTCAAGCCGAACCGTGTTCCTTAGAGCTACAGCCGCGAGCTCCTGCTGGGCCGGGTCAAGGTCCCCACCCTCGCCGGCGATCAACGCCTCGATGTAGCCCTTGACCGAGGTGAGCGGGGTGCGCAGCTCGTGGGAGACCCTGGTAACGAGTTCGTCGCGGACCTGGCTTGCCTCGAGCAGGCGGCCCGCCTCGGCCGCCATCTCGGTCTGCGCCTCCCTGGCCGCTGCGATCAGGGCCATCAGGCTTGCCTCCGAGCGACTCACTCGCGAGCCCAGCCAGACCATCGTGAGGAGCGTTGCCACCGATGCGGAGCCGATCATGATCACCACCGCGGCTTGAACCGACGTCGCCGGACCGTCGTAGACGAGGGGCATGGCGGCCACAAACAGGATCCACAGGATCAACCAGCGGCGGACACGCGGCCTGTGGGGTGCAATGCTCGAGGCGATCAGTGGCAGCAGTAGCGGGTAGGGAGAATCGAGGCCGCCCGTCAGCCACGCGAGCACGCCAATGACGCCGGCCGCGAACAGGTTCGTGGCCGCAAGCACGCGGGCCGAGACATCTGGAGAGCGGATGAGCGCAACGCCAAGGGCGACGGTCGACGCCACCCCCGCGAGAGCGACGACCCAGCCCCAGTCGCCGATCGGTCCGGTCGGGTTGACGACAAGGAGAATCGGCGCCGTGAGGATTGGCAGGAGAATCGCCTGCAATCCAGCCACCTGGGCCGTGCGCTCGACCGACACGCCTGTCCTCGGAAGCTTCTTGGCGGCATCCTCCTGAGAGGGCTCGACGAGCATTGCGCCCAGCTCTCGCAGGAGGGAGCCGATTCCTTCTCGGGCTTTCAGATTGCCGGATTCCACGGTCTTCGATCATTCCATCCGGCACCCCGCCTCCGGGGGCGGGCGCGTAGGATCGGCAACGTTCTGACCAGCGGAGCCCCCCACGAACGCGCGCTGCCCAAGGTGCTGGTCGCTGATGACGACGCCGACATCCTGCGGCTGATCTCTCAGCGCCTGACGCATCGCGGCTATCACGTCGTGACCGCGGCGAACGGCGACGACGCACTCGAGATCGTGTTCGGCGAGGCACCGGATGCGGCGATCCTGGACGGGATCATGCCCGGAATCGAGGGCCACGAGATCTGCGCCAGGATGCGCGCGGACGGGCGCACCGCCGAGATTCCCGTCGTGCTCTTGACGGCCAAGGCCGGTGACGCCGACGAGCGCGAGGCCGCCGACGCGGGCGTCGATGCCTACATCGCCAAGCCGTTCCGGATCGAAGAGCTCGACTTGAAGCTCAAGGAGCTTCTGGCTAAGGCACGGGAGCGGCGCCGGTAGGCGACGCGGGAGCCGAGTCGGGCGCTGACACCACGCGCCCCTCACCTTCGCCCAGCATCGTGAGGCTCGTCGACGGCGGCTCGACGTACTGCTTGTCGGCGACGAGCGTCCGCAGGGTTTCGAGAAGGATCGCGATGTCGAGCGAGATCGAATGGTGCTTGACGTAATAGAGGTCGTTGCAGAGCTTGAACGCCGTCCCCTCAAGTGATCCCGAGTAGCCGACTCGTACTTGGGCCCAGCCGGTGATCCCGGGCTTGACGACGTGGCGCTGCGTATAGAAGGGAATCTGCTTCGAAAGCGCTTCCACGTATGCGCCCTGCTCGGGCCGCGGGCCGACCAGGCTCATTTCGCCCTTGATCACGTTCCAGAGCTGTGGCGCCTCGTCCAGATGGCTCTTGCGGAGGAAGCGGCCGATGCGAGTGACGCGCACGTCGTCTGCCTCGGCCCACACCGCCTCGCGCTCCGGCTCGTGCGTCATCGTGCGCAGCTTGTTGATCAGGAACGGCTTCCCGCCTTGGCCGATCCTCTCCTGGCGAAACAGAACCGGTCCCCCATCGCGCTTCACGAGCACGGCCGACACGCCCACGATCGGGGCCAGGATGATCGCCGCCGGCACGGCGACCAGAAGATCGAGGCCGCGCTTGAGCGCCCGCGTCAGCGGCTTGTAGTGAGACCCGGCGAGTCGCGTGAACCATGCGTAATCGATCTCGGCCAGCGGTACCGAGCCGAAGCGGTGCTCGTGGAACTCGTGGAGCTCCATCACCTGCACCGGGCGGGCGACGACCTCGGCGAAGAGCCTGCGGTCGACCTCGGCGCGGTCGAACTCGCGGGTGACGACGAGCGCCTCCAAGTCGCGGTCGTCGATCGCGTCGCCGATGTCGGACAGCGAGCAGAGATAGGGCGCGTCGAGCGCCGAGGGGTCGAAGTCCCAGTCGTCAGGCACGATGGTGGCGCCGACCTCGAAGCCGCGGGAATGCTCGCGATCGAGTTCCTTCCGCAGCCGCACGGCGGCGTTGGGCGAGCCGATCACGCCGATCCTGATGCGTGTGGACGGAGAGAAAACCCGGCCCGTGATGATCAGCGCGGCCACAGCGGCAAGCGCGGCGAAGGCAAGAGACAAGAACGAAGTGGACTGGTCCATCACCTGGAGCGCGATGATCGAGAAGACCGTGCCCAGGACGGCCATGACCCCGTACGCCAGAAGCCCCGCCATGGGTAGGAGCCAGCGCCAGCGAGCGGCGCGCGCGCTGTACCAGCCGGCGACCAGGTACGCGCCGAGCACGATTGCGCCGGTCGAGTTGTCGCCGGTCTCGATTGCGCCCGCGACGAGGCCCGCCGCGAACGCGCCGCAGAACTGCGGTAGGAGCGCGGCCATGCGCCTGAGTCCCGCTTGGACGCCACCGATCCCGAACTCGTTGCTCATCGATTTCCTTGTGCCGTTTACGCCTTTTCAGTCTAGGGGTGGGTTCGGCACGTTCCAGCGTAAAGTTGAGGGCGTGACGGAGGATGCCCACAGGGGAGAGATCTCGGCGCTCGTCGCCGACGACGACGATCAGAACGCCCGCCTCCTGGTCCGGATCCTCGAGCGGGGCGGCTTCGGCTCGATCCATTGCACGACCGAGTCCAAGGACGTCCTCGAGCTATGCAGGGTTCACAAGCCCGACTTATTGCTCCTGGACGTCTCGATGCCGCCCCCAAACGGGTTTGACATCCTCGAGGAGCTCGCGGAGATAGAGGATCTGAGCCCGGTGGTCGTGATGCTGACCGGCCACGACCATCCGTCGATTGAGGGCAAGGCGCTGGAGCTGGGCGCCGCGGCGGTCGTCGGCAAGACCGTGCGCATGGACGACCTCCTGAAGCGCCTGGACGAGGTGCTGGTCGAGGCCGGCCGGCTTTCGACCTAGCTGTCGAGGAAGAACGGCAGCGACATGTAGCGCTCGCCGCCGTCAGCGGCGATCGTGACGATCCGCTTGCCCTTCATCTCCGGCCGCGCCGCAACGTCGAGCGCAGCGGCGATTGCCGCCCCCGACGAGATGCCGACCAGGAGCCCTTCGCGGGAGGCAACCTCGTGCGCCGTCTTCAGCGCGTCCTCGTCAGAGACCGCGATCGTCTCGTCGATCACCGAGCGGTCGAGGACGTCGGGGATGAAGCCGGCGCCGATCCCCTGGATCTTGTGAGGGCCCGCCTCGCCACCGCCAAGGACGGGCGAGCCGCTCGGCTCGACGGCGAAGCATTGAAAGTCTGGGCGGCGGTCCTTCAGGACCTGCCCCACCCCTGTGATCGTGCCGCCGGTGCCGACGCCGCAGACCAGCGCGTCCACCTCGCCGCCCGTGTCGCGCCAGATCTCCTCGGCCGTGGTCCTGCGGTGGATGTCCGGGTTGGCGGGGTTCGAGAACTGCTGCGGCATGAACCCGCCGCGATCCGCCACGACCTGCTGAGCGAGCTCGATGGCCTCCCCCATGCCGCCCATCGAAGGCGTCTCGTGCACCTCGGCGCCGTAGGCGCGCAGGAGCTTCGAGCGCTCACGGCTCATTCCCTCAGGCAGCGTCAGCACCAGTTCGTAGCCGCGGGCCGCACAGACCATCGCCAGGGCGATGCCGGTGTTGCCGCTGGTTGGCTCGACGATTACGCCCTTGCCCCGTTCGATCCGGCCTTCGCGCTCGGCAGCGTCCAGCATCGCCACGCCGATCCGGTCCTTCACCGACCCGCCGGGGTTCATGTACTCGAGCTTTGCCAGGACCTCCGCCCGGTCGGTCTCCCCCACCCGGCCGAGCACCGCCATCGGCGTGTTGCCGATCGTCTCCGAGACTTCGGCCGCCGGCGTTCTGCCCGTTGGCTCGCTCATAGCTCCAGCTCGATCACGCGCGCGCCGTTCGGCTCCAGGATGTTGAACTTGACCGTCTCACCGTTTAGCCCCTCCACTGCACTGCAGTATTCGCGAAAGCTCTGCACCGGCTCGCCATTCACCCCCACGACGATTGCACGCCCGCCGATCAGGCCCTCGTCCGCCGCCGGCGTTCCGGGCACGACCGCTGTGACCAGAAGCCCCGGCGCAAGCCCCTCGCGGGTCGCTTGCGCGGTCGGCAATGGGCGGAACGCGAAGCCCAGCCAGGCCTGCGAGTCGCCGCCGCGTAGACCCTCCACGACCTCGGCGACGCGGTCCACGCCGATCGCGTAGCCCTGGCCCTCGATCTCGCCCCGCCGTCCGCGGAAGATCAGCGTGTTCACGCCTACCAGGTTGCCGTTCGAATCGATCAGCGGCCCTCCCGAGTTGCCTGGGTTGATGGGCGCGTCGGTCTGGATCACGTTCGGATACAGCTGGACGAACGGGTCGTTCGGCACATCAAAGGTCTGCTCGACGACAGAGACGATCCCCTCGGTCGCCTGAAGCTCGTCGCTGGGCGAGGCGTTGGTCGGATACCCGATCGCGACGACCTGGTCGCCCTGTGAGATCGAATCCTGGCTGCCGAGCTTGAGCGACTCCAGGCCCTCGGTCTCCGAGACCCTGAGCACAGCGAGGTCGTCGCATGGCGCGACGCCAACGACCTCGGCGTCGGAGAGGCTCTCCTCGGTCCCCACCTGGAAGGTCTCCCCCGCGTCGACCACGTGAGCGTTCGTGACGATCAGACCTTCCTCGGCGTCCAGCACCCAACCCGTGCCGTTGCCGGCCCGCGCACCGCCCCCGAGCGCCACGACTATCGCCGTGCTGGGGCGCGCAAGGTTCACGATCTCGGTCGGCGAGAGGCGGCTCGGCTCGTCCTCCTCATCGCTCCCCGAGAACACGCCCCCAGCGGCAAGCACAACCGCGAGCACCGCGATCGCCACGGCGGCTGATGCCAAGAGAAGCGCCCGATGCGACTCGGTGACCATGCCCTGCATGGCCTCACGCCGGGTGAGCGCGCGTTCCGACGGGTCCGGCCGCTCGAGCGAGGAGACCAGCTCGGTGCCGCCGATTCGAAGGCGCTCTCCGCCCTCGAGGGTCGCGGGGCCTCCCAGGCGGACCCCGCCGACCCACGTGCCCGACCGCGAGCCGAGGTCCTCGATCTCGAGCCGCCCGTCAGCGAGCGGGTGAAGCTCGACATGGCGGGGCGAGACGTCCGGGTCCGCGATGACGACGTCGCACGAAGGATCGCTGCCGATCGTCGTGGAAGACCCCTTGACCTCGACCACCAACGGCTCCTGCGAAGGGACTTCGATGGTCAGCCACATGCGGCGCTGAGTCTAAGGGCGAGTCCGGCGCGCCATCGGGGCGTTTGCGGCAGCGTGTGTGCGCTTCAGGCCGCGGGGTGACCAGTGCAGACCCGGCGAAGTTCGCGGCGCTTGCGAACGGGCACTCAAGGGGTGAAGCCTGGTGGCGATTCGGTGCCTGAGCGGCTGTCCGCAGATCGAACTGAGGATTTGGTTGCTCAGCAACTACAACCCTCCGCTCACCCGAATCACGACCCCCTCCCAGGCGCCGAACGATTCCTCGTGTGTCAATCCGCGACCGCTCAGCGAACGCCGCAGTACACACGAGGCCCGGCACGGCGCCCCAACCTGCTCCTGTGTACCGAGAGTTTCGCCCAGCGGGAGCGGATTACCACACGACGGCCGCCGCCCGTGCCGAGCTGGGTCGTCACCCGCCCGTCGCCATGACGCCGCAGGCCCTAGATGTAGTACATGCCGGCGCCGGCTTCGGAGGCCTCGCGGCTGGCGATGTCGGCGATCGTCGTCGAGCGGAAGACCTCGCGCAAGGCGCCGACGCCTTCGGCCCAGATGCCGCCCGCCTCGCGGGCTTCCTCGCCGACTTTGCCGTCCAGCACCTGGACGACCTCGAGCACGGTGATCTCCGACGCGGGCTTCGCGAGCGAGTAGCCGCCCTTCACTCCGCGCTGGCTCGTCAGGAGCCCGCCGCGGCGAAGCGTCGAGAAGAGCTGCTCCAGGAACTGGACCGGCATGTCCCGGCGCTCGGCGATCTGCGCGATCGGTACCGGGCCTGACTCGCCGGTGCGCGCAAGCTCAGCCATCGCGACGACGGCGTAACGAGACTTTGAGGTGACGGAAATCACTTCCATAGTTTCTACAGCACGAAAAGGCCGCTCCTAGCGAGGGGCACCGGGTTGGGTCCGAGCCGTGCGGGATAGGCTGCGGGCACCGGCACTTGCCGGGATGCGTACCTCGAGGGCAAGGAGCCCTCCGTAAGAGCCTTTGAAGGGGTCTAGGATTTTGAGCGACGATCGTCGATGTCTTGTTGTGGACGGCCACGCCGTCACGCGCATCGGTGTCCGCGGCCTTCTGGAGGCCGACTTCGAGATCGAGGAGGCTGCCGACTGGCGCGAGGCGATCGAGACCCACACGGCGACCGGCAGCTTCGACGTTGCTGTGGTCGAACTGGACATCCGCCCGCCCCGCGGCGAGCTCGCCGGACCGGCGATGATCAAGGCGCTCCGCCGCGCAATGCCGCGGACCGGGATCGTCGCGCTGGCGCGGCGGCCGGAGCGGCACTCCGCGGCCGCGGCGATGGCAGCCGGCGCCTCGGCCTACGTGGCCAAGACGTCGTCTCCCGACGCGATTCGGACCGCGGTCGAGGCCGCCGCGGACTCAGGCAGCTTCATCGACCCAGCGGCCCGAGCCGGCTCGACCAGGGCCACTATCACCAAGCGCCAGCGGGAGACCCTCCAGCTTCTCGCCGATGGCCACTCGACCGAAGAGACCGCGCGCCGGCTTCACCTGAGCGCCGAAACGGTGCGCACCCACACCAAGGCCACACTCCAGCGTCTGGGCGCCAGAGACCGTGCCCACGCAGTCGCAATCGCCCTGCGCAGCGGCTTTATCGAGTAGCTAACGCAGGTGGGCATCGGAAATGCCCGTCAACGGGGCTCCGAACGGGCATGGATACCCGGCCGGTTAGGGGAAGCAAGGATGCTGGACCCCGGGGATGGGCGTTCCGATGCCCGCCGTCAAATCCAGCCGCGCTCGCGCGCGATGAGGACGGCCTGGGCGCGGTCGACCGCGCCGATCTTCTTGTAGACGTTGTGAAGGTGGGTGCGGATCGTCGAAACCGAGAGCTGGAGTTCCTGGGCGATCTGCTTGTAGACCTTGCCGGCGGCCAACCCGCGCAGCGCATCGACCTCGCGGGCCGACAGCGGGCAGGGCTCAGAGGCTCGGCGGGGATGGTCGCCCGCGTGCGGATACTCGAAGAGGAGGTCGCGCAAGCCATCCTCGTCGAGGCCCACCCGGGCAGCGGCGCTCCGAAGCGACGTCGGTGAGACGCGGTCGCCTCCGGCGTGATGCACGATCAGGTCGGCGAGTTGGACGGCCGCGGCGATGCCCTCGGCATCCGGCGAGTGGTGGCGCTCGACCGCTGCCGCGATCGACCCGGGTAGGCCCCAGCGCCGAACGAGGACGGCGCCGACGAGGGCGTGGTCGACTCGCAGCTCGCGGCGCTCGCGGCGAAGGCGCTCTTCGGGCCCGTCGTCCGGCTCGGGGCCCATTCCGAACTCCTGGCCGTAGAGGTCGCCAAGGACGAGCCGGCCGACGTCGTGGACGAGCGCCGCGACGGCGAGCTCGTCGCGGTCCTCGATGCGGGCGACATCCGCGATCCGGTCGGCCGCGGAGCGCACGGAGGCAGCGTGGCGGCGGAAGCGCTCGAAGCGCTCCGAGCCAGAGCCGGCAGGGCCCAGAAGGTCGTAGGTCTCCATCCGCGCCGCGATGGCGACGACCCGGGTCGCAGAGAGCGAGTCGATCGCCGCTGGGACGCCGCCCGTTCGGCCGCGCGGGCCGTTGCCGTTGTTCGCGGCCTGCATGATCGCGATGGCGATCGCCGCGTCCGACTCGACGACGTCGGCGATCTGACCCGGCGAGGTCGAGGGAGCCTCGGCCAGGGCGACCAGCCGCGCGCGCGCCTCGGCCAATGCGGGCAGGCTCGAGATCGAATCGAAGGAGGCTGCGAGGCGCCGACCGCCGGCGCCCAACGAGCGCGCAGCGACGACTCCAGCTTCGCTGCCGGCAACAGTCGCGGTGTCGCTCATGACTGGGTTCATAGGGAATGTGTCCAGGTCCGTTGCCTGGGCTCAAGCCCGTTATCGGCATGAGCGGCGCCGTTTGTTAACCCTGTACTGCCCGCAATGTGCGGTTCAGGCTCTCGTCGCGGCCCAGCAGGGCCAACGAGTCGAAGATCCCAGGCGAAACCGTGCCCCCCGTGATCGCTACGCGGATCGGCTGATACACCGCTCCAGGCTTCATTTCCAGACGGTCGACGACCGCCCCCAGGGCCCCTTCGAGCTCCTTTGCAGACCACTCGGTCACGTTCTCAAGCGCGGCGTGGACGGCCTTGAGCGTCTCGATTCCTTCGGGGCCCAGGAACTTCGTCCGGGCCTTCTCGTCATCAACGGGCTCTTCGAAGACGAAGCGGATGAGCGGCCACACCTCGTCGAGCGTCTGCGCCTTGTCCTGCGCCACTCGGCATGCCGCGGCGAAATGCGCGCGATCGGCCGGCGGCTCGATTCCCGCGCGCTCGAGGTGGCCAGCGACCCTCTCCGCGTACTCCTGAGGATCGAGCTCTCGCATGAAACGGCCGTTCAGCCAGCGGAGCTTCTGCTCGTCGAAGATCGCCGATGCCCGGCCGATCCGCGCGACGTCGAAGCGCGAGACAAGCTCCTCGGTCGACATGATCGTTGTGTCGTCGTCGGTCCCCCAGCCGAGAAGCGCCAGGTAGTTGCGGACGGCCTCCGGCAGATAGCCCGCATCACGAAGCTCCTGGACCGACGCAGCCCCGTGGCGCTTCGAAAGCTTCTTCCCGTCCGGCCCGTGGAGGAGCGGCAGGTGGACGTAGCGCGGCGGCTCATGGCCGAGCGCCTCCAGCACCATCGCTTGCTTCGGCGTGTTCGAGAGGTGGTCGTCGCCGCGGATCACGTCCGTGATCCCCATTTCGGCATCGTCGACGGCGACGGCGAGGTTGTAGAGGGGCGTGCCGTCGCCGCGAGCGATCACGAAGTCGTCCTGGGAGTCGTTGGGGAAGGCGACGTCGCCGCGCAGGAGATCGTGGACGACGGTCGAGCCATCATCGGGGACGCGCAAGCGGATCGCCGCGCCCGGCTCGTCGCGAGGCTCGCCCCGGTAGCCGCGGTTCGGGTTGGCGGCCTTCCACTCGCGCACCTCCTCGGCGCTCGACGGGTCGCGGTAGGCGCGCCCGGACTCGAGCAGTCGCTCGACCGCCAGGGCGTGGCGATCGCGCCGCTCGAACTGCGAGACGACCTCGCCATCCCAGTGAAGCTCGAGCCACTGGAGCGCGTCGATTATCTGCGCGACGTTCTCCGGAGTCGATCGCTCGCGGTCGGTGTCCTCGATGCGCAGGACCATCGTTCCGCCCCATCCCCGGGCCGCCAGCCAGTTGTAGAGAGCCGTGCGCGCGCCGCCGATGTGGAGCGCTCCCGTTGGCGAAGGGGCGAAGCGGACTTTTCTAGGCTCGGTCGGAATGCTCATCGGTGCACACGTATCCATAGCGGGCGGGCTGCCCAACGCGGTGACACGCGGCGTCGAGCTCGAGTGTGACGCGATCCAGATCTTCAACCAGAGTTCGCGACAGTGGAAGCCGCAGAACCACTCGGAGGCAGCGGTGGCCGAGTTCCGCGAGGGGATCGAGTCCTCGCGCATCGAGTCGGTCCTGATCCACGCCGTCTACCTGATCAACGCCGCATCGCTCGAGGACGAGGTCCGCTCGAAGTCCCTTGAGGCGCTGAAGGGAGCCCTGGCGCTGGGAGACCGGATCGGTGCCGCAGGAGTCGTCCTCCACCCCGGCTCGCAGAAGCAGCGCGACTACGAGGAGTGCATGACGGCGGTGGGCGAGGCGATCCGCGAGTGCCTGGCCGAGACCGAGAGCTGCCCGCTCCTGCTCGAAGACACGGCCGGCGCCGGCGGGACCCTGGGCCGTGACCTCTCAGAGCTCGCCCGCCTGGTCGAACTTGGCGGCGGGGACGAGCGGATCGGCCTGTGCCTCGACTGCTGTCACCTCCTAGCCTCCGGCTTCGAGGTGCGGGAGCGCCAGGCGCTGTCGGAGATCGTCGACGACCTGGAGCTCAAGATCGGCCTCGACCGGCTCCACGCGCTCCACGTCAACGACTCGGAGATGCCACTTGGCTCCAACCGCGACCGCCACGCGAGCCTGGGCGAAGGCGAGCTGGGCGATCGGGGCCTCCGGGTCTTCCTTTCCGAGCCCCGGTTCGAAGGCCTCCCCGCCCTGCTCGAGACGCCGGGCCCGGGCCAGAGCGGCACCGGCCCAGACCTGGCCGAAGTCCGCAAGGCGAAGCGCCTGCGCCGCGAGGGCCTGCGGAACCGCAAGCGCTAGGTGCCTGGCACTGTGCGATAGCACGGTTGCCTGGCACCAACGAGGCGCGAGAGGCACCCCGCACGAACGAAGACGCGCCGGCCACCCTAAGGCCGGCGCGTCACCCGAGAACGCCCGTGTGTCTCCGATGGCGCCTCAGAGGCGCCCTACCCCAATCGCCTAGCGCAGATCTTTGGGCTCTCGCGACACGGCCCTCTGCAGGGCGAGTCCGAGGCCGGCGACTGCCAGCGCAACCGCGAGCATCGCGATCACGTCGAAACCGGTGAAGGGCAGCGAGCCGACTGAGTCGTTGAGACCGCCGTCGCCGCCGCTGGCGCTGTCATTGAACACGATTGTGGACGGGTCGTACTGGTTGGACGTCGGGGTATCCTGGGCCGCCGCGATACCGGGCATTGCGCCTAGCATCAGCATGGCTGCGACGAGGAGTCCGACCGTCTTTCGTTTTAGGGTGTGCTTGTGCATGTTCGCGGGTGTCCTTCCCCCTGTTTGGGTGTTCTCTTGTACGCCAAGGTAGGAGCGAGCCGTGAGAGCAAGGTGAGGGGGTGATGAGAGTTCGTCTCATGAAGTGCCCGTTCCTCTCATCTCAGTCTCATCCGCCTCTCATGATGCGTGGGCAGTCTCTCTGGCGTGTACGCGCAAAATTCCTGGGGGGCTGACCGGTGAGTGGCCGATATCGGACGGTCGCCCTCCAGGCAGCGGGTGTTGCCGTACTCGCAGCGTTCGTCTTCATAGCGTTCCTGCGCCCTTCTGAGCCCGGCGAGCTCGCCGGGATCGACGCTCCCGGAGGGGGCGACGAGCAAGCTGTAGGCCCTCCTCCTGACGACGGCAAGAAGAACGGTAAGAAGGGTGGGAACGACCAGAGCGGCCCCGGCGGCAACGACCGCTCGGACGGTCCCCGCGCGAACGGCAACGACCGAAGCGGCGCCAGTGGCCTGGACGATCCCGCCGATGACGGGACGGTCCCGCCCGCCGATGACGGGACGGTCCCGCCCGCCGATGACGGCGGTCCCGACGTCGACCAGTACGAGGACCTCGTGAGCATCCTGATGAAACAGGTCGGCCAGCCCGAGCTGTTCGAGGAGATCGACGAGCCCTAGCCAAGTATCTTGGGCATGCCCATGGCGCCCGCTCGCGAGGACAGCGCCGCCTTGGCGGACAACAACATGCGGGCGGCGATTAGCCGGCCAGCGGGCGACGCGCACCCAGCCGGCGAAGGAAAAGCCCGGCGGCCTATTCTCGGCGACGTCCGGACGCGCGTCCTCGCCTCGTTCTTCATCCTCCTCGTCGTCTCGACCGCGGTCTCCCTCCTGGTCCTCCGTCAGGTCCTGATCTCACGAATCGGGAACGACGTGCGCGAGACGCTCGCGGCGCAGGTAGAGCCCCTTCGCACCATCGCAACGACGGGAAGAGACCCGGAAACCGGCGAGCCGCTGAACGGCGACCTCCAGAAGATCTTCGCCTCCTACCTCCAGCAGGAGCGCGCGCCAGACGACGGGCTGCTGGCCACGTTCATCAGCGGCGGCCGCAATCAGGCCGAGCCGGCGGATGCGCAGCTACCCCCCGAGCTGTCTGACCTTGCCTCCGTCGAGGCGCCCGTCACGGATCGCGTCTCCCTGCAGAACGGCGAGGAGCTCCAATATGTGGCCGTGCCCGTCACGGGCCACGGAGAATCCGGCGTCTTGGTCGCGGCGGAGAGCCTCGAGGACGAGCGCGACCAGGTGGAGAGCGCCGTCACCCTGGCGATCGCGGTGAGCGTCGTCGTGACGCTCCTCGCTTCGCTTTTCATCTGGCTTGCTGCCGGGCGGGCGGTGCAGCCGCTCCGCGCGCTCGCGCGGACGACGCGCACCATCACCGACACGGACCTGTCGGACCGCGTCGCCGTCCGGGGCGGCGACGAGATCGCCGAGCTCGGGCGAACGTTCAACGGCATGCTCGACCGTCTCGAGTCCGCGTTCGAGGACCAAAAGGAGTTCCTGGCCGATGTCGGGCACGAGCTGCGAACGCCGATCACCGTGATCCGGGGACATCTCGAGACGCTCGGCGACGATCCGGCCGAGCGCGCCGAGGCGACCAACGTGATCCAGGATGAGCTCGAGCGCATGAGCCGTCTGGTGGATGACCTCCTGCTCCTCGCCCGTTCCGACCGTGCCGACTTCCTGCGCCCCGAGCCACTTGACCTCGACCTGCTCACCCATGAGATCTTCGCCAAGGCGCGAACGCTCGGCGTGCGGCGCTGGAAGGTGGATCGCGCCGACGTCGCGCTGTTCGACGGTGACCCCCACCGCCTTACCTCAGCCGTCATGAACCTCGCCCAGAACGCCGTCAAGCACACCCACGGCAACCAGGTGATCGCGATCGGCAGCTTGCACGAGGGCGGGCTCATTCGCATCTGGGTGCGCGACGAGGGCGAGGGGATCGAGCTCCACGAGCAGGAGCGGATCTTCGAGCGGTTCGCCAGGGGCGGCCAGCGCCCGGGCCACGGGCACGGCGCCGGCCTTGGGCTAGCGATCGTCAAGGCAATCGCCGAGGCCCACGGCGGCTGGGTCGAGGTGGAGTCGAATCCGGGCGTAGGCTCGACGTTCACCGTGATCATCCCGGCTGGTCAGCGCCAAGAAATCGAGAACGAGTCGTGGCACGCATCCTGATCGCCGAGGACGAGCCGCGCCTCGCCGCGTTCCTCGAGAAGGGCCTCCGCGCCGGCGGCTTCGCCACGACCGTCGTCGCCGACGGGGTCGGCGCGAGCGCGATGGCGAAGGACGAGGACTTCGACCTCCTCATCCTCGACCTCGGCCTCCCAGGACGCGACGGCCTGGACGTCCTACGCGATGTGCGCGCCGCGCAGAACAAGCTCCCCGTGATCATCCTCACCGCCCGCGATGACACCTCGGACCGCATCGCCGGCCTTGAGGCCGGCGCCGACGACTACATCGGCAAGCCCTTCCACTTCGAGGAGCTCGTTGCCCGCGTCCGCGCGCGCCTGCGCGGCGACCAGGGACCGCCTGAGGAGCGCCACCAGATCTCAGAGGGCGGCATCACCCTCGACCTCCGCACCCGCTGGGTCAGCGCGGGCTCGACCACGGTCGAGCTCTCAGCCCGAGAATTCGAGCTCCTACGCACATTCCTGGAGCACCCGAACCAGGTCCTGAGCCGCGAGCAGCTCCTCGCCCACGTGTGGGGCTACGACTACGACCCCGGCTCGAACGTGGTGGACGTCTACGTGGGGTACCTGCGCAGGAAGCTCTCGACGGACGCGTTCGAGGCGGTTCGAGGGGTCGGCTACCGCTACCGCGCTTAGAGCGCGTTTCGCAGGTCGAAGGCGCGAAGGCCTTCGGGGCCCGAATCGGAGGCGTCGAAGAAGCGCTTGTTCACGCAGTGGAACTCCTCGCCCGTCCCGGCGAACGCCGGCTCGACCCGGAACTGGCACTGGGGCATCGGCTGGCCGGTCACCTTGAGGCCGCCGAAGCCGCCCGAGTTCTCGGCGACCTGGAACATGTCCACGTCCACCTCGGCGCGAAAGACCTTGCGCAGGCAGCCCATGTAGGTGTTGCCCGTGAAGTTGTCCTCGTAGGAGTAGAGGTACTTGCAGCGGACCTCGAGACATCCGCGCGGCTCGACCACCTTGTCGCAGAAGGTGCCGCACTTCCGGCATTCGCCGGGCTCGGTCTTTGCGCGTTGGTCGAGCGCCACCGGCGAAGTGTAAGCGCGGGACGGGCGTTAAGGGCCGTCAGGCGGCCAGAGCCGCCGGGCCCAGGAGCTGGTCGAGCTCTGCGCGGAGGCCGTGGTTGGGCTCGACGCGGTAGCCGTCGCCGAACCGGAGCTTGCGCGTGCCCTCGCGCGTCTTCATGACGAGGGTCACCTCGGTGCCGCCGGGATAGGTCTCGAATAGGCCCTTGAGCTCGGCGATCAGCTCCGCTCGAAAGCGAGAGGCGTCGATCTCGAGGGTGAGCGCCTCGGGCTGGGCGTTCTTCTTGGCGCGAGCGATCTCGATCGCGTCCGGCTCGAAGATCTCGGCGTCCTGGACGCGGATGGATGTCTGGCCGCGCTCCTTGTGGTCGAGCCGGCCCCGGACCACGACCACACGGTCGAGCTCGACCGCCTGCGCCACCTCTGACGTCGCGTCGGGGATGAACAGCTCGACCTGACCCTCGAGGTCGTCGAGCTTCGCGAACATGACGTAGCTGCCGGAGCGCGTGCGGACCTTCTTCGCCTCGGCCACTATGCCGCCGACGGTGAGCCACGCGCCATCCTGCTTCTTCTCGAGATCGGGAAGCTGACAGTCCACCTTCTCGCGAAGTGCTTCGCGCACTTCCTTGAGCGGGTGCGACGAGAGGAACGTGCCGAGAGTCTCCTTCTCGAGCGAGAGCAGCTCGCGCTGGCCGAACTCCTCGGCCGGGATCGGCGGGCGCTGGGACGTGAAGGCGCCGGCGAGCGGGTCCTCAGCCTCGGACGAGCCACCGAAGTCGAAGATCGAGCCCTGTCCGCGCAGGGCGTCGTCCTGCGCCTTCTGGCCGGACGCCTGCGCCGCGGGTAGGACCTCGAGCATTCCCCGCCGCGACGCTCCGGTCGAGTCGAGCGCGCCACATTTGACGAGGCACTCGATCGCGCGCTTGTTGACCGCGCGAGCGTCGGCGCGGTCGCAGAAGTCCCAGATGGACTCGAAAGGCCCGCCCCGCTCGCGCGCGGCCATGATCACGTCGACCGCCTGGTGCCCGACGTTCTTCACCGCGTCGAGGCCGAAGCGGATCGAGTTGCCGGAGACGATGAATCCGTGCTCCGAGGAGTTGACGTCGGGCGGCAGCACCTCGATCCCCATCTCAGCGCAGCGGTTCACGAAGAACGGGACCTTGTCCTTCGTCGACATGACGGAGGAGATCACCGCCGCCATGTACTCGGCCGGGTAGTTCGCCTTGAGGTAGGCGGTGCGGTAGGAGATCATCGCGTAACAGGCCGCGTGCGATTTGTTGAAGGAGTAGTCGGCCGCTGCGGTCATCAGGCCCCACAGATCGTCCGCGACGTGGCGCTGCGTGCCAGATGTGGCACACCCGTCGATGAACTTGTCCTTCATCGTCGCCATCAGGTCGCGCTTCTTCTTGCCGATCGCCTTCCGGAGGTCATCCGCCTCCGCGGGCGTGAAGCCGCCGAGCTGCTTTGCGATCTCCATCAGCTGCTCCTGGTAAATGCAGCAGCCGTACGTCTCTTCGGTGATCGGGCGCAGGCGCGGGTCCTGGAACGTGACCGAGCCGGGGCTGCGCTTTCCTCGCGCATAGTCGGGGATGAAGCGCATCGCGCCGGGGCGATAGAGCGCGCCGATCGCGACGATGTCGTTGAACTCTGTCGGGCGGATCTGCTTCAGCGCCTCGCGCATGCCCTCCGACTCGAGCTGGAAGACACCGACCGAGTCGCCGCGGGCGAGCATCTCGTAGGTCATCGCGTCGTCGAGCGGAATCGACGGCATGTCGATCTCGATGTCGCGCGAGCGCTTGATGATCGCCACGGCGTCCTCGATCACGTCGAGGTTGCGGAGGCCAAGGAAGTCCATCTTCAGGAGGCCGATCTCCTCGATGGGACCCATCGAGTACTGCGTCACGATCTTGTACTGGCGCTCCGGCCGCCCGCCCTCGCCGTTCTGCGCCGTGGCGCCGCGGTCCTCGGCGAGCTGAAGTGGGACGATTTCGTGGAGCGGACGGTCCGCGATCACAACCGCGGCGGCGTGGATCGAGTTGTTGCGGACGACGCCCTCGAGGCCCTGTGCCACGTCGACGATCCGCTTGGAGTCGGGGCTGGCGTCGACCTCGCGGCGCAGGTCGGTGTTCGGCTTCAGGCACTCCTCGAAGCTGGGGCTGCGGCCCATGATTGGCTCGGGGATGAGCTTTGCGAGGCGGTCGCCGGTGCCGTAGTCGTAGCCGAGGACCCGCGCTGCGTCACGTGTTGCAGCTCGCGGGGCCATCTTGCCGAAGGTGATGATCTGCGCGACGGACTCGCGGCCGTACTTCTCCTGGACGTAGCGGATGACGCGCTCGCGCCCACGGACCGAGAAGTCGATGTCGATGTCCGGCATGGACTTTCGCGCGGGGTTGAGGAAGCGCTCGAAGAGGAGCTCGTTGGCGAGCGGGTCGAGGTCGGTGATGTCGAGGCAGTAGGCGACGATCGACCCCGCCGCCGATCCGCGGCCCGGCCCGACGGCGACCCCGTTCGACTTCGCGTATGCGACGAAGTCCCAGACGATCAGGAAGTACGACTCGAAGCCCATGTCGGAGATGACGCCGAGCTCGTATTCCAGCCGCTCGACCGCCTCGGCCGGCGCGGGGTCCGGGTAACGGCGGCGAAGCCCCTCGAACGCGAGCCGGCGGAGCATCTGGCCGGGCTCCTCGCCCTCGGGGGTCGGGAAGCGCGGCAGGAGCAGCTTGTCAAGCTCAATCTCCGTGTGGCAGCGCTCGGCGATCTCAAGCGTGGTCGGCACGGCCTCAGGCCACGGCTCGAAGTCCTTGGCCATCTCCTCCGGGCTCTTCAAGAAGAACTCGTTGGTGTCGAAGCGGAGCTTCGGCTGCTCGAGAGTCGACTTGGTCTGGACGCACAGGAGCGCGGCGTGGTGGTGGTAATCGTCGCGCGTCAGGTAGTGGACGTCGCCCGTGCCGACGAGCGGGCGGCCGACCTCGCGCGCGAGACGCACGACCCCCTCGTTCACTTTGTCTTGCTCGGGGATGCCGTTGACCTGGATCTCCATGTAGACGTTGTCGCGGCCCATGGCCTGGAGGAGATCGTCCAGATGGGCGCGGCCATCGGCGGGGCGCTCCTCGATGATCCGGCGCGACAAACGCGACTGGAGGCAGCCCGAAAGCGCGATCAGGCCCTGCGAGTGGCGCTCCAAGAGCCCGATGTCGATATTGGCCTTGCCCCGGCCGAATCCCTGAAGGAAACCGGCTGACGAGAGCTTCACGAGGTTGCGGAATCCCTCGTCGGAGCCCGCGAGGAGCGTGAGGTGGTTGCGCTCGCCCCGGCGGTCGGCCGCCGTGTGATCGTCCACGAGGTAGGCCTCCATGCCGATGATCGGCTTGATCCCGACCTTCTTGCACGCCTTGTAGTGGTCGACGGCGCCGTTCATGGCGCCGTGATCGGTGATGCCGAGCGCCGGCATGCCGAGCTCAGCGGCCCTCTCGGCCATCGGATAGACGGTGCCCTTCGAGGTCTTCTTCTCGATCTGGCAGTGGCCGTCGAGCAGCGAATACTCGCTGTGGACGTGCAGATGTACAACCGATCCGCTCAAGACATTCATCTTGCCAGCGGGATCAGATGCCAACGGGCCGCATTCGCGGACTTTGCGTCAGCGGTGAGCCACGATATCGATGAGCTTTCGCTCGGCGATGGCGATCTGCTCGGCGGCGGCAGCCTCCAGGTTGAGTGCCTCACGCATACGTGCCTCAAGCTCCAACGCGTTGCGCGCCATCTCGGCCGATCGCGCCGCTTCCCGCTCGGAGGCCGCAGCGCGACGTTCGAGCTCGGCGATGCGTTCCGAAGACTCGTCGACCTTCGCGACGGTTTGCTCGGCGCGCCGCAGAATATCGCCCAGGCCCTCTCCAGCCTCCCCCTCGGCGGCCCGCACCTGGGCCGCGGCAAGCGTGAGGCGCCTCTCAGCTTCGCCGAGACGCTCATCCGCCTCGCTCAAGCGAGCGCTGGCCGCCTCGCCGCGCTCGCCCACCGCCGCATGAGCTTCCTCGGCATGCTCGTCAAACCTTGCCACGGCATCGGACGCGGCCCGTTCGATGTCCTCGGCAGCCCTGGCGACGAGCTGCTCGCGTTGCGATTCGACGAAACGCCGCTCCTCCTCGAGTTTCGAGAGGGCGCCTTGGACCCGCTTCGACGTCTCCGCCTTGGCGAGGCGGAGCTCACGCCGCTGCTCGCGCTTTTCCAGATCGTCGGCGAGAGCGCCCAACGTCGTGCGGCTCTCGGCAACAACCTCGTTGAGCTCTGCGCGGCTTGCCGCAACGACCTTGTCGAGGTCCGAGCGGGTTGCCCCGGCCTCCTTCGCAAGGCTTTCCTTCTGCGCCTCGAGCTCGGCGGCGCCTTCGGAGCGCACTCGCTCGACCGCCTCCTCGAGCCTCGCCCGCGCCGCTTCCGCGTTTACATCCTCGAGCTCTGATCGCACCCGTGCGGCGTCTGCAGCCGACGCTGCCTCGGCGCTCTCGATCCGCCCCACGAGCCGCGTGGCCAACTCTCCGTACCTGCGCTGCGACTCCGCCTCCGCCACGGTCCTGGCGATCCCCTCGGCGGCCGTCCGGCTCTCTGCGGCCAACTCCGCGGCACGCTCGCCAATAGACGCCGATTGCTTGGCGGCCTGCTCGATCAGCTTCGACGTATGGTCGGTCATGAGGGCCGCGGTGCGCTCGTCGAGCGCCCGCTCCGCGTCGGCAAGACCCGTGGCAAGCTCCGCTCTGACCTCACTCGAGATCCGCTCGGTTGCCGCCTGGACTCCCTCGGCCGCCTGCGCCTGCAGCGCGCTCGCGACCTCCGTTCCGTGCTCTGCCGCCTGTCGCTCGAGAGCGGCCCGGGCATCGGAAAGGCCATCGGAGGTGAGGGTTTTGAGGAGTTCCTTGGTCGCCTCGCGAGCCGCGGCTGCATCCGCCTCAAGCGCCGCCCGATGCTGAGCCAAGGCTGCGCGCGCCTGTTCGGTGTGCCGCTCGTGCCCCTGCTCCAGCTCGTCTCTCGAGGAACGCAGCATTCCCTCGCCATGGGCCCGAAGCAGCTCGACGGCCTGATCGGTCTGGCTCGAAAAGTCGGCCGAGGCCTCCGTGACCACGCTTTCGTGGATAGCAGCAGTCGCGGCATCCGCTTGAGCCGCCAACTCCGCCGTGGCTTCGGAGAGGACTCCCAGGATCTCAGCCTGTAGCCGGGTCGTGAGCTTTTCCTGTTCCTTTTCCGACGAGTTCGCGAGCTTGGCTTTGGCCGCTTCGAACTGCTCGCCAAGCTCCGTGCGGAGCCGCTTCTCGGCCTTTGCGGCCCGCCGCTTCACCTCGCGCACCGATGTCTCGTGCGCAGAGAGGAGCGCGGCATCCATCGCGGAGAAATTCTCCTTGGCCAGCGCCTCGCGGGCCGCGGCACTTCGCTCCTCCACGAGCGCCGCTGCTGCTGCCTGAGTCGACTCGACCACCTGGGCGTGCGCCGCCTCCTTCCACTCCTCAAGGGATCCCCAGATCTCCTCCTGGAGCTTCGCCAGGGCGGCCCTGGTTTCCGCTTCCAGTTGCTGCCGGGCCTCCGCGATGGCACCCGAGACTTGCTCGTCGGCCTTGTTGGCCGCTTCGGCAGCCTCAGCAAGCTCGCGCCTGATCGACTCTCGAAGCTCGGCAATCTGCCTCGCCGACGAGAGATCGGAGGTCGGGCCCGACTCGCTTGGCACTCGCCTTCTGAAATCCTCCACGAACGGAAGGATGCTATCCACCGTTTCGGCTGGATCGCGGAGTATCCGGACGTGTACGGTGCCAGCCAATGACGGGCGGCGAGCCATTGGCCGAACCGACGGGGGCAGGGCCTGGGGGCGTTCGCTGGCCCACGATCGCCGCGATCCTCGTCTTGAGCCTCGTGGGCGGGACGCTCACGTGGTGGACGCTCAAGGAGGGCGCCTACTTCGGCGACGTCATGTACCCGGGGCTGGGGCTGCTCGCCGCCGGGATGCTGGTGCTGATGGCGACTGCCCCGTGGCGGGCAAGCCTCGCCGTCTCGGGGCCGGCGCGACTGGCCCTGTTCTCCCTCCTCGGGCTGGGCATCTGGAGCCTTGCCTCCGCCCTCTGGTCGCCCACGCCGGATATCGCCATCGAGGACGCCCAGCGCATCGTCGGTTATGCCCTGTTCTTCGCCATGGGCATCTGGGGCGGCGCCCTCCTCGGTCGCCGGATGGAGCTCTCGGTCCTGCCGGTCGTGGGCGCGGCCTTGGTCGCAGCTGTCGTGTCGCTCGCCGCAATGGCGCTGGCGAACGGTCCCCTTCCGTTCCTTGAGGAGGACGGCACGCTTCAGTACCCGCTCGGCTACCGAAACGCGAACGCCGCGTTCTTCCTCGTCGCGCTGTGGCCAGCGCTCGCGCTCGCCGGTTCCCCCCGCATCGCCAGAGCCGTCAGGGTCGGCGCCTTCGTCACCGCGACCGCGTGCATCCAGTTCGCCCTCCTCTCGCAAAGCCGCGGCGCAATCATCGGCGCAGGCGTCGCACTCGTTGTCTACCTCCTGTTCGCCCGCAACCGCCTGGGCGCCCTCGCGTGGCTGCTCTTGGCGGGGGCGATCGCGGCGTTCTCGGTCGTCGACGCAGTGGCGCTCTTCGACGCGGCGAAGGGCGAGGGCGGAGTGAAGAATGCTGTGGCCGAGTTGAACTCGGCCGGGGTCTCCGGCCTGATCCGCCTCCTGGTCGCGGCGGGTGTAGCGCTGGTCGCGATCCAGCTTGAACCGCGCATCAGGGTGGCGCCCGCGGTTGGGAATCGCATCCTCGTCGCAGGCGTCGCGATCCTGGCCGCCGGGTTCATCGCCGTGACCGGTAACCCCGTCACCTGGGTGGGCGACCGGGCCTCGGAGTTCTTCGAGGGCGAGGCAGACCTGTCGCAGAGCACGAGCCGTCTCACTTTCAACGCGGGCTCAAACCGCTCCGAGATCTGGCGTGTCGCCCTTGACGTGAGCGGCGACGATCCGATCTTTGGCCAAGGCGGCGGCGCCTTCCAGTTCCGGTTCACCCAGGACCGCGACGATCCCGGTCAGCTGGCGCGCGACGCTCACTCGGTCGAGCTCGAGATGCTCACGGAACTGGGAGTGGTCGGCCTCGTCCTCTTTCTGGCAGCCATGGCCGGCGCGTTCGCCGGCGCGATCCGGACCCGCAAGCTCGGGCCATCTGCGGCGCAACTCTCGTGTGGTGTCCTTGCCGGGGGCGCGTACTGGTTCACTCACGCTTCGATCGACTGGTTCTGGCCCTATCCGGCGGTGACCGCGGCGGCCTTCGTCCTTTTCGGCGCGGCGGTCGCACCCACTCTCCTCATGCCCGAGCGAGTATCCCGGCCCGCGGGGCGCAGGGTGGTGATGGCGCTGATCGCAGTCTTCGCAATCACCCTGATCCCTCCGTTCGTCTCGAAGAAGCTCGTCGACAACGCCGTCGAGACCTTCAGGGCGGACCCCGAGCAGGCCTACGACAACCTCGCGCTTGCGAGGGATCTGAACCCGCTCACCGATCTGCCCGCCCTGCGCGAAGGCTCGATCGCGTTTGCGCTGGGCGACCGCGAGCGGGCCATCGAGGCGTACCGCGAGGCGGTCAGAGAGCGGCCCGAGGAGTACGCCGGCCATTTCTTCCTCGCCCTCCTCTATGCGAAGGACGACCCCGACCGGGCTCGAGCCGAACTTGCTGTCGTCGCAGAGCTCAATCCGCTCGAACCGCGCATCGACAAGGTCCGGGCGCAGATCGACAAGGCCGAGCGCCGAGCGCGCTAGTCCAGTTCGATCAGGCCGCTGACGAGCGCCAGCGCCACGGCCTGGGCGCGAGTGCGTGCACCCAGTTTCGCCTTGGCGTTCCTCACGTGCGTCTGTACGGTCGCGGGCGAAAGCTCCAAGACCTCGGCAATCTGCACATCCGTTGAGCCACCGGCGAGGAGCCCGAGGATCTGGCGCTCGCGGCGTGAGGGCTGCCTGCTCTTCGGGCGCTCGTCGCCCGGGGAACTGCGCGCGCCCAACCGTCGCCCGGGTGCTCGTCCTCGATCCGCGGCAGGACCAGAAGATGCCCGTCAGGGAGATCGATCGACTCGACGCTTCGGCCGACGATCTCCGAGCGCGTCATGCCGAGCATCCGGGACGCTGCGTCGTTCACCTCGACGCAGCGCTGCGCGGCGTCGACGATCAGGACGGGCGGTCCCTCGGTGGCGACCGAACTATTCGGGCTTGCGGCAGCGGGCAGACCCTCATCGGCAGCCCGAAGCCGTTCGCTCACGTTCCTTCGTCAGTCCTCGCGGCTCTGTGCAGGCCAACACCGGCGCCGACGAGTCCAAGCGCCGCCAAGGCGGCCAGACCGACGTCATAGCCGGTGAACGGCAAGCCCGGATCATTCGGATCGGCACTGGACGGATCCCCCGGATCCCCGCTGAAGTTAATCGTCGATGGCGGGCAGTACTGGTCCTGGGTGGGACCTGTACGCGAGCAATCGGCGGCGTTGGCAGCGGGCGGGCCCGCAAGAAGCAGGGACGCTGAGGCGATTAGCCCCACAAGGGTTGTGCGTGTTGCGAGAATCATGTCTTCGACCATGATTGCTCGTTCCATGGGTACTTTCATCACCTCGGGCCAATTCTCCCCACTCGGCGTGAGTGGCATTACCACAAATCGGTTAGTGGTAGGGTCCCAAGCTGTGGGGGACCAAGAACCGACGCTACCCGTGGCCCGGCCGATCGTCCATGGCTGATTCCAAACCTGAGAGCGTGCCTCCGCTTCGGACGCCTGGCGCCGGCTCGCGCCCGCTCAGTGCGCGCGAGCGCGAGGTGCTGGGCTACCTGGCGGAAGGCCTGTCGGGCGCGGCGATCGCGGAGCGCCTTGTCCTCTCTCCGGAGACCGTGCGGACTCACGTGCGGAACGCGATGGAGAAGCTTGGCGCCTCGACCCGCTCGCAGGCGGTCGCCCTTGCGCTCGAGACCGGCCTGATCGGCGACGCTCCCGCCGAGAAACCGGCCCGTTCTCGCGGCGGCTCATCGCAGGGGGCGGCCCCCGTTGGGCTGGAGAACGGACCCATCCTCACGGCTCTCTTGGCAGGGGTCGTCTCGCTCGCAGATATCGAGTCCGGCGCGATCTACAGCGCCGAGGACGGCGGCATGCTTCTGCGACTGGCTGCTCAGGCCACCGGTGGCGCGGGACCGGGTGCCTCACCTCCCGCCGAGGTCACGCTGGGCGATCCGGGCATCGGGCGCGTGGCGCTCGAGCGCAGGGCCAGGCTCATCGGCTCGACCACGGCCGGGGCTCACCCCCTGCTCGCGTCACCGATGACCTCGGGCGGTCGGCTCACCGGCGTGCTCGCCCTCGGCATCCGCCCGTCGCGCCCGGCATCTCGGCGCGAGCTGCTCCTGATCGAAGCGTTCGCCAACCGGATCGCCGACATCATCGCCTCCGGCTCCGACCCCGCTGCGCTCCGCCTGGCGCTCCAGCGCTTCAAGGCGTCCTGGACCGAGACGCTGGACGTTTAGGGCTAGGCGGCGTCGACCGCTTCGAGGCCGTCGCCCTGGGACTCGACCAGGACGGCGACGCTGCCGATGTCGCAGAGCTCGAGGACCTTGCGGACCCCGGATCCCTTCGGAACGACGACGGTGAAGATCTGGCGGCGGGCCGAGAGGCGGCGGGCGAGCTCGAAGAGAAGCTCGACACCCGTCGAGTCGATGTAGGTCGTCGCCGTCAGGTCCATGATCAGCGAGCGGGCCGTCGAGGGCACGCGCTCGGCGACGGCCCGGCGAAGCTCGGCGGCGTTCGAGCCGTCGATGTCGCCGGTCACCGACGCGACGATGGCGTCAGCCCGGGCTTCCGTGAAGCCGACCTCGGCGAGGCGGTCGCGCATCAGATTGTGGCCATGCCTTCCATCTTGCGCCGCATCCTGACAGTCGTACCGGCGATACCGCGGTCGATCTCGAGCGAATCCGTCAATTGCTCGATCAACGCAAGCCCCCGGCCGCCCGATCCGCCGCGCGGCGGGCGCCATGCGCCGAAGTCACCGACCTCGATCAGTAGCTCCGATCCCTCGCGCACCGCGCGCACCGCGAAGTGTGCATCGCCCGGCGGGTACGCGTGCGCGATCGCGTTCGCGCAAGCCTCACCGCAGGCGACCTGAAGCTCGTACGCATCGGCATCGCCCACGCCCATCGCGCGAAGCCAGCGGCCAAGGCCCCTGCGAACGTCAACGAGCGACGTCGGGTCCGCAGGCACCACCAGGTCGAGAGTGAGGGGCGGGGCGTCGAGGCGGGCGATCAGGAGGGCAACGTCGTCGTGCGCGAGTCCGTCCGCAAGGAGCCGGTCGAGCAGCCTGCGGCAAGCCTCGTCGGGCTCGTCGGGAAGGCTAAGGCCGAGGTCGGCGAGGATCCCCATGCCGACGTCAAGCGACTGGTCGGGGCGCTCGACGATGCCGTCCGTGTAGAGGACGAGGGCCGATCCGGTCGGCATCGCCATCACGGTCTCGTCGTAGCTGGGAAAGAGCGACGCTCCGAGCGGGTTCCCCGCGGGGCCCTCGGCGAAGCTCGAGTTGCCGTCCGGATCGACGATAAGCGGCGGCGGATGGCCGGCCGATGCGATCCTGACCGTCTCGGCGTCGGGATCCACGACGGCGAGAAGAAGGGTCGCGGTACCACGGCTCTCGAGCACCTGGACGAAGCCGTTCATCCGCTCGAGGACCAACGACGGGCGAAGTCCTTCCAGGGCGTAAGCGCGCACCGCGCTCTGGAGGTGCGCCATCCGGGCCGCGGCCTCGATACCGCGGCCGACGACGTCACCGATCACCAAGCCGACTCGTCCGTCGCGCAGCGGGATGGCGTCGTACCAATCGCCGCCGATGCGAGCCTCGCCCGAACCGGGCAGGTAGCGAGCGGCGAGCCGTAGTCCGGGCACGTCGGGAAGCCGCTCGCGAAGAAGGCTTCTCTGAAGGGTCTCCGCGGTCGAGCGCTCGACCTCGACCTCCTCGGCAGCCCGGCGCAGGCCCTCGAGCGCCGCGCCCAGGATCGCGTCGCCGCCTGGATCCGCTGCCCCGCCTTCCGGCAGACCAGGACCCTCACCCTCGTTCCATCCGCTTTCGGCCACGGTCGCGATTCTAAACGTGTGCAAGCCTGGGCACGCAGCTCCCGCCGGAACGTGAATTAGCTTGGTCACGGTGAGCTACCACGGAATATCGCCAGGCGCCGAGATAGCCCGGTCGCCGGCGGCCTGGGAGCGTCTTGCCAAGAACTGGTTGCTAGAGGTCATCGAGCGCAGCCCGCTCGATGAGGTCGACGACCTGCCCCTGGGCTGGATCTCTCACGAGGCCGCGCCACTGATCGCCGAGATCCTGGGCCTCCTTTCCGACCCGGGCGCAGCCCGCGAGCTGCGGCTCTCCCCCGCCGCCCTCGAGCGCGCCGCATCGCTTGCGGCCGAACGCGACCCCGAAGCGCTCGTGAAGCGGTTGCCGGGCGCGTTCGCGGCGCTCCAGACTCTCCTGATCGAGGCGCTCGACCGCGAGCTGCCCGAGCAGGACCGCCGGGAGTTCACGCGCGCTGTCACACGTCTTGCGGAGGTTTTCGGCGCCGTCCAGGCGGCCGCAATGGAATCGCTGATCGGCCTCGAGCGTGATCCAGCCCCAAGGAGATTTAGCGCAGCCCTCTCCAAACCCGGGCCTCCCGACTCCGACCCGTCCGACGAGTTGCTCGCGACCCTCGTCGCGGAGGAGCGGCGCACCGGGATCCCGTTCGCGATCGCCCACTTCGAGGTGGAGGGCGTCGAGCGGATCTCCAAGGGCTACGGATCCGAAGCTGCCGACCGGATGGTGGATGAGGTCGCCGGGATCCTCGGCGGCCAGCTTGGTGGGCGCGAGCAGGCGTTCAGAATCGGCTTCGGGCAGCTCCTCGCGCTGATCCCCGGCTCGGACGCAGCGGGCGCCGTCGAGCTGACAACCGCCGTCGTCGATGTGGTCGAGCGCTCCCAGTCAGGGCGGGGCGGCCCGCGGGTTGAGGTCGCGGTGGGCCTCGCCTCGTGCCCCCTTCACGCAACCACACCCGACGCGCTCCGCGAGGCCGCCGAGGTGGCGGCATGGGACGCACGCGCCGGAGGGCGCGGAATCGCGATCGCGAAGGTGCCCGTGAGTGAGCACCATTAGGTGCAAAAGCAGCTTGTGCCGATAGTTGCGTTCGCGCAAGATCCGTAGCGAGAACTCGGTCCAGACTTAAGAAAAGTCGCCAAAAGCGCGACAACTCTCATATATGAGCGGTATTCGCACCTCCGCCGCCGCCGAGATGCTCGGCGTCAGCCCGTCCACGCTTCGCACATGGGAGCGGCGCCTGGGCTACCCGCAGCCGAGGCGCACGGAGGGCAACCACCGCCACTACGACCTGAGCGAGATCGAGGCGCTTCGCGACGCCCTGCGCGAGACGAACAACATCTCTTCCGCCGTCGAGGTCGCACGTCGCCGTGGCCGCGGCCCCTCTTCGCCGGCCCGGCTTCTGGCGGCCTTCGATCGCTTCGACGAACGCAGCGCCGACCGCGAGCTCGAGGAGAGCCTTGCCGTGAGGACGCTCGAGCGCACGCTCGAGGAGGTCCTCCTGCCGGCGCTCGACACTGCGGCCGCGCGCTCAAACGGAGAGGCCGAGCTCGAGTACGCGTGCCGCTGGGCGACGGGCTGGCTCCACGGCGCCCGCAGGCTTGCCCCGCCCTCCAGCCGCCCCCAGGGCGTACTCCTCCTGGATTCGGGCCCGGCGCTCAGCCCCGAGGCCGTCCACGCGCAGGCGCTCGAGCTCTGCCTCCGCAGGGCCGGCCTTCGCGCTCTGCTTCTGTCCGCCGACCTCGCCGAGCGCCGCTACTCGACAGCCTTGCGGGCCCTCGATCCCGTCGCCGTCGTCATCTGCGGCGCCGAGGCGCGCCTGGACGTCTTGGGCCAGCCGCTCCGCCGCGCGATGCGTGCATCGGGCGCCGCGCCTTTCTCATACCGCTCCGCCCGGCTCGTCGGCGGCAAGAACGGGATGCCCAGCCTGGGCAGCCGCCCAGGCGACGCAGCGACCCTCCTGATCGCCGCACTCGACCTGGCGTAGCGCTCGGGGCCAGTCCCCACGCTGAACCCTGCACAGGGTCGTGCACCCTGCGCGCCGTGCGCAGGTTCGGTGTCCTGAACTTGCGCATCGGTTGGGCGCACGCTCAAAAAGCGTTGCCGTAAGCGTCCGCGTGTCCGAAGTTCTCTTCGCAAACGTCAAGTTTGGGCCGGTTTTCCAAGGGACCGCCGGCCCTACGCCGAGGAGGGCACGGACATGGAGATCACGGCAAGGCTGCTCAATGTGGGGCAAGCCGCTGAATACGTAGGGGTGAGCGCCGCTTCGCTTCGCAAATGGTCGAACGACGGCCTCGTCGCCGTCTACCGCACGCCCGGCGGTCAGCGCCGCTACCACCGCGATGACCTGGACCGTTTCATGGACTTCGATGCGCGAGGCATCGCCCGGCGAACACGCCGTGCCCAGGCTCGGCCGGGGCTCGGCCACAGCGATCCACAGCTAGCGCAACCCAGGACCGAGGCAAAGAAAGGCACCCATGCAGGATCGTCCCTCCCGATTGGTGATCGCAGCCGAATGGCTGACGCTTGCCTGCGCCATCGCCGCCGCCGCCCTCCTGGCCGGCGATGCGAACTGGGACCCTGCGCTCTTCGCGATCCTTCTTGGCTCCGCCGTCGCAAGCGACCTGCGAGCGGTCCGGATCACGGCCAACAAGATCGTCGTCTCCGGGTCCTTCATGGTGATCATCACGGCGATCGTGCTTCTCGGAGCCGTGCCGGCCGCGTGATCGCGGTGGTCACCACGCTCGCCTCCTGGGCCTCCTCGCGCTACCCCCTCCACGACCTGCTCATCAACGTGGCGGTGTACGCCTCGTTCCCGCTGGTCTCGGGCTTCCTGTTCGAGCACGCGGTCGAAGAGATCGGGGTTGGCCCCACGGACACGAGCTACTACCTCCTCATCCTCGCCCTCTTCGTCGGCGCGCTCACGATCGACTTCGTGTCGATCACCGCGTACACCTCATACGTCGACGGCGTGAGCTTCCGCTCGCGCATCAAGACCTTCCTGCTGCCCGTCCTGCCGTCAGAGCTAGTCGCCGCACTGCTCTGCCTGGGCATCACGTTCGCCTACGAGCAGCTCGGGCTCCCCGCCGTGGCCCTTTTCGCGATCGTTCTCCTGATCTTCCAGTACCTCGTCGGCGAGCTGATTCTCTCCCAGGACCGGGCGGTCGAGCTCGAGCAGCGCGCGAAGCAGCTCGCCGGCTTCCAGGTCGCTCTTCTCGGGGCGCTACTCCGCACGCTTGACCTGCGCGACCGCATGACCGCGCGCCACTCCGCGGCGGTGGCCCGCTACTCGCGAGAGCTCGCAGCGCAGGCGGGGCTCTCCGCAGACGACCAGGAACTGACCCACACCGCCGCCCTCCTTCACGACATCGGCAAGTTCGTCCTGCCCGACCAGATCCTCAAGTCACGCGGGCGTCTGCTTCCCGACGACTGGGACCAGATCAAGCGCCATCCCTACGAGGGCGCGCGGATCGTCTCGCAGATCGACGGCTACAGGCCGGTGGGCGAGATCATCCTGGCGCACCACGAGCGCCTGGACGGACTTGGCTATCCCCGCGGCCTCGTCGGCGACCAGATCTCGGTCCCCGCCCGGATCCTTGCCATCGCCGACTCCTATGACGCGATGACCGCCCGCGACTCCTACGGCTCACCCAAGAGCTCCTTCGAGGCAATCGCCGAGCTCCGCCGGGTCTCAGGCTCACAGCTCGATGGCCACCTGGTGGAGCTTTTCGCGGAGATGCTTGCCGACAAGGACCTCGCCTATCGCCACGGCGAGGATGCGGACTTCGAGGCTGAGCTCGCACTCGACAAACGGATCCACGACTACGTGGACCGCCCGACCGCGGCGCGCTGATCTAGCTCCTCAACGACCACGAGCCCCGGCAGGGGCTACTGAGCAGGCGTCGAAGGACGCCCTAAGCCGTCGCGCACAAAGCGCGCCGGTCGAACTTCTTTGCCTTAGCCGCGACGAATGCCCATGTGTTTCACCCCTTTTCGAGCCCCCTGGCAGCGGGCGGATTCGCCCGGCTCGCCTGTGGGCGTGAGAGAATGACAGAACTTGCGCAAACCTGCAAGTACTTGTCTCAACTTACTGAAACTTGGGAATTCGAGTGCAGACCGTGAAACCCGCAGGCGGGCCGCTCACGCCCCTCTCCCTGCCCGGCTTCAAGCGCCTGGCCGGCGCCTACTTCACGAACGAGCTCGGCAACTGGCTCGGAGAGATCGCCCTCGCGATCCTGGTCTTCGAGTTGACCGACAGCCCGATCGCGACCGCGGGCCTGTTCGTCGCGATGCAATTCGTGCCCGCGCTGACGACGCCGCTCCTCATCGCACGAATCGACGCCTGGAGCCATCGCCGCGCTCTCGCGACGCTTTACGCGGCCGAGGCCGTCGCGTTCTGCGCGCTCGCGGTACTCGCGACCAGCGAGACGTTTCTATTGGCGGCGGTGCTCGGCATCGCCGCCATCGACGGCACCTTGGCGACCGCCGCGCGCGCGCGCTCGCGCGCGGCGGCCGGAACGATCCTCGAGCCGGCGGGGCTCCTGCGCGAGGGCAACGGCATCTTGAACGTCGGCTTCACCGCGGGTGCCGCCGCCGGCCCGGCGCTCGCCGGCGTCCTCGTCGCGACCGCAGGCGTCCAGGTCGCGCTCCTCGCGGACGCAGCGTCGTTCGTGGCCGTGGCGATCCTGCTCGCGACGACGAGCGTCCTTTCCCGCACCGCGGGCGACGACCCCGACGACAAGGTCACGTGGACGGCGCGGCTCCGGCTCGGCTTTACCTACGTTCGCGAGCGCCCCGTCTTGCGACGACTCATCGCCGCGGAGTCGATCGCCTTCATCTTCTTCGCCCTCGTCCTCCCCATCGAGGTCGCCTTCGCCAAGGACACGCTTGACGCCGGCGACCTGGGCTACGGGCTCATGCTCGCTTCCTGGGGCGCAGGGATGGTGATCGGCAGCTTGCTCTTCTCCGGCTTCCGGGGCGCGTCGCTTGCGTCGCTCCTGATCGGCGGCACGGCGGCGATCGGGCTCGCGTATCTGGGCACGGCCATTGCGCCGAGTCTCCTCGTCGCCTGCATCGCCTCGGTCGTCGGCGGCGCGGGCAACGGCGTCCAGTGGGTCGCCGTCATCACAGCGATTCAGGAGTTCACGGCCAAGGCCTACCAGGCACGGGTCATCGGCCTTCTCGAATCGCTCGCGAGCGGACTCTCAGGCATCGGCTTCCTCCTGGGCGGCGCGATCGCCGCGATCGCATCGCCGCGCGCGAGCTTCGCGGTCGCAGGATTCGGGGTCATGGCCGTCCTCGCGGTCGCGGTCGCAGTCCTGCGCGGCTCGCGCTGGAGCGAGGAGGCGCGCCTGAGGCAGGCGCGTGCGCTGTCGGTGGCCGCCGGAGACGACTCGAAGGAACTCGAGTTCAACCTGAAGCGGCCGGGACGCGGGCGCTAGCCCGCGCAGACCCATGCGGCGGGGCCCGAGTCGGCCCAGATCATCGCCGCGATCCGGTGCTGCTCGGCCGGAGGCGCCTGGTGCGGCAGCCCCTTGCCGCCGTAGGCCGCCCAGGTCGAGGGAAGAATCTGGTAGGCGCCGCCGGCCCCTGATGAGGCGTTGAGCGCCTGGAAGTTGCCGCCGGACTCGCACATGACGATTGCCTCGGGGATGGCCCACGGGCCGAAGTTGTTCCAGTTGGCGACCTCTTCTGTGGCCTCCTCTTCGGAGACGTCCTCGAGCCTCTGGACCTCCTCGGTCCAGTCGCTCATCTGTCCCTCGAGTTGTTCGACCGACGCGGCCTGAGCGGCGCGAGCGTCCTGGAGCTGAGCGGCGCGGGCCTCCGCGGCGGCGCGGGCCGCGGCGATCTCGTCGCGCGCAGCCTCGACTTCGGCGTTGAGCTCGTCGGAGCGCTCCTTGGCCCGGCCGACTCGTGCGACCTGGTCCTCCACGTCCGCCTTGAGCTCGCGCACCCGTTCGGCCATGGCGCGGTCGGCGTCCTGGATGCGGCCGAGCAACTCGGCCCGGGTCGCAAGGTCCTCGAAGCCCTCGGAATCGAGGAGGACGTCGACCTCGTTCATCCCACTCGACTTGTAGATCTCGACGAGGCGCTGCGCCAAGACGGCCTGGGCGCGCTCCAGTCGCTCCTGCGTCGCGGCGAGCTCAGCCTCGGCAGCGTCAAGCTTTCGTGCGAGCGCCGCGGAGCGCTCCTGGCCCTCGGCAAGGACCTGGCTCAACTCGGACTCTTCTCCGGCCGCACGTTCCGCCTCGTTTCGCGCCTCGGCCAGGGCGACGATGTCGCTTTCAATCTGGTCGTTGAGCGACTCCGCCTCGTTGCGGGCGTCGGCGATCTTTCCCTCGAGGCCCTCGATCGTCTCGGCGCCGGCCCTCGCGATTGGGATGACCAGGGCAACGCCACACGCGAGGACGAACACAGCGCGAGCCGCGAGGCTTGGCTTGTATGCACGCATCGATCCGACGCGCGCGAAGATGTCAGGGCGGCCCGAAGACACGAAGCGGGCAATGCTAGCGATTCGTTAGCGTTTGCCAACGATTTGCTCAGGGTGGGTACATAATCCGGGTGAGATCTTGCAGCGGCCCCACGCGTCGCGTCGCGTGCCTGGTTAGTACCCTCCCCGCCTCGTGGTAACGCGCTCCACGGTTGCAGGTAGATCCGACAGCGATTCATGCCTGAGCAGCAAGTGCGGCCGACCCGCTTTGCCAGTCTCTTTGGCGTGTCTGCGGGATGGCGCACAGCGAGGCTGGCTTATGCGTGCGTTGTCGCGGGCGTCACGCTGGCAGCGCTCGCGCCGATCGTCCAGGCAAAGAAGCCGGGTGCAGACGTCGACGTTTCCCTGGGCGGCGACGGGACGCTTTCCACCTCGCTCCCAGTGGAGGTCACGGACGCGGCCCTCGACCGCCAGGGCAGGATCGTCATCGGCGGCATCCGCTTCGGTCAGCCCTCGGTGGCGCGTCTTTTGGAAGACGGCACGCTCGATCCGTCCTTCGGGGGCGACGGCGAGTCCCACGAAGGCTCGCTAAAAGGGACTCTCGACGTCGAGATCGAGGTCTTGCCGGATGGCTCGGTCCGGGCCCTCGCGCTGGTCGAGGCGGGCGCGAACAAGTATCTGCGGATCGACTTCGACGCGAACGGGGCGGAGACGGGGGCGGTCTGGTTCGACGGCTCGGCCGGCGCCGCAGGGCTCACACCGGAAGGCGGCGCCGTCGCAACCCGCTTGGACGACCAGCTCTCGACGCACCTGTACGACTTTCTAGGCAACGAGGTGCCCGGCTTTGAGCCAGGGGGTCAGCCTATAAGCCAGTGCATTCCGATGGAGGGCTGCCACTACTACTTCCCCGACGAGCTTGCAGTGGGAGACTCCGGGACCGTCGTGCAGACCGTGGACTCGACGCATACCGGCAGTCCATGCGACGGGGGAAGCTCGATCCTCTCGCTGGCGCCCGGTGCCAAGGACTTCGAAGAAGAGGCTCTCGTCGCCGGCTGCGGCGTCAACGACGTGTTTTCGATCGCGGTCGCGCCGGAGGGCGGGTTCCTGGTCTCAGGGTGGGGAGCTCCACCCTCGAGAGCGTCCTTCGTGCGTCTCCGTCCGGATGGGTCGCTCGACGAGTCGTTCGGTGACGACGGGCGCGCGGAAACCGCGGACCTCGGCGTCGACAACCTCTTCGTCTCGTATCCGGCGTTCGCCCAGAGCGGCGCATTCATGAACTCGCTCACCCAGCCACGCGAGCCGACCCTTCGCCTCGAGCCGTCCCGCTTCTCCGCAAGCGGCACCTTCAGCGAAAGGTTCGCTTCGAAGACGACGAGCGCCGAGTTCGGCGCCTCGGACGGCCTGAGCGCGTTCGCTCCCCACACGACACTGCTCTCGGAGTCGAAGCGGATCATCATCGTCGGCACCGGGCAGACCGAGGCTGGCCCCGTTGCGGCGATCGCCCGCTGGCGCCCGCGCTGCAGTCGGGCTCAGCCCTCCGGCGGTGCCTTGCGGCTGAGGAGGTAGCCAGCGGCACCTGCCGCGACGAGCGCGACCGCGCCCGCGATCTGGATCTGGCGGCCGAAGCGCCACCAAAAGGCCTGTACGACAAAGCGGCCGATGAGCTCGTAGATGACTGACATGTCCTAGTTCTCCTTCCCTTCCTTGTGCTCGCGAATCCGATGTGCCATGCGGCTCTGCAAAGTGTGGAGTTCGATGAAGCCGGGGCTCGCGGCCTGTGAGAACTCGCCGCCCGACTCGCCGAAGCTCGCGAGCGACTCGTCGTAGAGGGCGAACGGGCTCGAGCGGGAGACGACGCGGACCGAGCCCTTGTAGAGCTCGACCGTGATCTCGCCCGTGACGTGTTCGTTGGCCGAACGCATGTAGGCGTCCAGGTCGTGACGGAGGGGGTCGAGCCAGAGTCCCGCGTACACGAGGTAGGCCCACTTTCGGTCGAGCACGTGCTTGTGCTCGTTCTGGTGGATCGTCGAGACGAGCTTTTCCAGGTCCTGATGCGCGGTCAGGAGGATCGCAGCCGCCGGCACCTCGTAGATGTCGCGGACCTTGAGGCCAACGATCCGGTCTTCGATGTGGTCGACGATGCCGACGCCATGCCGGCAGCCGATCTCGGCCGCACGCTCGATTAGCTCGACGGGCTCGAGGTGCTCGCCGTCGAGCGATACCGGCACGCCCTTCTCGAAACCCACGACCAGTCGCTGCGCCTCGTCGGGCGCATCGCGCGGGTGCGTCACAAGTTGGAAGACCTCGTCCTCAGGCGGCGTGTCGAGCGTTTCGATCTCGCGACCTTCGGAAGAGCGGCCCCACAGGTTGTCGTCGATCGAGTACGGCGGGCCCTCGTTCGAGCCCTTGACCGGGATGCCGTGCTCGTTCGCGTACGCGATCTCCTCCTCGCGGCCCATCGCCCACTCGCGAACGGGGGCGAGCACCTTCAGCTCTGGGGCGAGCGCGGCGATCGTGCCGTCGATGCGGACCTGGTCGTTGCCCTTGCCCGTGCAGCCGTGGGCGATCGTGTCACACCCCGTCTCGCGCGCGTGATCGACCGCGAGCTTTGCGATCAGCGGGCGAGCGAGCGCGGTGAAGAGCGGGTAGCCCCCGCCGTAGAGCGCGTTCGCGCGGATCGCCGGCAGGACGTACTCGCGGGCGAAATCCTCGCGCGCGTCGGCGCGGATCGCGTCGATCGCGCCCAGCTGCTTGGCCTTACCCACGACGACCTCCCAGTCCTCGCCCGGCTGGCCGAGATCGACGGTCAGGGTCACGATCTCAGCGCCGTAGCGGGCCTGGATCCAGTGGAGCATGACCGAGGTGTCGAGGCCGCCCGAATAGAGCAGCAGCACGCGCCCGACCTTGGCCGGGTCGGCCTGGTAGGAGGCGATGCGTGGGGCTGAGGCGCTCTCGTCACTCATGGCTGAGGCGAGAGTCTGGCATGATCGGGCTGGCGGTATTCGAGCCGCATCTGTGCGGAAGCGCCCCCCGCCCAAAGATCTCGACGGGCGGTTCAAGCGCGCCACGTCGGACACCGTCGGCACGCGCTTAGCGGCCACTACGCGATCATTGGCGGTCAGTGAACCGCCTACTTCGGATCCTCGCCACGGCGCTCATCACCGCCGGCCTCGTCATCGCCCTTGATGTAGGGCTGACCCTCGCGTGGGAAGAGCCGCTCTCGAACATCTACGCGACCGTCAAGCAGAACCAGGCGGAGGACGAGCTCAGGGAGTTGCAGGAGGAGTTCCCGGAGGCCGCGGACATCGAGGCCGCGCGGGGCGCGTCCAGCCTCGAGGAGCGGGTGGCGATCCTGGCCGACCGCTTCGAGGATCGGGTCGAGACGGGCAAGGCGATCGGCAGGATCAAGATCCCCGCTATCGACGTGGACATCGTCGTCGTCGAAGGAACGGACACGGCGACGCTTCAGATCGGCCCTGGCCACTACACCGCCTCGGACGACGAGGACACCCGCCGCCAGGGCGACGGCTCAGCCTTTCCCGGACAGGGAAGGACGGTCGGGATCGCTGGTCACAGAACGACCTACAAGGCGCCCTTCCGAAAGACGAACGAGCTCGAGCCGGGCGACGAGATCACGCTCGAGATGCCGTACGCGACGTTCACGTACGAGGTGCAGAAGGTCGACATCGTCGAGCCCACCGAGATCGGCGTGGTCCGAAACGTCGGCTACGAGCGCCTGGTCCTGAGCGCCTGCCACCCGCTCTACTCAGCGGCGCAGCGCATCATCACATTTGCGAAGCTGAAGGAGATCAGCCTCTTCGGCTCCGGCGAGAGGATCTGGCAGGACCCCTAGGCCGGGCCCAGGCTGTCGTTTACGACCCGCTAGGTGCGATCACTCGTGCAGCAGTGGATGTTGCAGCAGAAAGGCAGCGCCCCGCCTGCCAGAATCCAGGCATATGGAGACGACCAACGGATCGGGGGATCGTTCGCGCGGGACTGTCAGCGGCGCCGAGTGGATGAAACCTCCGGTCGAGCAGGAGGGCCTCAAGCGCTACGTCTCGACGCTGCGCGAGCGCATCTGGATCGTCATTGCGACGATCGTGATCACAACCGGGATCGCGATCCTCTACGTGATGACGGCGGCCGAGGTGTACCGCGGCGCGACCGAGCTTCGGATCACCCCTGCACCCGATCAGCAGACTGGCGTAGTCGCGTCACTCCCCCTGCTGAGACAGTCGGCGGACCCGACACGCGACGTCGAGACGGCCTCGCGGCTCGTCACCAATATCGAAGTAGCGGAGCGCGTGAAGGAGGAACTCGACTCTCCGCTCAGCGCCGAGGCTCTCCTCGGCAGCGTCACCGCCGAGCCGGTTGCCCAGTCGAACATCGTGGTCGTCCGAGGCGACGCCGGGACACCGAAGGAGGCGGCCGAGATTTCCAACGCATTCGCCAATCAGGCGATCGTCGAGCAGACCGAAGAGCTTCACGCCTATATCGAGGACTTGATCCCCCAGCTCGAAGCCCAGCTGGCGGAGGCCGGCGACACTGCGAACGCAAACGATCTCGTCGCCCAGCTCACCACTTTGCAGGGCTACCTGAGCGTGTCCGATCCCACCATGTCAATCCTGACCGAGGCAACGCCCCCCTCTGCCCCGATCTCGCCCGAAGCCTGTCCTGAGCGTGATCGGCGGACTCTTTGCCGGGACGATCCTTGGCATCGCCGCTGCCTTTGCCGTCCAGGTCCTCGACCCGCGGCTTCGCCGCGAGGAGCAGCTCCGGCGGCTCTACCGCCTGCCGATCCTGGCCCGTATTCCCAGGGAGGTAAAGAAGACCGACAACCCGATCGATCCGCTCGCCCTGTCCCCCGCCGCCTCGGAGGCGTACCGAACTCTCCGCGGGACCCTTGCGGTGCAGAAGCGAAACCACGGCGACTCGGCGCGCGTGATCCTGGTCACCGGCTCCTCTCCGTCGGAGGGCAAGACAACCACCGCGGTCAACCTCGCGACATCGCTAGCCACGGCGGGCAACAGCGTGATCCTCATGGAGTCAGATCTGCGCCGCCCGTCGATCGGCCGCGCCCTGGACGTCAAGCCCACCTATGGCATGGTCAGCGTCCTCATGGAGGGCATCGACCTGGAAGACGCCCTGGTCACAACCGAGCAGTTCGGCGCGAACTTCGGCCTTCTCCTCGCCGACTATGAGGGTGGTTGGATCTCGGAGCTCTTCGCCCTTCCCGCAGCGCGCCAGTTGATCGATGACGCCCGCGAGATCGCCGACTACGTGATCGTGGACTCGCCGCCCCTCACCGACGTGATCGACGCGCTTCCGCTCGCCAGCTACGTGGACGACGTCCTTCTGGTGGTAAAAATCGGCAAGACGACCCTCTCGAAGCTTGCCCAGCTCGGCGAGCTCCTGGCCGAGAACGGGATCAAGCCCGCGGGCTTCACCGTCGTCGGGACGCCGCGACCGACCCGCTCGGACTACCACTACTACGGCGCACGCGAGGGCGGATTGCGCGAGCGGCTGCCCCTCGGCGGCTCGAAGAGCTAGGCCGTGGCTCGCGCGCTCGCGCGCTTCGATCCTGCCGAGTTCATCGTCCCCGTCGGGGTCGGCCTCAGCGCGGCGATGCTTGGTGGGCTTGCGGGCCTTGAGCCCAAGCTGGCTGTCGGCGCCGCGCTGGGAATCGCGTTCACGCTCCTGACCGTCGTCAATCTGGCCGCGGGCGTCGCCGCCTTCACGCTCATCATGTTCTTCGAGATCTCGCCCATTGCCGGCGGCTCGGCCCTCAGCTTCACGAAGCTTGCGGGAGCGATCCTCGTTCTCTCCTGGATCGCCTCGTTCACGTCGCGAGTGCATGGCCGGAACACGCTCTGGAACCGCCACCCGATTCTGAGCTTTGCGATCATCGCGTTCTGCGCGTGGGTCAGCCTCAGCTTTGTCTGGGCGGAGAGGCCGTCTGCCGTGCCGGCGGAGTCTCTGCGCCTCCTGTTGACGGCTGCCCTCTTTCTCATCCTCTATGAGGCGATTCGCACTCCGCAACACATTCGGATGGTGCTGGGGGCCTTCGTCACCGGAGCGACTCTTGCCGCCGTCTACGGGGTCGTAGCGACACCTGACGCATCCGAGTTCGCATACGCGGCCGGCTCGGAGGGCCTCAATCGCATCGCCGGGACCGTGGGCGACCCCAACGTCCTCGCGGCGACCCTCACAGCCGGCCTGATGATCTCGGTGGCGATGGGGTTCTCAGATGGCCGCTCATCGGCGGTTCGAGTGCTGTGCTTCATCGCTGCGTCCCTTTGCCTCGCAGGCGTCTTTCTGACCGGCTCGCGAGGGGGCCTGGTCGCCTTGGCGGGCGCCGTGATCACTGCGATCGCGTTGGCGCCCAGGCATCGCGCCCTCGCGGCGTTCGTGGGAGTGGTGATTGCGATTGCCGGGACCTATTACTACGCCGACCTTGCCCCGCAGGCCGCGCGAGATCGCCTGTCGCTCGCGGATGGCGGGACAGGCAGAACCGACATCTGGAAGGTCGGCTGGCGCATGATCGAAGACAAGCCCGTCACGGGCGTCGGCGCGGCCAACTTCCAGATCTCCTCGATCCATTACCTGCTTGCCGAGCCCGGCACGCTCGAGGACGACACGTACGTGGTCGACAAGCCCGCGGTGGCCCACAACGCGTTCATACAGGTGCTCGCCGAATTCGGCATCCCCGGGTTGGTCTTCTTCATGATGGTCGTGATCGGGTCGATCGCGGCCGCCTATCGAGCTGCAAGGGAGTTCGGCAGGCGGGGCGATCCAGGAATGGAGCTGATCGCTATTTCCGTCGCCGTTGCCCTGGTGGCCCTGCTCGCAGCAAACATGTTCGTTTCCGAGCACTTCAACAAGCAGCTCTGGCTCCTGATGGCGATGTGCCCCGCCATGTTGGCGGTCGCGCGGGGCCAGAGGGCCGAGGACTAAGCCGCGCCTCAAATCGGGACGTGTGGAAGGATCTCGCCGTGGGCGTGAGCTCAAAGATCCGTGCGCGGCTCACGCGCAGTCCGCGGCTCTACAGCGTCGCGCGCCGCGCTGCGATCCTCGGCCGATACGCGCGAAAGCGCGTGCACGAGCCCGACTTCGAGTTCTTTCGCGGCCGCGGCGACGGCACCGGAATGCTCCTCGACATCGGCGCCAACGCGGGCCAGTCCGCACTGTCCTTCCGTGTCGTCAACAAGGGGCCGATCCTCTCGATCGAGCCGAACCCGGGGCACGAGCGCGACCTCAAGCTGGTCGCCAGGATCATCAAGGACTTCGAGTACCGGATGTTCGCAGTGGGCGCGGAGCCCGGCAGGGCAACTCTCTTCGTGCCGATCTACGGGCGGATCGAGCTGACCGGCGAGGCCTCGCTCCTGGCCGACGACGCGGCGCGAGGCTTCTGGGTCGAATCGCACACCGCTGACAACGCATCGGAGCTCGAGCTGCGCGAGATCGACGTCGAGGTGGTCCGGATCGACGACCTTGGCCTGGCCCCCGCCTGGGTGAAGATCGATGTCGAGGGCGCTGAGATGCAGGCTCTGCGGGGCATGGAACAGACGATTGCAAAACATCGGCCCGTGCTGATGATCGAGGGCTCGGACACCTCTTACGGCGAGCTGCGGCCCTGGCTCGCCGAGCGCGGTTTCCAGCCGCACGGCTACGACGCGGCCACGGGAAAGCTCTTCGAGAAGGGCGACATCCCCACCCTCAACATCTTCTTCGTCCATTCCGAGGACCCGCTGATCCAGGACGCTCAGGCGAGCCCTGAGTAGAGCTCCTCGATCCTGCGCGCCCAGACCCCGATGTCGTACTCCGTGCGCTGGCGCTCGCGGCCGGCCTCCCCGAGCCTCGCTGCGAGCGCGTGGTCGCCGAGGACCTTGCCGATGCCGTCCGCGAGTGCCGCCGGGTCGTGCGGAGGAACGAAGACGGCGCCGTCCGGGCCGAGTAGCTCGGGCAAGCCTCCGACCCGGGTCGCCACGACGGGCAGGCCCGCGCGCATGTACTCCATGACCGACAGCGGGCCGCCCTCGAAGTCCGAGCAGCAGACCGCAACGTCAAGCGCCGCCAGAAGGTGCGAGACGTCCTCGCGTGCCCCCAGGAGCTCCACCACGCCCTCGAGCCCGCGAGCGTCAATGAGCCCCTCCAGCATCGCCCTCTCCGGGCCCTCGCCCGCGATCAGGACCCTGAGGCGGGGCTCCCGCTCGCGTAAGACCGCCGAGGCCTCGATCAGCGACTCGAACGCCTTCTCCGGGCGCAGATGTCCGACGGTGCCGATCGCTCGATCGCCCTCTTTGAGGCCAAAGCGCTCGCGCGCTTCCGCCCGGGGCGGCGAGTCCACGGCTGCGATGCCGTTGGGGATGACAACGATGTCGTCCGGGTCGAGGCCCTCCGATTCGACCATGAGGGCACGTCCGGTCTCTGAGACCGCGATGAACGCATCGGAGCCGCGAGCGATCACATGGCGGTCGATCACGGCACGCGACCGCCCGCCGTCATACGACCACATGTGTTCGTGGGCCACGACCACGGGGACCCGGCAGAGGCTCCCCAGGACCGAAGCCCACACGTTCGAGCCGAACATGTGCCCGTGGAGCACGTCGACCCGCTCGTCGCGAAGGATCTTCGTCAGCGGGCGCCACGCCCCGAGGGAGAGCTTGCCGCTGCGCTCGAGGCCGACGATGCGCACGCCGTCGCGCTCGAGCCCCGCGATCAGGGACGCCGCGGGCTCGGTCGTGCGATGCGCGGGATCGAACCGGCTGATGCAGAGCGTGCGCGCAAAACGCGCTGGATCCAGGAGGCGCGCGTTCTCGACGGCGAGCCTCTCGCCACCCCCCGGATTGAGCAGGCTGTCCACGAGGACCACGACACGGAGCTGTCGCCCATCGCGGGAGTCGTTCATTCCCGGGGGAGCGTATGGGACGCTTGAGACGTGAGTGAGCCAGGACGGGAGGGCCCGAACCCGCCTCATGAGGCCCCCGCCGGCCTTGCTGGGACCGTGCTCCGAGGCGCCGGCCTGGGCGGTCTGGGCTTTGGCACGTTCCAAGCGCTCACGCTCGCCATCTACATCGTCCTGGCGCGCCTCATCACGCCCGAGGAGTTCGGCGACTTCGCGGCCGCGACGGTCCTGATCGGCTTCACCCTCTTGGTCACCGAGACCGGGATGGCGTCCGCGATCGTCCAGCGGCGGAGCCGCGTCGAGGAAGCCGCGAACACCGCGCTCATCGCGACGATCCTGACCGGCATCGGCTTCACCGCCATTCTCCTGGCTGTCTCGCCTCTGGTCGGCGACTTCTTCGACTCGGACGAAGTCCAGAAGCTCGCGGCCGCGAGCAGCGGCATCATCTTCCTGCGAACGATCCAGACGGTGCCGAATGGGCTCCTGTGGCGCCAGTTCTCGTTCCTTCGCAGGCTCATCATCGAGCCCGCGCAGGCGCTTGCCTTTGGCATCGCGGCGATCCTCTGCGCCACCTCCGATCTCGGCGCCTGGTCGCTGGTCGCGGGGCAGTACGCGAGCCACGGGGTCGAGGTGATCCTGGTCTGGTTGCTCGCCCGCTGGAAGCCGCGCCCGAGCCTCGCATCTTTCGGAATGTGGCGGGAGCTCGTGGGCTATGGGCGCCACGTCTTCCTGGCGACGACGATCCTGCGCGCGGGTGAACAGTCCGACGCCATCATCGTGGGCAAGATCCTGGGCGTAAGCGCGCTCGGGCAATTCAGGTACGCCTACCGCATCGCCTCCACGCCATTCATGCTGATCCTGGCCGCCGCCTCGTTCTCGATCTTCCCTGCGTTCGCGCGGATCGCGCATGACGCCGAGCGGATGAGCGCCGCGTTCCTGCGCTCGCTTCGCTGGATGATGGCCGTTGCCGCTCCGGCCGGGCTCTTACTGGTCGCGCTCGGCCTTCAGCTGACCGTCCTCGTCTTCGGCGATGTCTGGCGCCCGGCGGGCTACGCGGCGATGGCGATGGCCGGTTTCGCTGTGGGCGGCGCCGTGACATCGCTCGTCTCCGAGCTTCTGCGCTCGCAAGAGCGCCCGGCAGCCCTCACGCCGATGCATACGGTGACCGCCGTGGGAACGATCGTCTCAATGGTGCTGCTGGCCGAGATCAGCCTCACCGCGGCTGCCGCGGGGCTCACCATCGGACCGCTCCTCGGAGCCGCATACGGTCTACGCGTGGCGCACAGGATCACTGACCTGGGGATCGGATCGCTCGTCGACGCTGCGGTGCGGCCCGTCCTTGCCGCGGCGATCATGGCCGGCGCGGTGCTGGCATTCGACCGCCTTGTGGTCAATGCGGCGGACATGGAGACCTTTGCCGGCCTACTGGCCGTTGCCGGCGAAGCGCTCCTTGCGACGGCGATCTACGTCGTCATGTTCCGGATCATCTCGCCGGCGACAGCCAAGGATGTCGGAGGCGCCGCGCGCCGGGGGATCACGGGCTTACGGGCGCGCCTCAGCTCAACGGCCAAGGAGCAGCCGCAGTGAGCGCCACCCCGGCCTTCTCGGTCGTCGTGCCCGCCTACAACGCGACCCGCACCATCGGCGCGACGATCGGCTCGATCCTGCGCCAGACCCGCGAGGACCTCGAGCTGATCGTGGTCGACGACGGCTCCTCGGATGGGACGCCCGACTTCGTCCGCGAGTTGGGGAGCGAAGATGAGCGGCTCCAGTTGATCGAGCAGCCGAACGCCGGCACAGCCGGCGCCCGGAACACCGGCGTTGGCGCGGCCCGAGCAGACCTCATCTCTTTCCTCGACAACGACGACATGTGGATGCCGGGGTATCTGGAAGCGATGGACCGGGCCCTCGCTCGCGCCCCTGAGGCGGGCTTCAGCTATACGGACGCATGGATTCTGAACGACGCGACCGGCCGGATCCTGCGAAAGGCTTCCCTGGAGCATCACCCCTCGATCCCGGACCCCGCCACGCCGCCCGTCCTCTTGGAGCGGTTCCTGAGCGGCCTCAACTTCGTGATGAGCTCGACCACGGTCAGACGCGAGGCGCTCGACGCGACGGGAGGCTTCGACCCGCGAATTCGCGGTGCCGACGACTTCGATCTTTGGCTCAGGATCGCCGCAAAGGGGTTCTCCGCCGTGCGCGCAGACGGCATCAACCTCGTTCAGCGTGACCGCTCGGACTCGCAGTCCAAGGACCTGCCGATGATGATCGAGAACGCGCGCACCGTCCTCCTGAATGCAACCTCTAACGAGGACCTTTCGGAAGCGGACAGGGCGCTCGCCCAGAAATCAGTCGACGAGCTCGGCCGTTTTCTGGGCACGCTGTCAGGCGATCGCAAGGTTTCTGCATTGGCTTGGCGCCTTCGCAGGCGCGTCGCCCCGGTGCGCCACCGCCTCGCGCGCGAGCAAGAGTGGCTGCCCGAGCTACCGGCCGACGTGGCGACCGCCCTTCCCGAGCTCTCGACAGGCGACCGGGGCGAGAATTGAGGGTCGCCTACATCGTCTCGCGCTTTCCGAGCTCGTCCGAGACGTTCATCGCCCGTGAGCTCAACCATGTCGCCACGATCGACGGCGTCGAGATCGAGCTCTACTCGCTCTTCCCGGCGACGGAGACCCTTGTCCACCCGAGCGCGGGCCCGTGGATGGACAAGGTTCAGCGCCCGACTGGTCTCGAAGGCATCCGCGACCTCGGCTGGTGGCTCGTCCGCAAGCCGGTCGGTGTGTTGTCTCTGTTCGGACGAGTCGTCGCGGGATGCGTTCGGGCGCCTGGCTACCTGGCGCGTTCGCTTGCGACGCTGCCGATGGCCGCATCCATTGCACGGCGGATCCAAGACGGGGGGACCGACCATGTCCACTCCCACTACGCGACCTTCCCCGCCCTAGCCGCCTGGTTTTGCCACAGGCTGACGGGTATCCCGTACAGCATCACGGTGCACGCCCATGACATCTTCGTCACTCAGGCGATGCTCGCAACGAAGGTCCGCGATGCCGCCTTCGTGGACGCGATCTCGGACTACAACCGCGAATTCCTTCGCCCTTACGGCGGCGATTCGGCGACGCCCGTTCACGTGATCCACTGCGGGATCGAGCTCGACCGCTACCTGTACCGCCCTCGGAGCGCGCCTTCGACGGGACCCATCGAGGTGCTCTGCGTCGCGAGCCTTCAGGAGCACAAGGGCCAGAGGGTCCTCTTGGACGCGATCGCCTCGGAGGAGAGCCCGGCCGGCCGGATCCGGCTCACCCTGGTGGGGGACGGCCCCGAGCGCGCCAGGCTCGAGGGGCAAGCGCGCGAGCTCGGCATCTCGGAGCGGGTCGCCTTCGAGGGGTCTCAGCCGGAAGACGAAGTGAGACGCCGGCTCGACGAGACGGACCTCTTCGTCCTCCCCAGCCTCATCGCGCGGGACGGGCAGATGGAGGGCTTGCCGGTCGTGCTGATGGAGTCTCTGGCCTGCGGCGTGCCGACGGTTGCCTCGCGGATCTCAGGGATCCCGGAGATCATCCAGGACGGCTCCACCGGCTACCTCGCAGAGCCTGGCGACGCCGCGTCCCTTGGGGAGGCTCTGTCGCGCGCCTGCGTCGCCGGGCTCGACACCGCCGCCGGCAGGAACCTGGTCGAGGACGAGTTTGACATCGAGCGCTCTGCCCAGAGCCTCGCCGGCCTGTTTCGCGCCTCAGCGGAGGCGGCACGATGAGTCTCGAAGAGCGCGTGGCCAGGGTCCGCCGCCTGATCCGCGCGGGGGACGGCGCTCGAGGCAAGCTCGCGGTCGCGAAGGTTGTCCTGAGCGGCTGGTCCGGTTCGCCGGATGGGCCTCCCGTGCCGGTCGGGGTGCCGATGAAGGCGCTGGATGGAGACTCGATCTTCGTCCGTCCGGGAACCACGGACCTGGACAACGCGACCGACTACCTGACGCTGGGCATCCACCTACCTCCGCCTGAGATCGCGAGCCAGGACCTCCGGCGTCTCGCAGAGCTGGGCAGCAACATGGGGGCGGCGCTGACCGGCCTCGGCCTCGCATACCCGAATGCCGAGCTCCTGGGCGTCGAGCCCGATCCGGGAAACCTTGCGGTAGCCGCGGCCAACGTGGCCAGATTCGGCGGTCGCGCCAAGCTCATCCGGGCTGGGATCTGGGACGAGAACTGCTCGCTCGTTATCGACGCCGACGACAAGAACGAGCACGGCCTGGTCGTTCGCCCTGCCGCGGAGGGCGATCCCCCCGAAGGCTTGGTTCCGGCGCGGACCATCGACAGCGTCCTCTCGGAGCGGTGGCCCGGCGTCGAGTCCATCGACTACGTCCACGTGACGATCGAGGGCTCCGAGCCGACTGCCTTCGCGGCACCCGGATCGTGGCCAGATCGCGTCCGGTCCCTTCGGGTCGAGCTCCATCCGTACTTCGGCTACGGAGCCGCCGAGTGCATCGGACAGCTGGAGGCGCTCGGCTACCGGGCGTGGGTTGCGCCGTCCCCGCCGGACAAGTGGGTATTCGCGACCAAGGCCTGAGGGCGATTATCCGCCGGAACGAGAACGGGGCCCCGGGGGGCCCCGCTCACGTCAGGGTCTGACTAGGACCTCTGAGGGAAACTCACAAAGGCATCGAAGGTGAGCTTCCGGGCCTTCGTAGATCAGGTTCCGGGCTTGACGACGCGGAGCTTCTTGTCCCAGTCGACACCACCGGCGACGTCGAACCAGAACTCGTCCTGGCCGTTGCCGTTGTAGTCGACGGGCTCGAAGCCCTGGTCTCGCGCGAGGTCGACCAGCGGGTCATCCTCGCCCTCGGCCTCGTAGCCCGCTGCGGATTCGAACTTGAGGGCCCACTGGGTGGCGTCGCCGGTCGTGTCGCCGACGAAGGCGCCGTAGCGCTTCCAGGCTTCCAGAATCGCGCTCTTCCACCTGGGGAAGGTGGCGATGCGCTTGTACGACATCTTGAGGTGGAGCAGGTCGCCGTTCTGCAGCGCGTTGTTGGTCGGCATGCCGGCATAGGAGCACTCGAGGGCGCCCTTGGATGCGGGCCAGGTGTGGCCGACGGTGCAGGGGACCGTGAGCGAGAGGGCGTGATCGATCTTGCCCTCCTGGAGCTCCTCGGCGCGGATCAGACCGGCGGCGGCGCCGAAGCGGGCAGCGACCGCGTCCGAGCCGAGGCCGTCACCGTCGACGCGGGTCTTGCCGCCCCACTTGATCGTGATCTCGCCGTTCTGGATCCGGCGGATGTTCCAGAGGTCGTACTCCCAGCCTGTCGCCTGATCGACGACCGTGAGGTGCGAGTCGTAGTCCGCGCTGGGGTTTGGCAGCGGCCACACGCCTGACGGGTCGGCGCCCTCCGGAATGTGGATCTGCGCCCCCTCGACGGCGCAGGTGCCCCAGGGCTCCGTGCAGTGGACCGTGTAGACCGGATCGGACGCGTCGGAGTAGTACATCGCGACGCCCCAGTCCCTCGCCTCGTCGCCGGCGACGAAGTACGAGACGCCGGGAGCCTGCGAGGTGAGCTGCTCGATGGTGCCGGTCGAGCCGTTCTTGACCTGCGGGGTACGGGACAGACGGTCGTTGAAGGGGCTCTCCTCGGCGTAGGGGCGCCAGCAGGAGCTGGGGAACACGCCGTCCCCCAGCGCGCCGTAGCCGCCACCTGTGTGCGTCGCCTTGCAGCCGCCCTTCGCCTGCGCCTCGCCGCCGACGGCGAGTGAGACGAGGCCAGCGGCTGCGAAAGCCTTGATTGTGTTCTTGATCCGGTTGTTCTTGATGTTCTTGCGATGCATTTCCGAGTCCCGATGCCTTGGCGGCGAGACCTTTTGGGTCTTGCCTGTCGGGAGGGGAATCGGGCAGCAACGCGCATTTGGCCAGGAATGGCCAGAACTTTCGGACGGGTGTCCAGCGTCTAACTAGGACAAATGTCCAGAGACGGACCTGGACAAGATGCGATCGTAGATCTCAAAAAGCTGGGAACACCAGTGTTCAAGGGAGAAATGACTATCGACGGCGTCATGGGACCGGTGTCCATAATCCGCGTCCAGAGCGTCCATTTGCTTGGACGCGTCCAGAATCGCCCTGGCCATCTGTACCGGTTGCCGCCTGACAACGTGGACGCCAGGCACACGCTCGGCGACGTACCGGTGCGAGGGCAGATCGCTCGCCACGACCGGGAGCCCGCATGAGAGCGCCTCGAGCACGGCTAGAGGCGTCCCGCCTTCGGCTCGCGAGGCAGCCACAAACACGTCCGTGGCGGCCATCAGACCCGTCACGTCGCTCGTCTGGCCGATCAGGCGCACCGTCCCTTCCAGGCCCAGGCTACGCACGAGCCGTTGCGCCTGGGGCGCGGCCGTCAAATGAAGCGCGACAACCTGCCGATCAGCACTCGAGTTGAGCTCCGCGACCGTTCGCTGGAAGAGCTCGCCGCCCTTGAGGTCCCAATGCCAGCCGAACGAGAGCACGACCAGGGCATCGGGCTCGATCCCGTGTGCCTCGCGTGCCTGGGCACGCGTCGCTGGATCGATGACGGGGAACTTGGAAGCGTCGATCGCGTTCGGGACGAACCTGACACGGTCCTCGGGTGCGCCACGCCTGATGACCGCCTCGGCCAGGTCGGGTGCCGGGCACAGGATGGCCGCCACGCGCCGGCCACCCACGGCGAACTTGATGGCGTTCCTGGAGACCATCTGGGGCCTGGACGAGAGAGCGGTGTGCTCGTGCCAGACGACGTCCAGGTCACCTGGCTGCGCCGCGACCGCCACGGGCAGGTCGTACCGCGTGAAGTGCGTGTGCACGATCGTGTGCTCGTGGTGCTCCTTGGCGAGGGCGCGTGCCCACCGCACGAGCTCCCAGCGCGAGCCCGCGGGTGCGCTCCGGTGGACGATCCCGCGCTCGCGTAGCTCGGCCAGCCAGTCGGCACCCTCCGCGGGCCGGGAGAAGATCGCCTCCGCCTCCCAGCCACGCTCACGCGCGAACTCGACGACGGAAGCGACCATGGGCACGAACGACCCTGCCTGCGGGTTCGCGAAGTTGCAGAGCTGGATCAGGCGGGGACTGGGTTTGAGGCCTCGCCTGGTGGCCGGCGCGGCGGGCTTCGGAGGCAGCGCCTCCTCGTACAGGCGGATCACGCGCTTGGCAACCGGCGCGTGCGCCAGGTTCTCTTCCATCCACGCGTGCGCCTCCTGGGCCTCGCGATCCACCTCCTGAGGCGTCCGGTCGAGCGTCTCCCTGACGGCGGCCGCAAGCTCGCCGGCGTCGATTGCAGTAAGGCGGCATGCGTCAACCTGCTCGCCGATTACCGCGTGGCCAGGGATCGCCGTGGCGACAACAGGCGTCCCGCTCGCCAGTGACTCAAGGACCGCGTACGCCATCCCCTCCTCGCGGCTGGAGGAAACCATGACGTCAGCGGCTCCATGAACGGTCCGGACGTCTTCAACAGGCGGAATCAGGCGGAAGCGGTCGGCGATCCCGAGCTCAGCGGCGAGCTCGGCCATCTCCTCACCCCCGCCCCGGTCGATGCCGATGACCTCGGCGTCGTCCTGCGCAAGCATGCGAAGGACCTCCAGGAAGATGTCGGAGCCCTTGAGGTGCCAGTGCCAGCCGAAATGCAGGAGAACCTTCGCGTCAAGAGGAATGCCGAGCTCCTCCCGGGCCTGCGCGCGCCTCGCGGCATCCAGCCTCGGGAAGCTCTCGAGGTCGAGGGACGAGGGGATGAAGTGAGTGCGATCGCGTGGAGCCAGGCGACGACGCGCGCCGTCGACGATGTTCGGCGCCGGGCACAAGAGCCCGGCGGTGCCGTGGCCGAGGACGCCGAACTTGAGTGCGGTACGGGCGACCACGAGAGGATCGCGAGGCAATGCGGAGTGAACGTGCCAGAAGACGGCGGCTTCGCGGCCGCGGGCGGCGATGAGCGCGGGCACATCCCAGGTCGTGAAGTGGGTGTGGAGGACGACGGGCTCCTCATCATTGCCCAGGTACCCGTCAAGCCAGCGCCCGAGCTTCAGGCGGCTGTCGGTTCCGGGCGCAAGCGTGACCGGGATACCGGCCTTCTCAAAATCCTCAAGCCACGGAACCCCAGCGGTGGACGCGCCGAAGATCGCCTCGGTCCGGTGGCCCTGGCGGGCGGCCTCACCAAGGAGCCCTATGAGCATCGGCACGAACGACCCGGCGTGCGGGCGGTCGAAGTTTGAGATCTGGACTATCCTCACGCGCTGGCCTTCGAGGGCGGACACGCCTCCCCTTCTCAAAGAGCTGGGCGGATCGGCATGCGAATCCTCTTCCTGTCACCACGCTATCCGTATCCGCCCAGGCGTGGAGACCAGGTGCGCGCCTATCACCTTGCAAGCGGCCTCTCCCGCCACGCCGACGTGACGCTGCTCTCGTTCGGCGACGGGCCGGCGCCGCCGGAGTCGAGTCTCGAACTCCGAGGCATCGAGCCCAGGATCGGAGGAAGGATCGCGGGCAACCTGCGCGAGCCCAATCCGGCACTTCCCCTCCAGGCGCGGCTCTTCGCGCACTCGGCGATGCGCAAAGCGGTGGCCGAGGAGCTTGCCAAGGGTCCCGACGTGGTCCACGTGAGCCTTGCCCGCATGGGCACCTATTTGCCTCCGCCCGCGGCGGGGCTCCATCGCCACCTCGATCTGGTCGACTCGCTCTCGCTCAACATGCGAACGCGCGCTGATGCCTCGCGCGGTCCCTCACGCGCCGTCTTCGGGGCCGAGGCGCGCCTCATGGCGCGCTACGAGGCGCGACTGGCAGCGCAAGCCGATTCTGTCTCCCTGGTCTCCGCTGCGGACCGTCGCGCGCCGGGCCTCGCCGGGGCCGCGGTGATCCCGAACGGGATCGACACGGACGGGGTCCCCTACTCCGAACGCGAAGCGGGCAGGGCCCCGGTGCTGGCGTTTTTCGGAAACCTCGGCTACTTCCACAACGCCGAGCCGGCCCGCTTCGTGGCCGAGGACGTTTTGCCGCTCGTGAGGGCGAGCGTTTCCGGCGCCTCCCTTCGGCTTGCGGGCGCGCGCCCACTGGCCGGCGTCCGGCGCCTGGGAGGGCTCGCCGGCGTCGAGCTTTACCCCGACGTTCCCGACATGGGCGAGGAACTGGGCCAGGCGACGGTTGCCGTCCTCCCCATGTTCACCGGATCCGGCCTCAAGAACAAGGTCCTTGAGGCGTTCTCGTCCGGCCTGCCGGTCGTGGCGAACCGGATGGGGATTGATGGCGTCGAGGGTGCCGAGGCGGGGACTCACTACCTGGCTGCGGAGACGGCGGAGGAATTCGCCGCTTCGGCATCGGCGCTTCTCGAGGATCCCGAACGGCGCCGGCTAATTGCCCAAGCCGCCCGCGAACTCGTCCTCGAGCGGTACTCATGGGAGCGTCAGGTCGAGAGCCTCCTCGACCTATACGGCGCCTAGCCAGTCCTCGCGCGTCAATCCGCCTCGTAGCGCTTTGGGTCCGCATCGAAGGCCGTTACCGCACGCTCGTGCTCGTCGCGTGTCCCGATGTCGAACCAATCGCCCTCGAACGGATGCGAAGCGACCCGCTCCCCCTCGGCGAGCAGCTTCAGAACGAGATCCGGGAAGTCGAAGCGGCCCTCCGGCACATGGTCGAGGGCCCAGGGCGAGTAGGCGTAGACGCCCATGCTGACGTTGTAGTGCAGGGTCGGCTTCTCCACGTAGCCGGTCACCGTCTCCCCTTCTGACTCGATCACTCCCAGGGCGAGCGGCACGTCCTTCCGATGGGTGGCGATCGTGAGCGCCGCGCCGCCGTCCGAATGACCACGCAGGAACTCTCCGTAGTCGAGCGTCGTAAGGATGTCGCCGTTCATGACCAGGAAGGGATCATCCGGGCGCTCGATGAGGTGTAGGGCGCCCGCCGTGCCGAGGGGCTCCTCTTCCCACTGGTAGTGAACCTCGAGGCCATCCGGGACAACCCCGGACTCGGACAGGTAGGCGCGGATGAGGCCGCCCAGGTGTCCCACGCAGAGGTCGGCCCGCGTGAAGCCCGCCGCGTGAAGCTGGTTGAGGATCAGCTCCAGGATGGGCCGCTCGCCCACGGGCACGAGAGGCTTGGGCAGGACGGTGGTGTAAGGGCGCAACCGCGTCCCAACGCCGCCGGCAAGGATCACCGCGCGCATCGGCCTAGTCGTCGCCGGGCGGCGTCTCGCCCGGGATCACGACGGAGTGATTGGTGTAGAAGCCGGGCCGTAGGGCGTAGTCGTCGAAGACGCCCTGCTGGATCGCCGTGACGAGCGAGGCCACTGTCTCGGGCACGCGGTGCTGCGGCTCGAAGCCCAGCCGCTCGCGGATCTTGTCGAAGTTGACCCGGTAGTTCCGCGGGTCGCGCCCGCCCTCTTCGAAGGAGACGGACCCGGCACCACCCAGAACGTCCTGAACAACGTCCACAACCATCCGCTTCGTGTAGTTCTCGTCTGAGTGGCCGACGTTGAAGACCTCCGAGCGCACCAGCGCCTCGTCCGCCGTGAGCGCCGTCATCACCGCGCCGGAGATGTCCTCGACGTGGCAGTAGGGGCGCCACGTGTCCGCGTCGTAAACGACCAGCTCGTCGCCCACCGCGAGCGTGCGCGTGAACTCGGAGATCGTCAAGTCGAAGCGCATCCGCTGCGAGAGGCCGTAGGCCGTCGCGATCCGCAGGAGCGTCGGACAGAGGCTCCAGTCGGAGCGGTCGAGGACGAAGCGCTCGAAATCGACCTTCAGCTCGGCGTAAAGGGAGACGGGCGAGAGCTCCGATTCCTCGGTGGCGGGCTCGTCGGTGTCGCGGAGGCCGTAGTTCGAGCAGGTCGACGTGAAGACCAGCCGGTCGACGCCGGCATCGTCGGCTCGTTCGGCGAGGCGCTTGCAACCGTCGTTCACCCGGCGGGCGAGGTCCGGGTACTTGCTGGCGATCGGATCGCCCACGAGGGCGGCCAGGATGACCACGTCGGTGGCGCCCGCCGAGCGCTGCCGTCACCGCAGTCGTCGTCGTTCAGGTCGCCGTGGACGAACTGGAAATCAGGATCCTCGACAAGACCGGAGAGAACGGTGCCGTGGTCGAAGAGAAGGCGGTCGAGAACGCGGACCCGGTGGCCGGCCGCCAGGAGCTTTCGCGTCAGCACGCTGCCGACATAGCCGGCACCGCCCAGCCACGAGAATGTTGCGATTTCCGCTTTCTGGGCTCACGCGCGACACCTTATTCAACGGTCAACGGCACCGGGCTGCCCTAAGGTGTGGGGGTGGCAAGGAGGGCCTACAGGGGGTCGGTGATTGCGCTGGCTGCTGCAACCCTGGTGATCACCACTGGAGGAAGCGCGAGCGCGCACGACCTCGAGGGCGCCGGAGCCGTCGATCACGCTCAGGAGCACGAGATCCTCTTCGAGCTTGCTCGGGAGGAGGAGCGCCGCTGGCAGCGGATGACGCCCGCGGAGCGCGAGGCGGAAGCGAAGCGGGCGAACGCGGAGGCCGAGGCGCTTGCCCGCGCCACCGCGGGCGACCCGAAGCGCGTCGGCAAGTGGACAAGGGCGCCATTCGAGCTGCCCAATTATGCGATCCATGCGGCGATGCTGCCCACGGGGAAAATCCTCTTCTGGGGCGTACCGGCTTCTCCCGATGAACAGAATCGCGGCGAGGCCGCGCTGTGGGACCCCTCCCAGGGCTATGGGCCCGATGCCTTCGAGGACGTGGACCCACCACTCGTTGACCCCGACGGAGAGGGGCCTCAGGGCATGGGTGCCGCGCCCATCTACTGCTCGGGCCAGTCGTTCCTCCCCACCGGCGAGCTTCTGGTCGCTGGGGGCAACCTTGCCTGGACGTACCTGGATCCGCGCTTTGAGTCCGCGCCCGGTGCAAACTTCGTATTCACCTTCGATCCCCGGTCTGAGACCTGGACGCAGCAGCCATCGATGGCGGACGGCCGCTGGTATCCGTCTCAGGTGGAGCTCGCCGACGGCACGACGCTGATCGCCGGCGGGTACTCCGACGATGAGCCTGGCGGCATCGACAACCCGGCGGTCGAGGTCTTCACCCCTTCCCAGGTCCGCGGCGGGATCGGCACGATCGGCGAACTTGCGGGCGCCGAGCGTGTGACTCAGCTCTATCCGCATCTCTTCACGCTGCCGAGTGGCGACGCTCTCCTGGCTGGCCCGGGGAACGAAGACTCGGCGATCCTGCCGCTCTCGGCGGTGGGCGGCAGTACACCGCTCGCCTGGCAGAACCTGCCGGAATCGAGCGGGTTTCGAGTCGGCGGCTCGGCGGTCCTCGAGCCGGACTCACCCTACGGCTCTTGGAAAGTGACTCAGTACGGCGGCTACGGCACGATCCCGCAACAGGGTGACCTCTCGGAGGCCTCGGCCGACTCCGAAACGCTCGATGCGCTGGAGCCGGACGAGGGCTGGAAGCCGGGTGACGGGCTTAGGCTGGGCCGCTCGTATCACAACACCGTGCTCCTCCCCGACGAAAGCAAGGTCACGATCGGCGGCGGCATCGGCTTCTCGCAGCAGAATGGCAACTTCACGATCGACCCGGCGGGCAGTCGACGCCGGGTCGAGATCGCAAAGGCCGGCTCCGACAAGTGGCGGATGGGACCCGCGCAGCTCGAGGACCGCTCGTATCACTCGACTGCTCTCCTCCTGCCCGACGGGCGCGTCTGGTCCGCGGGTGACGATGTCTATCCGCTCGAGGAGGATGGGAGCACGGCCCGTAGCGACACCGCCGAGATCTACTCGCCCCCCTACCTCTACCGCGGCGAGCGCCCGAAGTTCCAACAAGCGCCCAATTCCACCATTTACGATCAGACGTTCTTCGCGACGATGAAGGAAGGCAAGCCGCAGGCGCAGAAGTTCGTCCTCGTCGCGCCCGGCGCAACCACGCACGCCGCGGACATGCATCAGCGCGTCGTGCCGCTTCGCAGCGACGGCCGCGAGGGCACGACGACGGCGCTTCGCGCGCCGGCCAACTCCGCTATTGCGCCGCCCGGCCGCTACATGCTCTTCGGGCTCTCCGAGGACGGCGTGCCCGCCGTCGCGCGCTGGATCAAGCTCTCCTACTAGGAGAGGCGCGCCGGCGGCTTGTCGGCGATCATCCAGAAGCCCGCGACGGCGAGCTCGGTCGCCGAAAGCGAGCGGAACCTCGGAAGGAGGCGCGGGCGGATCTTCTCGACTGAGTCGAGCGGCGCGTGCGCCGGCAGGCCCTCCTCGGATGGCACGTGCGGCTCGACCTCTTCCTCGATCCCGGCCAGATGCGTGGTCAGGAACTCGGTCTTATACCCGCGCTCGGCGAGGATGCGCTCGTAGTAGCCCTGAAGCATCCGGTTCGGCAAGCCCGCGGACTTCTCGCCCATCCACGTGTAGAGGCGGTCGCTCACCGTCAGGAACTCGAGGGCATCCTGGCCGCCGTCGGTGAACAGACCGTGGTCGCGCAGGTCCACCTTGTGGGCCATCCGCCCGCCCGGCTTCAGAAGGCGGTGCATCGCGGCGAACGCGGTGTCGAGGTCGAAGACGTGCTCGAGGACTGCACGCGAGACGATCACGTCCACGCTCGCCTCACCGATCTGCGCGGGCGCCTCCTCGATGCCCACCCCCGCGCGGACGTCGATGTTTACCGCGGGCAGGTCGATGCCGTGTGCGGTGAGAACGTCGTCGACCCGCTCGCGATCAACGGAGCTCATGCGAGTGAGAACGCCCTCGTAGATCGCTCGCTGCTGGCTTGAGTCGCGAATCGGGATGAAGCGGTCGGCCGTGATGACCTTGGCCGCGCCAGCAGCGATGAATCGGAGCGCGACGCCGAACGAGTCGCCGGGGCCGAGTTCGAGGATCGTCTTGCCCTCGATCGCCTCACCACTCAGACCCGCGTAGCGCTCGTAGTCGGCGAAGACCGCGTCGATGTAGTCCAGGCTCTCCTCCAACGCGAAGCCGCGATGGGTCGCCCCCATCGGATTCTCCTTGCGGCCCAGAGCGCGGCGCAGGTCGCGCACCCGCTCGGAGCCGATCCTTCCTGAGATCACGCCGAGGCGCGAGCGCTTGACCGTGCGCCTCAGCCGATCGGACGCCCCTGCCCCGTCCATCTAGGGGCTGATACCTCCGCCGCCATCGCCGTCGCCGCCTCCGTCCTCGGGATCGGGTTCCGGCTCGGGCTCGGGTTCGGGCTCTGGTTCAGGCTCAGGTTCGGGCTCTGGTTCAGGTTCCGGTTCCTCTTCGGTCGTCGTGGTGTCAGTATCCGTCGAGGTGGTGGTGGTCGTGGTGGTCGTAGAGGACGAGGTCGTTTCATCTTCGTCCCCGTCCCCCGAGGCGATCACGGCAAGCGCGACGCCCAGGCCGATTACGAGCGCCGCGAGCAGGATGAGCGCTGCCTTCCCCCCGCTCGACATGCCACCGTCGTCGGGCGGCTGCCATTGCTGGTCCGGCGGCGGCTGGTCGTAAGGATCCTGCTGCTGCGCGTAGGGGTCAGGCTCGGGATCGGGGTCCGGCGGCATGACATTCGTGGGGTCGTCGCTCATGGCGCGCGAGTGTACGGCTCCGAAGCACCCGGCGACCGGTCACGGAAGGATCCGCACGAGGCCCGTATCGGTTTCCCCGTCAACTTCGTCGCTCTCGACCGATGCGGCAAAGGTGAGCACTCCTGGGCCCGTTAGCTCCGGAGAGCGGGCAGGCCTGATCCCGGAAAGCATGAGACCACTGGGGCCACCGTAATCCTGATCGATCTCGCCGCTCGGGAGGATCCGGACGACGCGAGCCGCCCTGGGAGGCGAGTCCGGCGAGGAGAGGTCCTCGATCAGATAGGCCCGGCCCGATTCGTCCAGGCTCAACGATGCGAGACGGAAGATCGGATCCGATAGCGCCAGCTCCGGGTACCCCGCGATATCTCCGACTACCCCGCCCGCACTCAACCTGGCAATCCTGACCTTTTCGCCTCCTGGTGTGAATGCCAAGCGGGCTGCGTTGCCTCTCAGCGCAAGCTCGACGTCATTCGCGAAACGCTTCTGCACCAGGGCCCGTCCGTTCTGGCCGTATGAAGGATCGGGCGCTCCTGAGGGCAGATGGCGGTAAACCCGCGTCGCGCCCTGGACTCCACACGCCCAAACCAGCCTTTCGTCCTGGTCGATGAGAAGGTCTGAAACTGAGAAGCAGTCGCTGACGCGGGGGCCCGTGTACAGCACCTCTGCATCCCCGGCGTCCGTGATTCGAACGATCGATTCCCCCGACATGGCATAGGTCGTGCTGCCGTCAACGGTGAGCGCGTTGCCGCCTCGCGTACCGAAATCGAACTCGCCGAAGGAGGCGTCCACCTCGCCATCGGGCGTGAGCCGGCTCACGGACGTGTGCAGGTCGGAGCGTCGCGTGTACATAACGATGATCCTGCCCTCAGCATCGATCGCGAAGCGACTGAACAGGAACTCCCCTCCTTGCCGCGCGCCGAGCACCCCGTCGTCGCCGAAGCTGTCGTCAATTGATCCGTCGCCATTGAAGGCGGCCAGCACGGTGCGCCGTCCGGCGGCCGGGCCTGTCAGGACGAGGTAACCCGAACCGAATCGCTGCATCTGGATGACGCGCTCCGAGTCGGAGAGGGGGGCGCTGGTCTCCGTACTGGCGGGTACCAGCTCGCCTTCATCGTCCAGCCGGATCAGCGCCGCGTCGAGGTCGAGCGGATGATCGCTGCGCGAGATCGACCCGGCTACCAACAGGTTGCCGAGCGGATCTCGCTGAATCGTGGTCGGGCGCACCGGCTCCGCGGTTGAGAGTGCGGGCTCTAGCGTTCCATCCTCACCCCAGGAGTCATCAAGCTCTCCGCTTCCGAGCCACCTCGTGATGTGAGAGGTTCCCTCATCGCCCTCGACCCACGCCAGGGTCACGGCGTCCTCGTCCGCAACGAGGTCGGCGACGTCACCGTTCACGGGAGCCGTCGAAACGGAGCCGAAGGCGTCTAGGTCGCCGGCCTCCGAGTAACGCTCGACAATGACTGGATGGGCCGCAAAGTCGCTCGCGGCGACAACGGGCCGATCCTCAGGATCGACATCGAGCGCCATCTCCGTGTGGTTGCCCGCGGTGCTACTGATGCGGACGCCGTCGATTGCGAACGTGGGATCCAACTCCCCGTCGGTTGCGAACCGCATCAGCGCAAGATCGGATGTCCCGGCGTCCTCAACCCGAGCGGCCACGACGATGCGCCCCTGGCTGTCGACATCGACTCCGCGAGCCTCCTCCGGCACATATCCATCCCGGAACGAGACGCGAGTCATCCCGCCTGCGCCGAAGTTGTCGCAATCGTCGCCCGTGTCGAGCTCGATGCAGGTGAGGGTGATATCCCGCCCAGCCGGCGCGCTGATGTTGGCTGCGCCTGCCAGATACAGGCGGTCGTCGGTGATCGCGGAGTCGAAGGCAAGGCTGTAGCTCGAGTTCGGGGGATTGGCCTCGACGATCCCGTCTCCGCCGAAGGACTCATCCAGCACGCCGCTGGGGAGGATCCGCATCGCAAGGCTGTATGCCCGGAGCTCCGGCGGGCCCGCCACAAGGCGGGTGCCCGTGACGTAGATCTCACCAGAGTCCCCTACGTGAATGCTGTTCATCCCCGAAAGCGCGCCCGCAATGCCAGGCAGATCCGAGCGGGACAGGCGTGGAAACACCTCTTCTACGTCCCCATCCGCTTCATATCGCACCACCGCGCGCGACTCAACCAACGCGAGATCGGTCGCAACGAGCGCGAGGACGCTTCCATCGGCTTCCTGGGCCGTGTCGAGGATCTGCTCCTTGGGATCTGAGAGGTCGAAGCTCGCGATGCCCCCGTCGCCGAAGTCCGGGTCGAGGCCACCCGATGTTCCGAGTGCGGCGCCCGCTGCCATAGCCGCACTCGCAAGCGTTGGAGATCTGGGGCCCTCGTAGCGAACCACGCGGAGCTTCCGGTCCAGCACCGGGTCGTCCAGATTGAACCAATACTCGTCGTTGCACCCGTTGCAGTTGTTGTTGTAGTCGACCTTGTCGAAACCGTGGTCCTTCGCATACTTCTCGAGAGGGTCCTTCTGGTCGAACGAGGTGTAGCTCCTCTGGGACTCAACCTTGAACGCCCACTGACTCGTGTCTCCGGTCGTATCGCCTACGTAGGCCCCGTACTTCCTCCAGGCTAGGTAGATCGCCTTCTTCCATTTCGGAAACCCGAGGTCGTCGATCTGACCCTTGCTCATGTTCAGGTGGAGTAACTCGCCGTTCTGCAAGGCGTTCTGGCCCGCCGGAAGGCCGGATTCAGAGCACTCCAGTGCTCCCTTGGTTGCTGGGTACGTAAACGTATTGGTGCAACCCACCGTGAGTGAGAGTGCGTGATCGATTCTCCCCTCTGTGAGCTCTTTTGCCCTGATCAGGCCTCCTAGAGCACCGAATTCCGCTGCCACAGCACCGGAGCCAAGCCCCTCCTGGTCTACGCGAGTCTGGCCGCCGTACTTGGTGACTATGTGGGGGGCAGAGGTCGACTGGACGTTCCAAACATCATGCTCGACGCCGGAGGACTGATCGACGATGGTCAGGTGTGAGTCGTAGTCTTCCCCGGGGGAGATTGGCCAGACTCCGGAAGGCTCAAACGCGCTGCGAAACGGGATCGGGGAGTTCGTTTCGAGCTCGCAAGGACCCCACGGCTCAGTGCATTCCACCCGATTCGTGGGATCGGCGCTCTTTGCGAAATACAGCGACACTCCGTAATCGCGTGCAAAGTCCCCGCGAACGATTGGGGAGACCCCGTTCTGCGTGAGCCGCTAGACCTTTCCAGCGGAATCCGGGTGTACGGAAACATTGTCCGGAATCTTCCAGTTGAACGGACTCGCGCTACTGGAGTAGGGCCTCCAGCATTCATTGGGATGGTCGCCCGGCTTGAGGGACCCATACCCGCCCTTGTTGAGGCCCGACTCATCGCAGTCGGCGCCCCACGCAACGGAACCAGCGCTCGAGACGGCGAATGCGCTGACGCACGCAACCACGAAAACCGCGTATCTAGCCCCTGTCGTGTTGATTCACCTCGTGACCCAGAGCGATTATTCGTTACCCACAACGATTATACGTTACCCCAAAACGAGGTAGGTGTGTACGCAAGCCTACGCCTGCGGGGTTGGCGCCTGAATCCTCGCGGCTCTCGGTCAGCCCTAAGCGATGCAGCGGCTCAGGACGCCGAGGCCTTCGTCCACGTCGTCCCCGCGCACGATCAGCGGCGGGAGTAAGCGCAGCATGCCGGGGCCTGGGCAGTTCAGGACGAGTCCTCCATCCAGGCAGCGGTCGCGGACCGCTGGGGCGTCGAGGCCGTCGGCGAGAGTTGATGCCGATCATCAGACCGCGGCCGCGCACCTCGACGACGCCGTCGATCGCGGCGAGGCCGCCCATGAGCTGGGCGCCGCGCTCACCACGTTCGCGAGCAGCGCCGTCGTCGTCGATCACATCCAACGCGGCCGACGCGGCCGACGCGCCCACCGGGCCGCCGGCGAAGGTCGAGCCATGGTCGCCGGGCTCGAAGGTGTCCGCGAGCTCCGGGGTCGTGACGACTGCGCCCACCGGTAGGCCGCCGCCAAGCGCCTTGGCCGCCGTCATGAGATCGGGCTTGACGGGGAGCTGCTCGAAGGCCCAGAGGCTGCCGGTCCTCCCCATCCCCGTCTGGACCTCATCGAACACGAGCAGCGCACCGGTCGCGTCGCAAGCCTCGCGCGCGGCAACAAGCACCTCATCGGCGATCGGGAAGATTCCCGCCTCGCCCTGGATCGGCTCGATCATCACGGCCGCGGTCTCCTGCGTAACGGCTGCTCTGAGCGCGTCGGCATCGTCGCGCGAGACGGGGTCGAAGCCCTGTGGCAGCGGGCCGAAGCGGCCCTCGTCGGCCAGCCTCGGGGTTGCCGCGAGGGCGCCGATCGTGCGGCCGTGAAAGCCGCCGTCGAGGCTCACGACGCGCGGTGTCTGCACCCCCCGGCCGTGGGCGTGCTTGCGCGCGAGCTTGATCGCGCACTCGGAAGCCTCGGCTCCGGAGTTCGTCAGGAAGACCTTGCCGCCCAGCGAGCTCTCGGAGATCCGCTCGGCGAGCCGAAGAGCCGGCTCGGAGAGGAAGAGGTTCGAGGAGCCGTTGAAGCGGGCCGCCTGCTCCGTGATCGCGGCGACGATCCGCGGGTGGCAGTGACCGGCGTTGTGGACGGAGAGGCCCGCGAAGAAGTCGAGGTACTCCTTGCCCTGGGAATCCCAGAGGCGCGTGCCCTCGCCGCGCACGAACTCGACGCCCGCCCGCAGGTAGGTGGGCATCGTGTAGCGCGCCTCGAGGTCGCGGAGCTCGCCGGCGTCCGTCATGGCTTGAACCTCAGGACTTCGAGCCCGCCGCGCTCGAGGATGTGCGCGCTCTGGTTGGGGTTGAAGCCCGTGTCGTGCTTCGCCTCGCTGGCCATGATCAGGTTGACGAAGAGCGGTACGGGATTCCCCTGCCCGTTCCGGGCGTCCTCGGCCAGACGGGCCACGCCGACCTTCAGGGTCCGGCAAGGGGACCGTGGCTTGCCGCAGTTGAATCCGTTCGTCTCGGACATCTCCGCGCCCCCCTGCACGACCCGTCGCGCGATCGGCCCCGGGTGAATCGCGGTCGGGCTGTCGGCCAGGATCAGCTGGGCGGTCGAGCGGGCGTCGTGCGGCAGGTGGCGCACCTCCATGAACGCCTGCGCCTCGGCGGCGAGCTGGTCCTTCGCGTCGAGCCCGTTCAGACGCTTCGAGAAGACGACCCGGAACTTCTCATCGAACGGAAGGCGGCTCGTCCGGACGTCTTTCGTGGTCTCCGGTCTCGGCCTGGGCTGGTCCGCGGGCCGGTAGACGATCGCGTTCACCCTGCCGCGGTCCTGGGAGATGTCGCCGCTCGGCGGCGTGCCGCCGATGGCCAGAAGCTGCCCGGCCTGCGCGTTGGCGTTGTGAGCGGAGAGGACGACGTTGATTCGGCACTCGGCCGGTAAGCAGGGCGGCCCCTGCTGACCCACCCTCATGCCGCCGTCCGTAAAGGTCATCACGCAGTGGTGCTCGCGGTGCGGGTAGCGGCCAAGGCAGACATGCTTCTTCTCGCGGGTCAGGCGCACCGCCTTGCCTCCGCCCGTGGCTTCGGCGCCGCGCGCGAGGACGAGCTTTGCCGCCAGGTTGACGTCGTACTCGTATGGGCGGCCGGCGCAGCGCGGGTCGGGCCGCACGCAGTCCATCGTCACCTGGAGCTCTGAGGTCACGTCCAGCCGATCGCCTGCCTCCAGGTCGGGCAGCCGGCCGGGATTCATCGACATCACGACCTGGTCCTTCGCCTGACGGGTGATCTGGATCGTCTCCCGGGTCTCGGAGCTCTTGCCGCTTGTCGCGACGATCACCTTCTCCTGGCCGGCGCGTTCGCCGCCCGAGGCAACTCCGAGGGAAGCGACCGCGATCACCGCGGCCGACAGGAAGCAAAGCGCGAGCTTCACGGCGTGATCTTGGTGCCCACGCCGCTGTCGGTGAAGAGCTCGAGGAGGATCGAGTGCGGCAGGCGGCCGTCGACGATCTGCGCCGAGCCGACGCCTCCGCGGATTGCCTCGACGCACGCCGCCAGCTTGGGGCGCATGCCGCCTTCGATCTCGCCCAGGACGCTCTCGACCTCGTCGACCCGGGCCGACGAGATCAGCGTCGACTCGTCCGCCGGGTCCTCGAGCCAGCCCGCGACGTCGGTCAGGAACATGACCTTGTGGGCGCGAAGGGCGGCCGCGACCTTGCCGGCGGCCGCGTCGGCGTTCACGTTGTAGGAGTTGCCGCGCGCGTCGGCGGCGGCGGAGGCCACGACCGGGATGTAGTCGGCGGCGATGTGATTGATGACATCGACGTCCACGCGCTCGACCTCCCCCACGTGGCCGACGTGCTCCGCGTTGTCGACTGGCCTGACCGCGAACATCGAGCCGTCCTCGCCCGAGAGGCCGACCGCGGGCTGGCCATGGCGGTTGATGCGCTTGACGATGTCCGAGTTCACCTTGCCCAGGAGGACCATCTTCGCCACCTCGACGGTGTCGGGGTCGGAGACGCGGAGGCCCTCGTGGAACTTCACCTCCATGCCCAGGCGCTCCATGTAGCGGGTGATGTCGGGGCCGCCGCCGTGGACGACGACCGGATTCATCCCCACGTACTTGAGGAGGACGATGTCCGTCGCGAACGCGTCCATCAGCTCCTCGTCGGCCATCGCCGCGCCGCCGTACTTGATGACGACGGTGCGCCCGTGGAACTCCCTGATGTAGGGCAGCGCCTCCAGCAGCGTCTCGACGCTCACGTGGCCCGTCTCGGTGCGGTGCTCGGGATTCACGTCGTGTACTCGGCGTTGATGTTGATGTACTCGTGGGTGAGGTCGGAGAAGTAGACGTGGGCGCTCGCGTCGCCGCGGCCGAGGGCAATGCCGATCTCGGCCTCGTCCGTCTCGGCGCCGAGCTCCTTGTATGAGATGGAATGCGGGCCGGGCTCCGGCATCTCCTCGCCTGCGAGCGCCATTCCGGCGGCCTGGGCGATGCGGCCCCAGTTGGCGTCGCGGCCGGTCAGCGCGGTCTTCACCAGCGGTGAGTTGGCGATCGCGCGGGCGACCCGCTCGGCCTCTTCCGCGTCGCGTGCCTCGGTCACCTTCGCGCGGCCGATGCGCTCGGCGCCCTCGCCGTCGGCGACGATCTCGAGCGCCAGCGCCAGGAGGACCGAGTCGAGGATCCCCGCGGGCATGGGCGTCTCGGTCTCGCCCGTTGCCTGGAGGACGACGGTGTCGTTGGTCGACATCTGCCCGTCGACTGTGATCCGCTCGAACGAGCCGTCGACGGCCTGGCGGAGGGCCGCGTCGGGATCGGAGACTTGCGCGTCCGTCTGCACGAAGCAGAGCATGGTGGCGAAGCCCGGCTGGATCATCCCGGCCCCCTTCGCCTGGGCGGAGATGGTCACTCCACCGGCCTTCACGCTCACGTTCTTCGGCGCCCGGTCGGTGGTCATGATCGCGCGCGTGAATCCGGTAGCGCGGTCGCGGGCGAGGCTGCCGGCTGCCTTCCGCACGCCCTCGGTCACGCGGTCGATCTCGAGCGGCACACCGATGACGCCGGTCTCCGCCACCACCACCTCGCGGTCGTCGAGTCCGAGCGCGTCGGCGGCCGCGGACTGCATCTCGAGCGCGTCCTTCAGCCCTTGCTCGCCCGTCGCAGCGTTTGCGTTCCCCGAGTTGACGGCGATGCCGCGCACGGCGCCGGCGTCGAGGTTCTCGCGGCAGACCCGGATCGGCGCGGCAGCCGCTGCGTTCCGCGTCAGGAGCACGGACGAGACGATCTCCCCGGCATCGCAGACCATCACGGCGACATCGGTCTCGCCGCCGTCTTTTAGGCCGCAGTTGGTAGCACCCGCCCTGAACCCCGGTGCGAGGACGGATGGGTCGAGCTCCTCCACGCCGCGCGGCAGGTCCACCCAGCGCTTGTCGAACAGGCTGGTCATGAGAGACCTGCCGCTTCGTCGAGACCCAGCATCAGATTCAGGTTCTGGACCGCCTGCCCGGCGGCGCCCTTCCACAGGTTGTCGATCGCGGCGAAGACGATCGCCCGCTCCCCTCCCCACTCAAGGCGTGGGTGGATGCGGCAGAAGTTGGACTCGAACACGTCGGCGACACCGGGCGGGTCAGCGACGATCTCGACGAACGTCTCGGTGCCATAGAGGTCCTCGTAGAGGGCGCGGAGCTCCTCGGCGTCGAGCGGCCGGGAGAGCTCGACGTAGCAGCTCGCGAGAAGCCCCTGGTCGAGCGGCAGCAGGTGCGGGATGAAGGTGAGCGGGCCGGTCGCCCCCATCGCGTGGAGCTCCTGTTCGATCTCCGGCAGGTGACGATGGCCGTCGACGCCGTAAGGCTTGACGTTCTCGGAGATCTCGGTGAAGTCGCCACCGCCCTTTCCTGCGCCGGACACCCCGGATTTCGCGTCGACGACCGCGCTCTTGACGACCCCCGCCCGCGCGAGCGGCGCCAGGGCAAGGAGCGTCGCTGTCGGGTAGCAACCGGGGTTGGCGACGACGCCTGCCTCGGCGACGGCCGCCCGATTCAGCTCGGTCAGCCCATAGGCGGCCTCTTCGACGAGCTCAGGCGCTCCGTGGTCCCCGTACCACTCGCCGTAGGTGGCCAGGTCGCGGAGCCGGAAGTCGGCCGACAGGTCGACGACGGGAATGTCCTGGGCGCGCAGCGCGGCAACCACCGGCGCCGCAGCGCCGTGCGGGTAGGCGACGATCGCTGCGTCGTAGCCCGAGAGGTCGTCGAGGTCGAGCTCCTCCAGCGCAAGGGGCACGCGATGGCGCGGATAGATCGAGTCGAGCCGGGCGCCGATGTCGCCCCGCGCGGTGATGCGAGCCAGCTCGAGGCCCGGATGGCGATGGACGATGCGCGCCGCAAGCGCGCCCGCGAACCCGCTGGCGCCGGCGACGAGGACCCTTGGCTCAGCCACGGAGCGACCCCCCGATGCCCTCCAGGGAGTCACTGATCGCGCTGCGGACGGGAGCAACCTCCTCGTCGGTGAGGGTGCGCTCTTGAGCGCGGAACTCGAGGCGGAGGGCGAGGCTCTTCTTCCCCTCGCCGACCTGGTCGCCGCGGTAGAGGTCGAAGATCTCGGCGCTCCGAAGGAGCTCTCCGCCAGCGCTCGTGGACCGTCTCGCGAACGCGCTCGGCCGGGACGTCCTCGGGCACGACCACGGCGAGGTCCTGAAGGAGCGCCGGATGGGTCAGGAGGTCCTCGTAGACCTCGTCTCCGCTGCTCGCCGCATCAAGAAGCGGCGCGACGTCGAATTCGAACGCAACGCCGGCCGGGATGTCCCACTCGGCGGCGACCGCCGGGTGAAGCTCGCCCAGCCAGCCCGCCTCGACGCCGCCAAACGAACACCGAGGCTGCTCGGGCCGGGTGAAGGAAGGGCTGGGATCCAGGCGCGAACTCTGGCTCGGCGCCGACGCCGCGGGCAAGAACCTCGATCACGCCCTTGAGGGCGAAGAAGTCTTCGGCGGGAGAATCGCCTCGCCACGCGGGCGGGCTGAGCGGCCCCACGGTGATGGCGGCCAGTCGGTGGGGCTCGCGGTCGGGCGCGGGCATGTCGCCCGGGAACGCCCCGGCCTCGGTCGAGCCCTCTGCGGGCGCCGCCTCGGCGAAATACGCGCGGCCGGACTCGAAGAGGCTCGCTCGCTCCATGCCGTGTGCCAGGTTCCTGCGCGCGGCATCGAGGAGGCCGCCGAGAAGCGTGGTCCGCATCACAGAGAGCTCTTCGGAAAGCGGGTTCGAGACCCGCACGGCGTTGCGGCGTTCGTCGCCGGCGTCGAGGCGAAGCAGGTCGAAGACGTCGGGCGAGATGAGGCCCCAGGAGATCGCCTGGTCGAAGCCGATGTCGCGCAACGCGTCCTCGAGCCGGCGGCGCAGGGTCTGGCCGCGGGTGAGCCCACCGCGCTCGCCGTGTGCGGGCAGCGTCCGGGGCAACTGGTCGAAGCCGTGGAGTCGCCCGACCTCCTCGATCAGGTCGATCTCGCGCGTGACGTCATAGTGGCGCTCGGGCGTGATCTCGGCGCGCAGGTCATCGCCATCACGCTCGACCGCAAAGCCCAGCCTGGTCAGGCTCACTTCCGCCTCGGCCGTGTCGATCGGGATTCCCAGGATCGCCTCGGTCCGCTCCGAGCGGAGCGCGATCACGTGAGGCGCGGGCGGGTCGGTCGCTACGTCGATCGTGCCGGGCACGAGCGTTGCGCCCGAGTTCTCGCAGATGAGCTTCGATGCGACCCGCTGCGCCCGCATCGCCAGCTCGGGATGAAGCTGCTTTTCGAAGCGGGTGGAAGCCTCCGAGCGCAGGCCAAGCTCGTTCGAGGTCCGCAGGATGTTTGGGCCGTTCCAGGTCGCAGCCTCCAGCAGGACGCGCTTCGTCTCGCCCGAGACCTCGGAGTCGCGGCCGCCCATGACGCCGGCGATCCCTCCGGACGGCCCGGCCTCGTCGCAGATCAGGACCATGTCCGAGTCGAGAACGCGCTCGGTGCCGTCGAGCGTCGTGATCTTCTCGCCGTCAGCCGCCGCGCGGACGACCAGGATGCCGCCCGCGACCTGATCGAGGTCGTACGAGTGAAGCGGCTGGCCGGTGAGGAGCATCACGTAGTTGGTGACGTCGACGATGTTCGAGATCGGCCGTTGCCCCGCGGCGATCAGGCGGGCTCGGAGCCAGAGCGGCGACGGGCCCATCTCGACGCCTTCGAAGGCGCGCGCGGTGAAGCGCGGGCAGAGCTCGGGCACCTCCACGGTGATCTTGGCCAGGTCCTCGACGGAGCCCGAGCCGGTCGCCTCGTGGTCCTCATCCCACGGGGGAGGCGCCAGCTCGGCGCCCGTGATCGCGTGGACCTCACGTGCGACGCCATACAGGCCGAGGCAGTCCGAGCGGTTCGGGTTGAGGTCGAGCTCAAGCACCTCCTCGGCTATCGGCAGGACTTCGCTCAGCGGCGTGCCAGGCGCGGGCGCGGTCCAGAGGTGCCGGCACCGGATCGGTGCCAGGCGCCAGGACCATGATTCCGTCGTGGTCGGAGCCGAGCTCCAGCTCGTCCTCGGCCAGGATCATCCCGGCCGACTCGATCCCGCGGAGCTTCGCCTTGCCCAGCTTCTGACCGCCCGGCATGACGGCCCCGGGAAGCGCCACCGCGACGGTCTGACCCGTGGCGACGTTGGGAGCGCCGCACACGATCGTCCGCTCGCCCTCGCCGTCGTTGACGACGCAGACGCTCAGGCGGTCGGCGTTCGGGTGCTGCTCGGCCGAGACGACGTAACCGACAACGAACCCGTCAGCCGAAGACGGACCGACGGTGGAGACCCGCTCGACCTCGACGGCGCGCATCGACAGCAGGTCGGCGACCTCCGCGGCGGAGATGCCGGGATCGCAGTACTCGCGGAGCCAGGACATCGGGATTTTCATTCGTGAGCACCTTTAGGTGCGAAAGCAGCAGGTGTCTGTAGGGGTGTCATGCGAACTGCCCCAGGAAGCGCGCGTCGTTCTCGTAGAACATGCGCAGGTCGGGGACACCGTGCTTGAGGAAGGCGATCCGCTCGATCCCCATTCCGAAAGCGAAGCCCTGGACGCGATCGGGGTCGTAGCCGTGCTCGGAGACGAAGCCGAAGACGTTCGGGTCGACCATGCCGGCGCCCAGGATCTCGATCCAGCCCGTGCCCTTGCAGACGCCGTCCCGCTCGCCGCTGGGAAGCGTGCCCGAGCCGCCGCAGCGAAAGCATGAGACGTCCACCTGGACGCTCGGCTCGGTGAAGGGGAAGAAGTCGGGCTTCAGGCGAGTCTCGCGCTCGTCGCCGAACAGCGCCCGCGCAACCTCCTGGAGGGTGCCGGCGAGGTCCGCGAGCGTGATGTCCTCGGCGACGGCGAGCCCCTCGACCTGCGAGAACATCGGCAGGTGGGTCGCGTCCATCGTGTCGCGGCGATAGACGGTGCCGGGCACGATCACGAAGAGCGGCGGCTCGTTCGCCTCCATGGCGCGCACCTGGTTCGGCGACGTGTGAGTGCGAAGGAGGACGTCGCGCGGTCCCGGCGGCAGGCCGTCCTTGCCGACGACACCGTCCGCGAGCGACGCGGGATCGACGTAGAAGGTGTCCTGCACCATCCGCGCGGGATGGCCGGGCGGGTGGTTGAGCGCGGTGAAGTTGTAGAAGTCGTGCTCGACCTCGGGGCCGTCCATGACGCGATAGCCCAGCGCCACGAAGATGTCCTCGATCTCGCGCCGGGTACGGGTGATCGGGTGGAGGTGCCCCACGCGGACGGGCGGCGTGCCGGGCAGGGTGACGTCGATCGCGTCGGCAACGAGGCGCACATCGAGCTCGCCCGCTTCGAGCGCCGCGCGCCGCGACTCGAGCGCCTCCTCCAGCTCCTTGCGCGCGCTGTTTGCGCCCGCGCCAACGGGACCGCGCTCTTCGGCCGGCAGGTCGGCGATGCCGCGCAGGATCGAGGTCAGCTCGGACTTACGGCCCAGGAACCGGACGCGGAGCTCCTCGAGCGCGGCGGAGTCAGGCGCTGCGGCAATCGCGGCGGCCCCCTCGGCCCGTAGCTCTTCGATTCGATCGACTGCGCTCATGGTCATTAATCGCCGACTCTCGACCCTATCCGGCTCAAAGCGATCGCCGCCGCGGCCGCAACGCCCAGGGACTCGACGGCGTCGGGGCGCATCGGAATGGTCCACGTTGCGTCGGTCGCGTCGATGACTTCGCTGGGCAGGCCGTCGCGCTCCGAACCTAGGCAGATGCGTCTGCGCATCCGCTGGCGAGTTCTGCGAAGCGCCGCCATGGGCAACCAAGGAGACGCGAGGCGTCGGGGTCTCCGTCGAGTTCGCAGCGGCTGATGGGGACGGTGAAGATCGCGCCCATGGAGGCGCGGACGGCCTTGGGGCCGTAGGGATCGGCGCATTCGGGCCCCAGCGCGACCCAAGCGTCGGCGAGCGCCCCCGCGCTGCGCACGATGCTCCCCACGTTCCCGGGATCGCCAACGCCGTGGAGATACACGCAAACCGCCCCCTCCCCCGGGCAAACGTCCGTCACTACCCCCTATAGGGGGGACTCCCGGACGTTTGCCCTCTTCGGGAGCGCTCCATATGGCGATCACGCGCGTGCCGGAGCCCAGGGTCGAGACCGCGTCGAGGAGCTCAGCGTCGACTTCGTCCCCGTCTAATGCCCGTCTCCGCGCGGCAGAAGGACAGCGTCGGCTCATGCCCGGCGGCGCGACCCGCCTTCGAGCAGGTCCTCGCCCTCGGTCACGAAGAGGCCCTCGCGCTCGCGGTGCTTGCGGTCGGCGAGCTTTCGCACCAGCTTCAGCTTTTCGTTGTCTTTGCTCGTGATCGTCATTCGTGTTCTCTCGTTATCCCAACAAAAAGGGCGCCTCTGGGGCGCCCGGGTGGATCCTGGTCGGCGGTCGAGGGTTCGCTCAGGCCGCCGCGGCCTCCCGGGCTAGCTCGGTAAAACGTCGGAACGCCTCAGGGTCGCGCACGGCGAGGTCGGCGAGCATCTTGCGGTTGACCTCGACCTCGGCCAGCTTCAGGCCGTGCATCAGCTCGGAGTAGCTCATGCCCTCCTGGCGCGCGGCGGCGTTGATGCGGACGATCCACAGGCGCCGGAAGTCGCGCTTGCGCCGGCGGCGGTCGCGGAACGCGTAGTTCCCCGAGCGCATGACCTGCTCGTTCGCGAAGCGATAGCTCGAATGCTTGCGGCCGTAGTAGCCCTTGGCCTGGTCGAGCGTCTTCTTCTTGCGCCGCTTTCGTGCGACTGCGTTCGTTGCGCGAGGCATGCCGCTACTTCCTCTTCGCGAGCAGGCGGTTCACGCGCTCGGTATCGGCCGGCGCGACCTCGGTGGGCTTGGCCATGCGGCGCTTCCGCTTCGGCGACTTCTTCTCCAGGATGTGGCTGGAGTAGGCGCGCCGGCCGCGCAGCTTGCCGCTGGCGGTCTTGCGAAAGCGCTTCTTGGCGCCTGAGTGGGACTTCATCTTCGGCATGGCGAACGGACTATTGAAGCAGGCTCGCGATTCGACGCTTCTACGCGCGATTTCTACCGCATGTCACCGGCTCAGCGCCTGGACGGCGAACCCCTTGGTCGAAAGGACCGTCGACGCGAAGCCGGTGCACTCGTAATCGTCGTCCGACGATCCCGGATCCTCGGCTGCCCCGTCGCCGTCGTCGTACCACTGGCCCGACTGGACGGCCCCCGCGAAGCCGGAGCCCTTCGGCCCCACGTCCGCCTTGAACGTCGCGTCGAAGACTTTGTCTAGCGACTCGGCCGGCACAGGATCCTCGGTGCGATAAGAGGCCTCATCACCCACAGCACCCGGAGCGCAGTTGGTGCTGGCGAACGTGGCGATGTTGGGGTCCTCGGTCATCTTCACCGACGGGCCCAGGACCTCGTCGGGGTCGAACTTGAACTTCCTGAACGCGACGTCTTGGCTTATCCCCACGACCTTCAGGAAGTAGTAGACCTCGGTGGGCGCTGGACCGCCCCCGATGTCAACTGGCTCGACGGTTTTCAGGTCCAGAATCCCCTTGACCGTCTCGTCCTTCTTGGGTTTGTCGTCGGACCAGTGAAAGCCGGTCTGCGTGATGCACCCGCCCAAGCTGGATGCGACCGCGAACGTCCCTACGGCAGCAAGAATCTTCTTCATGGTGCTTCCTCCACGATTCGTGGCTTCCCTGCCTGCCCGAGCAGCTTACCTCTGGTTCAGAGCGGCTTGCAGTGCCGTTACGACCGTGTCGATCTTCGCGTCGTCCAGCGAGGGCGATAGGGGCAAAGCGAAGTGCCGATCGGCGATCTCCTCGGCCCTCGGGCGCTCGTCCTCTGGCCGCTTGGGCTCGTAGGCCGACAGCTGCGTCAGCGAGGGGTAGAACGTCGTCTGCACGCGCTGGGCGTGCATCGACTCGCGCACCGCGTCGCGGGTCTCGCGGTCCGCGACGAGAACGGGGAACGCGAAGTGGCCGCTCAGCTCGACCCACTCGTCCGGGAACGGGACCTCGACGCCATCGATCGCGGCGAGCCGCTCGCGATAGGAAGCTGGCGACTCGCCGCAGCTCCGCCAGCGCGTCGTCGAGGCGCGCAAGGCGCGCCATCGCAAGCGTCGCGCGCGGCTCGTCGATCCGGAAGTTGAAGCCGAGGCGGGTCACGTCGTAGGTCTCGGCGTGACCGCGGTGGCGGTCCCACGTGACCGAGGTCATCGCGTGCGAGCGGAGCTTGCGGAGCTCGGCCGCGAACTCCTCGGAGTCCGTGACCATGATCCCGCCCTCGCCAACGCCCAGCTGAGTCTTGGAGAAGAACGAGAAGCAGCCGCAGATGCCCGCGGTGCCCGCGCGCGAGCCGTCGCGGAGCCTGCCGCCGTCGGATTCCGCGCAGTCCTCGATCAGGGCAATCCCGCGCTCGTCCGCGATCGCGCGGAGAGCCTCGATGTCGGCGGGGTAGCCGAACATGTGGACGGCGATGATCGCCTTGGTCCGCTCGGTGACGAGGCTCTCGACGTGCGCGGGGTCCATCAGCGGCTCCGCCGGCGAGACGCAGTCCGCCAGGACGGTCTCGCCGCCCGCTATCCGCCCAGCGTGAGCGTCGGCCACGAAGGAAAGGGCGGGCGCGATCACCTCATCGCCCTCCCCCACGCCTGCGGCGAGACAGGCCATGTGGAGGGCGGCGGTGGCGCTCGAGACGGCTACCGCGTGCTCCGAGCCCGTGTACTCGCAAAAGGCCTGCTCGAGCTCGAGCGTCTTCGGGCCCATCGTGAGCCAGCCCGAACGAAGGGTGTCGAGGACCGCCTCGACGTCCGACTCGGGCAGCGAGATCTCGGTGAGAGTGACTTTCCAGGGCTCGCTCATCAAGCGCCCCCGTCCAACACGTGGGCGACTGACTCGCGTACTGCAGCCGCCACGTGGTCCTGGAGGTCCAGGGCCATGTGCGGATAGAGCGGGATCGAGAACAGGCGCGCAGCGGCGTCCTCGGTCTTCGGCAGCGACACGGCGCCGAACTCGCGGACGTAGCCGCCGAGCTCGTGAGTGGCGGGATAGACCGTGGTCTGAACGCCGTGCTCGTCGCGCAGGCGGTCGCGCACGGGCTGGCGGAATTCGGGCTCCACCAGGATGCCCATGAGGTAGCACGAGGAGCGGGTCTCGTCGTTGCCGCGATAGGCGATGCCGAGCCCTTCGGCGTCGTCGAGCAGCTCCCGATAACGCGCGATCAGCTCGCGCCGGCGCTCGATCTCGGCGCCCAGGCGGGCAAAGCGCGGGCGGATGATCGCGGCGCGCAGATCGTCGAAGCGGTAGTTGAAGCCGACCTCGACCACGTCGTAGCTCATGGCCGTGCCGCGATGGCGGTCCATGGTCGTCGCGGTCATCCCCTGGGAGCGCAGGCGCCGTACCCGCTCGGCGATCTCATCCGAGTCGGTGCAGAGCGCTCCGCCCTCCCCCACGCCCAGGACCTTGTTCGGAAAGAACGAGAAGCAGCCCGCTAGGCCGTAGGTGCCGAGGTCCTTCGATCCGTAGTTGGCCCAAGGGGCATGGGCTGCGTCCTCGATCAGGGTCAGGCCCCGGCGCTCGCAGAGCTCGGCTAGGTCTGCGATCTCGACCGGGTAGCCCGCCCAGTGGACTGGGATCACGGCCTTGGTGCGCTCGGTGATGAGTGCCTCGACCGCTTCCGTGTCCATGTTGAGGTCGTTGCCTTCACCGCCGACGATGTCGCAGAAGACGGGTCTGGCGCCGCAGTAGCGGACGGCATTGGCGGTGGCGACGAAGGTGAGCGATGGGACGATCACCTCGTCCCCTGGCTCGATCCCCGCCGCGATGCAGGCGAGGTGGAGCGCAGCGGTGCAGCTCGAGAGGGCGAGCACGTGCTTCGAGCCCAGGTGCTCGGCGAACTCCTGCTCGAACGCCTCTGTCTGAGGGCCGGCGCTCAGCCAGCCGGAGCGGAGCGTCGCGGCGACGGCTTCGAGTTCCTCGTCCCCGACCCGCACGTCGAAGACAGGTATCTGCGGAACTCCCGCCTCCACTGGCGGCTCAGCCGGTGGCGGCTTCGGGCTCAGCTGCGGCTGGGGCCTCGACCTCCGAGGGGTCAGGCACCTTGTCCGCGGAGGGCTCTTCCGCCTCGGCAGCGTCGGAGCCAGACCCCGCGTCCGGCACTTCACCCGCCTCAGGCTCGGCCACGGCCGGCTGCTCGCCGGTCTTCGCCTTGTCGCGCTCTTTGAGCGCCTCCTTCGAGGGCGCAAGCAGCATGTGCATGTTGCGTCCCTCCTGAAGCGGGTTCTGCTCGATCACGCCGAGCCCGTCGAGGTCCTCGAACAGGCGTGCGAGGAGGTTGCGCCCGCGCTCCGGATGCGCCTGCTCACGGCCGCGGAACATGATCGTGACCTTCACCTTGTCGCCCTGCTTGAGAAATCGCTCGACATGGCCTTTCTTGGTCATGTAGTCGTGGTCTGCGATCTTCGGGCGCAGCTTGATCTCGCGGACGTTGATCTGCTGTTGGTGCTTCCGGGCCTGCTTGGCCTTCTGCTCCTGCTCGTACTTGTACTTCGAGTAGTCGAGGAGGCGCGCTACAGGCGGACGGGACTCGGGAGCGACCTCGACCAGGTCGAGATCGCGCTCCTGCGCCATCTCGAGCGCCTTCTTGGTGTCGATGACGCCGATCTGCTTGCCGTCTTCGTCGACCAGGCGAACCTCGCGAACGCCGATGCGCTCGTTGATCCGCGTCTGGTCCCGCTCGGGCATCCGGCGGTCGAAACGTCGTGGGACCGGCACTAGATGAAGCTGTTGCGGCGCGTCAAGTCGTTAATGGCGCAGCGAGGTGTTGGGGAACTCCATCTGCTGGGAGTATAGAACGGTCGATGACCTGAGGAGGTTCCGCGTACGTACTCTCTTCTGAGATGTCGTGGGACGCCCTTATCGCGCTGATCGTCGCTGCGACGAGCCCGATACCGGCGACGACTTCGACCACGACGTGCAACGAGACCGTCGATCCGCTCACCTTCACGGCCGGCAACCCCCCTCCCGCCTGCTGGCGCCCCTACCGTCCAGAGAGCCCGTTCAACCTCGAGATCCCGCGGGATGCGAAGGAGCTGGAAAACTCCGAGAAGATCTCGGGCAAGCTGGTCGAAAGCGGCCCGATCGGCCCGATCCCCGCGGGCGATCCCGAGCGCGACTTCGGCATCGCGACCTACCACACCCAACCTGGCGATCCGACCAAGACCGTCACCTGCGTCGAGGACTTCGGAGGCTTCTGCGACCTCGAAGGGGTCGAGGTACCGATGCCGCCCAACGCGATCCCCTCGGGTGTCTGGCCGCTCGCTGAGCCCGACGACGACTGGGACTCGCACCTCACCGTCATCGATCACGCCTCTGGCCTCGAGTACGACCTCTGGAACATCCGCGAGATGGACAACGACTCCATCGCGATCAAGTGGGGCGGCATCACCAACGTCCGCGGGTACGGCCTCGGTTCCGAAGCCGTAGCGTCGGAGAACGGCGCGCATCGCGGGCATGGTCCGGGCCGAGGAGCTCCGCGCCGGGCAAGATCAACCACGCACTTGCGCTGTTCGTCCCGTGCACAGAGGGCTACGTCTACCCCGCGACGAAGGGCGGACTCGACTGCTCGGACAACGGCTTCGACGCCGAAGACCGCCCGGCGATGGGCGCTCACTTCCAGCTTCCTGCCGATCCGGACGAGCTGGCCGCCGCGCCGCCGTGGAAACGCGCGATCCTGAAGGCGCTCGACCGCTACGGCGCTTACGTCGTCGACACGAGCGGCACCGAAGGCATCTGGGGCGTGAAGCACGAGAGCCCGAACGGCTACACGAGCCAGGGCCAGGACGACCCATTCGTAAAGCTTGCGATCGACTCCGGGATCGGTGCGGCCGACATCAACGAGAACGGCACCCCCGAGTACTTCTTCAACTTCGGATTCGAGACCGACTTCTCGCGCCTTCGGCTCGTTGCGCCTTCGATCCAGCCGCCGGGCTAACCGAGCCGCTCGGCCAGCGCCTCGGCTTCATCGCACCGAGATCACCGGTCGCTCGGGCATCCGGCGGTCGAAACGTCGAGGGACCGGCACTGGACGAAGTTGTTGCGGCGCGTCAAGTCGTTAACGGCGCTGCGAGTGCGGCGGTCTCGCCGTGACGACTTCCATCTTGCGGGCTAAGTCGATTTCCGGCTGCTCCAGGGTAAAGCTCGCCTCCGGCTGCCCGTTCCCGTTGTAGTCCTCCGGCTCAGGAAAGCCCAGATCCCTTGCGTACTCGAGCAGCGGATCCTCCTGATTGAACGCTGTGTAGCTGGCCTGGGATTCAACCTTGACGGAGAGGTGGCCGGGATGGCCGGTCGTATCGCCGATATAGGCGCCATACCGCTCCAGCGCGAGATAGATTGGCTCGAGCCAACCCGGCACTTTCTTCTTGATCTCGTCTCTATCCATCCGCAGACGCACGAGGGCACCTTGCGGAAGAGGGTGATTCGCCGGGAAGTCGACGTCGCTGCACTCCCTCCCAACCTTGGTGCCTGGGTACGTGTGGCCGGAGGTGCACGGCACGCTCAGCGAAAGCGCGTGATCAATTCGGCCGTTCACCAGCTCCTCTGCGCGGATAAGGCCTCCGAGTGATCCATACTCAGCCGCAACAGCGCCCGACCCCAGTCCTTTGCCACGGATACGCGTCTCACCACCCCAGCTGGTCCCGACCGAATCGCCCCAGATGCTCCGCACGTTCCAAAGGTCGTGCTCAATCTGCGTGTCCTGGTCGACGATCGTCACGTGCGAGTCATAGTCTGCGCTCGAGCTTGGAAGCGGCCACTCCCCCGACGGGATCGCCTCCGCTGGGAACGGAACTGGAACGTCCTCAAGCTCGCAGGTGCCCCAATTCTCCAAGCAGTCAATGTTCTTGGTCGGTGTAGCGGCATCCGCGAAGAAAAGCGAGACGCCCATGTCCTTCTCCCTATCGCCTCTTACGATCGCGTCGATGCCCTGGTCAAAGAGTTCCCGCACCTGCGCATCCGACTTTTGGTGGGTCCTGGCATTTGCGGGAATTCGCCAGTTGAACGGGCTGTTGTCGCTGTACGGGCGCCAGCATTCATCCGGGTGCTCCCCAGGGCTGAGTGAGCCGTAGCCACCAACGTTCGGACCGCTGCCGTCCGGGCACGCCGCGAATGCCGGGCTAACAGCCCCTCCGAAAGCAACGAAGCCGGCTGCCGTGCCGACCACAACCGAGATAAACCCCCCACGACGCATGTTGAGGCTCTCTTCCCCATCTGCGGTGTGGCTACACCTAAATAGTTTGTTAACTATTCGCTAACTCAGGCGGCCGCGGATGGCATCGACGCTCATCGACCCAAGGTCGCCTTCGGAATGCGAGCGGACCGCGAGTAGGCCAGATTCGGCCTCACGGTCCCCCAGGATCACCATGTACGGAAGCTTCGCGAGCTCGGCGTCGCGGATCTTGCGGCCCACCGACTCGGTGCGGTCGTCGATGCGGGCGCGCACGCCCAGGCTCGTGAGCTCGGCAACAACCGCTCCGAGCCTGCTCGTTGTGGCGGTCGGAGACGGGCAGGACGCCAACCTGGACCGGCGCGAGCCAATCGGGGAAACGGCCGGCGTAGTGCTCGATCAGGATCCCGGCGAAGCGCTCCATCGAGCCGAGGAGCGCGCGGTGGATCATCACCGGCCGGTGCTCTGAGTTGTCCTCGCCCCAGTATGTGAGCTCGAAGCGCTCGGGCATCTGGAAGTCGAGCTGGCAGGTGCCGAGCTGCCACGAGCGGCCGAGGGCATCGGTCACATGGAAGTCGATCTTGGGTCCGTAGAACGAGCCGTCGCCGGGATTGAGGACGTACTCGCGGCCCTGGCCCTCGAGGGCCTCGGTGAGCGCCTTCTCGGCCGCGTCCCAGTCCTCGTCGGAGCCGATCGCTTTCTCGGGCTTGGTCGAGAGCTCGACCCGCACCTCTGAGAAGCCGAAACGGGTGTAGAGCTCGTCGATGGACTCGCAGATCGAGTCCACCTCGGCGCGAACCTGATCGAGCGTGCAGTAGACGTGCGCGTCGTCCTGGGTGAAGGCGCGCACGCGGAGCAAGCCGTGGAGCACGCCCTCGCGCTCGTGCCGCGAGACGTGCCCGTACTCGGCCAAGCGCAGCGGCAGGTCGCGGTACGAGCGGCGCTCGGCGCCGAAGACGAGGCAGGCGCCGGGGCAATTCATGGGCTTGAGCGCGAACTGGCGGTCGTCCACGTCCGAGAAGTACATGTTCTCGCGGTAGTTGTCGTAGTGGCCGGAGCGGTGCCAGAGCTCGACGTCCATGATGTGCGGCGTCTTGATCTCGGCGTAGCCGCGCTTTTCGAGCTGCGCGTCCACCTCGTTCTGGATCAGGCGCAAGAGGACCGTGCCCTGGGGCAGCCAGAACGGCATGCCGGGCGACTCTGGCCGGAACATGAAGAGGCCCAGCTCGCGACCAAGGCGACGGTGATCGCGCTCGCGGGCCTCGTCCAGGAGACGCTCGTGCTCTTCGAGGTCGGCCTGCTTGAAGAAGGCCGTCCCGTAGATCCGGCTCAGCATGTTGCGCGTCTCGTCGCCTCGCCAGTACGCGCCTGCGACCGACGTCAGCTTGAAGGCCTTGATGCGCTTCGTCGTCGGGCCGTGCGGGCCGAGGCAGAGGTCCGTGAACGGTCCGTTCCGGTAGAGCGAGACGGTCTCGACGCCCTGGTCCCGCACCAGGTCCTCGATCAGCTCGACCTTGTAGGGCTGATCCTCGGCCTTGAAGCGCTCGAGCGCCTCGTCAGGCGTCACGTCGGTCCGCTCGAACTCCTCGTCGGCAGCGATGTGCCCGGCCATCGCCTCCTCGATCTTCGGCAGGTCGTCGACCGACGGCCGGAAGTCGTCCGGGAACTCGAAGTCGTAGTAGAAGCCGTTCTCGATCGCCGGGCCGATCGAGACCTTGGTCCCCGGCCACAGCTCGACCACCGCGGTCGCCAGCACGTGCGCGGTGTCGTGGCGCATCAGCGCGAGCGCCTCGGGGTCGCGGTCCGTGAGGATCGCGATCTCGGCGCCGTCGGGAAGTGACGCCGAGAGGTCCCTGAGCTCGTTGTCCACCTTGATCGCGAGCGCCGCCTTTGCCAGCCCCGGGCCGATGGCGGCCGCAGCGTCGGCACCCGTCGCTCCCTCGGCGAGCTCGAGCGGGGTCCCGTCCGGGAGCTTCACGGTGATCGCGGCCATCGCGCCTGATGCTATTCGCGCTAGTCGGCGGGCTCGGCGCGGTCGCCGTCGGCAACGAACGGACAGCCCGGATCGGAACCTGCGAGGTTCGCGCGATAGAGCGTGTAGTCGAGCCCGCCGCTGGTCTCGCGGTCGAGCTCGGAGATCCTGCCGACGACCGGCAGGGGCTGATCGAGCTCCCCGATCACGACCACCGCGCCGAAGGCCTTGTCCGAGACGGTGCCGGCCGAGACCTCCTCGTTGGAGATCACGCACACCTCCCGCCCGCGGAGCTCCCAGGTGACCAGGTCGCGCCCGTTTTGCGAGGCGAGCTCGTCGTCGATGACAGCGAGGACCGCCTCGTCTTGGGGTACCTGGGCCGAGAACTCGAGGAGTGCGGGTGTCCAGGTCGATGGTCCGACAGGACCGTTCACGAGGGCAAGGGCGCTCGAGCCGGCGGCACCGATCAGGAAGGCGAAGGTCAACGCGGGCACGGCCAGAATTCGGGCGGGCGCGTTTCTGAGGGTGTGGACGAGCGGCGTTTCCTCCAGGCACCCGCGCGCTGCGATCAGCATCGCGACCGGCGCCACGATCGCGAGCGCCTTCGCCTCCTGGTAGGGAGTCCCGGCGATGAGCGCGTACGCGTAGAGGACGCCACCGGCAACCAGCGCCGAGGCGAGCGCGGTCTCTCCCGCCTGGAGAGCCCGGACCAGGCCCAGCGCCAGCGCCAGCGCTCCGATCACTCCGCCCACGTAGAACGCGAACGCCGGCGCGAAGCCGGCGCCGGGATCCAGGCGGAAGTCACCCGAAGGCCAGATCCCGAGCGCCTCGATCGGCGAGATCGGATTGAAGAGGTTGCCGAGCCCGGCGCCGTCGGGGTCGAAGGTCTCGAAGCTCGCGAAGTCGAGCATGCGCGGAACCTCGGGGGCGGCGGCGACGGCGACGGCTGCAAATCCGATCAGGGTGGGTACCAGCGCACTTCGGATCACTCCCAGGCTTCGATCGCGGACGACCTCGGCCACCGCGAACACTCCCAGCGTCCCCACGAGCCAGGTGAGCCCGGGGAAGCTGTACGCGTAGAGCGAGCCGATCGCGAGCGCCGCGAGGGGCAAGCCCTTGAGCCGCCCCCAGCGGCCTTCGCTCGCGGACGTACCGGCAGCCAATTCGGCAAGCCCCACGGCGAATGCAAGGAGGAACAGGGCCTGCATCGTCTCCTTGAAAGCTCCCTGGATGAAGTAGGACGCGGCGAGGTAGGCGGCGCCAACCAGGAGCGCGACGCCGATGCGCCTGGTCCGCTCCAAGTCCTTCAAGACGCCAAGCGGAGCGAGGGTTGCGGCGACCATCGTCGCGAGCATCAGCCCGGCAAAACCGTGCACGAACGAGATCCCGAGCTTGGCAAGCCCTGCGACCAGAGCATGCGGGCCGAGCGGATAGCCCTCCGCGATAAGCCGCTCCTCTCCCCCGTTCGCGATCCGGTCGGTTGCGAAGAGATGCTGCGACATGTCGGGATTGAGCGAGGTGCCCAGGATCCCGAAGCGCATCTCGATCAGGAACGGCAGCGACCCAAGGACGACCGCTCCGACCGCGGCTGGAAGAGCGTCGTCGAGCGGGCCGGTCGCGGGCTCGAAGCGCAGAAGGGTGGCGCTGACGATCGTGAGGACCGCCGCTGCGCCGAGCCCGGCCCAGGCCGACGAAGCCAGGTCCGCGGCGAGCCACGCGGCCGCGCACAGGAGTCCCAGGCCGACGGCCGGGGCGAGCGGCGAGCGCTCGCGATGTCCGCAGGCGCGGAACACCGCCTGACCGACGACGAACGAAGCCCCCAGGATGAGTGCCAGCGAAACGTAGGTGCCGAGCATCGGGCGGCGAGCCTACAGCCGTATGCCCCGGGGCCCCGGCGCCGTGGGCAGTGGCGGTACGCGCTGTGCGCGCTACGTGACGAGAATGATGATGATGATGATCAGGAGCAGGGTCCCGAGTCCGATGTACATCTGAGCCTCCTTAACTTCGTGGGTGAGTTCGGCTTAGGTGACGAGAATGATGATGATGATGATCAGGAGCAGGGCTCCGAGTCCGATGTACATGTGACTCTCCTTCCGTGGACGGGATACGGGTCGCCCACCACTACCCACCGCACGCCCAGTCCAAGCGCGATCGACTGGCCACCTGGCCAGCGACGCCCTCAGAGCTCCCGCTCGTAGAAGAGCATCACGGGCCCGTCCGGGTTACCCTCGCGGTTCGTGAAGCCCTCGCTCTCGTACAAGGCTCGCGCCGCCTCGTCGTCCTCGCTGGTCCCCAACTCGATGTGCGCCGCGCCGGCGACACGCGCGACATCCATAGCTTCCCGCAGCATCGCTCGCCCGATCCCCTGGCCGCGCAGCGCCGGCACGACATAGAGCTCCTCGAGGTAGCAATCCAGTTGCGCCGTCCACACCGACTTGCGGAAGCGAAGCTCGGCGAGGCCATCGGGACCGTCGCCGGCAAGCAGGACGACCATGTCCCCGTTCGCGATCATGTCCCGCGCGTTCTGGGTGAGCACCTCAACGCCCGGTGTGAAGGCGTCGTACTCCGTGTTGAAGTCGTGAAGCAACCGCGCGACGTCCGCGGCGTCATCAGGGGTGGCGCGACGAATACGCATGCTGGCCAAGGTACCGCCGCCGTAGTGGCGCTTTGCATGGAAAGCACACATCTCAAGCCGGCGCGAGATACTGCGCGGGCGATGTCGCAGGAGAACGTGGAGATCGTCGAGAGGCTTTACGAGTTCTTCGCCCGGCGTGACGTGGAGCCCGCGTTTCCCGACTACGCCGCGCCGGACTTCGAAATTCGGGTTCCCCCGCTCTATCCGGACACTCCCAGCGTCTTCCGTGGCCGCAAGGGGGTCGAGGAGTGGACCGCGATTGTGGACGAGGTCTGGGCCGAGTGGCGCTTCGAACCAGAGCGCTACCTGGACGCGGGCTCCGATGTCGTCGTGCTTGCCCGTCTCATCGCCGAGGCCCGCGCAAGCGGGGTCCACCTGGAGCGAGACGTCGCGCACGTCTGGGCCCTCGAAGATGGGCGGGCGACCAGCGTTCAGGCCTTCCTCGATCGGGACGAGGCCCTCGAAGCCGCCGGGCTGTCGGAGTAGCTCGACGCGCTGTGCTCTGGGCGAGTCATGCCACCACCTCGATCCAGGACAGCGCGAAACCGCCCTCCGGATATCCGTTGAAGGGTGCCCGCTCTGGCAGTGCGGGCGACGATCGTCCGCGCGATACTGCGTGGACGATGTCGCAGGAGAACCTCAGGATCATCCACGAGCACATCGCGGCGTTCAACCGAGGCGATGTTGAGGCGTTAATAGCGACGGTCAGCTTCGACGTCGAGTGGGAGGACGCAATGTTCGGATCGGAGGTTCCTCAGGTCTACTGGGGACGGGACGCGGTCAGGGCATGGTTCCAGCGGGTCCTGGAACCGTGGGAGAGCATCCACGGCGAGCCCGACGAGATCCGCGAGGCATCGGACGGTCGAGTCTTGGTCGGGGGAGTCCTTACAGTCCGAGGAAAGGAAAGCCACGCAGAGGTCAGGCAGAGAGGCTGGTTCGTCTTCTGGGTCGCGAGCGACACGATCACCAAGCGGCGCGTCTTCCTCGATCGGGACGAGGCCCTCGAAGCCGCCGGGCTGTCGGAGTAGCTCGACTAAGGCGCTTCTCGTCGAAAGCGGTATGTGAGCGGAGTCAGTGTGTACTTCCGCGTTCGCTGAGCGGTCGCCAAATGACACACGCGGACTGAGGCCGCTGAGAAGAAGGCCGCGGCTGCGAGAGGTCGTCTAGATGGGCACTACTGGGCTCGAACCAGTGACCTCCGCCTTGTCGAGGCGGCGCTCTCCCAACTGAGCTAAGCGCCCTAGGCATCGGAATTTACCAGCGGCCTGCGCTAGCGTGCCCGGCGTGATCGCACTCGTGACAGGCGCTTCCAGCGGCATCGGCGAGGCGACCGCGAAGCGGATCGCTCGCGAGCCCGGAGCGAAATTGATCCTGGTCGCGCGCCGGCAGGACCGCATGGACGCCGTCGCCGATGAGATCGGCGGCGCCACGGTGATCGCGCTCGATCTGACCGAGGAGGACGCGCCGGCGAAGGTCGCCGAGCGGGTCGAGGCCGAGCACGGCCGCCTCGATCTCTTGGTGAACAACGCAGGTGCCGCATGGCGCGGCACCTTCGGCGACACCGGCTGGGAAAACCTGGAGCGCCACATGAAGCTCAACTTCGAGTCGGTCGCGCGGTTGACCGAGGCCCTCCTCCCCGTCCTCCGCCGCTCGGCGCCCAGCTCGATCGTGAACGTCGCCTCGACGGCAGGCCGCGTCTCGCGTGCCAACTCCGGCGCCTACTCGGCCTCGAAGTTCGCGCTCGCGGGCTGGACGGACGCGCTCCACCTCGAGGAGCGCGACCACGGGGTGCACGTCGGCATGGTCCTTCCGGGCTTCGTCGAAACCGAGGGGTTTCCGCAGAAGGAACTCGTGGACAAGCCCCACACGCGCTGGATCGTCTCGACACCCGAGAAGGTGGCCGAGGCGATCATGGACGCAGGGCCCGGCGGCAAGGCCGAGCGCTACGTGCCGCGTGCGTACGCCATTGCCGCGGCGTCACGCGTCGTAATGCCGTCCGTGGTCCGCCGCGCGCTCTCGGGCGGGGGTAAGACCTTCACGCCCTCGACGGGCGGAGACGACGACTAGCCGCCGAGGGCCTGCCGCACCCTTGCGGTTGCCCTCTTCGACGCTCTTCGTTAACGGCTCTCGCCGCTCACAGTCACGGTGAGGCCGTCCACCGCGAGCACGGTGGCTCGCTCTCCCTCGCCCAGTGCGGCACCGTCCGCGCGCGCCTTCCAAACCTCGCCTCGGACCCGCACGAGCCCGTCCGGGTCGCACGCCTCGAGCACGGTCGCGCGCTTCCCCACCATCCCCTCGGCGCCGCCTCGCACCCGGTAGCGCTCCAGGAAGCGCATCCACAGGTAGACCTCGCCGATCTCGAAGAACACGGCGAGGCCGAACAGGACCACGTTCCAAGGGCTCGGCAGGATGAAGAGGCCGATGATCGAGGCCGTGAGGACCATTCGCGCCGAGTCTAGGCCGCGGGCCTCTAGCCTGGGCGCAATGCGAATCGCGCTTGCGACATGCCGGATCATGCCGGACCAGTTCACCGACGACCAGGTGGTCGCTGAAGAGCTCCGCAACCTTGGCGCCGATGTGACCTACGAGCCCTGGGACGCGGAGATCGAGTGGTCCGGATTCGACGCCGTCGCCGTCCGCTCGCCATGGGACTACAGCTACCGCCGCGGCGAGTTCATCGCCTGGGCGGAGGCGGCGGGCCCGAACCTCCACAACTCGGCGGACCTTCTGCGCTGGAACTCCGACAAGTCATACGTCGCCGACATGGCCGCGGCGGGGCTCCCCGTCGTCGAGACAGCGTTTATCGAGCCCGGTGACGAATGGGCCGGCGACGAGCGCGAGGTGATCGTGAAGCCCTCCGTCTCGGCCGGGGCCCGCGACACGGGGCGGTTCGGCCCGTCTCTCCAGGACGAGGCGCGGGCGCTCATCGCGACGATCCACGAAAGCGGACGGACCGCGATGGTCCAGCCGTTCCTGGCGTCGGTCGACGAGCATGGCGAGACGGCGCTCGTCTTCATCGACGGCGAATTCAGCCACTCGCTTCGAAAGAGCTCGGTGCTCTAGGCCCGACGAGGTTGCGCCCGTGCGGACGACCGACCTGATGGTCGCCGAAGCCATGTACGACCCGGAGCTCGTCCTCGCCGGCACGTATGAGTCCGACGAGCTCGAGCTTGCGGAGCACATCGTCCGCCACATCACCGAGCGGTTCGAGTATCTCCCCCTCTACGCCCGGGTGGACATGCTTCGCGACGCCGACGGCACGCCGGTCCTGCTGGAGCTCGAGGCGGTCGAGCCCAACCTGTACTTCGACCAGTTCCCAGACGGCGCGGGACGGCTTGCGCGTGCCATTGCCGCCCGCGCGGCATAGTGGAGCTCCGCGACTACACGGACGCGGACGCTTGGTTCACCGAGCGGCTGGAGACCGATCCCGTCGTCATGGCCGAACTCGGCGGCGTCGTCGCGCCGGAGACGTTGCAAGAGACTCACGCCCGGCGACTCGCAACCGTGGAGGGCGGCGACTGGTGGTTCGTGATCGAGGACGAAGGTGAGCCGGTCGGCGTGATCGGCGTCTGGCCTCACGAGGCAGAAGGGCGCAATGAGCACGAGGTCGGGTGGATGGTCGTACCCGAGCGCCAGGGCGAGCGCATCGCGACCCGCGCGCTGGCGATGATGCTCGACCGCGCCCGCTCGGACGGGCGCTTCCCGGTGATCCACGCCTTCCCCGGCGCCTCGAACAAACCGTCGAACGCGCTCTGCGCCCGCGCGGGCTTCGAGCTCGTGGGCTCCGAGGAAGTCACCTACAAGGGCGAGCCCTTCCTTTGCAACCAATGGACGCTCAGGCGCTGATGTACGACCACGTCGGGATCCGCTTCTCCGATCGCGCGGCCTCCGAGCGCTTCTACCGCACGGTCCTCGAGGCGATTGACGTGCCCCTTACGCACGAGGGCGACGACATCACCGAATGGGACGACTTCGCGATCGGGCTTGCGTCAGCGGAGAGGCCGGTCACGCGCCATCTCCACGTCGGCTTCGTCTCGCCGTCGCGAGAGCACGTGGACGAGTTCTGGCGCGTCGGCACCGAGGCCGGCTACGAGAGTGACGGCGAGCCCGGGCCGCGCACCATCTACAGCGACGACTACTACGGCTCGTTCCTGCTCGACCCCGACGGGAACAGCGTCGAGGCGGTTCACCACTCAGACCTCCGTCGCGGCAACGTCGACCACCTGTGGATCGGCGTCTCCGACCTCTCGGCGTCGACTGCCTTCTACAGCGCCATCGCCCGGTACGTGGGCATCCGCGGCGGGACGCCTTCAGGTGAGCGCCAGCCGTTTCGCGGCGCCTGGGGCACGTTCTCGCTCGTCGCCGACGGCCGGCCGCCGACGGAGAACCTCCACCTGGCCTTCCCCGTCCCGGAACGCGACGACGTCCACCGCTTTCACGAGGCCGCGGTCGCCGCGGGCTACCGCGACAACGGCGGGCCGGGCGAGCGGCCCGAGTACCACGCCGGCTACTACGGTGCCTTCGTCCTCGACCCCGACGGGAACAACATCGAGGCCGTTCACCACGGGCGCTAGAGCACTCAGCGCAGGACGATCGAGTTCTCGGCGTGCCAGCCGAGCTTGATCGTCATCCCTGGTTCCCAGCGATCCTCGGCAGAGGCGCGGTAGGTGGCCTGCTCGAGCGCAACGAGCCGTGAGCCGTTGCCCAGGCCGACGGTGATCTGAGTCGAAACGCCGAGGTAGACGCGACCTTCGATCGTCCCCTCGATGCTGACCATGCCCTCCTCGATCTCATCGTCGATTGCAATCTTCTCCGGCCGTACCGAGACCTGAACCGTGTCGCCGGCCCCGCATCCCGCGGGCACCGGGGCGGGAACGGTCTGCCCGGTTGCGATCTTGACCTCGCCGTTTCCCGTGACCTGACCCTCGATCAGGTTCGAGATGCCGATGAACCCTGCGACGAACTCGCCGGTGGGCTGTTCGTAGATCTCCTCCGGCGGGCCGCATTGCGCGATCTTCCCGCCCGACATGACCGCGATCCGGTCGGACATCGAAAGCGCCTCCTCCTGGTCGTGGGTCACGTAGACGAACGTGATCCCCACCTCGCGCTGGATCTGCTTGAGCTCGACCTGCATCTGGCGCCGTAGCTTGAGGTCGAGCGCGCCGAGCGGCTCGTCGAGGAGCAGCACGGCCGGGCGGTTGACGAGTGCGCGGGCCAAGGCGACGCGTTGTCGCTGCCCGCCAGAGAGCCTGTTGGGCCGGTCGTGTGCCCGGTCGGCCAGCCCGACCAGTTCGAGCGCATCGGCCACACGCTGCTCGATCTCCTCCTTCGGCCGCTTCTTTCGCTTGAGCCCGAAGGCGACGTTCCCCGCAACGTCGAGATGGCCGAAGAGCGCGTAGCTCTGGAAGACCATGTTCACGTTCCGCTCGTACGGCGGCACGTCCTCGACCGGCTCGCCCTCGAGGAGGATGTGGCCCTCGGTCGGCACCTCGAAGCCGGCGAGCATCCGCAACGTCGTCGTCTTGCCGCAGCCCGACGGGCCCGAGCAGGCTGAAGAACTCGCCCTTCGGGATCGACAGGTCGATGTTGTCGACCGCCGTGAAGTCGCCGAAGCGCTTCGTCACACCCTCGATCGTGATCGCGTCAGCGGTCAAGTCACTCATCCTCTCTCCTGTCCGGTCAGAACCTTGAGCCGCTCTCCTTGCGCCCGAAGAAGCGCGGGAGCAGGACAGCGGCGACGACGGCCGTGATCGAGACGACCATCATGAGCGTCCCGATCGCGTTGATAGTCGGCGAGACCCCAAAGCGGATCGCCGACCAGATCCGCACGGGCAGCGGCTGGACGTCCTCGCCCGTGGTGAAGAACGAGATCACGAAGTCGTCGAACGAGAGCGCGAAGACGAGGAGCCCGGCCGCCACGACCGCCGGCCAGAGCTCGGGAATGAGCACCAGGCGCACCGCACCGAAGCGGGTCGCGCCCAGGTCCATCGCGGCCTGCTCGACCTCATCGCCCATCGAGGCGAGGCGCCCGCGCACCACGATCGTCACGTAGGAGATCGAGAACGTGATGTGGGCGATCACGATCGTCCAGAACGAGAGCTGGATGCCCAGCTGGCTGAAGATGATGAGCGCGGAGATGCCCGCGACGATCTCGGGGGTCACGAGGGGGATCAACATCAAGACGTTGGCCGCGGGGCTCCAGCGGGTTCGGGCCCGCACGAGGCCGATCGCGAGCGCGGTGCCCAGGAGCGTCGCGACGATCATCGTGATCACTGCGATCTCGAGCGAGACGAAGAGGGACTCGCGAAGGGTCGAGTCGTTCAGGAACTCCTCGTACCACTGAAGCGAAAAGCCTTGGAACGACTGGAGCGACTTGACCGAGTTGAACGAGAATAGGACGACGACCGCGATCGGCAGAAACAGGAACGCGTACACGAAGAACGAGTAGACGCGCAGGAAGCGAGGTCGATCGAAGGCCATCAGGCTCCCACCGGGTCGCGGGCTTCGCGGGCGGCCGATCGCAGATAGCCCACCATCCAGAACGCGAGGAAGATCATCATCACCACGGTCAGCGCCGAGCCGAACGGCCAGTTGTTCGCGGTGAAGAACTGGTCTTGGATCAGGTTGCCGACCATGTAGGTATCAGGGCCGCCCAGAAGCTGGGCCGAGACGAAGTCGCCGACTGCGGGCAGGAAGACCAGGACACAGCCGGCAAGGATCCCCTGCTTCGTCTGCGGCAGCGTCACGTGGATGAAGGTCTGGAACGGACGGCCGAAGAGGTCCTTGCCCGCCTCGACCAGCGACGGGTCCATGCGCTCGAGCGAGGCGTAGATCGGCAGGATCATGAACACGAGGTAGCCGTAGACGAGGCCGCCAATCACCGCGTAGGGCGTGTTGATCAGCTGCAGACCCGACTCCGAGATGCTGAGCGAGCTGAGCGCCGAATTGATGAGACCTTCGTCGGCGAGCAGCGCCACCCACGCGTAGGTACGGACGAGGTAATTGACGAAGAATGGGATCACCAACAGCGCGATCAGGATGTGCTTCTTCGAGCCCCCGTAGCGGGCGATGTAATACGCGATCGGGTAACCCAGGGCGAGGCAAAACACGACTGTCGCGAGCGCGAAGCCGACGGATCGCAGGAGCACCGGGATGTAGAGCGGGTCGAAGGCGTCCGCGTAGTTGTCGAGCTCGAACGCGTACACGGCGCGGCCGAGGTCGTCGCGTGAACCCGAACGACAGCGCGAGGACGAGGCGAGAGCGGAATTGCGAAGAGCAGAAGGAGCCAGAGGCCGCCGGGCAGGAGAAATCGGGACCAGAACCCGCTCGCCCGCGCGGTCACGTGGCTTTCACCTCGGTCCAGATCTGGCTCCAAAAGCGCCGGTCATCCGGATCGTCGAGCCGGTACTCCAAGGCGCTGTCCTCGAGCTGCGCAAGGTCGACGTCGATCGAGGGCTCCTCCTTGACCAGCTCGGCGAACGCCTCGCGCCCTCCATCCACCGGCTGCGGGTAGCCGTTCCACATCACGTTCTGGGCAGCGTTCTCCGGGGTGATGATCCAGTCGATGAACGTCAAGGCCGTGCCAGGGCTGCGCGCCGTGACCGGGATGCACATGAGGTCGGTTCCGACCGGGACGCCTTCCTCGCAGGTCTCGTACTTGAAGACCTCGGGGTTGTCGACCTGGTTCCTGACGTTCACGATGTCGCCGTTCCATGCCTGGTGGATCGCGGCCGTCCCGTTCACCAGGTTCTGGGTCGAGCTGGTCGAGATCCCGCGCGCGAACTCCTTTTGGTCGAGGAGCGTCTCCTTCGAGATCTCGAGCTCGTTGGCGTCGTTCGTGTTGAGATCCCAGCCGTTGATCAGGTTCGCCTGGCCGATCCCCTCCTGGTAGTCGTCGAGGATGAACATGCGCCCCTCGCCGTCGGGGTTCGTTAGGTCGTTCCACGACCCCGTCATGCCCGAGACCTCGTCGTCGCGCCAGGCGATGCCGGTCGTGTAGTAGGTGTAGGGAACGGAGATCTTCGAGTCGGGGTCCCACCAGCCTGAGTCGTAGTACGACGAGATCCCCTTTTCGTTCTTGAGGTCGGAGCGATCGAAGTGGGCAAGGAGCCCCTCGGCGTTCAGGCGGTACGCGTACTCGGGCGTCGGCCAGATCAGGTCGTACTGGCCGCCCGCCCGGAGCTTGGTCACCATCGCCTCGAGGTTGTCGAAGTTGATCTCGTTCACCTCGACCCCGTACTCCTCGGCGAACCCCTTCTTGATCTCGGGGTCCATGTACTGCGACCAGTTGTAGATCAGAAGGTCGCCGTCGATCTTCGGCTTGACCGATATGCCGCCCTCCGGCGTGTCGATCGGGCGCGAGACCGTGCAGCCAGAAAGCCCATAGGCGCCCAGCGCTCCGACCGCTGCTGCCTGCAACGCCTGCCGCCGGGTAAAGGGTGCGCCGAGGTCGATGACTGTCACTCGGCGATTCACGCTACTCCGATGCTCTTTGACCCGCAATTAAGCTCACGCCAAGGCCTCCGGCTCAACTCCCAAGAGCGGCGCGAGTAGTGCCCGCAACGAGCGCGCGGCCCGCCTCGACGTCCATGGCGGGATCGGCGACCATCGCGCGGATTCCGGCGCCGTCGAGGAGCGCCATGGCGATGTCGGCGATCTCCTCGGGATCGCGCTCGAGCGTGAACTCGCCGCTGTCGGCCCCGGCGCGAATCATCGCGGCGAGCCAGCGCCGGTAGCGGTCATAGAGCTTGGCCGCGACCTCGCGCAGGCCAGGCTCACGCACGGCGCGGAGCCAGAGCTCCACCCACAGGACCCACTCACGCTCCGACTCGCCGGCGAACGGCAGGCACTCGCGGATCGCGAGGCCGAACGTCTCGGTTGCCGATCCGGGCGGCGGATGAGACTCATCGCCGAAGCGGTCGTCGCCGGCCCTTTCGAACGAGTGGACGAGCGCTTGCTCAAGGAGCTCCTCGCGCGTCGAGAAGTAGTGGTGGACCAGGCCGGAAGATGCCCGCGCGCGCGTTGCGACCCGCGCGATCCGCACCTCGTCGATCCCCTCCTCCGCGATGATCTCGCAGGCTGCGTCCAGGATGCGGTCTGCGGTTTCCGTGGCCACGGCGCTCACCCTCTCACCTCACTCGGCTCGGAGCGCCTCCATGTAGCGCTCGGCAACCATCGCGTCAAAGGCATGGACGTCGCCCTCGTCGGCGGAGTAGCGCCCTGCGGTGTAGCCGCGGGCGCGAACGCCCTTCTGCGTCAGCTCGCAGACCCGCCAGTCCTCGCGGTTGACCTGGTCCCAGAAGTCGACCGCGTCCGAGGGGTCGAAGCCGTCGGCGTCGATCGTCGAGGGCTCGAAGTACCACTCGCAGATCACATCCGTCTTGTCGACCGCGCGCGGCCACAGGGTGTGGAGCATCACGTAGTCGGGGTGGAGCGAGATGAGCGCGTTCGGGAAGAGCGCGAAGTAGTAGACGGAGTGGTGCTCGGCTGGGTCGAGGCCCGTGATCGGCGGGCGCTCGGCGTGGCCGTTGCGGCCCATCGTGTCGGCGCCCTCGTTGAGCGCCATCGAGCCTCCGCACCAGGCGCCCGGCCCCGACTGGGAATTGCCTGAGCGGTAATCGGAGAGCGCGTTCAGCTCCGGGTGGACGCCCGGGCAGTGGAGGCACTCGTTGTAGTTCTCGCCGATCGCCTTCCAGTTCGCCTCGACCTCATATGTTCGCGACCCGGCACGCCGAAGATCCGAGAGCTGCCAGCCCGCGAGGCGTGTGCCCAGGTCGCCGACATGCTCGACCGGGTCGTCCGCCTCGCCGCTCAGGTCGGCCAGGAGGAGCCCCGAGACGACCGCGCTCCTGACCTCGATCAGCCCGAAGCAGGTGCGGTCGAAGTCCTCGACCGCGTCCATGTGGGGCGCGGCGGCCAGGCTTCCGTCCAGGCCGTAGGACCAGGCGTGGTACGGGCACTGGATGCGCCTTCGGACCTGCCCTTCCGTCTCCTCGACGAGCCGGGAGCCCCGATGGCGGCAGGTGTTGAGAAAGACTCGCGGCGCGCCGTCCTCATCCGCCAGCGCGAAGACGCTGGTCTGGCCGATCTCGCGCATCAGGTAGCTGCCCGGCTCGGCGACGAGCGAAGCGTGCCCCAGACACACCCAGGCTCCGTAGAGGTGCTCGATCTCCCACGCAAGGACGGCGGGGTCCGCGAACGACGCCGGCGGGAGCATCGTGGCGCGCTCGACCGGGCGGAGCGTCAACTCGACGTCGCCTGGATCGAGGGGGAGTGTGCCGTTCTCAGTCATGATCGTTGATCTTGTAGTCAACTGCGCTATCTCATGTTAGAGTGTCTTCGCGATGGAAGCAAGCACGCTTATCGAAACGGTCGAGGAAATCCCCTTCGAGCTCACGGACAGGGCTCGCGACATCCAGGCGCGCTCGCGCCGGTTTGTCGAGGACGTGCTCATCCCGCTCGAGGAGGAGGCCGAGCGCCACCTTGGGCGGCTCCCCCAGGACGCGATCGACCACGTCAAGGCCGAGGCGGTCGACGCGGGACTCGTAGGCGGCCTCCACAAGCCCGAGCACGGCGGCCAGGGCTGGTCGACGCTCGAGTGGGCGCTGGTCGAAGAGCAGTTCGGCCGCTCCACCAACGCGATCCACTGGCACATCCCGAACGCCTACAACGTCTGGCATCACGCTTCTGAGGCGCAGGTCGAGCGCTACCTCCTCCCCGCGCTCCGCGGCGAGATCCGCGACGCGTACGCCGTCACCGAGCGAGATGCCGGCTCTGACCCCAGCCGCATCGCGGCCACTGCTGAGCGCACCGCCGACGGCTTTCGCCTGAACGGCGAGAAGTGGTTCGTCACGACGGGCGACGTCGCCGCGGTCCTGGTCGTGATGGCCAACGTGATCGACGGCGACCACAAGCTTCCGACCCTCTTCGCGGTCGACGCCGACGCTGCCGGCGTCGAGATGATCGACGACCCGGCCTTTACCCACTCCTACCCGGACGGACACCCCACCTTCCTCTTCACCGACGTCGAGCTGGCCGAGGACTCGGTCATCGGCGGGGTCGGCGAGGGCAACGACCTTCAGCGCGCCTGGTTCATGGAGGAGCGCTTGGGCATCGCCGCCCGCTGCGTCGGGGCGATGTGGCGCCTTCTCGACGAGACGGTCGACTGGGCGGCCGGGCGCGAGCAAGGCGGCAGCCGCATCCTCGACTACCAGGGCGTCTCCTTCCCGCTCGCCGACTCGGCGGCCGACGCCGCGGCGGCGCGCCTTCTCACCTTCCAGGTCGCCCTGCTCTCCGATCGAGGCGCCGACCTCAAGCTCGTCCACAACAAGGCTTCGATGGCGAAGCTCTTCGCCTCGGAGCGCGCCTGGGTCTGCGCGGACCGGTGTGTCCAGGCGTTCGGCGGCCGCGGCTACCTCCGCTCCAACGTCGCCGAGCGCTTCCTGCGCGAGCTTCGCGTTGATCGGATCTGGGAGGGCACCTCGGAGATCCAGCGGCTCGTCGTTACCCGCGGCCTCGAGCGCCGCGGCGTCGAGCGGATGCTGCATTAGGTCGGTGGGTGATGAGCAGCTTGAGCTGCGAAAGCAGCGTGTGCAGGTAGGTGTGATGGAGCTCGACCGCCTGCTCGAGCCTCGTTCCATCGCGGTAGTCGGGGCAACTGATCGCCCCAGCTCGTACGGCGACATCATCTTGCGCAATCTCGAGCGGATCGGCTTCGACGGACCGGTCTGGGGCGTGAACCCGCGCCGCGACGAAATCCGGGGCATCCCCTGCTTCGCCTCGCTCGCCGACCTGCCGGAGCCCGCTGACGCGGTCGCCGTCGCGGTCCCCGCGCCACATGTGCCGTCAACGGTCGAGTCGGCGGCCGATACTGGATGCGGCGGCGCGATCGTGATCTCCGCAGGCTTTGGCGAGATTGAGGGCGGCCGCGAGCTCGAGCGGGAGTTGCGCGAGACCGCGCTCAAGCGCGCGTTCCCCATCTGCGGGCCGAACGGGAACGGGATCATTTCGTTTGCAAACAACACGGCGATCTGGGGTGACGCCGTCCAGCCCCTGCCCGCCGGTCCCGTCGCGATGATCTCGCAGAGCGGCAACGTCGCGGTGAACGCGCTCAACTCGCGCCGCGGCATCAACTTCCACACGGTGATCTCGACGGGCAACGGCGCGGTCTGCGACCCGGCCGACTGGCTCTTTGCCCTGTGCGAGCGCGACGGCGTCGGCTCGGTCGCGATGTTCCTCGAATCGGACGGGGACGGCCGAAAACTCGCCGAGGCGCTCGCCTGCTGCGCCGAGCGCCAGATCGGTGTGGCGGTGCTGAAAGCCGGGGCTTCCGAGGCGGGAGCCGCCGCAGGAGCTGCGCACACCGGCGCGCTCGCGGGCGACGAGCGAGTCTTCCGGGCGCTGATCGAGGAGGCGGGCGCGTCGTGGGCGCGCAACCCGCACGAGCTGCTCGAGCTCGCTCGCGTCCTGGCCGAGCCGCGGGCTCGGCCGCACGGAAACGGCGGCCTTGCGATCCTCACCTGCTCGGGAGGCGACTCGGGAATCGCAGCCGACGAGGCCGACCGCATGGGCGTCGAGCTGCCGGCCCTGGCCGAAACGACTCGCGACAAGCTCCGAGGGCTCTTGCCGGAGGCCGCGACCGTCGCAAACCCGCTCGACTACACGGCGCTCATCTGGGCAGAGACCGCGCTGCTGGCGGAGATCGTCGAGATTGCCGGATCCGACCCGGGCATCAACCAGGTGCTCGTGATTCACGACACGCCGCAAGACCTGCCAGCCGATTCCGAGGCGTCGTGGATCGCACACCGCGCGGGGATCGCGGAAGGGCTCGACCGCGCGGACGCCGCCCCGCTCATGGCTTCGACCCTCCCCGAGCTGACCGACGGAGAGATCGCGCAGGAGCTCGGAGCGCACGGCATCGCTTCGGTCGGCGGCGTCTCGACCGCGATCCTTTGTGCGCGGGAGCTGCGCCGCTCGCCGGCGAGCCCTGACCGACTCCGGGAGATCGCTGCCAAAGCCGCGCCCGGACGCCCGGAGCCGGGGCTGTGGCTCTCGGAGGCCGGGGCGAAGGGGCTACTTCATGCGGCTGGCGTACCGGTACCCGAGGGCCGCAGCGCGCGGAGCGCCGAGGAATGCGTTCGCGCCGCTCACGGGTTGGAGTGGCCACTCGCCCTCAAGCTCTCGGGCCCGACGATTCAGCACAAGTCCGAGATCGGGGCGATCTCGCTCGGCATCGAGACCGGGCCGGACCTCGTCCGCGAGGCCGTACGGATCCTCTCCCTCCCCGAGGCCGTGGGCGCAGAGCTCCTCCTCGAGGAGATGGCCCCGCCGGGCGGGATTGAGCTGATCGTCGCCGCCCGGACCGACGCGGTCGTGCCGGCGCTCGTCATCGGCATTGGCGGCATCTGGACGGAGGCGCTCGACGACGTCGCCGTGATCCCCCTGCCCGCTTCGCCCGCCTACGTCGAGAGCGCGCTCGAGGGTCTGCGTGGCGCTGCTCTTCTCCAAGGGGGTCGCGGAACGCCCGAGGTCGACATCGCAACCATCGCGATCGCCGCATCGCGCATCGGCGAGCTGATCTTCGAGGAGGGGCTCAGCCTGATCGAGGTGAACCCGCTGATCGCGGGCCCGGCGGGCGTCGTGGCGGCGGACGCCGTGGCGCGGCGGTAGCTGCGAGCTCGCTGTCGCGGCAGGCACGAACAACGGCTCACTAATGAGAGCGCCACCGGCGTCTCGCGGTGAACGAGGTCGGAGTTGTGCCGCGTATGGCGGTACAACCCCGCCCGATCTTGTAACGGATGTGTGTCCCCCATCGAAACGGGCTTCTGAGCGCGGATAGCCGCTAGGCGGCGAGCTCGGCCGGGACTCCGCCTTCGAGGAGCTCGGCTGCATGGGACAGGCCGTCGCGCAGGGACGCAGTGATCTCCTCGAAGAGCGCCATGTCGCCGACGAGCGGCGGTGCGATCTGGACGATCGGCTCGGCTCGGTCGTCGAGGCGGCACAGCAGGCCGCGCTCCAACAGGCGGTCCGAGAGGACGCGTTTGAGAAGCCAGTTGGCTTCGGTGTCTGAAAGCGGCTCCTTGGTCGCTTGGTCCTTCACGACCTCGATGGCGAAGAAGTGGCCCATGCCGCGGACGTCGCCGACGATCGGGATGTCCTTGAGCCCCTCGAGCATCTCGCGCGCCTTGGGCTCGTTGTCGAGAACGCTCTGAAGGATCCCCTCGCGCTCGTAGATCTCGATCGCGCCGAGCGCGATCGCGGAGCCGACCGGATGGCCGCCGAAGGTGATGCCGTGGAGGTAGTCCGCCTTGCCCGTGAGAAAGGGCTCAGCGACCTTGTCGGAGATGAGAACTCCGCCCATCGCCGCGTGCGCGCCGGTCAGGCCCTTGGCGAAGGTGATCATGTCGGGCGAGTAGTCGAGGCGCTGAGCGCCGAACCAGGTGCCGAGGCGCCCGAAGGCGCAGATGACCTCATCGGAGAGGAGAAGAATCCCGTGGCGCTCCGTGATCTCGCGAAGACCCTGCCAGTAGCCGGCGGGCGGCACGATCGAACCGCCCGCGTTTTGCACCGGCTCCATGATGATCATCGCGATCGTCTCCGGCTGCTCGAACTCGATCATGCTCTCGATCTCGTCGAGGAGTGCCTTCGTGAAGGCGGCCTCATCGCCACCTCCCGCGGGATGCCGGTACGCGTTCGTGGAAGAGACGTGAGAGGTCGGAACCGCGAGCGGCTCGAAGGCAGTGCGGCAGACCGGGATCCCGGTGAAGGAGAGTGCGCCGAGGGAAACGCCGTGGTACGCGTCGCGGCGGGCGATCACCTTGCGGCGGGTGGGCTGCCCGTTCGCCTGGTGGTACTGAACGGCCATCTTGTAGGCGGACTCGACCGCTTCCGCTCCACCGGAGGTGAAAAACGCGCGCTCCAAGCCGTCCGGCGCCAGCTCGGCGAGCTTCGTCGCCAGCTCGATCGCCGGCGGGTGAGCGACGGTCCAGTTCGACGTGTAGGCAAGAGTCGACATCTGCGCCGCCGCCTTGGCGCCAAGCTCCTCGCCGTGCGAGTGCCCCAGGTTGAGGCAGTAGAGGCCCGAGAGGCCGTCGATGTAGCGGTTCCCGTCGTCGTCGTAGACGTGGGAGCCCTCGCCGCGCACGATCACGGGGATGTCCTCCGCGGCCACGCTCATGTCCGAGAAATGGAGCATCAGGTGCTCCTTGGCGAGTTCCTGAAGGCGCGTCACGCACGACATCCTACCTCTCATTGACTTTGTAGTCAATCCAACGAATGTGCTAGCCTGTTGTCCACATGGGCACCTGGGACGCGATCGTGGTCGGAGGCGGGCATAACGGCCTGACCACGGGCGCCTACCTCGCGAAAGCGGGCCTCAGGACGCTCATCCTGGAGCGCCGCCCCATCCTCGGTGGCGCCTGCGTGACCGAGGAGGTCTGGCCCGGCGCCCGCGTCTCGCGCGCCTCCTACGTCGTCTCCATGCTCCAGCCCAAGGTCGTCGCCGACCTCGAGCTGAAGAGCCACGGCTACAGGGCGTACCCGCTCGACCCGGCCTACGCGGCAATGACGCCCGACGGGCCGATCATCTTCCACGACGACGTTCAGAAGACGTGCGAATCGATCGCCAAGTTCTCCAAGAAGGACGCCGCGCGCTACGAGGAGTTCGAGGAGCTCCTCTTCATGGCCGCCGGCTTCGTTCGGCCGATGATGGTCCGCCAGCCCCCCGCGCTTGGGCTCGAAGGCACCCGTCGACATCGCGGGGATCCTCAAGGAGGCCGGCCGCATCGCCGGCATGTCCCAGCGCGACGTCCAGAAGCTGGTCCGCATCTTCACGATGTCGGTCGGCGACATGCTCGACACCTTCTTCGAGAACGACTACCTGAAGGGGTCGATCGCCTCGACCGGCGTGGTCGGCGTCTGGGCCGGCCCCTACACCCCCGGCACCGCCTACAACCTTCTCCACCACGCGCTCGGCGAGCTCGACGGCAACGTCGGCTCGTGGGGCCAGGTGATCGGCGGCATGGGCGCCATCTCCGAGGCGATCGCCTCAAGCGCGCGCGCCGCGGGCGCAGAGATCCAGACCGACGCCGAGGTCGCCTCGATCGACTCGGCCGGCGGCCGCGTCACCGGCGTCACGCTCGCCGACGGCACCGTCCACACGGCGCCGATCGTCGCCTCGGGCGCTCACCCAAAGACCACGATCCTCGATCTCGCCGGCGGCGACAACTTCCCCGACGAGGTCACGGAGGACATGGAGGCCTACCGCACGCGCGGCGCCTCGGTGAAGGTGAACATGGTCCTCTCGGAGCCCCCCGTCTACGAGGGGCTCTCCGAAGAGGACTCGAAGCACCTGCTGACGGCCGGCGTGAACTACTGCCCGTCGCTCGACTACCTCGAGCGCGCGTGGCAGGACGCAGTCCGCGGCGAGCCTTCCGCCAACCCGTACACCGAGCTCGAGGTGCCGAGCTCGATCGATCCATCGCTCACCGACGACGACCGCTGGATCGCGACGATGTTCACCCAGTACGGCCCGCCCACTCACGAGGAGTGGCCCGACGGCGCCCGCGAGCGCTACGCCGACAAGTGCGTCGAGAACATGGCGCAGTTCGCGCCCAACCTTCCCGGCGCGATCATGGAGCGTGAGGTTCTCGCGCCGCCGGACCTCGAGGACATCTTCGGCCTCCAGGGCGGATCGATCTTCCAGGGCGAGCAGGACCTCGCTCAGATGGCCTTCATGCGCCCCTCCCCCATGCTCGCGCAGTACGCGACGCCGCTCGAGGGCCTCTACCTCTGCGGCGCCGGCACGCACCCCGGCGGCGGCGTCATGGCCGCCTCAGGACACAACGCGGCGCAGCGGATCCTCAAGGACCGCAAGCGCGCGAACGGCCTGCGGGGCCGCTTCCGGGCGCGCAAGCGCGCAGCCGTCCCTGCCTGAGCGGCGCGACCGGGCGCTCCCGTCCGTAGGATTCGCTCCAGAGCGACTAGACCTGCCCTGCTAGCTCTCGTAAGGGGCGTAGCGGCTGTGGAGCATGAGGTCGTTCCCGTCCGGATCGCGAAGGAGCGCCATGTGGCAGACGCCCGTGTCGAGCGTCTCGCCCAGGAACTCGACGCCCTTCGCCTCGAGCTCCTGCCGCGCGGCAGCGACGTCGTCGACGTGCATCGCGGGGTGCCCGTTTCGCTGCGGTGCGAACTCCATGCCGAACTTCTCGGGCTCCCAGATGCCGAAGCAGGTGTCGCCGGCCCAGAAGTCGTACGCGGCGTTGGGGTCCTGCCGCAGCCCGAGCGTTTCGACGTAGAACTGCTTGGCGCGGTCGGCGTCCTGGGACGGAACGCCGATGAAGTCGACTTTGGTGATCAAAGCTGCCTCCTGAGGTTTTGTGATCGGGGCCTCCGAGACTACGCTCCCGTCCTCTGAGCTCGTCGTCTCCCCCCACTTCAGCCGCGGGCCATCCTGATCCCCTTGGGTCGATCTTTTTGCGCTTCCTGAAGCTCGGATGCCTGGCTTGGGGTGGGCCGGCCGCGCAGATCGCAGCGATGAAGCGCGAGTTCGTCGACGAGGAGGGCTGGGTCTCCGAGACAACGTTTGCGAAGACGCTTGCCGTTTATCAAGTCCTCCCGGGCCCCGAGGCGACCGAGCTGTGCATCTACTTCGGTCGTCTTCGCGGCGGAAAGTGGGGCGCGTTTCTTGCGGGCCTCGGGTTCATGCTGCCTGGCTTCTTACTCATGCTCGGGCTCTCGGTGCTCTACGTCGAGGCAGCTCTCGCCGACAACCTCGACGAGATCTTCTACGGGCTCAAGGCCGCGGTCGGAGCGATCGTCGCAAGGGCCGTCATCCGGCTTGGCCGCGCGTTCGTGAGCGACGTCCCCCTTGCCGTGATCGCAGTCGCCGCGTTTGCGCTAACGCTGTTCGCATCGGCCAGCTTCGCGCTCGTCCTTCTGGGCGCCGGCCTCGCCTACGAGTTGTGGACGAACGGCGAGCGCTTGATGCGTCGGGCGAACTCGATATCGCTCGCCCCCCTTCTCGCGGGCATCGCGGTGGGCACCGTGTCGCTCTCCCTGACCACCGAGATCTTCTGGGAGGGCCTCAAGGCTGGGCTCGTCACCTTCGGCGGTGCGTTCACGGTCATTCCATACCTCCAGGACGTGGCTGTGGTGGACCAGGGATGGCTCACCGAGGGCCAGTTCGTCGATGGGCTCGCGATGAGCGGAGTCCTGCCCGCCCCGCTCATCATCTTCTCGACCTTCGTTGGTTACATCGCCGGCGGCATGGCCGGGGCCTGGGCGATGACCCTCGGCATCTTCCTCCCGGCGTTCGTCCTGCCGATCTTCTTCCACCGCTTCCTCGTGGCAACCGCGGAGAACAAGCGGATCCAGCCGTTTCTCCTGGGCATCGCGGCGGGCGTGGTGGGTCTGATCGCGGCGGTCACCGTGGACATCGTCGACACGAGCGTCGTCGATGTTCCGACGGCGATCCTGGCCGTGGGCGCCTTCCTGGTCCTCATGCGCGCGCACGGCAAGCTGTCGATCCTCTACGTCGTCCTCGGCTGCGGCGCGATCGGCGCCGTGCTCCAGGCGACCGGCGTCGCCTGAATCAGCCCGCGAAGATCCCGGCAAAGACGCAGTCCGCGCCCTTCGACGTGGACGCCGCTCGCCACGCGGCCGTTCAGGACCTTGCCGCCCTTGCCCTCCCCGTAGAAGTCGGTGTACTGATCCTCCGACTTGAAGTCGGGCGAGGTTCCGCTGCCGTCGTAGTCGGTGATGTCGAGCGGTCCGTCCGAGGGATTGAAGTTGACGTCGAAGTACGGGGTCGCCCGCATAGGCGTACGCCAGCAGATGCTTCCGCTTCGCCCTCAGGGTTGTGTCGGCCGTGAAGTCACCTCCGCCGTTGTTCTCGCACGAAGCGGTCACCTTGAAGTCGTCGTTCTCATACATGGTCTTGCTGTCGTTCTTGTCGACCTTCATGAGATTCTTGACGCGGAATCCAGGGCCGCTATCAGGCCCGGTGAAGATCCCGGAGAAGGTGCAGCTCGCCCCGTCGATGTGCACTCCCACGCCGAGCCGCGCCTGGAGCACGTCGCCCTCCTTGCCGACGGCGAAGAACTCGTTGTCGAAGCTGTCAGCGCGAAACTCGGGTCGGTACCGGACGCGTCGTAGAAGTCAGGCGTGATGTCCACTTGACCGTCGTTGGGACCGAAGTCCGTGTCGAACTGGTCGTACTCGGTCAGGTAGTAGATGGTGCCGCCGCGCTTTGCCTCGAGGAAGGTGTCGGCGCGGAAGGACCCGCTGCCCTCGTCCTCACAGAAGCCGAGAACCTTGAAGTCCTTGTTGGAGTAGATCCGCTCCGTCTCACCCAGACCGACCTCGATCCGTTTGCTCGTGTTGAGCGGCCCGTTTCCCGGCATGCCCGTGAAGATCCCCGAGAACCCGCAGTCCGCGCTCGCGTGGACCGTGGTCTCGACCCGCCCGCGCAACGGCGGCACGCCCTTGCCCTCCGCGTAGAACTCGTAGTACTCGGCCGCCTCGATCGCGGGGTCTACCCCTGAGGCGTCGCCGCCGGTGAAGTTGACCGGAGGGTCTGACTTGTCGAAATCCACGTCGAATGGGTCGACGCCAGCCTCAGGGCCATACGCCGAGTAGGCGAGATTGTTCTTCCGGGCAGCGAGGAAGGTCTCAGCCTCGAAGTCCCCGGAGCCGTTGTCCACGCATTCTCCGGTGACCTTGAACTCGTCGGTCTTCAAGAGGGTGACCTCATCGCCCGCGTCCGCCTTCTTGACATCAACGACCTTGACGCCGTCGGCTGCGGCGCCCGCCGCGAGCGAAGGAGCGAAGAGCGAGATGGCAACCAGAACGACTGTCAGTAAGCCCGCTCCTCCCCTTGTCTCGCATGCTCACAGCCTACGGGTATTCGCGCTTCAGGTTGAGCTCGGCGTCGCAGTTGACGTGGACGCGCTTGCCGTCGTAGCGGAACGTCGTGCTCTCCTGGTTTCGCTGGAAGTTGTAGACCGAGTCCCAGAAGAGGCCCTTCGCGACGACTTCCTCGCCGGAGTCCCCGTTGAACGCCCGCGAGATCCACTTGCCGCCTGCAGTTACCACGCTGAACTCGTCCTGGAAGATGGAGACGTTCAAGTTCGTCCCGCCGTCGTAGAAGATCCGGAAGCCGGTATAGAGACCGTTCTCTTCCCCTTCCACGAAGTACTCCTCGCACGCGTCTCTCGCGTCGTCCCCCATCGCCTTCGGCACCTTCGCGTCCTTTGGGTCCTCAGGCGTGACCTTCGTGTAGTCGACGTCCCCGTAGTACTGCTCGAAATCCCGGCTGGGATCGATCTTGAACGTAGAGCTCGCCTCCGCGTTCACCTCTTTCGCAATCGCGCCGAAGGCATTCGGCGTGTTCGCGATTCCGAGCATGACAACGGCCCCGAACGCGGCGACCATCCCCCGATTCCTCTGCTTCACGGTCTCCTCCCCGAGTTGCGGCGCGCACCTCCTGTGCGCCATATCGGCAAGGTATCACCGGGTGAAGGCGCCTGCCGGCCCGTACGCTCTGGACATGCCCGAGATCAAGGACGCCGTCGCGCTCATCACCGATCCCGCGTACGTCTCGCCGAAGCACGTCGGCAGGCGAAGAGCAGTTCGCGGTCAACACCAAGCGCGTGATCAGGGCGCTTCGCGATCAGGGGGCCGGCAAGGCCGAGGCGCGAGAGCTTGGCTTGAAGGCGCTCGAAGAGGTCGGCGGAGGGGCCGAGATCAGGGCGGTCCGCGGCGCCCAGGCCGCCGGTGGGCGCGGCGACTCAAACACCGAGGACTGGTGGGTCCCGAAGAGCGCGGTGCGTTTCTAGCTCAGCCCCCGCGTGCGGATCGCGGCGCATGGCACACGCGCTCACGTCGGACAGCGTCAAGTCAAAGCACATCAAGGACGGACAGATCAAGGAACCGGACCTCGGCGCCGAGGCGGTGACGGGCCCGAAGCTGGCATTGAACTCGGTTAGCGGTGAACATGTGGCAAGCGACTCGCTGACCGGAGCTCAGATTCTCGAGTCGAGCCTCGGGACTGTGCCGAGCGCCACCTCAGCAACGGCGGCGGCTTCCGCAACAACAGCCGACGACGCCGAGACCCTCGACGGGCTCGACAGCAACGTGTCGAGCGAAGGTCCCGCTTCTTGGTCGGGGAATCCTCCAACAACCAGACCACCGACGACGTGATCTTCTCCGTCGAAAACGGGATTGTTGATTTCGACCTACTCAACGATGGTGACGTGGATGCCACAGCCGAGGTACGCATCAGGGCGACGAGTTCCGGCAACCTGCACGTCCTGCGGCCCGGGGTCGCAACCAACGTGCCGGGAAACTCGGTTTCCGCTCAGATTCCCGCGGATGCTCCGATGATCGTCCAAAACGGGAACAACGTCACCGTCCACACGCTGATCATCTGCCAAGTGGACACGCTCCTCGGCAGCGACGCGATCTCGTGCTACGGGATGCGCCGCAGCAGTCCAAGCCAGTAGCCGCAGCCGAGTCGCAGATCTATGACGCCCGCGGCATGCGCTCCAGCTCAGGGCCCAGCTTCGATCGCCGCGCGGACATGCCCCTCAACTGGCGATTGGTCGAATGACGTGAGGAGCCACGTGGCACCTGCTGCTTCCCATGGCGAGGGATCGACGCCTGGGTCTATCTCTGCCACCAAGTCGAACGGAGCGTCGGTGTCGCCGCGGAGATCGCCCACCTCTGTAGCCAACTCGCCGAGTGAGTCGGGTTCCGGCAAATCGATCGGGAACATTCCGTCCCATCGCGCCGCGCGGCGCAGCGGCCGGCGATTGGGCCACCTGCCCGCTACCCACACGGGAATGCGGGGTTGCTGAACCGGCACCGGCTCGAACTCTCCCGCCCAGTAGCCGGCGAGCTTCTCCAAGCCCTTCGTCGAGCAGTCCCGCTCGCGCCTTCGGGTCGGCTTCATCGCCAAACGGCTCGAGCTCGCCGTTGTTGTCGCTGCCCAGGCCCACGCCAAGCGTCAAGCGCCCGCGGCTCAGATGATCGAGGGTGACCGTCTCGCGCGCGAGCTTCTGCGGCCGCCGGCGCGAGACAGGGGTGACCATCGGGCCCAGACGGATGCGTTCGGTTGCCGTGGCGATCGCGGCCGAGGGCGACCCAGGGATCGAGCACGTTGCGCGTCGGCGCGCGGTAACGAACGTGGTCCCAGAGGAAGAGCCCATCCCAGCCCAGCTCCTCAGCGAGCGCGCCGATCTCCATGAGGAGGCGCGGATCCGCCAACTCGTCGAATGGCGCAACGAAGATCCCTCGCTTCGGGCCGCCTAAGCTCACCCGCGAGACGCTACTCGCCGACGTTGTCCAGCCAAAAGCCCTCGCTTCTAGGGCATCGGATCCTCGGCGCCCTTCGTCGCGAAGAAGCTCGTGTATGCCGGCTGACACTCGAACTCGTCGTCGGTTGACCCGGGATCCTCTGAACTCCATCGCCATCGTCGATCCAGGTGCCCATGTTGTAGGAGACGCCAGCACCGCTGGCCGTCTTGTCGGTCTTCAGCGGCACCTCCGCAAGCATGTACTTGCGCTCCGTGGTCGCTTCGAAGGGATCCTCCGTGACGACGACGCGAGGAGTGATGCCGCGCCGGGGCAACGGCACATCGCAGGTCGAGAGCGCCGGATCAATCATGTCGTCATCGACCACGAGGTCAACCGGGCCGTCGAAAACGCCCTTGACGTCGAACTCTCCCTTCTTCGCCACCGCACCCTCGGCCACGACAAGGAAGAACGGATACTCGTCGCCATCGCCGCGATAGACCGTTCCCATTCGCATGTCAGAGTCCGTTTCACCGAGGACGGTGATCTTCGCAGTCGTTGTCTTGCCCGCCTTCGGCTTGTCGTCGGTGTAGTTCAGCGTCTGCATCACGAAGCACCCGCTCATGACGAGCGAGAGCCTCCCGCTGCCCCAAGCGCCAGCAGTTTCTTCACGACTTCCCTCCTTGGTAGTGGCCGAGGTTCGAACGTAGCAATTACTCGGCGACGACGATTTCTGGCGCCTTCCCCTTCGGCAAGGCGATCAACGCCACCACAAAGGCGAGCGCCATAGCCGCCGCCATTACGTAGAAGAGCGTCTGCGAGGACTGGGCGAACGCTTCCTGGACGGCCTCGATCTGCGCCTTGCTCGCGTCGCTGGCAGAGCTCCTCCTCCTCCGGCCGACTGACTGAACGACTCCGCGACTTCCTCGGCAACCTCGCGAGGCACCCGATCCTTCCCGGACAGAGAGGTCAGCTCATCCACGGTGTTCGTGCGCATCTGGGAGACGAGCAAAGTGCCGAGCAGCGCCACGCCCAGCGTGGCGCCGAGGTTGCGCGCCGTCTGGGTGATGCCGGTGACTTCGCCGTAGCTCTACCCCCGCTGCGGTTGAGTGCGTCGGTGGAGACCGGGCCCAGGACCAGTCCCGTGCCGGCGCCCGCGAGGACGACGCGCCACCACCCGGCACCATCGCTGTAGGCAGTGTCGGGCATCGTCTTCGCCCAGAGGTAGAAGCCCACAGCCGCGATCGCCAAGCCCGGGACCACGCTTGCCTTCGCGCCGACGGAGTCCAGGATCCGCCCACCCAGTTGCGACGCGATGACGTACCCGAAGAAGAACGTCCCGAGGTAGAGCCCGGCCTGCGACGCGTCGTCGCCCAGCGAGATCTGCGCGTACTCGCTCGCGTAAAGGAACATCGGCACGAACGCAATCGAGATCAGGAACAGGATCACGTTGTCGGCGCTGAATGCCCGGATTCGCAAAGACGCGCATCCGGATCAGCGGGTTCTCCGTGCGGAGCTGCACCAGGACGAAGCCGACCATGATCAGCGCCCCGAGCACGATCGAAGCGATCGTCTTCACATCGCCCCATCCCCAGGTCGCTGGACTGCTGGAGGCCGAGGACGACCAGGCCCATCCCGAACGCGAAGAGAACGGCGCCGCGGATGTCCAACGGCGCAGGCGTGGCGTTGTTCTCGGGCTCGCGATCGGAGCGTCAGGACGTACGCGGCGATCGCCACGGGCACGTTGATCCAGAAGATGGCCCGCCAGGTGATGTCGATCAGGTAGCCGCCCGCAATCGGCCCGATGGCAGTCATCGCTCCCGCTACTCCGAAGAACGCAGCGCAGGGCCCGGCCCCTCTCACTCTGGTCGTAGGCATGAACGATGATCGCCAGCGCGGCCGGGAACATGATCGCCGCGCCGGCCCCCTGGATGACCCGGAAGGTGATCAGCCACGCCTCGGCAATCTTGCCCTCGGGCGTGGCCCCGCATAGCGCGGAGGCGCCCGCGAACACCACGATCCCGATGAGGACCATGCGCCGGCTGCCCTTGATGTCGGCGATGCGCCCGCCGAACGCAAACAGCGCAGCTAGCGAGAGCAGGTAGCCGTTGACGATCCACTGAGTCCCGGTCGTGGCGAGGTCGAGGTCCTCCTGGATGGTCCGAGCGGCGATCGAGACGATCGTCTGGTCGATGAACGTCATCGACACCGCGAAGATCATCGCTACCAGAACGAGCCGCTTGTTGGGCATCGGTGACCTCTCCCATCCTGCGCATCCATGCGCGTTGGGCGTTTTCGGGGAGAGCGGATCCTACAGCTCGTCTGAAGAGGCGCCTGCCGGAATCGAACCGGCGTAAACGGCTTTGCAGGCCGCTGCGTAACCACTCCGCCAAGGCGCCGAGGCGTGGCAAGGGTATCTGGGGTCCGGGCGGCTGGAACTTCGTCGCGGGACGGTTTATCGTCCTCTGCATGAAGGCTGGGAGACGGACCATGGGCAGGACTGCGGCATGCGGGGCGCTGATCGCGGCGGTCGTGATGGCGAGCCCGGCGATGGCTGGCAAGAAGCCCTTTGCCGGCGCGCTCGAGGTGAACGACGCGCCGATCACGTTCGAGGCGAAGAAGAGGAAGGGCCGCTACCGCGAGATCCCCTTGTTCAACGTCGGCGATATCAACACTGGCGTCCCGGTTGAGTGCGAGGACGTCCCCCAGGAGCGATCGTTCCAGTACGGCGGGGTCGACGTCAATCGAGATCAGACGATCAACGAGAACGACGCGTTCATGTACATCAAGGCGAAGTTCAAGTCGAAGAGCGTCCTCAAGGGAACCATCAAGATCGACGGCGAGGGCCAGGGTTCCTACTGCACCTCAAACGGCAAGCTCGACTTCAAAGCGACGCTCGAGACGTAATGAAGGCCGCCGCGATCGCGTGCATCGCCGCGACTTGCGCCGTCGGGATCGCTGGGGCAATACCGGTCGCCGCGGCCGATGAGGTCCAGTACGAGGGAGCGCTCACGAGCGGTACACCCGTGGACGGGAAGGTGCTCGTCAGGGACGGACGCCCCAGAAAAGTCAAGACTCTGAACTTCGGCGTGCCGCTTGAGCCGGTGTTCATCGATTGCGAGACGACCGGCCCACATACAGCGAACACGACAGCGAACAACATGCGCGTGAACCGGAAGCTCAAGTTCAAAAGCAGGGAGACGAGCCGGGTCGACGGCAAGTTCACGCGAAAGGGAGTCATGAAGGGCGTGTTCTCCTACCGCGCGACGATCGACTTCGGCAGCGGGCCGGAGGAGTGCGCCACCGAGACCCCCGAGAGGTTCAAGCTCAAGCCGGCGCCAGAGATGCGAGCCCCGTGACTCACTACCGCGAAACGACCCCTGACGACGGAGAGACGGCGGATGCCGTCATACTGATCCACGGCTTTCCCGAGTCGTCGCGGATGTGGGAGCCGCTCATGGACGCACTCTCGGGCCAGGGCCGGCGCTGCATTGCGCCCGACCTCTACTGCCTCGGCGACTCAGACGATCCGGGTCCCGCGACGTTCGAGCGGAACCTCGAGGCACTCGGCGATCTTCACCGCGACCTCGACCTCGGCCGCGTGGCCGTCGTCGTCCATGACTGGGGTGGATTCGTAGGCCTCGCCTGGGCGTGCGAGAACCCTGATCTCGTGTCCGCCCTAATCATCTCTGACACCGGATTCTTCTCGGACGGCAAGTGGCACGGGATGGCCGAGGCGATGCGATCGCCGCAGGGCGAGGAGATCATGGCCGGGATCGACCGCGACGGCTTCGCTGGGCTCATCCGGGCCGATGGAGCGATCTTCTCCGAGGCGGATGTCGACGCCTACTGGCGCCCGTTCGCCGAGGGACGCGGCCGCGAGGCGACGATCGAGTTCTACCGCTCGATGGATTTCGAAAAGCTCGCGCCCTATGAAGGCAAGCTCGCGGAGATCGGTGCGCCCACCCTCCTTGTCTGGGGCGCCGACGACCAGTTCGCTCCGCTGGCGGGCGCGCACAGGTTCGAGCGCGAGATCCCCGGTGCACGGCTCGCCGCATTCGAGGGCGCCGGGCACTTCGTCTTCGACCAGGAGCCCGAGCGGACGACGCGGGAGATCTGCGAGTTCCTGGCCTAGCGGGCGGTCTTGTCGAGGAGCTGAAGCAGGTCGTGGGCGGCCAGTTCGACCTCTTTGTGGCGCCACTCCGACGCGCGATAGACGCAGGCGATCAGCGCTGTGCGGTGGACGCGGCGAAAGTCGCCGGCGACGAACGCGTAGCGGGCCTTCGTCTCGTCCGTGGCGCCGCCGGTCAGGCCGAGGTGCCAGGCCGCGTACTCGTCCCAGGAGTGGTTCTCGAGGTAAGCGTTCTCGTCGTCGGCCGAGGGCTGGTCCTCGCCCCAGTCCGAGTCGAGGACGTACTGGCGTCCCTCGATCAGCTCGGTCACATGGGATACGGCTTCCTTGTTGACGCTGTACTCGGCCATCGTTGGTTCAGACCTGGCCCGGGTAGAGCCCGTGCTTCGAAAGGGGCTCGACGAGCTTCTCTTCTTCATATGTGAAGTGGGTCAGCAGTCTGTCGCTGAGGACTTCTATGGCACTCTCGATTCCCTCGAGGTGGGCCGGCTCGTTCATGTGCCGGACAAGCTCGGTGTCCACGGCTTCGATCGCGTCGTGGATCTCGAGGTGCTCCGCAGCTAGACGATCAAGCACCGGAGCGAGCGACTCGTCGCTCTTTCTGAGGTGCGGGAAGATGCCCTCGTCCTCGAGGTGATGGTGATGGGTCACTCCGCTGCAATAGCGCGAGCACACCGCGCCGAGCGTCCAGTCGTTCTGGCGCATCGCCATCGCGTTCAAGCCCGTCCGTGCATCGCCGGCAGCGATAGCGCCCTCCCGGACACGTGCGAGCAGGTCACGAAGCTCCGAGAGCTCACGCCGGAACATGTCATGGACCTCGACGAGATGGTGGCCGGGATCGGTCAAGACGTGAAGTCTGGCGGGACTTCGAAAAGAGCGGCTGATGGGATTCGAACCCACGACCTTCTGCATGGCAAGCAGACGCTCTAGCCAACTGAGCTACAGCCGCGCGAGCCGACGAGTCTAGTCAGTCCAGGGGCCGACGCCGCCGACCTTCTCGACCGAAATACGCATGCGCACGCCCGCTGGCGGGTCGTCCATCGGCGGGAACTTGACGTCTGGCCCGAGGTACGAATAGGCGAGCTCCTGAAGGAGCTCTGGCGCTCCGCCCTCCTCGATCGAACCGGTGCCGTGGACCACGATGTACTCCCGCATTCCCGGGTCGTGGATCTCGGTGCCCTCGAAGGTGACGACGACGCGGGGGTCGCGGCGGACGTTCTTCAGCTTCTGCTGGTCCGGGTTGAGGTGCGCGGTGACGAGATCGTCGCCGTCGACCGCGACCCAGACGCACGTGACCTGCGGCGATCCGTCCTTGCCGATCGTGACGAGATGCCCGAGCGCGCCGGAGCGGATCAGGTCCTTGGCCGCGTCACTCAGCATCAGAGCGTCGAGTGCGCGTCGAGCGCCTGGTTCACCAATGCGTCCGCTTCGGCGTTCTCCTCGCGGCGTACGTGGTCGAACGACCACTTGCTGAATGAGGAGAGCTTCGACCTCGCGTCGGCATGGAGCGGCTTCAGGTTCACGTCCTTCACTCGGTACTCGCCGCGCACCTGCTTGACGACCAGCTCCGAGTCGCCGCGAAGCGAAAGCTCAGTCGCGCCGTGCTCCGCGGCCAACTCGATGCCGCGAATGAGCGCCCTGTACTCGGCCACGTTGTTCGTCGCGGTGCCGATCGGCTCGGCCGCGTCCGCGATCACCTCGCCGTCCGCGTTGCGGATGACGATGCCGATCGCCGCCGGCCCCGGGTTGCCCCTGGAGCCGCCGTCTACGTTCACCACCAACCTCAAGCCGCTTGGGCCTCGGCCTGGCTCTGGGCGATGATCTTCTGGGCGATCTGCCCAGGAATCTCCTGGTAGCGGAGGAACTCCATCGTGAAGTCGCCCCGGCCGCCCGTGATCGCGCGAAGGTCGGGGGCGTAGTCGAGAACTTCGGCCATCGGCACCTCGGCCTTGATCTCCGTCATCGAGGCCTTCGGCTCCATGCCGAGCGGGTGCCCGCGGCGCGAGTTGAGATCACCGATTACGTCACCGACGCTGTCCTCGGGCGTCGAGATCGTCATCTCGACGATCGGCTCCAGGAGATAAGCCTCGGCCTTCGCGGCTGCATCCTTGAAGGCCATCGAACCGGCGATCTTGAACGCCATCTCCGATGAGTCGACCGTGTGGTACTGCCCGTCGAAGAGCCGAACGCGGACGTCCTTGACGGGATACCCGGCGAGGACCCCCTTCGCCATCTGCTCGGAGATGCCCTTCTCGACGGCGGGGATGAAGCCGCCGGGAATCGATCCGCCCTTGATCGCATTGATGAACTCGAGGCCGGTGCCAGGCTCGCCCGGCTCGATCTCGATGTGGCAATCGCCGAACTGGCCGCGACCGCCGGTCTGCTTCTTGTAGCGCCCGTGCGCCTTGGCCGGCTTGCGAATCGTCTCGAGGTAGGGGACCTGCGGAGGATGGAGCTCGATCTCAGCGCCGAAGCGGCGCTTCATCCGCTGGACGATCACCTCGACGTGGACCTGCGTGAGCCCCGCGATGATCTGCTCGCCCGTCTGCGAATCGCGGTGGACATCGAGCGTCGGATCCTCCTCTTCCAGGCGGTGGATCGCCACCGCGGCCTTTTCCTCGTCGCCCTTGGTCTTCGCCTCGTAGGCGAACGCCATGACCGGAGCCGGCAGGTCGAGCGGTGGGAAGTGGATGTCCGTCTGCTTCTCGGCCAGGACATCACCGGCCCTTGTGTCCTTCAGCTTCGGGACGGCGCCGATGTCGCCCGGGCCGAGCTCGTCCACCGGGTCCATGTCCTTGCCCCACGGCGAGGCGAGCTGGCCGATCCTCTCCTTCGAGTTGCGGGTCGCGTTGATCAGGTGCGAGTCCGAGCGAAGGACGCCGGACTCGACCCTCAGAAGGTTGATCCGGCCCGTGTACGGGTCGGCGGTCGTCTTGAAGACATAGGCGAGGACGGGCGCATCCTCCTCGGGCGCAATATCTGCATCCTCATCGTCGGCGCCGAGCGCGTGGATCGCGCCGCGCATCGCGGGCGACGGGAGATCCTCCAGGAGCGCCTCCAGCAGGCGGTCCGATCCAAGGTTCTTGGTCGCGATGCCACAGGTGACCGGGAAGAGGTGTCCCTCTGTGACGCCCTTCTTGAGCGCGGTGACGATCTCCTCGTGCGAGATCTCCTCGCCCTCCAGGTAGCGCTCCATGAGCTCGTCCGAGTTCTCCGCGACCTCGTCCATCAGCTTCTCGCGGTACTCCTGTGCCAGGTCCTGAAGCTCCTCCGGGATCTCGGCCTCGGACGAGTTGCCGCGACCCTCGCCCTCGTAGACGAACGCCTTCATGTCGATCAGGTCGACGACGCCCTTGACCTCGTGCTCGGATCCGATCGGGATCTCGGTCGCGACTACGTGGACGCCGAACGCCGCCTTGAGCGAATCGAGGGTCTTGAAGAAGTCTGCTCGCTCGCGGTCGAGCATGTTCACGTAGATGAGGCGGGAAAGGCCTTCGGCCGCCGCGCGCTTCCAGAGGCGCTCGGTGTGCACCTCGACGCCCGCGACCGCGTTCACCACCACGACGGCCGAGTCGACAACCCGAAGCGCCGCGAGGGCATCGGCGACGAAGCTGGGGTCGCCGGGCGTATCGATCAGGTTGATCTTGCGGTCGTGAAAGTCGATCGAGGCGACCGCGGCGTCGATCGACATCTGGCGCTCTTGCTCATCCGGCTCGTGGTCGCAGACCGTCGTCCCCTCGGTCACTGAGCCCAGCCGGTTGATCTTCCCAGCCTCGAACAGGATCGCCTCGGCGACGCTGGTCTTGCCGCTGCCACGGTGCCCGACTAGGGCGACGTTTCTGATCCGGTCTGGTGCCCGATGGCCCATTCCCCCGGAAATCTATTAGCTGGGCGCTTCTAAAGCGGTGTGGCCTGGAAGCGCGAGCGGAGCGCGAGGACGGCCTTGGTGTGAAGCTGGGATACGCGCGACTCGGTGACGCCCAGCACCTCGCCGATCTCGCGGAGCGTGAGGCTCTCGTAGTAGTAGAGGGCGATCACCAGGCGCTCGCGCTCGGGCAGCGATTCGATTGCGTCGGCAAGGCGGCTCTTGAGCTCGGCTGTATTGGCCTCATGCTCGGGATCGAGAGCATTCGGGTCCTGAATCGTGTCGAGGACCGAGATCTGGCCGCCGCCGCCCTCGGGATCGGCGAACGTCCAGAGATCGTCGAGCGCGAGGACGGACGAGTTTGCGATCTCGAGCAGGACGTCGTGGAACTCGTCCACGGTTATCTCGAGCTTGACCGCCATCTCCTCGTCGGTGGGCGCTCGGCCGAGCGAGCCCTCGAGTGCGGCGTGAGCCCTCTCGACGTCGCGGGCACGGGAGCGGACGCTCCGCGGGACCCAGTCGAGCGAGCGAAGCTCGTCGATGATCGCACCCTTGATGCGGGCGACGGCAAAGGTCTCGAACTTGATCTCGCGCTCGAGGTCGAAGCGCTCGATCGCGCCGATCAGCCCCAGGAGGCCGTAGGAGACGAGATCGGACTCCTCGACATGCGAAGGAAGGCCGGACGCCATGCGTCCCGCGATGAACTTGACCAGGGGCGAATAGGCGACGACGAGGCGCTCGCGCGCGTGTTCATCTCCGTCGACCTTGTAGCTCCGCCAAAGCTCGCGAAGTTCGACTGCCTTTACGTTGATCTCCATAAGCTCTTTCTGGGGCCCTAAACCTACGCGTTCAGGCGCGCGGATGGCTCCGTTGATAGGCATCTCGCAATGTCTGTGGCTCGACTCGTGTGTAGATCTGGGTCGTGGAGACGGACGAATGACCGAGAAGCTCCTGGATCGATCGGAGGTCCGCACCCCCCTCCAATAGGTGGGTGGCGAAGGAATGACGAAGCGAATGGGGCGACACACGACCATGTTTGGAGAGCTCTCTGACCCAGATCTGGAGCCTTCTGCGGACGTCCGAGGTCGAGAGGCGCAGGCCGTTCCGCGAAAGGAAGAGCGCATCCGTCCGTGGCCCTCCCGTCAGCGCGTGGCGCGCCGTCTCCAGGTAGCGCCGAAGTGCCTTCTGCGCGGGCTCTCCGATCGGGACCAGCCGCGTCTTCGAGCCTTTGCCGACCACGCGAAGCTCCTCGGAGTCGAAGTTCATCGAGTCGGTGTTGAGATTCACGATCTCCTCGGCCCGAAGGCCACACGAGTAGGCCAGCTCGAACATCGCTCGGTCGCGCGCCTCGAGCGGCGTCTTGACCGGGATGCGGTCGAGGAGCTCGGCGACGTCTTCGCGCCCGAGAGTCCGTGGCAACCGCTGCTCGCGCTTCGGGGTGGGTAGGAGCTCGGCGGGGTTCGAGTCGGCTTGACCCGCATCGACCAGGTGGCCGTGGAAGGTCCGCACCGCGGCGAGCTTGCGGCCGATGCTCGACTTCTTTAGGCCGCGTCCGGAGAGGTGGGCGGCGAACCCGCGCAGGTCGCGGTACCGGAGCTCGCCGGGCTCGGTGCCACGCGCGGTCGCCCATTCGGCCAATTCGCACAGGTCCGACGCGTACGCCCGCTTGGTTGCAGCGGCCGCTCCGCGGCGGTCCTGTTCACGCGCGAACCCGAGGAGGGCGGCCTCCCAGCGGGGGCTTAGCTTCGTCCCCTCCACGCCTTCACTCGCAGTCGCGCTTCCCATACTCGCGACAGTCTTTCCGGCCCGGCCCTGCGTTACCTACTCACGCAACAAACCTGCCGCGAGCCCGCGCGGCTAGCCGATGTAGATCGGCGTGCCGACTGGGACTTCGTCATACAGCTCGATCACGTCCGGAACGGCCATTCGCACGCAGCCGTGTGAGGCGGCGCTGCCGAGCGATGCGGTGTCGTCGGTGCCGTGGATGCCGGCGCCGTCGTAGATGCCCAGCCAGCGAGCCTTGAGGGGGTTGTTGGCCGCGCCGCCGGGAACGGTCGTGCCGGCCAGGTCGCCCGCCCAGTCCGAGTCGGGAACGCTCCAGGTCGGGTCGACGGCTTTGTTCTGGATCGAGTATTCGCCGGTCGGGGTATCGAACCCGGCGGCGCCGATCGCGACGGTGTATGTCTCCGCTAGCTCGAGGTTCTCCCAGAGCTTGAGCTGGAAGGTGGAGCGGTTGACCGTGAGGTAGACGGGATACTGATCGGCCAGGTCGGCGGTCGTGACCTCGGGCTCGGTCTCCTCGACGCTCGCCTTGATCTTGCCGTCGCCCGGCGACTTGACAGCGGCCATGACCTTCTCGCGCAGATCCTCCTGGCGGAGTGCATATCCAACCTGCTCGTGGACGGGCTCGATCGAGGTCGCCGTCGGCTCGACCGAAGCGTTCATCGGCTCCTGGTGGACGTCGTCGGCGATGATCTCGATGAACTTGTCGATCTCGGCCTGGTCGTAGTCGACCTCGGGCTCGATCGCCTCGTTGACCTCGCCGCCGGTCGCGTAGCGCCAGATTCGGGTGGGGAGGCCGCCCTCCTGACTTGCGTTCATGGCTGCCTGGACACTCGAGGCGACATCGGCGTGGACCGCGAGCTTTTCGGCGCTCAGGATGTACTTCGTCCCGTCGTGGACCACGACGACGTTCTCGTCGAGCGGCTCGACCAGCGTGTCGGAAACGGTGTCGGCCGCCTCTTCCTCGGTCATGCCGCCGACGTTGATGCCACCGATCGTGATGCCCTCGGCGATCTCATCGGAGCGGGACTTGTCCCACGCGTACGCACCGACCGCGCCTGCCAGCAGCAGCACGATTGCGAGTACGACCGCGATGTAAAGCTTGCGACCCACCTGATTAGAAGGGTAGGGATGATGTCCTTACGAAGACTCCCTTTCTAGGTACGACGCAAACGTCCTTTCAGATCCCCAGCAGGTCGCTATCGGCTTCGACGCCTGTTTTCTCGCCCGGGCGGTCGCGCTGGACGTGCGGGCTCCAACGCAGGAACTCCTCCACCTCGCGCTCATACCTGTAGCCCGCATCGACGCCTCGCATGACCGGATCAAGCCGCAGGTGCTGTCCGAGCTTTGCCACCGCCTCGCGGGACGTATGCCCGTATTCGAAGCCCGTCGCCTTGAACCGGCGGTTGTCCAGGCCGCGCCCGAAGCGCATCAGGTTGAGCATCTCGCTCGGGACCTTGAAGCCGAGGCTCCTGAGCGGCCCGGCGACGAGCCCCGTTCCCCACGGCGGCAGGACCGGCGCGGTCCGCTTGCCCAGGACCGATGCCGCCTCGCTCAAAGACAGGACCCCGTCGGCCGCGACGTTGAAGACGCCGGGCGTGCCGTGGAAGACGCAGTGCTCGAGGGCGTGGACCACGTCGTCCTCGTGGACGAACTGGATCCTGGGGTCGAAGCCGAGCACCATCGGCACCGCCGGCAAATCGAACATGCGCGTGAACGCGGTATCGACGTCCGGGCCCAGGACGTTCGCGCAGCGAAGGATCGTGACCTCCGTCTCGGGACGCTTCTCGGCGAACTCCGCAACCGCAGTCTCCGCCTCGACGATGTCGCGCTCGAGCGGCGTTCGCGGCGGGTGTGGGCGCAGCATTCCCTCGTGGAAGAAGGCGGGGTCGTCCTGCTCGGAGCCGTAGTAGTAGGCCGAGCTCTTGAAGATGAACTGGCGCACCGGGGAGTCCTGTCCCGAGCAGGCGGTAAGGATGTTCATCGTCCCGATCACGTTGTTCTCGTGCGCACCGCGCGGCGACGCCGACACGGAGTTCACGGTGAGCCTGGTGTCGATGACGGTGTCGATCTGCGCCGCTTTGACGATCCGCGCAAGCAGGCCGTGCTGGTTCGAGACCTTCACGTACTCCGTCCGCTCGAGCTCAATGCGCGGCTCCTCGGAGTCGACGCCGATGATCGTCTCGACGTCCTCGAACGCCTCGAGCGCCTGAGCCAGGCGCCCGCCCCAGTAGGTCGAAAGCCCGGTCAGAAGGACGCGCCGCGTATCGCTCATCCGAACCACACGCTCTTTCGCTTTCCGAGCATGTCGTGGAGGTTCTCCTGGATGCGCGCGCGTACCTCCTGGGCGACGGTCTGGACGAGCGCCTTGTCCTGCGCGGCGTCCTTTCCGCCCAGCTCGGCCATATCGATCGGCTCGAGGAAGCGGATCTTGAACTTGGCCGGGAGGTAGCCCATCATCCCTAGGGGCCCGAGCCACGGGAACGTCGGCGTGATCGGGAAGTAGATGAGCCCCGTCAGCTTCTGGAGGAACGGCACCTGGGCGAAGGCCGGCATCGCCTCTTCGGCGCCGACGACGCACAGCGGCACCAGCTTTGCCTCCGCCCGCATCGCCGCTTCGACAAAGCCGCCGCGGCCGAAGCGCCGCAGGCGGTAGCGGTCCTTGTAGAGCTTCTCGGTGCCCTTGCGGCCCTCGGGAAAGACCAGAACCAGCTGCTTCTCGTCGTGGAGGAGCCGGTGGACGTTCGCTGGGTGTGCCGCGACGCCGCCGATCTTCGGCACCAGCATCGAGAAGCCCGGATAGCCCTTGAAGAAGTGCTCGACCGTGAGATAGAGCGGGCGCGGGCGGGGATGCTCTTCATTGATCGCCTTGGCGATCATGGGCGCGTCGGGAGGCAGCGCCCCAGCGTGGTTCGAGACCAGGAGCGCGCCGCCCTCGGAGGGGACGTTCTCGACGCCCTCGACCTCCACCCGGAACCAATAGCGGTAGAAGAACTCGTAGAGGGTCTCGTCCATGAAGCCCTCGACCCGCTCGGATCGGCCCCAGTCGTTCAGCGTTCGCTCGGGCTCGATCGGCGACATGAGCTCGGAGCGGCGCTCAGCCGGCACGAGCTCCTTGGAGTCGGCGAACTCTGCAAGTGGACTGCTGCTTCGTGCCATCAGACGGTGATCGCTCCGGCCGAGGCGCTGGAGACCGTTGCCGCGTACTTGGCCATGACGCCCGACTTGAACGGCGGCTCGGGCGGCTCATAGGCGGCGACGCGCTTCGCGATCTCCTCGTCGGAGAGGGCGACGCCGATCGTGCGCGCTTCGACATCGATCGTGATCTCGTCGCCCTCGCGGATAGCGGCGATCGGGCCGCCCTTCACCGCTTCAGGGGCAACGTGCCCGATCATGAGCCCGCGCGTCGCGCCGGAGAAGCGCCCGTCGGTGATCATCGCGACGTCGTTGCCGTGGCCGGCGCCCACGATCGCTGCCGTCACCGCGAGCATCTCGCGCATCCCGGGACCACCCGTCGGCCCCTCGTTGCGGATGACGACGATGTCACCGGCGTTGATCTGGTCCTTCTTGACCGCCTGGAACGCGTCCTCCTCGCACTCGAAAACCCGCGCGGGGCCGGTCTGGCCCATGCGCTCGGTCCCGGCGACCTTGACCACCGCGCCCTCGGGAGCGAGGTTGCCGCGCAGGATGGCGAGGCCGCCCTGGGCCTTCACCGGGTCCGAGACGGGGCGGACGACATCCTGGCCGGGGGTCTCACGCACCGCGTCGGCCTCCTCCCCCACCGTCCTGCCGCTCACCGTGATCTGGTCGCGGTGAAGGAGCCCGGCCTCAGAGAGCCGGCTCAGGATGAGGGGCACGCCGCCCGCGGCGAAGAGGTCTGTGGCGACGTATCGGCCGCCGGGCTTCAGGTCCGCGAAGAGCGGCGTCTGGCGCGAGATCCGCTCGAAGTCGTCGATCTCCAGGTCGACGCCCGCCTCGCGGGCAACGGCAAGCAGGTGGAGGACCGCGTTCGTGGAGCCTCCGGAAGCGCACACGCAGGCGATCGCGTTCTCGAGTGACTCCCTGGTGATGATCTGGCTGGGCTTGAGATCCGCGGCCAGGACCTGCATGACCAGCTCGCCGATCTTCTCGGCGACCGTCGTCTTCGAGTCCTCCTCCGCCGGGACCATGGCCGAGCCGCCAGGCGAGATGCCGAGCGCCTCGAAAGCGCAGGCCATCGTGTTCGCGGTGAACTGGGCGCCGCAGGCACCGGCGCCCGGACTCGCGACGTCCTCGAGCTCGGTCAGCTCCTCCTCGGTCATCGTGCCCGCGTTGTGGGCGCCGATGGCCTCGAAGACGTCGAGGATGGTCACGTCGCGACCCTTGTAGCGGCCCGGAGCGATTGAGCCGCCGTAGAGCATCACCGACGGGATGTCGAGGCGCGCAAGCGCCATCACGCAGCCGGGGATCGTCTTGTCGCACGCGGAGAGGGCGACGATCGCGTCGAACTGGTAGCCCCGCGCAGTGAGCTCGATCGAGTCGGCGATCACCTCGCGGCTGACCAGCGAGCTCTTCATGCCCGCGGTTCCCATCGTGATCCCGTCCGAGATCGCGATCGTGTTGAACTCCATAGGCGTCCCCCGGCCGCCCGCACGCCGGCCTTGATGTGCTCGGCGAGACCGCGGAGGTGGAAGTTGCAGGGCATCGCCTCGATCCAGGTGTTGGCGATGCCGATCGTCGGCCGCTTGAGCGCGTCGTCGTCGAACCCGATGCCCTTCATGTAGGCACGCGCGGCAGCGCGATCTGGGCCGTCGAAGACGGCAGCGGAGCGCGGGCGCGGGAGCGCGGTGCGGGTTTCTCCGTTCGCTTGGCTCATCGGGCGAATGAGTGTATGGTCGCCCCTGTCAGGCCATGTGAAACAGAAGGGGCGAAGTGGTCTCGAAGGTCGCGGGCAAGCTGAGCTACTCGAACGTCACGGCTTCGCTCGCGTTGTTCGTCGCGCTGAGCGCGGGGGCGTATGCCGCAGTGAGCCTCGACAAGGACTCGGTCAGGTCCAAGCACATCAAGAACGGTCAGGTGAAGATCCGACGACCTTCAGGGCAAGGTCGTTAAGAACTTCGACGAGGCCCGCCTGACGGTCGACGAAGGGTTCGTTTCGGGGAGCCCGTTCATCGACGAGCTCCCGGGCTACGTTCAGACCGAGGTCTACTGCGACGACAACGGCACACCGGGAGTCGCCAATGACGACTCCGTTTCCGTCCAGTTCAGGAACCTCCTTGGCGATGTGGCCATCGCCACTTCGCTCTCGCGGGGATGGACGTCGGCGACGAATGAGGCGGATGCCGTGTTCCCGTCCAACAAGGCGCTGAATGACGGGGGATACCTCAGCCCGGCCGTCAGCGAAGATCGAGTCCACCACGAGGTCTCACTGGTCCTTCCCGACGGCAGCAAGGGCGTTCTCGTGGAGCTGTTTGCCGTAGAGGACCCCTCCAGCGCAGAGTGCTACGCGCAGGTCCATACCTTTCCGTCGGACTGAGCCTTTGACCTAGAGGTCCTTGAGGTGTGGCGGGTCGATCTCGCGTCGCCTGATGCGAAGCACGTCCACGGGGCCGGGGCCGGCGCCGATCTCGCGCAGGCCGTGGCCGACCGCCTCGGCTGCGATCTCGCGTGCCCATCGCGCGGCCTCGTCGAGCTCCATCCCGCGCGCCAAGAGGGCCGCAAGCGCCGATGAGTGGGTGCAGCCCGAGCCATGCGCGGCGCCGTCTTCGAAGCGCGGGCCGTCGATCTCGAGGTAGCCGTTCGCGTCCACCAGCACGTCGGCGCCGTTCTCGGTATGCCCACCCGTGACGATCACAGCTCCTGGCCCCAGGCCGAGGATCGTTTCGCCGAGTTCGCGCTGGGTTCCGCCCTCGCGCCGGCCGACCAGCTCGCGGGCCTCGGACAGGTTGGGAGTCACGACGGTCGTAAGAGGCAGCAGGCGCTCGATCAGCGCCGCCTTCGCGTCCGGGTCGAGGAGCGCCGCGCCGCTCTCGGCGACCATAACCGGATCCAGGACCACAGGCACGCCGCGGCGGTACTTCTCGATCACGCCAAGCGACTCGATTACGGCGTCGATCGTCGCCTCGTCGCCGAGCATGCCTATCTTCACCGCGTCGATGCCGATGTCCGAGGCGACGGCGCGGACCTGGGCGACGATCATCTCGGGCGGCGTGGACACGACTGCCTCGACGCCCACGGTGTTCTGAGCCGTCAGGGCGGTGATCGCGGTCGTCCCGTGGACACCGCAACGGGCAAAGGCCTTGAGGTCTGCCTGGATTCCGGCGCCGCCGCCCGAATCCGAGCCGGCGATCGAGATCACGGTCGGAACTCGGGGCTCGGCGGGCATCGCGGTCAGGGTAACGGTGGGCTGAGCTGCGTCCGCGAGTAGCGCCCCACGGCGTCACCGGCGACGTAGCCCATGAGCTCCAGCCGTGCCAAGGCCACCGCGGCATCGTTGCCGTCGAGGCCGAGCTGGATCGCCACCGCATCGCACGTTCCGGCACCGGAGTCGACCGCGACCAGCGCTTCGGCCAGTTCAGGGTCCAGCACCGGTCCGACTCCGCGCACCTGCGTCTGCCCGGGGCCCAACACGTGGTCGAGGAGGTCCTGCGCGTCGCGGACGAGCGGCGCGCCCTCGGAGAGAAGCTCGTTCGGAAGCTCGGAGAGCGACGAGTTGACTGGGCCTGGCACCGCGAGGACCTCGCGGCCGAGCCTTGCCGCCTGCTTGACGGTGTGCTGGGTGCCGGAGCGGTGGGCGCCCTCGACGATCACGACGAAGCCGGCAAGGGCGGCCATGATCCTGTTGCGGGCGGGAAAGTGAGCGGGAAAGATCTCGGTGCCGGACGGCTGCTCGGATACGACCGCGCCGCCCGAGGCAAGGATCCTGCGGTACAGCGGCTCCTTCGAACGTGGGTACGGCGTGTCGGCCGGGCCTCCAAGGACGGCGAGCGTGGCGCCGTTCGCGTCCAGTGCGCCTTCATGCGCGGCGGAATCGCAACCGAGAGCCATCCCGCTGACGACCAGTAGGCCGGCGGATGCGGCGCCGAAGCCGAGCTCGCGCGCCACCTCGCGCCCGTATGCGCCCGAACGGCGGGAGCCGACGATCGTGACTGTGCGGTCCGGGTCGGCCTCGGTGAGGAGCTCGCGGGCACCCAGGCCGTAGAGGACATCGGGCTCGGGCTCGTCCACGGCGGGGAGCTCCGCCAGGGATTCCGGCCAGCCCTCCTCCCCACGCTGGATACGCCACCCGCCTGCGGGAGCCGGAACGCTCATTCGGCGCTCCTTCGCCTGAAGGCGAGTGCGCCATGGATGTCCTCAGCGGAAACGTCAGGGCGCCCGGCGAGGTCGGCGAGCGTGCGGGCGACCCGCCGAACGCGGTCGTGCCCGCGCCCCGAAAGGCCGAGGGTCTGGTGCCCTGAGGTCAATGCTTCATGGGCCTCCACCGAGAGCGGCACGTGATCACGGAGCGCCTTGGGGCCCAGCTCAGCGTTTGCGCAACCCTGCCGCTCGATCGCCGCCTGGCGCGCTATGGCCACCCGCTCGCGCACCGCAGCCGACGATTCGCCCGGCTCGCCCGACAGGGCCTCGGCGGAGGGCTGCTCGATCGAGAGCGAGATGTCGATGCGGTCCGCGAGCGCGCCGGAGATGCGGTTGCGGTAGCGCTGCGCCTGCGCCGGTCTGCAGGTGCACTTGGGCGAATCCTCGCCGTGGCCGCACGGGCACGGGTTGGATGCCGCGATCAGGACGAAGCGGCTGGGCAGACGCACTGAGTGGCGAAGGCGAGCGATTGTCACCTCGCCGTCCTCGAGCGGCTGGCGGAGGGCCTCGAGCGCTATGCGCGAGAACTCGCCGAGCTCGTCGAGGAACAGGACCCCGCGATGCGCAAGAGTCACCTCACCCGCGCGAGGCGGCGTGCCGCCGCCGACAAGTCCGGCGGGCGAGATCGTGTGGTGCGGCGCCCGGAACGGCCTGGCCGCGCGTTGCGGGCCGCGGCCGCTCCCGTGCCAGCCGTTCTGCCCGCAGGCGCTGGCGATGCGAAGGACCTCCATCGCCTCGGGATCGTCGAGCGGAGGCATGATCGTGGGCAAGCGGCGAGCGGCCAAGCTCTTGCCCGCGCCGGGTGGTCCAAGGATCAGCATCCCGTGCCCGCCCGCGGCGACCGCCTCGAGCGCACGGCGAAGCACGGGCTGGCCGCGGAGCTCTTCGAGGTCGATGCCGAGCTGCGGCTCGACATCCGGACCAAGGTCGCGGGGCGAGTACGAGGGCTCATCCGTCTCCCCGATGCGACCGAGGTCCCCAAGGGATTCGATCGGCACGACGCAGCACGGATGGGCGCCCAGAACGGTAGGCATCGCAGCTTCGGCAGCGCTCGCACTGGCGACCACGATCTTCGAAAGTCCCAGCTCCCCTGCGCGCTCGGCCATAGCGATCGCACCCGGAACGGCGCGGACCGAGCCGTCCAGCGCAAGCTCGGCGGCCATTGCGCAGCTGCCCAGCGCGTCCGCGGGAAGCTGGGCGGTCGCAACGAGGATGCCGGCTGCGATCGCGAGGTCGAAGCCCGGACCGGCCTTCCGAAGGTCGGCCGGAGCGAGGCTGGCGACTATGCGGGTCTCGGGGAATTCGAAGCCCGAGTTCTTGATCGCGGCGCGCACTCGCTCGCGCGACTCGCGGACGGCGGTGTCGGGCAGGCCAACGATCGAGAACGACGGCAGGCCCAGCTTGGCCACGTCGACCTCGACGCTCACGTCGAAGGCCTCGACGCCCAGGAGCGTGAAGGTGTGGACCCGCGCGATCATCGCCGGGCGACGCTAGGTGGCGCGAACGCGCGTGTGGCGCGTGAAATGTGGCTAAATCGCTCCAATTCGCGCCCCACCCGCGCGCCAACGCCTCCTACGGTCCGCCAATGACCGAAGCAAGGCAGATCCTGGGCCGCGAGGGCGAGCGGATTGTGGCCCGCGAACTCGAGCGACGAGGCTGGCGGATCGTGGCCCGGAACGCCCGCGTCAAGGGCGTCCGCGGCGAGATGGACGTGATCGCGATCGACGGTGGGACGCTTGTGATCGTGGAGGTGAAGACGGGCCGCGCCTGCGCGCGTTCGGGCCCAGTCTCGATGCTCGAGATGGTCGCCCCGCAGAAGCAGCGAAAGCTCCGATCGCTCGCGGCGGCATGGCTGCGGGCGAACCGCACCAAGCTGCCACCCGTTCGCGGCTTGCGGATCGACGTGATCGGCCTCAGGCTGGACCACGCCGGCCGCGTGGCCTCATGGGATCACGTGAAGGCGGCGTGTTGAGGGCGGGCGGCTCGGCGGTCGCGGTGCCACCGTGGGTGGTCTTACGCAGGCCGTTGCGTGGTGCGGAGCGTCGGGTTGGGCACGAAGGGAGAGGACTGAGGCCGTGGGGCGGCCCGAAAGCGAGGCGTCACATGATCGGGCGGGGTTGTACCGCCCCACGCGGCACAAGTCCGGCCTCAGGCCCAAGTCACATAATCCGGCGGGATTGTCGTCGCCATTCGACGAAAACTCCGGCTTCAGGGCCGGGTCACATGATTCGGCGGGATTCAGCGGGCTATACCCGTCAAAGTCCGACCTCGTTCAGGCCTTCCCCCTTTAGTGCGGTCGTCTGACGCTCCGCACCTAGCCACGGGCCCAGCTTCGCGCCGCCACGGCCGGCAGCGCGCCATCCCGCCCCAGCCCCTAAAGCGCCAGCTGCGTATAAGCCACCGACTGGAACGAGCGCCGGTGGAGGGCGCTGGGACCGAGAGCGATGATCGCGTCGCGGTGCTCGGGCGTTGAGTAGCCGGCGTTGAGGGCGAAGCCGAAGCCCGGGTAGTCGCAGTCGCAGCGCTCCATGAAGCGATCGCGGGTGACCTTGGCGATCACCGACGCAGCGGCGATGGCCGCGGAGCGGGCGTCGCCGTCAATCACCTGGCGGTGCTCGACCCTGCAAAGGGGAAGGCGGAAGCCGTCGACCAGGCAGACGCCCTCGGGATGGGCTACACGCTCGAGGCTTCGCGCGAGCGCCTCACAGTTGGTGACATGGAGCCCGCGCCCGTCGATGCCCGCAACGCAGCGCACCGTGACCGAAACGCGGCTTGCCGCGCGGATCACCGCTGGGTAGAGCTCCTCCCGCTCCTCTGGCGAGCGCTTTTTCGAGTCGTCGAGCTCGCTCAGCGCCCGCCGGTCGGTCATGGAGAGCGAGCCGTAGTCGAGGAGGACCGCCGCCGCGACCAGCGGGCCGGCAAGCGAGCCGCGGCCGGCCTCGTCGCAGCCGGCGACGTATCGGGTCCCGAGCTCGCGGTCGAACTTGAAAAGCTTCGCCGCCTGGCGGCGGCGGCGCTTCAGGGCCTTTGTCGGCTTAGAAGGGGCCGATTTCTGACGGGGGCCAGTAGCTGAAGAAGGCTTTGCCGATGATCCAGTCCTTGGGGACGGGTCCCCAGAAACGGCTGTCGTCGGATGCTCCACGGTTGTCGCCCATCATGAAGTAACTGTCGGCGGGGATGGTGATGGGATCCTCCAAATTGCAAGAACTGGCGCCGCCGCAATCGCGGATGAAGTCCTCTTCGGCCTTTTCGCCGTTGACGACGGGGTGGCCGTCCTCGATGTAGAGCTCATCGCCCGGGCCGGCGACGATCCGCTTGATGAAGTTCTGCTCAGAGGGCTCAGGCGTTCCTTCGGGACACGCCTGGCTCGGCTCGTGCTCAACGCCGCACTCCCTGCCGGTGCCGCCGTCGGCCCCGTTTGGCGGATGGAAGACCACCACGTCGCCGATCGACGGGTCGCCGCCGACCGTGTAGCTCAACCGGTTGACGAGGACGCGCTCGCCCTCGACGAGAAGCGGCTTCATCGATTCAGACGGAATCTGGAACGGCTTGACGATCAGCGCCTGGATTCCAAGCGCGAGCCCGATGGCCATCGCGACGATGACGATCAGCTCGAGCACCGCCCCGATCGGCGTGTCGGGCTTCGGGATGAAGGAGCGCTTTTCTGTGTCGCTCGTCAAGCCTTGTCCGAATCGGACTCCGCGTCCGGTTCGGGCGAATCCCTGGAGTCGCTTTCGGGCTCGGCGGACTCAGCACCGTCCTCGCCGGCTTCTCCCTCATCGCCGGGCTCGACATCCTCATCCCCTGCTGTCTCGGGCTCCTCCTCCTCGGCTTCGGCAGCCTCGAGCTCCTCCTCGGTCGCCTCCTGCGCGCCCTCGGAATCTGCCGGGACGACGGCCGCTCCCTCGTGGATCGGCTCCGACTCAGGCGCCTCGTACTCGACCGGGGCCGCTTCTTCGGGCGGCTCCTCGTACTCGATCTCGTCAGGCGCCACATCGGTCGCAGCGATCTCCGCCTCGGGCATGATCGCCTCCTCGACCTCGCCGGACCAGGCTCGCTCGGTCACCCGAGCGCGCTTGCCGACACGGCCGCGCAAGTAGTAGAGCTTCGCCCTGCGGACATCGCCGCGAGCGACGACCTCGAGCTGGTCGATCTTCGGCGAGTGCAGCGGAAACGTACGCTCCACGCCCACCCCGAAGGACTGCTTGCGGACGGTGAAGGTCTCACGCGCCCCGGAGCCCTGCCGGCCAATCACGATGCCCTCGAAGACCTGGGTGCGGCGGCGGGTTCCCTCGATTACCTGGAAGTGGACACGAACACGGTCACCCGGGTCGAACCGGGGAACTCGGCGCAGCTGTCGCCGCTCGATGCTTTCGATGATCGTGCTCATGTTGCAAGGGAGTCGTGCGGAAGGTTTCGGTGGGGAGCCTCAGGACTGAGGTCCGTGCGGGCGCGAATGGTAGCGATCACGACTGCGCGCCAAACGCCATTCGCGCACCTTGGCATGGTCTCCGGAGAGGAGAACCTCCGGCACCTCCCAGCCGCGGTGCTCGGCGGGACGCGTGTAGTGCGGGTACTCGGGCGCGCCGTCAAGCGCGGGCGAGAACGATTCCTCGAGCGCCGAGTCCTCATGCCCGAGCGCGCCCGGAAGCTTTCGCGTCACCGCATCGGCCACGACCATCGCGGCCAGCTCGCCGCCTGCGATCACGTAGGGCCCGATCGAGACCACGTCCGTCGCCAGGTGCTCATGCACCCGCTCATCAAATCCCTCATATCGCCCACAAAGAAGCGCGATGTGGTCCTCCTCCGCGAGCTCCGCAGCGAGCGCATCATCAAACTGGCGCCCGGTCGGCGCAAGCACGATCGTCCGCCCAGGCGCACTCTCACCCGCATATGCCGCCTCAAGCGCGGCATCCACGACATCGACACGCAGGACCATCCCCGCCCCGCCCCCATACGGCGAGTCGTCCACCTGCCCGCCGGTCAGCGGCGTCGTCTCACGCCAATGAAAAGTCTCGAGCTCCGTCCCGGTTGCAAGCACGTTCGCCATATGCCTCTGACCCCGGAACCACTCGAACCACTCCGGGAAAAGGGTGAAAACGTCGATGCGCATCGCGTCGACGTTACGGCTTGCGTCAATCCTCGACGATGTCGACCGAGATGCGGCGCTCTTCGCGAGCGCCGGCGGCGCGGGCGATGGTGCGGATCGACTTCGCGACGCGGCCCTCCTTGCCGATCACGCGGCCGAGGTCCCCGTCGGCGACCTTGATCTCGAGGATCAGCTCGTCGCCTTCGTCGAACTCCTCGACCTCGACGGCGTCAGGCTCCTCGACGATCGCGCGGACCAGATACTCGACAAGCTCGGTCGCGGGCGAGGCCATGACTTCTGACCGCGGCTCTAAGTGCCGGAGACGCCGATGCCCTTGGTGCGGAGCAGGCGGGCGACCGTCGGGCTCGGCTGAGCACCGTGGTCGATCCAGTGCTGTGCGCGCTCCTCGTCAAGGACGATGGTCGACGGCTCGGTCTGCGGGTTGTAGTGGCCGATCGTCTCGATCGTGCGGCCGTCACGGGGCGAGCGCTTGTCAGCGACGACAACGCGCCAGATCGGGTTCTTGCGTGAACCCACCCTTCTCAGTCTGATTCGGACAGCCATAAAGCGAGAGCGGAGGTTAGCGAGGTGATCGCAGTGCGGAGATACCCCTTACGCGCGCCTTCGGCGCTTGCACATGCTGCTTTCGGGGCTAAAGCCCCTCATTCAACGACCGCGCATCAGCTGCTGCATGTCGGGCATCTTGCCCTTGGACAGCGCGGCCATCATCTTTCGCATCTGGCCGAACTGCTTGACGAGCTGGTTTACGGCCTGGACGGTCGTGCCCGAGCCACGAGCGATCCGCTTCCGCCGTGAGCCGTTGATCACCTCGGGATTCGCCCGCTCGGCGGGCGTCATCGAGAGGATGATCGCCTCCACGCGATCGAGCTCTGCCTCGTCCATGTCGCCCTGGCGCATCTGCTTCATCGCCTTGCCCATGCCCGGCATCATCCCGAGCACGTTCGTTAGCGGGCCCATCTTGCGAACCTGGCGCATCTGCACCAGGAAGTCCTCGAGCGTGAACTCCTGCTTTCTGATCTTCCGCTCGAGCTCCGCGGCCGAATCGGCGTCGTGGACGGCCTCGGCCTTCTCGATCAGGGTCATCATGTCGCCCATCCCGAGGATCCGCGTCGCCATCCGCTCGGGGTGGAAGCGCTCGAGCTGCTCGATCCGCTCACCGACCGACGCGTACATGATCGGCTTGCCGGTCACCGCGCGGACGGAAAGCGCCGCGCCGCCGCGGGCGTCGCCGTCGAGCTTCGTCATCACGACGCCGTCGAACTCGGCGCGCTCGCCGAACGCCTCCGCGACGTTCACCGCGTCCTGGCCGGTCATCGCGTCGACGACGAGCAGGACGTTGTGCGGCTTAACCTTCTTGCGGATCGCCACGAGCTCGTCCATCAGGTCCTCGTCGACGTGCAGGCGCCCGGCCGTGTCGACGATCAGGACGTCCCGGGCCTCCCTCTTCGTCTCTCCCAGCGCCCACTCCGCGATGTCGACCGGGCTGCGCTCGGTGCCTTGCTGGTAGACGTGGGCGTTCGCGCGCTTGCCCATCGTCACGAGCTGCTCGACCGCGGCAGGGCGTTGCGTGTCGCATGCCGCGAGGGCGACGTTCTTGCCCTGCTCGCCGAGCAGGCGAGCGAGCTTGGCACAGGCGGTCGTCTTGCCCGAGCCCTGAAGCCCCGCCATCAGGATCACCGTCGGTCCCGACGAGGCGAAGGCGAGGTCGCGGCTGGCGCCGCCCATGAGCGAGGCCAGCTCCTCGCTCACGATCTTTATGACCTGCTGGCCGGGATCGAGCGCGTCCAGGACGTCCGAGCCCAGGCAGCGCTCCTTCACCTTCGTCGTGAATTCCTTGACGACCTTGAAGTTGACGTCGGCCTCGAGCAGGGCGAGACGGATCTCGCGCATTGCCTTGTCGACGTCGGCCTCGGTCAGCTTGCCGCGGCCGCGAACGTCCGAAAGCGTGGCCTGAAGACGATCGCTCAGCGCGTCAAACACGCGCTGAGCTTACGGGCTCACTCTCCGATGAGCGCCTCGCAGAACTCGCGCGCGTCGAAGGGGCGTAGGTCCTCGAGCCCCTCCCCCACGCCAATCATCTTCACCGGCGTTCCCAGCTCGGATGCGATCGAGAGGGCGATGCCACCCTTCGCCGTGCCGTCGAGCTTCGTCAGGACCACGCCGGTAACCCCAGCCGCCTCGGCGAAGGCCCGAGCCTGGCGCAGGCCGTTCTGACCGGTGGTCGCGTCGATCACGATCAGCGTCTCGTGCGGGGCGCCGGCGAGCCGCTTCGAGGCGACCCTACGGATCTTGGCGAGCTCCTCCATCAGATTGCCGTGCGTGTGGAGGCGCCCCGCCGTGTCGATGATCACGACGTCCGCGCCGCGAGCCTCTGCCGCAGTCACCGAGTCGAAGACGACCGCCCCCGGATCGCCTCCCGGCTGCCCTTTGACGATCTCGGTTCCCGAGCGCTCCGCCCAGGTCTCCAGCTGCTCGATCGCGGCAGCGCGATAGGTGTCCGCCGCACCCACAATCGTTCGCAGCCCGAGCTCGGACGAGATCAGTTGAGCGAGCTTTCCGATCGTGGTCGTCTTGCCCGTGCCGTTGACGCCGACGACCATGAGCACGGTCGGCCCGTGCGTCAGGTCGATTCGCGGCGCACCGTCGGGCTGGGCAACCTCGGCCAGAAGCTCGACCAGGCGTGTGCGCGCCGCGTCCCCCTGTGCGACCGCACCCGAGGACACCTCTGCCTCCAGGCGCCCGACCACGTCTGCGGTAACCGGGGCGCCCACGTCGGCCAGGATCAATGCCTCTTCCAGTCGCTCGAACGCTTCGGCGTCGAGCCGGTCGAAGAAGCTGGCCGACACCTCGGCCGTCAGCGCCTGCCTCGACCGCGAAAGGTTGTCGCGAAGGCGGGAGAAGAACTTGCCCCTCGCGGGCCATCGCCGCCGGCTCCGGCGCCGGCACGGATTGCCCTGCGTCGGGCAGGATGAACACGTCGCTCCAGCCGGTCGCCATTACCTGGGGCAGGAGCTAGCGACTGATTCCACGGGCTCATGCGCGCGGACGCACGGGACCGAGCTGGGCGCGGACGGCGAAGGCCGTGCCGGTGGGCACGGTCGAGTCCCGACGTCGCGATCCAGCGACGGTATCCGTGTGTCAGCTGCGTGATGTCGTGGATCATTCGCCTAGGCAGCGTCTTGGAGTGTCTGTTCCGAGGTCGCCGGCATGCGGCGGGAGACGACCTTGGTGATGCCGCCGCGTGCCATCGAGACGCCGTAAAGGACGTCGGCGGCGTCCATTGTGCGCTTCTGGTGGGTGACAACGATGAACTGTGCGCGGTCCGAGAAGCGGCGGACGAGCTGGAGGAAGCGGTCGATGTTCGCGTCGTCGAGCGCGGCCTCGACCTCGTCGAGGATGTAGAAGGGCGAGGGGCGAGCCATGAACACGGAGAAGACGAACGCGAGCGCCACCAAGGACTTCTCGCCACCGGACAGGAGCTGGAGCTTTCGCATGGCCTTTCCGGCAGGCGTCACCTCGATCTCGACGCCGTGCCCCTCGAAGTCGCTCTGCGCCTCCTCATCGGGATCGTCGTCGGGCGCCTCACCCTCCGCTACGGGAGCTTCACCGCCGCCGATCACCGGCTTGGGCGTGCGCTCGGTGACGAGCCGGAGCCGACCGCGGCCGCCCGGGAAGAGGTGCTCGATCAGCTCTTCGAAGTTCTTGCGCGCAGCCTCGAACGTCTCCTCGAAGTCGGCGGTGATCTTGCGATCGGTCTCGGCGATCAGACCCTCGAGCTCCTTCATGGCCGCCTCGAGGTCGGTGCGCTGCTCCTCGAGCTCCGAGACGTAGGTCCTGGCCTCCTCGTACTCGCGCTCGGCGAGAGGGTTGACTGGGCCCAGCGCCTCGCGGCGACGAGCGAGGCGCTCCAGCTTCGAGTCGATCTCCGTGCGCTCAATGTCGGTGAGGGGCTTCCCGGCTGGGGCGATCTCGCGGCCAAGCGCCTCGGAGATCCGCTTGAGCTCGCCGGCGGCCTCGTCCGAGCGGTCGCGCAGGTGCGCCGCGCGGACCTCGGCCTGAGTCACTTCTTCGGCGGCAGTCCGCAGGCGCGCCTGGATCTCGGCGTCCTGGCGCGAGCACTCGCGGAGGGCGGCCGTCGTCTCGTCGGACTCGGACTGGCTGAGCGTCCGCGCCTCCAGGGCGGCAGCGCGCTTGCCGGTTGCGTCGCGGGCGGTGGCGGCCGCCTCGCAAAGCTCCTCGACGTCCTTCAGGAGATCGCCCTCGACCGTGATGCGCCGCTCGATTGAGTCCTGGCGCCGGCGCCCGAGGAGGTCCTCGACCCGCCGCGCGGTCCTGGCGGCGAGGTCGAGCGAATCGCGAGCGCGGCTGACCTCCGTAGCGCGCTCGGACTCCGCCTCGGTTGCCTGGGCGCGGCCCAACGCCTCGAACGCCTCGCGCGTGGCAGTCACCGCGCGCCCGAGCCCGACGTCGACGGGGTCTCCGCCCTCACGCTCGGCCTCAGCGGCGATCTCGGCAGCCAGCGCGCCCAGCGCGGAGCGGCGGCGCTCGAGCTCGTGACGAAGGTGGTCGCGGCGGGCGGCAAGTGCGTCGGCGCGAGCCGAGAGGCGCTCGCCCGCGGCACGGAGGCTGGTCAGGCGCCCCCATGCCTCGGTGCGCTCGCGGTCGCGGTCGGCAAGCCGGGCCTCGATCTCCGACCGCTTTTTGGTGACGACGGCGAGATCGGCCTCAACCGCGTCGCGCTGCTTTTGCGCCTGGTTCGCGCGCTTCTCGGCGGCGGCGAGCTCCTCGGCCCCAGCGCCGGCCTCGGCGGCCAGAAGCTGAGCGCGCAGTTCGTTCGATTCGCGCTCGAGGCGGGAGTGGATGTCGGCGGCCTGGGCCTGCTGCTTGAGCGGGCGCAGGCGGCGGCGAGCCTCGCGCTCGACGTCGAGCGCGCGGTCGAGGTTGTCCTGGGTGCGCTCCAGCCGAAGCTGTGCGCGGCGCCGGCGCTTGCGGTGCTTGGAGAGGCCGGCGGCCTCCTCGACGAGGATGCGGCGGTGGCGAGGCTTCGAGTTGACGATCTCCTCGACGCGGCCCTGGCTGATGACGGAGTGCATCTCGCCGCCGAGGTTCATGTCGGAGAGGACGTCGACTACGTCGGCCAGGCGGCAGCGCGCGCCGTTCAGGCGATACTCGCCGTCGCCTGCGCGATCGAGGCGCCGGCGGATCGAGATCTCGGAGAAGCCGAGCGGCTCGTCATCTCCCTCGTCGGTCGCGAGGACGACCTCGACCTCCGCGTAGCGGCTTGGCCCCACACCCTCGCCGCCCGTGTAGACCATGTCCTGCATCGATTGGCCGCGAACGGAGAGCGGGCTCTGCTCGCCGAGTGCCCAGAGCACAGCATCGGTGACGTTCGACTTGCCGCAGCCGTTCGGCCCGACGATCACGCTCACGCCCGGAGCGAATTCCAGGTTCGTGCGATCGGGGAACGACTTGAACCCCTTGATTGAGATCGATTGAAGGTGCATATGACGGCCGCTAAGGGTTACAAGGCTGCCGCGTGGACCGGACGGAACGTCAGGCGTCCAGGCGATCCAGGGCCTCGGCGGCGGCGGCCTGCTCAGCCGCCTTCTTGGAGCGCCCCGACCCGGTGCCGATGACCTCGCCGTCGACGCTCGCCGCGACCTCGAAGCAGCGCTCGTGCGGCGGCCCATCCTCCTCGGTCACCTCATAGCGAACCCGGCCGCCATCGCGGGCGAGCCGCTCCTGAAGCGCAGACTTGAAGTCGAGCACGGTCTCGGAGGCGAGATCGACCTGTTCGGAGAACGCGGCAACGACCGCCGGTCCGGTCTCCTCGAAGCCGTGGTGGAGGTAGCAGGCACCGATCACGGACTCGCAGACCGACGCCATAGCCCGCTCCGACGAGAGCAGCGCCGGGATGTCGATCCCGCCGTCAAGTATCTGCGGCTGAAGCTCGGCCATGAGCTCGGGCAGCCCGAGCTCGACCGCGACAGTCGCGCACGCGCGGCCCGAGACGGCCTGGCCGTGGACCTTGGTGAGGTGGCCGATGTCCGAGCGCGGGTGACGGACGAACAAGTGCTCGGCGATCGCAAGGCCGAGGATGCTGTCGCCCAGGAAGGCGAGGCGCCCGTAAGAGTCGGCGCGGTGGTCGACCCAGGAAGAATGAGTGAGGGCGGGCTCGCGCGCCTCCTTGGGCAGCTTGTCGATCAGCGATCTCAGGGCAGCCGGGCCCGGGGGTCGCCTGCCGCGCCCCTCAATCCCCCCGCGACCAGCCGCGCGGATGCCGTCTGCCATCAGCCGGGATCTTCGGCCCTTGCCGCAACAAAGTCAACGGCTTGCCCGACGGTGAGGATCCCCTCTGCCTCCTGCTCGGACATCTTCACGCCGTACGTGTCTTCGAGCTCCATGACCAATTCGTAGAGATCGAGCGAGTCGGCTTCAAGATCGTCGCGGAAGTGGGTCTCGTCTGTGATCGCGCCGGCGTCGACCCCCAGCTCCGCCGCCAGATGCGACCGAACCTTCTCCAGGACGATGTCGCGGTCCACGCTCATAGCCCTATCCCTATCACTTGAGCTCGCCCCGGGTTGCACCCGCCGACGCCAGGAGCTCCGCGGTGCGCTCGGTCGACCGCTCGGAAACCGCGCGCGCGGCCAGGCGAATCGCGTTGGCGATCCCGTCCGGCCCCGAGCTCCCGTGCCCCACGACCGCGACGCCGCGCACCCCCAGGAGGATCGCCCCGCCGGTCATGTCGGGGTCCATTTTCCGGCGCAGGCCACCCAGAGCGGGCCGCAACATCAGTCCGCCAACGGCCGAGACAGGATTCGAGCGTGCGGCGCGCCCAACGGCAGATCCAACCGTCTTCGCGGTGCCCTCGAGCGTCTTCAAGGCGACATTGCCGGTGAAACCGTCGGTCGCGATCACTTCCGCCGCGCCCGACAGCAGGTCGCGGCCCTCGATGTTCCCGATGAAGTTGATCCCATTCAGTTCCTCGAGCTCGGCGTGCGCCTCGACGACCTCGGCGGTTCCCTTCTTGGACTCCTCGCCGACCGAGAGCAGCGCGACGCGTGGATCCTCGACCCCGAGGACCGCGCGCGAGAAGGCGGCGCCCATCACGGCCGACTGGACAAGGTCCTGAGAGCGCGCCTCGGAGTTGGCGCCGGCGTCGAGGAGGAGCGTCGGGGGCCCGTCGTGAGCGACCACGGGAAGCTGCACCGCCAGGGACGGGCGGCGAACGCCGCTCAGGCGCCTGAGCGCGAACAGCGCCGCCGTCATCGTCGCGCCGGTCGGGCCGGCGCTGACCAGGGCCTGCGAGTACCCGTCGGCGACGTCTGCCGCCGCCATGACGATCGAAGCGTCCTCGCGCGAGCGCACGCTCGCGACCGGGTCGTCTTCGTTCGAGATCTCCCCAGGCGCCTCGATCACCTTGGCACCCTCGTCTTGGAGGGCTTTCAGTTCCTTCGAATCGCCGAAGATCCGCAGCGCGATGCCGTCGGCCATGGCACGTCGGGCTCCGTCGGCGAGAACGTCCAGGCCCTGCTCCACGCCGCGGCCGTCTAGCGCGACGGTGACCACGGGTTACTCCTGGTCGGGGACGCCGAGCTCGTCCGGGATGTCCGGGCGAATCACCTCGCGACCCGCATACGTGCCGCAGGTCGGGCAAACACGGTGCGGAAGGCGCGGGCTGTGGCAGCGCGGGCAGCGGTTCGTGCGCGGCTTCGCTGCGGTGTGATTCGCGCGGCGCTTGTCGCGACGAGTGCGGGAAGTTCTCTTCTTCGGGACGGCCATGTGGGCCGAGAAGGGTAGCTACCGCCAACGAGGGCGAAACGTCCGATTGAGCCCGCATGTGGATCAGCGTTGGACGTTTGGTCGTCGTCAGTCGGTCAGCTCGCGGAGCTTCGCCCAACGGGGATCGGGCTCGCCTCGTGGACGTGCTCGCCCTCGGAGATGTCGTTGAGCGAGACGCCGCACTCGGGGCAGAGGCCCTTGCAGTCCGGGCGACAGAGGAGCGCCACCGGCAGCGTCAGCGCGATCGCGTCGTGCGCCCAGGCGGCGATGTCCAGCTCGTCGAGGTCCACGTATGGGCTTGCGAGCTCCTCATCGCCAGTGCCCGGCTGATCCACCTCTCGCGACTCGACCTCCACGTCGAACGTCGCCGGCGTCAGGCACCGCATGCAGCGGCCGTGAAGCGTCGCGGTGAGCGCCAGGCGCATGGCGTGGCCCGACGAGGTCCGCGAGACGTCGAGGCGCGCGGGCACCGCCTCCGAGCCGAAGTCGTAGATCTCGCCGCCCAGCTCGAGCGCCTCTGGGACCAACTCCAGGTCGAGGCGCCGACCCTCGCCCGGCTTGAGTGCCAGGGTGGCGAGATCGATCGTGTTGAATGGCGCGGGCACCGCTTCCAAAGAATTTAGACATGACCCCACTACCCAATAGAGACCCCGACAGCTACCTCGAGCGCATCCTCGAGGAGGTCCCGCGCTACGAGGACCTCCAGGTCGCAGCGCTCGACGCCGTGCCCTTCGAGCCCGCCAGGGTCCTCGAGCTCGGGTTCGGCACCGCGGAGACGACCCAGCGCCTGCTCGACCGGTTCCCCGACGTCCGGATCACCGGATACGACTCGAGCTCGGAGATGGTCTTCAAGGCAAGGGAGCTTGGCTGGGAGGATCTCAGGCTCGGCCGAATCGAGGATCCGTTGCCCGACGGCCCGTGGGACCTCGTGATCGCGGTCCTCACGGCTTCAGAGCTGGACCCCGACGGCGTGCACCAGCTCTTCCGGCGCGTTCGGGACCATTCGCGAGCGGTAGTCATCGGCGATGTCCTCGAGCCCGCGCAGGCAGCCGAGTGGGCCGAATGGGCGGGCGGCGAAGTCACCTGGGCAGAGGACGGCCTGGCGGTCGTCCGCGCCGTCTACGAGTGACAGCACGCGGAAGTAGTAGCTGGGAGCCCGGCGCTATTCGAGGGGCTCGTCGTCGCGGCCGGCGAGCCGGTCGCGGCCGCGCTGCACGGCGGCGAGGAACTTCTGAAGGTTGACCTCGAGGGTCGAGAGGATCTCGTCGGCGTAGTCCTCGGCGCCGAGGCGAATCTGGCGCTCGGTCTCGCGCGCGTCCTCGATGATCTCCTCGGCGGCGCGTTCGGCCTGCTTGTAGACCTCCTCGTCGGAGATCAGGCGGGCCTGCTGGTCGCGGGCCTCCTTGACGACGCGCTCAGCCTCGCGCTTGGCCTCGGCCAGCATCTCCTGGCGCTCCTTGACGATCCAGCGCGCCTGCTTGATCTCCTCGGGGATCGTGGCGCGCATCTGGTCGAGGAGGTCGTAGATCTCCTCGCGATCGACACGAACCTGATCCGTGAGCGGCACCGGCCGCGCGTTGTGGATCAGATCGTCGAGCTTGTCTATGAGTACAAGGACGTCCATTTGCAGGGGAAGCTTACGTGGGAACGCTAGTTGCAGGAGTGACGGGGGCCTTTTCGCCGCGCGCCTGCAAGCTCCTGCCCATCACGGGCGAAAAGCAAACGCACCTGCTGGGTCAGCGCTCGGCCCGATCGACGAGGGCCTTCGCAACCTCAGCAGGCACCAGATCGGATACGTCGCCGCCGAAAGTCGCCATCTCCTTGACGCCCGTCGACGACAGGAAGCTGAACTCGGATGAGGCGAAGATGTAGACCGACTCGATGTCCGGGGCAAGCTTGCGATTCAGCTGGTTCATCTCGAACTCGTACTCGAAGTCCGAGATCGCACGTAGGCCTTTGACGATTGCCGTGCCGTTCTGTTCGCGCACGAACTCGACGAGGAGGTTCGAGAAGACCTTCACCTCCACGTTCTCCAGGCCGGCCTCGGCCACCGCTCGCTCGAGGAAGCCCTGGCGCTCCTCGGGCGTGAAGAGAGTCGACGTCTTTCGGATCGACTGCCCGACGACTCCGACCACCACGCGATCGAAGACGCGCGATACGCGCTTGAGGATGTCGATGTGCCCGTTGGTGACCGGGTCGTAGCTGCCCGGGCAGACAGCGACCCTCTCCTTGCCCTCGGAGTTCAAGGGACGCTCCAGATGCGAAGCGACGCCTCGCCGTAGGTGCGGTCGTCGTCGAGTGTGAGATTGAGCTCCATGGGCGTGCGCGCGGGGCTCTCGACAACGAGCCTGCCGCCGTTGCGCAGGCGGGAGGGCACGAGCTTTTCGAGGTCTCGGGCCACGCGCGCGGCGAGTGTATATGGCGGATCGCAGAGGATCAGGTCGAAGGTGGCCGCTTCCGAGCCCAGATACTCGAGCGCGTCACGGCGCATCAGGTCGACTCGCCCCGAGATGTCCAGAGCGTCCACGTTGGCCTGGGCGGGCGACGTGTCGTCGTCGACCAGCACCACATGACGAGCGCCACGCGAGAGCGCCTCGATGCCGAGTGCGCCGGTTCCGCAGAAGAGATCGCAGACGTCGGCGCCAGAGATGTCGCCGAGAATCGAGAACAGCGCTTCTCGGGCGCGGTCTGACGTTGGTCTGACAGCCGTCCCGCCTGGCGCTTTCAGGCGGCGGCCCCGAAATTCCCCCGCGACGACCCTCACGCCGAGATGCCCTCGACCCGCTCGTCCCCGAAGCGCAGCCGCGCTGCGTCGAGCAGCGGGCCCAGCGCGGGATCGTCGAGCGAGCCGTACAGCTTCTGAAGCGCGATCGCATCGCGGCGCGCGTCGACCAGAAGCGGAGCGTCGTCCGGCAGCTGTGCCGCCTGGAAGCGCGGAAGGCCGCTCTGGAGTGTCCCCAGGATCTCGCCCTCGCCGCGAAGCGACAGGTCCACCTCGGCGAGCTTGAAGCCGTCGCGCTCGGTAGCGATGGCCTCGAGCCGGCGGCGAGCGGTGTCCGAGGCGGGATCGCCGAAGAGGATGCAGTAGGACTCGTGCTCGCCGCGGCCCACCCGGCCGCGGAGCTGGTGGAGCTGGGAAAGCCCGTATCGCTCGGCGCCCTCGACGACCATCACCGTCGCGTTGGGCACGTCGATCCCGACCTCGACCACACTCGTCGCCACGAGCACGTCCGCCTCGCCGCCGGCAAACGCCTCCATGGCAGCAGCCTTTTCGCGCGAGTGCATCTGGCCGTGGAGAAGCGCGACGCGGAAGTCCCGCATCTCCCCCTTCGCCAGGCGCTCGGCCTCCTCGGAGGCCGCCTTGGCCTCAAGCTTCTCCGAGCCCTCGACAAGCGGACAGACGAAGAACGCCTGGCGCCCCTCGCGCAGGCGCTCGCGCACGAACTCATAGGCGCCCTCGCGCTTCTCCTCGCCCACCGCCCAGGTCTTTACCGGCCGGCGGCCGGCGGGAAGCTCGCGCAGGGTCGTCGCGTCCAGGTCCCCGTAAGCCGTTAGCGAGAGCGTTCGCGGGATCGGCGTCGCGGTCATGTGGAGGACGTGGGGCGCCGCGCGGGTGCCGTCCTCCAGCTCGGGTCCCTTCGCGTCGAGCGCCGCGCGCTGCTTGACGCCGAAGCGGTGCTGCTCGTCGACGATGCACACCGCAAGCCGGGCGAAGCGCACGTCCGGCTCGATCAGGGCGTGGGTGCCGACGATCAGGCTGAGCTCGCCGCTCTCGAGCTGTCCGAGGGCGTCGCGGCGCGCCGCTGCCTTCGTGGCGCCCGTCAGGAGCGTGAACGGGATGTGCGTTGATGCGAGGAGGCCGTTGAGGGTGTGTGCGTGCTGCTCGGCGAGCGTCTCGGTCGGCGCCATCAGCGCGGCCTGGTGGCCGGACTCGACGGCGCGGAGCATCGCGTAGACCGCGACGACGGTCTTGCCGCTGCCTACCTCGCCCATCAGGAGGCGCTGCATCGGGCGGCCCGAGGCGAGGTCCTCGTCGATCTCGGCGAATGCCTGGCGCTGACCCGCAGTCGGCTCGAAGGGAAGCGAGGCAAGCCAAGCCCGGGTCAGCTCTGCCGACGGGTCAAGCGGAATGCCCGGGCGCTCGTCCTCGCGGCCCTTGCGCCTCGCGGCGAGGGCGATCTGGTGGAGGAAGAGCTCCTCGAAAGCGAGGCTTCGCCGCGCCTCCTCCGCGTGTTCGGCGCTCCATGGAAAGTGGGCCGAAGCAAGCGCGTCGGCGGTGCCCGCCAGATGGTGCTCGGATCGAATCTCTGCGGGGAGCGCGTCGATCGAGTCGCGCCCGAGGCCGGCGCAGCTCCAGACCCATTCGCGGACGCGGTCGGCGCTGAGTCCCTCCGTCACCGAATGGACCGGCACCAGGCCCACGGTGTGGATCCCGCGCTCGCGAACGCCGTCGGCGCCGATGATCTCGTGCGCCGAGACCTTGAAAGCCGAGCGGTCGAGCTTTCCCGAGAGCAGCAGGCGGGTGCCGGGGCGAAGGCGCTCCAGGAGCCACGCTTGGTTGAACCAGATCGCCTTGGTGGCGCCCGAGGCGTCGGCGACCTCCGCCTCGACGATCCGAAGTCGTCGGTTGCGCGTCGGCCGCACACGCGCCTTTCGTACCTCGACGAGCACCGTCGCCTCCTCGCCGATGCGGAGCTCGCCGATCTTGAGCACGTTCGAGCGGTCGCGGTAGCCGTGAGGCAGGTGCCACAGAAGGTCACCGAGCGTCTCGAGCCCGATGCCGGCGGCGAGCGCCGAGAGCTTCGGCCCCGCGCCCTTCAGGCTGCGAATGGGCGCCTCGAGCCGGCTTGGGCGCGGCCTGAAACGAAGCGGTGCCTGCCGCAGCGCGTCGCGGTCTTGCGCTTCGCCCGAGCCGAGAGCGCGCGGCGGCTCGGCGGTCGATTCGGGGCTGGCGGTGACTTGAGTTGGCACTGGACGTCAGGCTACGGCTGGCCTCCGATGGTAAGCGGGGGCGGAGCGTCCAACGGCGGCAATAAAGGGGATGCGTTCGGGTTGTTGCGGCGCTTCGCAGGGTCCAGAAGCGCTTGGCAAATCGAGCGAAGGGTTTAGCCGCTCATAGCGGCACAAGTCTTCCGTCGATCTCCAATGCGCTACGCAGCGCTGCCAAGACTGATGAATGTGGTGTTGAGCCGCTCTACGCGGCTCAACCTCACTGTCAACCGAAAACCGCGTGCTCGCCGCGCCACGGCGTGCGAGCCCATCCTCCTTTGGTGCTGTCGTTCGTCCCGCAGCGCCACCTCGCAGCGTTTCTTCCCGCCGCGCCGTCTCGCAGCGGACGTCCCGCTACACCGCGGCGGGCTCCACCACCGGCTTGCGGTATTCCGCGTACATCCGCTCGACCCATGGATAGAACGGCCGCGCGGCCAGTTCCTCGGCGAATGGCTCGGCGGTCGGAGGCACGCTCGCGATCGCATTCGGCGCCTCGGGCGGCAGCACGAGTGGGTAGAGCAATGCCGCCGCGGTGAGGTCAGCCACCGAGAACTGATCGCCCACCAGGTACTCGCCACCGTCGAGCTCTTGCTCGAGGCGATCGAGTCCCTCGCGGATCACCCGGCAGCGCCTCGCTTCTCGTCGGTCGGATCCGCAACCTGGAAGCGGAGGTTCGCGTAAGTGGAGGCGAAGGCGCTCGCGCCGCTGCGCGCCGGCCCGAAGTCGCGGACCGGCTCGGGAAGGTTCGTCGCGACCACCTTCTGCATCAGTTCTTTGTCCTGGCGCAGGTGATGCCAGCCGAACAGGCGAACCGCCGGGCCGAGGTTCTCGTCGAAGTAGTCCTCGAGATCCAGCGCCTGCCGGCGATCCGACGGGTCTTCCGGATAGAGCGGTGGCTCAGGCCACTTGGCCTCCAAGGCGCCGATGATCGCCGTCGAGTCGAGGATCTTCTCGCCGTCGAGATCGAGCACGGGAAAGGTCTTCGTTTCCCCTTTGCTCCACCAAAGCGCGAGGGCCATGTGAACTCCCGGCGTTGGCTCGCGGCGCTCGTGCTCGACGCCCTTGTAGTCGAGCGCCCAGCGCACCTTCTCCGAATAGTGCGAGACGCCGATGTGCCAGAGGACCGGTTTGCCGGAAGGGCTCATGGAGCGAACTTACTGCGCTGCGATCAGCCAATACCAGCTCGGCTGGCCGCCGCGGTGGAACTCGAGCTCGACGTCGTCGGGCACATCCAGACCGAGGTCGTCCAGCGCGATGGGCGGCATCTCGCCCTCGATCACGGTGACGATCTCGGCCCCGTCGGCGAGTCGCGCCACGGTCGCCGCGAGGGTCGAGCCGGTGCCTCCGAACGCGATGACCTCGTCTCCCTCGAAGCCGACCGTGTCGCCGTGGACGAAGCGCCCGTCGGGGTCGTCCTTGGCGGCCGGGGCCACACCGCCGATGCGGATGTGACCCAGGGCATCGACAAGGCGCGCCGCGTTGGCTTCCGCCGGAGCGGTCGGATCGTGCTCGACCAGCGCCGCCAGCGCGCCCTGCTGCGAGACCGTGGGGACGACTTTCACCTCTCGCTCGGAGAGCCGAGCCGCCTCTTCGGCGGCCATCTGGACGTTCTTCGAGTTGGGAAGGACGACGACCTCGTCAGTGCCAACGTCCTCGATCCCCTTGAGGAGGTCGTTGGTGGAGGGGTTCATCGTCGGCCCGCCGTCGATCACGTGCGCCCCGAGCTCCGAGAAGAGCCTCAGCATTCCCGCGCCCGAAACGACGGCTAGGACGCCGGTGCGGGTCTCGCGAAGGCGCGCCTCGCGCTCGGCGATCTGCTCGCGCATGTCGGCGATGTCCTCACGCTCGATCGAGCCGACTCCCTCGAAGATCGCGCGCACGGCGTCGCGGTTGTCCGCGTGGACGTGGACCTTGAGCGTGGCCTCGTCGCCGACGACCAGAACGGAGTCGCCAATCTCCTCGAGGGCCGGCATCTGCGCCGTGGTCGAGAGGCCCTCACCCAGGACGATGAAGTTGATGCAGTAGCGGTACTGGGACTCGGCGTGGTGGACGTCCGAGAGGCGAGCGGGCGCGTAGTGCTCGATCTCGGGCAGCGTCACGGACTCGCCGGCGAGCGCGGCCAGGGCGCCGCGAACGATCACGACCAGGCCCAGGGCGCCCGCGTCGACGACGCCGGCCTCGGCGAGCACCTCGAGTTGCTCGGGTGTATGGCGGACTGCCTCTTCCCCCGCGAAGAGGGCCGCGGCGAGCATCTCGGCGAGGAGAGCGTTCTGCTCTTCAGAGGTGGCATCGGCGTCGAGATGGTGGGTGTTCCAGTGGGCGCGGCGCTCGCGGACGGCCTCGGCCATCTCCCGGGCAACGGTAAGCATCGTGCCCTCCGCGGGATCTCGAACGGATGCCCAAGCGGCGTCCGAGGCGTTCAGGAGCGCAGCCTCGATCATCTCCGGGTCGATCAGGCGGCCGGGTGGGGTAGCGAGTTTCTCGGCCGCCCCGCGAACGATCTGGCTCAAGATCACACCCGAGTTACCGCGAGCGCCCATCAGCGCCGCGCGCGCGACGGCCCGAACGATTTCGGGGCGCTTCGGGTCCCCGTCTGCCGAGGCCTGCTCGAGCCGGTCGAGCTCGTCGATCACATGGCGCAGGGTCAGCGCCATGTTGTCGCCCGTGTCCCCGTCCGCGACGGGAAACACGTTCAGGTCATTGATCTCCTGGCGCCTCTCCTCGAGGTGCGAGTAGGCGACGGAAATGACCGTTCGGAAGCGCTCAATTGAGGGATCGGCCATCGACGGCCATGAGCATATTTGGCGCTAGGCGTGCTTCGTGACCTGGCCGGACTTGAGGCACCGGGTGCAGACGTAGACGCGCCTTGGGCGCCCGTCCTCGTCGATGCGGACCTTCTGGAGGTTCGGGTTGAAGCGGCGCCGGGTGGCGACCATCGAGTGGCTTCGCGAGTTCCCGAACGACGGGCCCTTTCCGCAGGTGTGACAGACCTTGGCCATGGGCGCGAAAGGGTAGCTAGCCCAGGACCATTTTCCGGTTGAGCGCGGAGCGCATCACCGCGTAGGCGGCGTGGCGGCCCTGGTCGCGCTTGTCGCCGCCGGCGCGCGCCTCGGCCTGCTCGCGCGTGTCGCACGTGATGACTCCGAACGCGCACGGGACGCCCGAGCTGATCTGAACGTCCATGATCCCGCGGGCGGCCTCTGAGCAGACGTAGTCGTAGTGATCCGTCTCGCCGCGAATCACGACGCCAAGGCAGGCGACCCCCGCGAACACGCCGGCGCCGGCGCAGACCTTGGCGGCGAACGGAAGCTCGAACGCGCCCGGCACCTCGTACGTCTGGACCGACGCAACGCTCACGCCGCCCTCGGCGAAGCCCTCCATCGCGCCGCCGATCAGCCGCTCGGCGAGGTCGTCGTAGAAGGTGGCGACGCAGATCGCCCACTCCTTGCGCCCGAGGAACTCCTTCTCGTCCTCGGAGACCTCGAATCCCCCGGCTTCCTCCGTCGCTTCCTCTGCGCTCAAGCCGACTCCTCCTCGTCGCGGCGGTGCTCCTCCTCGATCATCTCGTCGTCGAAGGGAAGCCCCTGGTGATGAAGTACGTGGCCCATCTTGTCGCGTTTCGCGTCGAGGTAGGCCTGGTTGTGGGGGTTGGGCACCGCCTGGATCGGCACCTGCTCGGTCACCGACAAGCCGTAGCCCTCGAGCCCGATGATCTTCTTCGGATTGTTGGTGAGAATCCGAATGGAGGTGAGGCCGAGGTCGCCCAGGATCTGCGCGCCGATCCCGTAGTCGCGAAGGTCGGCGGGCAGGCCGAGCTTCAGGTTTGCGTCGACCGTGTCGAGGCCCTCCTCCTGGAGCTTGTAAGCGCGGAGCTTGTTGAGCAGGCCGATGCCGCGTCCCTCCTGCGAGAGGTAGAGGAGGACGCCCCTCCCCTCCTTCTCGATCATCGCCAGCGCGGAGGCGAGCTGATCGCCGCAGTCGCAGCGCAGCGAGTGGAAGACGTCGCCGGTAAGGCACTCGGAGTGGACGCGCACCAGGACGTCGTCTGCACCAGAGACGTCGCCCTTGACCATCGCGACGTGGTGCTTTTCGTCGAGGAGCGCGCGATAGCCGACCGCGGTGAACTCGCCGAAGGCCGTCGGGAGCTTCGTCGAGACGACCCGCTCGACCAACCGCTCGGTCTGGCGCCGGTACGAGATGAGGTCAGCGACCGTGACCATCTTGAGGCCGTGTTCCTGGCAGTACGGGATGAGATCGGGGACGCGCGCCATCGTCCCGTCCTCGTTCATGATCTCGCAGATCACGCCGGCGGGGATGAGGCCGGCCAGGCGGGCGAAGTCAACCGAGGCCTCGGTGTGGCCGGTGCGCTCGAGCGTGCCTCCGGGCTTCGCCTTGAGCGGGAAGACGTGGCCGGGCTGGACGAGGTCCTCGGGCTTCGAGTGCGGGTCGATGGCGACCTGAATCGTCCGGGCCCTGTCCGCGGCGGAGATGCCAGTCGTAACGCCCTCGGCCGCCTCGACCGAGACGGTGAAGGCGGTCTCGAGCGGGGCCTCGTTCTTGGCCGCCATAAGCCTGAGCCCCAGCTCGTCGCAGCGCTCTGGCGTGAGCGCAAGGCAGATAAGGCCGCGCGCGTGCTTCGCCATGAAGTTGACCTGTTCGGGCGTGGCGAACTGCGCCGCCAGGACGAGGTCGCCCTCGTTCTCGCGGTCCTCGCCGTCGCAGACGACGATCATGCGCCCGCGGCGGATCTCCTCGAGGGCCTCCTCAACGGAGGAAAACACGCTTGTCTGGGTCTGGGCTTCACTCATGGCTCGTTTCCTTCTCGTCGAACTGTAGGAGGCGTTCGACGTATCGCGCGACCACGTCGAACTCCAGGTTCACCTTGTCACCCGTCTCCGTGTTTCCAAGCGTCGTTCGCTCGAGCGTCTCGGGGATCAGCGAGACCTCGAAGCCTTCGTCGGTGAGGAGCGCGACAGTGAGACTCACGCCGTCCACCGTTACCGATCCGTGCTCGACCAGGTAGCGGCGGTAGCGCTCGGGCACCACAACCGCGATCCGGGTCGCGATGCCGTCGGGTGTCACGGCGGCCACGTCGCCGGTGCAGTCGACGTGCCCCTGCACGATGTGGCCACCCAGGGGATCGCCGGCCCGAAGCGCCGGCTCCAGGTTCACCCGGTCCCCGGCCTGGAGCGTGCCGAGGGCCGTGAGGCTGAGCGATTGGTTCATGACGTCCGCATTGAACGCGCCGTCCTGGCGATCGGTGACGGTCAGGCAGACGCCGCTGACCGAAACGGAGTCCCCGGTCTCGAGCTCGCCGGCGAAGCTGGCGCCGATCTCGAACTTGGCGCCCTCGCCGGAGCGCTCGACGGCCGCGACCGTCCCAAGCTCCTTCACGATGCCGGTGAACACGCCCTCACCACTCCTTCATGCGGGCCGTAATCAGCAGGTCGTCGCCGACTGTTTCGTGGCGCACCTCGAGCGCGCGCTCGGCGTCGGCGATGTGGCTCTTACCCTCGCCGCCCGCGAGCGGCCTGGCGCCCGCGCCGCCCAGGAGGATCGGCGCAACGAACAGGCGAAGCTCGTCGACCTCGCCCGCGTCGACGAAGGAGCCGGCGAGCCCGGCGCCGCCCTCGACCATAAGTGAGGTGATCTCGCGCCGGCCGAGCTCGTCCATCGTCGCGTTCACACGGGCGACCGGATCGCCGTCGACCACCAGGACGTCCACGCCGGCTTCACGGAGAGGTTCGGTGCGCTCGGGCGGGGCGTCTGGGGAGGCGATCACGAGCACGGGAGCCTCCGACACACTCGCGACCATCGCCGAGCTGACGGGCAGCCGGGCGGCCGAGTCAAACACGACGCGAAGCGGCTGGCGGGTTGCAGGCGGGTCGAGGTCGCGCGCCGTGAGGAGCGCGTCGTCGGCGAGCGCGGTGCCGATTCCGATCGCGACGGCGTCGGCCTCGGCACGCCAGCCGTGGACGAGCGCCCGGCTCTCTTCTGAGGAGATCCACTTCGAGTCCCCGGTCGCGGTCGCGGTGCGCCCGTCCAGGGTGAGCGCCGACTTGAGCGTCACCAGCGGGCGCCCGGTCCGCGCGTGCTTCCGGAACGGTTGGATGAGAAGACGGGCCGCGGCGGCTTCGGCGCCCTGGGCGAGCTCGACCTCGACGCCGGCGTCGCGAAGGATTCCCGGCCCCCGCCCGCTGGCCTTCTCGGAAGGATCGTCGGAGAGGTAGACGACGCGGGCCACGCGCGCATCCACCAACGCGTCGGCGCAGGGAGGCTGGCGCCCTTCGTGTGCGCACGGCTCGAGCGTGACATAGGCGGTGGCGCCGGCCGGATCGCTGCCGCGCTCGGCGCAATCCGCGAGCGCGGCACGCTCGGCGTGGAGGCCGCCCAGCTCGGCGTGCCAGCCCTCGCCGATTGCCTCGCCGTCGCGGGCGATGACGCATCCGACCATGGGATTCGGCGAGACGGAACCGCGCCCGCGTTCGGCCACCTCAAGCGCTCTGGCGAGGTGCGTACGGTCGTCTTGAGAGACCGCGGTAGCCATGTGGAACGAATGGTACAGGCAGATTGACTGACTAGTCAATCAGGCCCCGCCCCCGGTGCCAGGCACCGTGCCAGGCACCGCTCGTCGTGCCAGGCACCAAGCGTGGTGCCAGGCACCGCGCGTGGGGTCTGACCCCGTTCGCGGATACCGTGAAGGCGATGAGCGAAATGCGCCCCGGCGCGGAGACGAGGCGCTTCGGGCGCACGGCGAGCCTCCTCTCCGCTGGGGTGGGCGTCGCGGGGCTGCTCACGTACCTCTTCTTCTCGCTCGCCTCGCACAACCTCGACGCGACCGAGTACGGCGAGATCGTGGTCCTGTGGTCGGCCGTTTTCGTGACGATCTCCGTCGCGTATAGGCCGGTCGAACTGCTGCTGTCGCGCACTCTCGCCGACCGCATCGCTCGCGGCGAGGACATCGCGCCGGCAATCCGCACCGCCGCGCGAATTCAGCTGACCGTCTCGGTCGGCCTTGCCGTCGCGATCCTGCTGCTGCGCGACCCGCTTCAGGACAGCCTCCTCTCCGGTTCGGAGACGCTCTATTGGGTGCTGTTCGCATCCGTCGTCGCGTTCGGCGCATCGTTCTTCCTTCGGGGCTACCTCGGCGGGACTCGGCGTTTCAACCTCCTGGCGGCTCTACTGGTCACCGAGTCGGCGGCCAGGACGCTGTGCGCACTTGCCCTCGCTGTGGGCATCGCCGAAGGCCAGAAGGCGGTAGCGCTGGGGGTCGCGGCAGCGCCGCTGGTGAGCCTCGCGCTGATCCCCGTGTTGGTACTGACGCGGGCCGGACGCCCAAGCGGCGATGCCGGACTCTCGCGCCCCGTCTCCCTCGCGGCCGGTGGCGGCTTCGCAGGCGCCGTGCTGGTGATTATGGTCGGCGAGCAGGTGTTCTTGAACGCCGGCCCGCTCCTGGTCCGAGCCTTCGAAGACGCCGCCGCCGCGGGCTTCATCTTCAACATCCTCATGGTCGCCCGCGCGCCGGTTCTCATCTTCCAAGGAGTCTCGGCGAGCCTCCTCCCCCACCTCACCCGCATGCGAGCGCGAGGCGGCGAGGATGCGTTCCACAGCTCGATCAGGGCCACCCTGACGGTCGTCGCGGGGTTCGCGGCGGTGACGCTGGTCGTGATGCTCGCCGTCGGCCCAGCCCTGATGCAGATCGCATTCGGCGACCGCTTCGAGTACGACCGCCTGGATCTCGCGATCATGGCGGTCGGGATGGGCTTCTACCTGGCCGCGACCACCCTCTCGCAAGCCGCCCTCGCGCGAGGCGCTGCGGCCACGGCAGCGCGCGCTTGGGCGTTCTCGGCGGCGGCCTTCCTCGTCTGGGCGCTCCTGCCTTTGATCGACGACTTGGCACGCCGGATCGAGATCGGGTTCGCCGCCGGCGCGGCGCTGCTGGCGCTGCTCCTGGCTCGCGCCTATCAACACGCTTCGGGTGAGGGCATGGCGCCGGACTCGCCCGAGGAGCTCGAGGCTCAAATCGCCGCGCTGGACGAGGGCGCCTGATGACCGACGGCCAGCTGATCCTCGTCGCCGGCCTCTTGATGGCGGCCGGCCTGGCCGCCGCCAAGGTGGCCGACCGGGTCAGGGTTCCCGGCCTCCTTTTGTTCCTCGGCCTGGGGATGCTCGTCGGCTCGGAGGGGATCGGCGGAGTCGAGTTCGACGACGCGGAGCTGACCCGCACACTCGGCACGATCGGCCTCGTCCTGATCCTGTTCGAGGGTGGGCTCACCGCGGGCTGGCCCGAGATCCGGCCGGTCCTGGGATCGGCGGTGTCGCTTGCCTCGATCGGGACGGTTGCCACGGCGGTGATCGCAGGCGTCTTCGCGACGTGGGTCTTCGACGTGGACCTGCTCGGCGGGCTCATCATCGGGTCGGCCGTTGCCGCATCCGACTCGGCAGCGATCTTCGCCGTCCTTCGCGGATCGAGCCTTCGCAGGAAGCTGGCGCGGACCCTCGAGGGCGAGTCGGGCATGAACGACCCGATCGCGGTCCTCCTGGTCGTGGGCTTCATCGACTGGATCCAGATGCCGGACTACGGGGCCGTGGACATGGCGCTTGAGCTCGTGATCAAGCTGTCGATCGGGCTGGCGGCGGGGATCCTGATCGGCATCGGCGCTCGCGCGGCATTCAGGCGGCTCGACCTGCCCTCACCGGGCCTCTACCCGGTCGCCTCGCTCGCGACGGCGGCGCTCGCCTTCGGCGTCGCCGAAGTCCTGCACGGCTCGGGCTTCCTGTCCGTCTATATCGCGGCGCTGGCACTCGGGACCGGTCCGATCCCCGCCCGCGGCTCGACGATCGCCTTCCACCAGGGGATGAGCTGGACCGCGCAGATCTCGCTCTTCTTCATCCTCGGGCTCCTGGTCTATCCCAGCGGCCTGGCCGACATCGCGGCCGAGGGCTTGGCGCTCTCCGCGGTCCTCATCTTCGTCGCGCGCCCAGTGGCCGCAGTGATCGCGACGGCGTTTTCCCCGTTCGACATGAAGGAGCGGCTGATGCTCGGCTGGGCGGGTCTTCGCGGCGCCGTTCCCATCTGGCTTGCGACATTCCCGGTGATCGCCGAGGTGGGATCGGCGGAGCTGATCTTCAACGGGATCTTCTTCGTCGTCGTCACCTCGACCCTCATCCAGGGCGCGACTTTCAACCCGCTGGCGGTGAGGCTCGGCCTGACCACGAACGAGCCGGCCGTGCCGCCAACGGTGGTCGAGACCGGGACGGTGCGCCGGCTCGGCGGCGATGCGTTCACGTACGTGGTCAAGCCCGACGACGCGGCCGTCGGTGCGCTGGTGCGGGAACTGGGCCTGCCGCGCGAAGCGCTCGTGAACCTGATCGTCCGCAAGGGAGCAGCAGTGCCGCCTCGAGGCTCGACCGAGATCCAGGCTGGAGACGAGCTGCACGTTCTCGCGCGGCGCGAGGCGATCCCGGCCGTGATCGCGCTCACCGAGCGCTGGGCGACTGGGCCGCTGGGAGAGCCGGCCCCCCCGCCCCTCCCGCTCCGGGCGGCACCGCAGGTCTTCACCGTCCGGCGCCGGACCGCCGAGGACGGCGACCCCGCCCGGCCCGAGGCGATCGAGGGCGCCGCGGTCGCCGCGCGCCTGCGCGTCCGCCGCGACGAGACCGGCTCGCTGGTCGCCCTCGCCGACGGCCGCTACGCCGTGCTGGACGCGGGCCTGGTCGCGGTCGGCGGCCGGAGCCGCATGGCCGAATGGGTCGCGCGGCGCGTGAGGCGCCCGGACCTCGCGCCGGCGGAGCGCGCTTGGTGGGAGGAAGTGGCCGGCGCCCTCAACACACCGGTGCCGAGGCAGGGCGGGCCGGAGGCCGGGTAGTCCTACTCAGCGCCGGCGGCTTCAGCGATCCGCTGATACGCCGCGGCCGGGTCCGCGTCGCCGAACACGGCTGATCCCGCCACGAGCAGGCTCGCGCCAGCCTCAGCGACCTTGGGCGCGGTGTTCACGTCCACGCCGCCGTCGACCTCGACCGCGCACGCGTTCGGCACGAGCTCGCGCAGGCGCGCGAGCTTTTCCAGGGACGACTCGATGAAGCTCTGGCCTCCCCAGCCGGGATTGACGCTCATCGCCAGCATGAGGTCGCACTCCGCCACGAGCCCCGCAACGGCCTCGGCGGGAGTCCCCGGGTTGATCGCGAGCCCGGCCAGGCAGCCCGCGTCGCGGATCGCGGCCAAGGTCCGGTGGGCATGCGGGTCGGCCTCGAGGTGGATGGTGATGCAGTCGGCGCCCGCGGCGGCGAAGAAGTCGACCTGCTCGGCGGGCCGCTCGATCATGAGGTGGACGTCCAGGACGCCTCCCGCGGAATGCACGTCGTCGGCGATCGACGATGCGATAAGCGGGCCGATCGTTATTGGCGGGACGAAGTGGCCGTCCATGACGTCGACATGAATCACGCGCGCTCCGACATCCATCACCTCGGCGACCTGTGCGCCGAGCTTCGAGAAGTCGGCGGACAGGATCGACGGCGCGATCCGGCGCGTGCCGAAGAGCTCTCGGGCGGTGGGGGTCATACGGGCCGGAGCATCGAGTGGCGGCAATGCTGGCAGACCATGTCCTCGGAACGGCTGAGCCGGACGATCGTCTGGTGCTCGCCGCAGTTCTCGCACGCCGACGTGAGCTCGTAGCGCTGGAGGCAGGACACGCAGCGAAAGCGCCCCGGGAGGTTGGTCGGGCGAAGCCACGGCTCGCCGCAACCCGGGCAGGTGGGGCGCTCGGAAAGCTTGGGCGCTTCCTCAGCCACTCGCCTCTGCCTTCCGGAACTCGGCGATGAAGAAGCCGTCGGTCCGCTCTCGATCGGGGCGAATGACAACCCGACGCGCCTCCTCGATCCGTGGATCTCCCGCAAGCGCTGCGTCCACGACAGCCTCGTTCTCGCGCGCCGAGATCGTGCAAGTCGAGTAGACGAGCGTGCCGCCCGGCCGCAGCGCCTCGATCCCGTTCGCGAGGATCCGCGCTTGCACGCCGGCAAGGCGGTCTACCGTCTCGGGATCCTTCCGCCAGCGCGCATCAGGGCGCGAGGCGAGCGTTCCCAGGTCTGAGCAGGGCGGATCCACCAGAACGCGATCGTAACCCTGCCCGCCGGCCCCTCCATCCTCGGCATCCGCGCAGAGCACGCTGACGTTCACCGCCCCTGCCCGCGCACACAGCTCCTCGACCTGCCGTGCGCGCCCCGGGTCCTTCTCGACGGCGACGACCTCGCCGTCGGTCCCGACACGAGCCGCGATCGCGACCGTCTTCACGCCCGGGCCCGCGCAGAGGTCGAGCACCCTCTCCCCCGGCTCGGGGTCAAGCACTTCGACTACCGCCTGGGCCCCGCGGCTCTGCGCGAACATCCGGCCATCCGCAAGCGCGCCGAGCGCAGCCTCGCCCAGCGGCCCATCCCACACGAGCCCGGTGCCAGGCACGGTGCCTGGCACCGAGAGTGGTTCGCCGGCGGCTTCGAGCTCCGCGCGCAGGTCGGCCGGGTCCGCCTTCAGCGTGTTGACTCGCATCGCGGTCTCCGGTGGGTCGTTCAAAGCCCGAAGCAGGGATCGCGCGTCATCGGCCCCGAGCTCTTCCCACCACATCTCGGCCAGCCACCCGGGGACCGAGTGGGCTATTGCGGCGTCACCGGCGGTCTCGTCCGAGAGTGACGCGAGCACGGCGTCGCGCTCGCGCGCCGCCCTGCGCAGGACGGCGTTCACCAGGCCGCCGGCTCCCGCGGCCCGCCTGGACCCGCCGCGCTTCATGCCGCCCTTGGCGAGCTCGACCGCGCCGTCGACCGCCGCGTGGTCTGCGCCCTCGGAGAAGAGGACCTCGAAGAGCCCGAGCCTGCAGTGCAGCGACCACGGGAGCGTCGAGGCTCTCGACGGCACGTCCCGCGAGATCAGCCGCCACGTGAGTCGGTCGTGCCGCGCCGCTTCACCGCGCCGAACGCGAGGCTCTGGGCCTGCGACCGCTCGCGCCCTTCGAGCGCGTGGCGCTCGGCAGCGGCAGGGAATGCGCGGTCGGCCCACGCGTCGTGCTCGAACACCCTCCTCAACACCTCGAACGCCGCGCGGCGGGCGGGCGTCGCCGCCTTGCTCAAGGGGCAAGCCGCGGCGACGGGTTGCCGCGGAGGTAGTCCGCCGCCGCCATCTCCCGCTTGCCCGCCGGCTTGACGGCGGCGATCCGGAGGGCGCCATCTGTGGTCCCAAGCACCAGGGCGTCTTCTTCGGGCTTGAGCTCCCCCTGTGCCGGCGCATCCGGAGCAGCGGCCGCCCTCGCGACCCCGAGCCGCTCGCCGCCCTCGAGCTCGAGGTAGGTCCCCACGTGAGGATTGAGCCCGCGCACCGTCCGCTCCAAATCGAGAGCGGACCGGCCGGGGTCGAGCCGGCGCTCTTCGCCATCGATCTTCTCGGCGTAGGTGACCCCCTCTTCGGGCTGCTCGGCGAACTCGAGGTCTCCCGAGTCCCAAAGCGCCAGCGCGCGAACGGCAAGGTCCCCGCCCAGCTCTGCAAGGCGCTCGGATAGCGAGCCGTAGTCCTCGCCCGCGGCGATCCCGACTCTCTCCAGCAGCGCAACCGGCCCCGAGTCGAGACCCGCGGTCAACCGCATGATCGCGACACCGGTCTCCTCGTCGCCCGCCATGATCGCGCGCTCGATCGGCGCCGCGCCTCGCCACCGCGGTAGGAGCGACGGGTGGACGTTCAACATCTCGGTCTCGTCCAGGAGCGGCGGCTTGATCAACTGACCGAAGGCGCAGACCATCCCCACATCAATCCCGGCGGTCGCGATCGCCGCGAGGGACTCCGTCTCATTCACGCTCTGGGTCTGATGGAGCTCGAGGTCAAGCTCCGCGGCCAGGGAAGCAACCGGCGGCGGCGAGAGCTTCCTGCCCCTCCCCTGCTTGCGATCCGGTGGAGTCACCACCAGCGCCGGCCGGTACGGACTATCGGCCAGGCGCCGCAGCACCGTCGCCGCGAATTCCGAGGTGCCGAGGTAGGCGAGGCGCAAGCGGCGTCTACCCGGCCTCGTGGGCGGGCTCGTGCTCTGCGTCTTCGTCCTGCTCCTCGTCCGGGTCGAACGGCGTGAAGCTGGTGCCCTCCCGGAGCGCCCGCATGGCGCCCTTCCGCTGGTCGCGCTCAGTCCGGTCGAGGATGAGAACGCCGTCGAGGTGGTCGATCTCGTGCTGGAGCACGCGCGCCTCGAGTCCGGACGCCTCGATCAGGATCGGCTCGCCGGCGATGTCGGCTCCCGAGACCCTCACGTGAAGCGGCCGCTCGACATCGACCACAACGCGCGGCAGGGACAGACATCCCTCGGCGGCCGTGGCGAGGTCGTCCGAGCTCCACTCGATCACGGGGTTCGCGAGCGCCGTGGGCGTCGCGTCCGGCCCCGCTTGGAAGACCAGCAGGCGCCGCAGCGCTCCGAGCTGGGTAGCCGCTAGTCCCACGCCCATCGCGTCGCGCATGATCGTGATCATGCGGTCGGCTTCTTCTCGAAGGTCTGAGGAGAACTCGCGGACCTCGGACGCCTTCGAGCGCAGGACCGGGTCGCCGTAGACGACCACCTCGGCGAGCGCCGCGTCACGGCGGCGAAGCTCCTCCTCGGTCGGCTCATCCGGTGCCGCGTCGCCCTCGATCGGGCCTTCGATCGGCTCGTCCGGATCGATGTGCTCGTGGTCGCTCACGTCGCCGCGAGTGTAAATGCTGCTTACTGCGGATCCACGTCAACGGACAGCTGGACGTTGCGCATCACCTTCGAGGCGATCGCACCGTCTACCGCCTCTCGCACCGCGTCAACCGTCTCCTCGCGGTCCGCGGCCTTGACGAGGACCTGGCGGCGCTCGCGGTCGCGCAAGCGAAACCGCGGCGCCGGGCCAAGGAGGGACGCGTCGCGAGGCAGCAGCGGACGCAGGCGCGCAGCGGTCTGGCGCGCTGCATTCTCGGCCGCCTGGGCCTCCTTGGCCGCCATCTCGACGCGGACGAGCGTCGCAAACGGCGGGTACGAGAGCTCCCTGCGCCGCTCGATCTCGCCGGCGAGAAAGCCGGCCGTGTCGTGGTCCGCGGCGCGCCGGATGGCCTCCGCCTCCGGCGCCAGCGTCTGGACGAGGACGCGACCCGCCCCTCCCCGCCCACTGCGCCCAGCCAGCTGGGACACCAACGCGAAGGTCCGCTCCTCGGCCCGGAAGTCCGGGAAGCGAAGGCTCGAATCGGCGTCGACAACCACCGACAGGACGACGTCGGGGAAGTCGTGGCCCTTCGCGACCATCTGGGTCCCGATCAGGACGGCGGCCTCAGCGCGGTCGAACTCGCCCAGGATCGCCGCGTGAGCGCCCTTCCGAGACGCGGCGTCGGAGTCGAGCCTCAGCACCGGGACCGGAGAGACCAGCTCGGAGACGATCTCCGCGACGCGCTCCGAACCCGCGCCGTGGCGCGCGATCGAGACGGACGAGCACTCCGGGCAGCTCTCCGGCACCCGCTCGGTGTGGCCGCAGTGATGGCAGCGCATCGTGTCGCCGGCGCGGTGGAGCACCAGCGAGACGTCGCAGTTCGGGCAGTACCAGGCATGCCCGCAGACGCGGCAGTCGAGGAACGGCGACCAGCCCCGTCTGGGAACCATCACGATCGCCTTCCCGCCTTCCTCGGCGAGCCGCGAGAGCGCCTCGCGCGTGCGGGCGTGGAGCGGTCCTTCTCTCCCATCGCGCTCGCGCATGTCGAGGACCTCGATCCCTGGCATGGGCGAGCCGTCGGCACGCTCGGCGAGCTCAACCCGCTCCAGTCGCTCCCAGCTCTCGGGCCGTGGCGTGGCGGTGCCCGCGACCAGCATCGCCTGCTCCGCGTGCGCTCGGTGCGCCGCGACGTCGCGAGCGTCGTAGCGCGGGTCCGACTCCTGCTTGTAGGAGGAGTCGTGCTCCTCGTCCACGACGAGGAGTCCGAGCCCCTCCACCGGCGCGAACACCGCCGAGCGCGGCCCGACGCAAACGCGTGCCTCGCCGCGACGCACGCGAAGCCACTCGTCGCGGCGTTCCCCCGCGCTCAGCCCCGAGTGAAGGACGGCGACCCGGTCGCCAAACCGCGCCTCGAACCTGGACACCGTCTGCGGCGTGAGCCCGATCTCCGGGACCAGGACGATCACGCCGCGCCCTCGCTCCAGCGCGGCCTCCGTGGCGGTCAGGTACACCTCTGTCTTGCCCGAACCCGTAACTCCGTGGAGCAGAAGCTCGCCGCCCTCTCCGTCGAGGCCTTCTGTGATCCGGTCGAGCGCAGCCTTCTGCGGAGGGGTGAGGCTCGGGCGCTCGCCGCGAGCTCCGACCGACACCGAGACCGGCCGGCGCGAGACCTCCTCCTCGGAGAGCTCGACAAGGCCACGCGCCTCGAGGCGCTTGAGCGAGTCGCGATCGTCTCCGGCCGCAACAGGACCGTCAGCGGCGGCGAGGCGCTCGAGCGCGGCGCGCTGCTTCGGCCCCAGCCGCTCGGAGCCGCCTAGCGCCTCGCGTCCTTCGGGCGTGATCGCGGCCCGAAGCTCAGTCCGCGCGCCGACTCCCTTGCCGCCTCCGGGCGGCAGCACCAGCTCCAGGCCGCGGGAGCGCGTCGAGCAGTACTCGCGCGCCACCCACAGGCCCAGGTCGACCAGGCCCGCTGGAAGCGGGCCGCCAAGTGCGGCAATCGGCTCGGCCAGGCGTTCTGAAGGCAGCTCCGACGTCTCCGCCAAGCCGACCACCACGCCCCGCAACCGCTGGCGACCGAACGGCACGAGCAGCAGGCTTCCGATCCCGACATCCGCAAACCGCTCGCCTAGCTTGTAGTCGAACGGACCGCGCAAGGCGCGCGCGGTGGTGAGCGGTTCGACCTTGGCGATCACGCCTCCAAGCTAGTGGGACGCCGGAGATGTAATCTCCGGGCCGTGGCACCCAAGCTCGGACCTGGAGAGCGCGTCCTCTTCGAGGGGCATCCCTCGTGGCGGTCGATCATCGACTTCTATCTGAAGGGGCTTCTCGCGACCGCGCTCATCTGCTTCCTGGTCGCTGTCGTCACCGAGGTCGCCGATGAGCGGAACGACAGCCTGGTCGTGATCATCGCGATCGTCGGCGTAGGCGTCACCATCCTCGCCGGATTCGTACAAGCGGGTCGCTACGAGCTATTCCATCACCAACCGCCGCCTTCACATCAAGAAGGGCATCGTCTCCCGCACGATCCAGGAGACGCGCCTCGAGCGTGTCCAGAACGTGAACATCGAACAGGGGATGATCCAGCGGGTCTTCCAGATCGGCGACGTCGACTTCGACACTGCCGCGGGCGACGACTACAACTTCATCTTCGCCGGCGTCGCGGATCCCCAGGATGTTGTCGAGAAGGTCGACGAGGCCACGCGCTCACTCCACGGGCCGCCGGCACAGCGGCCACGGCGGCCTGGGCGACGAGCAGCACGGCTACCAGCCGCCTCCCGCAGCGCAGTAGCGCTACGCAGCTACTTCGGCGCCCGCTGCTTCGCGCAGCGTCTCGGCCTTGTCCGTCGCCTCCCAGGTGAAGTCTGGCGTCCTCGCGGCCGAAGTGGCCGTACGCGGCGGTCGGCTGATAGATCGGACGGTGGAGATCGAGTGCCTCGCGGAAGGCGCCTGGGCGCAGGTCGAAGTGCTCGAGCACGAGCTCGTTCAAGCGGGCGCGTGGGATCCTGCCGGTGCCGAAGTCTTCGACCATCACCGAGACGGGGTGGGCAACGCCGATCGCGTACGCCACCTGGACCTCGCAGCGATCCGCCAGTTCGGCGGCAACGATGTTCTTGGCGACATGGCGCGCGGCGTACGCGGCCGAGCGGTCGACCTTCGAGGGGTCCTTGCCGGAGAATGCGCCGCCGCCGTGGCGGGCCATGCCCCCGTAGGTGTCGACGATTATCTTGCGGCCGGTCAGGCCGGCGTCGCCGACAGGGCCGCCGATCACGAACCTTCCCGTCGGATTCACGAGCAGGTTGTCGTGGGAGTTGAGCTCCGAAGCGTCGTACATGTCGCCGGGAAGGACTGGCTCGATCACGCTCTCCCAAAGGTCGGCCCGGATCTGATCGATCTCGACACCATCCTCGTGCTGGGTGGAGATCAGGACCTTCTCGATCCCGACCGGGCGACCGTCCTGGTAGCGCACGGTGACCTGCGTCTTGCCGTCCGGGCGAAGGTAGGAAACGTCGCCGTCGTGGCGGACCTGGGCGAGGCGACGGGCGAGCTGGTGCGCGAGCGAGATCGGCATCGGCATCAGCTCGGGCGTCTCGTTCGAGGCGTAGCCGAACATCATTCCCTGGTCGCCGGCTCCGGCGACGTCGAGCTCGTCGTCGTCCTGTTCGTCCTCGCGCACCTCGAGCGCCGCATCGACGCCCTGCGCGATGTCCGGCGACTGCTTGTCGATCGCGTTGATGACCGCGCAGGAGTCGGCTGAGAACCCGAGCTCGGCGTCCGTGTAGCCGATCTTGCGGATCGTCTCGCGGGCGATGTCCTGGATGTCGACGTAGATCTTGGTCGAGATCTCGCCGGAGACGACCACGAGGCCCGTGTTCACGAGCGTCTCGCACGCTACGCGCCCGTAGGGGTCGTCGGCGAGGACCGCGTCCAGGACCCCATCGGAGATCTGGTCGGCGACCTTGTCCGGGTGGCCCTCGGTGACCGACTCGGAAGTGAAAAGAAACTCGTTGTCCTGCAAAGACTCGCTCATTCAGCAGGGCAGATTACGCGGTTATGGCGCCGAAATACGCAGTCGGGCGTCGCTTGAGAGCACGTCCTCTTCGGTCTCGACCGTGATCGCGAAGGTCTGGAGGCTCCGCAGGTCTTCGGCGAACGTCACGAACGGGCCCTCGCTGCCGGCCCCAAGCCTCTCGGCCGTCGCCACCAGGCCCGACAGGTCGAGATAGCCGATTAAAGACGGCTCCTCCGACAGCCCCTCTACCGCGGACTCATACCCCTCAGCGCCCGCCAGCCCGGAATCGGGATCCCCGTCGAGGCGCTCGATCGGCGCCAGATCGTCTGCGACCACGAGCATCTGGTCGAAGATCGCGTACGCCAAGACGTCTGCGGGCGAGCGCTGAAGGACCTGCGCCGTCACGTCGCCGAAGGTCTCCTCGCGAAAGACCGGGTTGGCGATATTCGGGTCGACGGACTTCGCCAACTCGCTCTGAAGGCGGGCCAGCGCCTCAGCCGCGGCCTCCTCGTCGACATCGTCGGCGATGAACTCGACGTATGGGACATCCGACTGGCCGGGCTGGATGGTCTCGGGGGCGTCAGGCACCTGGAGATCCTCGGGCACCTCGTCCTCGGTCGTCTCGGCGGCGCTCGTGTCGGTGGCGGCGGGACGCGGCGCGACCGCCAGAGCGCCTTCGCCGTTCAGGGCGGGAAGGAGCTCCTCCGCCAGATCCACCCCCGCGTCCTTTCTGAGGCGGTCGACCAGGTCGGTGATCCCCGTGGCGATCCCGGGAGCCCGGATCGTCGCCTGCTCCAGGAGGCCGCTAACGGTCGCGTCCGCGTCGCCGAAGCCGACGTAAGCCAGTGTGTCGGGCGCGAGCTCGTCCGGCAACGCGGGCTGGAAAGGCTCGAACGCGGTAAAGAAGCCGCCCGCCTCGGGGTTTCGCTCGGGGTCGAGGACACTTCGAGACGCCAACAGGTAGCCGCTGTCGTCCGCGCCGACCGAGAATGCGGCGCCCTGGGAGTCGCCCGAGTCGACCAGCGGCTCGATCGGCCCGAGCGCGCCTTCGGAGAGAGCCAGGAAGCTGTCGATCCCCTCGGCCGACAGGTACGCCTGGGCGAAGCTGTCACCAGGGAGCTCGCCGAGGGCCTCCTCTGCCGTGGCATCTTCGGAGAGCGGCTCCGCGTCCTCGGTGCCGGCCGAAACGTCGATTACTGATCGCACCCCATCAGCGGAGCCGATGACCAGGAAGTCGCCGACGATGGCAGTCGCGAGGCCACGATCGTCCTCGCGGAGTTCGGTGCCCTGGTAGTCCTCGGGCTCGGGAGCACCGGCGCCAATCGACGACTCGTAGTCCCGTGCCCCCTTCTCATCCGCGACCTCGAGCATCTGCACCTGCTGCGTCCCGGCGCCACCGGGTACGACCGCGATCGCGATCTCCCCGCCGAACCACGGCTCGATGTCCTCTGAAAAGGCCGCTCGCTCGCCGGCGCCGCCGAGGAGGAACGGCGCGATCTGCCCGAGCACCTGTTGGGTCAGAAGCGGGGTGCGCGCGGCGACCTTGGCCGCGTCCTCGGCCTGGTCGGTCCCGGCCTCGATATTCACGTGCACATACGCGAGCGCGTCCGCGGGAACAAGGGCCAGGGCGTCGTCGTCCGGCGCGCACTCGTCCCCTCCGGGAGCTCCGCACGGCAGGTTCGGCACGACGACGAACGCGACCAGCGCGATCAGCGCAACGGCCCCCGCCGCAACCGCACCACGAAGCCGCCAGTGCGGCGAGATCCTATGGAGCAGATCACCCAGGAAGTAGCGAACGCGGTGAAAGGCCGAGGCAACGCCTGAGAACAAACGGCCGATCACTCGGCCCCCTCGTGATCAAGGGCGGGTGGGCGCCGTGACGAGCGGGACCTGGCTTCCGCTGCCTTGGGCACGAAATCGATTATCAGGGGCACTCCCTCGAGCGCGTAGTGCTCGCGCATCCGGTTCTCGAGGTGGTAGGCCCAGTCCTGGGTGATGAGGCGGCGGTCGTTCACCTGGATCGCTATTCGCGGCGGCGAGGTGCCCACCTGCGCCGAGTAGTAGAGGCGCAGGCGCTTGCCGCGCTTGGACGGAGGCTGGTGGCGGGCGACGACCTCGGCGACGAAGCGGTTGAGCTTCGGTGTCGGGATGCGCTGGGCGCGCCGGTCGGCGAGCTCGATCGCCGCGCCAAGGAGCTTGTCGACGTTGCGGCCGTTGAGGGCAGAGGTCGTGATCACGGGCGGGCGCTGCCGCACGCGCTGGGCGATGCGCGCCTTCACGTCTTCGAGTTCCATAGCCACCTCGTCCCACTTGTTCAGGGCGAAGATCGTCGCGCAGCCGGACTTCATCGCCAGGTCGGCAACTCGCAGGTCCTCGGAGGTGAGCCCCTCGGAGGCGTCCACGACGACGATCGCGACGTCCGCACGCTGCGCTGCCCGCTCCGAGCGGATCTGCGCGTAAAACTCGACGGAGCCGGACACCCGCGAGCGCTTGCGGAGGCCCGCGGTATCGACCAGGAGGACCGAGCGGTCACCGACCTGCAGCTCGGTGTCGATCGCGTCGCGCGTGGTTCCTGCGACCTCGGAGACGATGACCCGGTTCGAGCCCAGAAAGCGGTTGACCAACGAGGACTTGCCGACGTTCGGGCGGCCGATCAACGCCAGGCGCGGGCGGTCGGGCTCATCCTCGGCCTCGGGGTCGGGCGCGGGCAGTTCCGCCACGAGCCGGTCGAGGAGGTCCCCGGTCGATCGGCCCTGCGCGGCCGAGACGCCCATCGGCTCGCCCAGGCCGAGGCCATAGAGGTCGGCCACCTGCGGCTCGTCCGCGGGCCCATCGACCTTGTTCGCGACCACGACCACGGGGATCTCGGAGCGGCGCAGGATCTCGGCGACCTCCGCGTCGCCCTGGCGCAACCCGGCCTTCGCGTCGAGGACGAGAGCGACCACGTCGGCATCCGCGATCGCGGCGCGGGCCTGCTCCTGGATCGCCCGCGAGATCTGATCGCCAGCTTCGAAATCGAGCCCGCCGGTGTCGATCAGGATGAACTCGCGCCCGTTCCACTCGCATGGAAGCTCCTTGCGGTCGCGCGTGACCCCCGCCTCTTCGTGGACCACGGCCTCCCGGCCGCCCGAGAGGCGGTTCACCAGCGTGGACTTGCCGACGTTCGGGAAGCCCACGACCGCGATGCGCGGCGTGCGGCTCACGCCAGACCCCGGGCGCGGGCGATCTCGGCGATCCGCTCAATGACCTCGTCGGGCGTTGAGCGAAGTCGTATCGACCTCCAGCGAATCGCCAGCCGCGCGAAGAGCACCGTGCTCGCGCTCGGTGTCGCGGCGGTCCCGCTCGGCGAGGTCTGAGAGGACCTCCTCGACGGAGCGGTCGCTCTCAGCCGCGCGGCGCCGCGCCCGCTCCTCGTCATCGGCTACCAGGAACACCTTGAGGGGCGAGTCCGGGCTCACGACGGTGCCGATGTCCCTGCCCTCGGCCACATACGGACCCCTCGAGATCAGATCGCGCTGGCGCATGACCATGGCCTCTCGCACACCCGGGTGCACGGACACGCGCGACGCCATGGCCGAGATCTCGGGCGTTCGGATGGCCTCCGAGACATCTTCTGAGTCCAGAAGGACATGGTCTCCGTCGAAGGCGATCTCGATGTCGGAGGCCACGCCGGCCGCCTGCTGCGGATCATCGGGGTCGGCGTCCGCCCGGCTCACGGCAAGCGCTACGCAGCGGTACATCGCACCGGAATCGAGGTAGGTGATGCCGAGTTCATCGGCGAGCCCCCGGGCAACCGTGGACTTGCCGGCTCCTGCTGGGCCGTCGATCGCGATCACCATGGCCACAAACCTAGACCGACACGTGTTTCTTTCGGGGCAAGCCCCTCATTCGATCCCCGATAGATTGGCGTCCATGAAGGCCTGGAACGTCGCCGACATGGAGGTCGAGCCCCATCATCCACTGGTGCTGGATTCCTCGGAGGAAGGACGGCTCATAGTGATCGAGCTCCCGTCCGGCGAGGAGTTACAGGAACACCGCGTTCACGAGCGTGCGTGGCTCGTCGTCGCCAGGGGCGCGATCGAGATCGACGACACCGACGGCGAGACCGTCGGCGGAGGTGTCGGCCTGGTCGCCGAATTCAGCCCGAACGAGACGCGGACCGTTCGCGCCACGGTGGACGCGCGCATCCTGCTGCTGCTCTCGCCGTGGCCCGGCGAGGGACATCCGAGCCGGGGCTAGACCGGAGCGACGGACGGGTAGGCCGATTGCGTCAGCGGCCTCGGCGAGCATTTGTGTGCTGACGCCCCGTGCCGAGCTCAGGCACGAACGAGCGACAAAAGGTCCGCCTCGAAGCCGGGGTAGCTGACGCCCGCAGCGTCCATTCCATCGACCTCCACTCCGTCGCGCGAGGCAAGACCCGCCAGGGCCCCCATCATCGCGAGGCGGTGGTCGCCGTGGGATGAGATCCGGCCGCCGCGAAGCCCGCCCGTCCCGCGCACAGCAAAGCCGTCCTCGAAGGCTTCTGCGTCACCGCCGACGCCGTTGATCGCATCGACGACCGTCGCCACGCGATCGGATTCCTTGTGGCGGAGCTCTTCGGCGCCGCGAACGACCGTCTCGCCCTCGGCGAAAGCGGCGGCCAGCGCAACCACGGGGAGCTCGTCAATCGCAAGGGGCACTTCTCCCGCTGCCACGTGCGTGCCGTGAAGCGGCGAGTGGCGTGCCATCACCGTTCCGCGCGGCTCTCCGTTCAGCGGCGGCGCCTCGGTGACCTCGATCCGGGCGCCCATGCGATTGAGGATTCCGAGCAGGCCGACTCGCGTCGGGTTCAGGCCGATGCCGGTGAGCTGGACCCTGCTGCCGGGCACGAGGAGTGCGCCGACGATGAAGAACGCCGCGGAGGAGAAGTCCCCCGGCACCGCGAGATCGCATGACGCGAGGCCGTCGGTCGGTTCCACGCTGATGCGCCGTCCTGGCAGGCGTCCTTCGAGCATGAGGCCCGAGCCCTCCGGCTCCACCCGGACCTTTGCGCCGGCAGCATGAAGCATGCGCTCCGTGTGATCGCGCGATGGGTCCCGTTCGATCACTGTCGTCGTGCCCTCTGCGCGGAGGCCCGCCAAGAGAACGCAGGACTTCACCTGCGCGCTCGCAACCGGCATCTCGAATTCGATGCCCTTGAGCGCCGTGCCACGGATCTGAAACGGCGGCAGTCGCTCCTCGCGCGCCGTGACGTCGGCTCCCATCTCGCGGAGCGGCTTCGCTACCCGGTCCACCGGGCGGCGGCGGATCGACTCGTCTCCGTCCAAGCGCCACTCCCCACCGGGCTGCCCCGCAAGCCACCCGGGCAAAAGGCGCATCAGGGTCCCCGCGTTGCCGACGTCGATCTCGATCGCCTCAGCGCCCGCGGCCTTGGCGGGCCCGTCCAGGCCGATTCCCTCGATCGTGACATCGAGCGATCCGTTAGGTCCGGCCGCCGATTCGATGCCGGCGCCAAGCCGTTCGACCGCGGTGAGTGTCGAGCGGGTGTCTGCCGAGTCCAGGAACGAGGTGATCTGCGAGGTGCCGTCCGCCATCGCGGCGAACAGGGCGGCGCGGTGGGAGATCGACTTGTCCGGGGGCGGCGCCAGCGTGCCCTCGAGCGAGCCCGAGGCCTCAAAGCGCGCGGTGCTCACGCGCTGGACCCGGCGGCGCTGGCGGTGTGGCCCAACTCGCGCATCACCTCGACCGCCCGGGCCGCGTCGCTCTCGCCGGCCACCCACAGCGAGATCGCTCCGGTGCGCATGTCGGCGGCGGGCTGTAGCGCCATGTCCTCGATGTTCACGCCCTCGCGGCCAAGCGCCAGCGCGATCTCGGCGACCACGCCCGGCTTGTTCTCGACGGTGACTTGAAGCTCGGTAAGGACGCCGCCCGACGCGCTCGCCTCCAGCAGGCGGTCGCGCGCGCCCTGTGCCTGAGACTGCCACGCTTCGACGGCCCCCGCGTCTCCGCCGCGAATCAGCTCGGCTGCCTCGCGAAGGCGCTCCACCGCCCGGTCGATCTCGGCGGCGAGAGCGTCGGCGTTCGAGGTGAAGATGTCCTTCCAGATCGCGGGGTTGGCCCCGGCCACTCGGGTCGTGTCGCGGAAGCTGCGCCCGACCTCGGGCAGGCGCTCTCCCTCATCCGAGATCGCGGTCTCAGCCTGGGAGACCATCACGTTCGCGATCACGTGAGGCAGGTGGCTGACCGTCGCCATCAGGCGGTCGTGGAGCTCCGCGTCGATGGCCTGGGGCCGGGCTCCGAGGTCCGCAAGCGCGCGCTGCAGCCGGTCGTAGTGGACTCCCCCGGCCTGGTCGCCGGGCGTGAGGTACCAGCGCGCCCCCTCGAAGAGCTCCGCCCTGGCGCTCTCGACCCCGGCCGTCTCGGCGCCGGCAATCGGGTGCCCGCCGATGAAGCGCCCAGCGGCCGGGTGCGAGGCGAGGCCCTCGACGAGGTCGCGCTTGGTCGAGCCGACGTCGGTGACGACCGTCTCGTCGCCGCTCCCGTCGAGCGCCTCTCGCACGAGGTCCGGCAAACGGCCGACCGGCGCCGCGCAGAACACGATGTCGGCGCCCGCCACGGCCTCGGCGACTGTCGAAGCGCCCGAGGTGATGGCGCCTAGCTCGACGGCCCTAGCGACCACATCGGGGTCGGGATCGAACCCGACCACCTGCGCGTCGAGGCGCCCCTGAGCGGCCAGCCCGACTGAGCCGCCGATGAGACCGACCCCGCAGACGGCGACCTTCATGGCGAGCGCCTCACCCGGCTTCGCGGCGCGCGCGCACGGCTTCGGCCAGCTCGTCGAGGGCGCCGGCAGTCGTATCCCAGTCCATGCAGGCATCGGTGATTGACTGGCCGTAGGTGAGCTCGCCCGAGCCGAGGTCCTGGCGCCCCGCAACGAGGAACGACTCGAGCATCACGCCGACTATCCCGCGGTTGCCCCTCGCCACCTGTCCGGCGATGTCCTCAGCGACCATCCGTTGGCGCTCCGGATCCTTGTTCGAGTTGTCGTGGGATGCGTCGACGATGACGCGCTCGGGAAGGTTGCTCGCCGCGAGCTGGGCCAGCACGTCGGCAACCTCGGCGGTGCCGTAGTTGTAGGAGTCGCGCCCGCCGCGCAGGATGACATGGCCGTCGCGGTTGCCGGACGTCCTGAGGATCGCCGGCGTGCCCGAGGGGTCAATCCCGGTGAACGAATGGCTTGCGGCCGCTGCGCGCACGGCGTCGAGTGCGATCTGGACGTTGCCGTCGGTGCCGTTCTTGAAGCCGACGGGCATCGAAAGGCCTGAGCCGAGCTGGCGATGGATCTGGCTCTCGGTCGTGCGGGCTCCGATCGCTCCCCAGGAGACGGCGTCGGAGATGTATTGCGGCGTGATCGGGTCGAGGAACTCGCAACCGACAGGCAGCCCAAGCTCGATCACGGACAGGAGCAACCCGCGCGCCCAGCGCAACCCAGTGTTGACGTCTCCCGAGTCGTCGAGGTGCGGGTCGTTGATCATCCCCTTCCATCCCGTCGTCGTGCGCGGCTTCTCGAAGTAGACGCGCATCACGACCAGGAGGTCGCCCTCGAGCTCCATCGCCTTCTCGGCAAGGCGCCCTGCATAGTCGCGCGCCGCCTCGGTGTCGTGAACGGAGCAGGGGCCGACGACCACCAGGAGCCGGTCGTCCTCGCGGTCGAGGATCGCCGTCGTCTCTTCGCGGCTGCGGATTACGAGCTCCGCTCCCGCAGGGGGCAGCGGGAGCTCGTCGATGAGCTCCGCCGGGCGTGCCAACGCCTCGATCTCGTCGATCCTGCGGTCACGAATCCCGTCGCGCTCGGTCGGCACCGGCGGGTACATTTCGCTTCCCCCGGGCGCCTAGAGGGCGACCGAGACGTCCTTTCCGGCGATCTCGGCGACGCGCCGGACCTGATCGGCGAAGTCCGCGAACGACTCCGTGGAGATCGACTGCGGGCCGTCGCAGAGCGCCGTCTCGGGTTCCGGATGAACCTCGACGATGAGGCCGTCGGCGCCGGCAGCGGCAGCCGCCAACGACAGCGACATGACCCAGTCGCGGCGCCCAGCGGCGTGAGAGGGGTCGACGATCACGGGCAGGTCGGTCATTCCCTTCAGCGCCGGCACGGCCGTGAGGTCCAGCGTGAACCTGTAGGAGCTCTCGAACGTGCGGATGCCCCGCTCGCAGAGGACGACGTTGGGGTTGTCCTCCTTGAGGATGTACTCGGCCGCGTTGAGGAGCTCTTCGAGCGTTGCCGAGAGCCCCCGCTTGAGCAGGATCGGAATGCCGGTCCGCGCCGCCTCGGTGAGGAGCGCGTAGTTCTGCATGTTGCGAGCACCGATCTGGATCACGTCGGCCACCTCCGCCACGTGCTCCGTGTCGCGGACGTCGAGGAGCTCAGTGACGATCGGCAGGCCTGTCTCCTCCTTGGCCTCTTGGAGCAGGCGAAGCCCTTCCACTCCCAGGCCCTGGAACGAGTGCGGCGAGGTGCGCGGCTTGTACGCGCCACCGCGGAGCATCGCCGCGCCACCATCGGCGACCGCGCGAGCGGTCTCGAGGATCATCTCGCGGCTTTCCACGGTGCAGGGCCCGGCGATGATGCCGAAGCGGCCCCCTCCGAGCTTGTTGTTCAAAACGCTTGTCATCTGGTTACGGCCTTTCAAGTCTGGCGGGTCCGAGAGTACGTACATGAGGAGGGCGCCCCGTCCTGAGTCCTGTTCATGCGCTGGGTCTTGCGAGACCCGGAGGGCGGGCGCCTAGATAAATCGCCAGGTAAACCACGAATAGATGCACGCGGACGCACCCGTGAGGGCGGTCATGGAGGCGTGCTCAGCGGCGCGGTTCACGCCAGGGTTTGTAGCAGGGTGCGGGGGAAAGAGCAAGCGCACCCGCTCAGCCCGCGACGAGTCTGACACCCTGGAGGTGTGAAAGTTGCGACCTTGGTAGCGGTGGTGGCAGGCGCCCTTTGGGGTGCGCCCGCCGGCGTCAGCTCGGACTCGATGGGAGCCACGGTGCGCGACAACGTCAAGGGCTTCGAGTACCAGGTGCGCGAGATCAAGGGCAAGACCCGCCAGCGGATGACCGGCGTCTCGTGGCGGCCGGGCTGTCCGGTCCACATCAACAACCTGCGCCTGATCCGAACGACCTTCTGGGACTTTGACGGCCATCGCGAAACGGGCTCGATCGTCGTTCACGAGGACGAATCGGGCGAGATCGTCAGAGTCTTCCGCAGCCTTTACCGCCACAAGTTCAAGATCCGCCGGATGCAGCTGATCGACCGCTACGACGCCTCCGACCACGCCTCGATGAACGCCGACAACACCTCGGGCTTCAACTGCCGCTACATCGCAGGCACCTCGAACTGGTCGCAGCACGCGTACGGGCGCGCGATCGACCTGAACCCGATCGAGAACCCCTACGTCACGTCGTCGGGGCATGTGAGCCCGCCGGCGGGCGAACCGTACGCGGACCGTTCACGTCACGACAAGGGCATGGTCCATCGCGGCGACCACGCATACCGCGCGTTCGCTCAGGAAGACTGGAAGTGGGGCGGCGACTGGTCCGGGACGAAGGACTACCAGCACTTCTCGCGGAACGGCAGCTAGAGGTTCTCCTGCTCCATCGCGGCCGCCGCGTGGATGCATGTCATGTGGATCGGGGCGTCGCCAACGTTCGTGAAGCCATGTGTGGTCTCGGGCGGAACGACCACGACGGAGCCCGGACTCGCAGAGATCTTCTCGCCCTCGACCTCGAACTCGACCTCTCCTTCGTGGAGGACGAACACCTCGCCGTATGGGTGGCGGTGCGGGCCGGGACCGCGACCCGGTTCCGTCCGCTCCTCGTAGAACGAGATGGGCACGCCTCCTCCCCGCTCGCCTCCCTCGAACTGCCGGCTCGCGTCACGGCCGGGAAGGCCGGACAGGTCTAAAGCGATCGGCCCTTGCTCTTCCATCAACCTTCCAATGCTCGGGCCAGCCCGTCGATAAACCGCTGGTTCTGCTCGCGCGTGCCGTAGGAGACGCGGATGTGGCCTGGTCCGCCGAGGGGCGTGCCCGGCCTGACGACAACGCCTGCGTCGCCCAGCGCTGAGACCACTTCTGATTCGTCCGCGTCGCCAAGGTCGATCCATGAGAAGTTGGCGTGCGAGTCGGGTGTCTCGAGGCCAAGTTCGCGCACGCTCTCTTCGACGAAGACGCGCTCGACGATCGTGCGCTCCACACGCTGCGCGACGTCATCCTGGTGGCGGATCGCCTCGGCACCCGCCGCCTGCGCGAGCGCGTTCACGCTGAACGGCTGGCGGACGGCGTCGAAGGCCGAGCGCAGCTTCGCCGACGTGAGCGCGTATCCCACGCGAAGGCCGGCGAGGCCGTAGCACTTGGAGAATGTGCGGAGGACGACCAGGTTCTCCGAGCGCCGCCAGAGATCAACGGACTCCTCGGGATCGTCGTGGAGCTGGTACTCGGCGTACGCCTCGTCCAGGATCACGCACACGTGGTCGGGGACGGCGTCCACGAACTCAGCCATCCGCGCGATCGGGATGTGGGTGGAGGTCGGGTTGTTCGGATTGCAGACCACAACGATCTGCGTCGCGGCCGTGATCTCGCCCAGCATCGCGCCCAGGTCGTGCACGTCGGAATCGTTGAGCGGCACGCGGATCTCGCGCGCGCCCGAGATCGGCGCCATGTATGGGTAGATCGAGAACGATGGCCACGCGTAAACGACCTCGTCGCCGTCCTCGCAGAGCGCGGAGGCGGCGGCCAGGAGCAACTCGCAGCTTCCGTTCGAGACGGCGATGGCTGCCGGGTCGGCGTCGTGGCGCTCGGCGATGCGGCGGCGAAGCAGGGTCGCTCCGGGGTCCGGATAACGGTTCATGGCGCCGGCGGCGCTCTCGATCGCCGCGACGACGTCGGGGTGAGGGCCCCACGGCGACTCGTTCGAGGCGAGCTGCGCGATGTTCTCTGCCGCGATCGCCTCGGGCGCCTTGCCGGCGGGCACGCCAGCCTTGTAGCCCGGAATCTCGTCCAGGCGCTTGGAGGTGCGGATCGTCATTGCGCCGAGTGGAGGTCGGCGCGGAGCTTCTTCGTCTCGCCCAGATAAACGTGCTCGGGCGTGTGGTCCGCCGGCGCGTGGTAGTGGGCGAGCAGCCGGATGACCCGCTCCATGGCGCCGGGCACGTCCATCTCGCGGTTACAGAGGAGCGGCACCTCCCCGAACCCGAGTTCGCGCGCCGCGACCGCGGGGAACTGCGCGTTCAGGTCGTCGGTCGCGGTGAAGATGACCGACACGAAGCTCTCGGGCTTGAGACCGTTCCGCTCCATGAGCTCGGAAACGAGCTCGCGGGTGGCCGCGAGGATCGACTCTTCGTCGTTGGCGTCGGCCTGCGCCGCGCCCCTGATTGCCCACAGTCGCTCACTCATCGAGTCCTGAATCCTTCCAAAGCGCCTTCACCTGGGCCGCACCGAGCTTGCGAGCGTCGCCTTCGGGCAGCCGATCGAGCCCCAGGGAGCCGAACCGGATCCGCTTGAGCGAGACGATCTCGTTGCCTACAGCCTCGGCCATTCTGCGGACCTGACGGTTCCGGCCTTCCTTCAAGGTGATCTCGATCCCACGCTTTCCGGAGCGCCGCACCTTCGCCTTGCGAGTTGGCCCGTCGTCGAGGTCGACGCCGCTTCGAAGCCGTGCCATCTGGGCGTCGGTGGGCGGCTTGCGAAGCGTCGCGCGATAGGTGCGCTCGACGCCGTAGCGCGGATGCGTGAGCCGGTTGGCAAGTTCGCCGTCGTTCGTGAGCAGGATGAGCCCGGTCGAGTCGGCGTCCAGTCGGCCAACGGGATAGAGCCGCCGGCGCGACGGCACGAGGTCCGTCACCGCTTGGCGCTTGCCGGGCTCCCGCGCAGTCGAGACGACGTTCACCGGTTTGTTGAGGATCCACACCTCGCGCGGCTCTGGGCGGACCGGTTCGCCGTCGAGCGCGACATCGCTTTTTAAGTCCACGTCACGGGCCGGATCGGTGACGACCTCGCCGGCGACGGTGACCGCACCCGAGGCGATCAGCGCCTCGGAGCGGCGGCGCGAGGCGATGCCGGCGTGGGCGAGGTACTTGGCGAGGCGCATCGGGCGACGGTAGCTACAACTTGCCGCGTGATCGTCGGCCTGCTTCTCGTCGCTGCGCTCCTCGTCGACCGCTTCGTGCTCCTGCCCGAGTTCGAGGACGGCCAGGGCTCTGCCGGCGTCGCCCTCGTTGCGTGGCTCGGCGTGAACCTGGTCCCCGCGCTCGCATGGCTTGCGCTCAACGCGCGTAACCCGGAGCGCACGCCTGGTCAGCTCGTGGCCGGTGCTCTCGCCGTGGTCGCGACCACGGCAATCCTGCTGATCCCGGTGCTGATCTCCTGGACGGCGCGTTGATCTAGCCGGCCTGGCCGGCACGGGCCTCGCCCGCTTTGAGCAGGCGGTCGCGCAGCTCGCCCTCGACCTCGGGGGTCGGGTCGAAACCTGCGGGGTCCGGCAGGTCGTCGAGGCCGGCAAGGCCGAAGACCCGCTCGAAGAGCTCCGTGGTGCGGTAGATCGTTGCGCCGAATCGGGAGCGGCCGGACTCCTCGATCAGGCCGCGCTCGGTCAGCGTGATGACCGCGGACTCACCCGCGACGCCGCGGATGCGGCTGATCTCGGGACGAGAGACCGGCTGGAGGTAGGCGACGATCGCGAGCGTCTCGGCCTGGGCCTGCGTGAGCGGCGGCGTCTTCGGCTTCGAGAGGAGCTTGCGCGCGGCGTCGGCGGCGACCGGGTCGGTCGCGAGCGTCCATCCGCCCGCGACGTTCTTCAGCTGCAGGCCGCGGTTGCCCTCGGCGAACGAGCCCGAGAGGCCGTCGAGCGCCCGCTCGACCTGCGCCTCTGTCGCGTCGGTCGCCTCGACCAGCTCGGTCACCGAGACGGGCGCCGGCGAGAGGTAGAGAAGCGCCTCGATCACGCGCTCGAGCTGCGGTGCGTCCATCATGCGACCTCCTCGTGTGAAGTTTCTGGACCCGCCGACCCCGGACGCGAAGCGGAGGAGTCCGCGGACGTATCCAGCGGCTTGATTGATATCGGCCCGAAGATCTCGGACTGGTCCCACGTAGCCTCGCCCCGCTTGTGCATCTCGAGCAGGGCGAAGATCGTCACCGCCTGGGTCAGCCTGTCCTCGCGGCCGAACGCTTCGTCGAAGTCGATGGCGGAGCGGCTCTTCAGCAGTTCGCGTACAGCGGCGAGGCGCCGTTCGAGCGACACCGTCGGGCGGATGTGGGATGTGTCGGGCGCCTCCGGCATGCGCATGAGCCCGCCGATCGCCTCGGCGAGGCGCTCGCCGGCGTAGACCGGCCTTGCGGCCTCCAGCGAGACGCGCCGGAACTCGGGCGGCAGCGGCGCCCTGCGGAAGTAGGTGTCGCGCCCCGCCTCGAAGAGCGTCGTTGAGATACCCGGCCGCGTCGTGGTAGCGGCGGTACTCGAGCATGCGGGCGAGGAGCTCCTCGGCCGCCTCCTCGGGCGCGGGCATGTCCTCGGCCTCCTCGTCCACCGGCAGGAGCAGCCGCGACTTCAGCTCGAGGAGCGCGGCGATGAGCACGAGGAACTCGGTCGCGGACTCGAGGTCGAGCTCGCCCGCCTCCTCAAGGTGCTCGACGTAGGCGACGACCACCTCGCCAAGCTCGACTTCGGCGAGGTTCACGCCCTCGCGCAGGACGACCGCCATGAGGAGGTCGAATGGGCCCGCAAAGACGTCGAGCTCGAGGTCCAGATCGGCTACCGGCACGAGGGGCAGAGTAGCCACGGCACAGGACGTGGCCACGGCATCCGGCCGCAACCGTGTCTATCGTGCGACGCGTGGCTGAGCGGGAGAGACGCGGGGACGGTGAGTCGTCCCGCCCGCACGCGCTCGACATCTACGAGCGCGTCTGCGATGACACCGCCGAGGAGCTCTCGCGGCCGCAGGGAAGCCTCTTCTTCTCGGCGCTCTTCGCCGGACTCACCATCGGCCTCGCGCCGCTGGCTGTAGCGCTCGCGACCACGTCTCTCGGCGAAGACGTCAAGACGACGGCCTTCATCGCCTCGCTGCTCTATCCGATCGGCTACATCGCCGTGATCATCGGCCGCTCGCAGTTCTTCACCGAAAACACCCTCTACCCGGTGATGCTCACGCTCCGCAGGCCGGAGTACCTCAGCCGCTCCGCGCGCCTCTGGCTGATCGTCCTCCCCATGAACCTGGTCGGCGCCTTCATCTTCGCCGGGTTGGCCATCTGGTCGGGCGCGCTCGACCCGGCCGTCAAGGACCAGTTGGTGGCGAACGGGGTCGACTACACGGGCGGGGAATTTTGGGACACGTTCTGGAGCGCCATCGTGACCGGCTTCCTGCTTGCGCTGGTCGCGTGGCTCGTGGAGGGCTGCGACACGGTGACAGGCCGTGTCGCCGTGATCTGGAGCCTGACCTTCCTCGTCTCTCTGGGCAGCTTCGATCACTGCATCGCGACGACGGTCACCGCGTTCGCGAGTCTGCTCGACGGCGCGCTGAGCATGGGCGAGACGATCGAGTGGTTCATCCCGGTGCTCGCCGGCAACATCGTGGGCGGCGTCGCCATCGTCGCCGCGATCAACTACGGCCAGGTGCGAGAAGAGGACTGACGTCCGGGCTAGCGGCGGATCCTCCCGAGCAGGCGAAGGATCTCCAGGTAGAGCCAGACCAGCGTCACCAGGAGCCCGAACGCGGCGCACCAGCGCATGAAGCGTGGTGCCCCGCCATTCGCGGCCTGCTCGATCGAGCGCCCGATCAATCGCTTCCGCGCCGCGTTGCCGGGCGCTCGGCGACCAGGTTCAGCAGCTCGCTCCGTTCGGAGCGCCGACGCCCATGGCCTTGACGTACGTCGACCAGGGTTCCGGCGGCGATCGCGCGGGCCTTGTCGGCCCCGGCGGCGAGTATGCGCTCCAGCTCCGCCTCGTCGGGCCGCAGCTCGGCGTAGCGCTCCTGGACCGGGGCGAGGTACTCGACGACGGCGTCGGCCACCGCGCCCTTGAAGTCGCCGTAGCCCGAGCCTTCGAACTCGGTCTCCACGGCGTCGGGCGTCGAGCCGCGGACCGCGGCCAGGATGTCGATCAGGTTCGCGATGCCCTCCTTGCCCTCGCCGCGATGAACGCCTGACCCCGAGTCCGTGACGGCGCTCTTGATCTTCTTCGTGATCCGGCTCGGCTCGTCGAGGACGTAGACGGTCCCCAGGTCCGATGCGGATGTCGTGGACATCTTCGACGCCGGGTCCTGGAGGTCCATGATGCGCGCGCCGACCTCCGGGATGCGGTGCTCGGGCTCGACCAGGGTCTCGCCGAAGCGCTCGTTGAAGCGCCGCGCGATCTCGCGCATGAGCTCGACGTGCTGGCGCTGATCGTCGCCGACCGGGACCTCGTGGGCGCGATAGGCGAGGACGTCGGCCGCCTGCAGCACCGGGTAGAAGAACAGGGCGGCCGAGACGAGCTCGCGCTGCTTTGTCGGCCTTGTCCTTGAACTGGGTCATCCGGTTGAGGTCGCCGTGGGCGGTGACTGCGGAAAGGAGCCAGCAGAGCTCGGTGTGCTCGTGGACGTCGGACTGGCGGAAGAGGATGCAGCGCTCGGGGTCGAGGCCCGCGGCCAGGAGGATCGCCGTCGTGTCGTACAGGCGCTCGCGGAGCTCGGCGGGCTCATATGCGACCGAGACCGCGTGAAGGTCGACGAGGCAGAAGATGCCCTCGCCCCGCTCCTGGCTTTCGACGTACTGGGAGATCGCCCCGATGTAGTTGCCCAGGTGCTTGCGCCCCGTGGGCTGGATGCCGCTGAAGATGCGCACGGCGAGGAATGTAATGGGGTGAGCGGCTCCGCCGCGAAAGCAGCATGTGCCGGTGGTTATTTAGGGACTTCCGGCGACCCGCGCTCCGTATCCCGGGTGTCCGCATTCCGAAGGGAGCCCCGATGAGAAGCCGAGTCGCAACCACCGCCATCGCCGCCGTCGCCCTACTGGGCGTAGCCGCACCGACCGCTGCCGCCAGCACGCTGAAAGGGGCGCCCACGGCATACACCTTCGGCGAGGGGGTCGTGAACGCCGAGGGATCGACCCGCTTTGTGACCATCCAGGCTGGCGAAAAGACTGTCGTGATGGCGATCGCGACCGACGGCGGCGAAGTCATCGACCACGCAACGACGCCTGGGACCTACACGGTGCCCGCGATCGCCGTCGATGGCACCGCGAGCGGCGTTTCTGCGGACGGCGAGACCCTCGCCCTCATCAGCCCCAGGACAACGTTTGCTCAAAAGACGACCGACCTTCAGCTCTACGAGGCGAGAAGGCTCCGCAGGGGCCCGGAGAGCATCACGATCAAGGGCGACTTCGGCTTCGACGCGCTCTCGCCGGACGGCGAGACGCTGTACCTCATCGAGTACACGGATCCGCGCGACCCCGGCGCGTACCAGGTGCGCTCTTACGACGTGGCATCGGGCCAGCTCGACCCGGACCCGATCCTCGACTCCGAGGAAGAGCCGGGCGAGATGCGCGGCTTCCCACAGACCCGCCTGACCAGCCCGGACGGCCGCTGGGAGTACACGCTGTACGACGGCGGCGAGCATCCGTTCATCCACGCGCTCGACGTGGTCGACGGAGTCACGCTCTGCATCGACCTCGACATGATCCACGCGCGCCAGACCTACGGCGCGACGCTCGCGATGAACGCGGACGAGAGCGCGATCGAGCTCACAGATCGGAAGGGGATCCTCCGGGCTGTCATGGACCCGGAGACGCACGCCGTCAATGAGCCTGGCGAGGAGCCAGAACCCACAGCGACACCCGCCGACGCTGACGATTCCGGGCTCGAGACGGCCGGATTCGCGGCGGGCGCGCTCATTCTCATGGCACTCGCGGCGGTCGGGATCCGCCGGATGCGGAGGTGACGGCAGAATGCGTTCTCCGTATGGAGGCGCTGCCACGACTCTTCGGCTCCGTCAGCCCGGATGACCGCTCGCTCGAACGACAAAACGAGCGGGCCGTCGTCAAGGCGGCGCAGCGGGGGTCCAACGAGGCGATGGAGGAGCTCTTCCGCCGCCACTGGCGGGGAGCTCACCGCGCCGCCTATCTCGTCGTGCACGACGGCCCGGCGGCTGAGGACATCGCGCAGGAGGCGTTCATCTCGGCTATCCGCTCGCTCGACCGCTTCGACCGCCGGCGTCCGTTCGCACCGTGGCTTCACCGCATCGTCGTGAACCGGGCGATCGACTGGACACGCGCGAGGAAGGCGCGCCGCGAGGTCTCGGGCGAGGCGATCGAGGCCTGGGAGGGCGAGTCGCACGAGCCTGACCTGGACGCGATCGCGGACCCGGGGCGCATGGTCGAGGCGCTCCGCACGCTCGGGCCCGAGCAGCGCGCGGTGGTCGTGATGCGCTACATCCTCGAGTACACACCGGGGGAGATCGCGGACATCCTTGGCATGCCTCGCGGGACCGTCAACTCACGCCTTCGCCGCGGCCTCGACGCCCTCTCCCATTCGCTGCCCAGGGAGGCCGGTGATGACTGAGCGCAAGCGCACCGAAGAGCGCGTGCGCTCCGCTCTGCTCGAGCTGGAGGCCCCGGATGAGCAGCTCGCCGAGGAGCGCGCCCGGCAGGTGGTCGAAGCGGCGTTCGACGGCCATGAACCATCCGCCGCCGCGCTCGCGCACGCCCCTGCGAGCCGGGATCGCCGTCCTCGCAGCCGCGGCCATCGCGGGATTCGCGCTGACCCCAGCGGGCGCAGACGTCCGCGAGTGGATCGCCGACACGATCGATTCGGCGGGCGAGGAGGACGCGGAGCCGCGGCTCACCTCACTTCCCACGCCCGGCAGCGTCCTGGTTCGAGGCGCCCAGCGGGGCCTGGGTCATCCGCGAAGACGGCTCCAAGCGCCACCTTGGCGACTACGACCGGGCGACGTGGTCGCCGAACGGCCGGTTCGTTGGCGTCGCCGACGGCTCGGAGCTCCGGGCGATCGACCCCGCCGGGAACTTCCGCTGGTCGATCGAGGCCGGCGCGCCGGTGAAGGCGATCGACTGGTCGTCCGACGAAGGCTTCCGGGTCGCTTACCTCGCTGGCGGCGAGCTGCGGGTCGTCACGGGCGACGGAGTCACGGACCGCGCGGTCGCGCCGGCAGCGGACGTACCGCCGGCGTGGCAACCCGAGTCCGATCCGGCTAGCCGCCATTCACCGCCTTACGTACGTCGATCCAAAGAACCGGGTCGTGAGCGTGGCGACCGACTCGGGCAGGGTCCTGTGGCGAACCCAGGTGTACACCGCGGACGTCCGCTCGCTCGAATGGTCGGCCGACGGTGAGCGACTCCTGGTCGTCGCCGGCGACTTCGCGACGATCCAGAACGACGAGGGCGGCACCTTCCTCAAGGGGCCGATCGCGACCGGTGTCGAGCACGCGGCGATCTCGCCCGATGGGACCGAGGTTGCCGTGGTCTCGTCCGGCCCGCGGGGCACCGAGCTCAGCCTCTACAGCGAGTACCGCGCCGGTCAGGCGCCTCTACTCGAGCGGCAGACAGAACCCGGACGCCCGCTTCGGAGCGCCGGTCTTCTCGCCCGACGGCGAGTGGATCCTCCTTCCGTGGCCCGAGGCCGACCAATGGCTATTCGTCAACACGCAGGACGAGCGCGTGACCGCGGTCGCCGACATCGCGCGTCAATTCGACGCCGACGGCAAGGGCAAGGCCGCGTTCCCGGAGGTCGCGGGCTGGTGCTGCTGAACGAAAAGCAGATCACGAGGCGCCTTTCATTCGCCAGACGAAGGTTTCGCGCCTCGCGGCCCCATAATCGCCAGGTGGCCGACGGACTACCGCGCAACCTCCAGCCGATGCTCGCGACGCCGGCGACCGTCCCGCCCGAGGACGAGGGCTGGGCGTTCGAGATCAAGTGGGACGGCGTGCGAGCGCTGGCCTACTGCGAGGGCGGAGCGCTCCGCATCTCGTCGCGGCGCGGCGAGGATGCAAGCCACCGCTACCCCGAGCTGACGGGGCTGCCCGACGCGCTCGGCGGAAGGGCGGCGATCCTGGACGGCGAGGTCGTGGCGTTCGACGCCGAGGGCCGGCCCAGCTTTCAGACGCTTCAGAAGCGCATGGGCCTCTCGCGGCCCGAGACGATCCGCCGCCGCTCTCAGGAAGTACCGGTGACCTTCGTCGCCTTCGATCTCCTCCACCTCGATTCGGAGTCGCTCCTCTCCGAGCCTTATGAGCGCCGCCGCGAGCTTCTCGCCGGGCTCGAGCTCGACGGAGACTGCTGGCGTGCGCCCGCGCATCGTGTGGGCGACGGGCCGGCGTTCCTCGACGCCGCCCGCTCTCAGGGCCTCGAGGGGATCGTGTGCAAGCGGCTCGGCACTCCGTACCGACCGGGCAGGCGAAGCGCCGACTGGCTGAAGATCCGTGCCCGTCTCCGCCAGGAGCTGGTGGTCGGCGGCTACATGCCGGGCGAGGGCGGGCGTACGGGCTCGGTCGGCTCGCTGCTCGTCGGCTACTGGGACCGCACGCCCGAGGAGGCGGTCTCGACAGGGAGCGCGCAGAAGCTCGTCTACGCGGGCGGCGTCGGCACCGGCTTCACCGACGAGACGCTGAAGCGCCTGCGAGCGCTGCTCGAGCCACTCCGCCTGGACGAGATGGCGTTCGAGCTGGGCGAGGACCCGCGCGAGAAGTACAAGGGCCGCGCGCGGGCCCGCGGCGCCGGGCCGGTCTGGGTCGAGCCGCTCCTCATCTGCGAGGTCGAGTTCACGGAGTGGACCTTCGAAGGCACCCTCCGCCAGCCGTCGTTCAAGGGCCTCCGCGACGACAAGGCCCCGCGCGAGGTCGTGCGCGAGACGTAGAGCTTCCGCTCTGCACGGAAACCAACCCGCCCGGTCCCAGAGATGGGTACAAATGAGCTATAGGCTTCGCCCATGACCGGAGACCGAGACGTTTACGAACCGGGTTTCTGGACTCGCTTCCGCTGGTTTTGCCTGATCATGGCGGCCATCTGGGTGCTCATCCTGATAGCCGGCGCATTCGGCGCGTTCGACTAGACGGGCTGCTCGGCGTAGGCGTTTCGGCCGAGGCGCGCTGCCCTCGCGTGTGTACCCAAAGTTTCGCCCAGCGAGAGCGGATTACCACAGGGGCAGGATTTCCTCGCGTGGTAATTGGCGTCCGCTCAGCGGTCGCCAGCTTCCACACGTCGCGAGACGTACATCGCCGGTTCGCGCGATAATGCGTGGGCGATGTCGGACAAGAATGTCCAGGTCTTCAAGCGCGGGGCTGACGCCTACAACCGCCGAGATGTCGAGGCGCTACTGGAGGTACTCCATCCGGAGATCGAATGGCGTCCCCTGCTGCCGGTGCTGCTCGGCGGGGAAGCCGCTGTCGTCAGGGGTCATGACGGAGCCCGCCAGGGAATCCAAGAGCTGGAGGAGGCGTTCAGCGAGCTCCGTGCCGAACCCTCGGAGTACCGGGTCCTGGGCGCGCGCGTCGTCGCGATCGGCCAGCTGCATGGACGGGGCAGGGAAAGCGGCGTCGAAACGGATTCGTCCATCGCGTGGGTGGTGGACTTCAAGGACGGCAAGGCGGTTCGGATCTGGGAGTACGCGGATCCCGAAGAGGCGCTTGAGGCCGCGGAGGCGGAGTAGTAGCTGGCGCTTCGCAGCGCGGCTTACGACAGCCCGGCGGAGGCGCCGAAGGAGTCAACGCCTTCATGGAAGCCCTCCTCGACGGTGGCGACCGGGTTGTGGAGAGATCCGCCACGAATTCACGCCTGACCAGGAATCGCTTGAAGCCCTCTCGGACGATGTCCACGTTCTCCTGTGACACCGCCCGTAAGTATCTCGCAGAGTGACGCAAGATCGCGTTCGCCCGCCCCTGCCGGGCGGACTCTTCGGGGTAACCTCGAAACACTGGTTTCCGATGAATTCGAGGTCTAACTAGGCATGGCACGCGCGATCTGGACAGGCTCAATCTCGTTCGGGCTCCTCAACGTGCCCGTGAAGCTCTACAGCGCCGTCTCCAAGAAGAACGTGTCCTTCCGCGAGCTCCGCGAGAAGGACGGGTCGCGCATTCGCCATAAGCGCGTCGCGGAGGCCGACGGCAAGGAAGTCCCCTACGAGAACATCGTCAAGGGTTACGAGATCTCACCCGAGCAGTACGTGGTCATCACCAAGGACGACTTCGAGGAGATCGACCCCAAGAAGACGCGCTCGATCGAAATCCAGGACTTCGTCGACCTCGACCAGATCGACCCCATCTACTTCGACCACCCCTATTACCTCGGCCCGGACAAGGGCGCGGAGCGCGCGTATGCCCTCCTCACCAAGGCGATGAACGAGCAGAAGAAGGTCGCAGTGGCCCGCTTCGTCCTTCGCAACAAGGAGAACCTGGCCGCGATCCGCCCGATGGGCGACGTCCTGACGATGGCGACGATGCGATTCGCCGACGAGGTCGTCGCGCCCGAGGAGATCTCCGAGATCCTGGGCGAGGAGACCGAGTCTCCGCGGAAGGCCGAGGTCGACATGGCCAAGCAGCTGATCGAATCGCTCTCGAACGACTTCGAGCCAGGCGCCTACAAGGACGAGTACCGCGAGGAGCTTCTTTCGCTGATCGAGCGCAAGGCGAAGGGCGAGGAGATCGTCGAGACCGAGACCGAGGCGCCCAAGCCCACCAAGGCCCCTGACCTCATGGCCGCGCTCGAGGAGAGCCTCGCCGCGGTTCGCTCCGAGCCGCTTGGCGAGGGCAGCGACACGGCGAAGAAGAAGGCGCCCGCGAAGAAGAAGGCGCCGGCCAAGAAGACCTCGAAGGCGAAGTCAGCCGCTAAGTAGCGCTCGTGCCCGACGAGCGCACTGAAGTCGAGGTCGACGGCCGGACTCTCTCCCTGTCCAACCTCGACAAGGTCATGTGGCCGAAGTCGAAGACGACCAAGGGCGAGGCCATCGACTACTACGCGCGCGTCGCCGACACACTCGTTCCTCACCTGACCGAGCGGCCACTGACGCGCGTGCGCTTCCCCGACGGCGTCGATGGGCAGCGCTTTTACGAGAAGCGCATCCCCAAGGGCGCGCCCGACTGGGTGCGATCGGAGCCGGTTGGCATGGACCGCGTCGGCGAGATCGACTTCGTCGTCTGCGACGACAAGCCGTCGCTCGTATGGCTCGCTCAGATGGGCGCGCTTGAGCTTCACCCGTCGCTCTCCAAGGTGGACGCGATGGAGTGCCCCACCGTGATCGCCTTCGATCTCGACCCCGGTCCGCCCGCCGCGATGCGCGAGTGCTGCACGGTCGCGATGCGGGTCCGCGAGCTCTTCCAGGGCATCGGGCTCGAATGCTTCGCCAAGACGTCTGGCTCCAAGGGCGTCCAGGTCTACGTTCCCCTGAACGGCTCAGAGACGTATGAGAAGACGAAACCGTTCTCCCACGCCGTCGCCCAAGCGCTCGAGAAGGCCGAACCCTCGCTCGTCGTCTCGCGCATGACCAAGTCGCTGCGCGTGGGCAAGGTGCTCGTCGACTGGAGCCAGAACACTCGCTCCAAGACCACGGTCGCGGTCTACTCACTCCGCGCTCGCGAGCGGCCCACGATCTCGACGCCCATCACCTGGGACGAGGTCGAAGCAGGCGCCGCGGGAGACGACGAGCTGGTCTTCGAGGCCGAGGACGTCCTCGGGCGGATCGAGAAACACGGCGACCTCTTCGCGCCCGTGCTCGAACTCAAACAATCGTTGCCTGAGGGCGCCTGAAGCTCAAGCAGCCCGCGTGCCCGCGCCGATGGAATGACGATGAGGATCCGCCATTCGACCGGCCTTCCGGCCGTAGCCCTGGCCGCGCTCGCCCTCGCGGGCGCGAGCATCGCCGCGCCCGCGCCACGCGGAGCGTCGCCTTCCGAGCCCGGCGGCTGCGAGATCCTGCCGCCGACCGACGCCTTCCACCAGGACGTCTCCGAGTTCGACGAGGCCGAGAACTCAGAGGCGATCATCGACCGGATCCTCGCGGACGGCGGTGACACACTTCACCCGGACTTCGGCTCGAACCCGAACTACGGGATCCCGTTCGAGGTCGTGCCCGCGGATCAGAAGCGGGTGAAGGTGAAGCTCAAGGCGTATCCGCACGAAAGCGACCCTGGACCGCACCCGATCCCGCGCAAGGCGCGGATCGAGGGCGGCAAGCGCTCGAAGGGCGACCGCCACGTGCTCGTCCTCGAGCAGGACTCGAACGACACGGACGAAGCGTGCCGGCTGATCGAGCTCTACCGCGCCTTCCCGCCGAAGAACGGCAAGCCGTGGAAGGCCGACCAGGCGAGCGTGTTCGATCTCGGCAGCAACCTGCCGCAGCGCCCCGACGGGTGGACCTCGGCCGACGCTGCGGGCCTGCCGATCCTGCCCGGGCTCGTCCGCCACGACGAGGTCGCGGCCGGGTTCGTCGACCACGCGATCCGCATCACCTTCGAGCGGACTCGCCGCGCGTACCTCTCACCTGCGTCCCACTTCGCGTCCGATGAGTGCGGCTCGACGCTGCCGCCGATGGGGATGCGGCTGCGCCTCCGAGAGGGCTACGAGCTCGGTGGCATGAGCCCGGAGGCCCGCACGATCGCCCAAGCGCTCAAGACCTACGGCGCGATCGTCGCCGACAACGGCTCGAACTTCTACATCACCGGCGCCTCGGACACACGCTGGGACGACGACGCGCTCTCGGACCTGAAAGACGTGCCGGGCAGCGCGTTCGAGGTCGTCGACACGGGCGCCGATCTCACCGACGACTGCTAGTCCCGCGTACTTCTAGGTCGTCTCGGGCGAGGCTCACGAGAGGTGCCAGGCACCCGGGCGTGCGGAGGGACAGGCGAGGTGCCAGGCACGGTGCCAGGCACCAGGCTCACACTGGCGCGGCGGCGCGCCTGGCGGTGCGGGTGCTCAAGGCTTGAAGGGCTGACGCCAGGCGGCGGACGCCTTCGTCCATCTCCTCGGGCTCGAGGTAGCAGTAGGAGAGACGCAGGCAGAGGTCCTGGGTACGGGCGACGCTCATCGCGCCGCCTGGCGCGTACGCCACGCCCTGACGCCACGCCTCGTCCACCAGGTCGCGCTCCGAGACCGGGCTGTCGAGCGTCACCCAGACATGGCCGCCGCCGAGGGGCTCCAGGTAGTGCGCGATCCCGCCCAGGTGGCGATCGATCGACTCCTCCATGGCCTCGCGACCCCGCCTGTAGTGCTCGCGGGCACGTTCGAGCTGCGCGGGGTAGTGGCCGCGCGCGAGGTACTCGGCCGTGACGAGCTGGCTGAGGACCGGCGTATGGATGTCGTCCGAGCGCTTCTCGGCGACGATCCGGTCGAGCACGGGGCCCGAGGCGATCACCCAGCCGGCGCGAAGGCCGCCTCCCACCGTCTTCGAGAGCGAATTCGTATAGATCGCGTGGGCGGGCGCGTCGGCTCGGAGTGAGGGCCTCTCGTCTCCGTCGAAGCGAAGCTCTCCGTAGATCCCGTCCTCGACGATGAAGAATCCATGGCGGCGCGCGAGCTCCAGCAGGCGCTCGCGCCGCTCAGGCGACAGGTCGCGGCCCGTGGGGTTGTGAAGGCGCGGCTGGATCGCGAGCGCGCGGATCTCGGTGCGGGTGACGAGCGCCTCGAGGGCATCGACGTCCAGGCCGTCGGCGTCCGTCGGCACCGGCTGGACCTTTGCGCCGGCAGCCCGAATCGCCCGGATAACCGACATGAACGACGGGTCCTCGCAGGCAACGACGTCGCCGGGCGTAAGAATCGCCCGCATGGCAAGCGAGAGACCTTGCGTCGCGCCGCTCGTGATCACGATGTCCTCGACATCCTCGTCCTCGCCCCGGGATGCCGAGAGGGCGGCGACCTGCTCCGCGAACTCCGGGGTGCCACGCACGTCCGAGTACTGGAGGGCACGCTCCGCCTGGGTCGCCATCACCTCTTCGGTCGCGGCGCGCATGTCCTCGATGGGGAAGATCCGCTCCGATGGGTAGCCCACCGAAAGCGGGATCAGGCCCTCGGTCTGGACGTGGGAGTGCATCTCGGCAAGGACGCGGTCGCCGTAGGTCTCCTCGAACTCCGGCAGGACGTATCGCTGCCAGGCAATCGAGTCCTTGACGCGCGCAGATCCCGGAATCGCCGCTGCCGCCGAGCGGACGAACGTTCCCGATCCGACCTTGGAGCTGACGAGCCCGCGCTCGGCGAGCTGGCGGTAGGCGCGGGCAGCAGTGAGGTGGTTGACGCCGGTGAGCTCGGCCAACTGGCGGGTCGGCGGCAGCTTCGCTCCAGGTCCCAGCTCACCGGCCGTGATTGCCTGCTCGAAGATCTCGACGATCGCCTGGGTCACCCCAGATCGGTTGTCTCGCGCCTCACCGTTATCGGCGCTCCGAAGCTCAGTCAATTGGTTCTTGTAGGACATTGTGTTCGCGAGTGTATGCGCTATCTTGGGCTTTGTCAAGCATACAAAGCACAATCAAAGGACTTTGAACCACACCAAGAGTAGGAGTTAGCCATGTCGAACGTCACACACATTGAGTCAACCGAGATCACCATCCGCGCCGCGCGCGCCGAGGACATGGGCGAGCTTGCCCGCGTCGCCGGCCGTGACACTCATGAGCTGCCCGAAGGCACGCTCCTGGTCGCGAAGGTCGGGTCGGATGTGCGTGCCGCCGTCTCCCTCTCCGACGGCACGATCATCGCCGACCCCTTCCACCGCACGGCCGAGCTGGTCGCGATGCTGAAGATCCGCGCCGCGGCCGTGCGCCGCGCCCGCTGGGGCGAGATCGCCCCCCGCCGCCGCTCGCGCCACCTCCCGCTGAGCATCAGCCGCGCAGCGTAGAAGTCGCCGAGAGTAGGAATTCCCACGATATGTGTGGGTATTCCTACTTTCGCTGCGATAGCTAGAGCGGCTGGCGGACGACCGGCTTGCGGCTTGCCGCTGCCTCGTCCAAACGGCGGACCGGCGTTGTGATATGGGGCCTCGGTGAGGATCGCCGGATCCTCCTCGGCCTCGGCGAGGATCGAGTCGATCGCGTCGGCGAGCTCGTCGAGCGACTCGCGCGTCTCCGTCTCGGTCGGCTCGAACATGAGCGCCTCGTCGACCAGGAGCGGGAAGTAGATCGTCGGCGGATGGAAGCCGTAGTCGAGGAGGCGCTTGGCGATGTCGAGAGTCTTCACCTTGAGGTCGCGCCTGGCGGGGTCGCCAGTGAGGACGAACTCGTGCATGCAGCGCTCGCCGAACGCCAACGGCAGGTGCTTGCCTGCGCGACCCTTCGCGAGCTTGGCCAGGAGGTAGTTGGCGTTGAGCACAGCCGTCTCGGATGCCTCGCGGAGGCCGTCGCCGCCCAGCGAGCGGATGTAGGCGTAGGAGCGGACGAAGACGCCGAAGTTGCCCTGGAACCCGCGCATGCGCCCGATCGACTTCTCGGCCGAGTGCTCGAGGTCGAAGCTGGGCCCGGCGCCGTTCTCGCTTTCTGAGCGGACGATCCGCGGGACAGGCAGGAAGGGAGCGATGCGGTCTGAGACCGCGATCGGGCCGGCGCCCGGGCCCCCTCCCCCGTGCGGCTGCGAGAAAGACTTGTGGAGGTTCAGGTGGACGATGTCGAAGCCCATGTCGCCGGGGCGCGACCACCCCATGACCGCGTTCAGGTTGGCGCCGTCGTAGTAAAGGGTGCCGCCCACACCGTGGACGATCTCAGCGATCTCGCGGATGTTCCGGTCGAACAGCCCGAGCGTGTTGGGGTTCGTGAGCATGAGGCACGCGACTTCCTCGTCGGCCTTGGCGCGCAGGTCGTCGATATCGACGCCCCCGTCGGGGTTCGTCGCAACCTTCACCACCTCGTAACCGGCCATCGTCACCGTTGCGGGGTTGGTGCCATGTGCTGTGTCGGGGGTGAGCACCTTCGTGCGCTCCTGCCCGCGGTCGGCGTGGTAGGCGCGGGTGAGAAGGAGGCCGGCCAACTCGCCATGCGATCCGGCGGAGGGCTGAAGCGACACATGCGGCAGGCCGGTGAGCTCCGAGAGCGAGCGCTCGAGGTTCCACATCAGCTCGAGCGCGCCCTGCGCGCGCTTGGGGTCCTGCGCCGGGTGCAGGCGAGCGTGCCCGGGGAGCGCCGCGACCTTCTCGTTCAGGCGCGGGTTGTGCTTCATCGTGCACGAGCCCAGCGGGTACGGCCCCGTGTCGAGGTCGAAGTTCCGGCGCGAGATCCGGTTGTAGTGGCGGACGATCTCGGGCTCGGAGACCTCGGGCAACTCGGCGGGCTTCTCGCGAAGGAGGCCCTGCGGGATCAGCTCGGAGAGCGGCGTCTCGGGAACGTCGTATTCGGGCGCGACCGATGCACGCCTGCCTTCGACGGAGCGCTCGAAGATCGTGCGCGCTTCGTCGCGCTGCATGGGCGTCGGGACCTCGGCGGTGCGCGGGGGCTTCACGAGCCCACCTCTGCCGATTCGCGGTTCTTGCCTGCACCCGCGACCGCAGCCTCGAGCGAACGGGCCAGGCGGTCGATGTCCGCCTTCGTCCGGCGCTCGGTGATCGCGACGAGGAGCCCGTTGCCGTACTCGGGGTAATCGCGGCCGAGCGGGTAGCCGGCAGCGATGCCGTCGCCGGCGCAGCGGTCGAGCACCTCTTGGACCGGAGCATCCAGCGTGACCGCGAACTCGCGCGCAACGGGCGCCTCGTGAAGGAGCTCGACGCCGTCGATCGCGGCCAAGGTCTCCCGCGCGTAGGCGGTGCGCCGGACCATGAGCTCGCCGAGCTCGACCAGTCCGCGCTTTCCGAGCCAGACGAGGTGAAGCACGCCGCCGAGCGCGATCAGCGCCTGCGAGGTGCAGATGTTGTGGGTCGCCTTCTCGCGGCGGATGTGCTGCTCGCGCGTCTGCAGCGCGAGGACGAAGCCGCGCCTGCCGTCGACGTCGGTGGTCTCGCCCGCGATCCGGCCGGGCATGCGGCGGATGTGCTCCTCGGTCGCGCAGAAGAATCCGAACGACGGGCCGCCGTAGTCGAGCCTGCCGCCGAGCGGCTGCCCCTCCCCCACCGCGACGTCGATCCCGCACTCGCCAGGCGGCCGGAGCACGCCGAGGGTCATCGGGTCCACCGAGGCGATCGCCATCGCGCCGGCATCGTGCGCCGCCGCCGCCAGCGCGGCGAGGTCCTCGACGCCGCCCAGGAAGTTCGGGTTCTGGAGGAAGACGGCGGCGGTGTCGTCGTCGAGTGCGGATGCGAGCTCGTCGGCGCTGGTGAGGCCGTTCTCGATCCCCACCTCGCAGACCTCGGCGTCGTAGCCGCGGGCATAGGTGTCGAGGGTCTGCGCGGCTGTGCGGGTGGAGGCCGCGGGAGACGACAAGCTTCCGGCGCCCCTTCTTCGCGCCCAGCGCGAGGTAGGCCGCCGACGCGACCGACGATGGGCCCTCGTACATCGACGCGTTCGAGACGGGCAGCGCGGTCAGTTCCGACATGCAGGTCTGGAACTCGAACATCGCCTGCAGGCCGCCCTGCGAGACCTCGGGCTGGTAGGGCGTGTAGGGCGTCAGGAACTCCGAGCGCGAGAGGATCGCGTCGACCAGGGCCGGGACGTAGTGGTCGTACATGCCGGCGCCGAGGAAGCAGACCTCGGAATCCGCATCGGCGTTCCGGGCGGCGAGCGAGCGGAGGTGCTCGAAGACGTCCTGCTCGGACATCCCGTCCGGCAGATCCAGAGCCCGGTCCAGGCGGACCTCCGCAGGGATCTGCTCGAACAGCTCTTCGGCCGACTCAGCCCCGATCTCGGCGAGCATCGCCGCTCGATCGGCATCGGTCGCTGACGTGTAGCGAGACATCGCTTTGAGCTTAGAGCCCGGGACGGTTGACGACGCGCCGCACGTTGTCCTAGTATCGCCAGCGCTCGGAGGTTTCTCGAATAGGGAACGACGGGAGCAGGCAGATGACAGGACGGAACCTCAGGGCGGCCGGTGACACCAGGGTGCAAGCCATCGTTGTGGGTCCGCTGGCGGCGCTCGCGGTGATGGCGGGTGTGCTCGCCGCACCGGCCTCGGCGCACACGGACAAGACCGCAAGCTCGGCAACAATCTCATGGACAGGAAGCGGATTCGAAGGCGACGTCGAGTCGTCTCAGCCCTGCATCGTCAAGCGCAAGGTCTCCCTTTTTCGCCGCGGCGACAACGGCGCGCTCGCAAGAGCGAAGACCGATGCAAACGGCAACTGGCAGATTGACGACATTGAGCGGGTAAATGGCGACTACCACGTGAAGGTCGCCAAGCGTGTGCTCAAGCGGAACCGAAACCACAAGCACATCTGCAAACGGGCGGCGCCGAAGGCGAACAAGGACGCGAAGGTCCGCGATTGTGACGAGGTCACGCTGTTCGGCGGCGACGCCTCGCCGAACGTCGACGTGGACGACGACATCAGGGTCGATCTCGAGGGTGAGACCGTCTTCCTCGACTCCGACGGATTCGCGACCTCCCACCCGCCGATCTCGCTGGGACCGATCAGCTTTGGCGAGTCCATCCGGATCGTCGCGACCAATGGCCCGTTCGGAGGCCCCATCGGGCTCGATCCCCTGCACGTGGAATGCTCATCTGCGAGCGGATCCGGGTCCGAGGTCCTTGATCCGACGGGCGTCCCGCCCGGCGGCGACGAGGACCCCGGCTTCGTCTTCTACGACGAGACGTACGACATGCCGACGATCAACCTGCGGTGATCGAGCGGCCCTGACCGGCTAGAGCGAGTCGTGATACGTCGCCGCGTCCATCAGGTCGTCGACCTCTGACGGATCGGAGAGCTTCACCTTCGCGAGCCAGCCGTCGCCGTAGGGGTCCTCGTTCAGGACCTCGGGGTTCTCGCCCGCGGCCTCGTTGACCTCGACCACCTCGCCCGAGAGCGGCGCGTACACGTCGGAGACGGCCTTGACCGATTCGACCTCGGCGTAGACCTCGTCCTTCGAGACCGTCGCGCCGACGTCGGGCGGTTCGAAGAAGACGACCTCGCCGAGGGAGTTCTGGGCGTACCAGGTGATCCCGAAGGTGGCGACGTCGCCGTCGATCCGGGCCCAGTCGTGCTCGGGGTGGTACTTCAGGTCCTCGGGGTAGCTCTCCTCAGCGGCCATGGTCTCCGGCGTCTCCTTACGCGTTTGGGTCGTACAACGGGCGTGACTCTATGCGGGCAGCGCGATGCTTGCCGCGCACGTCGATCTCGAGCGCCGTTCCCGGCTCGGTCAAGTCGGCGCGGACGTAAGCCATCCCGATGCCCTGGCCGAGCGAGGGCGAGTGGGTTCCGCTCGTCACGATGCCCACGGTCTTTCCGTCGATGTCGATCACCGGGTTGCCCTGGCGTGCGATCCCGCGCTCGGGCAGGACGAACGGCGCCAGCTTCTGGGACGTGCCCGCCGCGCGCGCCTCGGCGATCTTCTCGGAGCCGATGAAGCCCGTCTCCTCCTTGCAGCACCAGCCGAGCCCCGCCTCGATTGGGTTCCGGTCCTCGGAGAGGTCGTTGCCATAGAGGTGGAAGCAGACCTCCATGCGAAGCGTGTCGCGCGCGCCCAGGCCCGCGGGCCTGGCGCCCGCTTCGACCACTGCATCCCAGAGCGCCACGGCGTGGTCCGGAGGGCACAGGATCTCGACCCCGTCCTCGCCCGTGTACCCAGTGCCACAGACGAGGGACTCTGAGCCGGCGACTTCGATCGTCGCCGTGCGAAAGCGCGGCGGCAGCTGGCCCGATGCGAGGCCTTCGACGATGCCTCGTGCCTCCGGCCCCTGCACCGCGAGCATCGCCCAGTCGGCGAGCTTGTCTGTGACCTCACAGTCGAAATCGGCGGCGTGTTCCGAGAACCAGTCGAAGTCGCGGTCGTGGTTTGAGGCGTTGGTGACGGTCAGGAACCGCTCGTCGCCCAGCCGGTACGTGAAGAGGTCGTCCAGGACGCCCCCGTCCTCGCGGCAGAGGACTGAGTACTGCGCTCCGCCCACGTCGATCTTCGAGACGTCGTTCGAGAGCACGCGCTGGAGGAGGTCCGCCGCGCCAGGCCCCGAGGTCTCGACCTCGCCCATGTGGGAGACGTCGAAGACTCCGCAGCCGGATCGGACGGCCAGGTGCTCAGGCCCGACCCCTTCGTACTGGACCGGCATCTCCCAGCCCGCGAACGGAACCAGCCGCGCACCCGCCGCCTCATGGGCGTCGAACAGGGGCGTGCGGCGAAGGTCAGACACCCGCCGCAGGCTAGCCGGGGACAGAGCTCTCGCGTGGGGTTGACCCCGAGCGTGGGGTCAGTCGCGCAGGAAGTCGGGGACGTCGATGTCCCCTTCGCCGACGGTGAGGTCGCGACGCTCGCGGTCGCCAAGCGAGTTGACCGAGCGGCGGACGCCGCGCTCGCGGACACGGCGCGGCTCGCGCGCACGCGTCTCGGTTCCTTCGAAGCCGGTCGCGATCACGGTGACGCGGACCTCGTCGCCCATCGTCGGGTCGATCACGGTGCCGAAGATGACGTTGGCGCCCGAGTCGGCCTGCTCGACGGCGATGTTGGCTGCCTCGTTCACCTCGTGGAGGTTCAGCTCCTCGCCACCGGTGATGTTCAGCAGCATGCCGGTTGCACCCTGGATCGGCTGCTCCATGAGCGGCGACGAGATTGCCTGAGTGGCGGCCTCGGTCGCGCGGTTCTCGCCGGTCGAGACCCCGATTCCCATCATCGCCGAGCCGGCGTTGGACATGATCGTCCGCACGTCGGCGAAGTCGAGGTTGATCTGCCCCGGGGTCGTGATCAGGTCGGTGATGCCCTGAACTCCCTGGCGCAGGATGTCGTCGGCCATGCGGAAGGCCTCCTGGACCGTGGTGCGGCGCTCGACGATCTCGAGCAGTTTCTGGTTAGGCACGATGATCAGCGTGTCGACGTTGGCGCGGAGCTCGTCGATGCCCTCCATCGCCTGCTGCATCCGCTTGTTGCCTTCGAACTCGAACGGCTTGGTGACAACGCCGACGGTCAGCGCGCCGATCTCCTCCTTGGCGATCTCCGCAATCACGGGGGCGGAGCCGGTGCCGGTGCCGCCGCCCTCGCCCGCGGTGACGAAGACCATGTCGGCGCCCTTGAGCGCTTCCTTCACCTCGTCGCGCGACTCAGCCGCTGCGCCAGCTCCAACATCGGGGTTGGCGCCCGCGCCGAGGCCCTTGGTGAGGTTGTGGCCGATCGAAAGCTTGATGTCGGCGTCGCAGGACTGGAGCGCCTGGACGTCTGTGTTGATGGCGATGAACTCCACGCCCTTGAGGCCTGCATCCACCATGCGCGAGACGGCGTTGGTGCCGCCGCCGCCGGCGCCGACCACCTTGATTACTGCCAGGTAAGAGGACTCAACCATGGTCTTTTCGCTGTCTCCCGGTGCTCCTTGTCGGTTCGGTGCTGGTTCTTCGTTCCGTCCGAGGCTGAACCAATACTAGAGCGTTTTGCTTTAAGGGATGCCTCGACTTAAGGGCGACGGTACGACATCGAGTAAAGCCTGTCAACGCCTGAGATTGGATTCGGCATGGAATCGTGCAGCACCCCAACCCTTGAGGAGGAGTTGAGGGTTCTGGGTCGACGTTGAACCCTCAGGTCGGAGTCGAGAGTTGGTGCCAAGGCGGAATTCCGCGCCGTCGTGGGCGATTCGAGGCGTTACGGGCCCTTCGGGGCGGGCGCTGCGCCGCCGATCGATGGCCGTTCGGGGACGCGGACGTCGAGGTGGGTCAAGGTCTTCACCTGAGGGTTGGCGAGAATCGCGGCAACCGCCGCCCACTTCTCCTCCGCGGCGTTCGAGTCGCCGAAGTTCACCGGGATGCCGCCTTCCAGCGTGACCTGGATTCCGTCGCCCTCGTTCACGACAAGTCCGTCGATCAGGGGTCGCAGCGGCTCCGGTGCCGCGCCCGCCACCTTCGCCAGCGCCAGCGGCTCGCCCTTGAGCTTGCCCTTGAGGGGCACGGACTCGACCTGTACGGCCGGCAGGCCTTCCTCGGCAACGTTCACGCCGTGAAGCAAAGTGCCGTCGGCGGCCACCGGCACGGCAGGCCCACCGTCTGAGGCGGTCAGCACGGGCGGGCGGTCCGTGACGTGGATGGTTAGGACGTGGGGGAAGTCGGGGTCGGTTTCAACGGCCACGACCGTCGGGAAGCGCGAGACCGACGCCGCGAGCTCTTCATCGTCGACGTTCAGCGTCGTCATCTTCTTCGCGGTGCGCGAGAGCGCAGCGGTGACGGCCGCTGTCTCCGGCCCCTCGATCCCATCGACCGCCACCTTCTCTACCGCCACGAAGGACGAGTCGCGAAACCAGAACCAATAGGCGGCGGCGAGGCCGAGTGTGATCGTGCCGACGACGAAGGCGATCGTGATCGCCCGCGAGACCCGATTGCCAGGAGAAGTCGGTGTGCTCTTGGGGCGAGCCTGCTTTGGGCGCGCTTGCTTCGGCTTTGCCTTGGCCTGCGTCTTCGACTTCGGCTTCACCTTCGGCTTCGGCGGCGCCTTCTTGGCGACGGGCTTCTTCTTGGGCGGTGCCTTGTGGGCAGTCCCGCTCCGCTTCCTCGGCGATGCCTTCGTTCCGCCGGCCTTGGGTTTGCGACGGCGACCTGAGGAGGTCGAAGAGCGAGATGAGGCCATTCGCCCTCAATTCGCGGGCGAGCGGGCCTCTCCTGCCCAGTGGACGCCTAGACCAGGTTCCACCCTTCGGGCCACTCGGGGTCGCCCAGGATCTGAACCTCGGGCTCGAGGACTACGCCGTAGCGCTCGTGGACGAGCCGCCTGCCTTCTGCCATCAGCGCGAGAATGTCGGCCGTCGTCGCCGTACCCGTGTTCTCGACGAAGTTCGCGTGCTTTGGAGAGAAGCGGGCGCCACCGGACTCGAGACCACGGGCGCCCACGGCGTCGAGCAGCATCCCGGCGCTCAGTCCCTCCGCGCGTGGGTCGTCGGGGTTCTTGAAGGTCGAGCCGAAGGTCTTGATCCCCGAGGGCTGCGCCTCACGGCGCTTCTCCCGCATCCCTGCGAGCGTCGCCTTCACATCTTCGGGATCGGCATCAGCCAGGGCGAACGACGCGCGCGAGACGACCTCGCCCGCCTCGAGGTTCGATTTCCGGTACTCGAAGCCGAGCTCGCCGGGGGCGCGGCGCTCCGCCCCACCCGGCCCGCAGACGTTCACCCACTCCAGCACGGCCGCAAGCTCGCCTCCATACGCGTTGGCGTTCATCCTCACGGCGCCGCCGACCGTGCCAGGGATGTTGATCCCGAACTCCAGGCCGGTCAGCCCCCAGCGGGCGACCTTGGCCGCCGCCGAGGGCAGGCGCACGCCACCGCCGCACAGGACGTGCGTCCCGTCGCGCTCGAGCGCCGTCAACTCGCCGTCGAGCTTCAGGACCAGGCCAGGAACCCCGGCATCGGCGACCAGGAGGTTCGAACCCGATCCGACGACCTCGACCGGGTGGCCGTCCTTACTGGCCCAGGCAAGCAGCTCGACCAGCTCCTCCTCCGTCGAAGGCCGGGCGAACTGTTCGGCGTTGCCGCCGGCGCGAACGGTCGTCAACCGTGCGAGGGGAAAGTCCTTCTCGACGTTCATCCCGCCACCAAGTCATCCGCGAGCTTGAAGATGTCGCCGGCGCCGATGGTCACCAGTAGATCTCCCTCGCGAAGGCGAGGCGCCAGGACACGGGCGGCCGTCTCGCAATCACCGAGCCACATCACTCGCTTGCCTCCCGCGTGGTCCGCTGTTGCGCGGGCGACCGCGAGGCCGCTGACGCCTTCGAGCGGCCCGACCGGCTCCTCGCGCGCCGCATACACGTCGAGCACGCCCACCTCGTCGGCGGCGGCCAAGGCGGCGCCGAAGTCCGAAGCGAGCGCCTTGGTGCGGGAGTAGAGGTGCGGCTGGAAGACCGCGATCAGGCGCTCGGGCTTGAGCTCGCGGAGCGCTGCGAGCGTCGCCCGGACCTCGGTCGGATGGTGGGCGTAGTCGTCATAGACGGCAGCGCCAGAATGCTCGCCCTTCAGCTCCTGGCGGCGGAGCATGCCTGGGAAGCTCTCGAGCGCCGCTGCGGCTCGGTCAACGTCCAAGCCGGCGAGCTCTATCGCCGCGAGCGCAGCGCGGGCGTTCAGCGCGTTGTGGCGGCCTGGAACGCTCAGCGTGAGCGCAGCCGGGCCCGGTGCGGTCGCGGTGAACGTGACGGACTCCGTGCCCGGCGGCACGACAGCGTCGAGCGCGTGGTCGCCCCCTCTCGCGACGCCCACCGCCGGGGACGCGAACTTCGCGAAGGCGCCGAAAAGCTCGGCACGGGAGCTCCAGCGCGCGTGATGATCGAGCTCGACGTTGGTGACGACCGCCACGTCAGGGCGAAGCTCGAGGAAGCTGGCATCGGACTCGTCGGCCTCGGCGACGATCCACTCGCCGGTGCCGAGCCCCGCGTTCGCGGGCGCCCCCTCGTCGCCCGCTCCGGGGAGCTCGCCGCCGATGAAGAAGGTCGGATCGGCTCCCAGCTCTCTGAGCGCATGGACGATCATCCCTGTCGTCGTCGTTTTGCCATGCGTACCGGCGACGGCGATCAGCCGACCGTCGGTGCACAGCTCCGCCAGGAGCGCCCCGCGATGAAGCTCGGTCTGGCCGCGCTCGCGGGCGCGGGACAGCTCGGGATTGTCGGGGCCGATCGCGGTGGAGACGACCACCTCGGCGTCCGGCGGGACGAGGTCCGGATCGTGGCCGACAACTGGATCCAACCCTGCGGCTCGAAGGCGATCCATGTAGCTCGACTCGGCGCGGTCCGAGCCGGTGACGATCGCGCCCAGCCGGTGGGCGACCAGCGCCAGGCCGCTCATGCCCGCGCCGCCGATGGCGATGAAGTGGAGCTTGCGGCCCGTCCAGGCTTCCCGGTTCATCGCTCGACCCCGATCGCGCTCAGCACCTCGGCCGCCACGCGCTCGGCCGCGTCGGGCATCGCGAGGCCGGCCGATGCCTCGCCCATCCGCGTCAGACGCTCGTCATCCTCGATCAATTCGCCCGCCAGCTTGCGCACTCGCTCGCCGTCGAGCTCTGAGTCTTCGACGACGACCGCCGCACCCGCGCCGGCCATCCACTCGGCGTTTGCATGCTGATGGCGGCCCGTCGCGTACGGGTAGGGCACCAGGATCGCCGGGCGCCCCGCGGCGGCTAGCTCGAACACGGACGCGCCCGAGCGCGCGAGGACGAGGTCGGACGCGGCCAGCACATCACCCAGGTGCTTCACGTATTCCAGCACGGTGAATCGCTCCTGGGCGCCCGCCTCGAAGACTCTGTCCGCGACCATCCGGTGATCGCGGGTCCCTGTCAGATGTAGGACGTGGAATCCGGGGTCGGGCTCGAGCAGCCCGTCGAGCACGGCGGTGTTGACCGAGAGCGCGCCCTGACTTCCGCCGAAGACGAGGAGGCAACGCTCGCCGTCCGCGAGCTTGAACTTGCGGCGGGCGGACGCGCGATCGGCTTCGACGATCGCGCGCGGGACCGGTCTTCCCGTCACGAGGTAGCGCTCGCCCTCCAGCTCCGGGATCGCGAAGGCCAGGCAAACCCGGCGAGCGCGGCGAGCGAGCAGGCGGTTGGTGAGGCCCAGGTGGCGATCGGCTTCCGTGATCACCAGCGGCAGGCCAATGCGCGCCGCCGCGATCCCGACCGGCGCTGCCACATAGCCGCCGCCGCCGAGGACGGCATCGGCTTCGCGCGTGAGGAGGATGCGGCGGGCGGCGGGAACCGCTCGCGCCGCAAGTGACATCGCTCCCGCGGCCTGGAGCGGCTTCGAGCGATCGATGCCGCGTACGCGCAGGTAGTCGATCTCGTACCCGGCCTCGGGCACCAGGGTCGCCTCCGCCCGCTCCGCCGTGCCGGCGAAGGTGACGAGGGCGCCCTTATCCCGTAGCGCGTCGGCGACTGCCAGCGCGGGCACTACGTGCCCTGCTGTGCCGCCCGCGGCTACTACGACTCTGGGCTGTTCGGTCTCCATTGACGACGCGCAGTGTCGCACCGGGCGTCCGCGCGATGTTCAGGAGCACGCCCACGGCGGCAAGCATCGTGAGCAGGCTCGAGTTTCCATAGGACACGAATGGGAGCGGAACTCCGGTCAGTGGAGCAAGCCCCAGCACGGCGAAGAGGTTGATTACCGCCTGGACCACGATGAGCGAGGTGAGGCCCGCGGCGAGCAGCTTCGCGTAGGGGTCGCGCGCCTTGCGAGCGGTCTGGAGCCCGGCATAGCCGAAGAGGCTGAAGAGGCCGACGATCATCGCGATGCCAACCAGGCCGAGCTCCTCGCCGATCACCGCGGCGATCATGTCCGTGTGCGCCTCGGGTAGGTAGGAGGCCTTCTGGAGGCTCTCCCCCAGCCCGACGCCGAAGAGCCCGCCGGAACCGAGAGCGATCTGGGCCTGGTTTGCCTGGAAGCCGGAGCCCGACGGGTCGGAGCCGGGATTGAGGAAGCCCGTGAGCCTCTCCATCCGGTACGGCTCGATCATGATCGCGAGGACGATCACGACGCCGATCGCAACACCCAGGATCGCGAGGTCCCGCATCCGGGCACCGGCCACGATCAGCATCGCCGCAGCGGCGAAGCACGCGACCATCGCCGTCCCAAGGTCCGGCTCGAGCACGACCAGGCCCGAGATGACGGCGACGGCCAGAAGGAATGGCCCCATCTCTCCGATCGAGCGAGTCATCTTCGGTCTGGTGGCGAGAAGCTGTGCGCCGTACAAGATCAGCGCGAGCTTGGCGATCTCTGACGGCTGGACCTGGAAGAGGCCGGCGCCGATCCAGCGCTTGGCGCCGTTCACCTCGATGCCAACGCCCGGGATCATCACGGCGACCAGCAGGAAGAGCGAGAGGGCCATGAGCGGCACCGTCAGCGGCCGCAGGACCTTGGCGCCGCCGGAGGCGAGGAACTTCAGCGCCAACAGGCCGACGATTCCGTAGAGCGCCGTGCGCTTGAGGTAGTAGGCGCCGTCGCCCGCATCGCCCAGGAGTGACGTCGTCGAGCTCGCCGAGAAGACCATGACCACGCCGAGCGCCAGGAGGCAGAGCGTCGTCGTGAGGAGCATCGAGTACTCGATCGACACCGTCTTGCCCTTGGAGCCAGGCTTCCTGCCCGCGGGCTTCTTGGCGGGCGCCTTTCGCGTTGCCGTGGACCTGGCCGCGCTCACCGGCTTGCCTCGATCACATGTACCAGCTCCCTGAAGTGGTCGCCCCGCGCCTCGTAGTCGCGGTAGGCGTCGAAGCTCGCGCACGCCGGCGCCAGGAGGACGGTCGCGCCTGCGGAAGCGGCCCGGGCCGCCTGGGCGACTGCCTCCCGGAGGTTGGCGCAGCGGCTAACCGGTACGCCCGCGGACCCGAGCGCCTTGGCGATCGGGTCAGCGGCGGGGCCCGTCAAGTACACCGCGGCGCAGTGCTCGGACACAGGCTCCGCGAGCGGTGCGAAGTCCGCACCCTTCAGCGAACCGCCCATGATCGCGTGAATGTTTCCTTCGTAGGACTCCAGCGCCGCGACCGCCGCGGCGACGTTCGTTGCCTTGGAGTCGTTTACGTAGGCGACGCCGTCGATCTCAGCGATGCGCTCCAGCCGGTGCGGAACGCCGGGGAAGGTTTCTATGCCCTTGGCGACGGCCTCCGGGTCGATTCCCATCGCCAGCGCGGCCGCTGCCGCGAAGCGCGCGTTCAAGAGGTTGTGAGGCCCGGTCATCCAAGCGCCGCGCAGCTCGAAGCCAAGGTCCATCGCGGAGACGTCGAGCTCATTCGCTTGGCCCGGAAGATCAAGGGGGGCGACCACTGGGTCGGAGCGATCGACAATGGCCGTGTCGTCCTCGTCCTGACGCGCAAAGACCCGGAGCTTCGAGTCCAGGTAGTGCTCGAAGGTCCCGTGCCGGTCGAGGTGGTCCGGCATGACGTTCAGGAGCATCGCGAGCTCCGGCGCGAACGCCGAAGCGTCCTCGAGCTGAAAGCTCGACGCCTCGCACGCGACCGTCGCCTCGGGGTCGAGATCGTGGACGAGCGCGGCAAGCGGCGTCCCGACGTTGCCCGCCACGGCAACGGGCTCGCCCGCGGTACGCCAGATATGCCCGAGGAGCTCGGTGACCGTCGTCTTGCCGTTGGTGCCGGTCACCGCGACGAAGCGGTTGGGGACGAGGCGCCACGCGAGCTCGAGCTCGCCGATGACCGGAATGCCAAGCGTGAGCGCTCGGCGGATCGGGTCAGCCTCCCGGGGGACACCCGGGCTCTTGACCACGCAGGCCGATCCCTCGACCCATCCATCCAGTTCACCATCCAGGTGAACTTCGACGCCGGCCTCGGGCAACCTTTCGGCGCCATCAGGCTTGCCGGAATCGACCCCGGCGACCTGTTCGCCCCGCCCGGCCAAGAGGCGCGCCGCGGCCTGCCCCGAGCGCGCAAGCCCCACGACCAGGTAGGGCCCGGCGGGCAGGGGCGGTCGATCCCTCGAAGAGGCCATGCAGCCTGATTCGCCAGAGGCGCCCGGCACCCTGCCGGTTTGGGCTAACCGACCGAGTTCTGGTACAGCGTGTAGCCGATCCCGGCGCATACTGCCGCGACGATCCAGAAGCGCAGCATGATCTTCGTCTCCGACCAGGCGAGAAGCTCGAAGTGGTGGTGCACCGGCGCCATCAGGAGCACGCGGCGGCGGGTCAGCTTGAACCAGACGACCTGAATCGCCACCGAGAGGGCCTCAATCACGAAGATGCCGCCGAGGATGATCAACAGAAGCTCGGTCTGGGTCATGACGGCGAGCGCGCCGATCGCGCCGCCGAGCCCCAGCGAGCCGGTGTCGCCCATGAAGATCGACGCCGGGAACGCGTTGAACCACAAGAAGCCGATGGAGCCCCCGACGAAGCAGGCCGACAAGATCGCGAGGCCCTCCTGTCCAGACGTGACGGTGATGGCGGTGAACGCCAGGAAGACAATCGCGCACGACCCTGCGGCCAGGCCGTCAAGCCCGTCCGTCAGGTTGACGGCGTTCGACGCACCGGCGATGACGAGGAAGATGAAGACGACGTAGAGCGCCGCGGGGATATCGATCTCACCCCCGAAGACACGGGACTGGATCGTCGTCTCGAGGCCGATCTCCTCGGTCCCGACGTAGAAGAGGGCCACTGCCAAGAGGATCTGGGCGAGGAGCTTGTAGCGGGCCGACAGCCCAAGCGAGCGGCGCTTCGAGATCTTGATCCAGTCGTCCGCCAGGCCGATCCCGGCGCATCCCAGGGCGACGGCGAACACGGCCAGGCTCTCCGTGTCGCGCTCGGACAGGACCAGGAACGGCACGGAGATGCCGACGAAGATGATGAGGCCGCCCATCGTGGGCGTGCCGGCCTTTGCGTGGTGCTCCTGCGGGCCCTCCTCGCGGATGTGCTGCCCGAACTCCCTGATCCGCAGGAAGTCGATGAACTTCGGGCCCAGGAAGATCGTGATCAGCATCGCCGCCATGCCGGCGATCAGGACCTCGCCGCGGTCGATGAGGTCCGCTGCCTGAAGGGCCGCCTCAGCCATCGCCGCGCCTGCCGATCAACTCGTCGGAGAAGTGCTCGAGGCCCACGGAGCGCGAGCCCTTGACCAGGATCACGTCGCCGTCGGCGAGGAGGTCGTCGGCCAGTTCCACCGCGGCGCCCGGGTCCGGCGCCCACTCGTCGGGCGCGTAGTCGCGCGCCAATTCGCCGACCCCGATCACGGGCGCGATCCCGAGGCCGCGGGCCAAAGAGCCGATCTCGCGGTGGTAGGTCGCGGCGTCGGGGCCCAACTCGGCCATGCCGCCAAGGACTGCAACCTTGCGTCCGGTGCCGGGCATCTCGGCAAGGCTTTGGAGCGCGGCGTGCATCGAGATCGGGTTGGCGTTGTAGCAGTCGTTCACGAGCGTGATGCCGCCGCGAAGCTCGTGGTGCTCACCGCGGAGGCGCGAGAAGGTTATGTCCGCCGCCCGACGTGCCATCGCCGCAAGGTCTGCGCCTAGCGAAACGCCGATCGCGATCGCGGTCAGCGCGTTCGTGACGTTGTAGCTCTCGGCGAAGGGAAAAACGAAGCCCTGCTCGCCCGCGGGGGTGCCCACCCGGACGTCCGCGGAGCGCCCTGAGACGGCTGACTCGAGGATGTGGACGTCGCCGCCCGGCCCGAACGTCATGACGTCCAGGTCGTCGCCCAGGTGAGGCTCCAATGCCTCTGTGTCGACCGGCACTATCGCGCGGCCCTCAGGTCCCAGGCCCGCCAGGATCTCCGCCTTCGTCTCGGCGATCGCCTCGAACGTTCCCAGAAGCTCCAGGTGCACAGGTCCGACGTTGGTGATGACGCCGACGTCGGGCTCGGCGATCTCGCACAGCTCGGCGATCTGCCCGACGCCCCGCATCGCCATCTCAAGCACCATGACCTCGGTGCCGGGCGGCGCCGCCAGGATCGCCAGCGGCAGGCCGATCTCGGTGTTGTAGTTCTCGGGGCTCGCCTGGACCCGGAACGGCAGGAGCGTCTTCGTGATGTCCTTGACGGACGTCTTGCCGGTCGAGCCGGTGATGCCCACCACCTTCGGCGCGAGCTCCCAGCGCCACTCTCGGGCGAGCGCCTGGAGCGCCGCAAGCGGGTCGGAGGTGGAGAACACCCATCCGAAGCGGCCCTCCCGCGCGGCCGCACGCGCATGCTGCGGCAGGCAGACGACGCCCCACGCCCCGTCCGCGAGCGCGCCCGCCGCGAACTCGCCGCCATCGGCATGCTCGCCCGGAAGCCCGAAGAAGAGGTCGCCCTGGGCAACCTCGCGTGAGTCGATGACCGCGCGCTCGGGCCGGCCCTGAGGGCCTTCGGCGAGAACGTCGAGGCCGGCCGCGTCTGCGATCCGCTCGGGCGCAAGGTCGATCACGCCGCCCGCCCAGCCCCAATGGCCTCGAGCTCTGCTCGGGCCACATCGCGGTCATCGAACGGGATCTTCCGCCCGCCCTCGAACTCCTGGCCCTGCTCGTGGCCCTTGCCGGCGATCACGACCGTGTCGCCCTCGGCCGCAAGCTCCAGCGCACCGCGGATGGCGGCGCGGCGGTCCACCTCGACTCGCACATCGTCGCGGCCGGTCATGCCGGCCGTGATCTCGGCGACGATCGCAGCTGGGTCCTCTGAGCGGGGGTTGTCCGAGGTGACGACCGGCACGTCCGCCAAGCGGGCGGCGATCTCGCCCATCAGGGGGCGCTTGTCGCGGTCCCGGTCGCCGCCGCAGCCGAACACACAGATGACACGCCCCGGGGCGGGTGTCAGCCGCCGGGCCGCCTCCAGCACGTTTTCAAGAGAGTCGGGCGTGTGGGCGTAGTCGACGAGGACCGCGAACGGCTGGCCCGAGTCGATCGGCTCCATCCTGCCGGGCACGCGGTCGGCGTTCTCCAGCGCGTGCGCGGCCTCGTGCTCGTCGGCGCCGAGGGCGGCGGCGGCACCCAGTGCGGCAAGGGCGTTCGCGACGTTGAAGTCGCCGGGCAGCGGCATCTCGACGGCGGCCTCGCCGAACGGGCCCTGGACGAGGAAGCGCGAGCCGGCCGAGTCAAACTCGACGTTCACTGCCCGCAGGACAGCGTCCTGACCGGTTGCCGAGAACGTGACCAGCCCTTCGCCGTACGCGTCGGCGATCGCGGCCGCCAGGCGGCGCCCGTACTCGTCGTCGATGTTCACCACGGCGACTGGCGGCCTCCCCTCGCCCTCGAAGAGGATGCGCTTCGCTGTGAAGTAGTCCTCCATGTCCGCGTGGAAGTCGAGGTGGTCCTGGGTCAGATTGGTAAAGACGCCGACCCCGAACGTGATCCCGCTCGACCTGCCGAGCCTGAGCGCGTGAGAGGAGACCTCCATCGCGCACGCCCTGTCGCCGGAGTCGAGCATCGCGCGAAAGGTCGCCTGGAGGTCGATCGCCTCCGGCGTCGTCCGCTCGACATCGGCCTCGACTCCCCCGACCACGCTCTTGACGGTTCCCAGGAGGCCCGTCTGCATGCCAGTCCGCTCCAGAATGTGGCGGACGAGGAACGCCGTCGTGGTCTTCCCGTTCGTGCCGGTGATACCCGCGACGCGCAGCTCGGCAGTCGGATCGCCGTTGAACCGCGCGGCGGCCGGCGCCATCGCCGCCCGCGCGTCGCTGACCAGCGCCTCGGCCACGCCCAGTCCGAGCCTCCGTTCGACGACCAGTGCCGACGCACCCGCCTCAACCGCTTGCGATGCGAAGTCGTGCCCGTCCGCGGTGGCGCCAGGCACGCAGAAGAAGAGCGTCCCGGGTCCGGCCTTGCGGTTGTCGTAGGCGAGATTCGAGATCTGGGTCGCGTCGTCGCCCTCAATCTCGGCATGCACGCCTTCCAGCACCTCGCGGAGCTCCATCGCGGGCGATTCTAAGCAGGGGGTCAGACCCCACGCTCGGGGTCAGACGCCACGCTTGGGGTCAGACGCCACGCGTGAGCTCTGTCCCCCTCAGCGGTCGGATGGGACGTCCAGGTACGGCAGGGCGAAGTTGGCGATCTCGCCGAACGCGGGAGCGGCGACGGCGCCGCCGTAATAGCTGCCCACCGTGGGCGAATCGACGACGACGGTGACGAGGAGGCGCGGGTCCTCGGCCGGAGCGAAGCCGACGAACGAGCCCACATAGTCCGTTTCGGAGTAAAGGCCGTCGACCACCTTCTGCGCGGTTCCGGTCTTGCCCGCCAGGACGTAGCCAGGCACCTCCACCGCGGATGCGGTTCCTCCCGCTTCGAGGACGCCCTCGAGCATCTCGCGCAGGCGGGCGGCGTTCTGCTCGGACATGACGCGAACGCCGTCGTCCGAGGCAACCGGCTCCCCGTTCTCCTCCAGGACGAGCTTGGGCGTGTGGAGGATGCCGCCGTTCGCGATCGCCGCGTAGCCGTTTGCGATCTGGATGGGAGTCACCGACAGGCCCTGGCCCAGCGGCAGGTTGCCCATGGTCGACCCCGAGTACTCGTTGGGCTCGAGCACGATGCCCTGCTCCTCGCCGGGGAAGTCGATTCCCGATGGCGTTCCGAACCCGAACTTGCGGATCCACCCGTCGAACGTGTCGTCGCCGCGCTTCTCGTTCAGCTGCATCCCGATCGTCACCGCACCGACGTTCGAGGACTGGGCGAGGATGTCCGAGACGGTCATCGTCGCGTAGCCGCGCGGGTGGGACTCCTCGATCGTCCGGTCCGCCACCTGGAGGACCGGCGGCAGGTTGAACGGGGTCTTCGGCGTGATCAGACCCTCTTCGAGCGACGCGCCGACGGTGAAGGCCTTGAAGGTGGAGCCCGGCTCGTAGGTGAAGCTCGTGGCCATGTTCGTGAGGTCCTCGGGCTCCGCCTCGTCGAGGTTGTACGGGTCGACCTGCGGCCAGTTCGCCATAGCGAGGATCTCCGACGTTTGCGGATCCATCACGATCGCAGTGGCGCCGAGCGGCTGCGAGGTCTCGCCGATGTCTTGGATCACAAGCTCGGTCTTAGCCTGAATCGAGGCGTCGATGGTGAGCCGCAGGTCCGAGCCGCCAGCCGAGGGGTCGGTCGTCGAGCGCTCGAGCTCATCGCCCAAGGCGTCACGCGTCACGATCCTCTCCCCGTCCTCGCCGCCCAGGATGTCGTCCTCCGCGGCCTCGAGGCCGGTCAGCCCCTGGTTGTCGATCCCGACCGTGCCTATCACCTGCGACGCGAGCTCGCCGTTGGGATAGACGCGCCTGCTGTCGGGCAGAAGCCCGACCCCCGGCAACTCCATCTCCTCGATCCGGTCGGCCGTCGGCAGATCGACCTTGCGCGCCAGGTACTCGAAGCCCGACTCGCGATTCGAGATCAGCTCAAGGATCTCCGAGTCGTCCTTCCCCAGTGCTTCGGCGAGCTTCGCGGCCGTGCGAGGCGCGTTCTCGACCTGGTACGGCGTTGCGAAGACGCTCGCCGCGTCCTCGGACAGAGCAAGATCGGCGCCTGTGCGGTCTTCGATCGTCCCGCGGACCCCCGGGATCTCGACCATCTCGGTCTGCTGGCTCTGCGCGTCGGCGCGAAGGTCGCCGCCTTGGACTGCCTGGAGCCAAGCGGCTCTGATCAAAGCGATCGAGAAGAGAAGGAGAAAACAGGCAAAGAGCAGGCCGAGGCGCCGGTCGACCAGGCTCACGGCGTGACTCCGCCCCCGGCCTCACCGGCGACCGGCGTCGTCGGCGGCGTGGTGACGTCCGCCGGCGCGGTCGCGGCCTCGTCCGTGGCCACAGCCGGGTCCGTCACCGGCAGGGCCGCCGCAGGATCCGTTGTGGCGGCGGCCGGATCGACCACAGGGGCCTCCACCACCTCGGGGACCGGCGGCGCGTATGTCGAACCGAGCGTGAAGTCTCCGCGCCGAAGGCGTCGCGCCGCCTCAGCGGCATCAGCGGCCGCTGGCGTCAGCATCAGGACCGAGGCCGCCTGGGGCGGGACCAGGCCGATGCGAACCGCGGCTTCCTGAAGCCGTTCATTCGAAAGCCCGTCTGCGATGTCGGCCCTCAGCGCCGAGTTGGCCTCGCGGAGCTCGTCCGAGAGCCCCGCGGTCTCGGACGACGCGGCACTGAATGAGAGTGCCATCACGTTCAGGGCCACGATGCCGACCAGAAGGGAACCGAGGACGCCGATCCAGAGGCGACTGCGCGTGAGGCTCAGGACCACGCCGGAGTCGGCGATGCTCGAGACCGTTCCGACTGCAGCCGCGGCAAGACCGACCCTGGGAGCCGCCGCCACGCGAGGCACGGCGACCGGTCGCCGTGGCGCAGCCGCAGAACGTGCCGGACGGCGTCGCGGAGCACCCGTCCGGGCGGGCGATCTGCGCGCAGGGGCTGTAGCTGCCTGTGCCATCCCGGTTCAGTTCGGCGTGACGCCCGTGCCTTCCTTTTCGGGATTTGCAGCGGAAAGCTTGGCTGCGGCGCGCAGATGGGCCGAGCGGGAGCGCGGATTGGCCTCCGCCTCGGCCTCCGACGGTGCGACGGCGCGACGCGTCAGAAGCTCCGCCTCGGGCTCGTGGCCGCACACGCAGACGGGCAGCTCCGGCGGGCAGACACAGCCCTTTGCGAGGCCTGCAAGGAACCTCTTGACGCGCCTGTCCTCCAGCGAGTGGAACGAGATCGCCGCAAGCCGGCCGCCCACAGGCAGGAGCTCCCAGGCCGCGGGCAGGGCGCGATCGACCGAGTCGAGCTCGCCGTTCACCGCGATGCGGATCGCCTGAAAGGTGCGCTTGGCGGGATGACCGCGCCCGAAGCGGTAGGCCGCTGGAACGGCGTCGCGGATCGCGTCCACCAGCTCCGACGTCGTCTCGAAGGGGCGCCGTGCGACGATCTCTCGCGCGATCGAGCGGGCGTGGCGCTCCTCGCCGAGGTCCTTCATGATTCCCGCCAGGCGATCCTCCGGCCAGTCGTTCACCACATCACGGGCGGAGAGGGTCTGCGTGGGATCCATTCGCATGTCGAGCGGCGCGTCATAGGAGTAGGAGAAGCCGCGCTCCCAGGCGTCGAGCTGCATCGAGGAGACACCCAGGTCCATGTAGACGATGTCCGGGACCAGGCCTTCCGCCCCAAGTGCAGGCAGAACGTCTGCGAAGTCGCCGTGAACGAAGGTGGCTGGGCAGGCTAGCTCGGACTCGAGCGACTCGAAGCGCTCGCGGGCCGACGGGTCGCGGTCGATCGCGATCAGGCGGCCGGTCGGGCCGATGCGGTCCGAGAACAGACGGGCGTGTCCCCCGCCTCCGAACGTGCAGTCCACCGCAACGTCACCGGGCTGAGGGTCGGTGACGGCGACAAGCTCGTTTGCGAGGACTGGGACGTGCTCGGTGGGCATGTAAGTGAGTGTGTCCATTCGTCAGCGGACGGGCCAATCGCCGGCCGCGAGTTCCTCGGCGACGGCGCCTGCCTCGGCGTCCATCGCAGCGGCCTGCTCGGACCAGCGGTCGGGGCTCCAGACCTCGAGGTGGGTGTCGGCGCCAACGATCATGCAGGTGCCCGAGAGGTCGCCGTGCTTGATCAGGTGCTTGGGAATCTTCACGCGGCCCGCGGAATCGAGCTGCTCGTCCTGGGCTCCCGAGTGGATACGCCGGCGGATCATGCGGGCCTTGCCGCCGAGCGGGTTGAGGCCGCTCTCGACCTTGGACGCGTAGGCCGCGAAGCCGGTCGCGGGATGAATCTCGACGCAGGGGTCGAAGGAGGCGGAGATGACAACGCCCTCGGCGAGCTGCGCGCGGAGCTTCGACGGGATCGTCAGGCGATCCTTGGCGTCGAGACTGTGCTCATGCTGACCGCGGAAGGCCAAAACTCCTTGAGTGGCCTTGCCGCGAAGTGGGTGTGCCGGTAGGTGTTCAAAGTGCTTGTCGAAGTGGGTCAGAGAGACTTGGGGCCGGGACGGTGAGGTGGGAGGAGCCTCAGCGCCCCGGCCCTTCGGTCAACTTGAGACGCCACAGTAACCCACAACGCCCCACTTCGCAACACATTTGCGTGAGCGGGATTGGACTCGCTCCGTCGGACGGAACTGCTACTCGGCCCGGGAATTGGCGATTTATGGCTATGGAATGCGGGATTTGAGGCACCCTCCAGACGCCCTCGGCCCTCCTCCCAGGGCCTCCGATCTGCAATGGGGGTTGCACCGTGAAGGACTCCGCCGCCGCCCTGCGGCTGTAATCTGGCGCTCGCGATGAGTGACGCGACCCCCACTTCCGAGCCGCCGCCCGGAGCTGAGGAGCTCTCGGAAGCCGGCGTCCCCGAGGGCGGTCTCGTCGAGGATGCCCCCGCTCAGGAGTTGCCGCCCGTCTCGGCAACCGCCACCCGCGGCAAGCGCTTCGGCTCGCTCTTCAAGAACGTGTGGGTGCTCGGGATCACCTTGGTGCTTGCGATCACGGTGCTCATCGTCGGAGCAGCCACCGGTGGCAGCATCGCGATCGGAGGGGGTGGCGCCCTCGTCGTCCTCCTCCTCGCGCTCCTCATCGTCTTCCTGATCGCCTCAAGCCAGGCGGCCAACGACTTCTTCACCGCTTATGCGCAGAGCCGCGGGCTCACCCGTATCGGCGGCAAGGGAAGCCTGCCTCCCGTCACGCCCCTGCTTCGCCGCGGCGATCGGCGCTACACCGACGAGATCTTCAACGGGCTTCTGCCTGGCGGCCTCTCGGGGTCACTAGCCCACTACACGTTCGAGGAGGCGTCGACGGACTCGAACGGCAACCGCGACACGACCTACTACCACTACACGGTGGCCGTCTCCCAGCTTCCCGAGACCGCGCCCTTCCTGTCCGAGCTGGCGCTTCAGCGCCGCGCGGGCTTCCGTTTCCTGGATGGCGCCGAGGACGTCTTCCGCACGCGCCAGCGCGTTGAGACCGAGTCCGAGCTCGCGGACAAGAAGTTCGAGATCTTCACCGGCAAGAACGACGACATGGTGACGGCGCGCCGCGTTTTCAGCCCCACGTTCATCGTCTGGCTCGGCGAGGAGGCCCACGAGGGGGTCGCCTTCGAGCTGATGGCCGGCGCCTACGTCGCGAACATCAAGGGCCACCTGAAGACGGCGGACGAGCTCGACCGCTTCTGCCAGGACGCCGCCGTCATCGCCAGGCGCCTGGACGAAGAAGCGAACGAATAGGCACGCTCTAGAAGGCTGCGAAGAGGGAGTCCGAGTGGGCGACCAGCGCCGCCGCGATCGCAAGCAGCGCCGAGGGGACCAGCACCATCGCGATCACGAGCTGGATCTTTGGCGCGGCCCGGGCCGCGCGCTCCTCGATGCGGCGCTGTTCTTCGGCGCGAAGAGTTGCTGCCTGCGCGTGGAGCTGCTCGGCGAGAGGAGATCCGTAGCGCCGCGAGCGCTCGAGAGCCGCGCCGACCGCCCCCAGCTCTGGTGCGCCGGTGCGCTCGCGAAGCGCTATCAGCGCATCAGCCTGGCGGGCGCCGGCCTCGATGTCGGCGACCGCCAGGGCAAGCTCGGACGCGAGTGGCCCCGCCGTGCCAGTCGCGATTTCCTGGAAGAGCGCGACGGGCGTCCGGCCTGTCGCGGCTCCAACCGCGACGAGATCAAGAGCATCGGGGAGCGCGACGACAAGCTCCGAACGGCGCCGGCGCGCCAGTCGCTCGGCCCAGGCATCGGGTCCGGCGAAGCCAGAGAGGACGAGCGCCGCCGCCAGGATCGGCGCCAAACGGCCCGGCGCCGCCGGGACAACGGCGAATGCCGCTATCGCGCCCACCCCGGCGCCCGCGAGCTTCGGGCCGGTGAACGGTGTCGGCAAGACGCGTTTCGCCATCCGCGGTTTGCGCATGCCCATGAGCTCCCACGCAGCTGCGAACACGAAGAGCCCGGCCAGCGCGGCCAAACCCGGGCTCACCCGACAACTCGCCCCAGGCGCGAGATCGCGGCGAAGCCGGCCACCTGGAACGCCGCTGCCGCCGCGATGAGGGCCAGCGAGACGCTGTTCTGAAGAAGGCCGGCAACGAATCCCGGATGGAGGAGTTCGGCAAGGAGCGCTGCGCCGGCAGGCATCGCAGCCACGAGGATCCCGGTGAACCTGGCCTGCGCGGTCGCGGAGCGCGCATCGGCCTCGACCCTCTCGCGGGCGGCCGCAGCTGCCGCGTAGCGGCGCAGTAGCCCCACCAGGTCTCCTCCCGTGATCTTCTGCGAGAGGAGCGCGGAGCAGAACGAGTCGACCCTGGCGGAGCGAATGCGGGAGCGGAGGCCGCCAAGCGCGGACCCCAGCGAAAGGCCCAGGTCGAGGTCGGCGCGGACGCGGGCCATTTCGGCCGCGGCGGGGCCTTCCAGCGAGCTGGATGAGGCGTCGAGCGCGGAGCGCACAGAGCGCCCCGCGGCAAGCGCATCGGCGGTCGCGATCGCTATGCGAGGAAGCGCGCGCTCAACCGCGGCGCAGTATCGCTTGGCCCGCGAAGCGACGGCCCAGCTTGCGGCCGCCGGGCCGGCGGCGGCGAGCGGAGCCGCGGGCGCGGGCCCAAGCAGCCACACGCCGGCGCCCAGGAACGCCGCGGTAACCACGAGCCCCAGCCGCCTCCGCTCCGCCGCGCTCGGCGCGTAGCCCTCGCTGCCCGCACGGCTGAGCGGCTCGACGGCGCGGCCGAGCCACGCCGCAGCCGCCGGCGTCGCGCGCAGCGCGTCGCGAGCTGCCACCGCTCCCAAGCCGCCGGCGAGCGCCGCAAGGAAGACGGCGGGGCTCATTCGTCCCAGAACTCTCTGACGGTCGCCGCCGCTCCTTCTTTCATGACCTCAGCGACCTGGCTCACCCGCCGCCGCCCGTCGGGCTCGCGCCGGACGTGTGCGATCACGTCGATGCCGCGGGCAACCTGCTCCCGGATTGCATCGTGAGGCAGTCCCACCCCCGCCATCAGAGCCAGCGTCTCCAGCCGGCGAAGCGCGTCCTCGGGAGAGTTCGCGTGGAGGGTCGAAAGGGCGCCGTCATGACCGGTGTTGAGAGCCGTGAGGAGATCAAGAGCCTCTGTCCCCCGGACCTCGCCGATCACGATGCGGTCCGGGCGCATCCGAAGCGCGTTCCGGAGCAGGTCGCGAATGGTCACCTCCCCCCTGCCCTCAACCGACGCCGGCCGGGACTCGAGCCGTACGACATGGGGCTGGCGCAGGCAGAGCTCGGCCGCGTCCTCGATCGTGATCACCCGCTCAGCCGGCGCGATCCACTCGGAGATGGCGTTGAGGAGAGTCGTCTTGCCCGATCCCGTGCCACCGGTGACCAGGATGGTGCGCCGGCCACGGACCGCTGCCGACAAGAGCTCGGCGGCGTCTGGCGAAAGCGATCCAGACTCCACGAGCTCTTCGGGCCCCGGGCGGTTCACCCCGAAGCGGCGGATCGAGATCGCGGGCCCGTCCACCGCGAGTGGCGGCACCACGACGTTCACGCGCGAGCCGTCGGAGAGCCGCGCATCAGCCATGGGCGAGAGCTCGTCGACGCGCCGGCCAGTCGGCGCGAGGATGCGCTCGATTGCCTCGCGGACCTCGTCGTCGGACGAGAACTCAACGGGCGTCGGCTCGATTCTCCCCGCCCGCTCGACGTACACGCTGTTGCAACCGTTCACCATGACCTCCTCGACGGCCGGGTCGGCCAGGAGCTCTTCAAGCGGCCCGAGGCCGACCGTCTCGCGCGTGATGAGCTTCGTGATCTCAGCTCTCCGCGTCTGGGACAAAACCGCGGCCTCGCGCTCGACCAGCTCCGCGATCGCCGTCGCGACGTTGCCGCCCAGCCGCCCCGCGGCGGCGTCGGCCCGTCGCTCAGCCGCGAGCCGCCGTCGCAGCTCTGCGACGAGCGCATCGGTGTCGCGCCGTGTCGCGTCCACGCCTTGAAGAGGCGCGGCGTAGGCGTGCTTCGCCCCCCTAGGCCCGGCGAGCTTGGACTTCGCCCAAGCCGAGGCGCTGCGTGCGCCGCTTTCGCACGGCCGTGATGGACGCGAGGCCAGGGGGCACGCCGCCACCGGTCGAAAGCCACGAGCCCGCGAGGATCAGGAGGAGACCTGCCACGGCGCCGGGGCCGAGGCTCTCGCCCAGGAGCGTTACGCCCAGGAGCACCGCGATGGCCGGGTTCACGTAGGCGATCACGCTCGCGCGCGTCGGCCCAACCTCGGCAATCAGGTTGAAGAAGAGGATCAGGGCGAGGGCCGAGCAGATCGCGCCAAGGACCAGGATCGAGCCGAAGGCGCCCGACGAGACCTCGGCTCCCGGGATTGTCGAGATGGCTGCCGGGGTGAGGATGACGGTGCTGATGGCAAGCGCTACGGCCACCGCGCCGATGGGGTTCACGTCGGAGAAGTTCTTCTTGACGATCATCACGCCCGCCGCGTAGCAACACGTCGCCACGAGGATCGCGGCGGCCCCAAGGATCTCGCCGGGGCGTCCCGCGACATCGATCCCGAGCAGGAGCACAACGCCCGTGATTCCGATCAGGAGGCCCACACGCTCAGAGCGCGTCACGCGCTCGCCCGGGTCAAAGCGAAGCGCGACGATCGCCGTGATGATCGGCAACGAAGCGATCAGGATCGCCGCCAGCGACGAGGAGACCTCCTGCTGTCCGAGCGGGATCAGCCACCACGGCAGGGCGCACTCGACGATCGCGAACGCGACCAGCGGCTTCGTCTTCGAGCGCAGGCCGTCGAGATAGCCAAGCTTCCAGGCGATCGGCAGCAGGATCGCGGCGCCAATGGCGACGCGGCCCCAGCCGACGAGGATCGGCGAGGCGCCGCCCTCGACCGCGATCTCGATGAAGAGATACGGAACGCCCCAAAGCAGCGCGACGCCGGCGAAGAAGAACGTCGCGCGACGACTCATGTATCTAACGCGTCGCCGAACGGCGGCGCGAGAAGCAGGTGCCGTTTCATGGGTTGACGGTAGCTTGAGAGTCGTGGGCGAAGAGTCCAACATTTCCGTATTGATCTGCCGGGTCTTGCTGCCCGCGGGGAGGGACCTCCTGGAGGCTGAGGGCTTCGAGCTTCGTGAGGGTGGCCTGGACGTCACGCCTGAGACGCTGCACGAGCTCGCGCCCGGGTGCGCGGCGATTGTCGCCGACCCGACGGTGCCGGTAGGCCCCGACCTGCTGGACGCCGCGGGAGAAGCACTGCGCGTGGTCGCGAACTTCGCTGTCGGATACGACAACGTCGACCTCGCGGCGTGCCGCGAGCGCGGCGTGGTGGTCACCAACACGCCGGGAGTTCTCACCAACGCCACCGCCGAGATCGCCCTCAGCCTGACCGTGGCCGCGGCGCGCCGCGCGCGCGAGGCGGAGACCCTCCTTCGCGAGGGTCGCTGGACGGGCTGGGACCCGGGCGCGATGCTCGGCCTCGAATTGAGCGGCGCAACGTTTGGCGTCGTCGGGCTGGGCAGGATCGGACGCCGCTATGCCGAGCTGATCCGCCCCTTGGCCGGCGAGCTCCTCTACACCGCGCGGTCAGCCAAGCCCGACGCGGAGCGCGAGCTGGATGCGAACCATGTGGGACTCGACGAGCTCCTCGGGCGCTCGGACGTCGTGAGCCTCCACGCGCCGGGGGGCGAGGCCACGCGCCACCTGATCGGCGCCGGCGAACTCGCCCGCATGCAAAGCCACGCGGTCCTGGTCAATACAGCGCGCGGCACCCTCGTCGACTCAGGGGCCCTTGCAACCGCCCTGGAGAAGGGCGAGATCGGCGCCGCGGGGCTGGACGTCTACGAGAACGAGCCGGGTGTCCCGCAGGAGCTCATGGACGCGCCCCGCTGCGTGCTCTACCCCCATATCGGCTCGGCGACCCACACCTCGCGCGACGGGATGGCGACGCTGGCCGCGCGGAATGCAATCGCCGTGCTCACGGGCGACGGTCCGCTCAACCCCATCTCCTAGCTCATGCACCTCGATGTCGCGCTGACACTCGTCTTGCTGGTGATGGTCGCGCTGCTGGTCGCCGCCCAGTTCCTTCGCATCCCGTATCCGATCCTGCTCGCCGTCGGAGGCGCAGCACTGGGCCTGGTGCCAGGCGCGCCCGAGGTCGAGCTCGAGCCGGATGTGGTGCTGCTCGTCCTGCTGCCGCCGCTCCTGTACGCGGCCGCGTTCTTCACGCCGCTTCGCGAACTTCGCCGGAACATCCGCGCGATTTCGCTGCTTTCAGTTGGGCTCGTCCTCGCGACGATGGTGGGAATCGCCGCGGTCGCGCACTTCGCGCTGGGCTTCGACTGGGCGCCCGCCTTCGTCCTGGGCGCGATCGTCTCCCCCACCGATCCCGTGGCCGCCACCGCGATCGCGCGCAATCTGGGGGTGCCGCACCGGATCATCTCGATCGTCGAGGGCGAGAGCCTCATCAACGACGGGACCGCGCTGGTCGCCTACAAGTTCGCGGTCGCGGCCGTGGTAACCGGCAGCTTCAGCCTGTTGGAGGCGAGCGGCGAGTTCGTCGTCAGCGCGATCGGCGGCGTCGCGATCGGAATCGGCGTCGGTGCGATCGTCGCCGCAGTCCGGCGCAAGCTCGACAACCCGCCGGTTGAGATCACGATCGCCCTCGCGACCTCCTATTTCGCGTACCTGCCGGCCGAGGCCATCGGCGTCTCGGGTGTTCTCGCCGCCGTCACCGTCGGTATCTACATGGGGCGCCTCACCTCCGAGCTGACGACCCCGACCACCCGGATCCAGGGAATCGCTGTCTGGGAGATCCTCGTCTTCCTCCTCAACTCGGCGCTCTTCGTCCTGATCGGCCTGCAGCTCCCGCTGATCGTCGATGGACTCGACGACGGGGCGCTTGGCGAGCTGATCGCCCAGGGAGCGCTGATCGCAGGCGCTGTGATGCTGATCCGCCTCATGTGGGTCTTCCCCTTCACCTACGGCCCGCGCTACGTGTTCCGCAAGTTCCGCGGCGACGACCCGTACCCCCCGTGGCAGGAAACGCTTCTGATCGCGTGGACCGGGATGCGAGGCGCCGTGACCCTCGCCGCCGCACTGGCGGTGCCGTTGACCATCGACGGCGGAGGGCCCTTCCCCGAGCGGGACGAGATCATCTTCCTCGCCTTCTCGGTGATCATGGGGACCCTGCTCCTGCAGGGCCTCACCCTGCCGCTGCTGATCCATTTCCTTGGCGTCGACGACACCGACCCCCAGCTCGAGCGCGAGGAGAACAAGGCGCGCATCAAGGTCGTGACCGCCGCGATCGAGCGCGTCGATGAGCTCGTGGTCGAGGAATGGGTGCGCGACGAAACGGCGGAGCGCGTCCGGCAGCTCTACGACTACAGGCGCCGGCGGTTCACCGCGCGGTTCGACGACGACGGGACGGAGTCGGAGGGAATCGAGGAGCGCTCGGAGAACTACCAGCGCCTGGTCCGCGAGCTCCTCGACGTGCAGCGCGCGACGCTTATCCAGCTCAGGAACGACGGCTTTATCAACGACGACATCATGCGCCGCATCGAGCGCGAGCTGGACCTCGAGGACTCGCGGCTCGAGATCTGACTATGGACGAGCGCGAGCAGGAGATCCTGGCGCTGGTGCGCTCGGTCCCCGAGGGCTTCGTCACCACCTACGGCGACCTCTGTCCCGAGGCGCCGCGGTTCGCCGGCGCGGTGATGTCCCACTGCCAGGACGCAACCGTTCCCTGGCACCGCGTAGTGCGCGCCGACGGCTCGCTCGCGGTAGGCGAGCGGCAACGAGCCCTCCTCGAGGCCGAGGGCGTGCCGTTTTCCGGCGCCCGCGTGGACCTCCGCGTCGCCTGGTTCGCGGTCGACAGCTAGCCCGCGAGTAGGCGCACCTGGGCGCCCACGCTTTCCGCTCGGATCAGGCGCAGCGCTTGGTCGCGTGTGAGCGCGAGGGTTGCGATCCAACGGTCTGCATCCAGGCCCGGCTCGGCTTCTGCCTCGCGGAGGCCGAGGAGCGGCACGCCCGAAGCCGCGACGTAGGTCCGCCCGGCGCTGGGGCCTGGAGCGGAATCGCCGGACACGACCACGTCCACATGATCGCCCGGGTCAGCGCGAGCGGAGGCCAGCGCTCCCGCACCGGTCACGGTGATCTCGACCGGGGTTGTTCCCGACGGCGGCCCGCTGCGATGGCCGCCGTGTGCCTCCGGCGCCTTGAACGCCGCGGCGGTGACATAGGAGCCTGGCGGCAAGGATGTCGCGAGCTTTCGGCCGAGCGCCTCCTCGGGAACGCCCAGGGCATCGGGTGGGATGAACGACTCCGGCACCCGGCGCTCGGTCAGAGCCCGCTGAGCCGCCTTGCCGTCAATCACCTTGCCCCCTTCGAGCGGCGCGGCCACTACGACAACGCTCCGGAGCTCGCCGAGGCCCTCACCTGCCGGCGCCTGCGCCGTTCCAGCCACCGCCGCCGACAGCCCGGCGCACGCGAGCGCGCCAACTGCGAACGCGACTGCGCGGGCGCGGCTTCTTAGTCCCACCGGCACATGCTTGCTTCGCGACTTACGTCGCTCATCATTCACCTGCGATGCGGAGAGCCCAATGGCTCCGGTCGCTTGGGCACAAGCGGAAGCACGAGCGAGGCGACGGTCCCCGAGTGGCCGCGGTCGCGAACGCGAAGTTCTCCGCCGTTCTCACGCGCAAGCCAACGGGTGATGCGGAGGCCGTGTCCCCGGCGAGGGTCGGCGTGCTCGCGAAGGCGCCGCGTCCTGACGCCGCCCGAGTCGCGCACGACGAGGTCGATGCGGTCACCGTGGCGAACGCCTTCAAGCGTGATCGGCCCACCGCCGTGTTCGAGCGCGTTGGCGATCAGGTTGTCGAGCGCCTGCGAGACGCGAAGCGGATCGACATCAGCGACGGCGTCGCCGCAGCGCCAGCGGACCGCGATGCGCCGGCCCGCGCTCGCTGCGCGGACGCGCCAGCGCTCACAGGCGGCGACCGCAAGCATCCGGGCCTCAACAGGCCGGCGCCGGAACTCGATCCCCTCGCCGTTCACCTCCCGGTCCAGGTCGCGAAGCGCAGCGAGCGCAAGCTCGAGCGGATCGGGGCCGTCCGGTCCCGACGGCTTGGCGGCGAGCGCCAAAGCCTGGAGTGGACGGCGCAGTTCGTGAAGACGCTCGTTGAGTGTGCGGCGCCTCCTGCCCTCCATGACCCGTCCGCCAGCGACCACCAGCGCCATCGAGATCGGCAACCGGAAAGAGGGCGCCGAGCGATGGGACCAGCGCGTCGCTCATGCCGGTAGCAGCCGGTAGCCCACGCCCCAGCAGTTCGCGATGAAGCGGGCCCCATCGGGATCGAGCTTCCGGCGTAGGCGGCTTGCGTGGGAATCGAGCGTTCGGGTCCGTCCCAGGGTCCGGTAGCCCCAGATGTCGCGCAGTAGCTCCGACTTCGTGAACACCCGGTGCGGGTCAGACGCGAGCGTCAGCAGGAGCTCGTACTCCTTGTTCGCAAGCGTCACCTCGACGCTGTCCACCGTGACCTCGCGCCGCGAGGGATCGATTGCGAGGTCACCGATCCGGATGGGGCCGGAGCGGCGCTCGTCGCGGCGGCGAAGGACCGAGCCCATGCGCGCCGTGAGCTCCGGCAGATAGACGGGCTTCGTCACGTAGTCGTCTGCCCCCGCTTCGAGCCCACGCGTACGGTCGCGATCGCTTCCCCGGCCAGAGAGCACGATCACCGGGAGCTGCGAGTCATAACGCCCGGTGGTCCGCTCGGCGCGCCGGATCTCGCGAAGGACGTCGAGGCCCGAGGCGTCGGGCAGCTCGATGTCGAGCAGGAGGAGGTCTGGGCTCCGGTAGTGGCACTGGCGAAGCGCGTCGGCCGCGGACGGTGCCGGGATCGCGTCGTAGCGGTCCGCACACAGGTTGTCGCAGAGGAGCTCGAGGGTCGCCTCGTCGTCTTCGCAGACAACGACGACGCCGAGCGGGTCCTCCTGGGGAAGGATGGGCAGATGGGACTGGGCGGAGTTCTCCATGCCACCGACAACCCCGGAGCGGCCGCGCGTGCCCCCCTCGCCCGGCCCTGCGCACCCTGCCCGTTCTACGTCGCGGGTGCAAACCCTCTTTCAGTTGGAGGATCGGAGCGCCGGACCTCGACCGCGTGCGTAAAGATGCCCCCGCTGCATCGCATTGGCGATTGAGCAAAGAAAGAAACGGGAGAACGAAGCTCAGTGGAAAAGGCAACTCGACGGGGGAACTACGAGTCCGGATCGGACTACGTACTCGAGTACGGCGAGCTTCGCTTCTCGTTCAACGAAGAGGACTTCGCGCAAAGGGTGGAGCAGGCGGCCGTCAAGCTCGACTTCGTCGATCACGGTCTCGCCCATGAGGAGCTTCACGATCTGCTCGAGCTGGCGGTAAACGGCGAGATCGCCGATCCGTGCTCGACTCTTGGCGAGCACATCAACGAGAACTGGACTGAGCTCGTCGGCCCGTCGAACAGAAGCCTCGTCCATTGGCTTCGCCGCCTGGTCTTCCGCGGAGCCTGGCTCGACCAGCGCGTCAAGGAAGGCGAGCTGGACGTCGTCTTCGACGACGACACCCATACGTTCGGCTACGTGCAGCCTGAGCGCGACGCCGAGCCGATCGAGCTTTCACGCGAGCCCTCATGGGCTCGTCTCGCTTACAGGCCCTAAGCCAAGCTCCTCAAGACGTCCGCGTTAGAGCTCGCCGATTCGAGCTGCTCGCGGATGAACCCCGCCGCTTCCGGCGGGACGAGTTCGGAGAGGCTCGAGCGCAGGTGGCGAAGGCCCTCCATCTCCTCCTCGGAGAGGATCTTGTCGTCGCCGACCGCCCTGCACCCGCCGAAGACCAGCGCGGGCGAGATCCCCTCGGCCGCGAGGGTCGGGTCGAGCGTGATCAGCGACGTCTCAGTCGTGGTGACAGCCTCAATTGCCTCGCCCTCGTCGACGAGCGTGGTTGCGACCACGGTGAGGGTGCCGGCGTCCTCCTCGGCGAGCGCGCGGCCTGAGCCGAATAGGCGCTTGACCTCATCGACACCCTTGGCCGCCACGGCAAGCCTCGACAGCGAGTCGCACAGCAGCACGACGTCAGAACCCTCCGAGGCCTGCTTGCGGGCACGCTCTACCGCCGAGAGCGCCACCTTCACCTGCTCGGCGGGCGACAGATCGGCCGGCGCGAGCGCAAGGTCGGCTGACGGGATGGCCTCGCTCCAGGCGGGAGCCTCCTCAGGCCGCTCGTCGATGAGCAGGACGGTCAGCTCCAGGCCTTCGACGGACGCCAGGGCCTGAGCCAGGTCGCGCAGAAGCGTCGTGCGCCCGGCGCGCGGCGCCGCCTTGACCAGGACGCGCTGGCCGAACGCAAGCGGTGCCAGGAGGTCCGCCGCGCGCACGAGCGCGCTTGCGTCTGCCGGAAGCTCGATGCGGCGTGAGGGCGGGACAGGTGTGAGCGAATCGAACCGGTCGTCCTTGGCAGCGCCTCCGCCTCCCCCGCCCTTCCTCTTGGGCGCAGGCGCATCTACCGGCGGCTCACCGTTCACGAGGTTGACCCTGACGAGCGCCCGGTGGCGCTCGCCGCGCCGGGGCGCGCGGACGGGTCCGGTCACCTCGTCGCCCTCCTTCATCTCGCAGCGACGGACCTGGGAGGCAGAGACGTACACGTCGTCGTCGGAGCCCTCGACCGCGAGGAACCCGTGGCGCTGGCGGGTGATCTCGAGGGTGCCGGTGATCTCCTCGGTCTCCTCGTCCTCGGGCGGCGGCCCGCGCTCCTCACGAGCGTCGCCGCCAAGCTTCTCGCGACCCTGCCCTCCTCCCCTGCCGCGGCCTCCGCGGCGGCCACGGCGGCGCGCCGCGGGCTTCGGCTCGGCGGGGGCATCGCTGGCTGGGGAGTCGTCGCTTGGGCTCTCCTCCTCCGCCTTGCCGCCGTCGTCAAGGACCTTCAGCTCATCGGTCTTTGTCTCGGGATCGACCTGGGGAGCCTTGCGGCGAGGCCAGCGCGAGCGCTTCTTCTTGCCGCCGGCCTGAATCTCGGCGATCAACTCTTCACGGCCCAGCATGCGATACCCGTTCACGCCGGCCTCAGCGGCCTTGGCGTGCAGATCGGCGATATGAAGCTGTGTCAGGTCCTCGGTCTCAGCCACGGAGCGGCAATGTAACCGAGCGGGATGGATCCATGAGCGCTTTAGCGCGAAACCAGCATGTGCCGGTGGTTCTTTGACGTCAGCCGGAGCTGATCTTGCGCGCTTCGACGAGGGCCTTGAGCCACTCGCCGAACTCGGGGCGGGTCTCCCAGTCGGCCTTGAACTTCTCGGCCCCCTGGGTGGTCAGCGGGTGGTCGAGCATCTGGCGGAGCACCTTCGCCGGGACCGTCGCGATCTCGCAGCCGAGCTTGGCCGAGGTGACCACGTGCTCGGGGTGGCGGATGGATGCCGCGATGATCTGCGAAGTGACGCCACCGGCGCGGAAGCAGTCCACGATCTCCTTGACGACCGCCGTCGAGTCGACCGAGATGTCGTCCAGGCGTCCCATGAAACACGAGACGTAGGTCGCGCCGGCGCCCGCCGCCAGGAGCGCCTGGTTCGGCGAGAAGACGAGCGTCATGTTCACCGGAATGCCGTCGGAGGTGAGAGCATGCGATGCCTCGAGACCCTCCTTGCAGAACGGGACCTTGACAACGACGTGCTCGTGAAGCTCGGCGAGCGCCCGGCCCTCGGCGATCATGCCCGGGCCGTCCTCTGAGACGACCTCGGCCGAGGTGGGCCCGTTCGCGAGGTCGCAGATGCGCTTGATGATGTCGCCAGGGTCGCCGTCCTCCTTCGCCAAGAGCGAGGGGTTCGTGGTTGCGCCGGCGAGGATCCCCCACTTCGCGATCTCCTCAACCTCTGCGACCGATCCGGTGTCGATGAACAGCCTCACGCGTCCTCCATTTATTGGATGAGCACCTTTAGGTGCGAAAGCAGCAGGTGCCGGTAGTTGTCATTGGTTCCAGGCGTCTGAATCGAGCTTACGCCTCGACGCGGCGGTCAGGCGGCTTTTGCGGGGTCGACGCCCTCCGCCTCCGCCTCGACCAGCCAGGCTTCCGCGGAGCTTGCGACTTCTTCGTCCGACCACCCGAGCTCGCCGCCGAGCACCTCGGCGATCGGACGCACCGCCTCGGCGGTGCGGAGCTGGGGCGCCGCCAGGATTCCGAGCCGCGTCCGGCGCAGAAGGACGTCCGCGACCGACCGGGCCTGCTCGTATCGAGCGGCGACCAGGGCCTCAACCACCAGGTCTGGCATCCCCTCGACGATCGGCTCGCCCAGCCCGCCCTGCTCTCCCGCCATCCGCAGCAATTTCGAGGAGAACTGCCCGTAGCGGAAGCGCAGGAGCTCGGCCGTTCGGTCATGGTCGGCCACGCCGAGGTCGCCCAGCGCGGCAAGGTCCTCGTCGGAGGCGGGCATACCCAGCGGCAGGTCGGCGGTCCGGCACGGCGCCTGCCGCCCCTCGCGCTCGACCATCCGATCCACGACCTGCTTGGCCATGCGGCGCCAGGTGGTGAGCTTGCCGCCTGTGATCGTGAGCATCCCCGACGAGGTCTCATACAGCTCGGCCTTTCGCGAGATGTCGACCGACTTGCGCGGGTCGCCAGTGGAGATGAGAGGCCTCACGCCCGCGTACGCGCCGGTGATGTCGGCTCGGCCGAGATCCGTGCCGAAGAACGAGTTGGCGGCGCTCAGGAGGTAGTCGATGTCGTCGCCGGAGGGCTCGATGTGGTCGAGCTCGCCCTCGTAATCGCGGTCCGTCGTGCCGATCAGCGTCCGCCCGTACCAGGGCAGGGCGAAGATCGTGCGGTCCTCGCCCGCCGGGACGATGCAGGCCGCGGTTCCGATCGCGAGCTTTTCCTGCGAGACCGTCACGTGCGTGCCGCGGCTCGGCGCGATCCTCGGCACCTCGGCCTCGTTGTGGATCTCGTCCGGGCGAATGCGATCGGCCCACACACCCGTCGCGTTGATCACGTTCTGCGCCGCGACATCGAAGGTCTCACCCGTCGCCCCCTCACGGCACGAGACGCCGGTGGCGATCCCTTCCTTCTCGACGAGATCGGTCACCTCGACGCCGTTCAGGGGGACGGCGCCGAAGCGCTCGGCCTCGCCCAGGATCGTCAGGACCAGGCGGACATCGTCGGTCTGGCAGTCGTAGAAGAGGTAGGCCTCGCGCGGGTCGAGCGGCGCCAGCGCGGGAATGCGCTCCGCCGCCTCGTCGCCGGGAATCGTTCGGTGGCGGTCGGGCGCCCACCGCTCGGGATCGGGCGGCGCGTCCGAACCCTCGCCGCGCAGGGCGGTCTCCTTCTTTCGCTCGCGGCGGGTGCCGACCCGCGTGGTCGCCATCACGTCGTACGCGTTGAGGCCGATTCCGATCAGACGGTTCCTCTTGCCCTCGCCCAGGCTCGGTACCAGGAACGGCGTCGGGTAGACGAGATGCGGCGCCATCTCGACCATGAGCTGGCGCTCGAGCAGCGCCTCGCGCACGAGCCCCAGGTCGAAGTTCTGGAGGTAGCGAAGGCCGCCGTGGACCATCTTCGACGACCGGCTCGACGTGCCCGACGCCCAGTCGGCGCGCTCGATGATCGCCACCGAGTACCCGCGCGATGCAGCGTCCAATGCGACGCCCGCGCCGGTGACGCCGCCGCCGATGACGACTACGTCCCACTCCTCGGTCTTCAGCGCTTCGAGCGCGTCCTTTCGTGAAAGCAAGGTTCCGTATTCCTAGTCGAGGTAGGTGACGACATCGGCGGTGTCGGGGCGCTCGGGCGCGGACTTCGGCTCGAAGACCTCGCCCAGATGCAGCAGGCCGACGAAGCGCTCCGAGTCAGGAACGCCGACCGCCTCGAGGCCGGCCCGCTCGCGCAGGACCCCCGGGGTGCGCCAGTAGCCTCCGAGCCCGCGCGCGTGCGCGGCGAGGAGCACGATGTACGCGGCGACCGCGGTCGAGTGGAGGTCCTCCTCGTCCTGGACGGCATCCCCGGTCTCGACCGAGGAGACGACGATCAGCGTCGGCGCCCGATCGAGCTTCGCGGCCGCCTCAGGGCCTGCGGCAGCCTTCAAGCGCTCGAGCGCTTCGCGGCCCAACGACACGGAAGCGCCAGGGGACCGTCAGGTTGTGGTTCGGCGCCCACGCCGCGAGCTCGAAGAGCTCGTCCAGGACCTCGCGCGACACGGGGTCCTGCCGGTAAGCCTTATGCGTGCGGCGGGTGCGAATGGCGGCTTCAACGTCCACGCCGCCAACGGTATCCCGCGAGAGTCATCACAACCGCGCTATCCGCGGCTGTGATGCCGTCGATCAAGCGAGGGATCGGCGGTAGTAGACGATGCCGCCCGCGACCAGGACGGCCAGGACGCCGCCGCCGATGCCGATCTTCGCCGCGTCCGTGAGACCCTGCGCCTCCTCCTCGGCCGCCTGCTCGCCTTCGACCGTTCCAGGCGCGTTTGTTTCGTCAGGCGAACGAAACGGTGCCACTCGAGCCGCGCTTCTGGCTCGTCCGAGCTGCCACCTCCCCCTTCGTCCTTCCCCCTTTTATCGCCCTCACGACCACGCTCCGAGCCCTTGCCCCCACCCCGCGCTCCAGCCTCGCCGTCCGATCCCGCGCCAGTCCCGCTCAGGCCCATCCGAACCCTCCGGCGATCCCGCCCGGCTCTTCGGCGCCCGCGCCACCGCCGCAAGCGGGAACGGCCTGCGCTCGACCGCCGTCAGCGCCTGCGCCGTCACCCACACCGGTGTCTGATCCGACGCCCCCGAGTACGCGTAGTGCCCATCCCCCGCCTGGCGCCTGGCGAGGTAGGAGACGCCCTTGGAGATCGACGACCCGGAGCCGCGCGCCGCGACGAGCCCTTGTACCGCCCACGCGGTCGACTGCGAGTTCACGACGCCGCCCGAGAGCGTCCAGCCGCCATCGCCCTTCTGGGTCTGAACGAGGTAGCGAGCTCCGTCGGAAACCGCCGACGAGCTACCCCCGGCCGCCGCGAGCGCCTGGAGCGCCGCGCCGGTCGAGTCGGCGTCCGAGCCGCGGCCAGGCGCGAACCCCCAGCCTCCATTCGAGTTCTGAGTGTCCCGCAGCCAGTCCGCCGACTTGGCGACATCGCCCTGTCCGGCCGCTCGCAGAGCCAGGATGCCGAACGCCGTGATGTTCACCTGGCCCTCCCACGAGCCGTCGCCCGAGCGCTTCGACCGAAGCTGCCCCACGAGATCGCGGCCCTCGAACGAGCGCGAGTTGATCCCGGCGCCCTCGAGCGCGAGGATCATCCGTTGTAAGTCGGTCGCCGACGTGATCCGCGTGTCCCGCAGGAAGTCGATCGGGGAGTCGCTCCCGCGCTCCACGTCGAGCGGGTTGACGCCCGCCGCCTCCAGGCCGAGCACCGCCCACGTCGTCATCGCCGCCGAAGAGGGCTGGCCGGGCGTCGCCGCGAACCCGCCATCCGCGTTCTGCGTGCGCTCGAGCCACGCACGGCCGCTGCCGGCGTCGGCGTGCGCGTCGGGCGCGCCCGCTGATCCCATCGCGACGACGAGCGCCGCCAGGGCGACCGGCAGCGCGCCCGCAGGATGCCAGGTGAACTCGAGCCGCTCGCGGAAGCGGGAGATCATCCGCACCAGCGCCGGGCCAGCCGCGAACGCGATCGCGAAGTTGCCGACCGCGTGAGCGATGTTGAAGGGGGTCCCGCGCGCGGACAGAGCCAGGTAGCGGTCGAGCGACTGCTCGCCGCCATAGGTCACCATGACCGACAGGTCGAGGAGAGCGCCGTAGAGGAGGCCCATGGCTCCGCACGCGAGCGCGAGGCCTAGACGTCCCAGGGTGCGGCCGGCGACCATCGCAAGGCCCGCGCCCGCAAGTCCCGCAAGGCCCCAGCCCGCCATCTGCCACACCGTCCATGGCCCCTGCCCGAGCCAGATGTTCGAGATCGGCGCGGCCAGCGCCCCAACCATGAACCCGGGCGGACCGCCCAGCGCGTAGCCCGTGAGCAGCGCAACGTCCGTTGTACCCACGACGTTCGGGATCGGCGCGAGTACCAGCCTTGTTGCAACGGCGAGAGCGGTCAGGGATGCGACCAGGGCAATCACCCGCGAGCTTGGCCGCGAGCGCTCGAACCACATGACGCCGACCGCTAGGACGAGGAGAATTCCGAGCGTGATCGCGAGGCGGAAGTCCATCAGCGCTCACCCGCCGCCGAGCGCTCCCGCAGGAGTTCCGCGCCACGCTCCGGCGTGATCGGACCGCCCGCGCCGAGTGCCCGCGCCACCTCGGTCGCGAAGTACCAGCCGCCCGAGAGGATCTCTTCGGCGGTGCCGTCCGCAAGGACCTCGCCCTCGCCCATCAGGACAACGCGCTCAGCGAAGGTGGCGGCGAACTCGACGTCGTGGGTCGCAACCAGGACCGCGGAGCCCTTGCGGGCGAGATCCCCGAGCCGACCGGCGAGCTCGTGCTTTCGAGCAGTGTCCATGCCGCGGGTCGGCTCGTCGAGGCAAATCAGGCCGGGAATGCTCCCTTCCGCGCGACCCGCCATCGCAATCGCGAGAGCCAGGCGCTGGCGCTCTCCACCCGAAAGGTCGCGGGGGTCCGCGTCGCCCGCGCCCGTCAGTCCCACGGCGGCCAGCGCAGCATCGCCTTCGGGTCCAGGGAGCTCATCGCCGACCCGCTCGCGGACGAGAAGGTCCCCCGGCGCCTGCGGCACCAGCGCCCACCCGGCAGGCGCTTCGGCCTTGCCGCGGCGGGGCTCGGCCAGGCCGGCGATCGCGCGCAGGAGTGTCGACTTCCCGGCGCCGTTTCGCCCCATCAGCGCCACGACCTCTCCGGGCTCGATGCGCAGCGAGAGGTCGCGGATCACCTCGTGCGGGCCCTCGCCATGGTCGAGCTCGACCCAGAGCCGCTTCACGCGGAGGGCCTTCCCCTTCGACGAACGTCCCGCGTCATGACCCAGTGGGCTCGGCGTGGGACGTTCGTGGGGTTGGAGCGCCAAGCGGGCGCGGGCGTCCTTCACGCTCACGGGTGCGGGGCGCATGCCGGCGCCGTCGAAGAGGCGAGCGAGCGGCGTCGCCAGTGCGGCGTCCGAGTCGAGCGCCCAACCGAGGTACGCCGCGGGATCGCCGTCGAAGGCGATTCGGCCCTCCGCCATCGCCACGACCCGGTCGGCCGCGGCGAGGCAGCGCTCGAGGCGGTGCTCGGCCAGCACGATCGTCGTGCCCCACTCCTCATTCAGGCGGCGAAGAAGGCCGATGAGCTCGTCGCCGGCCACCGGATCGAGCTGGGAGGTCGGCTCGTCGAGGAGAACGACCCGCGGCCTGCCGACGAGCGCGGCGGCGAGCGCGACGCGCTGGAGCTCACCGCCCGAGAGCGTCTGCGTCGAACGGCCGAGCAGGTGGGCGATACCCAGGGCAAGACTCGCCTCCTCGACCGCGCGTGCCCGCGAGGCAGCGGGCTCCCCGGCGATCTCCAGCGGCAGCTCCAGCTCGCCCCGCACCGTCGCCGCGACGACCTGCGTTTCGGGGTCCTGCGCCACGAGGCCAACCGCACCCCGAAGGTCGGCCGGGCCGTTCTCGGAGAGATCCAGACCGCAGACGGATGCCGCGCCCGCCGCCTCCCCGCCATGGAAGTGAGGGACGAGCCCGCACGCTGCTCTCAGGAGGGTCGACTTGCCAGCCGCCGAGCGGCCCGCGAGGACGACGAACTCCCCGTCGGCGACGCGCAGGTCGACATCGCGAAGAGATGGGGCGGCCGCGCCGGGATAGCGGTACGAGAAGCGTGCGAAGTCGATGACCGAATCGCTCATCGCCGAGCGCCTCCGACCAGATGCGGGATCGCAGCCAGCGGCGGAAGCGCGAGCGCGAGCGCGACGCCGAGCGGCTCGAGCCCGAGTTCGATCCCGGGATACGACTCATACGTCACAGCGCCCGTTGCAACGCAGGCCACGGCGAGGCCCCAGATGGCCGCAGCCGCGAGCCAGAAACCCGCGTCGACCGGCGAACGCGGAAGCTTGCGGGCCCGCCCCGGAGCGGTGCCTGCGTAGCCGCGCAGCTCCAGCGCCGCGGCCGCATCGACCGAGCGGTCGAGCGACCCGGCGACGAGCCGGCGGACGAGAGACGAACGCGAAACGGGGGCGGCAGCCGGCCCGCGCAGAGCGGCGCCATCGCGAAGGCGGGCGTGGTCCGCCGCGGCGAGGGGCACCAAGCGAACGACCAGCGTCGCGGTCAACGCCGAGCGCCGAGCGATGGGCCGCAACAGACGAAGGACGCGGTCCGGGTCGACGGCGGCGGTGAACACAGCGAACGCCGCGATCACGATCGCCACCCGCAAGGCGAGGATCCCGCCCTCAGCGATCGCTTCAGCCGTTACGTCGACAGTGCCAAGCACCGGTAGGTCAGGGCCGCGTACCAGGACCGTTTCGCCGCGCTGCGAAGCGATCGCGTTCGTGACGATCATGAGGACGCCAAGCCAGGCGGCGAAGCGCGCGGACACGGCGAGTGCACGCCCTGTCCCGGCCAGGAGCCCCGCAATCACGACGGCGAGCCCGTCCGCCGCCAGGACGACCGGGTGCGAAAAGGCGAACGCCACAGCGACGAAAGCGCCCAGGTAGGCGCTTGCGGCCAGGGCTCCCGCTCGGCCAAGGGGCGTTCGCCGGGGCACGTACGTGAGGGCGGCGATCACGGCGCGTCCCCCGCGACCGGAAGCGGCACGGCGACGTCTTCCGAGACGGCGACGGCATAGCGGTCCTCGATCTCGACGGTGCCGAGCAGCGCAACCGCACCGAGAACGCCATCCTCGTCGGTTCCTGTCGCTATCCAGGTCGGCGTTCCCTCGCCGTTGCGCGTCGCGGCCAGAAGCCCCTCCGCGTCGCCGGCGACCTCGCCTCGCTCGTTCAGCAACTCGATGCCGTCAGGTGTGACTCGCGCGAAGACGCCGCTTGCCTCCGGGCCTCGTTCGAGCAGTCCGGCCGTCTGATCGGACCGGATCTCATCCCACTCGCCGACGACGAGCCGCAACGAGCGGCCGGCCTCTTCATTTCCGAACTGAGTGACGACGGCGCTCACCCCCGCGTCTCCCAGGGCGTCCTCGGCCGCCTCGCACGGCGGCGTAGGCCCTGCACAGACCACGCGCACGGGCAGGCGGTCCGATCCGGCGGACGCCTGGAGGAACGGCTCCGGCCACGAGCCCACGACCGCGGGAACGCGCATCGCCTCGGTCCAGTCGCGATGGTCCCACCAGACGCGATCGCCGCCGCGGACCTCGGTCTCGGCGGCACCGATCGACGACTCGACGCCGTTCATGTAGAAGAACCAGTCGGAGGTCCGCCCGCCTTCGGCAGTGCCCGAGATCCCCTCGATCGACTGCACGAACCCGCCGCCGTAACGGGTCTCGATCTCCGCCTCGCTATCGAGCATGCGCATGACGGTCTCCGACTCCGGCGGATCCTCGCGTGTGACTTTGAGCAGCTCCTCGGCCCCGTAGTCGCGAGTCACTGTGAGCGTGGCCTCCCCCTCGCTCGAGTCGCCGGGCCCGAACCCGCAACCCGCGCCGGCCGCGGCCACGAGGGCCGCCAGTGCCGGCGCGAGCATGCGGGCGCGACGCATGGCTAGTTGTTCTTCACCTTCTCGCAGTCGTTTGCGATCTCGTCGGAGTTCTGCGCCTCCCGGACCACGTCCTTGCCCTTGCCGCAACTCGATCTCGTCGGCACCCTTGGTGCTCTTGATCTCGTCGTCGGAGGCAGAGCCGTAAATGACGATGCCCTGCTTCTTCGGGCAGTCGCTCAGAACGTCGGATGTGCAGACGTTGGCGATTGCCGAGGGCACGTCGTCGATCTCACCCACGGCGCGGAGGATCGATTGCCGCCCGACTCCTCGGCCGTGACCTCGACCTCTCCGTTCTCATCGGTCGGACTCCCGTCCACCGTTGCACCTTCCGCCGGCTCCTTTGAGCCGTCGGGAAGGACGCGGGTCGACCTTCACGGTGAACGGCTCGTTGACCAGGGCGCGCGTGGGCGCCTTGAGGCGGAGCTCCGAGGGGAAGCCGGGCTCGTCGCCGGTTGTCAGATACCAGAGATTCGCGTCGCCATTCTGGACCGGGATCAGATCGGGTCCAGTGGACGAGCCCTCGCCGTTCACCGACGAGTACCAGTAGGAGAATCCCTCGGTCTCGAGGCCGCCGATGTCGCATACGCCGAAGCCGAAGCCGTCGTCGACGAAGCCGTCGGTGATCATGAGCGGCTTCAGGTCGTTGTCCATCTTCGAAGCGTCGATCAACGCGCCCAGAACGGTTGGCTCCTTGACCTTGTAGCTCTCGCCGGTGGACGGATTCGACGGACCGAAGCACTCCGCCTCGACGGACGTCTTCACCTTGACCCATTCTGTGTACTGGCGATGCTCGGCGAGCGTCTCGCCGGTGTAGGAGACGACGCGAATGTCTGTCCACTTGGACCCCTTCGCATCAGCCGTGGGTGCGGTGAGCAGGACAACGGTTGCGATTGCGCCGATGGCGGGCGCTACGAGCTTTCTCATGAGAGAGCCACCCCTTTCCTCGAGGGTCTGTGATTGGCGAACCGCGGGACAGGTCTCCTGGCTTCCGGCCTACCCATCGCGCCTTCCCGGTCGCCCGTTGGGCCTTCCAGTGGCTCGCACCCAGGGTGCGTCGCGATGTGCTTCGCCGGTCACAGTGGCGGGACCGCGCCGGTTTCTCACCGGACTTCCCTTGACCACACGGCCGTATGTACGCGAGCGAGTCCTACTCCTCGATTCGGGCACCTGCGCCTGCGAAGATGCGCTCGATGCCCGACGAAAAGCTCCCCACGAGCCGGATCTCGCGCATGGCGAAGATCGGCCGAGCGACGGCGAACGTCGCGGTCCGCCAGGCAGGAACGAAGGCGGCGAATGTGGTGCGCTCCGAAGAGGACTCCGACAAGGCTCTCGAGCGGCGACAGGTCGAGACGGCCGAGCAGATCGTGACCGTGCTGGGCGGGATGAAAGGCGCCGCGATGAAGGTCGGCCAGGTGCTCTCGTTCGTCGACCTGGGCCTCGTGCCCGAGGAGTACCAGGAGGAGTTCCAAGCCAAGCTCGCGGCCCTTCGCGACTCGGCACCGACCGTCTCGTTCGAGCAGATGTCGAAGGTGATCGAGGAGGAGCTCGGCCAGCCCGCCTCGGAGGCGTTCGCAGAGCTCGACCCCGCCCCGGTCGCCGCGGCCTCGATCGGGCAGGTCTACCGCGGCCGCCTCCACGACGGCCGCGACGTCGCGATCAAGGTCCAGTACCCGGGCGTGAACGACGCCGTCCGCGCCGACATGCAGAACCTCGGGATGCTCATGCGCCTGGCGAAGCGCATCACGCCCCAGATGGACGTCAAGGCGGTCACCGACGAGATTCGGGCGCGCATCATCGAGGAGCTCGACTACGAGCTCGAGGCCTCGAACCACCGCACCCTAGCCCGCCTCTACCGCGGCCATCCGTTCATCTTCATTCCGCCGGTCGTGACCGAGATGTGCCGCGAGCGCGTGATCGTCACCGAGTTCGTCGAGGGCGACCGCTTCGAACAACTCACCACGGGAACGCAGGAAGAGCGAGACCGGATCGGCGAGATCGTCTATCGCTTCTACTTCGGCTCGATGTACCGCCACCGCCGCTTCTCGGGCGACCCCCACCCCGGGAACATGATTCGAATGGCAGACGGGAAGGTCGCCTTTATCGACTTCGGTCTCTTCAAGGAGATTGGGCCACACGAGATGGAGGTCGAGTTGGCAACCGGCCGCGCCGTTTCCGAGCACGACGCCACGGAGCTTCACCGCCTCTGGGCCGAAAACGGCTTTCTCCCCCAGCCGGACAAAGTCAGCCCCGATGAGCTCATGGCGTATGCGCTCGACGCGATCTGGTGGTACGCGACCGACCAGGATGCCCAGATCACCCGCGCTGACGTCCAGCGCATCGCGATCCAGGCTGGCGATCCCCGTTCGACCCACTTCCGCACCATGCGCCACCAGGACATGAACCCCGAGCACCTCATCGGCCGCCGGCTCGAGCTCCTGGTCCTCGCGGTGCTCGGCGAGCTCCAGGCGAGCGCCAACTGGCACCGCATCGCCCGGGAGTGGATGTACGGAGACGATCCCGTCACCGAGCTCGGCAAGCAGGAGGCCGAGTTCCTCAAGAGCCGGGCGTGAGCCGGCTCGCGGCGGCGCTCCTCTTCCTGGCGGGCTCCACGTGGTCCTTGGCGTGAGCGCGATCGCCGGCACGGCCCGCCTGGAAGTCAACGTTCAGGAGGCGAAGCGCCCGAATAGCCCGCCTCGCGCCTCGTAGTCGATCAGACGCAAGCGTTCGGATCGTTGATCGCGAAGAAGGCGTCGGCCAAATCACTCATCGAGGAGTCCTTTTCGATCAGCGGGAACAGACACGCGTCCTCGGGGTTCGGGATCTCCGGCTCAACCCGCACCCGGAATTTCTGGGGGTGACCTTCTTTCAGCTTGAACAGATAGCCGGAGGTCTGCGCATCGTGGCTGATGCTGTCGCTGCCGACAAACCATTGGAAGTGATAATCGTCAGAGCCCGGGCTGCTGCCCAACCGCTCGAACAGCCGCACCTTCACGGAGCTGTGATCACCGAGTGAGGCTCGGAGGTAGAGGTTCTTCGGGTTCTCCCCGGTCGTGCTGACGTCGAGCGGGTTTGGGCCCGGAGCGTTCACGCACCGGAGGGACTCGCTCTGCCGGTGATCGAGGTCGCGGCGTGACCGCGCCTACTCCGACGGCCCGGCGGCTTCGAGGGCGGCCCCCCGATCTGAATATGCGGCCATCCGGCGAACGAGGCCGCCGCGAAGTGTGCATAGCTGAGCCCAGTCCATATGGACTGGGGCATGGCTGTCGCGTCCGACGCCACGTTGCCAGCAGAGAACCAGCACTCGCTCGTCGTCGATGTCGATGTATTCCTCCGCACCTGCTTCGTAGTCGTCCCAGCTCGCAAGCCACTCCTCGAAGAAGCGGCGGACGCCATCGTGCCCCCGGTAGACGCCAGTCTCGGGCCACCCCTGGAAGGTCGTGGTGTCCCACTCGACAGCCGGGTCGAATGTCTCGAGAACGGCATCGAGGTCGCCCTGGATCCATGCCGTCCAGGCGCGTCGGACGATCTCCACGTTCTCCTGCGACATCGCCCCCGCAGTATCGCGCAGATGGTCGTCGCCCTCACTTCCACGGGAGCCACGGTCCTTGGCATCGAGCGTCTCGGGACGAATCGGCGCGATCGTCGAGCTCACCGCGGGCGCCCTGTTCCCAGCGCAGAGCGAGGATCCGGGCTTCCCAGCGCTCCTGGACGTGGCGATCTTCCTGATCCGGGGTCTCCTCGTGGCAATCCCCATCTGGGGACACGATTGACGCCCGCTGGCAGGCGATGAAGCCGATCCTGATGGAAGCGGCCGCCAGGCTCCTCGACGAGGCACCCGCGACGGCCTGAACGGTTAGGAGCTTCGCTCCTCGACCTTCTTCACCAGATCGTCGTAGGCCTCGGGCATCGCCTTCTTCATGCGCGAGAGCTCCCAGTGCTCGATCTTGATCAGGCGGATGTCAGAGGTGGACGTGACGGTGGCGGTCCGCTCCGAATGCTCGAGCAGGCCCTGCTCACCGAAGATGTCGCCCTCGCCCAGGTCGGCGAGGTGATCTCCCCCGCGCTCGACCTTCACGGTTCCCGCTTCGATTGCGTAGAAGTGATTGGAGAAGCCACCCTCCTTGATGATCTCTTTGCCCTCGGGCCATTCCTCGGTTGTCGCGAAGGGTGCGATCTTCTGGAGCGCGTCATCGGGCACTTCTGAGAAGAGCGGGATGCGCTTGAGCTGGCTTACGTCCAAGGGATTGCCTCCGGTCAAGGGTCGACGGGTAGCGGGAACCTAACCGAAACGCGCCACGGTCGCCTCACAAGAGACATCTCGGGACGGCAACTGACCGCAGAGTCAGTTACGATCCCGCGCGTGTCGACGGTCCCTGCACCCAGCCGCGTCACCCAGAGCCCGGTAGGCCGGGTTGTCGGCGACATCCTGGTGCAGCGCAAGGCCAAGGGTCAGTTCCCGCCCGGGCCGCGCAACTTCAGCATGGCGCGCACGCGCACGATGGCGCACGACCCGCTCTCGATCCTCCTCCCCCTCGAGCGCGAGCACGGGCCGATCTTCTCGGTGCGCCTGCTCCACACCCAGGCGATCTTCATGCTCGGGCCCGAGGCGAACACGTACGTCACGGTCCAGCACCCCGAGAAGTTCCACTGGCGTGAGTCGAGCTTCGGCGACTTGATCCCACTCTTGGGCGACGGTCTCCTGACGATCGACGGCGCTTACCACGACCGCGCGCGGCGGATCATGATGCCCGCGTTTCACCGCGAGCACATCACCGCTTCGGTCGAGGTGATGTTCGAGGAGGCGGGCGCAGCGCTCGCCGACTGGCGTCCGGGCCAGACCATCGACGTCTACGACTGGACCCGCAACCTGGCGATGCGGATAGCGATGCGGGCCCTACTGGGTCTGGATCCAGACGACCGCGGCCGCGGCGAGGCGGCTGCCCACCACTTCGAGCAGGCGCTCTCCTACTACGGGATCGACTACGTCTATCGCCTCCTCCGCGGGCCACGCTCGCCGTGGCGAAAGATGCACCGCTCGCGAGAGATCCTCGACGAGATCCTCTTCGAGGAGATCCGCCGGCGCCGAACCTCGCCTCCCGACGACTCGTTCGACATCCTCGGGCTCTTGCTCGAGGCGACCGACGAGGACGGGTCGAAGCTGTCGGACCAGGAAGTGCGCGACCAGGCGATCACGCTGATGTTCGCCGGGCACGACACCACCACCTCGACGATCTCCTTCCTCCTCTACGAGCTGGCACGCCACCCCACAGAGCTCGACCACCTCGTCGCCGAGCAGGACGACGTCCTGGGTGGATCCGCGCCTGACGCTGCGACTCTCGAGCGGAAGCTGCCGCGGCTCGAGATGGTGATGGACGAGACGCTCCGCCTCTACCCGCCGGCCTGGATCGGCCCCCGGCGCGCGGTCGAGGACTTCGAGTTCGCAGGGCATACCGTCAAGAAGGGCAGCTACGTCCACTACTGCTCCTGGGCGAGCCACCGCCTGCCTCAGGTCTTCCCAGATCCTGAGGCATTCGTCCCCGAGCGCTTCACACGGGAGCGGAAGACCGCTCTCCCCCGCGGCGCCTACGTCCCATTCGGCGGTGGCTCGCGAATCTGCATCGGCAAGCGCTTCGGCCAGACCGAGGTGAAGGCGATCGCGACGGCGATCCTCCAGCGCTTCCGCCTGGAGCTCATCCCGGGCCGGACGATGCACGTGCGCCAGATGCCAACGCTGAGCCCCGAGGGCGGGCTCGAGATGGTCGTGCGTGAGCGGTAGGGATTAGGGTCCGGCCTGATGGGGTTCATCCAGCCGTCACCGCCGCCGGTGGACATGGAGGAGTGGAAGAAGCTTCCGCACCTTTCGCGTCTGAAGCCCCTTGTCCAGGACTGGGGCGTGAACGGGTTCGGGACGCCCTACGTCGTCTACCTCCTCTACATCGTGAAGCTCGTCATCTACTCGGTAGGCGCGGCGCTGGTGATCTCGACGACGACAGGGCTTGGCGGGCTCGGCGACTTCGGCGACTGGTGGACCGAGCCGATCGTCTGGCAGAAGCTCGCGGTCTGGACGCTCCTCTGGGAGATCATCGGCCTCGGCTGCGGGTCGATGCCGCTGACGTTCCGCTTCAGCCCGATGATCGGCGGGATCCTCTACTGGCTTCGCCCGGGAACGGTCAGACTGCCGCCCTGGCCCGACAAGGTGCCATTCACCAAGGGGACAACGCGGACGCTCCTCGACGTCGCGCTCTACGCCGGTGTCATGGCGAGCGCCTTGTATCTGCTGCTGGCCGACGGCGAAGAAGTGCCCGGGCTAGCCGCCGGACGGCTCGATCCGGCGGCGATCGCGGTGCTTCTCGGCCTGCTGGGGCTGCTCGGCTTGCGCGACAAGGTCTCGTTCCTGGGCGCCCGGGTCGAGGTCTACGGGTTCCTGCTCGTCGTCTTCCTCTTCCCCATCGAGAACCTGATCGTCGCTTCGCAGATCGTCCTCTTCTGCATCTGGTGGGGCGCGGCGTCGTCGAAGCTCAACCGCCATTTCCCGTTCGTCGTCTCGGTGATGATCTCCAACACGCCGTGGAACAAGTCGCGGACGGCCAAGAAGCGGCTCTGGGTGGACCACCCGGAGGACATGCGCCCATCCTCGGTGTCCGCCCTCGCGGCCCACCTCGGCACGGTCATGGAGTTCACGCTGCCGCTACTTCTCCTGGTGACGGCCGGTGGCACGGTGGGCGCGCTCGCTGCGGTCGGGATGATCATCTTCCACGTCCACATCACGTCGACGTTCCCGCTTGCGGTCCCGCTCGAGTGGAACCTCTTCATGATCTTCGGGATCTGCTTCCTCTTCCTCGAAAACGGGGATGTGCCGTTTTCGACTCTTGACGACCCGCTGCTGATCTCGCTTCTTCTCCTCTTTGGCGTCGCGATGCCGGTGCTGGGCAACTTCCGCCCCGACCTCGTCTCGTTCCTGCCCTCGATGCGCTATTACGCGGGCAACTGGGCGACGACTCAGTGGCTCTTCCGCAAGGACGCCATGGCCGAGGAGAAGCTCGACGAGACGATCAAGAAGCCTGCGCCTGTGGTGGTGCGCCAGCTCTCGGAGTTCTATGACGACCGCGACCTGGCGGAGCTGATGCTGGCGTCGGGTCTCGGCTTCCGCTCGATGCATTCGCACGGGCGGGCTCTCAACGGCCTGATCCACCGCGCCGTCGACAGCGTCGAGGACTACCACGTGCGCGAGGGCGAGCTCGTCTCCGGCGTCGTGAACGGCTGGAACTTCGGCGACGGCCACTTCCACTCCGAGCAGCTCCTCGAGGCGATCCAGGAGCGCTGCCAGTTCAAGCCCGGCGAGCTCCGCGTGGTCGCGATCGAGTCGCAGCCCGCGCATATCCAGCGCCAGCACTACCGGATCCTCGACGCCGCCACGGGCCAGATCGAGGAGGGCTGGGTGAACGTCGCGGACATGGTCGAGCGGCTGCCTTGGCTCGACGGGTCGGCCAATCCGGAATTCCCGGTCGAAGTAATCAAAGCGTGAGCGACGCCTGGGTCGTCGGGGCCGGCCCCAACGGGCTCGCCGGCGCGGTCGAGCTGGCGCGGAGCGGCCTGAAGGTGACCGTCATCGAAGCCGCCGACGAGATCGGCGGCGGGACGCGCACGTCGGAGCTGACAGTCCCCGGCGTCCTCCACGACCACTGTTCGGCCTTCCACCCGATGGCGACGGCCTCGCCGTTCATGCGCTCGGTCGACCTGGAGCGCCACGGGCTCGAATGGTGCTGGCCCGAGATCGACATGGCGCATCCGCTTGACGATGGCTCAGCGGGGTTCATGGCGCGCTCGATCGACGCGACCGCTGCCGGCCTCGGGGCCGACGGGGCGGCATGGAAGCGTCTCTTCGGCGGCCGGTCCGAGCATTTCGACGTCACTCCTGCCGGACCTGATGCAGCCGATGCTCCACTTCCCCAAGCACCCCATCCGCCTCACCCACTTCGGCATCCCCGCTCTGGCACCCGCGACCCTGCTCGCCAAGAGATGGAAGGGCGAGACGGCCAAGGCCCTGTTCGGCGGCATCGCCGCTCACGCCATCGCCCCGCTGACGAAGCCCCTCTCGGCGTCGGTCGGGATGGCGCTCACCTGCTCCGGTCACGCCTTCGGCTGGCCGGTCGCGCGCGGCGGCTCGCGCTCGATCACTGACGCGCTCGCTGCGGAGCTCACGGAGCGACGGCGGAACGATCGAGACGGGCCGGCGCGGTCGAGTCGCTCGACGAGCTGCCGCTGGGCGACGTCGTCCTCCTCGACCTCTCCCCCGCCCGCGTCGCCGACGTCGCGGGCTCGCGGCTTTCGCCGAGGGTCGCGCGCGCGTACCGCCAGTACCGCCACGGGCCGGGCGCGTTCAAGGTCGACTTCGCCGTTGAAGGAGGCGTGCCGTGGACCGCGGAGGTCTGCCGCAACGCCGGCACGGTCCACGTGGTCGGAACGTTCGAGGAGACCGTCGCCGTCGAGGCAGCGGTCAACGCGGGACGGATGCCCGAGCGGCCGTACGTCCTGGTGGGCCAGCAGTACCTGGCGGATCCGGGCCGCTCAGCGGGAGATGTCCATCCCGTCTGGGCCTATGCCCACGTCCCCAACGGATGGGACGGCGACGAAACCGAGACGGTGATCAACCAGATCGAGCGCTTCGCCCCGGGCTTTCGCGAGCGGATCGTCGCGCAGGTCTCGAAGGGACCGGCCGAGTTCGAGGCCTACAACGCGAACTTCATCGGCGGCGACATCATCGGCGGCGCCAACTCGCCGAAGCAGATCATCTCCCGCCCACGCCTTGGGCTCAACCCGTACGCGACCGGGATCCCCGGCGTCTTCATGTGCTCGGCGTCGACGCCACCCGGGGCCGGCGTGCACGGGATGAACG
>CAVRWX010000017.1:0-90704 GCA_963725035.1 uncultured bacterium | reverse complement strand
ATGGCTCTCACCGATCCCTCCAAGCGCCTCGGGGCGATCCCGCCGTACAAGTTCGCCGAGCTCCAGAAGCAGGTGGCGGACAAGCGCGCCGCCGGGATCGACGTGATCAACCTCGGGATCGGCGATCCCGACCACCCGACCTTCCCCTTCGTGATCGAGGCCATGCAGGCCGCCGTGGCCGATCCCGGCACTCACACCTACCCATCCAACCGGGGCCGCGAGGAGTTCAGGGCAGCGCTGGCCGACTTCTACCGGCGCCGGTTCGAGGTCGAGATCGACCCGGCTACGGAGGTGATTCCGGCGATCGGCGCCAAGGAATGCATCTACAACCTCTGCTTCGCCTTCCTCGACCCCGGCGACATCGCGCTCGTCTCGGACCCCGGCTATCCCGTCTATACGGGCGGCCCGGTGCTCGCGGGCGCGGAGACTGTCCTGCTGCCGCTCGAGCCGGAGCTTGGCTTCGCGCCCGATCTCGACAAGCTCGCGGCCGACGACCTCGCCAGGGCGCGCCTGATGTTCATCAACTACCCGAACAACCCGACGGGCGCGATCGTTCCCGGACGGGTTCTTCGAGCGTGTCGTCGAGCTGGCGCGCGAGCACGAGATCCTCGTCGTCCACGACAACGCCTACTCGGAGACGACCTACGACGGATACGTCGCGCCGAGCTTCCTCGCCACGCCGGGCGCCAAGGAGGTGGGAGTCGAGACCTTCTCGCTGTCGAAGGGCTTCAACATGACCGGCTGGCGCTGCGCGGCGATCCTGGGCAACGCCGATGCGATCCAGACCTACTGGCGCCTCAAGACCAACATCGACTCGGGTCAGTTCGAGGCCGTGCAGCTTGCCGGCGCGGCCGCGCTCGAGGGCCCGCGCGAGCGGATCACCGGGATGAACGAGATCTACGCCCGGCGCCGCGACCTGGTGGTCGACGCTCTGCGCGAGATCGGCGTGGACGTGGAGAAACCCAAGGGCACGATTTACGTCTGGGCGCCGGTGCCGGCCGGCCACACCTCGACCTCGTTCGCGGAGCTCGTCTTGGAAGAGGCGGCCGTGGTGATCTCGCCCGGATCGATGTATGGGCCGTCGGGCGAGGGCTTCTTCCGGATCTCGCTGGCGTCACCTGACGAGCGCATCACCGAAGCGGTCGAGCGCATACGCGAGCACGTCGGCTGGTAGAAGTCACTCCGCATGAATTCGTCAACCCGCCCCCAACTCCCGGGTCGACCGGATCGCAGTCGTCGGCCTCGGCAACGTCGGGCGGCTCCTCGCCGACATGCTCGTCGAGCGCGGCTTCGAGGTGTGGGAAGTCGACGCCGACGAGAGCAGGGTGGCCGGTGAGCGAGCGTCCGTCATGGACGTCAGCGACCCTGCCGCTCTCGAGAAGCTGTTCGCGAACGTCGACGCTGTCATCTCGTGCCTGCCCTACTTCCTGAACGAAGGGATTGCCACGGCCGCGCATTCGGCCGGGGTGCACTACCTGGACCTGACGGAAGACGTCGACACCTCGCGGACGATCAAGGAGCTCGCGCGGACCTCGAACACCATCTTCATGCCGCGCTGCGGCCTTGCCCCGGGTTTCATCTGCGTCGTCGGCGGTTCGCTTGTGGGCAGGCTCGAGACCGTGGAGCGGATCGAGCTGCGCGTCGGCGCACTCCCGCGCAGCCCGAACAATGCGCTCGGCTATGCGTGCACCTGGTCTCCCGACGGGATCGTCAACGAGTACCTGAACGACTGCGAGCAGCTGCGTGGAGGCGAGCTCGTAACCGTGCCTTCGCTCGAGGACCTCGAGACAATCGTGATCGACGGCGCGCGCTACGAGGCGTTCACCACCTCCGGCGGCCTCGGGACGATGTGCGAGACGTTCGCCGGGCGCGTCGACAGCCTCGACTACAAGACGATCCGATATCCCGGTCACCGCGCGCTGATGCGGTTCATGCTGCACGAGCTGGGCCTTGGCCAGCAGCGTGAAGAAGCCGTGCGGCTTCTCGCTGACGCCTACCCTCCGGTCCGGGACGATCTCGTGATCCTCTACGCGGCGGCCGAGGGAAACAGCGGGGGACGCTCGGCCCGCGAGGAGTTCGTCCGCATCTACCGTCCGCGGATGGTTGCCGGCACCCCCCGGACCGCTATCGCGTGGACGACGGCCGCGGGGGCGGTCGGAATGATCGAGTTGCTTGCCGAGGGCTCGCTGCCGGACTCGGGCTTCGTCTGCCAGGAGGACGTGTCACTCAACGCCTTCCTCGCCACCAAGGCGGGTCAGATGCTGGCGCGCGAGCCGCACGTGGACATGGCCGACGACATGCCGTTCCTGCCAGTCGCTTGAGCGCTCGGCGCTAGCTGCCTACGAGCGCACGCGCGGCCGCATCGATCTCCGCTTCTTGCAGCAAGACGTGGTCGGCGGCTTCCCCCAGCGGAATGAAGGAGTCCTCGCTCGTCACCCGCGAGATCGCCCCCTCGAAGTTCGCGTCGACGAGCGCGCCCAGGACGCCCTCGGAGACCCCGCCGCTCCGGCGCGTCTCGTCCACGATCAGGACGCGTCCGGTCGCTTGGGCCTCGCGGAGGATGTCGGCAACCGGCAGCGGGACGAGCCAGCGCATGTCCACCACGCGCGCATTGATCCCATCGTCGGCGAGTCGCTGCGCGACCCGAAGCGACATATATGTGCCGTTCGCGAACGTGACGATCGTCAGGTCGCTGCCGTCGCCGTGAACTCGCGCCGAGCCAATCGGTGCATGAGAGGCCGCCCATTCGCTGGGCGGGGAATAGGGCGCGACCCAGCCACCATCATCCGGGCCGAGCAGATCACGCGTGTGGTAGAGCGCGATCGGCTCCAGAAAAACGCACGTCGTACCGTCAGCGGAAGCGGCCGCCAGGCAGGTACGGAGCACGGCCGCCGCATCGTCCGGTCGCGCCGGAGACGCCACGACGATCCCGGGAATGTCTCGGAGTACCGCGACGGCGTCGTCGTTGTGGAAATGCCCGCCGAACCCCTTCTGGTAGCCGTATCCGGCGATCCTCAAGACCATCGGGTTTTGGTACTGCCCGTTCGAGAAGAACGGCAAGGTCGCGGCCTCGCCACGAAGCTGGTCCTCGGCGTTGTGGAGGTAGGCCAGGTACTGGATCTCGGGAACCGGAAGCAGGCCGGAGACGCCGCAACCGAGCGCGACACCCATGATCGTCTGTTCGTCGAGAAGCGTGTCGAACACGCGGGTGATGCCGAAGCGGCGCTGGAGTCCACGGGTGACGCCGTAGACGCCTCCCTTCCGGCCGACGTCCTCGCCGAACACGAGGACCTCGGGGCGCGCTGCGAGCGCATCGGTCAAGGTCGCGTTGATCGACTCGGCCAGGGTGAGCGGTCCTGCGTCTTCTGGAAGCTTCCCTGCGTACGCCTTCGACCTCGCGTCCTGGTTCGCCGCCAGGCTCGCGTCAGTGGCGACCGTTTCCGGCCTCCGCGGGGCTATCGGCTGCATCACCTCTGATGCGCTCGACAGCCGCGGTCGATCGGCGGCGTCATCGGCCAGGCGCCGCACGTCCGATGCGACCTCGTCGTATCTGGCGAGCAGCTCGCTTGGCTCGGCGACGCCGGCTTCCACGAGCAGGCGTGCTGCATGAAGAAGGGGATCGCGATCCAGGTCCTCGCCGATCTCGGCGCGGCTGCGGTAGCCGATCTCGGCGTCTGAGCCCGCATGGCCGAGGAAGCGAACGGTCCGCAGGTGCAGAAACGCGGGGTGCCGCGAGCTTCGCACGTATTCCGCTGCCGCCACAGCCGCGTCGTAGGCGCCTGCGATGTCCGTCCCCTCGGCGCTGAAATAGCGCAGATGCGGCCGATTCGACCAAGCATCCTTCACCCAGTCGCGAGGCGTGCGGACGCTGATGCCGAAGCCGTTGTCCTCGCAGCAGAACAGCACCGGCATCCGCAGCCCCTGGTGCACGTTGTACTCGGCGGCGTTCAATGCTCCCAGGGCAGTCGAGTGGTTGAGCGAGGCATCGCCGAATGAGCAGACCGCGATCGCGTCCGCCGGCCACGCAGGCCTGACGTCGATCCGCTGCGCGCGCTCGATCGCGAACCCGACCCCCATCGCTCGGGGCAGATGAGACGCGATCGTCGAGGTCTGCGGGATCACCGCGAGCGCGTGGTTCCCGAACACCTTGTGTCGCCCGCCCGAGATCGGCTCGTCCGCGGCGGCCACCAGGCCGAGGAGGATGTCCTGAAGTGGGGTGGAGTCAGGGACCTGCTGCGCCCGCGCGCAGTAGAAGCCGCCCGATCGGTAGTGGAGGAGCGCTGGGTCGGTTGGTCTGAGCGCTGCTGCGACCGCAGCGTTTGACTCGTGGCCCGCCGATCCGATCGTGTAAACGCCTGGGCCCTCCTTCCGCAGATAGCGCGCGGCCAGATCGAGGTTCCTGCTCGCCGCCATTGCGTCGAACAACGCGAGGGCCATGCGTGCGGTCAGCCGGGCGCCCTCGCGGACCGGCTGATCCAGATCCAGGTCGGCAGCCCCTCCGCCGCTGAGCGCAGCCACGCGCTCTCGGAAGTGATGCTCGAGCGCCTGCTCCGGTGTCTCGGTCGCCGCCAAGCCGCCCTCTATCGCCGTCGCGTCAGCAGGACGGCACGGACCTCAGCCAAACTCCACACCCTGGGCCAGCGGAAGCTCGTCTGAGTAGTTGACGGTGTTGGTCGCCCGGCGCATGTACGCGCGCCAGGCATCCGAGCCGGACTCGCGGCCTCCGCCGGTGGACTTCTCGCCGCCGAACGCGCCGCCGATCTCGGCGCCGGATGTGCCGATGTTGACGTTGACGATCCCGCAGTCGGAGCCCTCCGAGGAGAGGAAGAGCTCGGCCTCCCTTTGGTCGCCGGTGAAGATGCTCGACGACAGCCCTTGGGGAACGCCGTTGTGAATCCCGATCGCCTCCTCGAGGTCTGAGTAGGTCATCACGTAGAGGATGGGGGCGAACGTCTCGCGGCGCACCAGCTCTGTCTGGCCGGGCATGCGGACGATCGCGGGCTCGACGTAGTAGGCATCCGGGTAGCCAGCGGCTTCACGCCGGGCACCGCCGACGATCAGCTCGCCGCCGTCGGACTGCGCCTGCTCGAGCGCCGCGACCATCCCCTGGTAAGAGCGCTCGTTGATCAGCGGACCGACCAGGGTGCCGTCGGCGCTGGGGTCGCCGATCGGGAGCCGCCCGAACACTTCGCGCAGCCCGTTGACGAGCTCGTCGGACACCTCGTCGTGTGCGATCACCCGACGCAGGGTCGTGCAGCGCTGGCCGGCGGTTCCCGCGGCGGCGAACACGATTCCGCGCCGCGCGAGTTCCAGGTCGGCAGAAGGCGCCACGATCGCGGCGTTGTTCCCGCCGAGCTCGAGCAACACCCGCCCCATGCGGGCCGCCACGCGGGGCGCGACCTCTGCGCCCATGCGCTCCGATCCGGTGGCGCTCACAAGCGCGACGTCGGGACTGTCCACCAGCGCCTGGCTCGCCTCAGGATCTGCGATCACGAGCCGCTGAACCCCGGCCGGCGCATCGCAGTCTGATGCGGCGCGCTCCACCAGCGCTTGGCATGCCATCGAGGTGAGGGGGGTCATCGGCGACGGCTTCCACACGATGGTGTCCCCGCAGACGAAGGCGACCGCGGCGTTCCAGGCCCACACCGCGCACGGGAAGTTGAACGCGGTGATGACGCCGACCACGCCCAGCGGGTGCCACGTCTCCATCAACCGGTGGCCCGGCCGCTCGGACGGCATCGTGCGCCCATCGAGCTGGCGCGACAGTCCGACCGCGAAGTCGCAGATATCGATGGCCTCCTGCACCTCGCCGAGTGACTCCGAGCGGATCTTTCCGGCCTCGATCGTGATCAGCTCGGCTACGTCCGCCTTGTGTTCGCCCAGCAGCTCACCCAGACGCTTGACGAACGCACCCCGGACGGGCGCGGGCACGGCACGCCACTCGCGAAAAGCCTCCGCGGTCTCCGCGATCGCCGCCTCCACCTCCGCCTGTCCCGCGGCGGGCACGTCGAACAGCTCCTCACCGGTGATCGGCGAGCGAGCGCTGACGGACGGTCCCGTGCCGAGCGAGGAAAGATCGATGCCGCAGTTCTCGAGCGCCGTTCGGGCTCGCGAACGAAGTTCGTCCGTCGATGAGACGGAAAGCTCTTGCTGGGACTGGGTTGTTGTCATTGCTCCTCCATGAGTTCTGGGCGAGGGATGAGGATCGCTGATAACGATGGTACGTGCGGGTTCGCTAGCGTTGCCCTGTGAGCACGGTGAGCAGCCAGCGAGTCCCCGGCGGGGTGGTACACAAGCTTCCCGCAGACCTGCGAAAAGCGCTCGTCGCCAACAGCACTGCGCTCGAACTCTGGAAGGACATCACGCCCCTGGCGCGCAACGAGTTCATCTGCTGGGTCGAGGACGCCAAGCAGCAGGAGACCCGGGAGCGCCGGATCCGCCGTACCCAGGAGGAGCTGGAGGAAGGTCAGCGCCGGCCATGCTGCTGGGCGGGATGCCCGCACCGCGAGCGCACCGGCAAGGCCTAGCCCGGCGCGGAGGGGTTGCCGCGGGGGTTACTCCGCGAGCCCGGCGGCTTCTAAGGCTTCCGACTCCGTCGTGAACCCCTGTCCGCGAATCCCCTTGCCGTCCCGCAGCGTCCACACCTGCCAGATGGGCCAGGCTGCCTCGATGCCGCTCTGCTTGCCCCGGCCGCGGATGGTGTGGGCGACCACCACTTGATCACCGGCTGCGATGACGTCGTGGATCTCGATGCGGACTCCGTCGAACTCTCCCCAGAACAACCCGAGGTACTGCTTCCATCCCTCGGATCCGCGATATGTCCCCTCGGAACCGGGGATGCTTCCAGTGGGGACGTACTCGAACTCCGGCGCGAGGTTCGCAACCGATCCCTCGAAGTCGCCCTCATTGAACGCGTCGAGGGCCGCCCGAACGATTTCCACGTTCTCCTTCGACATCGCCTCCAGTATCCCGGCTCAACCGAAGCTGATGCGGGTTGACCCGCTATGCGAAGCCAACCCGCCTCAGTCACCCCTAGGGCCCGTTGAATATGCCCGCGAAGCAGGGCAGGCCGCCGCACGTGTCCGTGATGTTGCTTTGGGCGTCGGGTCGCAGGAAGTCGGAAACCATCTGCATCTCCTGGGGGTCCACCCGCGGATCGCCGTGGGGGTCCTCGCCGCTTCGGTTCGGGGTGTTCGTGATCGGCGGCGGGTCGGTGCCGATCGTTTCGGCCGGGGCTTCGGGGTCCGGGCGCGTCGGGCCGCTGTCCCAGTAGACGATCGCTGAACCGGTGTGCGAATACGCGTCGATTGGCTCGATTCCCCACCCGACGTCCACGCCCGGCCAGCGCCCGTCGTAGACGATGGGCGTGTGGATTTGGGCGCCGATCGTCCTCGCCTCGACGTCCGCCTGCCAGGTCGTGACCTGATGGTCGCCGAAGGCGGGGTTCAACAGGACCTCGTGGGCCGGGGTCTCGGGCAGCGGGTTGTCGGTCATCCGGTGTGCGTAGCCGTTCGGCTCTGAGCGGTCCCAGAGCATCTGGATCATCGACAGCGCGAGCTGCTGGTCGAGCTTTGACGGATACGCCGGACCGAGGACGAGGCTGTAGAGGTCGAAATCGACGGAACGGTTGAGCAGGACCGAGTAGTTCATCGCCGGCACGCCGAGCGACGCACGGGTCCAGTCGGGCGCGACCGCGGTCGCGGCTCCGCCCAGGATCCCGCCCTGGCTGTTGCCGTTGTAGTAGAGGCGCGACGTGTCGATCACCGGCGGCGACGTCGTCGTCGCGCCGTCCACACGGAACGCGGGATCGCTGATGAGCCCGTCGGGATGCCACATGAGGCGCCCCAGGTACAGCGTGTTGAGCAGGCCCTGCTGGACCCGGTCGGTGAGCTCGGGGAAGTTCCCGAGGTCGGTGAGGATGTCGCCGGCGATGTTCCCGATGTCACCGTTCGAGAACCCGATCGTGTCGACCGAGCAGATCACGAAGTTGTGGGTCTGGCCGAGGATCTGCTGATCGCCGGACGTCGCCTGCGACCGCGTGCCCAATAGGCCGTGGCCGTAGACCTGCGGGCGAGCGGGCTCGGCGCCCACGTCATCGACCGCCGCGTGCGGGATGCCGCACCTGAAGGCCGCCGTGTAGGTGCCGTTCTGTGTCGGCAGGCCATTGGAGTCGAGGTCGAAGCGGCCGCCAGGCTCGCAATCCGGCTCGAGGTAGCAGGGCACCTGGAAGGTCCCCTCGACGGTCCGCGCGAGCTCGGGATCCCCTGGGGGATTCGTGACGGTGCCCACGGTGAACGTCGGCGCATCTCCCTGGATCGCCTCGTCGTCCATGGACTCGTCGCCGAGCTGGGAGAACGCGTCGTTTCGCATGTGAAGGAGGCGCTCCGCGATGTTCTCGTCGGTGGAGACGGTGAAGTCCCATGCGAGGTAGAGGTTCGACCGCTTGATCCCGGCGTCGCGCAGGTCCTTGAAGACCTGCTCGAAGCGCTCGCTCTGCGCGTTCGCCCCCGGGTAGTCCGGCTCGAGCTCGTCCCGGTAGGCGCGGAAGCCGGCGGGAGCTTCGAGCTTGTCCTCCGAATAAGGACCTTCCTTGAGCTTGCGCATGGCGACGATGTAGCGGTGGCCGCTCGAGTAGTTCTCCGCGGGATGGATCAGGAGCGCCGTCTCCTCCGGCGTCGTGGCGTTCGAGTCGAGCTCGACCCAGATCGGCCAGCGCTCGCCGGTCTCCGTGTCGATCACCACGACCGGCTCCTTCTTTAGCTCCTCGTCGTTCCGCGAGAGGTTGTCGAGCGTGATCGGGTCAGTCGCGGCGATGGCCTCTGGGGTATCGAGGCCGGGAACGCGCACGACCGTCGTCTGACCGGGGCTGAAGCCGTCGTTCAGGGCGTAGGGCTCGGGATCGATCGCCGTGCCGCCCGACGTTCTCGGGCATCGCGCCCTCCTGGAAGGCAACGCGCCTTCCGGTCGCGCTCGAGTAGTCCTCGGTCGTGTGGAAGTCGTCGGGGAAGGGGAGCATGCAGGCGGGCTCGCCTGGCGTCGCTTCCTCCTCCAGCGTGATCGTGTTGCACTCGCCGGATCGCGAGAAGTCGAGCTCCGGCACCTCGCAAGCGCGTGAGTTGCGCTTGAGGTCGAAGGTCTCCTTCTCCGCGCCCTTCGCGCTGAGCTTGATCTTCTGCGGCTGGCAGCTTGCGATTGCGCGCCGGCCACTCTTCTTCAAGGCGAGCTTGCCGCTCTTGTCGTTCGGCTTGAGGACGGTGGACGCAGCGATCTTCTCGAAGCCCTGCGAATCGAACGACTTCGCCTCGGCAACGACGGTGATCTTCTCGTCGAGGTTCTTCGCGGACACGGCGATCGCGTCGGCGTCGAGGATCGCCTTCTGAGACTTTTCCTTGGCCTCGAGCTTCGGCTTGCCGCCGTTGCCCGCCAGCGCGTCAGCCGGCATTACCGCAATCGCCAGCACTGCGACGAAAGCCGTCCTTGTCCGTCCGCTCATCTCTCCTCCTTGAAAGCCGAACCTGCCTAGCGGCGCGACGATATCTCACATTCGTTGCGGTGAGATTAAACGCGGGGAGCGAAGTCCCGGCGTTCGAGGCTCGTGCCGTCGACGACCAATGCCGTCGCCTCCGGGATCTCATGCCACGCGCCCGGAAGGTCGATGAGCGGCTCGGAGACAACGAGGCGGGCGTTCTCCGACAACTCTTGAAGTCGCGGGCGCTCGGGATGCAGTCGGCGCAAGGTGTCCACGTCCTCCGAGACGAACAACGTTCGGGACTGGTGTGCGCTCGAGTAGCGGATCGCCCAGAGCCGCTCCCCGTCGCTGATGCCGATCGTCCCCTGCATCGGGTCCGTGACCCCCGCCTTCGCCGCAGCCTGCTCGACGATTCCGATCGCCTTCTCCATCGCGGCGATCGGATCCTCCTCGAGTCCATGGGTCAGCGCCAGGTAGAACAACGTCTCGGAGTCCGTCGAGCCGGCGACGCCGCTGAACAGCGATGGGTCCACGGCCAGCACCAGGTCACGGCGCAGCTTGGCGAAGCCGTCGATCAGGCCGTTATGGACGAACAACCAGCGGCCGTGGCGAAATGGGTGGCAGTTGGTCTGCTGGACCGGGCTTCCGACCGCGGCGCGGATATGGGCCACGAACAAGGGCGACTCGATGTGCGCCGCGAGGTCGCGCAGGTTGGCGTCGTTCCAGGCGGGGTTGACGCTCCGGTAGCGCGCCGGGTCGCCAGGCGTCCCGGGCGGGTACCAGCCGAGCCCGAACCCATCGCCGTTGGTCGTCTCGGCGCCCATCCGCGAATGCAGGCTCTCATCGATCAGCCCGTGCTTGGGGCGGTAGAGAAGCTCGTCGATCAGAAGCGGCTCTCCGATGTACGCGTTCCAGCGGCACATGGCGTCAGTCAATCAGTCTGCGGCGCAACTCGCAGACGGGGGAGGTCCTGTACGAATTGTCGGCGCAGTGAACGAACCCGGCAATCCCATATCCGAGGCCGCGCCGGCCATCCGCTGGGCGACCGTCAGGGACGCTCGAGCGATCGCCGCAGTGCACATCGCCTCGTGGCATGCCGCATACCGAGGACTGATGCCGGACGAGGTCCTCGACGGGCTCACGATCGAGGGGCGCGAGCGCGACTGGCAGGGATGGCTGGCCGATGGCGGCGAGCGGGCACACACCCTGGTCGCCGAGCGAGACGGAGCGATCGAGGCGTTCTGCACGCTCGAGCTCCCGTCGCGAGAGGAGGACGAGTCCGACGCCGTCGCCGGAATCCCGGCGATCTACGCGCATCCCGACGCCTTCGGCCGCGGCGCGGGTCCCGCCTTGCTGGACGGAGCGATCGACGCGATGCGCGAGCGGGGGTATCGCGAGGCGATCCTGTGGATGCTCGACGGGAACCGTCGCGCCGAGGCCTTCTATGAACGACGCGGTTGGAACCGAGACGGCGGGAAGCGTTCGGCCCAGTATCCGGGCGTTACATTCGAGGCGGGAGCAGAGCCGATCGAGAGTCAGGTTTCGGCGCTCGCTGTCAGGGCCCTAGACGAGCAGCCGACCCTCGTCTTGCGAGGCGCGTCAAGGTGTCCTAGGGTCACCGAGCCAATCGCGGGGACCGGCGCGGCCCAGGTCGGGGTTTGGTACAAAGCGTCGTCGTGGGGACTGACCGGGCACATCTGCGATTGCTAATTCCTGCGATGGGCGCGCTCGGCGCGGCGCTCTGCTTCGCCGCGCCCGCCAGCGCAGGTCCCTACCTCGCCTACGAGGCACACGGAAGCGTCGAGCAGGCATACGCCACCGGTCTCGAGCCCGGGCAGATGGTCGACCTCATCGACAAGAACGGCGACACGATCGAGACGAACAAGGCGACCGCCGAGGGCGGAGTGCTCTTCCGGCGCGTGAAGCCCGGGCAGGGCTACACCGTCAAGCCGCAGGGAGACCCAGCCTCGGACGAGCTCACCGTGCTCACCGACGCCTCGGCGCCGCCCGATGAGTCGGTCTACGACCAGGACATCGACCCGGACGGCTACCAGTACCTCGAGACGCGCGACGGGACGAAGCTCGCGATCAACGTCCATCCCCCCACCGACGTCACGAGCGTCATCCCCGGCCTGCCCCTCCCAGACGTGCCGGTCGACGCGCCGCTCCCCACCCTGATCGAATACTCGGGCTACGGCACCGCCGACCCCGCCGGCCCCGAGAGCGGCATCTCGATCATCGGAAACCTCATGGGCTTCACGGTCGTCGACGTCAATATGCGCGGAACCGGCTGCTCGGGCGGCGCCTTCGACTTCTTCGAGCCGCTCCAAGGCCTCGACGGCTATGACGTGATCGAGACGATCGCGCGCCAGCCCTGGGTCGCGCACGGCAAGGTCGGGATGATGGGCATCTCCTACGGCGGGATCTCGCAGCTCTTCACCGGGCAGTACAACCCGCCTAGCCTCGCCGCGCTCACGCCGATCTCGGTCCTCGACAACACCCAGACCACCCTCTATCCCGGCGGAATCCTCAACACCGGCTTCGCGCTCGAATGGGCCAAGGACCGGATCCACGACGCGCTTCCTTCCGGCCCTGACGCCGGCCAGCCGTGGGCGTATGAGCAGATCCAGGGCGGCGATTCCACCTGCGCCGAGAACCAGGCGATGCACGGCGAGGCCCGCGACCTGCTGAAGAAGATCCACGCGAACCGCACCTACCGACCGAAGGCCGCCGACCCGCTCTCCCCGGTGACCTTCGCCGACAAGATCGAGGCGCCGACCTTCCTCGCATGCCAGTGGGAGGACGAGCAGACTGGCGGCCACTGCCCGACTCTTGCAGGCGAGTTAGCGGGCAACGACCGCGCATGGTCCACCTTCACCAACGGCACCCACTCCGACTCGCTCAGCCCCGAGGTCCTCAACCGCTGGTTCGACTTCTTGAAGCTCTACGTGGCGAAGGAACCGCCGCTCCTTTGGTCGCCGGTCCTCCAGGTCGGCGCCCCGATCATCTACCAGGTGGCGTTCGGGATCAGCGGCATGACCATGCCGGCGGATCCGATCCAGCAGCAGCCGACCTATGAGGCCGCGCTCGCCGCCTTCGAGGACCTGCCGCCAGTCCGGATCCTCTTCGACAACGGCGCGGGCCGAGAGCCGGGTAAGCCCTATCCAGGCTACGAGCAGAGCTTCGGCGAGTTCCCGCCCGCGGAGGTCGAAGGGCGCTCGTGGTACCTCGCCGAAGACGGAGAGCTCGCGGCCAAGGCGCCCAAGACCAAGAGCTCGGACAGCTTCATCTGGGATGACGAGGCACGGCCGCCGACCAACTTCACCGGGAACACGGGCTCGGGGACCAATGGGCTTTGGACGGACACGCCTACATACGAGTGGTCGCAGCCCGTCGACGGCAACGCGGTTTCCTACGTCTCGAAGCCGCTCGCCGAGGACACGACGGTCGCCGGGTCGGGATACCTCAAGGTGTGGCTCCGCTCCGAGGCCCGCAGCGTCGATCTTCAGGCCACGGTCACCGAGGTCCGTCCCGACAACCAAGAGGTCTTCGTCCAGGGCGGCTGGCTGCGGGGCAGCATGCGAAAGCTCGACAAGGAGAAGTCGACCCCGCTCGAGCCGGTCCTCAGCCTCCGCAAGTCCGACATGAAGCCGCTTCGCGACGACCGGTTCGACAAGGCCACGATTCCCCTCTACTACCAGGGCCACGGCTACCGCGAGGGCTCGCGGATCCGCGTCATCATCTCGGCGGTCGGCGGCGACCAGCCGATCTGGGCGTTTGCCAGGGCCCGGCCGGAGAGCACGCCGCAGGTCGACGTCGCGTTCGGCAAGTCGATGCGCTCGAAGCTGACCCTGCCGGTCCTGCCCAGCGCGGACATCCCGACCGAGCTGCCGCCCTGCCCGGGTCTCCGCGGCGAGCCCTGCCGCGACTACGTTCCGTTCGAGAACGCGGGCTAGCCGCTCCAGTCGCCCAGCGACCTCAGACGCCCGCGCGGGTGAAGGTCACGTGCGTGACTCCGCTGGGCGAGGGGGTGACCTCGACCTCGTAGTCCTTCTCGAGGCCCTCCAGTCCGTCCCAGAGGCGCACGCCCCGGCCAAGCAGAATCGGGACCACCACGGTGTGCATGTGGTCAACGAGTCCGGCGGCAAGGAAGTCGCGGATCATGGTGGGACCTCCGCCGAGACGTACGTCCTTGCCGTCCGCAGCCTCGCGAGCCTGCTCGAGCGCCTCGGCGGGCGACGCGTCGAGGAAGTGATACGTCGTGCCGCCCTCCATCTCGATCGAGGGCCGCGTGTGATGGGTGAGGATGAAGACCGGTGTGTGGAACGGCGGGTTGGGGCCCCATGCGCCCTTCCACTCCGGGTCTTCGTGCCACCCGGGATGGCCGAACTTCCCGGCCCCCATGATCTCGGCGCCGATTTCCGAGTCGAACTGCCGGGCGAAGGCGTCGTCGATGCCGCCGCTACCGCCGGGCTGCGACCACCGGGTGGCGAACATCCACTTGTGAAGGGCATCTCCGGCGTGACCGAAATGTGCGTCTTTGCTCTGACCCTCGCCGGTGCCGAAGCCGTCGAGTGAGATTGAGAAGTTTTGGACGCGTGTGAGTGACATTGCTGCTCCTTCGGTAGTTGGGATGCACAGTACGCCCCCGTCTTACGAGGAAACGCCCTGACGAACACGCAGCCGGATCGCTGATACTTTCCGGCCCATGGATGGGGGACGTTTGCAGGTCGGAACAGGGCGCGTGGCTGGTTTGGCGCTGGCTGCGATGGCGGTCGCCCTCGGGACGGCCACGTTTGCGAGCGCAACTGAAAGCGGCGTTCCTTCCGGATTGCAGCCGGGCGACGACGGGGCATCGCAGCAGGAGAAGCTCTGGATCCCGGGCGAGGTCGTTGTCAGGTTCGAACCCGGCGTAACGAGCGGCGATCGCGCGGCCGCCGCGGACAGCGTCAACGCGGAATCTTTGACCGCCCTGTCAATCAGCAGGGCGAGGCTGGTGGAGCTTGGAGACGGCGTCAGTGTGAGCGAGGCCGTGACTGAGCTGGCCGCGGATCCCAGCGTCGACTTCGCGGAGCCGAACTACACCTATCAACAGCAGTCCGTGCCCAACGACCCGTTCTTCGGCCAGCTCTGGGGCCTGAACAACACGGGGCAGACCGTCTCGGTTCCAGGCGTCCTCACGCCAACGAACACCGCTGGCACCGTGGACGCCGACATCGACGCGCCCGACGGGCTGGGACGTCGCCCCGGTCGAGGGAGGGGACGCGAGCGACGTCGTCGTCGCGATCGTCGACTCCGGCATTGACTACGAACACCCCGACCTCGCGCCGAACATGTGGCACAACCCCGGCGAGATCCCTGGCAACAGTCTCGATGACGACGCAAACGGCTTCGTCGACGACGAGTTCGGCTACGACTTCAAGAACACCTTCTCGCGGCTGGGCCCCAATCCCTGTACGGATGCTGTCCCTCCGGCCTGCGCCGACTCGGATCCGATCGACGACAGCCAGGTCAATCACGGCACCCACGTTGCGGGCACGGTCGGGGCGCGGGGCAACGACAACTACGGCGTGACCGGCGTGGCGCAGCGCGTCCAGCTCATGTCGGTCAAGGTGTTCGACCAGCTGGACGTCTCTTCAAACGTCGCCGTCGGCAACGCCTTCGACTACGCCGGCGACAACGGCGCCCAGGTCGTGAATGCGAGCCTGGGAGGTTCCTGCCCGAGCGACCTCCTGGCTGCAGCGATCGAGTCTCATCCCGACGTCCTCTTCGTTGTCTCCGCAGGAAATGGCGGCAGCGACGGTCTTGGCGACAACAACGACGTCGTGGACGACCTGGCCGAGGATCGCAGCCCGGACACCTGCAACGACCCCGACGACCCGGCCAACGCCAACCGCCATCCGGGCGCATACCCCTGCAACTTCAACGCCGGCCCGGAGGCGGCCGACTACCCGTTCGACTACGACTTTCCGAATGTGATGTGTGTCGCCGCCTCGAAGAGCGACGACACGCGAGCTGGGTTCTCCAACTATGGGCCGACCTCGGTCCAGATCGCCGCGCCAGGGTTCGACACGCTCTCGACCCAGCCGAAGTACGCACCGAAGCTCGGCGAGAACGCCGAGAACCCGGGCTTCGACAACCGCCTCGTCAGCCTCAGCGGGACACCGATCACCTCCGCGACCAGCACGGGCTGGCGCCGCGTGGCGGGAGTCAAGGGCAGCTTCTCCATGAGCGAATCAGCCTTCCCTGGCACCAACTACTCGGGGGCGGACAACGGACTCGGCTTCCGCCCGGCTTCAACGGTGAATCTGACGGGTGAGGTCGGATGCCACATCGAGTGGACCTACGAGGTTGGGATCACCGACCTCCAGGACTTCGTCGCGCTGCGGCCGATCGACGCCGGAACCTCGATCCCCATCGCTCAGGGATGGAGGGGCACCAGCACATTCCGCCGAACGCCCGCCGTCCCCGAGCTCAATGGCAAGACGCAGGCGAACTGGCAGATCTCCTTTACCGCCGACGGCGACGGCGACGTCGGTGAGGGTTCGCGCGTCGACGACGTGACCCTGATGTGCCTGGGCGGCAGCTATACGCCGGCCGCGATCGGCATGGCCCTCCAGGGCACCCATAAGTTCCTGAACGGCACCTCGATGGCCACGCCTCACGTCGCCGGAGCTGCGGCGCTCATTCTCTCCAAGGCGCCCGATCTGGACCCGCAGACGGTTATCGCGATCCTGATGTCGACCGGGGATGCCGAACGCCGCGTTCGCGAATCCCGGCGCGACGCCGGTCGAGAGCGGCAAGCGGCTGAACCTTGCGAGCGCGCTGACGTTCGGCAGCCCGCCGGTGCCCGACACGCCTCAGATCACCGGGCCCACCGGCCCGATCGCGGACACTCAGCCCGACTTCACCTTCACAAACACCTTCGCGGGCTCGCGATTCCAGTGCGCGATGGACAACGCTGCCTTCGGCGACTGCACGACCGCCAACGGCTTCAGCCCGGCGTCGCCGCTCTCCCAGGGCGCTCACATCTTCAAGGTCAGGGCGATCGGCGGCCTGGGCGGCGTCTCGACGACTGCCACCCGAGCCTTCACGGTCGACACCCTGGATCCGATTGTCAACATCACCAAGAGCCCGCCAGCCAAGACCAGGAGGAGGAAGGCCAAGTTCATCTTCAGCGTGAACGAGGCTGCAGCCGTGACCTGCAAGCTCGACTCCGGCGCTGCGGCCCCATGCACCTCGCCCCACAGGATCAAGGTCCGCAAGGGCAATCACACGCTGACGATCACGGCGACCGACACCGTCGGCAACACCGGTGACGCCTCCAAGTCCTGGAAGGTCAAGAAGAGGTAACAGTCGCTGGGCCGTGGCCGCAGGTCAGCAGCGCAGCGCGGCCGGATCAGCGAACAGGCGCGCGGGGGGAAGGGTCGCGGCGCTCCGCGGGGACAGTTCGAGCCCGGGGAAAGAACGTCGACGTTGGCGTTGTCAGTCTTCTCCCCGTCGACGACGGCGACGTTGCGCTGGGTGCCTGGGGGCGACGAGTTGTCGACCTGCACGACGAGCCGGAAAGTCTTCGACTGGCCGGGGCCAAGACGCCGGATCTCCCAGCAGGCCCGGTGATCGCTGGACCTCGTCGCCTCCGGGTTGGTGCGGAGCAGGTGCTGCTCCTTGGGGAGTTCGTCGCAGACGACCACGTCGTGGGCGGCAACCGGTCCCTTGTTGCGCACGGTGATGGTGTAGCTGAAGACCTGACCGGGTTGTACCTCTCGCTTCGAGGCCTGCTTGCGGATCGTCAGCTCTGGCTCGCCGCCGCGGTAGTGGGATGGATCACGGTCCCGAACCTCGCCCTCGAGCACGTCCACTCCCGTCGCGGTACCCACGTTCCGGTACTGGCCCGAGGTCGCCTTCGCCCCGGTTTGATAGATCCACGTCTCCGGCGGATCGAGTTCTCCGTCCGAATCGTCGTCGCCTCCGACGAACCGCGGCCTGTCCTCGCGGCTGTCCACGACGCGCACGTCCCGGATCGCGACGTTGCCCGGATTCGTCACCTCGTACCTCCACAGGACCCGGTTGCCGACAGGCACGAGCGGGCCAGGAGGATCGTCCGCGTCACGCCCGTTCGTGGATTTCTCGATGTGGATCTCCGAGACCGATCCGAAGTAGTGCGAGGGATCGTCATCTGAGACGGACGTCTGGGCGGTGTCGAGTCCCGTTGCCGTGGCCCCGTTCTCGTAGTCGCCCGTCTCGGCGGTGCCGGAGCCGGTGCAGGTCATCTGCTCGAGCACTGCGAGCTCGTCGTCCGGGCACGTCACCGCGACGCCCTGATCGTCGGTGACCGTGATCCCGCTCAGCGGATTGTTCCCGGTGTTGGTTACCTGGTATGTCCAGGTGACCGGTTCGCCGACAGGGATGAACGGGCCGGGAGGATCGTCGGCGTCCACCCCGTTCGTCAGCTTCTCGAGGCTGATCCCCGGCTCGGCGCCGAAGTAGTGCGAGGGATCGGAGTCGGCGACGCTGCCCCCGACTGGCGTCAGGCCGGTGGCGGTTGCGAGGTTCGTGTACTGCTCTGCCTCGGAGAAGCCATTCGCCGTGCATTCCTCGGTCGCGCCTTGGGCGAGGATCGGCAGCGTGCAGACGTCTTCGCCCGTCGTCAGATCGACGACCTGGACGTTCTCCAGATCTGCGTTGCCGGTGTTGGTCACCCGGTAGGTCCAGGTGACCACGTCGCCGACAGGGATAAAGGGGCCGGGCGGCTGGTCGGCGTCGACGCTGTTGGTCAGCTTCTCGAGGTCGATCGCGCCTTCGACCCCGAAGTAATGCGACGGATCCGAGTCGTCCACGACCTGGCCCGAGCGCAGGGTCGTCCCCTCGACCGTCCCGAGGTTCTCGTACTGGTCGGGCTCGGCTCCGCCGGGTGCGCTCGCTGAGCACTCGGCCGTGCGGCCCGGGAGCAGGATCAGCCTTGGGCACCGGATCCGTCCGGACAGCTGGTCGTCCGTGACCTCGAAGGTGAGCGGGAGGTTGCCTGTGTTCGTCACCGTGTAGGTCCAGGTGACCGGATCGCCGACGCCCACCAGCGGGCCGGGCGCAGCATCGGCGTCCTCGCCGTTGGTGGACTTCTCGATGTCGATCATCGGGTTCGTGCCGAAGTAGTGGGACGAATCGGAGTCCTGGACCACCGTCCCCAGCGGGTCCTCGCCATCGACCGTGGCGACGTTCTCATACTGGCCTGGATCAGCCGTGTCCGCAGCGGTGTAGGTCCACGTCTCGTTGGTGTCGAGCTCGGAGTCGCCGTCAGTGTCGCCACCGGTGAACACCGGAACGACGCCTTCTGAGTCAGTGAGGTCGACGTCGGTGATGGAAGAGTTGCCCGTGTTGGTCACGACGTACTCCCACGTGACCGGGGCGCCCAGCGGGATGAATGGACCGGGCGCGTTGTCGGCGTCCCGTGTGTTGGTCGACTTCTCCACGTCGATCCCGGGTGCGGAGCCCGTGTAGTGCGACGGATCGGAAGCTTCCACCTCGGTATCGAAGGGATCCACGGCGGTCACCGACCCGATGTTCGAGTAAAGCCCGGCCTCCGCCGTGCCCTCCGCCGTGCACCTCATCTCCTCTCCGGGCGGGATCTCGTCGTCCGGGCAGCGGACCTCCACGTCCTGGTCGTCCGTCACTTCGACATCGGAGAGCGTGACGTTGCCCGTGTTGGTGACCACGTAGGTCCAGGTGACGTCGTCGCCCTCGGGCACGAATGTCCCAGGCGGATCGTCGGCGTCGGCCCCGTTCGTGTCCTTCTGCAAGGTGATGCTCGGCCGCGGCAGGGCGCGGTTTACCAGCCGGCAGGTCACGATCGCCTCGAACGGGACTTCGGCCGTGAAGCCCCTGTTGACGACGTCCAGATCGAGGGGCTTGCTGTCAGGCTCATCCGGGGTCCTGACAGTGCATTCGGTTCTGGCTTGAGCGTTGACGAATCCGGGGGGCGGACCAACTCCACCAGGATCCTCCTCCAGGATCTCGACGCTCGATTCGTCGTCCGTGTTCATCGTCCACTGGAAGGTCGTAAAGCCGCCGGCGTCGGTAGCCGAGACGCCCGTATCGCCGGCGCCGTTGCTCGGAAGCACCCAGTCCGCCGGCGGTGGATCTACGGTGGCTGTCAGCTCCCAGTCCACTCCAGGAATCAGGTCGTCGGTACCAGGGTCCGGGGTGATGTCAATGAGCTTGCGGACCGTGATCGACGGGGCGCAGAGGCCGAAGGCGGCTTCCCGCATCGCGTCCTCCAGCTCGTCGAAGTCCTCGACCCGGAAGACGTCATCCGTGGTGATGTCGAACGTCCCCGAGCCGTCGTAGACATCGGGCCCCGAGACGTCAATGATGCGATCGAGCGAATCCGAGCTGTCCAGGCCTTCGCCCACCGCCACGGTCAGGATGTGCGAGCCCGTCGCCTTCACGGCATTGGCGTTCGGAACGGCCCGGTCGCTGGCGTCATTTTCGTTGGAGCTCGCGGTCTCGTCATTATCGCTCAGCGGAATCTTCAGCTCGTACTCGTTCTGGCTTATGTTCGTGTTGCCGGGGTCGTAGGTGACCCTGTCCTCGCGCACGACCCGGTTCGGGTCGCCATCGGTGACGAAGACCGTCAGGTGGGGCTGGATCTGGCTGGGACGGGCGAGGAAGTACCGGCCGGCCCTGAACGCGTCTTCCCAGTGGGTGCTCCCGCTGGGGTTGTAGTTGTTCTGGATGTAAGGGTCGAAGACTTCGTCGATCGTCGCGTTGACGATCGTCGTGTACTCCCTGCGCGCCACCGCCGGAAGCGGAAGCCGGGCGGCTGTCGAGAACTCCGAGACGGCCATGCGCGACCCCGTGTTGGCCAGGGCGCCCGTGAACGCCCGGAACGCCCCCCGGACATCGCTGGTGAACGGCTGAACCGAGCCGGACTCGTCGAGAATCATGTGGACGTCGATACCGCAACCGGCGGTGAGGTCCGGATTGTCGACCGGGGTGTCGTCCTCGCCAGGAGCGGCGGACGCGGACTGCGTCGCTACCGCGATCGCGAGCAGAATCAGACAGCAAGCCACGAGCCGCCGCCATTGGCGCCGAGCGTCTATTTTGACGCCGCCGGCCATTTCTACCAGCTAATCGACTCCATTCCCGACGAGCTTATCGCTCTTCTGGCGTCCTGGAGGCCTAGGAAGAGGAGTTGATTGGCGTGAGTCGCGGCGCCCGCGGCGCCCTGGCTCACCGCTTGCGCTTCCGGCCCTTGGTGAACTCGGAGCCGTTCCCCGTCGTGTCGTTCTGAAGCGCCGCGACTACCCAGTTCTTCTTGATCTTGCGCTTCAGCTTCCACGTCCCGTCGGCTTTGACGGTCGCCGTTCCGAGGAACCTCGAGAGGCAGTCCGGGAATACACCCGCGACCGAGCACGTGCGGTAGACCCAGACCTCCGCGGAGGGATGGTCGCTCGCGCCGGAAACGACCTTCTCCTTGACCTTTTTCACCTTCGGCGGGTCGATGCCGCCGTTCGGCCCCGTCGCTCCGTTACCGGGGCCGTCCGTGCCTTCGAGATCGACCATGAACCCGTTGACCGGGCCACCCAGGTTGGCGAGGATCTGATTTTGATCCTGCTCGGCCCCGGTGATGAGGATCGCGTCGCCACCCGTGTGGCCAAACCTGTTGGCGAGGTCGGGGTCGTTGCTGCCGATGGCGTTGCCGACCGAGCCACTTTCATCCCTCATGACAGCGATGCCGGCGCCGTCGACGGATCCGCCCACTCCGATCTCGTTGTCTGCAACGGCCGAGCCGGTCGTGTCGAACAGGAGGATTCCGTGGCCGAGGGTCTCCATCACCGAGTTGCCCTCGATGGTGTGGCTGGATCCTATAACGCCGATGCCGACACCTCCGCCTGAGCCGGCGACCCCGGGAACGCCGATCTGGTTTCCATTCACCGCAGCGCCCTGACCGAATGCGGTGATTGGGGTATTTACGCCGGAGTCCATGACGACCAGGTTGTCTTTGATCGAGGCCGGCGCGGCCGGACTCGAGTCAACGAAAACTGAGCTGGACGTGCCATCCAGCACGCTCGTGCCGTCGGCTGTTGCGCCGATGCTGTTCGCCTCAACGTTCAGGCTGTCGGCTCCGGACCCCGCGAAGACGGCGGAGGAGGCGCCGGCCATCCGGTTGTTTTTGACGCCGATATTGTCGGCCGACCCGACCGCCACGAGCGTCCCGACACCCGTGGCGCCGGTTCCGGCGGCGTTCACGCCGATGTGGTTGTACGTGATGTCCACGTTGGATGCGGTTGAGGTGAAGCCGGCGCCTGAGGAGGCACTGAGGTCGATCCCGCGCGGAGACGCTCCGCTTCCGCCTGCAGCGATCACGTTGCAGCCCTCGTCGCACGCAGCCGTCGCGTTGGGCGCTCCGCCGATAAGTACGTCGCTCGGCGCTTGGTTGGCCATGTTTCCGGAGATGTCGATGTCGGTGCCCGTGTTCGCGGCGACCGTGCTCCCGTCGGACTTGACGCCAAAGAGGTTGTTCTGGACGTTGATGTCCTTTGCGTCGAGGCCGACCATCTGGAGGCCAAGCCGGTTGCCCGCAAAGACGTTCGCGGGCTGGCCGCTGACGCCGACGTCGGCGTTCGGCCCCGCGAGATAGACGCCGACGTCATTTCCGTCCACCGTGCCGTCGAGCTTGAGGCCGAACCAGTTGTTGGTCAGGGTCAGTCCTTCGGCGCCGTTGGAGTGCTGGAGACCGGTGAGCCCGGTGTCGAAGATGGCCACGCCACGCATGGAGAGCGTTCCGTTCTGCGACCGGATCGCGATGTCGGCGGGAGGCCCGTCGATAGCGGCGCAGGGATGGATGTCGGAGCAGAATGCCTGGAGGTTCAGGTTCTCGTCCGTGCTTACGCCCGCACTCGCCATGACGACGGTGGCCTCGCCCGGCACCGCTTCGTTGCCGTCGAAGATGGTCGCATCGAAGATGATCGAGTCAGTGGCCGTGTCGGGGTCGCCGTCGTCCGCGCTCACGAAGGCGCCGCGCAGGCTGCAGTCGGCGGGAGTCACGGGGCTGCATGTCGTGAGAGCGCCGGAGTCGCTCGTCGTGTCCACGAAGAAGGTGTCGGTGTCCCCAACCACTCCCGCGTGCGCCTGTCCCGCCGAGACGAGAAGAATCGCCCCCGCCAGCGCCGCCGCGCCGATCGCCCTGCGTCTCATGAATCCTCCCCGTTTGGTTTCGGACCTGGATCCGTCCGGCCCGCGCCGAGTCTAAGGGCTAGAGTCGCAGCATGTCGATCGGTTCGACGAGAGCAGAGCTTTGAACAGCGGCCTCGCGATGCTCGAGCCGCTGGTGGGTGAGTGGAGCATGCAGGCCGGGCCACCGGACGGCGAGCCGTGGCCAGGTGGCGGCACCGTCAGGTTCGAATGGATCGACGAGGGTGCATTCCTGCGCGAAGCGTGGGCCATCGACATGCCCGAGGCCCCGAACGGCGTCGCGATCTTCGGCTGCGACCGGGGCGGAGGCATCATCTACCAGCTCTACACCGACGAGCGCGACGTCCACCGCATCTACGAGGTGAGCCTCGAGGACGGCGAGTGGAAGATGTGGCGCGACTCGGACGACCCGTTCCCGCAGAGGTTCAGCGCCACGATCTCGGACGATGGGGACACGATCGCCGGGCGGTGGGAGAAGCATGAAGAACGGCGAGTGGGGCATCGATTTCGAGCTCATCGTACCGCCGCTTGCCCTAAGGCCGCGAATGTGGGACGATGCGCCCCGGTCCCCATGGATGGGGCCAAATCTCTAAGAGGAGGGGAACGGATGAGCGTTCAGGCAAGGTACGTCAACGGTGTGATCGCGGCACTGTTGATGGGGGCGATTGCGATCGTGCTCCTAGGGGGCTCGGCGAGTTCCGAGGCGGGCCAAAACTTCAAGTGCTTCGGTAAGAACGCGACGATCGTCGGAACCAACCAGAGCGACAGCGGTGACGACGCCCTGATCGGCACGCCGAACAAGGACGTCATCGTCGCGCGGGGCGGAGGCGATGCGGTCATTGGGCTGGGCGGCAACGATCTGATCTGTCTCAACGAAGGCAACGACGGAGCCTTCGGCGATGAGGATGGCGCCAGCTGCTTCGGAGAAGACGAGGATGCAGGCGACGACAAGATCAACGGCGGTGACGGCCACGACTTCCTGCGCGGATGCGACGGGGACGACGTGATCAAGGCGTCGGACAGCACCGATCGCGTCGAGGGAGGCTTCGGTGACGACAAGACGACCGGGGGCAAGGGTGACGACCTCGTCGAAGGCGGTGACGGGACGGACATCGTGCAGGGCGGGCCCGACAAGGCCGGCTTCCCTTCCTCGGACTCCGTTGACGGCGGCCCGGGGAATGGCGATGTCGTCAGCGGCGACATCGGATCGGACTCGGTCGGAGGTGGCGACGGGACCGACGACTCATGCGACGGCGGCCCCGGCAACGACGGGGACGGCGGCGGCTGCGAAACGACCAACAGCATCCCGTAGGCCGAGACTGATCAGAACGAGAGCCGGAGCGGCCTGAGCGTCAGGTCGTCTCCGGTTCCGTCGATCGCGAGCACGGCGACCTCGTTGTCGCCCGCCTGGATGAGCGCCGGCGGCACCATCGCCGAGTACTCGACGCCGTGGTCGCCGTCGTAGCTGTACGTGGTGGCCGCGACGCGGCCGTTCAGGGCAATCGCGAGGGGCTCGCCGGCATCGATGCCCTCCAGGTCTCCCGCGATCCGGGCCGGGATGAGCGGTAGGGACGGGTCGTAGTTCCGCACGGCCACGCCGTCGACGATTGACGCCTCGGCCGCGGCTTCCTGGCCGAGGTTGGCGTGGACGCGCCGCCCGTGGAGCTCGGGGCTGGGGCCGATCGCAAAGAGGCTGTCCTTGTCTTCGCCGAGCAGGTCGATGCGATCCTCGAGCGCCTCGTCGCGGAGATCGGCGAACTCAGCCAGGGTGAGCTCAACCTCGCCACCACGCAGGTTTTCGATCTCCAGCGAGCGATCCGATGGAGCTCCTCCGGAGAGCGAGAGCCCGTCCACCTCCCACGGCACCTTGGCGCCAATCGAGTCGGCGATGGTCGGGACGATGTCGATGGTCCGGGCGGCGCCATCGTCGATAGCCGCCTTGTCCTGGCCCGGTTCCTTGATGAACAGCGGCACCGAGAAGATGTCGGGAGCGTTCGTGTCGGTCGCGTCACGCCGCTCATCGCCCGCGCGGAAGGAAACGCCATGGTCCGCGGTGACGACGATCAGCGAGCGGTCGTACAGGCCGGTCTCGCGGAGCCGGGAGAACAGTTCGCCCAGGAGCCTGTCGGTGAATTGCAGCTGAAGGAAGAAGCGCTGCTCGTGCTGGAGCGTGAGCCACTCATCGTCGCTCCACTCCTCCAGGCCCCCCAGCTCCGCGTCCGCCCCGACCGTGTCCGAGTAGCGCTCGCCGGACGGCAGGTACCTCCACGCCTTGTGCGGCAGCAGCACATGCAGGTAGTGGAGGACCGGTCCCTCAGACGGTTCGATCTCCTCGACGAAGGTCCCGAACTGACCCGGGCGGCTGATCGCGCCGCTCTCGCGCGGGCCCTCGATGCCGAGCCGCTTCGCATCGGGCACCGAGACATAGCCGAGGATCGACGGGATCGTCGCCAGGATCGACCCCAGGCCGCCCTCGTCAAGGCTCTCCGTCCCTCCCTCGCACAGGCTGTCAGGGCAGAGATTGGTCCACGGCTCCGAAACGTGCATCTCGTAGCTGGACCCGAGCAGCGTGAAGAGCGAGCGTGGATGGTCGCCGTAGGTCGCCAGGCTGTCGAGGGGAGCGTTGATTCCGGTTGCGAGCGTCGGCACGGCGAGCTCGGTGTCGCTTCGCGAAGTGGTCGCGTTGCGGTACCACGTCGCGTCTTCTGCCAGCGCCGCGAAGTTCGGGAACCGCTCTTCGTCGATGCGTCTCCTCTCGTTCATCAGCGCATGACCGGGGAGTTCGTCGAAGACGACCATGACAACCGGTGTGCGCGCATCGGGCTGCGGCGGCGCTTCGACCTCGCCCTCCCCTGCGAAGACCAGCCCCGAGACCGGAGTCAAGAGGAAGACGAAGACCAGGATGATCGGCGGCAGCGGAGCCAGCGCCGAGACGATCGAGCGCGCGCTCTCGTTCCGCGCGTAGGCGACCGCGGCCGCGACTCCGGCGACGAGAACCAGCGGTATCTGGATCTCGAGCCTCAGGCCGAGCGGGTACAGCGCCTCTGAGAGGATCAGGGCGCTCAGTGCGCCGATCATCGCCACGTGCAGGGCCCAGCCGATCCGGTTGCTGATCGCAGAGACGAGGAGTCCCGCCAGCGCGAGGGCAAGCGGCACTCCGACTACCAGGATCAGCGCGACCGCCACGATGTCGCCACCGCTTGCCCCGCGCCCGATGAAGAACTGCGCATCGGTGACGAGCAGGATCGGAGCGGCGGCAAGGGATGCGAGCACGAAGACGTGGAGGGCTCGCTTGCGAAGGGATTCCGTCTGGTGCACGGCCGCTATTGTGAAGATGTGGTGAAAGCGGAGCCCAAGTGAGACTGCTCGCGTATCTAGACCCCGGTAGCGGAAGCGTCCTGTTGCAGGCCCTGCTGGGCGGGGTCGCCGCGCTCGCCATTACCGGAAAGCTCTGGTGGCACCGGCTCCTGACCTTCCTGCGGATCCGCAAGGAGCCGGCCGACCCAGAACCCGAGTCCGCGCCGGCGCCCGACGAGTCGGGAACGCACCGAGCCTCATAGAGTCGGCCGCGGAGCTTGACGCCGCAGCCTGAAGCAGAGAGCGGGTCCTTCAGGGATCCCGACAGCCGCGTCTTTCGCGACGGCGACGAGGTGCTCCGGGCGCTTTCGGAAAGCGGTCTCGAGGATTGGGAGCTACTCGCGGCGACTCGCTTCTTCCCCGCGATGCAGGACGCCGGAAAGATCGTGCGCACGGAGCGGCTCGACGATGCAGCGGCCAGCGGGCTCGACGGCTTCGCCGCACACGCGACGCTCCGGCACGAGCGCATCCCGTTCGTCTCCTATCCCTACGAATGGCCGTTCTCAATGCTTCGCGAAGCAGCTCTGCTCGAGCTCGAATTGCTGCGAGCGGCCCTCGCCGAGGACATGATCCTCAAGGACGCATCGCCATACAACGTCCAGTGGCGGGGCTCCCGCCCGGTGTTCATCGATGTCGGCTCGTTCGAGCGCCTGGGGGAGGGCGAGCCCTGGGCCGGCTATCGCCAGTTCTGCAGCCTGTTCCTCTATCCGCTCATGCTCCAGGCCTACGCCGGGCTGCCGTTCCAACCTTGGCTTCGCGGCTCGCTGGAGGGGATCGAGCCGGCTGAGGCCCGCGCGGTCCTCCGCGGCCGTCGCCTCTTTCGCCGCGGCGTCCTGACTCACGTCGCGCTCCACGCACGGCTCGAGCGCCGCGAGGGAGATCGCGACACACGCTCAGAGCTCAAGCGGGCGGGCTTTCGCAAGGAGCTGATCGAAGCCAATGCGGCGCGACTCGAAAAGCTGGTGCGAAAGCTCGACTGGGGAGGGTCCGAGACCGCCTGGTCCGGCTACGGCGAGCGCGCACACTACGAGGCCGGCGAGCTCGACCGCAAGGACCGATTCGTCCGGGAAGCCTGCGCGTCGCATCAGCCCCGGTTGGCGTGGGACCTGGGCTGCAACGACGGGCGCTACTCGCGCATCGCCGCCGAGCAGGGCGCGTACGTCGTCGCCGTTGACGGCGACCACGCCAGCGTCGACGCTCTCTTCAGGAGCCTGCACTCGGACGGCGACGATCGGATCATGCCCCTGGTCATGGACCTCGCCGACCCGTCGCCCGCCCGCGGCTGGCGCGGCGTCGAGCGCACCCGGCTCGAGGATCGCGGCCGGCCGGACCTGGTCCTTTGCCTGGCGCTCATCCACCATCTCTCGATTGCCGCGAACGTCCCACTGGCCGAGGTCGTCGATTGGCTGGGGAGCCTCGGCGGCGTGCTCGTCGTCGAGTTCGCCGACCGCGAGGACGCCATGGTCCAGCGCCTCCTGAGCCGGAAGAAGGACGACGCGCATCCCGACTACCGGCCGGAGGTGTTCGAAGCGGAGCTCGCAAGGCGCTTTGACGTCGTTCGCCGCGAAGAGCTGGAGTCCGGAACCCGCACCTTGTACGAGGTGCGCCCCCGGGGGTAGAGGCTCAGCTGACGATCAATCGCACGAGTGAGCTGTGCCACCAGCTCTCGATCTCGTCCGCCGACCAGCCTCGCTCGTCGCGGAGCAGGCGATAGACGTCGACGTTGCAGAGGGCCGCGAACGTGTCAGCCGCCACCTGCGCGCTCACGCCGTCGCGGAACGCATCGGACGGCCAGCCCTCGAGGACACGACGGCGAACCCGGTCGCCCCGGGCCCGGCCCTCGTCATAAGCCTCTTGAAGGGCGGGCTCGAAGCGCCTTGCGTCCGCGATGAGGGCGATGACGTCTCCGGCCCGTTCGAAGAGGCGCCTCTCGAACGCCACCAGGGCCGCCAACTCCCCGGACCGGTCACCGCCGGCCCCCTTCAGCTCTTCCATCGCCTGCGTGGCATCCGCTGAGAGGTCGACGGCGTCGACCAGCGCCAGTGCGAGACCGGCCTTGCTGCCGTAGGTGGCGTACACGGTCGGCTCGGCGACGCCGGCCTCGGCCGCAACGTCGCGAAGGCGAGTGCCCTGCCAACCGCGCTCGAGGAAGAGGCGCCGGGCGGCTTCGGCGATACGCGTCCGCGTCTCCTGCGCTTGCTCGCGGCGGCGCGGGGAGTCGTAGGGGCGTGAGTCTCTTTGTCGTTTCGGGAGACATGTCGCTTTGATCTATGCTACGCTATATTCGTTGAGTTAAACTATATCGAACTGAAGGAGAGCATCGTGACCACCACAACCGCAATATCGACGCCCAACACCGAGCTGTGCGTGAGGCTGAACCAGGAGCTGTTCGGAGGCGCACGCCTGGAGCTGGCGGACGAGCTGATCGCCGCCGGCTTCGTCGACCACGAGGCGCCCGAGGGCTCCCCGACCGGTCCGGAGGCCGCCAAGAACACCGTGCGCTGGCTCCACGGGGCATTCGACGACATGGAGTACGTCGTCGAAGACGTCTTCGGAGATGGCGACCGCGTCGCCCTCCGCGTCACCTTGCACGCCACCCACGCTCGCGAGTTCATGGGCCGGCCCGCAACGGGGCGCCGCATCTCGATGGGCCAGACCCACATCTTCCGCGTGGAGGACGGGAAGGTCGCCGAGCACTGGGCGAACCGCGACGACGCCGGCATGATGCGGCAGCTCGGGTTCGTTTGAACCCGAGCCGTCATTGCCGTCGTTGGCCGACGCATCTTAAACCCGGCGAAACGAAGACGCGAGCTGACGCGCGTTGTCGGGAGCGAAGCCTTCGAAGTCGTTGTTGAAGTAGCCGTAGACGTCCGTCTTCCGCCGCCAGGCGGCGATGCGCCGGCGCCAGGTGTCGATCTCGCCCGGCGTGTACTCGCCGCGGATGCCATGTGCGCCGCGGTGGAAGCGGATGTACGCCCACGAGGCCGTCACCTCGCGCGTCACGAACGGAAAGCGCGGATCGTCGCCGGTCACCAGCGCCGCGTCGTGCGCGCGTAGGAGGTCGTAGGTGTCCTTCGCAAACCACGTCTCGTTGCGGAACTCGAAGCAGTGGCGCGCGGGCCGGTTGTCCAGGACGTCGAGGGCCGTCTCGAGTCGCTCGAGGTCCTGCTTGAAGTTCGGCGGCAACTGCCAGAGGACGACCGCGAGCTTGCCCGTCTTCTCAAGCGGCTCCAGCGCCTTGAAGAACCGCGTCGAGTACTTGTCGAAGCTGAGAAGACGCTTGATGTGGGTCGTGTACCGGCCGCCCTTGACCGCGAACTCGAAGCCGTCCGGCGTTTGTTCGGCCCAGCCCTTGACGGCCGCCTCGGTGGGGAGGCGGTAGAAGGTGTTGTTGATCTCGACCGTGTCGTAGACGGACGAGTAGTGCTCGAGCCAGAGGCGCTGGGGCAGCTTCTCGGGATAGAACGCGCCGCGCCAGTCCTTGTAGACCCAGCCCGAGCAGCCGATCCTGACCGGCTTCACGCGGCTGCCACCTTGGCCACGTTGTCGCGGTGGACCGTCTCGTAGGGCGCGTGGAAGACGAGCGTCCCTTCGGCGAGCTGCTCCGCGACGAACTCGCGCAGCGGAAGATCGCGCAGACTCTCGTCGTTGCGGCTCTCGACCAGGCGGCGGATGTACGCCTGCGTTGCCCCGATGAACCCGCGCGGGTAGCCCCCGTTCGCGATCACGTCCGGATCGCCGTGTGCCGGGAGGATCTGCTCGGGTCCGAGTTCGGCGAGCCGATCGAGCTCTGCGAGATGGGTATCGAAGGACTCGGGCTCGTCCACGTAGGTGACGGTGTCCTCCAGCGTGTCACCGGCGAAGAGGATCCGCTCGCCCGGCAGCCACAGGACGGCCGCGTCGTCGGAGTGGATGTTGAAGTGAATGAGTTCCACCTCGCGCGAGCCGATCGTGAGCGAGAGCTGCTCGCTGAACGTGTGCGTCGGCGTCACGACCGAATCGATCGGCGGCGGCCCGCTGAGGCGGCCGCTCTCGATCGCCTCCCGGTTTGCCGTCAGGTGCTCGGCTGTCCGCTCGGTCGCGATGACCTCGCAATCCGCAAAGGCGCCAGCGCCCGCGATGTGGTCGAGGTGCCAGTGGCTCAGCACGACCTCGAAGTCGCTGACGCCCCGTCGCGCGAGCTCGGCGCGAACGAACTCGCCGCGGTCGGGGGACGTGTGGGTGTCATAGACGAGTGCGGAGTCGCCCTCGACGATCGCGTAGCTCGCAAGTCCCAGGACGAGGTCGTACTCCACCCAATCTGCTCCGTCGAGGGTCGCGCCCTCATGGCGCCCGTCATAGAAAGCGAGGATGCCGTCGCTCGGCTCGAGGACTTCCATCCGCCGATTATCGCGTCAATGGCGCTCGACCCAGTCGAGGAACTTCTTCGCGCGTTCTGTGAAGTAAGGCCCGTAGAGCGTGTTCGGGTCGTTGTCGTACCCGTAGCTCGCAACCGAGGCCAGGTGGTTGTTCCTGAGCCATCCACCCCCGCTTGCGCCGCTGGCCATCCGGCACTTGATTCCAATTGGTGCCGGATCGTTATTGCCATCCACGTCTTTGAGGTCCGAGAAGCAGCCCATCATCCGCTGGCCATTGAAGTAGTTGGAGGGGTACCCGAACGCCAGGTACTCGGAGTCGAGGTTGTAGTTCCATACAAGCCCCGCGCCACCCACCTTGTCCTCGATCTTCTTGCCGTTCCTGCGCTGGAGCGAGACGGCCGCGTAGTCGTACTTGAGGCTGGACCAGCCGGCGGGCACATAGAGCGACTCCCACTCCCATTTGCCGAATGGCTTGTTGCCTCTGTTGTACGCGGGGATGAAGGTGAACTTCTCCGCCCAGCCCCAGCGCTTGGTGCGGACGCAGTGGGCAGCGGTGAAGATGACCTTCTCCGTGGACGAGTTCACCACCGTCGCCGAGCAGGAGTAGTTCCCGCTCTCATCACGCGCGAAGACCTTCCCGGTCATTCGAGCCGGGCGCGCCTTCGGATCCTCGACCTGGAAGGTCCCGTAGTCCTCGCCGAGCCGCATGGTGGAGGGTCGAGGTTCACTTGGCGGGATCGAGCCCGGCGCTCCAGCGGGCTGGGGCGCTGCGACCCTCGGGGTGGAGGCCCCGGCCCGGCGAAGTTTTCGTGGCTCGGCTTCGCGCATGCGCTCACGTGTCCAATAGCGAGCCGCCCCGCTGCCTGCGTTTCCTGAGCTCAGATCCCGGTCGTGCGATGCGGGCGACGCAAGAGCCGCCGCCGCTAATGCCATCAGCGTGGCCGTCGCCACGGCCGATGCAGCCGTCGCCGCTAGTCCCACCCGGCAGTGCGCTCTGACCGCCACGGAGCCATTCTAGGCCGCCGATTCGAAGCCCGTCAGGGCCTCGGCGACCAGAGTTCCCACCTGGTCCAGGACGTAGCCACCCTCCTGGACGAAGACGGTCGGGACGTGCGTCACGGCGAGCATGCGGCCGGCCGCGAAGAAGCCGCCGGCGGTCACCGCCAATGGTGCCTCGGGATCCGCGCCGGCGGCGTCAACCCCCAGCGCGACCACCAGCGCCCGGCACCCCCGGTCGGTCACCCACGAAACGAGAGTCTCGATGGCGCCCACCCACGCGTGATCGCCCGCGCCGGGGTCCAGGGGCACGTTCAGGTTCGCCCCAACGCCCTCTCCGTCTCCGGTCTCGCCGGCGAACCCGAGGAAGTGCGGAAACCACCCGGCCGCGGGATCCACGTGGACCGAGCCAGACAAGACGGAGCCGTCCTCCCAGAAGATCGACTGGGCGCCGTTGCCGTGATGGGCGTCGATGTCGATGAGCGCGACCGGTTCTCCCAACGCATAGCGCAGGCGGGCCGCCGCCTCCGCGGCGTTGTTCAGGTAACACGAGCCGCCGAACGCGTTGCGCGTCACGTGATGGCCCGGCGGGCGACACAGCGCGTATGCGGCCCGCTCGCCCGCGATGACGAGGTCGGCTGCTGTCAGCGCGACGTCAACGGCGGCCCGCGCCGCCTTCCAGGTCCCGGGGCCGATCAGGGTCATCGTGTCGAAGCAGAAGGTCCCAGCGCGGGCGGCCATGTGGGTCGCCGGCTCGAAGCGATGCCCGCCGACCAGGCCGGGGTGGGGGAAGAGATAGGGCACCACCCGGTCCTGGCCCGGGTTCTCGGCAAGCCCGCTCGCCTGCCAGTCATCCCATGCGGTGCGGAGGTACTCGACCATCGCGGGGTCATGCAGCGCGAGCGCCTCGGCGTCCGGATGGTCGGCCGCCGGCGTGATGCGGGTTCCGGATGCCTCGAGCTCCGCGCGGATCCGTTCGGCGCGATCGGGAAGCTCGGTGCCGGGCGTGCGGACGCCAACGTAGACCTCGCCGCCCGGCTCGTGCAGCCGGTGGCTATCGCTCCAGACGACGGGCATCGAGACCCCCATCCGCGTATCGATAGCACGCTTGGGGTCAGACCCCACGCCTGGGCTCGGTCCCCCGTGCGCGGAATGGCCAACGACGTGCGGAAAGTTCCGACGAATGTGCCCATTGACGGATAGGGGAGGTCCGGAATAGCTTCCTAACGACCGTTCATGAAGATCAGGGAGACGCACGGAGTGGAGATCGCACTCGAGGTCGGCGCCGACCGCGTCGTCGCGCCGCCGGGCTTCCTTCCGCAGCCCGCCGAGAGGCTCGATCCGTCCGGCCCCGTCCGCCCGCACGAGCTCGAGATCGCGGTCGAGCGCCTTTGCCTCGACTCCACCTCGCACCGCCAGATCGCCGAAAGCACAGGGGGCGACGCCGATGCGATGGCGGCCCGCATCCTTGAGATCGTCGCCGAGCGGGGCAAGATGCACAACCCCGTGACCGACTCTGGCGGGATCCTGACCGGCACCGCCAGCGCCGTCGGCGCAGAGTTCCCCGACTCTCCGGAGCTCGGCGCCGAGGTCGTAACCCTCGCCTCGCTCACCCTCACGCCGCTACGCCTCGACGCGGTCACCGACATCGATCCGGCATCCCCGCAGGTCGGCGTCCGCGGTACGGCGTACATCTGCGCGAGCGCGGCGTGGACCGAGCGACCGGCCGATCTCACGCTCGAGAAGGCACTCGAGGTGTTGGACGTTTGTGCAGCGGCATCTCACACCCGCGACCTGGTGCCGGTCGGCGGAAGCGTGTGCGTGCTTGGGGGAGGCCACGCGGGCAAGCTCGCGCTCGCCGCTGCTCGGGACGCCTCCCTTGCGTCCACCTTGACCGTCGTCGACGTAGACCGCGACGTCGTCACTCGCACCTGCGAGCACGGCCTCGCCGACATCGGCGTCGCCACGGACCTGCGCGACCCCCTCGGAGCTCATGAGGCGATTCGGGCTGCGGGGGCGCCGCCGGCAGACCTCACTGTGGTCGTCGTGAACGCGACCGGATGCGAGGCCGCCGCGATCCTGGCCACTGCGCCGGGCGGACGGATCCTGTTCTTCTCGATGGCGACGAACTTCGGCACCGCTGCCCTCACGTCCGACGGGCTCTCCTCGGACGCGCGAATGGTGATCGGAAGCGGCTTCTCGCCTGACCACGGCGACTACGCGCTCGACCTCGTGCGCCGGAACCGGGGGCTGCGTGAAGCAATGGGCATCGAACTGAGGGCTGCGGCGTGAGCAGTCACGAGGTGCAGATGCGCTGGCGCGACCTGGATGCCCTCGGACACGTGAACCACCCTGTCGTCCTGACATATCTCGAAGAGGGACGGGACGCTTTCTTGGCCCAGCGCGGCATCAGCCGCGACGAGTACGTCGTCGGGCGCTGCACGGTCTCGTATCAGGGCGAGATCGATCCGGCGATGGGCTCGGTCATGGTCGAGTGCGAGGTCGCCGAGCTGGGGACGTCGAGCGTGAAGACGCGTGAGCGCATCATCGATGCAGCCGGAGAAGCGCTGGTCGAGGCTGAGTTCGGGATCGTCCTGTGGGACCCGGAGCGCCGCGCGTCCCGCCCGATCACCGACGAGGAGCGCACCGCTCTTGAGGAGGGAGACGCATGAGCTGGAACTCAGACCCCGTTGTCGTCACCTGCGCGATCACCGGCGCCGACGTGTTCAGGGAGAACAACCCGAACATCCCGTACACGACCGAGGAGATCGCCGACTCCGCGATCGAGGCGGCGGAGGCCGGCGCGACCATCGTTCACCTTCACGTCCGCGAAGACGACGGCACGCCGTCAGGAAGGCCTGAGCTCTTCGTCGACGTGATCGACCGCATCCGCGCTGCGAGCCCGGTCCTGACCATGGTCTCGACGGGCGGCTCTAACGACATGACGATCGAGGAGCGCACCACTGGTCTCGAGGCAAAGCCCGACATCTCGGGCGTCGAGTCTGGCTCCATGAACTTCGGCGACGAGACCTTCATCACGCCGCCGCCGGCGGGACGGGGGATCGCCAAGCGCGCGCAGGACGAGGGCATCGCGTTGGAGGTCGAGGTCTTCGACGTCGGGCACGTGGTGAGCGCCGTGAAGTGGCTCGAGGATGGTGTGATCCCGGGACCGATGCGGATCAACCTCGTCTTCGGAGTGCCGGGCGGGATCGACGCCTCGCCTGAGGCGCTCGACGCCATGCTCCGGCCGCTCCCACCCGAAGCGTTCTGGACCGTCACCTGCATCGGGCGCCACCACCGCCGCATGCTCGGCCTCGCCCTCCTCAAGGGCGCGCCGGGGATCCGAACAGGACTTGAAGACGTCGCCTACATCGAGAAGGGCGTGCTTGCTCCCTCGAATGGCGCGCTGGTCGAGATGGCCTGTGACATGACCCGTTCGCTCGGCCGCGCGGTGGCGACCCAGGACCAGGCGAAGGAGCTCCTGGGGCTTGGCTGACGCGGCGACAGTTGCCCCCCGCGGCGACCGGCGCACTTCGCGCCAGCGCGGCCCCGCGACCCGCGAGGACATCCACGCTGTGGCGCTCGACCTCTTCGCGCGCCTCGGATACCACGCCACGTCGATGCGCGCGATCGCGTCGGCCGCCGGCATTCAGCCCGCGGCGATCTACCACTGGTATCCCTCGAAGGAAGCGCTCCTGGTTCACCTCCAGGACGACTTCATGGATCGCCTTACCGAGAAGCTCGAGGCAGCGATGGCAGCTCAGCCGAGCCCGGCGCTGAAGCTCGCCGCGGCGGTGCGCGAGCACGTCGTCTTCCACGGGCTCAACACGAGGGCCGCGTTCGTGACCGATTCGGAGATTCGCGCTCTCGGGCCGGCAGCTCGGAAGCGCCTCATCGCCCAGCGCGACGCGTACCAGGACATCTTCATCAAGGCGACCCAGGGCGGAGTACGGGACGGCTCGCTGCGCGTCTCGAACCCGAAGGTCGCGATGTACTCGACGCTCCTTGCCTGCACCGGCGTTGCGCTCTGGTTCGACCCGAACGGCCCCCTCGCCCTGGATGAGGTCGCCGACCTGCAGGTCGAGCTCGTTCTCTCCTCGCTGGGCGCGGCACCCGAACTGATCGCCGAGGCGACGCGATGACCAGGATCAAGCCGCCTGCCCTGCCGGAGAACGCGACGATCGCCGTGGTCGCACCGTCCGGCCCGACCCAGACCCGCTCCGAGTTGGAGCAGGCCACCGACTACTTCTCAAAGAGGGGCCACGAGGTCGTCTTCGGGCCGAACCACCGCAACGTTCACGGCTACCTCGCGGGGACGGACGAGGAGCGAGCCGAGGACCTGCAGTGGGCCCTCTCCGAGCCCGGCATCGACATGGTCCACACGATGGCGGGCGGCTATGGCGTCGCCCGGATGCTCCACCTCGTCGATTGGGACACCGTGGGCGACCCGCGCATCGTCTGCGGCTTCTCAGACATCACGGCCCTGCACCTCGCGCTCGCGAAGTACAAGGGCTGGGTCTCCTTCTACGGTCCGAACTTCATGCGGTTCACGCGTAAGAAGGATGAGCTCACGAAGGAGACCGAGGAGTGGTTCCATCGCGCTTTTGAGCCCGAGCCGCTGGGCCGCGTGTTCGAGGACCCCGAGAACCCGTACGTGCTCACCGTCGGCGCGGGCAAGGTCGAGGCGCCGATCGTGGGTGGGTGCCTCACTCTCCTGTGCTCGAGCATCGGCACCCCGTATGAGGTCGACACGGACGGCTGCATCGTGATGGTCGAGGACCTGTTCACGGAGACCTACCTGGTCGACACGGCGCTCAACCACCTGATCCGCGCGGGGAAGCTCGACAACGCGAAGGGCTTCGTCTTCGGGACGAACGTCGACCTCAAGCCGCTCACGGTCCCCGAGGAGCCGGAGTCGATGCTCTCGATGGAGGAGATCCTCGACGAGCTGATCGCGCCACTTGGGATCCCGGCGATCGCGAACGTGCCGGTCGGGCACGGCAAGCACATGGCGGCGATCCCGCTTGGCGCCACAGCAAAGCTGGATGCCGACGGTAAGACTCTCGAGCTGACGGAGGCCGGGGTTACATGACAAAAGGACCAAGGAGGAGATCACGGTGACGAGGCTTGCGAAGTTGGGGACGGTCGCAGCGATCCTGGGGGCCTCGATCGGGCTGGCCGTGACCACCGGTGCGACCGCGCAGGAGGACTCGGGCGGAGAAAGCGGATCCAACGACGTCTTCAGGATCGGTTGGTCCCAGGACCCCAAGACGCTCAACCCCTTCGTCGGCGTCAACGAGGAGGAGTTCACGATCTGGGCGATCAACTGGGAGCTGCTCGTGGGCTTCGATCCCGAGGACCTCACTCCGGCTCCGGCGATCGCGGAATCGTGGGACGTCTCCGAGGACGGCAAGACGGTCACCTTCCACCTGATCGAGGACGCGACGTGGTCCGACGGCGAGCCGATCACGTCCGCGGACGTCAAGTGGTCGCTCGAGACGCTCGGCGAGGAGGGCCTGCTCTTCACCGGCTACACCACCGGCGTCGAGTCGATCAAGACGCCCGACGACCACACGGTCATCCTCACCAGCAAGGAGCCCAACGCCCGCCTGATCGGCGACCTCTTCGTCTACATCCTGCCTGAGCACATCTGGGGCGAGGTGCCGGTGGACGAGCTCACCGGCGGCTACCAGCCGGAGGTGCCGCTGGTCGGCAGCGGCCCGTACATCGTCACCGAGTTCGAGCGGAGCCGGATCCTGAAGATGACGCCGAACCCGGAGTGGCGAGGAGACGAGCCCGCCTTCGACGAGCTCCAGTTCATCCGCTACGGCAGCGCCGACGCGGTCGAGCGCGCCCTCACCCTCGGCGAGGTCGACTTCATCCCCGAGGTACAGCCGGCCACCTTCGACCGCCTCGGCGAAGCAGGAGGGGATCGAGGTCGTGAACGCGCCCACCTACTCGTTCACCGAGCTCGCCTTCAACCTCTGCTCCGAGGAGGACTGCCCGGACGCGCAGTTCAACCCCGCGATTCAGGATCAGACGATGCGCCAGGCGATCGCCTATTCGATCGATCGCGAGCGAAACAACGAGATCGCCAACCTCGGGACCTCGTTCGTCGCCCACGGTCTGCTGCCGTCGTTCTACAAGGACTTCTACGAGGTCCCGGAGCTGGACTACCCGTACGACCCCGAGCTGGCGAACCAGATCCTCGACGACGCGGGCTGGGAGCTGAACTCGGACGGGATTCGTGAGAAGGACGGGGACGTCGCCTCGTTCGATCTGTTCGTGCGCTCGGAGGCGCCCGCCGAGATCCAGTACGCGAAGCTGATCGCCGAGCAGACCGATGAGATCGGAGTCGAGTTCAACGTCCAGGTGGTGAGCACCGACAAGCTCACGGAGCTCACAGTCCGCAAGGAGGACGGGTTGCCGGCGCCCGAATTCGACACCTTCATCTGGGGCTGGGGAGGGGACCCGTATGACCCGAGCGCCCTGCTCGACCTCCTGACGACCAGCCAGATCGGGGCATCCTCCGACGCGTTCTACTCGAACCCCGAGTACGACCGCCCTGATGGAAGAGCAGGTCACGCTGGTCGGGGAGGAGAACCTGGAGGAGCGCAAGGAGCTGATCAGCGAGATGGTCGCGATCGTCCAGGAGGACCTTCCTTACCTCGTGCTCAGCTACGACCCCTACCTCGAGGCCTACAACGAGGACGCGCTCGGCAACGTCGAGCGCCTGTGCCCGGCCGAGACCGGCGAGATCCTCTGCCAGCAGGTCTCCTATGAGCCGCTGCTGACCCTGACGCCCGGAGAGGGCTCGTCGGGGGCCGAGACCGTCTCCGGCCTGCCGGGCGGATTGGCGGCCATCGGCGCGCTCATCATCGCCGTCGTCGCCTTCCTCGTCGGGCGGGCCCGGGGCCGGCGCGAGACCGAGCCGCTGGAGTTGCCGGCGTGAGAGGGCGCGGATGAACACTCGCTGGCTCCTCGGCAAGGTCGGCGCCGCGGTGCTGACGCTCGTCTTCGTGCTCATCTTCAATTTCTTCCTCTTCAGGGCCGTCGGCGATCCGACCGAGCAGCTCGTGCGGCTGCCGCAATCGACCCCGGAGGAGATCGCGGAGCTTCGCGCCGAGTACGGGCTCGACAAGCCGCTTATGAGTCAGTTCACGGACTACCTCGGCGACACGTTCACGGGCGAGCTGGGGATCAGCCAGCGCACGCGCGAGCCGGTCTGGGACGAGATCAAGAGGGCGATTCCGTGGACGCTCCTCCTCGTCGGCGTCGGGACCCTGATCGCGACGATCCTGGGGGCATGGATGGGGGTGAGGGCCGCGACAAAACGCGGGACCCGAACCGACGACGGCCTGCTCAGCTTCAACCTGTTCACCTACGCCGCGCCCGAGTACTGGGTCGGGATCATCCTCATCCTCGTCTTCGCGGTGGCGATTCCGATATTCCCGGCGGGTCAGCAAGTCACCCCGGGGGTCGAGTTCTCGAGCTGGTTCGCCGAAGCGGCGGACGTGCTCGATCACCTCGTCCTGCCGGTGACGGCGATGACCTTCTTGCTCTTGGGCCAGTACTTCCTGATCATGCGCTCGTCGATGGTGGAGGTCCTCACGGAGGACTTCGTCACGGTCAAACGCGCGACGGGGCTGCCGTGGAACCGCGTGGTCAGCAAGCACGCCGTCCCGAACGCGCTCCTGCCGGTGGTGACGATCGCGGCGATCCAGTTCGGCGCGATCGCCGGCGGCGCGGTGACCATCGAGGCCCTGTTCTCGTGGCCCGGGCTGGGCGAGCTCTCCTACGACGCGATCGGCGACAAGGACTTCCCCATCCTGCAGGGAACGTTCCTGGTCTTCTCGTTTGCGGTGATCTTCGCCAACCTGATTGCCGACTGCCTCTACTTCTTCCTCGACCCAAGGGTGCAGGCGAAGTGACCGGCGCGAGGGCAAGAGAGCTTCTCTTCGGTAGCTGGCGCGGGCGGCTCAGCCTCTCGGTTCTCGGCTTCTTCATATTCATCGCGATCTTCGGCAGCGCGCTCGCGCCCGACGATCCCTACGCCTCGAGCCTGCAAACGTTGGAACCTCCGAGCTCAGAGCATTGGCTGGGCACCACTGAGCAGGGCTCCGACGTCCTTTCGCAGCTGCTGGTGGGCGCTCGCGTGTCGATCGTGGTGGGTTTCGCCGCGGCGATCATCTCGGCGGTGATCGGTGCGGCGGTCGGCCTTGCCAGCGGCTATTTCGGAGGCTGGACCGATCGCATCCTGGACGGGATCGACAACTGGTTCCTGGTGATCCCGACGCTGCCGCTGATGATCGTGCTCTCGGCCCTGCTCTCCCCATCGCTTGGGGTGCTGATCCTGGTCATCGGGATCACATCGTGGGCGGGGACCGGACGCATAGTGCGCTCCCATGTGCTGACCCTGCGCGAACGGCCCTTTGTCGAGCGCGCGCAAGCGCTCGGCGCCAGCCATTGGTACATCCTCAAGACCCATATCTTCCCCAACGCGCTGCCGCTGATCTTCGCCAACACGGTCCTGATCATCGCCGTGGCGATCCTGTCGGAGTCCGCACTCGCCTTCCTCGGCCTGGGCGACCCGACGAACATCTCCTGGGGGACCATGCTGCAGAACGCCTTCTCCTCGGGCGCGCCGAGCGCCGAGGCATGGTGGTACGTGATTCCGCCCGGGCTGTGCATCACGATGCTGGTCCTCTCGGTCGCGATGATCGGCTACCAGTTCGAGGAATACGTCAACCCGCGTCTCCTGGAGCAGCACGAAGGATGAGCGCGCCGCTTCTCGACGTCTCGGATTTGCGGGTCACTACCCGCGACGGTTCGTCCATCGTCGACGGGGTCGGCTTCGAGCTGCAAGCGGGAGAGGCGCTTGGGCTTGCCGGCGAATCGGGGTGCGGGAAGACGACCACGGCGCTCGCGGTGATGCGGCTCCTGCCGGCCTCGCTCACGCAGACCGGGACGATCACCCTGCGCCCCGAGAACGTGGCGACGCAGATCAACGTCGGGCGGCGGACGGAGCGGGGCATGCAGATAGTGCGCTGGCGTCACGTCTCGCTGGTCTTCCAGGGCGCGATGAACTCCCTCGACCCGGTCCAGCGCGTGGACGATCAGATCGCAGAGGCGATTCACCTGCACGAGCGCGATTCAGACAAGGCCGAGGTCAGCGAGCGGATCGAGGAGCTCATGTCGACGGTCGGTCTGACGGCAACCACTGCCCGGCGCTATCCACACCAGCTCTCGGGAGGCCAGCGCCAGCGAGCGATGACGGCGCTTGCCCTTGCCTGCGGCCCGCCGCTCGTGATCGCCGACGAGCCGACGACCGCGCTTGACGTCGTCATGCAGGCGCAGGTCCTGCAGCTGCTCGAGCGTCTGCGCGAGCAGCTCGGCCTGGCGCTGATCCTGATCTCACATGACTTGGGTGTACTTGGCCGAGACGTGCGACCGGGTCGCGATCATGAACGAGGGGAAGTTCGTCGAGATCGGCGAGGCGAGCCAGATCTTCGGCGAGCCCAAGCACGACTACACGAAGAAGCTCCTGTCGGTCCTGCCCGTGATCGGCGGCGAGCGCCGGGTAGCGCCGGGTTCGAGCGACGGGGGAGAGCCGTCGCTGATCGAGGTCCGTGACCTCAGCGTGCGGTTCCCGACGCGGGAAGGGGAGGCCCGCGCGGTCGATGGCGTGTCGTTTGACTGGAAGCAGGGCGAGATCCTGGGCGTGGTCGGGGAGTCGGGCTGCGGGAAATCGACGACGGCGCGAGCCATCCTCGGCCTGGTCGAGCCGCAGGAGGGCGAGGTCCTCCTCGATGGCAAGGCCGCCGTAGGCCGCGGCGAGATGCGAGATCTTCGCAAGCGGATCCAGATGATCTTTCAGGATCCGTACCAGACCCTCAACCCGCGCCATCGGGTCCGGACGCTCGTCGCGGAGCCGCTTGTGGTCATGGGCATCGATCGCTCAGAGCACGAGACGCGAGTCGCGAAGGCGCTCAATGACGTCGGCCTGGAGCCCGAGCGCTACAAGGATCGCTACCCGCACCAGCTTTCGGGCGGGCAGCGCCAGAGGGTGGCGATCGCCGCGGCATTGGTCCTCGAGCCGGACGGGCTGATCTGTGATGAGCCGGTCTCGATGCTGGATACCTCCGTTCAGGCGCAGGTCCTTGACGTCCTCTGCGGGCTGCGCGAGAGCCGCGGCCTCGGCCTCCTCTTCATCACGCACGATCTGAGCCTCGCGTGGTCGCTGTGTGACCGTATCTGCGTCATGTACATGGGCCGCGTGGTCGAGCAGGGCGTCGCCACCGACGTCATCGAACGCCCACAGCACCCGTATACGAGGGCGCTGGTAGACGCGATCCCTGTGCCCGTGCCCGGCGGCGGCGGCGAGCGCGACCTCCTCCCGGGCGAGCTGCCAGAACCGACCGCAGTGCCGAGCGGCTGTCGCTTCCACCCCCGCTGCCCGAAGCGATTTGGTCCATGCGACTCGGTCGACCCCGGGCTGCTCCCCGCGGGGGCGACCGGACAACTCGCGGCGTGTCTCCTTCATGATCCGGCCCATGCCGGAGCCGCCAAAGGTGCCTGAGCGCTGGCGCGACATCGCAGGGCCCGTCGGCCACCTGTCGCCTGGAGAGCGGAACGCAATCACCGACGTGCCCGGCGTGCGCGTGGGCCACTCGCAGGCTGCGAGCGGCCAGCGCACCGGCGTGACGGTCGTCGAGCCGCCCGAGCCTGCCGGCGATGGCGGGCACGGCCGTCGTCAACGGCACGGGCGAGCTGACCTCAAAGCTCGAGATCGACGAGACCGGCTGGATGGACACGCCCGTGTATCTCTGCGGGACCCACGCCCTCGGGACCGTCTATCAGGCGGCAATCGTTGCTTCGGGACGGGGTCCGAGCGAGGTCGTGATCCCGGTCGTGGGGGAGTGCGACGACGGGGACCTGGCCGACTCGCGCACGATCGTCGCCGAAGACGTCGAGGCCGCGGCCGTGGCGCTCGGACCAGACGTCGCCGAGGGCTCGGTGGGCGCCGGGACCGGCATGCAGGTCTTCGAGTTCCCGGGCGGGATCGGAACGGCCTCGCGCCGCGTCGGCGAATGGACCGTAGGCGTTCTCCTGCTCTGCAACTTCGGCCACCGCAAGTACCTGGACCTCCTCGGAACGACGCTTCCCCAGCCCGATCGACGCGTCGAGGACACGGGCTCGTGCATCGCGGTCTGCGCGACCGACGCTCCGCTCTCGGCGCTGCAGCTCAAGCGGCTCGCGCTCCGCCCGCTGATGGGGCTCGCAAGGGCGGGCTCGTACGGCGGTGCCGGTTCGGGCGAGATCGGCATGGCGTTCTCGACCAGCAGGGATGGCGAGATCGACAACGATGAGATCAGCCCGCTTTTCGCCGCCGCCTACGAGTCGGCCTGGGAGGCCGTCATGAACTGCCTGGTCGCCGCCGAGCCCGCCGAGCGCCTCGACGGGACGATGCAGGACGCGTTTCCGGTCGACCGAGCCCGAAAGCTGGCAAAGTAGGCGATGTGACTCGGTCCAAAGGCGCAGCAGTTCTCATCGTCGCGATCGCGCTGGTGTTTGCCGGTGCCGTTTCGATCGCGAGCTCGCGCGGGGGGCCGCTTGACCTGGGGATCTCCAAGGACAAGGACGGTCCGTTCGCCAAGCGCATCCAAGACCCGGACCCGGCCGACGGCAACACGCAGCTCAAGACGCAGAACGTGAAGGACGGCGAGAGCGTCAAGTTCTTCATCCGCCTCAAGAACCCGAGTGTCAGCGATGACGGCGTCTATATCGAGGCCGACACCGGTGGAATGGACTACGACGTCAAGTACACGCTGGACGGTCAGAACGTGACCAACGACATCGCCAGCCCGGACTGCGATCAGTTCCTCCTCGACGGCGGCGAGAAGGTCATCTTCACGATGAAGATCAAGCCCACGGGTGCGGACCCTGGCGATCAGGCCTTCTTCAGCATGAGCACGGTCGAATCCCTGTGCGACGACATCGCGGACCGCGTCTACGGGAAGGTGAAGGTCACCGCTCCATAGCGCCCGGCGCGACCAACGCGCCACGCGGCGTCAGAATTGCGGCGATGGAAGGTCGAGCCGCTCGAGGACGCCGGGTAGCCGCTTGGGCGTTGGGGGTCCTCGCCGCCACCGCGCTCGCGCTGGTGGCCATGGTCGTGGGCTGGCGGGTTGCGGGGCCGACTGAGTCCGACACTGAGCTCGGGCGCGTCGCCTTCGAGGTCTCGGCGGACAAGTTCGGCGAGGTCGACGCCTACGTGCCGATCGCCGACTGGGGGATCCGCGCGAACGCCTTCGACGCGCCGTTCGAGCTGGAGCTGGAGATCCGCTCGCTTGATCGCAAGGGCGCCTTGGAGGCGGCCGGCGGCGAGCGGGAGGCCGTCAACGACACCCGCACGGACCTGGAGAGCGCGGCCCGCGGCGCCGTAGTTCGCGGGTTCGCGTTTGCGCTGGGAGCGGTGCTTCTCGTGGCGCTTGTCCTGTGGCTCCTTCGCTCGCGGTGGCGCCATCTCGGCTTCGCCGCCATGTGGGTCGCCGGGGTGGGCGTGGTCGCCACGTTCGGCTCGCTCCTCCTGGCGGTCGTCACCTTCGATGCCAAGGCGTTCACCTCGCCCGCGTACTACGGCCGCGGCCCCGAGCTCGCGCAGCTCCTCGCCTTCTTCGAGCGCCAGCAGGACAACGACCGCTACACGGCAACGTTCGACAACGCACTGACGAACTTCAGCGCGTACCTGGCCGATGCTCCGCGAGTGGGGGAGGGCGCCGACCGCGCGATCTTCTTCGGCTCGGATCTCCATTCGAACCTGCCGATCATCTCGTCGCTCGGGGACTTCGTCAGCGGTGAGCCGTTCATCCTGGCCGGCGACTTCGGTGTCTCGGGCAGCCAGGAAGAGGCCAGCACCACCAGCCCCCGCATCGCCGCGCTGACCGACGACGTCATCGCGGTCTCCGGCAACCACGACTCATCGATTCTCATGGATGAGTTGGCGGCGGACGGCGTCAAGGTCGTAGGCACGGACGGGGTGCTGGATTCGGACGGGAACTGGCAGGACGAGTACGTCGAGGTCGAGGGCCTCCTGGTCGCCGGCTTCTCGGATCCGCTCGAGTGGGAAGGCTCGGACCCCGCCACCTCGGAGCGGATCTTCTCCTTCCCCGAGTTCGAGGATGGCGACGAGCAGCTCGCGCAGGCGAAGGAGGACGTGGTCGCCTGGTTCGAGCGCTCTCGCGGAGCCGCCCGACATCGCTCCTCGTCCACCAGAACTCCCTCGCCCAGCACCTGGCGGCGACCATCGCGGACGAGTACACGCAGCCGCTCACGATCGTCACCGGCCACAACCACTTCCAGGCGATCGATCGCTACGCCGGCGGGCTCATCAACGTCGTCAACGCCGGGACGCTGGGGGCGGGCGGGCCGTTCAGGGTGGGCCAGGAATCCGCGGGTCTGGGAGAGCTCCACTTCTCCGACCTCGACTCGTCCCTCCAGTCGGTCGACCTGATCCAGATCGAGCCACTCTCCGGCCAGGCCCAGGCCGAGCGGATCGTCCTCGACGTCATCTGCCCGCCGGCGGAGTCGGCCGAGGAGCCCTGCCACTACGAGCCGGGCTAGCCGACCGCGCCGCGGACCCATACGCTGCCCCTGTGCCCGCACTCGCCGAGCTCGACCTGCCCTTCCTCGACTGGACGGACGAGAACCTCCGCGGCGACGAGTTCCACGAGCGGATGGAGGCCCTCGCCGCCGAGAACTGGCTGGCGGGATCGGAGCCTGGCTGGACCTTCGTCCTCGATCGTGAGGCGGCGAACTTCTTCCTGCGCTCGAAGCAGGTCGTCTTCCCGTCGGCGGTCGTGGCCGCGGCGTTCGGGATCACCGAGGGGCCGCTCGCCGAGGCGATCCGCAAGAACATCATCTCGATCGAGGGCGCCGACCACGGGCGCCTGCGCAACCTGGTGAACCCGTCGTTCACGCCGCGAGCGGCCGACCGCTGGCGTCCCGTCATGCGCGAGCACCTCGCCGAGATCTTCGCGCCGCTCGAGGGCGGCGGCGAGTTCGAGTTCGTCGATGCGGTGGCCAAGCGCTACCCGTCGCAGCTGATCGCCTCTGTCGTGGGCGCGCCGATCGAGGACGCGCCGCGCCTCCACAACTGGGCGACGTGGTTCCAGCGCCAGTTCGACCCGGCCGCGATCATGGCCAGCCGCGAGGAGATCGAGGCGGCGATCGTCGAGTTCACCGCGTACGCGACCGACCTGATCGAGGCGCGCCGTGACAGCCCGGGCGACGATCTGATCTCGACCCTTCTCACCGCCACGCACGAGGGCGACCGGCTCTCCGACGACGAGTGCCTCAACCTGATCATGAACGTCCTGGCAGGCGGCGTTGATACGACCCAGGCGCAGCTGGCCCATGGAATCCGTCTCTTCGCCCGCTATCCCGAGCAGTGGGAGCTGGTGCGCACTGACGCCGACCTCGTCCCGCGCGCCGTCGAGGAGCTTCTCCGCTATGAGCCGATCACGCCATTCACCGCGCGGATGACGACCGAGGACGTGGAGTATCGCGACGTCATCGTCCCTGCGAACACGGTGCTGATGATCTCGACCTTCGCCGCCAACCGCGACGCCGCCACGTACGAGGCGCCGTTCACCTTCGACGTCGAGCCCGACCGGGGCAAGGCGAAGCCGATGACCTTCGGGGCGGGCATCCACAACTGCCTGGGCGCGAGCCTGGCCCGCGCCGAGCTCCAGGAAGCACTCTGGTTCCTCGCGCCGCGCATGCCAAACCTCGAGCTCACGGGCGAGCCCGAGTTCGAATCCGTCGCCGGGGTCTACGGGCTCGAGGAGCTGCCGATCCGCTTCGGCTGAGCGCCTGGCTCAGCCCAGCGAAAGCACATGCGGGACGATGAGTTCGAGCCGCCGGTCGCTCGCCGCCAGGCGCAGGCCGTGCGTGAGCGCCGCCGCCGGACAGGGCTCATAGTCACGCTCGCCTCCGGCCTGCTCGCGTTCGTGCTCGGAGCAAGCATTGGGAGCTCGTCGGGGGGCGGCGGCGCGGAGACGACTGAGAGACCGGGGCCGATCGAGTTGCCACGCGGAGGGCGCTCGCTCCTACCCGAGTACCGGCTGGTCGGCTTCTACGGCGCGCCGCAGGACGAAGCGCTCGGCGCGCTTGGCATCGGCACGCCGGCCGAGGCCGGGCAGCGCCTGATGGAACAGGCCAAGGCTTATGAGGACGGCAAGCCGGTCATGCCGGTTTTCGAGCTCATCGCGACCATCGCGTCGGCCTCGCCCGGCAAGGACGAGCTCTACCGCAACCGCCAGCCGCACTCCGTGATCCAGAAGTACCTCACCGAGGCCCGCCGGAACAGAGGCATCCTCCTCCTGGACATCCAGCCCGGGCGGGCCGGCTTCGCCGGCGAGGTGCGCCGCCTCGAGCGCTACCTGGACGAGCCCGATGTAGGGCTGGCGCTCGACCCGGAGTGGAACGTTGGTCCCGACGAGATCCCGGGCGAGGTGATCGGATCGGTGAGCGCGTTCGAGGTCAACCAGATCGCCGAGGGGCTGGCGGCAACCGTCGAGCGGCTGGACCTGCCCGAAAAGCTCCTCGTCATCCATCAGTTCACGGACGAGATGATCACCGCGAAGGCGCTGCTCGAACCTCAAGACGGCCTGGCCACGGTCCTCAACGTGGACGGCTTCGGGGACCCGCTCAACAAGATCGCCAAGTATCGGGAGCTCCATCCCCGAGGTGCGACGGGCCTCGGGTCGGGGCTGAAGCTCTTCTACGCGGAGGACCTGGGATTGATGTCCCCGGCGGACGTGCTGGGCCTCAAGCCGGCGCCGGACCTGGTCGTCTACGAGTGACTAGAGCCGGACCGGAAGCGAGGTGAGCTGGCTCGAGAACGGCGAGACGGCATGACGGGGCTTGCCGAGAAGCTCCATGTCGGGCCACCGCGCGAGGGTCTCCTCGAACAGGATCCGCAGCTCGAGCCGCGCCAGCGCGGTTCCCAGGCAGAAGTGTCGCCCGCCCGCGCCGAACGCCTGGTGCTCGGTTGTGCGGGTGATGTCGAAGCGGTCCGGATCTTCGAAGCGCTCCTCGTCCCGGTTCGACGAGACGTACCACATGACCACCTTCTCGCCCTCGCGAATGGGCTGACCCGCGAGCTCCGTGTCGCAGGTCGTGGTGCGCCGGAAGTGGTTGAAGGCCGGGAACATCCGCAGCGACTCCTCGACCAGGCCTGGGATCAACGAAGGGTCGTCGAGGACGAGCTGGCGCTGGTCCGGATTCTCGAGCAGCGCCCGCATCCCCGAGCAGTAGGTCGCCTTGGTCGAGTCGTTCCCAGCCGCCATCAGGAGGAAGAAGCCCATGACGATCTCGTGCTCCGCAAGCCCCTCACCCTCGTACTCGGCGTGGACGAGCACGCTCGTGAGGTCGTCCGTGGGGTTCTTGCGCCGCTCCTCGATCAGGACCCGGCACCGCTCGAAGATCTCCGGCACGTCCTTCTCCATGATCGCGTCGGTGCCGCCCGGGTTGACCTCCTCGTCACCCGCCGCGATCACGGCGTTCATGAGTCGAGCCCAGACCGCGTCGTCCTCTTCGTCGATACCCATGAAGCTGCCGATGACGCGCGAGACGACAGGCTGAGCGACGGACTCGACGAGGTTCGTCTCCTGCCCGTCGTCGAGGCGGTCGAGCACCTTGCGGGTGATCTCGCGGATCTCATCCTCGTGCTCGGCGATGCGCTTTGGGGTGAAGCCGCGCTGAAAGAGGGCCTTGAGGCGATCGTGCTTGGGCGGGTCCATCGCGATGAACATCCCCTGCTGGATCTCGAGCGGCATGATCGAATGCGTGAGCGCTGCTATCCCTCCGCGCTCCGACGAGTACGTCTTCCAGTCCTTGGAGACCGTGTGGATGTCGTCGGCCTTGGTGACGGACCAGTAGCCGTCCTCGTCGGGCCACTCGGTGATCTTGTCCGTCCAGTGGATCGGGCATTCGTCCCGAAGGCGCTTGAAGAGCTCGTACGGCGGCCCGTCCTCCCAGCTCGGCCACTCCGACATGCGCATGTCCTCGACAGGGCAGCGCAGCATCGGGTCCTCAGCCCCCACCTCCGTGCGCTCGGCGTCCTTCGCTTCCACGGCGCAGAAGTCTCTCAGTTTCTTGGCGCACGCGTCAGGAGCGCAGGTGCTGGTGTAGGGTCCCGCTCGTCTTGGGGGCAATCAACGACGGAGGGGTTGCGTTGCAAAAGGTCGCCGCACTTATCGCCGTGCTCGCAGTTTCAGCAGGCGTCGCTGGCTTGCGGAGGCGACGACAACGACGAAGCCGCCGACAGCGGCGCGGACGATTTCCCGACCCAGGCGAACGCGATCTGCAACGAGGGGGCAGGCGAGGCGGCGCAGGTGTACCTCGAGCTCGGATACTCGGCGGAAGAAGAGGACGTGATCGAACTGCGCGAGCGGGTTCGCGCGATCCGCGCGGATGCCCTGGCCCAGCTCGAGGAGCTCGAGCCGCCCGCCGAGGTGGCTGAAGCCTTCGAGAGGAGCTTGACGGGGCGCCAGTACGTGGTCGATGCGATGGAGGACGAGATCGCGGCGCTCGAAGAGGGCGACAAGGCCGGCGCCGAGAAAGCCGCCATCAAAGCGTCCGAGGCTGCGGACGCCATCAACGAAGCCAGCGCCGAGGCCGGACTCGAAGATTGCGCGAATGTCCTTCCCGATGACGACGCTCAAGCGGCGGAGGACGTGCTTCGCGACTTCGCCACGACCGCCGATCCGGCTACCTCCTGCAGCTCCGAGGGAGAAGGCCTCCTGACCGAGATCTTCCTGGAGGAGGGATTCGGTGGAGTTGAGGCCTGCACCAAGGAGCAGAGCGAAATCGAAGACGATCTGGCCACGGACGTCAACGTCAGCGAGGCCTCCGGCGTGGACGATGTGATCGCGGTTCTCTCCTACGAGGATGTCGGCGGCAGGTTCGACAAGGTGCCAACAACCACGACCCTCTACTACGTCGACGGCGCTTGGAGGATCTACTCGGTCGAGGAGACCTCCGAGTAACCCCTAGCCCTGGCCGGGTCTATGCCGCCGCGGTAGCCCGCTCCGGCTCGAGCGCCAGCTCGAGGACCTCGCCGATCGTCATGACCGGGTGGAAGGTCATCTCCTCGCGCACCTCTTCGGGCACGTCGTCCAGGTCGCCGCGGTTCCGCTCCGGGATGATCACGTCGGTCAGGCCGGCAGCGTGGGCGGCCAGGACCTTCTGCTTGAGCCCGCCGATGGGGAGAACCCGGCCCTGGAGGGTCACCTCGCCGGTCATCCCGACCGTGTGCTTCACCGGGCGGCCGGTCAGGAGCGACGCGAGCGCCGTCGTCATCGTGATGCCCGCGCTAGGCCCGTCCTTCGGGATCGCGCCCGCAGGAACGTGGATGTGGAACTCGCGCTTGTCGAAGCTGTCGGGGTCGAGACCGAGCTCCTCTGCGTGGCCGCGCACGTATGAGAGGGCGATCCGCGCCGACTCCTTCATCACGTCGCCGAGCTGACCGGTGAGGACGAAGTCGTCCTTGCCGGGCATGGACGTCGTCTCGATGAAGAGGACATCGCCGCCCGCGCCCGTGACCGACAGGCCGGTCGCGACGCCCGGCACGGCCGTGCGCTCAGCGGACTCCTGGAAGAAGCGCTGGCGCCCGAGCGCGTCGCGAATCGCGTCGCGGTCGATCGTGAGCGTCGGCTGGTCGCCTCGGTGCCGGCACTGCCTGGCACCGGGAGGGAGGCGATGCGGGTCGCGGTCTTTCGCAGGAGCTTGCCGATCTCGCGCTCGAGGCCGCGCACGCCCGCCTCGCGGGTGTACTCGGTGACCATCTCGCGCAGGAGCTCGTCGGTGATCTCGACCTCCTCGTCGCGCAGCCCGTTCTTCTTCAGCTGCCTGGGCCACAGATACCCCCGGGCGATCTCGACCTTCTCGTCGGTCGTGTAGCCGTCGAAGCCCACGACCTCCATGCGGTCGAGGAGCGGGCCGGGGATGCCATCGGCCATGTTCGCCGTCGCGATGAAGAGCACCTGCGAGAGGTCGAGCTCGACGTCCAGGTAGTGGTCGCGGAAGGAGTGGTTCTGGGCGGGGTCGAGCACCTCGAGGAGCGCGGCCGAGGGGTCGCCGCGCCAGTCGGCGCCGACCTTGTCGACCTCGTCCAGGAGGATCACGGGGTTCATCGTCTTCGCGTCGCGGAGCGCGCGGACCAGACGGCCGGGCATGGCGCCGATGTAGGTGCGGCGGTGGCCGCGGATCTCGGCTTCGTCGCGCACGCCGCCCAGCGACATGCGCACGAACTCGCGGCCGGTCGCCTTGGCAATCGACTCGCCGATCGAGGTCTTGCCTGTGCCGGGCGGTCCGATCAGGGTCAGGATCGCGCCGGCGCCGCGGCCCTCGTCCTCGATCCCGCGTTCCTCGCGAAGCTTGCGGACGGCGATGTACTCCGTGATGCGCTCCTTCACGTCTTCGAGGCCGGCGTGGTCTGCGTCGAGCACCTCTCGAGCGCCGACCGGGTCGAGCACCTCGTCCGAGGCTTCCGACCACGGCACCGAGATCATCCAGTCCAGGTAGGTCCGGATCATCGAGGACTCGCCCGAGCCCTCGCCCGCGCGCTCGAGGCGCCCGAGCTCGCGCTCGGACTGCTCCCGGGCCTCGTCGGGCATGCCGGATTCCTCGATCTTCGTCCGGTACTCCTCGACGACGGAGGCGTCGTCCTCGCCAAGCTCCTTGCGGATCGAGTCCATCTGCTTGCGCAGGAAGTACTCGCGCTGCTGGTTCTCGGCGCCCTCGGTGACGTCGTCGTGGATGCGCTTGCGGATCTGAAGCTCGGCCAGCCGGTCGCGCTGGATCTCGACGGCCAGGCGCAGGCGCTCGGTGACGTCGATGGTCTCGAGGATGCGCACCTTCTCGTGAGTGGAGACGTCGGGCGAGTAGCCGACCGTGTCGGCCAGGGTGCCCGCGTCGCCGATCGAGCGAAGGAACGCGCGGATGCGGTCATCGGCGCCGCGGAGCTCGAGGATCTCCTCGACGACGGCGCGGTACTCGCGCTCGAGGACGCGGATGTCCTCCGAGGTCTCGTCGTCGGGGTCGGGGTGGGGGGTGACCTCCACGCGAAGCGTGCCGTCCGGGTCGGTGACGGCGGTGCCGCCGACGCCGCGGTGGAGGCCGACAAGGTTGAGAGCGCGCCCGCCGGGGATGCGGGCGCGCTCGGCGACCTCGGCGATCGTGCCGACCGAGGCGAACTCCTCATCGTGGCGTGCGACGACGAAAACCTTGCCCTCCGAGGGCCCGTCGGCGATGACCGTGGCGGTCATGCCCGGGAAGAGGACCGAGTCGTCGAGTGGGATGAGGGGAAGTCTTTCCATGGGTTGATGCTCCGTGTTCGAGGAAGAATAGTTATGAACGCAAACGATTATAGAACGTCATCGTTTGTGGTTAGACTCATATGTCATGAGCGCCACGGAAACGACGACAAGCACAGGCTCCGCAGCGGAATCCGGCTGCGGGATCCTGTTCGCCCGCATCGCCCGAATGTCGGGCCAGGGCCTGGGTCGCTCCCTGGATGCACTGGGGATGACCGGGCATGAGTTCGCGATCCTCCACCGGCTCGAGCAGGGCGGGTCCGCCCACGGGCGCGAGCTCAGCCGCACCCTTCGCCTTCACCCTTCGAACCTCGTCGCCCTCCTCGACCAGCTGGAGATAGACGGCCTCATCGCGCGACGCCGCGATCCGCGCGACCGCCGGCGCCAGCTCATCAAGCTGACGGCGGCGGGGACCAAGCGCCTGCGCCGCGCGGAGGCCGCGGTCGCCGAAGCCGAGCGCGAACTCCTCTCGCCGCTCTCGGCCGAAGAGCGCAGCGAGCTCTACGCGTATCTGGAGCGCGTCGCCGAGCACGCCTGCCGCCCCAGCGGCGGCTGGTGCTCCTAGCGGCTCGGCTCTGAGACGCCCGCCGGTTCGGCTGCGGCCTCGTCGCCGACATGGCGCCCGGGCCTGAGGGGCGTGCCGGCGACGCCGCAGTTGCGATCGGTGGCGGCGCGGTCGCAGTCGTGGTCCGGGTCGTCCTCCCGCTCCAAGACCTCCGAATCGATCATGAGGAACGCGATCAGGCCTCCCGCCAGCGACAGGCACGCGGTCACCACCATCGCGATCTTGAACCCGTCGTCCATCGCCTCCGGGTCATAGAACGCCGCGCCCGAAAGTCCCGCGATCAGCGGCAGGACCGCGACGGCGATCAGCCCGGCGACTCGGGCGACGGCGTTGTTGATCCCCGAGGCGACACCGGCGTGGCGGTCGTCGGCCGCCGCGAGGACCGTCGCCGTCACCGGGGCGACGACCAGCGCGAGTCCGGCGCCGTAGACCATCACCGCGGGGAAGACGGTCGAGAGGTAGCTGTCGCCGGGATCGATTCGGAGCATCATGAGCATCCCGGCGGCGATGCCGATCGGCCCGATCGTCAGCGGCAGCTTCGGCCCGATGCGGGTCGCAAGCGCCCCCGCGCGGGATGAGAACAAGAGCAGGATCACGGTGACCGGCAGGGCCGCCGAGCCCGCCGCGATCGCCGAGTAGCCCATGGTGATCTGAAGGAAGGCGACGAGCAGGAAGAAGACACCGCTGAGCGCCGCGTAGACGCAGAACGTCACCAGGTTCGCCGCGGTGAACTGCTTCGACTCGAAGATCGAGAGCGGCATCATCGGGTTCGGCGCTCCGGCGCTCGGTGACCACGAACGCGATCAGCAGAAGGATGCCCGGACTGCCGTGACCGCGACGGTTGCCGCGCTGCGTCCCTCCGACGCGCTGATCAGCGAGAACGTCGCAGCGGCGAGCCCCGTCGCCGCGAGGACGGCCCCCGGGATGTCGAGCTTGCCGGTCGCGGTCGGGTCACGGGTCTCGGACACGTGCCGGTTCGACATGAAGACGACGAAGGCGCCCAGGGGCAGGTTGATGAGGAAGATCCACCGCCACGACACGGCGTCCACGAGATAGCCGCCCGAGGAGCGGCCCGATTGCCGCCGCGACACCGCTGAGGCCCGACCACGCCCCGATCGCCCGCGCCCGGTCCTCAGGGTGAAACGAGGCCTCGATGATCGCGAGGCTTCCGGGTGTGAGCAGGGCGCCGCCGACGCCCTGGAGGACACGGGCGGCGATCAGGAACTCCGAGCTCGGCGCGAGCGCGCACAGCGCCGAGGCGAGGGTGAACCAGACGATCCCCACGTTGAAGATGAGCCGTCGGCCCATCCGGTCGCCCAGGGAACCGCCCAGGAGGATGAAGGCCGAGAGGGTCAACAGGTAGCCGTTGAGGATCCACTGGAGGTCGCCGGTCGTCGCGCCGAGGTCGCGCCCGATCTCCGGCACCGCGACGTTCACAACCGTCGCTTCCAGGAACGCGATCCCCGAGCCGAGGACCGTCACCGCCAGCACCCAGCGCCCCTTCGGCGTGCCAAAGCGGACTAGCTCGCTGCTGGTTGCCTCCACGGTTCGATCATGGCAGCACGGTCTCCGTCGGATTCCAGCGTCGAGCGCGTTGAGGAAGCTCGCCGCGATCGGCGCCGCGACCTCGCCGCCCGAGGTGCCTTCCTCGACGAGAACTGCCACGGCGACGTCGTCGCGCGCGGCGATGAACCAGGCGTGCGTCTTCGGCGGGTCGGCCGTGCCGAACTCCGCCGTCCCCGACTTGCCGATCGGCTCGCCCGGAACCGCCGCCAGCGCGGTCCCGGTGCCCGATGTGATCACAGAGCGCATCAGCGTGCGCAGCTCGTTCGCGTTCTGGGGGCCAATCGGCTCGCCGGCTTCCTCGGGGTCGTCGGCGACAAGGCGTGGACGGTGCCACTCGCCGCTCTGAACCGTCGCGGCGACGCCTGCCATGACGAGCGGGCTGACCAGGATCCGGCCCTGTCCGATCACCGACGCCGCCTCTTCGACCTCGTCCTTGCCGGGTGGGATGTCCCCCCCGAACGCATCCAGGGGCAGATCCGGGTCGATGCCGACGCCGAACTGCTCTCCCTTCTCGCGAAGAGCCAGCGGCGCGAGCTCGTCCGCGAGCGAGACGAACGCGGTGTTGCACGATTGGGCGAAGTCGGTCGAGAAGGGCACGGCGCCGGCGGCGGAGCCCTCGAAGTTCACGAACTCCCGGCCGCCGACGTCGATCGACTCCGGGCAATCGACGATCTCGGTGGTCTCGAGCCCTGTGTCGAAGAGCGCAGCGGTGGAGATCACCTTGAAGGTCGAGCCCGGCGGGTACTGGCCGGTGAACGCGATGTTGGCGCCCTCGTCCGTCGGCCGGTTGGCGACCGCCAGGATGTCGCCGGTCTTCGGGTCGAGCGCGACCAGCGCCGCCGCGCCCTCGACATCGGCGAACGCCTCCTCGGCGGCCACCTGGACTTCCGCGGAGAGCGTTGTCTCGAGCGGCTCACCCGGCTCCGCCTCGTGGGTCTCCAGGGTCTCGACCACTTCGCCCTCGGCGTTCCTGACCACCACGGAGCGCTCTGGCTCGCCGGCGAGCTGCTCCTCGAACGCGGCCGAGAGACCCGACTGGCCGACGATGTCGTCGGCGTCGAGCTCGCCGTCGGACTTCTTGACCTGTTCCGCAGTCGCGGGCCCGACCGTCCCGAGCAGCGCCCGCGCGAAGTCGCGCGTAGGCGTGAGCGGCGTCTCGCGCCCGGCGAGCTGGATGCCGGGAACGGCCCGCAGTTCGGTCTCGACCGGGGCAAAGTCCTCCTCGCGCAGCGTGATGGCCGGGACGACGTCGTCGGGCTCCGCCTCCTCGATTGCCTTCGTCAGCGTCTCCGGATCGACCTCGGTGACTGCCGCGATCGCGCCGACCGTCGCCGCGACGTCCTTGACCTCCGAGGGCAGGACGCCCACGTCGACAACGGGGCCGAGAGAGACGAGCTCCTCGCCGTCGCGGTCGAGGATCGGTGCGCGATCGGCAAAGACCTCAACGGTGCCGAGGCGCTCGCCAGCCTCCCGCAGGGCCGGATGGATCGCTCGGCTCGACCAGTCGATGAGCCATTCGTCGTCGGCCTGGGTCAGCGTGATCGCGTCGTTGGTGTAGGAGAACGAGCCGAACTCGGGCACGTCCCAGTCCATCCGGACCTTCGCCGTGGCGTCGGAGCCGCTCTCGGAGACTTCGGTCACCTCGGCGTCGAGCGTCGCCCCGTCGAGGCCGTCGATGTTCGCCTGGATGATGTCGGCGACCAGAGCTGGATCGCCGTCGGTGAACGCGGCCGCGGCGTCCGGGTCGGCGTCCTCTAGCCCCGCCACGTAGCCGTCCACGGCCGTGGTCGCGCTGGGGCCGCCCAGCGAGCGGACCGCGATCACGATGATGAGGACGAGGACCGCCGCCAAGGCTCCGACCGCAATCACGGCTCGACCGCTCAGGCCGAAGCGATGCCAGGGGCGTGTTTGGGTACTGCCTTGTTCCACGAGATATAGACCCCCGGTCCACTCCGGACGGTAGCGGGGCTGCGAGGCAACCGGCGCAAATCGCCGCCCACGCGGAAACGGGAACTACGACCGACCGCTACACGCTCGTCAAGGGCTGCTTCGCGCTCAAGAAGTCGCTCAAGAAGGTCGCGACCAAGATCTCCGACGACGTGTGGATCAGCCGCATGGGCGGCAGGCGCGCGTACGTCTGGATCGTCGACGGCGGCGACGTGACCCACACCGGCGCCGTTTCACAGACAGCCGCGCAGAAGCTCAATAAGCTTGCAAAGCGGCTCGTTCGAGTCGCGTCGACCTAAGGAGCGTAGGGATATGAGGAAGCAGCTGGCCCTAGCGGGGGTCTGTGTGGTTGGGCTTGTCGCGCCGACGACGGTAGGGGCCGCGACCAAGTCCTACAACGGCACGTTCGAGCCCGGCGGGACGCTTAGTTTCAAGGTCAAGAACACGAACAACGGGAAAAAGGTCAAGGCCTTCACCTTCGTTGGGTTCCCGGTTCAGTGCAACAGCGGCCCTGAGACGACATCGGGGAACCTGAGCTTCGCTCCCAAGGTGAAGGACAAAAAGTTCGAGGCCGACGCGATCCTCGGCAACCCGAGCAATCCTCAAGCGAGGCTGACCCTTGTCTGGGAAGCTCAAGGGCGGCGGCGAGGCCGAGGGCACGATGAAGGTGAAAGGTTCGAAAGTTCCGATCGACCCGAGCGGCTCCGGGAACTGCTCCAGCCCGAAGACCGACTGGACCGCCTCCGTCGACAACCGACGTCAGAGCAGCATCTCGGAGTTGCCGACCTTCGGCGACTCCGACGTGATGCGCTGAGACAGCATCAGGAAGCGCGGCAGCTCCGGATAGAGGATCGGCTTGCCGTTCGTTAGGACGGCAGCCGAGATCGCGCGCTGCGGGTCCGCCCAGCCGAGGATGTTCGTGAAGCCGAGGTGACCGAACGCATGCTGCGTGTCGCGCCCGTAAAGGCTCAGGAGCTGGGCGCCCAGCATGAGGCCGTAGCTGAAGCGGGTTGGGAACCCGAGCGAGAAGTCGATCTCCAGGTGTGACTGCTCCTCCAGTGCCTTGCGGATCGTGTCGGTCTCGATCACGCGGACACCGTCCAGCTCGCCCCCGCAACGCATGATCTCGAAGAAGCGCGACAGCTCGTGGGCCGTCGTGACGAGGTTGGCGGCCGGCACGACCCCGGTGACGAAGCGGTCGTCGTTCGTGGTCTCGACCAGCTCGTCCAAGGGTGCGCCCAGCGCTCGCTGCAGGAGGTTCGACAGTGGGGGCAGCGTGGTCGGCCCGGTCAGGTAGTTGAGCGCGACCTTCTCGGTGTCCTCCGGCGCAACGCCGTAGTTGGTCCAGCGGAATCCGAGCGGGTCCAGGAACTCCTCGGCCAGGACGTCGCGGATCGACTTGCCCGTGACCTGCTGGACGACCTCGCCGATGATGAACCCGCCGGAGATCGCGTGGTAGGCGAGCTGCTTGCCCGGCTCCGACGTTGGCTTCGCGTCGCAAAGCACCTTGGCCAGGTACTCGCGGTCGTTGACGTACTCCAGGCTAAGCGCCTCGCGCGGAAGGTTCGGCACGCCCGCGCGGTGCGAGAGCACGTGGCCAATCGTGATCGAGCCCTTCTTGTTCTTGTCGTACCCCGGGATGTATGAGGCGACCGGGTCGTCGAGCGCGAAGAGCCCCTTCTCGACCATCTTGTGCGCGACGAACGCGGTCACGCCCTTTGCGGCCGAGTAGACGGTCATTGGCGTGTCAGGGGTGGCGGGGACCTTGGGCGTGTCCTTCGAGTCGTCCGGGCCGTTCCCGCGCGCGTGGCCGATAGCCCGGTCGAGCACGATCTCTCCCTCGCGGCGGACGCAGACCTGCACGGCGGGGTGGACGCCTGAGCGGTACATGGCGACCGCCGCCGTCCAGATCTTCTCGACGCCCTCGGGTCCGATCGAGCCGCCGTCCGGCGCCTCGTCACCGATGGTGGTGACCGAATCCAGGTCCCCCGGGATCTTGACCCTGTTCAGGAGGTCCGGCACGAACGGAAGTCGAGGGACGGCCGGCATTGGGCGCCGAACCTATCCGCTCAGCTTCAGCCCGCCGCGCTAGGCGGCGAGCTGCGACTCGCGGACGTCCGTCGCCCGCGTAGCGTTCTCGGCGATGCCGTCCAGGATCTGCGGCCAGGCGCCGCGGGGGAGGTCGTGGCCCATGCCCTCGATCAACATCAGGCGGGCGCCGGGGATCGCGCGCTTCGTCGCCTTGCCGCCCGACGGCCGCACCAGGCGATCCTTGGTCCCGTGGATCACCAGCGTCGGCGCCTTGATCGAGCGCAGCATCGCGTCGCGCTTGCCGGTCTTGAGAACGGCGCCCAGCTGACGGCCCACGGCCACGGCATCGTGATCGCGATCGAAGCTGCGGCCGGTCACATCGCGGATGTAAGCCTCGTCGTAGAGATCGCCGTGGGAGCCGACGATGGCGAAAAGCTTCAGCACGTGCTCGATGAATGCCTCGCGCTCGCCGGGAGCTTCCTTCAAGAAAAGCCGGTAGGCGCTCAGCGCGGGCTGGCCGGTCCAGCGCGATCCGGTGTTCGACATGATCGAGACGAGCGAACGCACGTGGTCGGGATGCCGCGCCGCCATGACCTGCCCGATCATCCCGCCCATCGATGCGCCGACGACGTGCACCGGGCCCAGGTCGAGCTTCTCGGTCAGGCGGAGCGTGTCGTCCGCCATGTCCTCGAGCGAGTAAGCGCCGTCTGGAACCTTGCGGGTGAACATCTGCGGGAGCGTCGGCGGCGGGCCACTCAGGTGCGTCGAAAGGCCTGCGTCGCGATTATCAAAACGGACGACGTGGAACCCGCGGGCGGCGAGCTGGTCGCAGAAGTCCTCGCGCCAGGCGACCATCTGGGTGCCCAGGCCCATCACGAGCAGGATGGCCTGGTCCGATGGGTCACCGAAGCTCTCGTGGCAGAGGGTGATCCCCTCACCGATGTCCGTGAACTCTTCGCCGGGCATGGCCATCGAGTGTGGCAGGCGGGCTTCGCTACCTGTCGGGCTAGCCGCCGGTCAACCGCGCGATCAGACGGTCAAGCGCCCGGTCGGGAAGGACGGCCTTCATGGCAAGCTGCGCCTTCGCGTCGCGCCCGACGACATAGCGCGTCTTCGGCCGATCCGCGGTGAGCGCGTGCAAGACAGCCTTGGCGACGTCCTCGGGCGGCACGCCCGCGGCGCCGGTCTTCTCGGCCAGCGCCTGGAAGGCGTCGAGGCGCTCGCCGTAGAGACGATTCACCTCGTCGCCCAGGGCGGCGCGCATCTGGTCCGCATCCTGGAGCCCCTTCTCCCAGATGGGTGTGGCGACCGAGCCCGGCTCGATGATCGCCACGTTGACGCCGAACGGCTTCATCTCCTGGCGCAAGGAGTCTCCGATGGCCTCGATGGCGTGCTTGGACGCGCCGTACGGGCCGAGCAACCCGATCGCGTTCCTGCCGCCAACCGACGACATGAACGCCACCCGTCCCTTCGCCGCGCGCAGTGCAGGGAGGAGCGCCTTCGTCACGGCGACCTGACCGATCACGTTGACTTCGAACTGGCGCCGCCACTCCTCGATTGGGACTCCTTCGAGGGGACCGGCAACCGAGATCCCGGCGTTGTTCACCAGTCCCGCGAGCCGTCCGGCGTGCTCCGCGTCGACCTTGGCCCGCAGGGATTCGATTGTCGCTGCGTCGGTCACGTCGACGATCACGGGCTCGACCCCGGCGGCCGCGGCTTTGAGCGACTCTCCGTCGGCGTCCTTTCGCACGCCCGCCAGGACGTGGAAGCCCTCGCGGTCAAGCGCGACGGCGCAGGCGCGCCCGATGCCGGTCGAGCTGCCCGTGACCACGACTGCGCCCCGGGTGGCCATCAGGCGCGCGCGGCCCGGTAGTCGCCCGGGTTGATGCGCCGCGTGCGGCGGCGGTACTCGAGCCACGGCCCAACCCAGTTGTTCGTGTTGCGGCCGGCCTCGTTCGTGTACCAGTTGGTGCAGCCGCCGGTCGTCCAAACGGTGTCCCGTGAGCGCTGGTCGATCTCCTGGCGCCAGCGCGCCTGGACCTCCGGCTTGAGGTCGATCCAGCGCAGGCCGCCGGCGCGCATGCGCCGGATCGCGTCGATCACGTAGTTGAACTGGCACTCGAGGGTGTAGGGGACGGATCCCGAGCCGTGGTTCGTGTTGGGCCCGTACATCAGAAACATGTTCGGAAAGCCCGAGACGGTTGTGCCCAGGAACGCCTCGGGCGAGTCGCCCCAGATCTCGTCGAGTGAGTGGCCGTCCGCGCCGTGCACGTCCATGGGCGAGACAAAGCGTGAGGCGTCGAAGCCCGTGCCCCAGATGATCGTGTCGGCCTCGCGCTCGACGCCGTCGGAGCCGACGACGCCCGTCGCCGTAGCACGCTGGACGGCGCCGTTCAGGAGCTCGACATTTGGCTCGCGCAGGGTCGGGTACCAATCGCTGGTGAAGAGGACGCGCTTGCAGCCGATCTCGTAGTCGGGGGTGGCGCGCGCGTAGAGCTCCGGGTCATCCTCGAGCTCACTCGAGCGGTAGGCATTGGCCACGGCTCGAAACGGGGCCAGGACCGCGTGTGTCCCGGTGAAGCCGTAGGTGCCGGCCTCGAAGAAGGTGAAGAACCCGGCCCGCGCCGCGGCGACCCGAGCGGGGAAGCGCTCGAAGATGCGGCGCTCCCACTCGGGGTACTCGCGGTCGGTTTTCGGGAGGATCCAGGGGGCCGAGCGCTGGTAGATCGTGAGCGTGCCGGCTTCCTTCGCGACCTCGGGCACGAACTGGATCGCCGACGCGCCGGTGCCGATCACCGCAACGTTGCGGCCCTTGAGGTCGTGGGAGTGGTCCCACTCGGCCGAGTGGAAGACGCTTCCTGAGAAGTCGTCGATCCCTTCGACGTGGGGAACCTGGGGGCGCGTGAGCTGTCCGCATGCCGTCACCAGCAGGTCGAACTCGCGCGACTCGCCGTTGTCTAGCGTCACGGTCCAGCGGCCGGAGGCCTCGTCGAACGTCGCTGACGTGACCTCGGTTCCGAGCCGAAGGTGCGAGCGCATCCCGAAGCGGTCGGTGATCTCCTCCATGTACTCCTGGATCTCCGCCTGAGGCGCGTAGCGGCGCGACCAGTTGTGTCCCGGCGCGAACGAGAACGAATAGAGGTGCGACGGCACGTCGCAGGCGGCGCCGGGGTAGGTGTTCGCGCGCCACACTCCGCCGACCGTCTCGCCTCGCTCGAAGATCTCGAAGTCTTCGATCCCCTCTTGGCGCAGGCGGATTCCCATGCCCACTCCGCCGAACCCCGCGCCGACGATGCCGACGGAGATGTTGCGGGCCGAGCCGTTGGATGATGCCATCCCGCGGGAGGCTACCGCCGGTGGCCTCAGGCCTCGACCACATCCGCGCGATCATGAGCGCCGGCTAGCGAAGCTTTTCGAGCTTCGCCTCGGCGCGCTCGACCCTTCCATCAGCCGCGTCGCGGGCGCGTTCGGCCTTCGCCAGTTCGCCCTCGGCACGAGCAACCTCCCGCGCGGCTGCTCGCGCTTCGGCTTTTGCGCCTGAGAGCGCTTCCTTCGCCTCGGCGATTCGCTTGCGCTTCGCCTCCTTCTCCTTGGCGCCGGAGTCGGGCTTTCCGCTGCTCTTCGGCTTCGAGGATCGCTTTCGACCCGCCTTGGGGGGTGCGGCCAGGTTGTCGAGCCCCACCGAGGCGGCGCGTTCCTCGCGCTCGACCCGGCCGGAAAGAAGCTTCTCCGCCACGTCTGCGTCCACCTGCGCTGCCTGAAGCGTCTCGCGCACGCGGTCAAGCGTCGATGCCGAGGCGCCGTCCCCAAGCTGGCCAGCCCTCGCGACGAGCTCTTCGAGCAACTCGCCCTCCTCCCGGGCGAGCTCGCGCATCCGCTTCGCATCCACCTTCCCCGACGTCGCCTTGCGGAGCTTCTCGGCGAGCCCGAGATAGCGCTTGACCTGCTTTGGGTCCTCGAGCGCGAGCGCGTTCACGAGCGCCGCGGCTTTAGAGGGCTTTCGAAGCGCCTTGACCCGCTCGGCTTCCTTTTCTAAGCCCTCTTCCTTGAGCTTTTTCACGAGCGCGTCGCGCCCCTCGATGAAGTTCGCGGAGGGAGCGCCGTAGATGTCGTCGAGCGACTTCTCGGTCTTTGCGGTCAACTCAGCGGCACCGGAAGCTCGAGCCGGCCCTCGGCGCGGGCTGAGCGGGCTCGGGTACGGGCTCGCACCCGGACGGGCGTTCCGTACTTCGGCGCGAGCGTGATCCCCTTCAGGACGACGGGGTCGGGTTCGGATCTCGTCGCCTCGAGCTCGACGTTCTGGACGACCGCCCTGATTACCTCGGCCATCTCGGCCTGCGCCAGCGCGGCGCCGATGCAGCGCCGGATGCCGCCTCCGAACGGCAGCCACGCGTACGAGGGGGTGTCCGCGTCGAGGAACCGCTCGGGCCGGAATTCGTGGGCCTGCGGGTAGATGTCCTCTCGGCGATGCACGAGCGCGATCGCCGGGTAAACGCGAATTCCCGCCGGTAGGTCCCAGCCGCAGACGGTCCGTGGCTGCGCGAGCGTGCGCTCGACGGCGTCGATCACCGGCCGGAGACGCAGGCTCTCGGTCACGACGGCCTCGAGATAATCGTCGCTCCCAGACTCGATCTCGTCGCGTAGGCGTGCCATCACGGCGGGGTGGCGGGTGAGCAGGTCGAAGGCGAAGGCCAAGCCGGTTGCCGTCGTCTCGTGGCCCGCCCCGAGCATCGTGAACAGCTCATCGCGCAACTCGCGGTCCGTCATCGCGCGGCCTTCCTCGTCGCGTGCGCGAAGCAGAAGCGAGAGAACGTCGGTGCGCTCGTCGAGGTCCGGCACCTCGCGCCGGCGGGCGATCTCGTCGAAGAGGATCGCATCCGCGGCAGCCAGCTTTCTCGAGAACGAGCCCCCGGGGCTGAACCGGCCGAGGTCCGTGCGCATGAGCGCGGGGAGCATGAAGATCGTGCCCATGTCGATGACCGCCAGGAGCGCGGCCCGAAGGCGCTCGATTCTCGCGCGCTCGGTCACGCCGAACACCGCCTGGCAAATGACGTCGAACGTGAGCGCTCGCATCCGCTCGCGCAACGGGAACTCGTCCCCCTCGCGCCAACCCGAGATCTCGGCGTCCGCGACGTCGCGGATGACCTCGCGAAACGAGTGGACGGCCGACCCCTGGAACGGTGGCAAGAGGAGCTTTCGCTGTCGCATGTGCTCGGGGCCGTCGAGGACCAGGACCGACGACTCTCCAAGGATCGGGCTCAAGGGCGAGTTGGCCTCACCCGCCAGAAGATCCGACTGGTCGCCGGTGAACATCTTGCGGATCTCCGCGGGGTCGGCCACGTAGACGCCGGTGCCGAAGACCAGGAACCGCACGGTGAAGGCGTCTCCGTACCTCCCGTGCCAGCGAAGCAGGGTGTCGAGCGGACGGCGAGTGAATTGGGCCGTGGCGACGGTGGCGGGGACACGGGGGCCAGGGGGCAGCGCCATCGCACCATTCTAAGTGCGAGACCCGCCTCGACTGGCCAGTCTTTCGGAGACGGCGACAGAGGACCCGAGATCCGCCACGACCCCTGGAGCCGGGCTGAATAGGCTGCCGGCCATGTCACTTCAGGGCCGCACTGTTGTCATGTCGGGCGGGAGCCGCGGGATCGGCCTCGCGATCGCGAAGCGGATCGCTCAGGACGGGGCGAACGTCGCCTTGATCGCGAAGACCGCGGAGCCTCATCCGAAGCTGCCGGGGACGGTATTCACCGCCGCCGAGGAGATCGAGGAAGCGGGCGGCCAGGCGCTGCCGATCGTCGGCGACGTGCGGGACGAGGCGCAGGTCGCCGACGCGGTGGCCCAGACGGCGGAGAAGTTCGGCGGGGTGGACATCGTCGTCAACAACGCGTCCGCGATCAACCTCGCGCCGATGGCCAACCTGGAGGTGAAGCGCTACGACCTCATGCAGTCGATCAACTCCCGCGGCACCTTCGTCCTGACCAAGGCGGCGCTTCCGCACCTGCGCGAGTCCGATCACGCGCACGTCCTCACGCTCTCGCCGCCGCTCTCGGCCGACCCCAAGTGGCTCAAGAGCAACTCGGCCTACACGCTTTCGAAGATGGGGATGACGATGCTCACCCTCGGCCTCGCCCAGGACGAGGCGGAGAACGGCGTCGCCGCCAACTGCCTCTGGCCCCGCACGATCATCGCGACGGCTGCGGTCCAGAACCTCCTGGGCGGCGATGAGGCGATGGCGCGCTCGCGCACCCCCGAGATCTACGCCGACGCGGCCTACGCGATCGTCAAGCGCGACCCGCGCGAGTGCACCGGCAACGCATACATCGACGACGAGGTTCTGGCCGAGGACGGGATCACAGACCTCTCGAAGTACTCGGCCCCTGACGCGGAGCTCGTGCTCGACCTGTTCGTCGACGGCTGGCCCGATTGACGGGTTAGACGCGTTCGCCAGCCACGAACGTCGCCGCGACGAGGGGCACGCCGGGCCGGTAGACGAGGTGTGCGTGTGAGGGCGCGTCAAGCACCACGGCGTCAGCGCGGAGGCCCGGACTCAGGCGGCCAATGTCGTCGCGCCGCAGCGCGCGGGCGCCGCCTAGCGTGGCCGCCTGGAGCGCCTCGTCAGCCGTCATCTTGAGGTCCCGGACCGCAAGCGCGATGCAGAACGACATCGAGCTCGTGTAGCTCGACCCGGGATTCAGGTTGGTCGCGATCGCGACATTGGCGCCCGCGTCGATGACCCGCCGCGCGTCCGGATACGGCTGGCGAGTGGAGAAGTCGGTCGCGGGCAGGAACGTCGCGACGGTATCCGAGCTCGCCAGCGCCTCGATATCGGGGTCCGAGAGGTACGTGCAATGGTCCACGGAGGCGGCGCCGGTCTCGACGGCGAGCTGAACGCCAGGACCTTCGCCTAGCTGGTTGCCGTGGACTCGGAGGCCCAGCCCGGCGTCACGACCCGCCTCGAGCACAGCACGCGACTGCTCCGCGTTGAAGGCGCCACGCTCGCAGAAGACGTCGATCCAGCGGCAATAGGGGGCGCATGCCTCGAGCATCGCGCCGCACACGAGCGACACGTAGTCGTCTGCGCGACCCTCGAACTCGATCGGCACAGCGTGTGCGCCGAGGAACGTCACCTCTTGGGCGAGGCGTGCCGCGACCTCGCACAGGAGCCGCTCGTGCTCAACGTCGAGGCCGTACCCCGACTTGATCTCGATCTCCGTGATCCCGGCGCGGTGCGCCTCCTCGAGGCGGCCGCGGGCCAGGCGCTCCAGCTCAACCGCGCTGGCGCCGCGGGTTGCCTCTGTCGTCACCCGGATGCCGCCCGCTTCGTACGGCGCCCCGGCCATCCGGGCCACGAACTCTTCCGAGCGGTCACCCTTAAAGACGAGGTGAGTGTGTGAGTCGACGAATCCCGGGACAACGCACCGGCCAGCCGCGTCGAGGCGCTCGTCGCCGGCCGCGCCCGCGCGCTCGACTGCGGCCACCCGGCCGTCCTCGAACACAAGCGCCGCATCTCGCACGAGGCCCAGCGGGCCGTCGCCCAGCTCGGGATCGTTGGTGACGAGAAGGCCGATGTCGTCGATGACGAGCGCGCTCATGTCCAGACGCCCGCGATCGTCTCACGCAGCTCAGTCGCAACGTCGATCGTCAAGTGCGCACCGTCGCGCACGACCTCGCGCCCGCCCGCGACGACGCTACGGATATCGTCGGCCGCGCCCGCGAAAATTGCGGCGTCCAAGGCGTTGTGGGCGCCGGCGCCGGCGAGGCGAACCCCGTCGAGCGAAACCGTGACGAGGTCGCAGAACGACCCGGGGGCGATCGTGCCTGCCTCTGGCCAGCCGATCGAACGGTGGCCGTCCAGCGTCGCGGCACCAAGCAGCTCGGAGCTCGAATGCAGTCCGCGCTCGCCCGTCACGAGCCGCTGGTCGAGCTCCGTGGCCCGCATCTCGGCGAAGTGGTCGATTGCGGCGTGGGAGTCCGAGCCGAGTGAGAGCGAGGCGCCGGCGTCGGCGATCGCCCGGGCAGCCCCGACTCCGTCGCCCAGGTCCCGCTCCGTGGTGGGGCAGAGGCAGGCGGTCGCCCCGGCGCTACCGAGATCGGCACGGTCGCCTTCGGACGAGTGGGTGAAGTGGACCGCCGTGAATCGCTCGTTCAGAGCGCCGGCCTCGGCGAGGACGCCGGTGGGCGTAAGCCCATGCGCGGCCTCGCACGCCTCATTCTCGGCGGGTTGCTCGGACACGTGAGCGTGGAGCGGCGCGGAGCTGCGCGCGGCCCATGCGGCGACGGTGGCGCACTCGGCGGGTCCGACGGCTCGCACGCTGTGGATCGCCGCTCCGGCGCGGGCGTGAGGCCCCAGGTCTCCGAGCGCGTCCACGCGCTCCGCCCAGGCCTCGGCATCACGGTCGGCGAAGCGCCGCTGGGCGCCCTCCGGCTCGCGGCCCTCGCCGCCTTCGAGGTAGCAAGTGTCGATCAGGGTTATCCGGATGCCGGCGTCTGCGGCTGCCTGGACCAGGGCCCGCCCGGTCTCGTTCGCATCTTCGTATGGCCTCCCGCCAGGCCCGTGGTGCAGGTAGTGGAACTCGCCCACGGCGGTCATCCCGGCGAGCGCCATTTCAGCGAAGACCGCTCGGGCCAGCGCTTGGTAGCTGTCCGGATCGAGCGAATCGGCGAGCTCGTACATCTGCTCGCGCCACGTCCAGAACGACCCGCGCCCGCTCTGAACCCTGCCCCGGAGCGCCCGGTGGAAGGCGTGGGAGTGCGCGTTGCAGAATCCCGGCAGCGTCAGCCCGCGCAGGACCGTCGCGCCCTGAGGCGCCTTGGCGACCCCGGTGTGGACCGAGCCGAGGAGCGCTCCGTCCGTCTCGGCGAGCACGCCGGCCTCAGCCCGCTCACCCCCAAGCCATGCGAGCTCGCACCAGTACGCGGTCACTGGCCGAAGCGCTCCACGATCTCGAGTGCGCGACGCTCGAAGTCGTCACGATGAAACCGCTCGTAGCTCTCCCAGCTCGACAGCGATCTCGAGTCGGCGCGGTCGACGATGAGGAGGCCGTCGAGGTGATCGACCTCATGCTGGAACGTGCCCGCGGTGAGCCCCCGCTTCTCTTCGACGCGCTCGACGCCTTCACGATCGACATAACGCACCCGTATCTCGAGCCGGCGCGGGACCTCCGCACGAACGCCGGGAACCGAGAGGCAGCCCTCGTTGATGAGGCCGGAGACCTCGCCGATCGGCTCGATCACCGGATTTACGAACACCGTGAGGGGGATTTCGGGCTTGTACGGGTACCGAGGGTTCTTCCCGCTGACTTCGGCAACCGCGATTCGGACTGCCTCGCCGACCTGGTTGGCCGCGATCCCCGCGCCACCTGCCAGGCGCATCGTCTCGATCATGTCGTCGATCAGCCGCTGAGTCTCGGGCCTCGCGAGCTCCTCGGCGCTGACCTCGTGCGATCGTTCGCGTAAGACGGGATCCCCGATCTCCCGGATCGCGAGGACGGTCACCGGCCGGGATCCGCCATTGGGACCCGCACGCCGCGTTCGGCTGCGACCTCTGCGGCGCGCTCGTATCCGGCGTCGGCGTGGCGGATCACGCCCATGCCCGGGTCCGTTGTGAGGACTCGGTCGAGCTTTGTGTCGGCGAGCTCGGTGCCGTCCGCGACGCACACCATGCCCGCGTGGATCGAGCGACCGATGCCCACGCCGCCGCCATGGTGGATCGAAACCCAGGAAGCGCCCGCCGACGTGTTGATCAGGGCGTTCAAGAGAGGCCAGTCCGCGATGGCGTCGGATCCGTCGGCCATCGCCTCCGTCTCACGATAGGGCGAGGCCACCGAGCCTGAGTCGAGGTGGTCGCGGCCGATCACGAGCGGCGCGCTCACCTCGCCGGAGCGGACGAGCTCGTTGAAGCGCAGACCCAACCGCCGGCGCTCCCCGTAGCCCAGCCAGCAGATACGAGCCGGAAGACCTTGGAAGGCGATCCGCTCGCCGGCCATGCGAATCCAGCGGGCAAGCGCCTCGTCGTCGGGGAACTCCTCGAGCACCGCGCGGTCGGTCGCGGCGATGTCGGCGGGGTCGCCGGAGAGCGCCGCCCACCGGAATGGCCCCTTGCCCTCGCAAAAGAGCGGGCGGACGTAGGCCGGGACGAAGCCGGGGTAGGCGAACGCGCGCTCGAATCCGCCTAGCTCAGCCTCGGCGCGCAGGCTGTTTCCGTAATCGAAGACCTCCGCTCCAGCTTCCATGAAGCCGACCATCGCGAAGCAATGGGCCGCACAAGAGGTGCGCGCTCGCCTGATGTATCCGTCGGGATCGCTCTCGCGAAGGGCGTCGGCCTCGTCGAGGCTCATCCCGGCCGGCACGTACCCGACGAGCGGGTCGTGCGCCGAGGTCTGGTCGGTCACGATGTCGGCCTCGAAGCCGCGGCGCAGGAGCTCGGGCACGACCTCCGCCGCGTTGCCGAGGACGCCCACGCTCAGCGGCTTGCGAGCCCGCTTGGCTTCGAGGCATCGGGCGGTCGCGTCGTCGAGGTCGGCGGCACGCTCATCGAGGTACCTCGTCTCGAGGCGCCGGTCGATCCTGGAGTCATCGACCTCGACGCACAGGGCGACGCCCTCGTTCATGGTCACCGCGAGCGGCTGCGCGCCGCCCATGCCGCCGAGCCCCGCGGTGAGCGTGATCGTTCCGGCCAGCGATCCGCCGAACCGCCGGCGCGCGATCTCGGCGAAGCACTCATAGGTGCCCTGCACGATCCCCTGGCTCCCGATGTAGATCCAGGAGCCTGCGGTCATCTGCCCGTACATCGTGAGGCCGAGAGACTCGAGGCGCCGGAATTCGTCCCAGTTGGCCCAGTCAGGCACGAGATTGGAGTTGGCGATGAGGACACGAGGCGACCACTCGTGGGTTCGGAAGACACCAACCGGCTTGCCCGATTGCACGAGCAGCGTCTCGTCGGCCTCGAGGGCTTGCAGCGACTCAACGATCGCGTCAAATGCCTCCCATGAGCGGGCGGCGCGGCCCGTGCCGCCATAGACCACGAGGTCGTCCGGCCGCTCGGCGACGTCGGGATCCAGGTTGTTTTCGAGCATCCGCAACGCGGCCTCCTGCTGCCAGCCCTTGCAGCGAAGGTCGGTGCCGCGCGCCGCCCGGACCTCGCGCGCGCTGCTCACGCGAGTTCCCCAACCGCTGCCTCCGCGGCCGCGCTGATGGCTGCGGATGAAATCAATGCAGTGACGGCCCCAAGCTCCGGCGCCAGGTATCGATCGATGCCAGGCCCGGCGTCGGCCTCGCGGATCGCCGCTAGCGCCGCACCGGTTCCCGCCGCGGGCTCGAGCGGCGAGCGGAGCTCGAGGCCCCGCGCTGCGCAAACGAGCTCGACGGCGATGATGCGCCGGAGGTTCGCGACCGCCTCACGGAGCTTGCGGGCAGCGCCCCATGCCATGGAAACGTGGTCCTCCTGCATCGCGGACGTTGGGATGGAGTCGCTGCTGGCAGGGACGGCAAGACGACGGTTGGCAGCGACCATGGCTGCCTGGGTGTAGTGCGCGATCATCATCCCCGAGTCGACGCCTGGGTTGGCTGCCAGGAAAGGCGGTAGGCCCTGGGAGCGCTTTGCGTCGAGGAGCCGGTCGGTGCGGCGCTCGGCGATTGCCCCCACCTGCGCTATCGCGATGGCGAGGGTGTCGCACGCCAGCCCAAGAGGAGCCCCGTGGAAGTTGCCACAGGACTCGACCCGGCCGTCTGGCAGCACCATGGGGTTGTCGATCGCAGCCATGAGCTCCGCCGCCGCCGTCGCCTCGGCGTTCGCCAGGGCGTCGCGCGCGGCCCCCAGGACCTGAGGGGCGCAGCGCAGCGAATAGGCGTCCTGAACCCTGGGATCGCCGTAGCGGTGGCTCGCGACGACGGGAGATCCCGCGAGGAGGCGACGGAGGTTCGCGGCGCTCGCTGCCTGGCCGGGCTGTGGCCGCAGACCCACGAGGTCCTCGGCGAAGGCCCGATCGGTGCCGAGGAGCGCCTCGACCGACATCGCAGCCGCGATGTCCGCGGTTCTGAGCAGTAGGCCAAGGTCGACGATCGCGAGCACGAGCATCCCGAGGATCCCGTCGGTGCCGTTGATCAGCGCCAGGCCTTCCTTCTCGGTGAGCACCAGAGGCTTGATGCCCGCACCGGCAAGCGCATCGGCCGCGGCCGAGCGCCCAGCCGGGCCATCAACCTCGCCCTCTCCGATCAATGCAAGAGCGCAGTGCGCAAGCGGCGCCAGGTCTCCGCTCGCCCCGAGCGAACCATGCTCGGGCACTACCGGCGTAATGCCCGCGTTGAGAAGCGCGCAGATTGCGTCGGCGACTTCGGGACGCGTTCCCGAGCGGCCCATCGCAAGCGTCCTCGCGCGCAGCAGCATCATTGCCCGCACGACCTCGCGCTCCACAGGCGGGCCCATGCCGGCGGCATGAGAGACGATCAGTGAGCGCTGCAGTTCCAGCCTGCGCTCACGCGGGATGGGCACGGTCGCGAGCGAACCGAATCCGGTCGACACGCCGTACACCGGTTCGTCGGAGTCTGCGTGGCGCTTGACGATCCCTGCGCTGACCGCCATCGCCTCGCGCGCGCGGTCACCCACCTCAACCCGGGTGTTCCCGCGGGCCACGGAAGCCACCTCGTCTGCGTCTACGCCCGATCCGGAGAGAACGACGGTGGAGGAGAGCGGGGCCACCCATTGCGTATATCACCCTCGGCGAACCCCTGGCAGGCTCACGGCGTCGAAGGCAGGTGCGTTGGGCGGCGGCTAGTCGCTTAAGGCAAGCGGTAGCGCTCGGTCCGGATCCCGCCGTCCAGGACACTCATCTTGTCGTTCGGCTGCCCGGTCGTGAGCTTCGGGAGCCCAGCCATGACGATGTTCACGAACACCGGCTTGGGCTCGCCGCCGCGCTCCGGCATCCTGCGCTTGACGACGGCGGTGGCCGCCTTCGGCGCGTTGCACGGATCCTGGTGCGCGCTCCCTCCCTGAGTGCAGTTGAAGCCGTTCTGCTCGGTGATCTCGCCGCCGCTCGAGATCACCTTGGCCACGAAGCCGTTGGTGCGGGTCTCGGTCGGCGAGGTGGACAGGATCATCCTGGTCCCGATGAACACGTTGTAGGGGACGCTCGAGATGCCGATCCGCTGCTCGGCGCTGATCCTGATCACGTCGCCTTTCCTGAGGCCGTCGAGGCGGAGTGAGCGGACCACCCTTTGCCCGGAGGGGCCGTCCCCGCTTGGTGTGATCGGCACCGTGTCGCGAATCTTCTGATCGCCCTCCCGGATGTCGGGAGGGGGGACGTCTCCGCGCTCGAGCAGGCCGTCGATGCGGGCCTTGTCGCCGTCGACCGAGCCGTCGGGGCGGTCGGCGCCGACGATCACGACGTCCCCGGCGCCGGCGTTGTGGTGGTCGGCCGACGCGATGACGTTGAGGAAGCAGGCGTCGGGTGGGCAAGGGAGATTCCCGGCGTTCTTCACCCGCCGGACTGCGTCGTCGAAGACGAAGACGCAGTGATGATTGCGGTTCGGCCGCTGCTGATTGCAGCGCCTCGTCTTTACTTTCGAGATCGGATCGGCGCTTGACCCGCCGGTGGCGTTGGGGCTCGACGCCAGGACGACCTGCGCGTCCATGCGGGGGCTGTAGCTGTAGCGGCTGCCGATGCAGCGCGGCTCAGGCAGGACGCACGTGGTCGAGAGCTGGAGCTCGGCGGTAGCCCGCAGGATGTCGCCGCGTCGCAGACCGCCGCCGGCATTCACGCGTTCGGAGAGGACCACGAAGGGCTGGGCGCCGCGGGTCTGGGTGATGGGGATCGTCTCGCGCGTCTCGTTGGATCCGCGAGAGGCGATGGTGGTGATCAGATCGGGTTCTGTCTCACCGTGGGCGGCAACCGCAGGAAGTGCGCTTGCTCCTGCGCAGGCAAGCAAGACGGCGAGTGCCACCGCACGCGTTCGGCCCCTGCCCATCGCATCCATGGGGACGCAGTTTCGCATGCCAGGGGGCGGGTAGCGCCTCAGGAGCACCGAAACAACGATCGAAAGGGAAATCAGATGTCCAGCTTGAAACGTTCGAAGCCGAAGACCGCGACTGACCGCGTCAAGGCGGCGGGCGCCGTTGCGGGAGACGCCGGGAAGGCAGTCGGGAATGCCGCCCAGGCAGCCGGTGAAGTCGTCGCCGAAGGCGCGAAGACCGCACGAGACCGTGTGGTGTCGACGACGAAGAGCGCGCCATCTGGTCTCGAGACCACGAAAGGCAAGGCCGTCGCGGCGGTTGGGGCTGCGGGCGCCGCGGCGGGCGCCGTCGCGTTCTGGAAGAAGTCCCAGGGAGGCGAGCCGGACGTGGTCGTCGACCCGGGGGAGAAAGAGCCGACCTCTGTCGCGACCACCGAGACGCCCGAGGCGAAGGCCGCCAAGACCTCGGCGAACGGAGGCTCGAGCTAGGACTCGGACGATCTCGACACCCCTCTCGCGATGATCGGCACGATCGATGAGGGCACCCTCCTGCGTGGGGGGCGCTACGTCTTGGAGTCCCGCCTGGGCATCGGTGGAGCGGCCACGGTGTGGCTCGCGGACGACACCGTGCTTGATCGCCCGGTCGCGGTAAAGGTGCTCTCGGAGGCGCTCACATCGGATGAGAGTTGGCTCGCCCGGTTCAGGCGCGAGGCTCGCCTGGTCGCGGGTCTCAGCCATCCGAACCTGGTGTCCGTCTATGACTTCGACGCGAGCGACGAGCGCCCCTACATCGTCATGGCGTACATGCCCGGCGGATCGCTCTGGGACCGCATGGAGATGGGCGAGCCGTCCGATCCGGAGCGGCTCGCACGCGACCTCTTGACCGCCCTCGAGGCGATTCACGCCGCCGGGATCGTCCATCGCGACATCAAGCCGGGGAACGTGCTCTTCGATGAGGCCGGGACGGCTTGCCTCACGGACTTCGGCGTCGCGCGTCCCGAGGATGCCACCTCGCTCACGCAGACTGGGCAGATCCCCGGCACCGCGCAGTTCATGGCTCCTGAGCTCTGGGCCGGCGAACCGGCCGACGCGCGCTCCGACCTCTACGCGGCTGGCGTTGTCCTGCGGGAAGCGATCGGCCACGACGCATCGCCCGAGACGCTCGCGCTCTCAGAGCGCCTCTCCGCCGAAGCCGTGTCCGGCCGCCCCGTGTCCGCGGCCGCGGCTCTAGGCGAGCTCGATGCCGTGGCGCGCTCGGCGCCGCCGGCAGGCGCGAGTGCCTGGGCGGGTGAGCCCGCGCCACGCAGGGTCATCGTCCAGGCCGAAAGACGGTCGGCGCGACCGGCCGCCATCGCGGGCGTGGCGCTGTTGGCCGTGGTTGCGATCATCGCGATCGCGCAGGCGATCGGCTTGGGAGGCGAGGAATCCACCGGCGGCGGTAACGCGGCATCCGAGCCGGCGGCTTCGAACGGCGACGCGGCCAAGGAGCCCGAGTCCAGCGGGAGCCGGGGCTCGGGATCGGGCGACCAGGGCTCGGGCGGCCCCGCGACCCCAGCGGCCACAGGGGCGGAGAGCCATCGACCCCATCGCACTCGACCACGAGGGCAAGGCCCTGATCGACGCCGGAAGGCCCGAGGAGGCGATCCCGATCCTTCAGCGGGCGGTGGACTACTACCCCGACGACTCGCGCGACATCAACTACGCCTACTCCCTGTACAACCTCGGCAACGCGCTGCTCCTCGCCGGACGGCCGGCCGAGGCCATCCCGTACCTGGAGAAGCGCCTGACGTTCGGCGACCAGACTGAGACTGTCCAAAGGACGCTGGACGAGGCACGCGCTGCCGCGGGCGAGGGTTCTGTGACCGAGAGCAACTCGGCCAACCCGAACGGCAAGGTCCCGCCGGGACAGGCGAAGGAGGACGACTAGCTGCGGCTGCCGACCGCCAGGCCGCTCGCGTCGTCGATCCCGAACGACCAGCCCGGGACCTCCTCGGCCCAGCGCGCGATGATCTCGCGCTCGGGCTCGCGATCGGCGTCGTCGAGAAAGACCAGGGCATCGGCGGCCAGCCGGTCGGCGAGCGCCGGCAGGGCCGGATAGCGGCTGTGGGTCATGCCCTCGCCGTAGCCGGGCGGACCGTCGATCAGCAGCAGGCTGATGTCGCTGGGCAGAAGAGCGACCGAATCGCGCGAGTACCACGGTGCGCCCGACCAGCTGGCAGGGTGCGGTTCGAGCGAGGAGACGACCACGTCGATGAAGTCCTGAAGGCGCTCGCGCTCGACCTGCCGGCGGACCAGCGCAGCCCAGTCGGGAACGTGCTCGACGGCTGTGAGCTTCCCGCCGCGCTGCGCGAGGAGGCGGCCGATCACGATCGACGAGACACCGGACCCGAGCTCGACGATCCGGCGGCGCTCTGCGAACGCGATCTCGTTGAGGACCGCGACGAGGGCCGCGGGGCGGATGGCGCCCTCGGTCCAGGGCAGGTACGGCCGCCCGTCCAAGAGCGGCCTGAGCACCTGCCACGCCCAGGCGTCGAGCTGCGCGGTGTTGTGCGGCGACGCGCTCAGTGGCCCTTGAATTCCGGTTCGCGTTTCTGGGCGAATGCCATGACTCCCTCGATGAAGTCCTGGGACTTGCCCATTGCGCGCTGTTGGTCCGCCTCGGCCTCGAGCTGACCTGCCAGGTCCGCGTAGACGCGGCGGTTGAGAAGTTCCTTGGCGCCCGCATAGGAGCGGGTCGGGCCTTTCGCCAGGCGCTCGACGAGCTCGCGGGCCTCGCTGTGGAGCGATTCGTCGGGGACGACGGTGTTGACGAGGCCCCATTCGAGCGCCTTGTGGGCGCTCACGCGCTCGCCAAGCATCATCATCTCCGCCGCGCGGGCGAGCCCGATGCGCGCCGGCACGAACGCGGTCGAGCCTCCGTCCGGCACGAGCCCGATGTTCACGAAGGCGAGCAGGAAGAAGGAGGAATGGGCCGCGACGATGAGGTCGGCCGACAGCGCGAGCGAGCAGCCGATCCCGGCGGCGGGCCCATTGACGGCCGAGACGACCGGCTTCGGCATGTCGCGGATCGCGTGGATGATCGGGTGGTAGCGCTCGCGCAGGCGCTTGGACAGGTCGAAGTTGCCCTCGTCGTCCACCGAGTCGGAGGTGCCCTCGCGGGTCTCGGTCAGGTCGGCACCGGAGGAAAAGGCCCGGCCGGCGCCGGTGATGAGCACTGCGCGCACGGCCTCGTCGGCGGCAACCGACTCGAGCGCGCCGCGCAGGTCCTCGCCGAGCTGAAGGTTCCATGCGTTGAGGGCATCGGGCCGGTTCAGCTCGACCGTCGCCACGCCGTCGGCGACCTCGAGGTTGACCGTTTCGAACTCAGGCACTTGCTTTCTCCTTGGGCTTTGGCTTGGGCTTGGCGACCTTGTTGTACCCGCCGTCCGAGTTCATCCGGTAGGCGACGCCGTCTGAGCCGTCGGGGACGCCGAGGGCCTTGAGTGGTGAGGTGATCGGGCGGTACCACGTCGTGACGGGGATCTCGTCGACCACACGGACGAAGTGGGGGCGGGCCTTCTCTGGCAGAGCCGAGAGCGCTTCCTCGAGGTCGGCAATGGTGAGCCTTTCACCCTTGCGGAGCGTGACGGCTCCGACAACGAGCGCCTCGGCCCCGTCCGGATCGGGTACGCCGAAGCAGACGGCGAGGTCAACGGCGGGGATGGACCACAACGCATCGCGAACGGGTGTCGGCGCGAACGGGCCGTCCTCGGTGTGGATCAGCGTCGTGATCGAGTCGAGGAGCCAGAAGTCGCCATCCGCGTCCTTGCGGAACAGGTCGTCGGTCGCGACCCACGCGTCGTCGGCCCTGAAGACTCCGCGAAGGGGCGTCTCGGCCGTCGGGTTCACGTCGGGGTCGACCTCGGAGACCAGGACGCCGATCTCGTTCGTGTCGCATTCGCGCGCGAACCCGTCGTCCGTGGCCTTGAGCTTGCCGCCCTCCAGGTCGAGCGCGGCGATCCGCACGCGGGCAGAGCCCGGCAGCGGTCGGCCCATCGCGCCGATCTTCTGGCCGGAGACGTTCGCAAGGACCACCTCGCCCTGGGTCGAGGCGTAGAACTCGACGATCCGGGCGGGCGCGAAGCGGTCGACGACTCGGGTCCAGAGCCCCTGCGGCATGCCGGAGCCCATGAACAGGCGGACGGGATGGTGGCGCTCGTTCGGGTTGGTCGGAGCCTCGACCAGGTCCCGGAGCATCGTCCACGTGTAGGTGCCGACCGTGACGCCGTAGCGGCGCACCTCATCCCAGAACGTCGCGGGGTCGAAGTCGCGCGCCATCGCGATCCGAGCGCCACCCGCGATCGCGCCCCCGAAGCTCACCATGAGGCCTGACGGGTGATAGACGGGCGTGACCGAGTAGACGGTGTCTGATTCGGAGAGCGACGCGGATGCCGCGGTCCCGAACGCCGAGAGGATCCAGCGCCGGTTCGTGATGCGGTTGGGACGCGTGCGGTCGCCCGAGCCGGTGAAGAGAATGAAGGCGAGGTCGCGCGCACGGCCGGGGTTCGGCTTGTACCAGCCGGGAAGCTTCACCTTGTCCGGGTCGATCCGCTCCATGTCGACCACTCCGCGGCCGAGATCGCGCGGACCGGCGCCACCACCCAGGACCAGCACCTGCACCCCGGCCTTTCCGGCTTCGGCCATGTGCTCGGGGTCTGAGACGACGCGTGCGATCTCGCCAAGCTCCGCCTCGCGCTCGACGTCCCCGTCGGGGCGAAGGAGAACGCCCACGGCGCCAAGCCGGTTGAGCGCGGCGACGACGGTGAGCGCCGTCGGCCGCGGCTCCATGAGGACGCCCACGTGCTCGCCCTGGTGGACGCCGATAGAGATGAGGCCCCGGACGATCGAGTCGATGCGGTGCTTGGCGGCGGCGTGGGTGTGGGCGCGGTCTTCGAAGAGGAAGAAGACCTGCTCGGGGTGGTCGTCAGCCTGCTCGTCGAGGAGCTTCCCGAGCGAGATCCGCGTGCGCGGCCGGACCTGGTCGAGGCGAATCAGCCGCGGCAACTCGGAGAAGGCCTCCGAGCCGATCGCGCGCACGCTGGACGCGGTGCGGGCGGCGCCCGAGAGCATCGATCGCGCCAGGTTCGAGGCGACCCCGCCGGCGAGCGAGAGGCCGTAGCCGGCGCGCGCGGTCGCACCCGCTCCGGCGTTCTCCAGCTCGCTCGACGCCTCGACGCGGCGGATGGTGTCTGGCAGCTCAGCGTCGGCGTCGCGCCAGCGCGTCCAGCCGGCAACCGACGGCCACGTGGTCGAGGTCGATACCGATCCGACGACGAGGCCGAAGTGACCGGCGCGAAGCGCGAGCTCGTAGACCTCGGCCCGCGGGGCAGCGCGGACGATCGCCCGCACCGCGGCCGCCGGGGCGATCTCGTCCACCTCGCCGACGACGGTGAGGATCGGGCATTCGATGTCGGCCAGGGTGACCAGCCGCTCGTCGATCACGAATCCGCCATCCAGCATTCGGTTGTGGGCGACGAACTGCTTCAGGAAGTCGGCGAGCGCGGGACCGGGCCAAGCGACCCAGCCGTCGGCCTGGAGGAACTGGCGCTGTCGCTCGCGCGGCAGAAGCGCGTCGCGGTCGTGGAGCTGGCGCACGAAGTCGAATTGCTGGCGGGCCGCCTTGACGGGGTCGAGCATCCTGAACCCCGTTCGGGACATCCATGCGGGGACCGCTGTGCGTGCAAGCGGGCTTACGGCCAGGACGTCCGCGACGCGAGCCGCGACATCCTCCGGAATTCCCAATGGCATGGCGGCCGCGGTGTCGACCGGGCTGCCGAACGTAATCAGGCTCGCAAGTCCCTTGCCCCTGCGGAGCGCCGCCGCCTGGTAACAGAACATCCCGCCTTGGCTGTAGCCGCCGAGGTGCGGGTCCTTGCCGGTCGCTTTGCGCACGAGGTCGACGGCGTCGGAGACGGCCAGGACATGGTCGGTGAGCGTCCGCTCGAAGCCGCCCTCCTCGTGCTCGGGCGCCCCGAAGTCGACGACCCACGGATCGACTCCCTGAGCGTGAAGGGTTCCGACGGCCGTCGAAGAGGGCGACACGTCGTAGATCTCGGCCGCGAGCATCATCGGCGGCACCAGGATCACCGGGGCGCCTGCGTCATCACCCTTGGCCGGCGGGAAGTAGCGGCGCAGGCGGTAGATCGGCCGCGTCGCGACGACGTCGAACGGTGATGCTTCCTCGCCGGTCTCCAGGCCGCCGAAGCGGGCGACCTCGAGCGCGTTCTGAGCGGCCGCCCCGGCGCGCGAAACCGGGCCGAGGATTGCGTCCAGCGGATTCACGGGCTCCGAACCCTATTTGCTCACTCTCTGGTCAGCCCTGCGGCGCGCGGCCGCCGGTGGCCCGCTCCCCAGCTTCGATCAGCTCGTCGCGGAAGTCGGGGTGGGCGATGGCGGCCAGCGCCAGCGCCCGCTGGTGGATTGTCTTGCCCTGGAGCTCGGCGGCGCCGAACTCGGTCACGATCACGTCGACCTGATGGCGCGGCGTCGTGATCACGGCGCCCGCCTCGAACCAGGGCACAATGCGCGACTGGAGCTCGCCGTCCTTCGGCTTGAAGGTGGCGGGGAAGCACAGGAGCGAGCGGTCCTCGACGTCGAGGGCCGGGCCCGCGATGAAGTCCTCGTGCCCGCCGATCCCGGAGAACTGTGTGCCGTTGATCGTGTCGGCGACCACCTGCCCGTGGATGTCGATCGCCAGTGCGCCGTTGATCGTGATCATCTTGCGGTTGCGGGCGATCGCCTCGGTCGAATTGACGATCTCAACCGGAAGGAACGCGACCTCCTCGTTCTCGTGGAGCCACCTGTAGAGCTGTTCCGACCCGGCCGCGAACGTGGCGACCGAGACGCCGTCGTAACAGCCCTTGTGTGCGTTCGAGACCTTCCCGGCCTCGTGGAGCGCCATCAGGCCGTTCGTGAACATCTCCGAGTGGACGCCGAAGTCGCCCTTCTCGCTGTCGGCGAGCCGGGTGGCAATCGCGGAGGGGATGGTTCCGATGCCGGTTTGGAGGGTCGCCCCGTCGGGCACGAACGTGGCCGCGTGCTTGGCGATCTCGAGGTCGGTCTCCGTCGGCTCGACATCGGGCAGGGGGAGGGGAGAGCCCTCGCCCTCGACCAGGATGTCGATCTCGTCGACCTTCAGGGCGTGGAGGTGCTCGGGCGGCACGCCGAAGGTGCGCGGGTAGTTGGGCGAGGTCTCCACCACGAGCAGGCGCTGCGGGTCGGCCGCCGCGCGGATCATCTCGGCGGACGTGCCGCCGGCGTGAAGGGAGAGCGAGCACCAGCCCTCGGAGTCGGGCGGGGCGGCGGCGGTCGCCATCACGCGCGGGCTCTGTTCCTCGAGCAGCGGGGCGAAGCGGCGGAAGTCCGCGGCCGCGAACGAGATGTTCGCGCCCGCGTCGCGGAGCGCCCGCTCGAACGGGCCGAAGAAGCCTGAGAGGTAATGGACGTTCTCGTGGTTGAAGAGCGCGGTCCCGACTCCCAGGAGCGCGCCGTAGACCTTCAGGTCCTGCCAGTCGTCGCGCTCGCCAAGGGCCGCCATGAATCCCGGCGGCTGCCCGGTTGCGAGCGGGATGCCGAGGGTGTCGGAGGGGAGCAGGCGCGCAGCGGCCTCGGCGGGAGTGAGCGTCTCGGCCACGCGCGCAATCTAAACGCATACCGACACCTGCTGCTTTCGCACCTAAAGGTGCTCATCTCACGCCTCCAGGTCTACAATCGAGCCATGGAGTCCGGAATCCGCGAGGTCGAGGACAACGTCGAGGCGACCGAGGCCTGGAACGGCCCGCTGTACGAGGTCTGGATCAAGTACCGCGACCTGGTCGCTGACGGATTGCGCGAGCACGGCGAGAACGCGATCCGTCTCACGCCCCCGGCAGTAGGCGACCGCGTGCTGGACATCGGGTGCGGCCTTGGCGATACGACGACGCGGCTCGCCGAGATCGTCGGTGAGAACGGAAGCGCCCACGGTGTCGACGTCGCTGAGCGCATGATCGAAACCGCCATCGATGAAGCGCGGGAGCGCGGAGCGCAGAACGTCACCTTCGCGGCCCAGGACGTAGAGACAGAGTCCTTCGACCGGGAGTTCGACTACGCCTTCGCGCGGTTCGGGACGATGTTCTTCGCCAACCCCGTGGCGGCGCTTCGCAATGTGCGCCAGGCGCTCGCGCCCGGCGGCGTCCTGAACATCGTGGTCTGGCGCCGAAAACTCGACAACGACGTGATGCACCGGGCAGAGCTCGTGGTTGCCGAATACCTCGAGGAGCCGGAGGAGTCCGACGTGCCGAAATGCGGCCCGGGCCCGTTCTCGATGGCGAACGCGGACACGGTGACCGACGTGCTGGTTCACGCCGGCTTCGGCGAGATCCGATTGGCGCGCCAGGACCTTTCCTACCGGATCGGCAACGACCTCGATCAGGCGGTCGAGTTCAACATGGACCTCGGGCCGGCGGCGGAGGTCCTGAGGGCGTGGGGGGACCGGATCGACGAGATCCGGCCCAAGATCGTGGCCGACCTGCGCACCGCGCTCGGCGATTTCGTGCAGGAGGACGGGTCCGTGGTTGCGCCTGCGTCCACCTGGGCGATCAGCGCGCGGCCCGCCTGAGCGTCCCGCCGATAGTGTCCGGCTCGTGACGAGCGTTCGCGAGGCCTCCTACGAGCTGCTCCGCAGGCACGGGATGACGACCATGTTCGGCAACCCCGGCTCGACGGAGTTGCCGATGTTGGCGGACTTCCCGTCCGACTTCCAGTACGTCCTGGGACTCCAGGAGCTGGTCGTGATGGGGATGGCCGACGGCTACGCGCAGGCGTCGGGGACGGTCGGGCACGCGAACCTCCACACGGCGCCGGGCGTGGGCAACGCGATGGGCGGGATCTTCAACGCTCAGGCGAACCACTCGCCGCTCCTCGTCACAGCGGGCCAGCAGGTGCGCCCCCACGTAGGCATCCAGGCGAACCTGACCAACCGCGACGCCACCCGGATGCCGCATCCACTCGTCAAGTCCAGCTTCGAGCCCGCGCGGGCAGCGGACGTCCCGCATGCCCTGGCGCGCGCGATCCACCTTGCCGCGACCCCGCCGAAGGGGCCCGCGTTCGTCTCGATCCCGATGGACGATTGGGACGGCGAGGCCGACCCCGCCCTGACCGATCATGTGATCGCGCGCGAAGTCGCCGGCGCTCCCGCGCCCGATCCCGACGCGATCGAGGCCCTCGCCGCCTCGCTCGAGAAGGCCCAGAAGCCCGTGATGATCGCCGGACCCGACATCGACGCGTCAGGCGCCTGGGACATCGCCGTCCAACTCGCCGAGAAGCAGAACCTGCCCGTCTTCGCGATCCCAGCCACCGGCGGCGGCCGGCTCGGCTTCCCCGAGGGCCATCCGAACTTCCGCGGCACGCTGCCGCCAGGCATCGCGCCCGTGGCCGACACGCTCAAGGGCTACGACCTGATCCTCGTCGTGGGCTCTTCGGTCTTCCCCTACTACCCGTACCTGCCGGGCGAGTATCTGCCCGAGGGCGCCGAGCTCGTCCACCTCACCTCCGACCCCGAGGAGGCAGCCCGCGCACCGATGGGCAACGCCATCATCGGCGACGTCAAGAAGGGCCTGCTCCACCTGTTCGGCCGCGTCGGCGAGTCCGACCGGGACGCCGGCGACTCGTTGCCCGACCCCATCCCGGGCGAGGAGCAGAGCCCGATCACCGGCACCGCGGCGATGTACGCGCTGCGCCAGGCCTTTCCCGAGGACGGGATCATCGTGCTGGAGGCACCGTCGGCGACGCTCGCCCTGCGCAATCAGATGCGTCTCTCGCGGCCCGGTTCCTACTACTTCGGCGCCGGAGGCGGCCTGGGCTTCGGCCTGGCGGCCGCGGTCGGCGTCCAGATCGCGCAGCCCGACCGGCCTGTCGTCTGTGTGATCGGCGAGGGCTCCGCGCAATACGCGATCACGGCGCTCTGGAGCGCCGTCGCCTACGACGTGCCGATGACCGTGCTCGTCCTTCGCAACTCCGAGTACGCGATTCTCAAGTGGTTCGCAATGGTCGAGCAGGTCGAGAACTCTCCTGGCCTCGACCTTCCGGCCCTCGACACCGCGGCTGTCGCGTCCGGCTACGGCGTCAACTCCACGAAGGTCGACGACGCCGATTCCCTGACCGACGCGCTCAGGACCGCGATCGCCTCGCCCAAGCCCGAGCTGGTCGAGGTGGGCGTGGCGCCGGGCATGTGGCTGTTCTAAGGGCTTCCTCGTGACGACCGCCGCCCCCGACCGAGCGCCAGACTGGGTCGCGGAGGGCACGCCCGAGCCGCTTCGCACCGACCTCGCGCGGCTCGTCGGCGAGAGCTCCGTGCTCGGTCGCGCGACCGACCTCGTCCGCTACGCCTCGGACGCGAGCCCCTACCGCCTGATCCCGCAGGTCGTCGTCCAGCCGCGCGACGCGGCGGGCGTTGCCCGCGTGATCGCCTACGGCCGCGAGCACGGCATCCCGGTCACCTTCCGGGCGGGCGGCACGAGCCTGAACGGCCAGGGGCAGGGAGCGGGCATCCTGGTCGACGTCCGGCGCCACTGGCGCGGCGTCGAGATTCTGGACGATGACGCAGCTCGCGTGAAGGTGCGGCCTGGGACCGTGCTCGGCCACGCCAACCGGGTGCTGAGCCGCCACCACCGGAAGCTGGGCCCCGACCCAGCCTCGACCGACATCGCGACGGTGGGCGGAGTTGTCGCCAACAACTCGGGCGGGATGCGGTGCGGGACGCGCTTCGACTCGTACCAGACCGTCAGCGACATGACCTTCATGACTGCCAACGGGACCGTGATCGACACGTCCGCGCCCGACGCCGCGGCCCGCTTCGAATCCGAGGAAGCCGAGCTCGCCGCCGGCCTCACCGAGCTCCGGGACGAGATCCGCGCTGACAAGAAGCTCGCCAAGCGGATCCGCCACAAGTTCGAGATCAAGAACACGACGGGCTACCGCCTGTGTGCGTTTCTCGACGCCGACGAGCCCGTCGAGATCTTCCGGCGGCTCATCGTGGGCTCGGAGGGAACGCTCGCGCTGATCTGCGACGCGACCTTCGAAACCCTTCCCGTACCCGCCCATACAACGACCGCGTGGCTGCACTTCGCGGGCATCCCCGAGGCCTGTGCCCCCGTGCCCGATCTGGTCGAACTGGGTGCGAGCGCGGTCGAGCTGATGGTCGCGCCGGCGCTGATGGTCGCCGCGATGAACATTCCGGGCGCGCCCCAGGACTGGCTCGAGCTCCCGCCCGAGTCCGCCGTGCTCCTGGTCGAGTTCGGCTCCGACGATGAGAAGTCGCTGGACAAGTCAGAAAGCGCAGCCATCGAGGCGGTGGGAGAGGACAACCTCATCCGCCCGGCCGACTTCACTCACGAGCACGAAAAGATCGAGGTCAGCTGGCGCGTCCGCGAGGGGCTCCACGGCCTGGTCGGGCGCCTGCGGATCCCCGGCACCGCGCTGATCGTCGAGGACGTCTGCGTGCCGCCGGCGCGGATCGCCGAGGCGGCGAAGGACGTCCAGGCGCTCCTCGGCGAGCACGGGTTCCTGACGGGTGTCGCCGGCCACACGTCCGCCGGGAACCTCCATTTCATGCTCACGCCCGACTTCGCGAAGCAGGAGGATCTCGACCGCTACGAGGCGTTCATGGAGGGGTTGGTCGAACTCGTCTGTGACAAGTACGACGGCTCGCTGAAGGCCGAGCACGGGACGGGCGTCAACATGGCGCCATACGTCGCGCGCGAGTGGGGCGAGCAGGCGGCTGAGCTGATGTGGCGCGTCAAGCGCCTCGCCGACCCGGACGGCGTCCTCGGCCCCGGCGTCGTGATGAATGACGACCCGGCCGTCCACCTCCAGAACCTGAAGACGACCCCCGAGGTCGAGGAGGTCGTGAACACCTGCGTCGAGTGCGGCTTCTGCGAGCCGGCGTGCCCCAGTCAGGACCTGACCACGACTCCGCGCCAGCGGATCGTGTTGCGGCGAGAGATGGCGCGGCAGGCCGAGGGCTCGCCGGTCGCCAAGGCGCTGGCGAAGGAGTTCGAGTACGACGGGCTCGAAACGTGTGCGGCAGACGGATCGTGTGTCCTTGCCTGCCCGCTCTCGATCGACACGGGCAAGCTGGTGAAGGAGCTTCGAGCCAAGGAGCACTCGGCCCGGGAAGAGAAGCTGGCTATGCACGCCGCGAAGAACTGGAGCAAGGTCGAGCACACCTCTCGTGCGGGCCTTCGCGCCGGGCCGGTCGCGGAGCGCCTCGGCGGCGGCACCCTGCCGAAGGCCGCGGAATCGCTTCCCGGCTCGACCAAGCGCGATGGCGCGGCGGCCGTCTACTTCCCCTCGTGCACCAACCGGATCATGGGCGCCTCGAAGAAGGCCCGCCCGGGCCCGAGCCTGGCCGACGCGACGGTCGCGGTCTCAGAGCGGGCGGGCATGCCGGTATGGATCCCGCCCGATGTCGGGGGGAGCTGCTGCGGCGTCCCCTGGTCGTCGAAGGGCCATCGCGAAGCGCATGAGTGGATGGCGCGTCAGACGTTCGAGAAGCTCTGGGCCTGGTCTGGCGAGGGAGAGCTGCCGATCGTGAGCGACGCCTCCTCGTGCACGCTCGGCCTTTCATCCGAGACGCTCGCCGTCCTCCCGGAGGACGTCCAGGAGCGACACGGAAAGCTCGAGATCCTCGACTCGGTCGAATGGGTTGAGCGGCTGATCCCGAACCTCGGCATCGAGCGAAAGCTCGGCCGCGTCGCGATCCACCCGACGTGCGCAACCCGCCACCTGGGCCTGGCCGCAAAGCTCTCAGAAGTCGCGGCGGAGATGGCCGACGAGGTCGCCGTTCCCGCCGCGTCGCGCTGCTGTGGCTTCGCGGGCGACCGCGGAATGCTTCACCCCGAGCTGACCGCGTCGGCGACCGCGGCGCAGGCCGCCGAGCTTGCCGAGCGAGGCCCGTTCGACGCCTACCTCTCGACCAACCGGACGTGCGAGATCGGGATGGAGCGCGCGACCGGGGAGCCGTACGGCTCGATCGTCCTGGCGCTTGAAGAGCTGACTCGCTAGCGCGGGGGCAGGGGCGACGAGCCCGGTGCCCGGAGACCGTCGAGGATCACCGCCAGGAAACGCTGCCACGAGGTGGCGCTCACGAACGGGCCGCTCGAGCCTGGGGTTGAGGTTCCGAGCCCGCACATGAGCATCGGGATGTCCTCGGCCACGGCGTCGCCGCGGATGTGGCCGGCGTCCTGCGCACGGGTCATCACCTCGCGGGCGAGTTCCAGCACGCCAACCTTCTGCGCCGCCGCCTGCATGGCGTCGGGGCGGTCGCGCATCACCTCGTTGAGCGCGCGGTCGATGGCCTGAAGCTCAGCGCCGCGGAAGAGGTAGCGCTCGAAGGCGGGCCCGGGGTCGTCCTCTGCCAATGCCTCCCGCGCAAGCTCGGCGAGGCGTTCGAACCGGCGTTCGGTAAGCGCGTAGATCAGGTCTTCCTTGTTCGGGAAGTGGCGGTAGACGGTGCCGACGCCGACGCCGGCTTCGCGCGCGATGTCATCCATCTGCGCGTCCAGTCCTGCCGTCGCCATCAGCGTTCGAGCCGCCTCGATCACGGCCTCGCGGTTCCGGCGCGCGTCGGCGCGCTGAACGCGGGGGAGGGCTTGTACGGGAATCGTCATTGGTATGTAAAGGGAGGTGGCAAACGGAACCACGGTTCCGCTATGGTAGCTTTCGGAACCGGAACTCCAGTTCCGATTATACGCAGGTTGCGGAACCGGAACTCCAGGTCCCGATTGTGCAGCCAGGCGGCACAACAAAACCGAAGGAGAAACGGCATGACGGACGAGCGCGAGTACTGGACAAGAGATGGATTGCGCTCGCACTCCTCTGCATGGCGCAGTTCGTGGTCATCCTCGATGCCTCGATCGTGAACGTGGCGCTGCCGACGATCGGCAGGACCTCCAGTTCGACCAGGACAGCCTCTCCTGGGTCGTCAACGCCTACGTCCTCACATTCGGCGGCTTCCTGCTCCTCGGCGGCCGCCTCGCCGACCTCCTCGGTCGCCGGAGAGATCTTCATCGCGGGCCTCCTCCTTTTCGCCGCCGCCTCCCTGGCCGGCGGCTTCGCCGAGTCCGAGGGCGTCGCTGATCGCCGCCCGGGCGGTCCAGGGCCTGGGCGCCGCGCTGCTCTCGCCCGCCGCGCTCTCCATCGTCACCACCACCTTCAAGGACGGATCCGAGCGCAACAAGGCGCTCGGCGTCTGGGGCGCCGTCGCGGGATCCGGCGGCGCGGCCGGCGTGCTCCTCGGCGGCCTCCTCACCGAGTACGTCGGGCTGGGAGTGGGTCCTGTGGGTCAACGTCCCGATCGGGATCGGCGCTGCGATGCTCGCCCCGCGCCTGATCCTCGAGAGCCACTCGGACGCAGAGAACCGCACCTTCGACATCCCTGGCGCGGTCACGGTGACCGCGGGCCTCTCGCTCCTCGTCTACGCGTTGGTCGAAGCGCCCGACGTCGGCTGGGGCTCGTCCCAGACGCTCGTGCTGATCGCCGGCGTCGCTGGCGCTACTCGGGGCATTCGTCGCGATCGAGCTCCGCTCGCCCGCGCCGCTGGTTCCGTTCAGCATCTTCCGCCTGAGGACGCTGACCGGGAGCGAACGTGGTCGGGATTCTGACCGGAGCGTCGCTCTTCAGCATGTTCTTCTTCATCTCGCTCTACATGCAGAACGTGCTGGGCTACAGCGCCATCAAGGCTGGGCTCTCGTACCTGCCCCTGGCCGTATCGATCATCCTCGCGGCCGGGATCGCGTCTCAGCTCGTCACGAAGATCGGCTTCAAGCCGGTGATGGCGGCCGGCATGGCGTTCATCGCCGGCGGCCTTGCCTGGTTCAGCCAGATCTCGGTCGACGGCAGCTACGTGGGCGACGTCCTCTTCCCGTCGCTGCTCGCCGCCGTCGGTCTCGGCTTCGCGTTCGTGCCGGTCACCATCGCCGCGATGAGCAACGTCGAGGACCGCGAGGCGGGCCTCGCCGCGGGCCTCATCAACACCTCGCAGCAGGTCGGCGGCGCCCTGGGCCTCGCGATCCTCTCCTCCGTCGCGTTCTCCTCGATCGCGAGGCGCCACCGACCCGGCCACCCTGACCGAGGGCTACGCGGACGCGTTCATGGTCGGCGCGGGCATCGCCGTCCTGGGCGTCATCGCGTCGCTCACGCTGATCCGCGGCCGCGACTCGAAGGCGCACACCGAGATCGGCGCGGACGAAGCGCCGGTCGCGGCGCCCGCGGGCGAGACTGCCTGAGGCGCTTGTATAGCCTGCGGCCTCTTGCCCAAGGCCGCGACCAAGAAGACCAAGGTCCCGCTTCCGTCTGAGGAGACGCTGCGCGAGGTCGTCTTCACGCTGGCGGCGATGGACCGGCCGCCTTGCTCGCCGGGCGAGCGCGAAGCGGCCGAGTGGCTGGCCGAGCGGTTCCGCGCCGTCGGCGCTCGAGGACGTTGCGCTCGAGGACGAGCCGAGCTGGGGCACCTTCCCGCCAACGGTCACGACCCTCGCCGCGCTTGGCGCCGTGAGCGCGTCTTCTCTCGCTCAAGGGCCACCGCTTCCTGGGCGCCATGGGCTCGGCCAAGGCTGGACTCGGGCTCTTCGACGAGGTGCTGAACGGCCCGCGGATCTTCCGCCGCGCGATGCGCGAGGAGAAGACGACCGTGAACGTGCTGGCCAAGGCGGGCGACCCGGACGCCGCCCACACGCTCGTCGTCCTCGCCCACCACGACGCGGCGCAGACCGGCTTCCTGTTCGACCAGACGGCGGTCCGCGCCTTCCACGAGCGCTTCCCGACCGTGATCCCGCCGATCAAGACCCAGCCTCCCCAGTGGTGGGGCGCGTTCGCCGGGCCGATCGTGGGCTTGGCCGGCGCGTTGACCGGGCGCCGCGGCCTCTCCAAGGCGGCGCTCGTCCTGAATCTCGGAGCCGTTGCGGCGATCGGCGACATGTGGCGCTCGGAGACCGTCCCCGGCGCCAACGACAACCTCACCGCCTGCGCCGTCCTGGTCGCCCTCGCCGAGATGCTGCGCGAGAGCCCGCGCGAGATCCGCGTCTGGCTGGTCTCGGCCGGCGCCGAGGAGACGCTTCAGGACGGGATCCGCGGCTTCATGGACCGCCACGCCTCCGAGCTCGACCGGGACGCGACCTCGTTCCTGTGCATCGACACCGTGGGCTCTCCGCGCCTGATCATGCTCGAGGGAGAGGGCCCCGCGTGGATGGAGGAATACGACCCCGAGTTGCGCGAGACCGTCGCCCGGGTGGCGGAGCGCGACGGCCTCGCCCTGGAGCGCGACTTCCGCGCCCGCGCGTCCACCGACGCGATCATCCCGCAGCGCCATGGCTACCGGATCGCAAACCTCAGCTCGGTCAACGAGTTCAACTACCTCTCGAACTACCACCTGCCGTCCGACACGGCCGAGAACGTGAACTACGAGACGGTCGCCGAGGCGGCGAAGGTCGCCTACGCGCTCGCCTCAGAGCTGGCCGCCACGCACCCAAAGTAGGAATTTCCACGCATATCGTGGAAATTCCAACTCTCGGCGAGGGAGGGGAGCACGGCTATCCGGCGGGCTGGATGCCTCGGCAGCTGTTTGCCTCGTTGCCTTCCGCGTCCGGGCAGCCGTCCTTGCCCGGACCGCCGCGCAGGACGTCCTTGCCCTTGCCGCCCCAGAGCACATCGTCTCCACTGCCTCCGCAGACGATGTCCTTGCCCTGGTCCGCGTAGACCACGTCGTTGCCCCTCGAGCCGGCGATCACGTCCACGCCCGGCGTGCCGATCAGCTTCGAGGCGCCGCGGTCGTTGCCCTTGCTGCCGATCAGCGTTGCAACGGTCCCCCGGCACTTGACCGGATCGATCCCTCCGCCTGCCTCACACGCCGCGCCCCAGTCCACGGTTGCCTTGTCGCCCCGGGCGACGAACACCTCCTGTGAGACCGGGTCCTCGCTCGGTAGCTCGCAGCTCATCGTCCACGTCTCGCCCTGGTGGAACGGGCGCCCGGAGGGCATCACGTCCCATTCGTAGTCCCCGCCGTCGGGGACGTCGAGCGTCGAGTCGAGGACATCGTCGATGTGCGCGTTTGCGCCCTGGTCGGGATGGAGGGGCGTCTCGAACTCCTTGTGCAGGCGAAGCGTCGCCGTCTCGGGAGCCGAACCCTCGATGACCGAGTGCTCGTCCCGGTCGGCGGCCCGCTCGCCCGCGATCAGGTACGCCTCGCGGGCGCCCTCGCCCGCGTTCTGCCCGTCGCCCAGGTACTCCCCGATCACGGAGTCGGCGTAGTTCGCGTGGAAGTTCAGGCCCCGGACCTCCGGCGTGTAGCCGTAGGAGCCCTGGGAGAAGTAGTTCCAGTCCTCGGTCGCGCCCGTGATGTCGCCGAGAGACTCGTAACCACGCTCGGAGTGCCAGCCCGTCGCGCCCTGCATGTCGTCGCCGAGGTCCTTCATCGCGACCTCGTCAGGGGAGGTCGCGCCAATCGAGTCCTGAGGGAAGAACGTCGCGTCGAAGCCGGGCTGCCGGAGCCACAGGCCTTCGTCGGTAAAGGTGTGGTTGGAGATGAAGACGGTGGGGTGGATGCCGGAGGAGAACTCGCGCACGGCCTGGGCTTCTGGCTCCGAGTAGGCAGATGGCGCCGCGGAAGCTCTGCGAGGTCGGGTCCGCTGACGAGCCCGGGCCGCCCCAGTAGGCGCCGTAGTTGCGGTTGAGGTCGACGCCCGAGGTGCGCGCCGAGCAGGGCAGGAGCGCGTCGGCTGCCGAGATCGGACCGGCAGTTCTTGCGGCGATACGCGCCCGTGCCGGCGAGCGACTGCAGGAGCGTCGCGTTCTGGTCGTCGTCGATCGACCGAGGTCCCGAAGCTCCGAGACGCGACGAACCCGTCCACGTTCACCACCGGGATCACGATCGACGCGCACGTCTTCGAGGAGCGCCGTGATCCGGGAGTCGGTGCCGTAGTTCTCGACGAGGTCGATAGCGAACTCCATCGGCAGCTCCGCCGAGGGCCACTCGCGCGCGTGATGGGCGCCCAGGTGCACGTAGACGGGGCGGCCGTCGTCGGTTGCCTCCACGTCGGCGGCGATCTCGATCCCCTGGATCGGGCGTCCCTCCACCGAGTCACCGATCGTCACCTCGCGGGCGATCTCGGGATGAGCGGTCGCGAGGTCGTCCAGTTCGTCCGTGTAGTCGACGTACTGGCGGTACTCGGTGCGCCCGCTTGGCAGTTCCGAGTTCGTCCCTCGCGCCGCGACCCGCGCCTCGGTGCGGCGATCGCCGCATCGGCGGCCGCGAGGTCGGGCACCAGGGTCTCGACGCCGAATCCTCGTTCCAGCAGTCGCAGGCGCTCCTCGCGCGAGTAAAGGACGACCGTCGCCGCGTCGGGGCCGACTTGGTGCGTGACGTCGATTCCCATCGCTCATGAGCTCGGCGACGTCCTCCGTCCCTGCGATCGGCACGCGGGCGAGCGATACAGGCTCGGCCGGCTTGGGCCGGAACGGGGCGAAGGAGGTGTCGAGGCGGACCTCCTTGGGCCCGCCGTCCGTGCGGCATGCCTGGATGACGAAGCGCTGCCCGCGCTCGGCATACAGGTCGATCCGCTCACTCGAGCCCATCGCGGTCGAGGCACCCACGGGCTCGCCGCGACGGAACGCCGCAAGCTCCCAGTCGCCGCGCGGCCCGCCCTGGAGCTTCGCGGTGACGAATCCCTGTCCGGGCGATGTCCACACCGCGCGGTCGGCCCCCTCGCCGGCAAGCGCTGCTGCGCAGTCGCGCTCGACGGCCTGGCCGCCCTTCAGCGTCTCGGCGCCGGCCGAAGCGGGCGTCGCAAGAAGTGCCACGCCCAGGCAAATGAATCCC
>CAVRWX010000016.1:0-28823 GCA_963725035.1 uncultured bacterium | reverse complement strand
CGCCCGAGAAGCCTCCGCCCCCGCCCGAGAAACCGCCCCCTCCCCCGCCGCCCGACGACGACTGCACGGTGCGACCTGGCTCGAGAAGCCGACGCGAAGCCGTCGAAGCTCGGGGTGACGCCCGAGTCCATTCCACCCAGTGCGGCACCAGCCAGACCCCGCTCGAGATCGCCTCCTCGCACCACCGGCTCCGGGATCCTGCCCGAGCCGATCACCCGCTCGGCGGTTCCGAACGCGACGGCGTAGACGATGATCCGCCGCCACAGAAGGAGCGTCGCGGTCGGGTCGTCGGAGAGCCGCGGGAAGTCCTCCGTCCACGCGAGAACGCCGTCCACTCGGCGTTCCTCTGCCGGCTCTCGGGATCGATGCGCTTCAGGTGGCGCTGCGGCAGCAGGTAGATGAACAGCATCCCCGCGACCATCGCGAACAGCGGGATCGAGACAAGATGCGTGCGGTCGAAGTAGAGGAGCAGGACGCCAGGTAGCCGACGAAGGCCGTGAGCGCCAGAGTTGTGCGTGCGTGCACCAGCGTCAGGCTCCACTCGAGCTTGCCCTTCTCCACTTCGTCAAGAGCCGTCGTCAGCGATTCCCACCGCGCCCGCCACGTGCCCGAATGCTGCGGGGATGCGCTCCTTGAGCTTTCCGAGTTCGCACGGGCCGCCGTCGTTCAGAAGATCGTCGAAGAAGTCCATCGCCTTCGCCTCGTACTTCTCGAGGTCATCGACCGACGGGCGCTTCTCGGGAATCGACAGGACCAGGTCCATCTCCTTGCCTTCCGCTCGCCTTCGACTCATAGAAGCCACGGTCCACGAGGTCGAGCAGCGTCGCCAGCACGAGCCGGTCGTCGAACTCGCCCTCCTGCGCGTACGCGTACGCCAGCGCCGGCGAGTCGTCCGACGGCGGCTCGGGCAGATATCTCGGGACGCCTTCGACCCGCCCTTCGCGCGCCCGGATGTAGAGGTACGCGGCGCCAAGCAGGACGAGGATCGTCCACACGATCTCCACCGGAATCACGTTCGCGCCGACGAACGCTGCCGCCTTGGAGATGAGCCCCTGGTCGTCGTCGATCTCCTCCTCCTCGGCGAGGATCGTCTCGAGCCCGTCGCCCTCCTCGACCTGGGCGCCATCGACCGAGCTCACCGCGCTCCGCGGAAACACGGCGGTCATGTCGGCTTCCTCCCTGAAGGCAGCCGCTCGACGTCGACGGACGCCGAGCCGGGGCCATCTCGGGGTCTACGCCCAGCCCCCGCGGGCGAAGCCAGGCGCCCTCGGGCTGCTCGTCGCCATCCGCAAGCGCGATCTCCGCGTGAAGGTCGTCGAGCGCAGAACTCCCACTGGCTCCCCCACACCGCCCACGGCACGTAGATCACGTCGTCGTAGGCCTCGACAACTCCCGTGACGTCGTAGTCGAGCTGAAAGACGCGCTCCTCGGAATCCGCCTCGTAGTGCCACACGACGCGGAAGCCCTTCGTCGGCCCGCCGTCCGGCTCCGTGATTGTGAGCTGCTCGGCGCCGAAGGTCCCCGGCCGGTCGTACGAGCCCAAGCCGGTCGCGCCGCCCGGCTCGTAGTCCTCCCCCGCCTCGCTCACCGCGAACGTTGCGCGCCGTTACACCCGCCGCCAGCGGAATGTCGCGAAACGCGCCCGAGAAGTTGCCGGTGAAGTCGTAGGTGAGTTGTTCGGTGACGTGAAGGCTCCCATCGTCCTGCACCTCCACCCGCACATCCGCCCGGTCGATCCGGAAGCTCTTTTCGACCTCGCTCCAGTTGACGAGCCCGATCGCATAGAGGATCCCGCCGAAGATCGCCAGGAAGACCAGGCGCCAGATAATGCGGCCGGCGATCTTCACGTGCCGCCCACGCTCACCTCAGGTGCTGTCTCCGCCTCGACCGGAGCGTCGAAGAACTCGCGGCGATCGAATCCGAACAGGCTCGCGACGATCACTGGCGGGAACACCTGGATTTTCGTGTTGTACGTCTCCACCGTGTCGTTGTAGACGCGGCGGGTGATGGAGATCTTCTCTTCGACCAAGGAAAGCTCGGTCTGGAGCTGCGTGAAGTTCTCGGTTGCGAGCAGCTCAGGGTAGTTCTCGGCCAGCAGCAACGCCGGACCGATCGCGGCGCCAAGCACCGCCTCGCCGGCCCCGCGAGCCGCCGGAGCCGCATCGTTCGCCGCAACCGCGCGCGAGCGCGCCTCCGCCACATTCTCGAACGTCTGGCGCTCATGCCCGCGTAGCCCGCGACCGCCTCGGCAAGGCGCGGCACCAAGTCGTGCCTGAGCCGGAACGCGACGTCGATCTGCGACCACGAGCTCTCGCACGCCAGGCGCAGCTGCACGAGGCGGTTGTAGGTCACCACCACCCACAGAGCGACCAGAGGCGACAACCGCCAAAGCGATGATGACCCCCAGGGACACGGCCAGCAACCTACGCGGAAAGGCTTGCCAGCCGTACCTCTGGATAGCCTTCCGGGCACCATGAGGGTGGGACTAGTCCTCGGCGCGGGCGGAATCCAAGGCGGCGCATGGCTCACCGGAGGCGCTCTCCGCCCTCGCCACGCGAGACCGGCTGGGACCCGATGGAGGCAACTCGCATCGTCGGCACCTCCGCCGGCTCCATGATCGGCTCGATCGTCGCGTCGGGCACGCCCATCTGGTTCATGGTCGCCCACTCGGCCGGCGAGACCATCGACGGCCTGACCGACGCCCACGGGAGCCCCGCTGCCGACGCCGACCGCTCCGCCGGCGCCACCTTCCGCCTCGCCAAGGCCTGGCCGCCGATCGGCCCCGGCTCCTGGGAGCTCGCCATGCGCACCACGCGCGAGCCGTTCAGCTACCCGCCCGCCTCCATCGCCGCCGGCTGGCTGCCGCGCGGTTTCGTCTCGACCGAGCCGCTCAAGGACATCGTCCGCCGCTCGTCCGGCGAGGGCTGGAGCCCACACCCAGGACATGCGAGTCATCGCCTGCGACTACGCCACCGGGCGCCGCACCGTCTTCGGCCGTCCGAAGTCGCCCAAGGCCGAACTAGCCGACGCCGTCGCGGCCTCCTGCGCCATCCCTGGCTTCTACCACCCGGTCACCATCGCCGGGCGCCGCTACGTCGACGGGGGCATGTACTCCACCTCGAACCTCGACATCCTGCGCGACGCCCACATGGACCTCGTTATCTGCCTCAACCCCACCTCCTCCCTTCACCCCACCCGCCAGTGGAACCCGCTCGAATGGGGAGCGCGCGCCGTCCGCGGCGCCTCGGGGCGCCGGCTCGGCACCGAGGCTCGCACCATGCGCAATCGCGGCACCGGCGTCGTCCTCATCCAGCCCCAAAAGGAGGACCTCGACTCGATGGGCCCCAACCTCATGAGCCGCAAGAACCAGCACCGCACGCTCGAGGTCGCGATCGAGACCGTCAAGCGACAGCTGAACGCGCCCGAGAACGCCGAGCTACTCGCCAAGCTGCCGAAGGCGTCCCGCCCCGAGAAGATCCACCGCCCCAAGGGTCCCGTCTCCGAGTGGCCGTCGATGAGCCTCGCCGACCTCCGCCCCGGCTCGGCTATCTACGAGACGAACGGCAACGGCGCCCGCACGCGCGCTGATGGGCCCAGCGCGCGCTAGTTCTCGCAGTCAACCAGCTCGTCTTCAAGCTGCTCGCCGTCGACGGTGTCGACCCCCCCGCCGCAGAGGACGTCGTCGGCGCCGTCGCCCGGGTTGAGTGAGACCTCATCGTCCCCGCCTTTTGCCTTCACGACGTCGGCCCCCTGAGACGGCTCGAAGAACTCGTTCTCGCTCGAGCCGATAAGGAGGTCCGAGCCGAAGCCGCCGCTCAAGGTCGCAAAGTCCCTCACGTTGTCTTTCTCGCTCGATGTCGCGCACGGCGACTGGTCGCAGAGGCCGTCGTTTGCCTTGCCGTCCAGCTCGACCCGGAATGAGCCCGTCCCCACGTTGATCTCGTCACCGGGATCGCCGCCTCCGTCGTACAGATCCGGCCGTCCGTCAGCGCCTAGCAACAAGACGTCTTGGCCCGCGCCGCCGAAGGTCTCGTCCGCGCCCGCCTGCGGCTGAAGCCCATCAGGGCCGCCGCCGCCGCGAACGACGTCCGCGCCCTCGCCGCCGAAGATGGTGTCCTCGCCGCCCATGCCCTCGATGACGTCCGCGCCGTTCTGCCCCGTGAGGGTGTTCTCCCCATCCGTCCCGAAGAGGTGATCGTCGCCGGCGCCGCCGGCTGCGGATTCCATGTTCAGCACGCGGTCGTTGCCGTCGTCGTCCTGGTTGCCGCCGTCGTTCGACGCATCGTCGTCAAGCGTGACCCTGACGTCATCTTCCCGGTCAGGGTCGAAGTAGGAGACGAAATCGCCAGATCCGCCCTTCCCGTCCATTCGATCCCCGCCGGTTCCTCCGTTGATGTGGTCGAATCCGCCTCCGCCTTCGAGGTCGTCGTCGCCGGGGCCGCCTTCGAGGTTGAGCCAGGAGATTCCGGAAGGCGCCTTCGCGCGGTCGGCTCCATTGCCGAGGTCCGCAGCGACGGGCTGAATCGGGAAGGCGGCGTTCCGCTGGCACGTCGCCTCGTGCGCGGAGACCTGCAAGCACTCGTTGCCTGCGATCACCTGCGCACCCATGTCCCTGACGGTGATCAGGCCCGCCACGGACTCGGCGCGGACGCGGTTCTCCTCCCCCGGCTCGGCCTCGTAGAAGACGATTTCGTTCTCGGCCTCTTGAACGACCGCGAGCGTCGCCGCGTCAGCGCAAGTGACAAGCGTGAGCCAAGCCCCGACCGCCACCGCAACTGCCTGAAGCCCCCGCTTCATCCTCGACACGCTACTCCGATCTTGCGTTCTCCACAATCGCGTCGGCAACGCGCTCCCACACCCCGGCGGGCCAGTCGTGGCCCATGCCTGGAATCACGATCAGCTTCGAGCCCGGTATGGCGGCGGCGGTCGCTCTGCCGCCCGAGACGCCGATCAGCGGATCGTCCTCGCCGTGGATCACGACGGTGGGGACCTTGATCTCCGCCAGGCGCTCGGTCCGGTCGCCCGAAAGGATGATCGCGATCGTCTGGCGCACCGTGCCCTTCGGGTGAAAGCCGCGGTCGAACGAGCGACGGGCGATCCCCCGTGAGCGCTCCTCGTCGAACGGGAACCCCGGCGATCCGATCTTTCGCCGCGCCTCCAGGAGCGTCGCGACGTACCCGTCGCGGTCCGGCGGCGGCACGGCGGTCAGCGCTTCGAGCCCCGCCTGGCTCGTCTCCCCGACCGAGCGGTCGCCGGTCGTCGACATGATCGACGCCAGCGAGAGCACGCGCTCTGGGTGCTCGATCACAAGCGTCTGGGCAATCATCCCGCCGAGCGACGCGCCGACGACGTGGGCCGCATCGATCCCGAGCGCGTCCAAGAGCCCTGCGGCGTCGCCCGCCATGTCGGACAGCGAGTAAGACCCAGGTGGGATCTCACCCGCGAGCGCTCGGGGGACCGTCCCCGTCGGCGCATCCGCGAGGACCGTCGAGCGCCCCGCATCGCGGTTGTCGAATCGGATGACCCGAAAGCCCTCCGCTGCGATGAGTTCGCAGACCTCGTCGGGCCACAGGATCATCTGCGCCCCCAGGCCCATGATCATGAGCAGGGGCGGGTCGCCATCCAGGCCGAACTGTTGCCAGCAGAGCTCTAGCTCACCCACTCGGGCGAACCGCTCTTCGGAGCGAACTACGTCAGGACTCAATCGCCGCTCGGACCGGCTGCGCAGTAGGCGTGACAGGTGGTTCTTACCCCCAAGACGCGACGGATCGTACCGGCGCCAAACGCTCCTGCCAAGCTTGAACCGTGCCGTCAGTACGCCTTCCGCAGTCGCTCGCTGGCCGAATCGCCGCCATCGTCGGTGCGGCGGTCGTCCTCGTGCTCATCCTCAGCCAGCTCTTCCTGCCGGGTATCGGCGAGGGCGTCATCGAGGACCGCCTGACCGAGAACGGCGGCACCGCCGAGGCATCGTTGAGCGCAACTCCGGCCGCGCGACTCCTCTGGGGCAGCGGCGACAAGATCGCAGTCGACGCAACCGGACTCGACCTGGAGGTGACGACAAGCGACGATCCGGTGGTGTTCGACGACCTCGACCGCTTCGACGACGTCGAGATCGTCATCCGCGACTCCTCCATGGGGCCGGTGCAGATGAGCAACTTCGTCCTCACGCGCAATGGCGACGAGCCCTACTCGCTCGAGGCCACCGGGGACACATCCGTCTCTGACCTGGCCCAGTTCGGGGCAGAGACCTTCAACCTGCCGGGGGGCGACCTCCTGGGCGGGATCCTCGGCGTCGCCACGGGAGGGACCGAGGTGGAAGTCGACCTCGACATGAAGATCGAGTCCGATGACGGCCGTGTGCATGTAATCGAGGGCGGCGGCGAGATCGCCGGCATCCCGACCGGGCCATTCGCAGCATTCATTACCTCTGCCGTGACCATCGAGCTTTGAGGCTCACGGCGCGCACACCGACGGGGCTCGCATATGAGGCGGCGGGCAGTGGTCCGGACGTCCTCCTCATGCATTCGGGCATCTCCGACAGCCGCATGTGGGACCCGCAGTGGACTGTGCTGACCCGCAGCTTTCACACGATCCGGTTCGACGCCCGCGGCTTCGGCTCGTCGGCCGATCCCCGGCGCCCTTACACCCTTCACGGCGACGCGATGGAGGTGCTCGACGCCCTCGAAGTCGAGAAGGTCGCAGTAGTCGGCAGTTCCATGGGCGGATATGCGGCGCTCGACATGGCGATCGCGCTCCCCCATCGCGTCGGCGCGCTCGTCGTCATTACCGCGGCGCCCTCGGGCTGGACCCACACGCCGGACATCAGGGCCCAGTGGGACGCGGTCGACGCGGCCTATGAGAGCCGCGGCATCGACGCGGCCAACGAGCTCGAGATGAAGATGTGGATCGACGGGCCGTCCCGCGCGCCCGATGTCGTCGATCGCGAGATACGGCGCCAAGCGGCGACGGTTAACCGCGTCCTCTTGGAGCGTCAGGCCTCGTTCGAGATCGAACCCGGCGACCTGGAGCCTCCGGCCATCGAGCGCCTGGGCGAGGTACAGGTCCCGACCCTTGTCATCACCGGCGAGCTCGACCAACCCTCGATCCTCGGTGGCGCGTTCGAGATCGCCCGCGGCACGGGCGCCGAACACGTCGAGATCGCGAACGCCGCCCACTTCCCAAACCTCGAGCACCCGGCCGAGTTCAACCGAGCCCTGACCGACTTCCTCGAGCGCGCCGCCTAGGGGTCCTCAGGATCGTCGGGCGGCTGAGGCGCAGGCGGCGGCTGAGGCTCCACCGACTCGATCGGCGGCAGGGCGTCTTCTGACTCGAGGCCGATGTTCGGGATGATCCGGTCGAGCCAGCCCGGAAGCCACCAGTTGGACTTGCCGAGGAGCACCATCGCCGCGGGCACCAGGAGGCAGCGCACGATCGTCGCGTCCACCGCGATCGCGACGGCGAGCCCGACGCCGAACTGCTTCACGGTCGGGTCGCCGTTCAGGATGAAGCTCGAGAAGACCGCGACCATGATGAGCGCCGCCGACGTGATGACCCGCGCGCTGGACGCCAGGCCGTGGACCACCGCGGTGCGGTTGTCGCCGGTCTTCTTCCACACCTCGTCGATCCGGGAGACCAGGAACACCTGGTAATCCATCGAGAGGCCGAACAGGACCGCGAACATCAGAAGCGGCACGAACGAGACGATCGGGATCTTCGCGTCGAGGCCGATCAGCGACTCGCCCCAGCCCTTCTCGAACACCGCAACCAGGACGCCGTAGGCGGCGGCGACCGAAAGGAGGTTCATCAGCGCTGCCGTGATCGGCACCACGATCGAACGGAAGGCGAGCATCAGGAGCAGGAAGCTCAGCCCGACCACGATCAGGATCACAAGCACCAGGCGCTCCGAGATGCGGTCGGCCAGGTCGACGTAGGCCGCGGTACTGCCGCCGACATCGGCCGTAGCGCCTCCGGTCTCCGCCTGTGGGATGACATCGTCCCTCAGGCGCACGATCGTGTTCTCGGTCTTGGCCGAGGAGGGCGCGGAGGTGGGGATCGCAGACATCACGGCGCCGCTGCCTGACTTGGAGACCGACGGGAACGAGACCGAATCGATCCCAGGGTCCTTCGAGATCTGATTCCTTAGCTTCGTCAAGCGCGGGTCCGACGCGGTCGACTTCAGAAAGCGCTCCTGCTGATTGATCTTCTTCTGCTTCTTCGCGGAAGGCGCTTCGGATTCGACCTGTTGCTGCGCCTGCTGGTTCGCTTCATCCTCCGCCTGCTCCTGCGCCTCGTCCTGCGGCACGCCCTCGTCGATCAGCTGCTGCGTCAGCTCGGGAACCTGCGCCTCGGCCTGCTGCTGCGCCTGGTTCTCAGCCTGTTGCTGCTGCTGCTTTTGCTGCTGCTTGAGCTGGTTCAGCTTTTTCGTGTCCGCCTTCGCCGGCGGGTCGAGGCTCACCGCGATCAGCAACGGGCCGTTCGAACCTTCGCCGAACGACGTGCCCAACAGGTCGTACGCCTGCCGCGCGGTCGTCGACTCCGGGAGTTGCCCGACGTCCTCCTGGCCAAGCGTCATGTCCTTGAGCGGAAGGGCCAGCACCACCAAGAGCACCACCGCGAGGATCAGCGCGGGCCATGGATGGCTCGCCACCCCTTCGGCCCAGCGAGCCCACCCGTGTGGATGGTCGTCCTCGTGGCGATCGCCACCGCCGACGGGGACCTTGAGCGAGTGGATCCTCGGGCCCAGGATCCCGAGCAGCGCGGGCAGAAGCGTAAGCGCGCCCGTGACCGCGATCGCGACGACGATCGCCGCGGAGTACCCAAGCGCGCTGACGATGGGAATGTTCGCGAACGCGAGGGAACAGAGCGCGATCACCACGGTGCCGCCGGCAAACGCCACGGCGCTCCCCGACGTCGCACACGACCTGGCGATCGCCTCGTTCGTCGGCAGGCCGTCTTGTAGCCGCGTCTTGTAGCGCGTGACGATGAAGAGGGCGTAGTCGATCCCCACCCCCAGTCCGATCATCGTTCCCAGCGTCGGCGCGACCGATGGGATCTCGATCGCGTGTCCCAGGATCCCGATCAGGCTGAGCCCCAAGAGCAGGCCGATGATCGCCGTCGAGATCGGGAGCGTCATCGCCACCGCGGTCCCAAATGCGAGCGTCAGGATCACGACCGCGACCCCGATGCCGATCGCCTCGCTCAAGTGCGTCGACGGCTTCGAGACCTCCTGCCCCAGATACCCGCCCGCCTCCACCTGGATCCCGGCCTTCACCGCCGGATCCGCCCCGGCAATGATGTCGTTCGCCTCGTCCTCGTCAAGGTCGGCTGAGGAGATCCCGAGGGTCACCGCGATGTACGCGGTCTGCTTGTCCTTCGAGAGGTTGTCCGAGGCCTTCGACGAGAACGGGCTGAGGACCGAGTTGACACCGTCTGTGTTCTTGAGCGACTTGACCGTCGCGTCGACGGCCTGCTTGTTCGCTCCCGAATCGAGGGTGCCACTGTCCACATGTAGGACGATCGGAACGCTGCCATTGGCTTGGTCAGGCAGGTCCGACTCGAGGAGGTTCGTGGCGTTGGTCGAGTCGGTGCCCGGCAGCGTCAGGTTGTTGCTCGTCTCGTCGCCCACGATGCGCGACACGGCGACGACCGAGACGACGGCGATGAGCCACACCACCATGACGGTCTTGGGCCTGCGGGCGCACGCGAACCCGAGCTTGTAGAGGACCTTGCTCACTCAGCCTCCGACAGCCAGCTTGCGATCCGCGCGCCGATCTCCTCCCCCGCGTCCTCTTGGAGGAAGTGCGAAGCGTTCTCGATCACCTCCGGCGGGTCCGCGTTGATCCGCTCGGCGAACCTCGCGCCGACCTTCGGCGGGATGATCGGGTCCGAGTCAGCCCAGAGGTGGAGCTTCGGACGCCCGTCCTCAGCCAGGGCTTCCAACACCCGCGTCCCCTCGGCGCCGCCGGGCATGTCGGGAGTCGTCGGGATCAGCAAGGGAAAGGCGCGGGCGCCGGCCTTCGACTCCGGCACCGCGTACGGAGCGTCGTAGGCTGCGACGACCTCAGGCTCCATCTCACGGGCCGCCCCGCCCGAGACGAGCATCGAGATCGGCAGGTCCTCGGTTCGCTCGACGAAGTCGCGGAACACCTTCCAGGCATCCGACATCTCCTGATGGCCGGTGAAGACGCCGGTGTCCATGACCACGATCGCCGAGAAACGTTCCGGGTTCTCGACCGCGAGACGCAGGCCAATGGGGCCGCCCCAGTCATGGACCACGGCGACCGCATCCCGAAGGTCGAGCTCGTCTACGAACGCCTGCATCGCCTGGACGTGACGGTCGTACGTGTACCACCCGAGGTCCGTGGGCTTGTCGGAGCGCCCGAAGCCCGGGTAGTCGGGCGCGATGCAGCGAAAGCCGGCGTCGAGCACCGGCGGGATCACCTTGCGCCAGAGGTACGACCAGGTCGGCTCCCCGTGGAAGAAGACGACCGGGCGTCCCTCCCCCTCGTCGATGTGGGCGAGCCGCAGGTCCTCCCACTCGCGGTAGTGCGGCTCCCACGGAAACCCGGACAGGCCCTCGAAGCGCTCGTCAGGAGTGCGGTAGGCGTCGGTCAAGCGGCTACCCAGGGTGAGCGTTTCGTGAGGTGCCTGGCACCGGGCGTGAGGGGCCCCGGCCTCATCACGCCGCGGCGATCGCGTGGGCGGTTCGGCGGGCGAGGGCCATGATCGTTGCCATCGGGTTGGTGCCCGACGCCGTTGGGAACGCCGAGGCGTCGCCGATCCACACGCCCGGCGTGTCGTGGAGCTCGCCCCATGGGTTCGCGACCGACGTCGCCGGGTCGCGGCCCATGCGACAGGTGCCCATCTGATGCGCCGAGAACGTCACGTACTCGCGCGGCTTGATCTCGAGCGCGTTGAGCGCCGCAATGAAGGCCTCGAGATCGTCGCCGCGAGCCCAATCCGGCGCCTTGAGCCCGGAACCCACGATCTCGCGGGCGCCGGCCGCCTCGTGCATCCGCACGAGCGTCTCGACGCCCTGCTTGAGGTGCGCGCGGTCCAGCTCGTCGTCAATCGGATAGTGAACCTCCGCGTTGCCGTCCTCGTCGAGGGTCACCCGACCATGCCCGCGCTCGCGAACGAGGGCAATCAGCGGGGCTGCGTGCTCCCACTGGCGCATGCGGCGCTTGTGGTCCTCGGCCGAGCGCCAGGGGACCGCACCTCCGAAGAGGCCGGTCGTGGCCTGGGCCGACTCGATCAGGTAGCCGTATCCGTCGCCGATGTCGGCGAACTCGTGCGACAGCGCTGACTGGGGCGGGCCCCACATCCAGTTCTGCGGCTCTTCGTAGTACGCGGTGACCGCGACGGTCGGGTGAAGGCGGAGGTAGTCGCCGACCGCGGGGCCGCCGATCCCCGAGCGCAGGAGGAGCGCCGGCGACTCGATCGACCCGCATGCCACGACGACGACGGGAGCGCGAACCTCGAGGTGCGTCGGCTCGGCGCCGTTCGGCACCTCCGCCGGATCCGCCCAGAGCGCCTCGACGCCAACCGCCCGGCCGTCCTCGACCAGGACGCGCTGGGCCTTCGCGCCAACCAGGATCTGAGCCTCGCGCGCCTGCGCGTCGACCAGATAGGTCTTCGCGGTCGATTGCTTGGATCCGGAGGCGTCGCCGAAGCCGACGAACGCCGCCGACGCCGCGTCGTACTTGGAGGGATCGGTGTTGCGGGTGATCGTTCTGAAGTCGTAGCCGAACTTTTCGCATGCCTCCCTGAGGCGCAGGTGCGGACCCGAGAGGTCCGAACACTCGCCGTTCACCATGATCCGCTCGAAGACGGAGTCGAGGTGCTCGTCGTAGCTCGACTCGGCGAGGTCGGAGAGGCCGTGCTCGGACGCCCACTCCGCCCGAACGTGGTCCGAGGTGCGCAGGCAATTCTGCCAGTTGATGACGGTTCCTCCGCCAACTCCGGCGCCGGCAACAACTGAGACCTGCCGGTCGACGGTAGGGAACGGGCCGCCGTTCAGGAACATGCGCTGGTAGGCGGACAACTCGAGGCCGTCGAAGTCCGCGTCGTCGTGATAGTCGCCGGCCTCGAGAACGATCACCGACTTCCCGGTCGCCGCAAGCTCGCCGGCGATCACGCCGCCGCCCGCGCCCGAGCCGACAACAACGACGTCAGCCTCGATCAGGTCCTGCGCCTCGCCGGTGGGGCGGCGCACGTTGAGGGGACGCTCGCGGTCAGTCGGGGGCGGGGCGATGGGGCCCGGGAAGCCCATCGTGTCCCAGTTCGGGTTGCGCCCGGTGCCGAGATCGGGCAGGCCGTAGAAGAGCGTGCTGCAGATTCCGAGGAAGGTCGCGACGCCGTCGAGCGCCTCGGGGCTCGCCGCCTCGAACGCGTGGACGATCTCTTCGCGTGCCTCGCGTGGCGTCTCGGGCGCCATGCCGTTCTCGGCCAGCGAGTCGAGCATCCCGCGGAGGCCGACGATCTGCTCCTCTTTGAGCTCGGCGCCCAGCAGGGCGACCTCGACGCTCTCGGGAACGCTCAGATCGGATGCGGAGCGCCGCCAGAACGCGGCGTTCTCCCGGTCGTCCTCAGGCGGCTCAAGCGATGGGATGAAGGTGTCACAGAGCGCGCGCAGGGTGACGCGCTGCTGGTCTGAGAAAAGGTCGGAGGTCGCGAGCGCGGCGAAGGTCTGGCCGATCAGCTCGGTGACCTGCGCCGAATACGGGAAATGGTGCGCGTCGCGGAATCCAGCCGAGCCGGGAGTGATCAGGAGCGACTGGCGCTTCGCGTACTTGCGGATGCCGTCGGGCCCGTGGCGCGAGCCCAAGCCCGAGTCCTTCCAGCCGCCCATCGGCAGCTCGAGCGCCGCGTAGTTCACCTGCGCGTCGTTCACGCACGCGACTCCCGCGTGGATCCGGCGGGCGATCTCCTCGCCGCGGGCCTCGTCGCGCGTCCAAACCGAGGCCTGAAGCCCATACGGACCGTCGTTCGCGAGCTCGACCGCCTGCTCGGCGTCGCTCACCCGCATCACTGGCAGCGTAGGCCCGAACGTCTCCTCGGTCATGCAGAGCATCGAGTGGTCGACGTCGGCGAGGACCGTCGGCTGGAAGAAGCGGCCGGGGCCCTCGCCACGCTCGCCCCCGGTCACGATCCGCGCGCCCTTCTCGACGGCGTCGGCGATGTGGGCCTCGACGGTGTCCATCTGCGGCGGGAAGATCATCGCGCCCACGTCAACGGTGCCGGCCGGGCCGGGAGCGCCCTGGCGCAGGCCCTCGACCTTCTGGGTGATGCGCTCGAGGAGCTCGTCGTGGATGGCGTCCTCGGCATAGATCCGCTCGACCGAGATACACACCTGGCCCGAGTTGTTCATCCCGTAGCTGACCGCGGCATTGGCGGCGCGCTCGAGATCCGCATCGGAGAGGACGATCATCGGATCCTTGCCGCCGAGCTCGAGCGCAACTGGCGTGAGCGTCTCGGCCGCTTGGGCCATCACCCGCTTGCCCGTCTTGACAGAGCCGGTGAACATCACGAAGTCGGCCTCGTCCACCAGTGCGGCGCCGGTCTCGCCCCGGCCCGTGGCGACCTGGAAGACGCCGTCGGGGATGCCGCACTCGGCCAGCATCTGCGCCATCAGGAGCGAGGTGAGAGGGGTCAGCTCGGACGGCTTGAGGATCACGGCGTTGCCGGCCGCCAGGGCGGGGATGCAGTCGCCGAACGAGTTGTTCAGCGGGAAGTTCCACGGCCCGATCACTCCCACGAGCCCGACCGGCTCGTAGCGGACGACCAGGCGTTTGCCGCGGACGAATGGCGACGCCGACTCGATCTCCTCGTCGGCCAGGTAGACGGGCGCGTTCTTGGCCCAGAACTCGAGCGCCGAAAGGCCGTAACCGAACTCGGCGAACTGGGTCTCGTCAGCCGGGCGCCCGGTCTCGGCGCAGATCGTCCCGACGACCTGCTCCGCGTTCTGTACCAGCCAGCCGCGGGCCGCGAGGAGTACTTCGGCGCGGGCCTCGAACCCTGCCTCCCACCAGGCCGGTTGCGCGGCGCGCGCCTTTTCAGCCATCGCCGCGACTTCGGCGACACCGAGCTCGGGAACCGTCGCAAGGGTTTCGCCGGTCGCGGGATTGTCGACCGCGATTCCGTCCACCCCCGGCGCCTCGGCGGGCACGTCCAACGTCTCACTCATCGGCCCGGACTCTACAACTGGAAGGATTGGCGCCGCATGCGGACTGCGATCGTCTCTGACCTCCACCTCGGCGCGGCCTCTGAAGCCGACCTTCTCTCGCGCCCCGAGGCGTTCGACGCCCTTGCCGACGCGGTCGAGGGCGTCGATCGCCTGGTGCTGCTCGGCGACGTCCTCGAATTCCGCGATAGACCCTTCACCGAGGTGATGGATGTCGCCAAGCCGACGCTCGCAAAGCTCGCGGCGCTGAGCGCCGGAGAGGTCATCGTGGTGCCGGGCAACCACGACTACCGCCTGATCTCGAGCTGGCTCGAGGCGCGTGCGCTCCGGGGAGCTCGCCCGCTCCGCCTCGTCGAGAAGGCCCGGCTGGACCTCTGGCCCGCAACCGAGCTCCGCGCGGCGATGCCCGAGGCGAAGCTCAAGATCAACTACCCGGGCGTGTGGCTTCGCAAGGACGTCTACGCGACGCACGGCCACTACCTCGATCGCCACCTCACCATCCCCACCTTCGAGCGGCTGGGGCTGGCGCTCGTCGAGCGAACGCTCGGGCTGGCGCCAACGGGGGACGACCCGCTCGCCCCTCCGGACGTGGAGTCCTCGGACGAGCCGGAGGAGTACGAGCGGGTGACCGCGCCCGTCTACGCCTTCCTCTACGCACTCGCCCAAGCGGGCGCAAGCACGAACCACCCGGGCGGCACCCCGACCAAGCGGATCTGGGATTCCTTGACCGGAGGCGGGGGCCGCTCGGCCAAGCTGCGCGGGTGGCTCCTCGGCTCCGTCGCGCTCCCCGGCGCGGTAGGCGTCGCGAACCGCCTGGGACTGGGGCCGGTGCGCGCCGACCTTTCACCCAACGCGATCACGCGCGCCGGAATCGACGCGATGAGCGAGGTTGTCGAGCGCCTTCGCATCGACGCGAAATGGGTCCTCTTCGGCCACACGCACCGGCGCGGGCCGCTTCCAAAGGAAGATGCCTGGATGACCGACAACGGCGCGACCCTTCTCAACACCGGCAGCTGGGTCCACAGCCCAAGCCTCTTGCGCTCGTCGTCGAAGGGCAGCGCTTACTGGCCGGGGACGATCGCGATGATCGAGGACGATGGCGACCCCGAGCTCGTCCACCTGCTGGACGACTGGACCCGTGAGGATCTCGAGGGATGAGCCCGGCGATGCGCCAGATCGCGTCGATCCTCCTGATCGTGCTGGGGGGAATCGCTCTTGTCGGCGGCATCCTCGTGCGCTACGCCGACCGGAACCTGCTCGACCCCGAACGGTTCGCCGAGCGCGCGGTCGCGGTTCTCGACGACGAAGGTGCCCAGAAGGAGATCGCCGACGTGATCGTGAACGAGCTCGAGAAAACCGGGCTCGACCGCTCGAAGACGCAGAAGGCGGTGAACAAGAACATCGCCGAGATCACACAGGACCCGGCGTTCCGCGCAGCGGCTACGGAGGCCCTCGTCCTCGCCAATGAGGCGGCACTCGGCAACCTGGAGGAAGACGTGAGCGTGAAGGTCGAGAACGTGGGAGGCCCGATCGCGGACGCGCTCGACGAAACGGCTCCTCAGCTCGCACGGCAGATCCAGCGCGACGTCGACCTGGCGATAGCCAACACGGGCTCGACCGGAACGTTCGTCGATGTCGCACGCAAGGCGGATGATCTGAGCCCACTTTCGTTGGTGCTGCCCATCCTGGGCGGCCTCCTAATGATCGGCGGCGTCGCCGTGGCGAACGACCGCCGCACCGCGATCTTCGGCGCCGCAATGGGCGTCGCCCTGTCCGGCGTCGCGGTCTTCGCCGGCTACATCTTCGGCCGCGAGATCGCAGCGCGCCAGCCCGACGACGATGCTGCCCAGGAAGCCGCGCGCGCGATCTGGAACGCGGTGTTCGGCGGTTTGGAGACGCTCGGCCTCGTCATGGCAGGCGCGGGCGCTTTGGTCGCGCTCATTGCCGGCGTAGCAAACCGAGTGCATGTCCCAGGGAGGGAGTGATCGCCGCACCCGCCTGCTCGATCGCGTTCGGGTTGCCGGGGAAGTTCAGGATCAGGGTCCGTCCGCGGCTGCCGGACACGCCGCGCGAGAGCATCCAGTGCTTCGGCACGTGCTCGCGTGAGGCGAGGCGCATGGCCTCTGCGATGCCCGGCGCCTCGCGGTCGATGACGTCGCGGGTCGCCTCCGGCGTCACGTCGTCCGGCGAGAGACCCGTACCGCCGGTCGTCGCGATCAGGTCACAGGCCTCCTCGTCGGCATAGAAGCGAAGGCGGCCGGCGATCAGCTCGCGATCGTCGGGGATGAGCTCGACGGCGACGAGCTCGCAGCCCGCTTCCTCCAGCAGGGCGCCCAGCTTCGGCCCGCTTTCGTCCGCCCCTACGCCCGCCGACTTCGAGGTCGAGATTGCCAGGACCGCGGCGCGGAACGGCATCTCACTCATCAACGGGGGTGCCCCGCACCCAATCGCCGCTTCGTCCCCCCGCCTTGGATATAAGCCGCACGCAGTCGATCTCCACGCCCTTCTCGATCCCCTTGACCATGTCGTAGACGGTGAGCGCCGCGATCGAGCACGCGGTCATCGCCTCCAGTTCGACGCCGGTCCGCCCCACTGTCCGGGCCTCGGCTGTGAGCGTCACGTAGCCCGCGTCGACGTCGACGTGCACCGAGACATCCACGTAGTTGAGGGAGAGCGGGTGGGCCAGCGGGATCAGCTCGAACGTGCGCTTCGCGGCCTGGATGCCGGCCAGGCGCGCCGTCGCGATGACGTCACCCTTGGGGGCGTCGCCGCGCGCGACCGCCCTTGCCGTCTCAGGGCTCATGGCTACGCGAGACTCGGCGACCGCGGTCCGCTCCGTCTCCTTCTTGGCGCCCACATCGACCATCCGCGCCGATCCCTCGTCGTCGAGATGCGTGAGCTTGGACTCGTCGCTCATGGCACCGTCCCCTCCACCCAGGACTCCGACTCGCCCTCTACTTCCTTTTTCCAGATCGGGGCCTCGGCCTTGATGCGGTCGATTGCCTCGCGCGCTCCCGCGAAAGCCTCGCCGCGGTGCGCGGCTGAAACCGCGACGACGACGCTGGGCTCACCCAGGGGGACGTCGCCGATCCGGTGCTCGGCCGCGATTGCCTTCAGATCGTGTGCCTCGGCGCACTCGCCGAGGATCTGTGCGATCCGCGGTTCGGCCATCTCGGCGTATGCGTCGTATGCGAGCTTGTCGACGTCGCGCGTGGTGCCCTGGAACGTGACGACCGCGCCGGCGCCCGGATCACCGACTAGGGCTGTGACGGCCGCCTGATCGAGCGGCTCGCTAGTCACGCGCGCGCCGCGAACCCGGCCGTCTCCGCCTGACACGGGCGGGATCGCGGCGAGCTCGTCGCCGGGCTCGATGGCCGCGTCGGGCTCGGCGTACTCGCGATTGACCGCGATGCGAAGCGGCAGCCTGGCCGCCAGGTCGCCGACCTGCGGATCACGCCCGAGCGCGGCGATCGCGTCGGCAACGGTTGCGCTCTCGGCCAACTCAATCTCGACCGAATCCGAGCCGGCGCGCTCGCGGAGCATCGCGAAGAGGCGAACGGTAACCCTCACGACACAACTACCGGTACATGCTGCTTTCGCAGCTAAGGCTGCTCATTCAATACCTGAGGGTACGCGCAAGAGCTCGGCCCGGACCTTGCTCCCCGCGGGCGCCGGTTCCGTTCCTGCTTCGACCACGGTTAGAGCGTCGGCCCCCAGCATCGAGGTGAGGACGTGGGAGCCCTGCGGGCCGGTCGGCGTTGCGAGCCAGCCCTCGTCGGTGGCTGAGAGACCGCAGCGCACCGCCTGGTCGCGGCGCTCCATGCGCGGCACGTCGCCGGCGAGCATGGCCTCGACTGTGTCGAGATCGGACGAAGCGCCCTGGAGCGCACGAAGCGCGGGCCGCACGAACAGGATGAAGGTCACGACGGCCGAGACCGGATTGCCGGGAAGCCCAAACGCGAGGCCGCCTTCGTGCGTTCCGAACCAGGTCGGCTTGCCGGGCCGGAGCGCAACGCCCCAGAAGCGCTCCTCCGCGCCCGCCGCGGCGAACGCCTCCTTGACGTGGTCATGGTCGCCAACCGACACGCCGCCGCAGAAGACCGCGACGTCGGACTGCGTCGCCCGCGCGGCTGCGTCCCGCGTTGCCTCCGGGTCATCCGGGCAGCGCTCGACGCTCACAACCTCGGCCCCCGCGAGCCGTGCGAGTGCCGGCAAGGTGAATGCGTTCGAGTTGCGGACTCCGCCGGCGCGCATCGGCTCTGACGGGGCCAAGAGCTCATCGCCCGTTGCCACGATTGCCAGGGTGGGGCGCCGCGCGCACTCCGGCGCGGCGATCCCGATCGACGCCAGAACGCCGATTTCCGCCGACCCCAGGACCGAACCTGCGCCAAGGACCTCGTCACCGGAGCGGATGTCCTCGCCGGCGCGCCGGATGTCGCGGCCCGGCTCGACCTCGACGCTGATCGAAACCTCTCCGTCCGAAGCGGTCGTGTCCTCGACCCGCACGACTGCGTCAGCCCCGTCCGGCACCACCGCGCCCGTGGAGACGCCGAAGGCCTCACCGGCGCCGAGGGTCGCATCGGCTGGGGTTCCCGCGCGAGACTCGCCGGCGAGCCGAAGCGTCCTGGGCGCATCGGCGCTTGCGCCGGTCGTATCGCCGGCCCGGACCGCATAGCCGTCCATCGCCGAGTTGTCCCATCCGGGGACATCCTCGGACGAGACCGCACTGACGGCCAACACTCGCCCCAGCCCTTCATCGAGCGGCACCCGCTCGGCGGGGAGCGGCCCTTCGACCTCGGCCAGCACGGCGGCCCGAGCATCGGCAACTGGAAGCAAGTCGGCCACGAGCCGCGAGCGTACCTGCGCCTGCGAGACTCGCGGCGTGTCGGAACCTCCCCAACGCCCGCTCCCCCTGGGTGCCGTTCTTGCCGGCGGCGCCGCGACGCGGCTCGGCGGGGCCAAGGCGACGGCGCAGCTGGCGGGCCGGCCGTTGATCACCTACCCGATCGAGGCCCTCGCTCAAGCCGGCATCACTCCCGTCGTGTTCGCGAAGCAGGGCTCCGACCTACCCGAGCAGGAAGTCGAGGTCGTCACCGAACCGGATGAGCCTCGCCACCCCCTCGCGGGCGTCGTCGCCGCGCTCCGGCACGCCGGAGCCCGCGGAGCTCTGGTCCTCCCCTGCGACGTCCCGTTCGTCTCGCCGATGCTCCTGCGGATCCTGGCGAGCGCAACCAGCACGACCACGGTCCGATCGGGCGGCCGCATTCACCCGCTGATCGCCTTCTACAGCTGCGAGAGCCTGGAACATCTGGAGTCGGCCATGGCGGCCGGCGCCTCCGCCACCGCGGCTCTCGAAGACCTCAACCCCGAATGGATCGATGCCATAGAGCGCGAGACGTTCAACGTGAACACGCTGGACGACCTCGCGCGCGCCGAGGACCTCCTCAGACAGCCTCGATCGTGACGCGGGTGTTGTAGTCGGGGATACCGGCTTCGGCCGAGCGGACCTCGTCGGCGATCAACACGTTCCCCTCGGGCCAGTGCACCTGGGCGTTCCCGGGTGCGATCGGCGCCAGGTGGATGCGACAGCGGAGCTCGCCCGTGGCGCTGCGGAGCATCACCTCCTGACCACCGGCAACGCCGAGCCGCTCGGCGTCGGCGGCGGAGATCATCACCGCCTCGCGCGTCGCGCCGGTGAGCGCGTCCTTCGACTTCTGGACCATCGAGTTGAACTGCTTGCCACGGCGGGTCGAGAGGAGCAGCGAACCGTCCCCGTTCTCCGCGACCGGCGTGGGTGGCCTGACCACGGAGAAGTGCGCGCGCCCGTCCTCGGTCGGGAAGTTCGCGCCGTCGGGGTAATGGCGCCCGCCGTACTGGAACGAGTCGCCGCCCTCGTGCAGGTCCGCGATCGGCGCGTAGAGCGGCACCGCCTCGGCGATCTCCGCGCGGAGCTCGGGCGTGCCGGCGACAAGCAGCGCGTCCGCAAGCTCCGGGCGCACGCGAGCGGCGAGGTCCAGCAAGACCTGCCACTCGGGCCGCGCCTCGGCGATGCGCGGCCCCGGGATCTCCGGGCTCAGGATCACGCGCCGCTCGGTCGACGTCTCGGTCACTCCGCCCGGGATCTCGTAGCGCGTCGCCGCGGGCAGGATGAGCACGGCCTCGCCCGGCTCGGCGAGCATCTGGCTGGAGACGACGATGTCCATGTGGATTCGAAGCGGCGTCCGCTCCAGTGACTTGCGAACGCGCGCCGGATCGGGCAGCACGTCCAGGAAGTTGCCGCCCGATGAGAAGAGGACGTCCAGCTCGCCGCGATGCGCGGCGTCCAGCATCTCGGGCGCTTTCAGGCCCGGCTCGGTAGGCACGTCGAAGCCCCAGAGCTCCGAGAAGCGGCGCGCGTTGTCCTCGTTGACTGGCAATCCGCCGGGAAGCGCGGTCGAATAGCAACCCATCTCGGCGCCGCCCTGGACGCCCGAGTGGCCGCGGATCGGCATCAGACCGCAGCCCGGCTTGCCGACCCACCCCCGCGCGAGCGCCAGGTTGACGATCGCCCGCACCCCGTCCTCGCCGCCCGCGTGCTGGGTCACCCCCATGCTCCACACGAGGATCCCGCGCTCTGAGTTGCCGATGAGGTGAGCGAGGCGGAGCATCTCCCCCCGGGTTGCGCCGGCAGCCAGCGCGAGCTCATCCCAGTCGGAGTCCAGGACCGCATCGCGAAGCTCACCGAATCCCTCCGTGTGCGCGGCGACGAACTCCTCGTCCACCCAGTCGTGCTCGATCAGGTGCCGGAGCACTCCCGTCAAAAACGCGACGTCGCCGCCAATGTTGAGGCCGAAGAAGTCGTCCGCGATCTTGGTCCCGAAGAGAGCCGACTCGGCCTTCGACGGGACCCAGTAGCGCTCCATCCCAGGCTCGCGAAGCGGGTTGAGGACTGCGACGCGAGTGCCCGCCTTCTTCGCCTGGTGGAGGTACTTGGTCGTTACCGGCTGGTTGTTCGCGACGTTTGAGCCGATGAAGACGATCAAGTCGGTCCCGATCCAGTCCGAGTACGAGCAGGTGGATGCGGCGACGCCGAGCGCCTCCTTGAGGCCGAACGTCGAAGGCGAGTGGCAGACGCGCGCGGCGTTGTCGATCGAGTTCGTGCCGATCGCCCGCGCGGCCTTCTGCGCGGCGTAGTACGACTCGTTCGGCATCCCCCGCGACGTCAGGTAGAAGCCGGTGCGCTCGGGCCCCGCCTCCCGGATCCGCTCCGCGGCCAGGTCGAGCGCCTCGTCCCATTTGATCCGCTTGAAGCCGGGATCGCCTGCACGCCGAAGCATCGGGTGCGGGATTCGCCCCAGGCGGCGAAGCTCGTCGCCGCGCATCCGCTGCAGCGCCGAGACGTCGGCGAGCAGCGAGGCGTCGAGCGCGCCCATCGTGTTCAGGCGGAGCAGGCGCAGGCGGATGTTGCAGAGGTGGATGCCGTCGAGCGTCCAGTCGTGAAGGCCCTTGGTCCCGAGCGCGCATCCGTCACAAACGCCGTCGGAGAGGATCCGCTTCGCGTAAGCAGCCTGGTCGCGGTTTTCCCACGCCGCCCTGAAGACCTCGGCGAAGTTGTTCGGGCGCTGCTCACCGATGCCGAACGGCTTGAGCGACGCCCAGTTCGAGGGCGTGGGCCTCTTCACAGGCTTTCGCAGTCCGTCGTTCTCCGCCATCGGTCTATCTTCGCAAGTGTCGATGAGGACCTTTCGGTCCGAAGCAGCCGGTGCAAGCGCCGAAGGCGCGCGTAAGAGGTGTCTTTGAAGGAGACACGCCACACATCCGAATCGAGCGTGACGGCGTGGAGGACTTCGTCGCGGTCGAGGAGCCGCTTGAGATCCGCGTGGACGGAGAACCGCTCGCGATCACAATGCGGACCCCCGGCAACGACGAGGAGCTCGCGCTTGGCTTTCTCTACGGCGAGGGCCTGATCGACGGCCCGCGGGACGCAGGGCCTACCGATGACCTCGCCGGAAACGTCGTCGAGGTGGCGGGCCCGCTCCTTCGCGACCCCGGCACGCGGAGCTTCTACACGACGTCGTCATGCGGCGTCTGCGGCAAGGGCGCAATCGAGCAGGTCGAGGTGCTCTCGGCGCCGCTCGCGGTCGGGCCCGAGATCGAGCGCGACGTCTTGGCGGTCCTTCCCGACCGCCTCCGCCAGCCCGGGTTCGAGCGCACGGGCGGGCTCCACGCGACCGGGCTCTTCGACCAGTGGGGCCAGGCGGCTTGCGTCCGCGAGGACGTTGGCCGCCACAACGCCATGGACAAGGTGATCGGGTGGGCGCTCGGCGAGGGTCTCGTACCTCTTCGCGATCACATCCTGTGTGTCTCTGGCCGCCTTTCGTTCGAGTTGGCCCAGAAGGCGTGCGTTGCCGGGGCGCCGATCCTGGTCGGCGTCGGCGCGCCCAGCTCGCTTGCGATCGAGCTCGCGCAGGAGCGCGGCCTGACCCTCGCGGGCTTCGCGCGTAACGGCTCGGTGAACGTCTACGCAGGGGCGGAGCGGGTGCGGGGTTAGCGGCCCGTGCCTTGTGCGAAGCTTCCGGTGATGGCGACGAAAACCGTCCACCGCCAGTGCAACCTTTGCGAGGCGCATTGCGGCATCACCGTCGAGGTCGACGGCGCCGAGGTCCTAAGGATCACCGGTGACAAGGACGACCCGACTTCGAAGGGCTACATCTGCCCCAAGGCCGCGGCGCTGACCGACCTGTACACGGACCCCGACCGGCTTTCAAAGCCAATCAAGCGCGTCGGAGACGACTGGGTCCAGATGGAGTGGGAAGAGGCGCTCGACTTCGCAGCCAACGGGCTCAAAGCCGTTCATGCCCGACACGGCACCGACAGCCTGTCGTCTTACATTGGCAATCCGAGCGCTCACACCTGGTCGCTGCTGTCGGTGATTCCACTTCGCGAGGCCCTGGACACCAAGAACCACTCTTCGGCGACCTCGTCCGATCAGCTTCCGCAGCACCGCACGTCTGCCGAGATGTTCGGCAACCTCGGCCTCTTCCCCGTTCCCGACATCGACCAGACCGACTACCTCTTGGTGCTTGGCGCGAACCCCTCGGTTTCGAACGGCTCGCTCATGAGCGCTCCCGGCGCCAGGCACCGCCTTCGCGACATCGTCAAGCGCGGAGGGACGGTGGTGGTCGTGGACCCGCGCCACACCGAGACCGCCAAGACCGCGTCGGAGCACGTCGCGATCCAGCCTGGCGGAGACGCCTTCCTCCTCCTCGGAATGCTGAACGTCATCTTCGCCGAGGACCGCGCGCAGGTCCCGGAGATCTGCACCGGAGTGGAGCCGTCGCCGAGCTCGTCTGCGGCGTGGACCCCCGAGCGCGCCGCGCCTCTGGCCGGAGTCGACGCCGAAACGATCGAGCGCCTTGCCCGTGACTTTGCCACCGCGCCGACCGCCGCCGCCTACGGACGCGTGGGTGTCTGCCAGCAACGCACGGGGACGGTCATCCACTGGCTGATCAACGTCCTGAACGCGGTCACCGGCAACCTCGATCGCGAGGGCGGCGTCATGTTCCCGGAGCCCTTCATCGACCTGACGCTCCTCCTGAGGCTCGCGGGACGCGGGGGCCCGAAAGGATTCGGCCGCTGGAACCAGCGCGTCAGCGGGCTGCCCGAGATGAACGGCGAGGTTCCGATTGCCGGCCTCGCCGACGAGATCCTCACCCCTGGCAAGGGGCAGGTCCGCGGCCTCTTGGTCTTCGCCGGGCAATCCGGTGATGTCGGCGCCGGGCGGCACGAACCTCGATGAGGCGCTCGTCGGATCTCGAGTTCATGGTCTCGATCGACCAATACGTGAACGAGACGAACCGCCACGCCGACGTGATCCTGCCGCCGGTCTCGGCCCTCGAGCGGGACGAAGTCGACGTGGCGCTGCCGCTGGTCGCGATCCGGAACCACATCCGCTTCAGCCCGGCGGCCGTGCCGAAGCAGGAAGGCGGCAAGGAGGACTGGGAGATCCTGAACGGCCTCACGAGCCGCCTCGGCCGCGGCCTGGCTACAAAGGCGCGGATGTTCGCGCTCGGCGCGAGGCTGTCGTCGCCTGCGCGCCTGGTCGAATCGTCCATCGCTTCCGGCCCGTACGGAATCCTGCGGCGTGGCCCGATCAAGGGCCTGACGCTCCGCGCGTGTCAAGCGCGCCCAGCACGGAGTCGATCTGGGACCGATGAAATCGCGGCTCCCCGGCGCCCTCCTCTCGCCCGACAAGAACGTCGCGCTCGCGCCCGCCGCGCTCGTTGGAGGCGTCGGCGAACTGGAGGCATCGCAACCGAACGTGAGGCAGCCGAGCGCGACGGCTTCGACCTCACCCTGATCGGCCGCAGGATCCTCAACTCGAACAACTCGTGGATGCACAACTCGAAGCGCCTGACCAAGGGAAAGGATCGCTGCACCGCGATGCTGAACCCCGAGGACGCGGCCGCGCGCAGCCTGGAGGATGGCTCAAACGTGAAGGTCATCTCCCGGGTCGGCGAGATCGAGGTCCTGCTTCAGGTAACGGACGAGCTGCGGCCCGGGGTCGTGTCGATCCCCCACGGCTACGGCCACAAGCGGAAGGGCGTGGGCTGGAAGCACGCCGCGTCGCTTCCGGGCGCAAGCGTGAACGACATCACGGACCCCTCGGTCCTCGACGCGCTGACTGGCAACGCCGCGTTCAACAGCGTCCCGGTCCGGCTCGAAGCCGCCTAGGCCGGCGCTAGGCCGCGCGAGCGGCCATGAGCTTCATGGCGCCCAGGCCGAGTGCCGCGCCCACGATGATCCCGAGCAGGATCCCGAAGTTGCCCATGAGCGCCCAGAGCCCGAAGTAGGCGGCGCAGACGATCACGATGAAGACCGCCATCGCCAGCAGCGAGCGGCTCGGCAAGCCGCCGACCGGAGTCTTCAGCTCTGAGCCCTCCAGAAGTGGCTCGCTGTGCTTCCCGAGCGTTTCGCCGGTGTCCTCGAGGCCGGCCTCGTCGGGCATGTCCGGCCGGTCGAAGCCTTCGTCGTCGCCGGCCGAAACGTCGCCCGACTCCTTCTCGGCCAGGTCGTCGTCGCCCTCGTCGCTTGGCTCGGCCAGCGGCTCCGAGCCGTCGTCGTGGCGAAGGTCCTTCTCGTCGGCGGGCTTCCGCTCCCAGTCGCCACGCGCCGTCGCGTTTTCCTCGGTCTGTTCGGTTTCAGGCATTGCATGGCCGCTACCCGAAAGCGTGCTTTCGACTCAGATCAACGCAACCTCGTCGCCTACACACAGCTCGCCCGCCGTCACAACCTCGCACAGAACGCACATGCGGGTGTCGAACTCCTCGTTGATCCGGCGAAGGACGTTTGGGTCGACCTCGAGGGTGTCGGGGTCGATCGTGGTCATGACGCAGCGCACGCACCGATCGACGACTTCGAGCTCGACGCCACCCAGGCGCAGCCTCCTGCCAACCCACTCGTTCTCCGCGAGGCCCTCGACTCCCTCGATCACGATGTTCGGGCGCAGCCTGCGCCGGTCGACGCCAAGCGCCGCGATCGCCCCGTCCGTCGCGACCAGGATCGAGCGGTCGTCGAAGTGCCGGCCCAGCGGTGCCATCTCAGCGCCCGGCCCGGCGGCGTCGCGAATCAGGTTGAGCGCGTCGTCGCTGTCCCAGGCGTGGCCGTCGATCGTCGGTTCGCCCTTCTCGTCCAGCCCCGACTGAAGCCCCAGGAGGCGCTTCGCCGTGCGGCCCGTCATCCGCGCCCCCTTGTGGTCGACGACCTGGGTGGAGCGGTCCCCGCGAAGGCCGTCGGCAAGGACGTCCACCCGCTCGAGGGGCTCACCCCGCAGGGACTTGACCGAGTAGCGCCAAAGCTCGGCGACGCGCACGCTCAGCCCGCCTCGGCCACACGATCGGCGGCAGCACGAAGCTCGGCGGGCGGGCGCCCGTCGCGGCCGGCCATGAAGCACGCGATTGGCGCCGCGATCCGCTCCGACGAGTGGGCTGCGGTCGCAGCCAGCTCGAGGAGCTCGCCCACGGTTTCCTCGTCAGGCGCTTCCGCGCCGATCTCCGTCGCAAACGCGTCCAGCCACTCCTGTGCAGTCAACGCTTCTCCTATCGCTCGACGACCCGGGTCGCCGAAGCTTTCCAGACCGCCAGGACTTCCGCGCCCGGAGCAAGGCGCAGTTCCTCGACGGCCTGCGGCGTGACCTCGGCCGCCAGGGGCTGCCCGGCGTCCAGGCCAACGCGGACTCGGCTTCCAAGGCGTGTGACCGAGGTGACCCTCGCGGCGACTCGATTTCGCGCCGAGCCTGATGCGACTGACCACGGCGGCTCGATCAGGATCTCCCACGGGTGCACGCTGACCGCGACCTCGCCGGGCCCGCATGGATCAGTCGTGAAGATCGTCGCGCCTCCCTCCAGGACGATGGGCGTGCCTGCATCGCCCGGGTGTCCAGCTCGCCCCGCCAGGACCACCGAGCCCACGAGGTCCGCGACGAACGCCGACCCGGGAGAGGCGGCAAGGTCGGCAGCGCTTCCGCGCTGCACGATGCGACCGCCGTCGATCACTCCGATCTCATCCGCGAGCGTCGCCGCCTCCTCGTAGTCGTGGGTGACGAGCACCGTGGGTACGGCCGCCGAACGAATCGCGCCGGCCAACTCGCGCGCCGCGTGACCGCGGGTTGATGCGTCGAGCGCGCTCAGCGGCTCGTCCAGGAGCAGAGCTCGGGGCTCGATCGCCAGCGCGCGCGCGAGCGCGACCCGCTGGCGCTCGCCTCCAGAGAGCGTCCGGGGCCGGGCCTCGGCGCGAGCGGCCACGCCGAAGCGGTCGAGCAACTCATGCGCCTTCGCTCGGCGCGCCGTCCCCGAGCCGCTGAGCGCGTAGGCGACGTTCCGCCAGGCGCTCAGGTGCGGAAAGAGCGCGTAATCCTGAAAGAGGTAGCCGCAGCGCCTCTCCTCGGGCGCGACGAACGTGTCCGCCGCGGAGTCCGACCAGAGATCGGCTCCGCAGGAAATGCGACCCGAGTCGGGCACGGCGAGGCCGGCGATGCAGCGGAGAAGCGACGTCTTACCGGCTCCCGACGGCCCGACCAGGGCGAGGCAGGTCGCAGGCGCGACGTCCAGCGAAAGCTCGAGCTCGAAATCGCCGAGGCGTTGCTCGATGCCCTCAGCCGACAGCAAACCCGTGCCCCCTCCCCCGCGCCGTCAGCTTCACCGTGGCTAGCAGCGCCGCCGAGAACGCAACGAGCACAGCCGACAGCGCGAGTGCCCCGGTCAGGTCCGTCCCGATCAGGTTCGCGATCGCCAGCGGCGCGGTCTGCGTGACTCCCTGGAACGACCCGGCGAAGATCAGGGTCGCCCCGAACTCGCCGAGCGCCCTGCCCCAGGCGAGTGCTCCGCCGGTCACGAGTCCTGGGATCGCGACCGGCACAGCGACACGAGCGAACGTTCGCGCCTCCGAAGCGCCGAGCGTGCGCGACGCCTCGAGCCAGCGGGGGTCGAGCGCCTCGAAGGACGCCTGGGCCTGGCGGACATAGAACGGACTGGCGACGAAGGTCAGCGCCACGACCACCCCAGCCGTCTGGAACACGAGTTGGACCCCCGCGTCCTCGATCAGCCCGCCGATGAAGCCTCCGGGCCCGAGCGCGACGAGGAGTCCAACCCCGGCGACTGCCGGAGGCAGGACGAGCGGCAGCTCGACGAGCGTCATCGCGACAGAGCGGCCGCGAAAGTCCCGCGTCGCAAGCAGGTACGCCGCGGGCGTGCCGACGACCAGGATGATCGCGAGCGCCGTCACAGAGGTGACCAGGCTCAACCGAAGGGCATCCCTGGTGCTCTCCTCGCCCAGCGCATCCCACAGCTCCGCCGGCCCCGCCTCCAGGAAGATCGCGGCGATCGGGATCGTCAGAAAGGCAAGCGCGAGCGCGAGCGCGCCGGCCAGGACCGCGGGGAACCAGCGGCGGTTCAGCTACTCGCCCTCCGGCGGCAGGAACCCGGCGTCGAGGAGCGCCTCGCGACCCGCGCCTTCCAGCAGTCCGTCGATGAATTCCTGCGCCTCGTCCGGGGCGTCGGAGTCCGAGACGATCGCGACGCCGTATTCGACCACGGGCTGCAGGTCGGCGGGAAGCTGGATAGCCACGAGCTCTCCGCCCGCGGCATCGACGTCCGAGGCGTAGACGAAACCTGCGTCCGCAGCGCCTGTCGTGAGCTTCGCGACGATGCTCTTCACGTCGGGCTCCTCGGAGCGAACCTTGGAGAGGATCGCCTCCTCCGTCGACCGCGGGAAGGCCGGCAAGACCTCGCGCGTGTAGTCGCCGACCGGTACGCCCTCCGCGCCGATCACGACGTCGGGTGGTCGGATCGAGTCCGCTGCCAGCAGTTGAGGGCACGCGCTCTCCGACTCGCCCGCGAAGGTGAGCTCCGTCGGCACCGCCAGGACGAGCTCGTTCGCGATGAACGTCGTCGGCTCATCGACGAGCCCTTCCTCGAAGAGAGCATCGGGCAGGCTCGTGTTCGCCGAAGCGAAGACGTCGACCGGCGCGCCCTCGCGGATCTGCGCGGCCAGGTCGTCGGAGCCGGCAAACGAGAACTTCTCGTCGATCTCCGTCTCCTCGCCGTAGACCTCAAACGCCTCCGTCAGCGATGACGCGGCAGAGACCGTCAGCTCCTGGGCCTCC
>CAVRWX010000015.1:0-18077 GCA_963725035.1 uncultured bacterium | reverse complement strand
CGCGCGCGAAGGGGGCCCACGCAACGGGGTTCTGACCGCGATCGAGGACTTCGCCGCCCCTCGCCCCGATCTCGCGATGGCGATCGTGCCCGCGTTCTTCGGCTTCGCCGCCGTCTGGCCCAAGGACGCTCCCTGGGCCGTCGCCGTCGCCGATGTGCTCGCACCCTGGGATGCCAACCCGCTCATCGAGCGCCTCGAGGCGAATCGGACCTTCAACGTCGCAACGTCGAGCGCTCGGGCCGCAAGGATCTCAGAGCTCGAGCGGGCGGCAGCCTCAAGCCGCGAGCAGATCTCGAAGCTGGGGGCGGAGCGCGACGAAGCCCGCCGCGGAGCTCGAGGCAGTCCGGTCGCTTGATAGCAGCAAGGAGAAAGTCCTGCGGGCCCTGCTCGACGCGGGCGGCCTCCGGTTGGCAGACCGACTGTCCGCGCTTCGCCATCCAGGCCGCGACTGGTCGTGGGCCGAGCGGATCCGCGGCGTCCTCTCGGACAAAGCCCCTCTGGCAGCGAGGCGGCGGATGACCGAGCCTCCCGGCAACCTGACGGCGCCGAAGGCATGGAAGAACGACGCGATCGAGTTCGCGTTCCGCGAGGTCGGGGCCCGGTCGTTCGCCGACCTCGGATCCATCGGGGTCGTCTACGGGCAGTATGCGTTTCACGCTGCGTCGCTGCCAGGCGTCGAGCGGGGCGTGATGGTCGATGATTACATCCCTGGCCTGAAGCACCCCTGGGTCCAGGAGCGTGCGAACGCCCTCGGGATCGAGGTCATCCACGGCAACTTCGCCGACCCGGCGATGACGGACACGGTCGGCGAGGTCGACGCGATCTTCCTGTTCGAGGTGCTCCTTCACGCCGCCGCGCCCAACTGGGACGAGTTGATCGCGATGTGGGCGCCGATGACGCGCTCGTTCGTGGTCGCCAACCCGCAGTGGAACGGCACGCGCACCGAGCGGCTGATCGAGCTCGGCCGCGAGCGCTACCTCGAAGTCGTCCCCGAAACCTCCAACCACGCGGCTCTTTTCGACCGGCTCGACGAGGAGGTGTCGCACCTGGGCAAGCCCTGGCGCGATGCGCACCACGTCTGGCAGTGGGGAATCACCGACACCAGCCTCGCCGACACGATGGCCGGACATGGGTTCACGCTCTTGCGCGCCGACGACCATGGCCCCTTCCTCGGCAACTCGCAGCACTTCGACAACAAGACGTTCGTCTTCGCCAAGACCTAGATCCGGATCAGGCGCGCTTGAAGACGAGCGTGTCCTGGAACGCCGCCTCGTCCTCTTCGAGCGGACGTTGCGACCACGTCCCGAATCGCGGCGGCGCGGCCGGCACAAGCCCGGCGATAAACGCCCTGCGGACAACCCCCTCGAGCCTGTAGCCGACTGCACGCAGGGGCTCGTCCGCAGACATGTACAGGCAGTCCTCGTCGCGCACGTGCGGAAAGCGCAATGTCTTTCCCTCGGATGACGAGCTTTCGCCATGTGCCATCCAACAAAAAGAACGTCGTGATCGCCCTGCCGTCGTCCGCCAGAACCTTGCGAAAGAGGTCGAAGTAAGCCGTCACATCCTCGGGCCACATGTGGGTGAAGAGACTGAACGCGCAGACGACGTCGTACTCACCCGTTCCGAGTCCGAGGTCGCGAATCGCGATTGCTCTCCGGACGGGTTGTAGCGCTCGTTGGGAAGGTCGACGTGGCGAAACTCGAACCGGTCAGAGCCGAGGTGGCGCGAGCACCACCGAAGGGGGGATTCCTGGACGTCGATGCCGAGGTACGTGCCCTTAAAGCCGCGGCGAAGGAGCGCGTGTGCGAGCCGTCCGTACCCGCAGCCGACATCCAGGACCCGGGTGGCCGGACCCAAGCTCGGTGTAGCGCTCGACAGCGTCCGCGAGCTCGTCCCCGAGCCCGAGGAACGAGTCGTCGCTCTCGCCCATGAACCGGAGCTTTGACGGAGGCAGAGGTACCCGGGACTCGGGCATCAGTCGGGAGTGCGCCGGCATACGTAGACATCCTGCCCGGTTCTCCAGGTCGCACGAGCCGTCGAAACGAGCTCGAGGCCTGGGATCGCAGCGATCTCGCCCCTGACGCGCGCCCTCGAATCGAGCGCCGCGTCGGACTGAGTGCCGAACAGGAGAACGCCCTGGGGCTCCAGCCGGGCGGCCAGCGAAGGCAACGGGGCTCGCGAGCCTTCTCCAGGCGGAAGCGCTTCGAGCGAGTCGCACCAGATGAGGTCATACCGGGCCTCTGATCGCAACTCGCCGGGCGTCGCCGCCTGGTCGGCTCCGAGTATGTCCCGGCAGAACTCTGCCGCTTTCCGGTCGGCGTCGCACGCCGTGATCTCCGCTTGCGGAAAGCGCGCCCTGAGCATTCTTGAGACCTGGCCATGGCCGCTTGGCTGATCGAGAATCGTCTGCGGGTCGGAAGCGCCCACCCTCTCGAGCGCCGCCTCGATCGCTCTGAGCGCCGCCAGCCCGTCCCTGAAGTAGAACGCGGTGGAACCGGGTCGAAGCATCTCATCGTCGGCTGAGATGCGCGTGTTGAAAACGGCGATCCCCTCGGTGCCGGAATGGGATGGCCCGGGTGTGGGCCGCGGCGCAGAGCCGGCTTGGACGCTGGCCTCGCCGGCAGACGAAGATCCGCTCCTGCGGATAAAGCCCGAACGTCTCAACCGAGCCGGGTTCGAAGTCACGGCCGGGCGCCACCTCCTCGACGTCGAAGCCCGCGTCGCGGAGACGATCGGGGAAGTCGTCGCCGTAGATGCGAACGTGGTCGCGCTGGCCGAAGGCCTGCTCGCGTTCTTCGGGCGTCACCGCGGATGGGTCCTCGAACGTCGCTGGCGCGGTTGATCGGCACCATGATCAGCGCGAGACCCTGAGGCTTGAGCACCCGGAAGATCTCTCGCATGGCGCGACGGTCGTCCGGGACGTGCTCCAGGACATGGCTGCAGATGACGCAATCGAACGTGCCGTCTTTGAAGATCATCTCGCTGATGTCCATGCGGACCGACACGTCGGACATCTCGAGGTCCGTCGTCACGTATTCGATTGCGGGATCTGAGGAGAAGACCTCCCGAAGGGCGCGTTCGGGTGCGAAGTGGAGGAGCCTGGTCTCGCCTGCGAGGAGCTGGGTCTTGTCTCGCAGATAGAGGTAGAGCGCACGGTGGCGCTCCAGGCTGGAGCACTGCCCGCACAGGGCGTTCGCCCTGGCGTTGCGCCCCTGGGGAAGGAACTCGGGGCCGGTCCAGCCGCAGAGCGGGCAGATGACCCCGGTCGCCGCCGGCGCGCTCACGCTTGCGACGCCTTTTCGGGATCAGGGCGCCGCGCAACGACGAGGCCGCTGCGAGGAAACCCGACCGCGCGGCTCGGAAGGACGACGGCACCGGCTTCGACGCCGGCCGCCGAAAGGGCCGCGGCGGCCGCGCTCAGGTCCTCGGCGCCGCCCGGGTCCGAGGACCCGACGATCGCCGTCGCGCCGCTCTTGACGCCCTGGCCCACGAACTCGGCCACGTCGGCTGCATCGGCAGACGGCGCCGAAGCGAGGTCTGCGATCACCAGGTCGTTGCCGGGATCCGCAAGGGCTTCCAGGTTCGTCGCGCTCACGGTCTCGAGTGAGAACATCGAGCCGAGCTCGGTGCGCACGGCCTCGTCGTCGATGAGCGCCGCGCACCGCAAGCTTCGGTAGGGAAGCGACGTGCCCGCGACCCAGCGGTAGACGAGCCGCCCCAGGGGCGTCGATCCACAGCCGGGACAGAGGTCATGCCCGGCGCCGTTCGATTCGAACGAGGTGCCGTTCCAGGCGCAGACGTTGCAGAACGCGGCCTGCCCCAAAGCGACCCTGCCGGCATCCTCAGCCGATTCGATCGTCAGGGGGTGCGCCGCGACCGTGTGCTCATCCAGATGCGCGCTGACGCGCGGCCTGCGTCTTCTTGGTCACCGAGGGGACCGCCGGCACGGACTCGAGCTTCCACCCGAGGCTCTCGAGCAGGTAGCTGAACTCGACGTCAACGGCGTCCTGGGCGACGAGCGTGGAGAAGCCTCCCGCGCGCTCATACGCCGAGCGCCGGAGTCCGAAGAGGCCGCCCTGGACGTGGGCGAAGACCCGATCGGGGTTGGACTCCGCGAACTCCTTGTTCCGGAAGCCTCCGAACCATGGTTGCGTCGTGTAGGCCCTGCCGTCGACGAACGCCGGCGAGGTGATCCTGTGGCCGGCCATCGCCACCTCCCGGGACCGCTTGAGCGTCTCGACGTACTCGCGCTCCCAGCCCGGTTTGAGCACGAAGCCCTCCTTGCTGCACACATAGACGGCGAACTCGCTGCGCCCTCCCGCAAGCGCGACGTTCATCGCAGGGCCCCAGTGGGCGTTCCGGTCGAGCAGGATCAGCGATGCATTCTCGTGGCCGATCATCGCCGTCGCCAGGGCGTCGCGGTAGTCGGGATCCGAGTCGTTGTCGACGATCGTGAGCGCGAAGTGCGACGTCGTCAACTCGTAGACCCGGCGAATGATCTCGCGGGTCGTCTCGGCACCGTCAGGCTCGTCGCGGCTGTGGGTCACCATCACGATCTCAAGCGGCGGCTCGCTCCACACTTCGACGAGCGAAGCGACGGTCAGCTTCGTGCTCCACGTCGCCGCAGCCTTCGCCCTCGCTGCGTCCAGCACCGGGCGCAGCTCGCTTGCGTCCATCGCCAGGACCCTTCGAAGCTTGTCCGCGAGGGCCTGCGGGTCTGCGGGCGGGCAGATGAACCCGGTGATCTCGTCCTCGACGACCTCCGGGATGGCGGCGATGCCGGTGGTCACGACCGGAACGCCTGCCGCCATCGCCTCGCCGATCACCGTCGGAAGACCATCCATGTCCCCGTTGGCGTCCGTGGTGCACGGCAGGGCGAACGCATCTGCCTCGGCAAGGGCTTGTGAGACCGCATCGCGGCCCTCCAGGGCGCCCATGAACGTCACCGCTTCGGCTCCGGTCTCTTGGGCCAGCGCGCGAAGCGACTCTTCCTCGGGGCCGTAGCCGTAGAGCCGCACCTCGACGCCGTTTCCGAGGATCGCGCTCGCGCGGACCAGGTCGGCGAGGCCCTTCTTCGGCACGAAGCGCGCGATGGAGGCGACCACCCGTCGCTCGCGCCCGAGCCGGCGCTCCAGGGCGGCGTCGGGCGCAAAGTCGAGGCTGGCCGCCGGTCGGGCGATCGAGATCTTCTCTGCGGGCACGCCGCGCTCGATCAAGAAGTCCCGGTGAAAGCGGCCGATCGCAAAGACCCGCGCGCACAGCGGATCGGCCGCGACCTCGTCGATCCGGTTGCGCTCGATGTTCTTCTTCGTGGAAGACGTCCACGGCGTGGACCGTGAAGGTGAACGGGATCCCGGCCGCGTTCGCCGCAGGCCATGCGAGCCGCGTGGTGGCCGGATACGCGAAGTGGCTGTGGAGCATCGTCCGGTCGTGCTCGGCCACCTTGACCGCCAGGTCCTCGGGGCCGGTCACCTCGTACGTAGGCACGTCGAAGTCGACCTCGGCGGCTCGGTCGGGCGCGGTGTGGAAGTACACGTTCACGTCGAAGCCGTCGGCGCGGAGCTGGCGGATCTCGTCGAGGACGAAGGTCTGGGACAGGGACGGGTAGTCCCAGACGACGTAGCCGATCCGCAGCGGGGTCCTGCCCGAGTAGACGCGCTCGTACGCGAGCTTGGACCGGATCGCGGCTGCGTTCGTCTCGAAATCCTCGAGGGTCGTCACCCGGGAGCCTTCAGGGCTGCCGTCGTAGTTCACAAGGCCCAGCGGAACGGCCACCGGCGGGTACTGCCGTGTGTAGCGCAGGATCAGGTCCCAGTCCACCAGGCGTCGCAGCCCCTCGTCGAACCCGCCGAGCTGCGCGTGGAGGCGGCGTTCGTGGACGAAGGCGTTCAGGTCGATGAAGTTGCGCGTGAGGAGCAACTCGCGGTCGTACTCCTCGAAGCGGAGCCGGGGCGCCCGCCCGCTGCCGTCGTCGAAGTCGATTCCGGCGTAGGCGGTCGCCGCGCCCTCGTTCTCGGCGAGCGCCGAGGTCATGTGGAGGAGGTAGTCGGGGTCCCAGGTGTTGTCCGAGTCGAGGTAGGCGATCAGGTCGCCCCGGGCGACGGCGAGACCGCCGTTGCGGGCGCTCGACGTGCCGCGCCGCTCGTCGCTGCGGACGAAAACGAGCTTGCCCGTGGCGAGCTCGTGTTGCGAACGCGGCCCGGATGGCCTCCTCCGTCCCGTCCGTGCTGCCGTCGTCGGAGACGATCACCTCCAGCGGTGACTCGGACTGGCCGAGCGCGGACGAGACGGCCTCTCGCACTCCCTCGGAGCGGTTGTAGGTGGGGATCACCACAGAGACGCTCCTGGAGCCGCGCCGGGGAGCCGTGACCAGGCCGGCCGTCTCGCCGGTGCGCGCGTCGATCGCTCGCATCCTCTGGCCACGTGCGGGGGCGACCGCCGCCGCGCTCATCCCCTCCTTTCGGCCGAAGCGCAGGTAGTGGTAGAGCGGATTGATGCCGGTCTCGGCGATGTCGGGGCGCGCCGCGAGGTACATCTGAGTGCTGAACTCCGCGCTCGGATCCAGCCCCGCCCGGGCCCCGTGCTCGATGTAGTGGAGGACGGGGTTCATCCCCGCGTTGGCGACGTCGTGATTTCGGTGGAGGTAGAAGGCGCGGTCAAACAGGGGCGAGCGGCGCAAAACACGGAACTCGTTGACGCTTCGGATTCCCCGCGTCTTCGAGGGCTTCACGACCCACGACGCGAGCTGGCTACTCGTCTTCCGCGCGTTCGCGAGCCGCCGTCCCAGCATCCGCCTGGCCGATCTCCATCTGTAGGACAAGGTCGCCTCGTAGCGCGCTCGTTCGACCTCGTTCTTGTAGCTCCAGCTCTCGCGCGTGGCCGCGAGCCACAAGCGCCTTTCGCTCGTTTCGCATCGCCTCGATCGCCCTCGCGTCCCGGGCAGCCTCCGTCTCGAGCACCGCGACCCTGTCAGAGAGCGAGTGGCTGTCTGAGTGGAGCGCCGCAAGCTTTGCGATGACGCGATCGGCGTCGGACAGCTTCCGCTCTGCCCGCTCGCGCTGGAGCTCGCTGGCAGCGAGCACGGGCCCATAGGCGAGGTCGGCGTCCGCCAGGGTTTCCGCGAGCTCATCCATGGCCGCGGGGTCAGGATCTGACACGGCTTCGCACGCTGTCGCGAAGGCAGCCCTCGGCGCGCTTCACCCACCCGACGACCTCGGCTCTGGCTTCGAGCTCGGCCGGCGCGAACTCGTGGTGTCGCTCGTCGGCGGTGACCAGGTCGCCGAGCTCGGCATCCATCTCGTGGCCCGGCCAGGGCAGGCTGATTCGCTCGCAGACCGCCCGCATCACTGCGCTCGGGTTGCGAAGGAGCCCCTCATAGGTGATGAATGCGCGCGGAATGCCCCGCGTGTCCCGCTCGACATCGAGGTTGTGGCGAAGCCAGAGCAGGAGCCCCTTGGCCGGCTCGAAGCCGTCGCGGCGCGCCAGCGACTCAGCGACCTCCAGCGGGTTGCGAAGCGGCACCACGAAGGCCGGCTCGACGCCGAGCTCCTGGCACACCGCAAGCCAGAACGGCACCTGGCGGCAGATCCTCGGATCCTTGAACACGAACGGCCCGTCCCCCGGGAACTCGCTGCGAACGGCGTCCGCCATGCGCGGGACCCACTCCGCGCCGGCGGGCGACGAAAGCCATGCGGGCGGGAACGGCAGCACGTCGTCCCACGAGGTGCCGGCCTCCGCCAGGAGCTCGCGCTGCGACTCGTAGATCCGCGCGGATTCGCCCCAGTGACCGCGCTCATTCCCGAGGGCGCTCCCCATCGGGGACTCAGGCAGCTTCAGGCCCAGCGCGGCGATGGCACGCGCCGTCGCCGAGGTGCCGCTCCTGTGCATTCCCGCTACGAATATCGCCCGCCGGGGGCCTTCCTCTATCACCATCGCTCCTGCTCTGGCTTGATTGATCGTCCACGATGAGACATCGAAAGCGCCTCCCCAGGCCTGAAAATGAGGCTACCAGTGGGCTATGGAGCTCGCGGAGGTGGATCGGGGCGGCGCACGGAGAGATCCGGGAGCGCCGGCACCGGAGTTGCCCGGCGAAGGCCGGCGGCCACGAGCCGCTCCCAGGAGGCATCGCGCCCCAGCGCGGCCTTGACCCTGCGCCCTTGCGGAAACGCTCAAGCGCTCGGCCATCCACGCGAACCACTCGCGGCGGCTCCCGTAGGCGCGGCGTAGCACCGCGCGACCGTTACGCGCCGCCTCCTCCCTGCCGAGGTCGCCGTAGACGCGCTCAGACGATGCCTTGCCGTAGTGGATCACCTGGCAGAGCTCGGGCCTCATCGCCACGCGAACGCCACCGATTCGCGCGCGGATGCAGAGGTCCATGTCCTCTCCGTACATGTGAATCGCGGGATCGAATGGGCCGAGCCCCATGAGCACGTCGCGCGGCCCGGCGATGCAGCACCCCGTGAGCCACGAAACCTCGGTCGCGGTCTCGAGCGCAGAAGGGTGGAGTCGCTCGACGGCCCAGCGCGGGCCGGCGCCCGCGGGCACTGCCGCACGAAGCCACGGCCAGAGCCCTACCGGCGGCCCGCTTGCCGACGCTTGAAGGCTGCCGTCGGGATTGACGATCCGCGGCCCGCAAAGCTCGCGCCGCTCGAGCGCGACGCGCGCCAGCTGCCGCGAGGCCGTCGTCAGTGAGCTCGGTGTCGGGGTTGAGCAGGACGACCGCATCGCCGGTGGCAGCCGCGACGCCGGCGTTGGAGGCTGCGCCGAAACCGTGGTTCGAATCGAGTTGCAGGAACACGCCCGGCCCCCTCCATCCGCGAGCGGCGCGCTCGGGCTCATCGGACGAGTCGTTGTCGACGACCACGAGCTCCGCGTCGGCTCCCAGGTGCGCGTTCATCGAATCGACCAGGTTCCGGAGCGCCGACGCGCACTCGTACGTCACCACTACTATCGAGAATTTCGTGCCTTCGGACATCGACGTGGCAATTGTGACCTTCCGCCGGAAGGACCTTGTGCGCCGTTGTCTCGCATCGCTCGCCGCAACGGACGAGGCGTCGCTGAACATCGTCGTCGTGGACAACGCGTCCGGCGATGGCACGGCTGAGGCGGTGGCGCGGGAGTTCCCCGACGCGCGCCTCATCGCCAACCCGGACAACCGCGGCTTCGCGCGCGCGACGAATCAAGCGGCCCGCGAAGGAGCCGCGCCGTACGTCCTCGTTCTCAACCCTGACGCGCGACTCGGCCCGGAGACTCTCGGGCCCCTTCTCGCAACGCTCGAGGGCCAGCCCGACGTGGCGGCGGTGGGACCCCTCCTCCTCACGGAAGACGGAACTCCGGACCACGCTTCGAAGCGGTCCTTTCCGACCGTGCGCGGAGCGCTCTCGTACTTCTCTGGCCTCGATCGCGTGTTCCCCGGTCGTCGCCAGTACGCCGCGACCGACCTCGGGAGCGGCGAGACCGACGCCATCAACGGCGCTTTCATGCTGATGCGCCGTGATGCCTTCGAGGCCGTCGGCATGTTCGACGAGGGCTACTGGATGTACATGGAGGACCTCGACCTTTGCAGGCGCTTTTGGGCGCGCGGCTGGAAGGTCCGGTTCGAGGCCTCATCGGTCGCCTGGCACGACAAGGGTGGCAGCGCCGGCGCGGTTCGAAGCCCGCGTCTCAACTTCGCCTTTCACCGCGGCATGCACCGCTTCTATCGCCGTTGGGAGGCGCCGGCGCGACCGCTGCCGGTGAACATTGCGGTCTACGCCGGTATCTACGCCAAGCTCGCCGTCTCGCTCGTCCGCGGAGCTTTCACCCGCCTCGCGGGCAGGGCTCAGTAGGCGCCCTTGCCGCGGACGACTGCGGGGAGGGTTAGTGCGATCAGGCGCAAGTCGCGAGTGACCGAAAGCGTCTCCAGATAGTCCAGGTCCACGGCAAGTCGCTCGCCGAAGTTGAGCTCGCCCCTTCCGAGCACCTGCATCGGCCCGGTCAACCCGGGGCGGAGGACGAACCGGAACTTGTCCTCGGCGTCATAGCGCTCGACCATGGTGAGCTCCTCAGGGCGTGGCCCGACGAGGCTCATCTCGCCCCTCAGCACGTTGATGAGCTGCGGCAACTCATCGATGGAGAAGCGGCGGATGAAGCGGCCGACTCGGGTCACGCGCGGATCCGCGCGGAGCTTGAAGACGGGGGAGTCGAGCCGGTCGATCGCGATGAGCTCGGCGAGGCGCTCCTCGGCGTCGTTGCTCATCGAGCGGAACTTGATCATCGTGAACGGCTTTCCATGGCGACCGGCTCGCGTCTGGCGGTAGAACACCGGGCCGCGCTCGTCAAGCTTGATCGCGATCGCGGTCACAAGGAAGACCGGCGCGAGCAGGGTCAGGGCGATCGCCGCCCCCGCGAGATCGAGCGCCCTCTTCAATGCCATCGTCGACCGTGGCACGTCCCAGGTGTTGTATTCCAAGACGGGAAGGTCAGCCACGTGGGAGAGCTTTTCGGCTGGCCGCGCGAGGCCCCGGAACGGCGAGACGACGCTCAGCTTCACCTCGAGGCGCCGGCAGTGCGTGAGCAAATGCTCGATGAAGGCAGGCGCCGCGTTCGACCACGCCAGGACCACCCGGTCGATCCCCATCAACACTTGATCCACATGGCCCTCGCGCCGATCGAGCTCGTGCGGATGCTCGGTGCGATCGAGCTCCAGGTGCATCTCGTGGAAGAGCTCGATCTTTCTCGCAATCGCGATCGCGGGCCCACCCTCGCCGACCACGAGCGTTCGTTCGGGTGGCGTCGTCACGCGCCAGAGCGCTCGCGCGAGCGCGCGCAAGGTGAAGACCGCTGCTGCGGCCGCCGAGAGCAGGAGGACGTACTCGCCCACCTCTACCTCACCGGGGGTGATGAGAATTGTCGCGGCGGTCGTGATCGCGGACCAGGCGAGTAGCTGCGGCGCCTCGTCAACGGTCAGGTGGCGGATAGCTCGGTGGTCGACGTCGTAGAGGCCGAGGAGCTTTGCGGTGATGAGGCCGACCGGCACCGAAGCCAGCGCAAGGAACACGCTTTCTGATTGCGTGAGAGTGACGGCGAGCCCGATCCCGGAGGCCACGACGACGTCCGCCAAGCCGAGCAAGCGGCGGCGCTTTCGATCGCGCCACCAGCGCGGCCGCTCTTGCGACCCGCGGATGGTGCCCGACCGCTGCGCGGTCTCGATCAGACGCGGGCGAAAGCTCATCGCCTCATCTGAGGGCGATGTTTGCGGCTTCGCCGCGCGATCGGTCGTTGTCGGTTCCACGTCCAGCCTCTCCTTGGCCCTGCCTAGGAAAACCTACCTTGGCGGGCAAAGTTGCGCTTCCTCCGCGATACTCGCGGCCTGCCACCGCTCATTTCAATAGTGGTCGTCTCCTACGACATGGACCCGCAGCTCGTCCGGACGGTCCAATCCCTCTCGCCGGGTTATCAGCAGGACGTCGGCGCCGAGGACTACGAGATCCTCGTCGTCGACAACGGATCGCCGGCTCCCGTGGACCGGTCCGCGTGCGAGCATTGGGGCGCCACGATTCGCTGGCTGTCCGTCGCCGACGCAACACCCTCTCCGGCCCGAGCGGTGAACCTTGGGATTGCGGAGTCACGAGGCTCCTTGGTGGGCGTGATGGTCGACGGGGCCCGCCTTGCCTCGCCCGGGCTCGTGCGTTGCGCGCGGCTAGGGGCGGAACTAGCCGACCGGGCGGTCGTCTTGAGCCAGGGGTTTCATCTCGGCTTGGAACCTCAGCAAACGGCCGTGGGGTCGGGCTATGACGAGGAGGCCGAGGCGGCGCTCCTTACCAAGTCCGGCTGGGAGGAAGACGGCTACAGGCTCTTCGACGTCTCGGTGCCGGCCGCTTCGACAAGGGGTCAATTCGAAGTCCCGCACGAGAGCAACGCGATCTTCATGCGGCGGGAGATGTGGGACGAGCTGGGCGGCTATGACGAAGCGTTCGCATCGCCGGGCGGAGGCCTCGTCAACATCGACACGCTGGTGCGGGCGCTCGAGCTGCCGGACGCGCTGCCCGTTCTTCTTGATCGGCGAGGCGACGTTCCATCAGGTGCACGGCGGCGTGACGACGAACCGCGAGCCCTCGCCCGAGCGATGGGCCGAGCTATACGGCGAGTACGTCCGAGTCCGCGGGAAGGAGTTCGAGATGCCGGCGGTCTCGCCGGTGCTTCTGGGCGTCCGGCCTCCGCGCTCCGAGAGCTGAGGCGCCGGCTCAGACCCGCCTGAAGACGAACGTCCGGTTCGAGAAGGCCGTCGTGCCTTGAAACGGCCCGAAGTCCTGACGACGGACGAGCTCGAAGCCGAGCCGCTCGCAGCTTCGTCCATCATGTCCGCGTCGGTCATCCCCCACTGCCAGGCCGTCCGCGCGTCCCTCATCGGCCGCATCTGGCCTGGATAGAGATCGTCAAGCCGGTCGATCAAGCCGCTCTGACGCGATTGCGGGCGGCATGACCTCGAGGTAGCGCTCGCGCCCGAGCTCGTGCAGCCGCACGGTCTCGGGTGACCCCTCCCACTGGGGCTGGCCGATCACGAAGCACGACGTTGCCGGCGCGTAGAGCTCCAGCACCTGATCCCAGTCCGGCGCGACCGCGTGGAGCAGGACGTTCAAGAGGAAGACCGCCGTCGACCTCTCCGATCTCAGCCGCCGCCGCGGGGCCCAGGCCGTCGCCGTCCACGACTCGCAGCCCGGGCCGCTCGTGGGCCAGCTCGATCGCGTTCAGGAGCTGGTCGCGCGCCCGGGTCGGCCGCACGTCCGCGAGCGCGCCCTCGCGCACCGTTGGCTTGTCCATCGCGTAGAAGGCCTGCTCGCCGAAGGCGGCCGCAGCCGTTGTCGAGGCTCGCGAACGACGACATCCCGAGCTCGTCCACCGCGAAATCGATCGCGTCCAGAAACGGGTAGCGGCGGTCAGAGCTCGCCCAGGTCGGGGCCTTCACCCGCCTCAGCCTAGACCCAGGGCGGTTGGGCCTCTGGTCATAATCCGCCCGGATGAGCGAGCCATTCGATGAGGAGCTTCGCGACCAGCACATTGCGGAGTCCCGAGCGCGCCTGCCGGGGCCCAGCTACTACCACGTGCTCATGTGGATCCACGCGGCGCTCCGGCCGTCGTCCTACCTGGAGATCGGGATCCGCAAGGGGATGTCGCTGGGCGCCGTGCAGGAAGGGACCGCCTGCGTCGGAGTCGACCCCGAGCCTCTGCTCGAGCGCGAGTTTCCGAACACCCGGGTCTTCCCGGTCACGAGCGACGAGTTCTTTGCGAACGAGGACATCAGCGAGCTCTTCGGCGGGCCGCTCGATCTCGCGTTCATCGACGGGCTCCACCTGTTCGAGCAGGTGATTCGGGACTTCATCAACGTCGAGCGCAACGCTTCCCCCCGCACGGTCGTCCTGCTCCACGACTCGCTGCCCCTCGACGAGGTCACGGCCGGCCGCGAGCGCGTCACCGACTTCTACAGCGGCGACGTCTGGAAGGCCGTGCTCGCGATCAGGCGCCTGCGGCCCGAGCTCGAGATGGTCACGGTCCCGGCCGCGCCCACCGGGCTCACGCTGGTGACGGGCCTCGACCGCGGCAACCACGGTGCTCGAAGGCCGGCTTCGACGAGATCGTTCGCGAGTACCTGGACCTCGAGCTTCTGCCTACCTCGACGAGCACCGCGCGGAGATGCCGGGCCAGATCCCGAACGACGAAGAGGCGGTCCGGGACTGGCTCGCCCGCTCGCACGCCCAGGTCTCCTAGGAGTACTCGAGCTCCCGCAGCTTCGGGCCGAGCACGCGCTCGACGAGCTCGCGCTCGGCAGGCCGCAGGTTCTGGCGCCACGCCCCGGGTGACGCGGAGCGGTTGAACTGGGCCGGCCCGCGGTCCTTGATCTGGTCGAACGCCAACCGGTCCACCGCGCTGCGCACTGCTTCGCCGTCGAGCGGCGTCCCAAGCCATTCCAGGACCCGGCCGAAGTGATCCTCCGGAGCGCGCAAGAGGTCCTCGTAGCGCACCAGGAGCTTCGGCCCCTCGTGCCCCTCCCAGGCGGCCTCCACCGACTCGGTCCGCCAAAGCCACGCGTGGGCCGAGTACTCGACGAACGCCAGGCGCTCTTCGTCTGTGACCCCCTGCATGTGGGGGAAGGCCCGCTCGAGCCAGCCGCCGACCTCGAACGACGCGAGCTCGGAGTCCACGACGTCGCGGCCGTCGCGCAGGAGGAAGAGCATGGACGCGTCGGGCTGCGCCCGCATGATCACGTCCGCGGCCTGGGAGCCGTTGGGCTCCTTGACGACGAGGATCGCCTCGTCGACCGGAGCCGAATGGGGAAACCGCTCGACGTAGGCCCGGAGGCGGTCCCCGATGAGCCTTCGCAGGCCGGGCACCCACACGTCTTCATAGGCGGCCGAGAAGAACTTGGCCGGGTCGTGTTCGACCACCTTCCGCAGCGCGAAGTTCTTGAACTCCAGGTCGCTCGCGCCGGTAGCCGGGCTCGTTCATGAGGAAGGGGCTCAGGTGATAGCCGAGGGTGGGCTCGTTCATGGGGACGACCAGCGGGTGCTGGGCAAGCAGGCTGAGGAGCCAGGTGCTCCCGCTCCGCGGCGAGCCCAGCATCCACACGGTCCGCGACTCGAAGGTCGACCGCGCCTCGGCGGACATCTCGCCGCTCATGCCCGCTCCGCGAGCCAGCGGCGCCGGCGCGCCCCGAGGCTCTTGGGGTCAAAGGCGGGAAAGGAGGCGTCGGTTTCGGGTCCGGGCTTCATGCGAAGAAGCGCGCGCAAACTGATCAGGCGCCTCCAGGCGGCGGCGCGCACCAGGAGCCACTCGAGCCCCAGCGTCTCGTTGCGGCCGGCGACGGCTCGCAAGGGGCGCGCAAGGAGCCAGGCGAAGGCGATCGGCGAGGTCGAGACGCGCGTCATCAGCTCAAGGGCGCGGCGCTTCGACTGCGTGAGCTCCGGGCCGCAGCGCGCCAGCAAGACGCGCGCCTGAAGATCGCGCTGGAGCAGGACGCCGAAGTACGCCGAGCGCCAGCGGCCCAGCGCGCCGCGCCGCGCGGAAAGCCTCGCGCGCCGGCCACCTGCGCGTTGCGGCGCCTCCGTGACGACCCGCCCCAGCACCGCCCCGGGATGCTGCACGTAGTCATAGAGCGGGCGGTCCACGTAGGCGATCTCCCCGAGCGACAGGGCGACGAGGGCGAGCCAGTGGTCGTGGAAGTCCCAGCCCGGCCCCTCGGGAAAGGGAAGCGCGCGCTCGACCGTGTCTCGGCGGATGAGGCAGGCGGCGCCCGCGATGGTGTTCGAGACCAGGAGCGAGGCGAGGTTGGTGTGGTTCTGCGCTCTCTTTTCCCAGAGGCTCTCCGCCCTCACCGTGCCCTCCGCATCCACCAGCCTCAGGTCGCTGTAGGCCAGCTCGGCACCCTCGATGGCCTGGCGCAGCGCGGCGAGCTTGTCGGGATACCAGCGGTCGTCGTGATCGCAGAGCGCGATCAGTTCCGCCTCGGCTGGCGCCGCGCTCAGCAACCGCTCGAAGTTGCGGTAGAAGCCAAGCCGCTCCTCGGACCGAAGGACGACGAACCTGGGGTCGTCTCCGACGATCTCCTCGATGGCGCTGAAGCGCTCCGGCGAGGAGCAGTCGTCGCCGACCAGGCAGACCCAGTCCGTGTCCGTCTGCGCGCGGATGGACTCGACCTGGATGCGAAAGAGCTTGGGATCGGAGTCGTAGGTCGCCATGCAGATCGCGATGGTGGACGCGGCGCCTGCGACGGGCGCGGGCGGCTCGACCACGCTGACCGTGCCGAGCGCCGCGCTCTCGACCCGCCCGTTCCCGAGCGTCGCCTCAACGGTCACGACCACCTCGCGGGCGACCCCCGTGTCGATCGGGACCGTCCCCCAGAATCCGCACGCGGTCGGCTTGTGGTCGTGGCGAGGCATTTTCTGCGCATACGGCCGGATGCGCCGCCCGTCCGCGACGAGCTCGAGGCCGGCAACGGGGCTGCCGCCCTCCGAACAGGTCCCGGCGCAGAAAACGAACGACTCACGCCCGGCAATGATCGCCCGGGGCAGGGGCCGATCGAGGGCGACGTCGAGCTCGCTCACGAGAGCCACGCGTCGGCTGGGAGCGCCGCGATCACCGCTCGAAAGCTAACGTGGAGCGATGCCGCCGCGCAAACCGATTACCGACGAGTCCCTGCGGCGCGTCCTGCTCGAGCGCGGGATCGACCGCAACGTCGAGGCCGTCGGGCCCGGCGCCGGCAAAGACGAGTTGAGATCCGCTTATCTCGACCTCCTCAAGCTGAGCCTTTGCGACCTGGCCGGGGCGCGCACCCTGTCGGTGTTCAGGGTCAACAGCGTGCGGGAGTTCGACAGCCAGATCTATCACCGCGCGCTTTCCGAGGAGGAGACGCCGCTTCGCGCGATGGGATCCGATTGGCCGTTCGGTGGCTTGACGATGATCGGCCTGAAGAGGCTGGACGACCTTCAGCGATGTATCGAGTCCGTCGTCGCAGACGGCGTCCCGGGCGACGTGATCGAGGCCGGGGTGTGGCGCGGAGGAGCATCGATTCTCGCCCGCGCGACGCTGGACACGCTCGGCGAGAGCGATCGCACCGTATGGGTCGCTGACTCCTTCCGCGGCTTGCCGCCGCCCGACGGCGAGGCCTTCCCTGAAGATCGCGGGCTCGATCTGAGCCAGGTGGACTATCTGGTTGCCCCGGTCGAAGAGGTGCGTGGCAACTTCGAGCGCTTCGGCCTCGATCGGGGAGTGGAGTTCCTCGAGGGCTTCTTCAGCGACACCCTCTCGCAGCTGCGAGGTCATCCGTGGTCGGTAATCCGCCTCGACGGCGACACCTACGAAGCCACGTGGGTCTCGCTCGAGGCGCTCTATCCCAGCCTCTCGGCGGGCGGCTACGTGATCATCGACGACTACCTCCTGATCAAGGAGGTCAAGGTGGCGGTCGAGGAGTTCCGCGAGCAGCGCGGCATCACCGCGCCCATCCAGGGCATCGACTGGGTCGGCGTCCGCTGGCGGAAGGAGGAGGAGCCCGATCCGGGCCTCGCGGACGAGGCGACCCGGACCCCCGAGCGCGAGGGCGACGGCCAGGACGATGCGCGCGCCGCGCGCGCCTATATCCCTTCCGAGCGCGAGCTCGAGCTGGAGCGCGAGCTGAGGCAGCTCCGCGGCGAAGACGGATGATCGTCTACGGCGTCTCGGTCACCGACGGCGAGACGTATGAGCGCTGCGCGGTGCCCGGCCTGGAGCGAGCAGCCGAGCCCGACTCGCGCGTCATTCGCCACGCAACGGCGGGCTCGCTCTTTCGCAACTACAACATCCTGCTCGACGAAGCGGCTGCCCATGAGGACCTCGAAGCGCTCGTCCTGCTCCACCAGGACGTCGAGATCGTCGATGCCGACTTCGCCGCTCGCATCCGGCGGCCGCTCTCGGATCCGGACGTCGCCGTGGTCGGCTGCGCCGGCGCGGTCGGGGTACGGAGCATCGCCTGGTGGCAGGGTGCGGTCACATGGGCCAGCATCACCCACCGCTACACGGAGCACACGGGCGGCGAGTTCCCGGGGCCCACTTGGGATCCGGACTCGCTTCCGGCCAGTGCGCAGACTGGTGAAGTCGACTCGATCGACGGGCTCATCATCGTCCTGTCGCCCTGGGCCGTGCGCAACCTGCGCTTCGACGAGTCACTCGGGAAGCTCCACGGTTACGACTTCGACATCTGCATGCAGGCGAAGGCGGCGCAAAAGAAGGTCGTGACCGCCGACTTCCGGGTCGATCCACCACCGCGACCTCGAGCTGATCCGCGATCCCGAGACGTGGATCGCTGCGTATATCCAGCTTGCGGAGAAGTGGGAGGCAGCTCTGCCCGACACGGGGGCCGACCCGCATCGCCGCGCGCTGCGCGCCGAGGCCGAGGCGGCGTGCGCGCGAGCGCTCATGGTGGCGCACCAGTACCGAGCGACGGCGATCGAGCGCCACCTCAACCAAGCGAACGTCGCGCTCGGATCGGCGCGCGAGGAGCTCGACCGCACGCGGCGCGAGCTCCAGGAACTTCGGCGGGAGCGCTCCTGACGGAAGGCTCAGCGGTC
>CAVRWX010000014.1:0-18081 GCA_963725035.1 uncultured bacterium | reverse complement strand
ACGTACCCAGGGCGGCGCGTCAGGGAGACCGAGCCTCGTGTTCCGGGGCTCTGTGCGCAATGTCACAACGGCATAGACTCAGCGATGCGAGAAGGGGTGGAGAGGGGTATGAGCATGAAACGCAACGGGGTACGAGCATGACTACCGAGACGCGGGCGGCGATTCGTTGGACGAGACGTATGCCGGCCTGGATTGCCCTGACGACGACAATGATCGTCGCTGGATTCTTCCCCGCGCCTGCCGGCGCGACCTTTCCCGGCGACAACGGCCCGATCCTGTTCCGCGAGATAGATCCGGAAACGGGTTTTGGGCAACCGCTGTTCTCGGTGCAGCCCAACGGCGCTGATGTCACGGAGATCAACGGCCGGCCCGGGTTCTTCACGGACTGGCGAGCGGACGGAGAGCGGATCGCGTTCGAGTTCTACCGGCCGAACGGCGCCGTGCACATCGCGACCATGAACGCAGACGGCACCGACGTGGATGTGATCACCGACGGCCGCGCCATCCATGAGCTGCCCTCGTGGTCGCCAAGCGGGGAGCGCATCGTCTTCGACCACTCTCGCAAGGACCCAAACGAGCCCGGCTTCAGCACGCGGTTGCGAGTCATGGACGCCGACGGCACCAATGCGCGACCGCTGCCGATGGCCTCGCGGGGCTTCGATGTTGAGCCCAAGTACTCGCCGGACGGGAATTGGATCGCGTTCAACCGCCTGCGAATCACTGATGAGGACTACACGCAAGCCGTGTTCGTGGTCAGCACCGAGGGGAGGCACCGGGTTCGGCAGCTCACCTCGTGGGGCGGGATCGACGAACACCCGACCTGGTCGCCGGACAGCGAGTGGATCGTCTTCAACACGGCGCCGAACGGAACCATCAAGGCGATGCGCGCCGACGGGAGCGACCGGCACAAGATCGTGCCGGAGAGCGACGGCTTCGGCGCGCACAAGCCGTGGTTCTCCCCGGACGGCACGAAGCTCGTCTTCATGTGCGAGAACTGGGGAAGCCTGTCCGAGGAGCCGGAGGACTACAACGAGGACATCTGCACGTCGAACGCCGACGGTTCGAACATCGTCCACGTCATCGACACGCCGGGAACCCTCGAGAACTGGCCGAGCTGGGGGCCGGCGTCGTGAGCCTCGGCAATCTTCGTCTCGCGGTCGCGGGCGCGCTGTGTCTCGCAGTGCTGGCGGTCGGATGCGGTGATGACGACGACACTGATACCGCTCCGGCGACCACCACGCCGGCCTCGGCCGACGCCAGTGAGCTGGAGGGGACGTGGCGCACGGAACCGATCACCCTGGCCGACATGGAGGGCACGCTGAGCGAAGCCGGGCTCGAACAGCACACGGCCGCGTTCGCGAAGAACGCGCCGGTCTCCGATGATCCAACCGTGCTGACGCTCGACGTCGGGGATGACTGGGACCTCTTGGGGCAGGTGCAAGGCGGGCCGCGCACGAAGATCGACTTCGACGCCCAGTACGAGGTGACAGGGGACACGGTCGTGGTGACCCACGGGGCAGGCACGTCGAACACCTACCACTGGTCAGTGGAAGAAGACGTCCTCGAGCTCACCTGGCTCGAGGGCAACGCTCCGCCCTACAAGGGGGTCCCGGACGAGGTGTTTCAGCGGGCGCTCTACATGACGGCGGACTTCGATCGCGCCGGTTAGGGTTTTTCCATGACCTCGGGGGTCAAGACCGTCCTTTCAACGGTCGCCGTTGCGGCTTTGCTTCTGACGGGTTGCGGAGGTGGTGACGAAGCAGATCCATCGACGGAGCAGCCCGATGGATCAGAGCCGCAAGCGGAGGGAACGAGCCTTCCCGAACCGATCTCCGTCGAGGGCGTGGCGAGCGTGCCCATCGAGGGCCGGATGGTTCACGAGCTCGAGATCCAGGGTGGACCCGACCGGCTCGCCTACGACTTCGGATCGCTCTGGGTCCAGCGAGACGATGGCGAGGTCACACGTGTCGATCCGAGCAGCGGGAAGGTGCTTGCCGACATCGCGACCGTCCCGTTCAAGCAGCCCGTCTGTCAGGGCATGGGAATTACTCCGAGCGGTGTGTGGACGTGTCCGCGAGAGGGAACGCTCGTGCGCATCGATCCGGCGGGCGACGAAGTTGCCGCCGAGATCAAGATCGACAAGCTGCTCGAGCAAGCGAGCCTCGCAAGCCTCGACGGGGCGATCTGGATCCTGACCAAGGGTGGACAGGAGCTGACCGCACTCGATGAAAAGACCGGTGCCGAGAAGGCCCAGGTCTCGCTGCCGGAAGCGTGTAACGAGCTTGCCGCAACGAACGGGTCGATCTGGGTCACCTGCTACAACGCGGACAAGGTTCTCCAGGTCGATGTCAGCGCGGGTGAGGTCGTTGCTGAACTCGAACTGGACGGGCCGCGACGTATCGCGGCGGCAGAAGACGTCTGGGTGGGGTTCGGGTCGGGGGTGGCTCAAATCGATCCCGGATCGCTCGAGGTCGTGAACGTCTACGAGGCGTATCCGGGGCTCGAAGGGTCGATCTTCGCCGGCGATTCGAGCGTTTGGGTTCGCGAAGCGGACGCGCATTTCCTGATTCGGATCGACCCTGAGAATGAGGAGATCTCCGAGACGATTGAGGCGCCGAAGCTGCCGAGCGGCGGCGACGTGATCGAAGTTGGCGATTCAGTCTGGGCGACCGCCTACAACGACGGAGCCTTGGTGGAGCTTCAAGCGGAGCCAGAGGGCTAGGAGTCCGCCGGTCCAAGCCCCGTTAGCGGCCTAGGCGCGCCACCAAAGCGACGCCGTTTGCGGGAGCGTCAACCACGTTGGGACGGAAGAGCTCACGCGCCCGCGCGCTGTGCCCGCACCAGGCGCAATGGATCAGAGCTGGCGCAGCGACAGCAGGCCGGCCAGGAAGCGGCAGCTCACACTCCGAGCAGATGAGCGATCCGTAGGCGATCACCTGGTGGCCGTCATTCAAGAGCTTGCGCTCGAGCTCGGCCGAGTCCGCGCCGACCGCGCCCGCGACGGCCCTGTCTTCTCCTGGGTCGCCGGACTCGGGTTGGATGAGCGCCATCTACAGGGATAGTAGGGTCTCCGAGAGAGAGCTTTCACCTTTTGAAGGAGAGGCAAATGGGCTATTTCGTCACCGGCGCAACCGGCTTCATCGGTCGCAATCTCGTCGAACTTCTGCTGAAGCGCGAGGGGACGATCTACGTGCTCGTCCGCGAAGGGTCGAAGGGACGGCTCGAGGAGCTCCGCAGCCGCTGGGGAGTCGACGAGGACCGCGTGGTCGGGATCGTCGGCGATCTCGCGCAAGCCCGGCTCGGCGTGTCCGACGAGGACGTCTCAACGCTCACCGGCAACGTCGACCACCTCTTCCACCTCGCGGCCATCTACGACATGAAGGCGGATGCCGAGTCGCAGCAAGTCGCGAACATCGACGGCACCCGCCACATGGTCGAGCTCGCCGAGGCGATTGATGCCGGCTGCGTTCACATGGTCTCGTCCATCGCTGCAGCCGGGCTCTATCCGGGCACCTGGCGCGAGGACATGTTCGAGGAGGCAGTGAACCTCGACACAGACCCCTACTTCCGAACCAAGCACGACTCCGAAGGAATCGTCCGCAACGAGTGCTCGCGACCGTGGCGCGTCTATCGCCCGGGGATCGTCGTCGGCGACTCCGAGACGGGCGAGATGGACAAGGTCGACGGGCCGTACTACTTCTTCAAGCTGATCCGCCGCATTCGCAACGCGGTGCCGCAATGGCTCCCGATGGCGGGCGTCGAGGGACGCGAGATCAACATCGTCCCGGTCGACTTCGTCGTCAACGCGATTGACCACATCGCCCATGCGCCTGATCTGGACGGGCGCGCGTTCCATCTGACCGACCCGAACGCGATGACGGCCGGCGAGATCATCGACACGTTCGCGCAGGCCGCTCACGCGCCGCAGACGACCGTGCGCCTGCCCGCCAGGGTCACGGAATCGCTTCAGCCCATCCTGGGCTTCGTCGCAAACTCGGCGCCACTTGGCAACACGGTCACCGACGCGGTCCTGGCCGACTTCGGCATTCCGCGCTCGGTCCTGATGTACATGAGCTGGCCGACCAAGTTCGACTCTCGCCAGACGCAGGCCGCGCTGGCGGGCTCGGGCATCTCCGTGCCGCCGCTGAACGCCTACGCGGGAAAGCTCTGGGACTACTGGGAGCGCCACCTGGACCCCGACCTCTATCGGGACAAGACACTGGCCGGCGCGGCCCGAGGGCGCCTTGGCGTGGTCGGCGGCGTCAGCCAGATCCTGGAACACCAGATTCCGGACGAGGCACTCCGCTTCGCCCGGCGCGTCCGCGGCAACGTCTCACTCGAGAAGTCCGTGCGCGGTCGGGTCGTCATGGTCACCGGCGCCTCGTCGGGCATCGGCAAGTCGGCGGCGATGAAGATCGCGGACGCCGGCGGGATCGCCCTGCTCGTCGCTCGAACGCCTGAGAAGCTCGAGTCCACGAAGGCCCAGATCGAGGCCGGTGGCGGCATCGCGTACATCCACCGTGCAGACCTCTCCGATTACGAGGACATCGAGCGCATGGCCGACGAGGTGCTCGAGCAGCACGGACACGTCGACGTCCTCGTGAACAACGCGGGGCGCTCGATCCGGCGCTCGATCGCGCTCTCATACGACCGGCCACACGACTTCGAGCGGACGATGCAATTGAACTACTTCGGAGCAGTGCGCCTGATCCTGAAGCTCCTGCCGGTCATGCGTGAGCGCAAGTCGGGCCAGATCATCAACGTGAGCTCGATCGGCGTGCAGACGAACATGCCGCGCTTCTCGGCGTACGTCGCCTCGAAGTCGGCGCTGGATGCCTTCAGCCGCTGCATCGCCTCGGAGATCGTCGACGACGGGGTCGACGTGACCACGATCCATATGCCGCTTGTGCGGACGCCGATGATCGCGCCGACGAAGATGTACGACCGGTTCCCGACGATCACGCCCGACGAGGCGGCCGGCCTGATTACCCAGGCGATCATCCATCACCCGAAGCGGATTGCGACTCCGATGGGGACGCTCGGCCAGATCCTCTACGCGATCAACCCGCGCTCGATCGACTACATCCTGAATACCGCGTACCACATGTTCCCGGACTCAGCCGCGGCGAAGGGCTCGAAGGACAAACCCGCCACTCTGGCGGGAGCGAGCAAACCGCAGAGCACCGAGGACCAGGCCACGAACCAGCAGGTTGCCTTCGCATACCTGATGCGAGGCGTACACTGGTAGGTGTGATCAGGGGGACGATCACCACAGGGATCGGACTCGCCGCTCTCATCTGCGGGCCGATAGCGGCCGCGCCCGCCAAAGCGGCAACAACAACCTCAGGGCCGGTCAGCTACGTGACGGCAAAAGCCACGATCGGCCAGGGCGATGCGGACATCGTCTCAGCCCAATGCCCTGGTGAGACTTCGATCTCAGGCGGGGGCGGGGGCTTCACCACCGCCCCTGCGCCCGGCGGCACCGATCCCGTCGAGATCTCCAGCCTCCGTCCGCTGGATGGCGGCGACACCGACTCAGACCCGGACGACTTCTGGTCCGTTCAGGGAGTCGTCGGCATGGTCGGTTCGCGGACCCTCCGGGTGACGGCGATCTGCCTCGAGCCGTCCGGGCCGCTTGCGCTGACATATACGGAGCAGACCGGCTCGGTCGGAGCTGGGAGCCTCTCGTCGTCCAGCTCGGTCGTTTGCTTCCCGGGCGAGGTGACCAGCGCCGGCCTCGATACGGACGCACCGAACCCAGAGGACATCGAGATCGAGGAACTGGGGTTGAGCTTCGCAGGCTCGAAGCCGTTGAAGAACACCATCCTTGCGAGCTTCCTCAAGGAAGGGCCAGGCCTCGACTACGAGATCAACATCATCTGCACCGCCGACAACGTCAAGCAGGTCTTCAAGGCCGATGTGGTGTTGGGGGGAAAGCACAAGATCAAGGTCGCGTGCCCGAAGAATCGCCGCGTCGTCGGCGGCGGCTACGGCCGCTTCCCGACCGACACCATCGCATCCGAGCCCTACGACTCCAAGGACCAGGGCAAGGCGCCGGACGACGGCTGGAAGATGACGGTTCGCTACGCGGGCGGGGCGCCTGAGGCGATGTACGCCTGGGCGAGCTGCCTCAAGGCCTGACGCCCACCGGGATGCGGTTGGCTGCGTCCGTAGCTCTCCGCAAACCGTAGAGTTCCGCGCCCATGGCCCGACCAATCAGAGGCGATCAGCTACGCGCCGTTGCGAGAGCGGCGAGCGGCGTGCCGCGCAACCTGCCCAAGCCCAACCCTTTCCGCGACCGCTCGCTTCGCACCGCCGTGGAGGGCAAGACGATGCTTATCACGGGCGCATCGTCCGGGATCGGCGAGGCGACCGCTATCCGCGTCGGCGTGAACGGCGCCAGGGTGCTTTTGGTCTCGCGCACCCGCGAGAAGCTCGAAGCGGTCCAGGCGAAGATCGAGGAGGTCGGGGGAGAGGCACACGTCCACCCGTGCGACCTCACCGACACCGACGCGATCGGGGCGATGGCCGAGGAGGTGCTGGCCGAGCACGGCGGCGTGGACATCCTCATGAACAACGCGGGGATGTCGATCCGGCGATCGGTCGCCAACTCGTATGAGCGCCTCCACGACTTCGAGCGCACGATCCAGCTGAACTACCTCGGGGCGGTCGCGCTGATCCTCAAAGTGCTGCCCGGGATGCGCGAGCGCCGCTCGGGCCACATCGTGAACATCTCCTCGATGGGCGTGCAGATCAACACGCCCCGCTTCTCGGCCTACGTCGCCTCCAAGAACGCGCTCGACGGCTTCTCCCGCTCGATCGCATCCGAGATCATCGACGACGGCGTCGACATCACCACCGTCTACATGCCGCTCGTGCGGACGCCGATGATCGAGCCGACTGCCCACTACCGCTCGATGCCGTCGATCAGCCCCGAGGAGGCCTCGACCATGGTCGCCAAGGCCCTGGTCAACAAGCCTAAGAAGCAGACGACGACGGGTGGGCGGATCGCCGAGATGACCTACTCGGCGGCGCCCAAGGTCCAGGACGCGCTGATCAACGGCGCGATGAAGCTCTTCCCCGGCACCGGCGACGAAAAGCGCGCCGACCCGGACGAGCGCGACGGTGGCTGAGCGCCGCAACCACTGGGGCTGGGGCGCCGAGTCGGCGCAGCCCGACCGAGCCGCGCTCGAGGGCATGCGCTCGCTCGCGCAAGAGCGTTTCGGCTTCGGAGGCGAGGAGATCGTCGAGGCGGTTCCGCTCGAGCAGGTCGAGCTTCCCGCATTGCGCGTGTCGCCACCACCGCCATCGCTTGCCGAGATCTGCGCGGACGACCCGCACGCCCGCGCCTCGCACTCGATGGGCAAGGCGTACCGCGATATCGTGCGCGGCTTCCGGGGCGAGTTCGAGAACGTGCCCGACGTCGTCGCCCGGCCGCGTACCGAGGCCGAGGTGGAGGCCGTCCTCGCGTGGTGCTGCGACGAGGGCTATCGCGGCGATCCCCTACGGTGGCGGCACCAGCGTCTGCGGCGGCGTCGAGCCGCGCCTGCCGCGCGAGTACCCCGGCGTCGTCACGATCGACCTTGGGGCGCTCGACCGCGTGCTCGAGGTGGACGAGGTCTCCCGCTCGGCGCTGATCCAGGCGGGGGCGCCCGGCCCGGTCCTCGAGGACCAGCTCCGCGAGCGCGGGCTGACAATGCGCTGCTTTCCCCAGTCGTTCGAGTTCTCGACCCTGGGCGGGTGGGTCGCGACCCGCGCCGGCGGGCACTTCGCGACGAAGCTCACTCACGTCGACGACATGGTCGAGTCCGTTCGCGCGATCACGCCCGCCGGTGTGTGGCAGAGCCGCCGTCTACCCGGCTCGGGAGCGGGCCCGAGCCCCGACCGCATGCTGGTCGGGTCCGAGGGAATCCTCGGCGTGATCACGGATGCGTGGGTCCGCGTCCTTCCGCGCCCGCGCTTCAAGACCTCGTGCGGGGTCGAGTTCGAAACGTTTGCAGCGGGCGCCGCCGCTGTACGCGAGCTTTCGCAGTCCGGCCTTGATCCCTCGAACTGCCGCCTCCTCGATCCGGCGGAGGTTGCCTTCACCGGCGCGGGGGACGGGCAGAATGCCCTTCTCGTCCTCGGCTTCGAGTCGGCGCATCATCCGGTTGACGAGCCGATGCGGATCGCCATCGACGCGGCCCGGGAGCACGGCGGCAAGCCGGGAGACGTGCGCACGCAGGACGTCGGCTGGAGGACGAGCGACAACGTCGGCGCCTGGCGCTCGGCCTTCCTGTCGGCCCCATACCTGCGCGACTCGCTCGTCTCGCTCGGCGTCCTCTCGGAGACGTTCGAGACGTCGATCACCTGGGAGCGCTTCGAGGAGTTCCACGCGACCGTGATGGAGACCGCGCGGAAGGCGGTTGGGGAGCCCTGCGAAGGTCACCTGCCGCTTCACGCACGTCTACCCGAACGGTCCCGCTCCCTACTTCACGATTCTCGCCCCTGCCAGAGCGCGGCGAGGAGGACGCGCCAATGGGGCGAGATCAAGGCCGCGGTCTCGGACGCGCTGATCGACGCCGGTGGCACGATCACGCACCACCACGCGGTCGGACGCGATCACCGGCCCTGGTATGACCGTCAGCGCCCAGAGCCGTTTGCCGAGGCGCTGCGCGCCGCCAAGCACGCATTGGATCCTGCGGGCGTCCTCAACCCGGGCGTCCTGATCGATCCAGCCACCTAACCTCCCTCGGCCATGCGTCCGCTGATCGCATCGCTGCGCCCGCAGGAGTGGGTGAAGAACGTCCTGGTCTTTGCCGGGATCGTCTTCTCGCGCAGCTTCGACGAGCCGGGCGCGGTCGCCGACGTCCTCGTGACCTTCGTCGCCTTCTGCGCCGTGTCGAGCGCCGGCTACCTCTTCAACGACCTGCGCGACGTCGAGCACGACCGCCGCCATCCCGACAAGCGCAACCGGCCGATCGCGAGCGGCGCGCTGTCCGAGGGCACCGCCGGCGCCGTCGCCGTCGTGCTTGCGATCTTCGCGGTCGTCGCGCCGCTGGTCCTCGTCTCGGCCGACGTGGCCGCGCTGGTCGCAATCTACGCCGTGACCACGGTCCTCTACTCGATCATCCTCAAGCGCCTCGTGATCATCGACGTGATGACGATCGCGGGGCTCTTCCTCCTGCGAGTGGTCGCGGGCGCGGAGGCCGTCGATGTCGGCACCTCGGAGTTCCTGCTCGTCTGCACGGCGATGCTGGCGCTTTTCCTCGGCTTCACGAAGCGCCGTCAGGAGGCGATCCTCGAGGAGCTGCCGGTGGCGCCCGCCACCGGAGAAGCCGAAGCACTGGTCACCCGTCCGGTGCTCGAGCACTACTCGCTCCCGTTCCTGGACCAGATGATCGCGATGGTCACAGCCACCGCGCTGATCTCGTACATCATCTACGCGGTCGACTCGCCCTTCGCCGGCTCGAAGATGCTCGCCACCGCGCCGGCGGTCCTCTACGGAGTCTTCCGCTACCTCTACCTGATCTACGACCGCCAGGACACCCGCTCGACCGCGGCGATCATCGCTCGCGACCCCGGCGTGATCTTTGCGGGAGTCGCCTACGTTGTGAGCGCGATAGTCGTTCTCTACGTGCTCGACTAGCGGCGCCCGAGATCGCATCCGGGGCGCCGAGCGCCCGATAGCGGGCTAGGCGGATCATAAGCGGCGCTCGCGCTGGTTCTCGTGTACTCGGGCGTTCGCTGAGAGGACGTGGGAGTACACACGAGCTCCTAGATATTCTCTCGCGCCCATGGACCTCACCCTGACCGAGTCCGAGGCAGCGTTCCGCGACGAGTTTCGCGCCTGGCTCTCTGAAAACCACCCGGGTCCGGCGCCGCGCGGGGGCGACCAGGTCCAGTTCGAGTTCGAGCGCGAGTGGCAGAAGAAGCTCCACGAAGCCGGCTGGGCCGGCGTGTCGTGGCCCAAGGAGTACGGCGGCCGCGGCGCCACCTTGATCGAGCAGTCCATCTTCGGCGAGGAGCTCGCGCGCGCCAAGGCGCCGCGCCCCGCGAACGTCCTCGGGCTCGTCATGGGTGGCCCTGTGGTGATCGCGCACGGCACCGAGCCGCAGAAGGAACGCTTTCTCGAGCCGATCCTCTCCGGCGAGGAGATCTGGTGCCAGGGCTTCTCCGAGCCCGAGTCCGGCTCGGACCTCGCTTCGCTCAAGACCAAGGCGGTCAAGGAGGACGGCGGCTGGCGGATCACCGGCCAGAAGGTGTGGACCACGTTCGCCCACGAGGCGAAGTGGTGCATGCTCGTTGCTCGCTCCGATTCCGAGGCGCCGAAGCACAAGGGCCTCACCTACTTTCTGATGGACATGGAGCAGGACGAGATCGAGGTTCGCCCGCTTCGCCAGATCACCGGCGAGGCCGAGTTCAACGAGCTCTTCATCGAGGGCGCCTGGGTGCCTGACGAGAACGTCGTCGGTGGCGAGGGCAACGGCTGGATGGTTGCGATCACGACGCTCATGAACGAGCGCGCCGGCCTCGGCGCATCGGCGGCTCTTGGACTCGCCAACTCGCTCGACGAGCTGGTTGAGCTCGCCAAGGAGCGCGGCGTGGCCGACGACCCGCTCGTCCGCGACAGGGTCGCGCGGCTCAAGATCGGAATCGAGGGCCTTCGCATGGGCGCGCTCCGCGCGCTTACCTCGACGATGAAGGTGGGCACCCCCGGCCCCGAGGGATCGATCGCGAAGCTTCAGTGGTCCTCGACGCACCAGGCCATGACCGAGCTGGCGATGGACATTGGTGGCCCCGAGATGCTCGCCAAGGACTCGGATTGGGCCTACCGCTTTCTCCGCTCCCGCGCCAACTCAATCGAGGGCGGCACCACGGACGTCCTCAAGAACATCGTGGCCGAGCGCGTCCTCGCTCTCCCGAAACTCAGGTAGCCATGGACTTCGACTTCACAGACGAGCAGCGAGAGATCAAGTCGACCGCCCGCGAGTTCCTCTCGAGCCGCTTCAAGCCTGAGCGAGTACGCGAGCTGGCCGAGTCCGATTCGCCCTACGGGGATGAGTGGGATGCGATCTGCGAGCTCGGCTGGCCCGGCATCGCGATCGACGAGGAGTACGGCGGTGAGGGACTCGGTGCCGTCGAGCTGATCATCCTCCAGGAGGAGCTTGGCTACGCGCTTGCGCCGACGCCATTCATTGCCAACGCCTACGCCGGCGCAGTGATCCAGGCCGCTGGCTCGGACGAGCAGAAGCGGAAGTGGCTGCCGGGAATCGCATCAGGCAAGGAGCGCGGCGCGGCGGAGATGACGCGCGACCCCGACCCGATCCTCGGCGCAGCGGGCGGCGCCTCCATCCTGGTGCTCGCCGATGGCGACGGCGCGAAGCTCGTCGAGCCTGCCGACGCGACGCTCGAGCAGCTGGACTTCATCGACACGACGCGGGCCTACTTCCGAGTCACGGCCGACGGCGGCGAGCCCCTGCCGGGCGAGATCGCGAGCGCCGGCAGCGTCGGGCAGATCGCGCTGGCTGCGGAATGCGTGGGCGTCGCTCAGCGCGCGCTTGACATGTCGGTCGAATACGCGAAGGAGCGCCAGCAGTTCGGCCGCGCGATCGGCTCCTACCAGGCCGTCTCGCACCGCCTCGCGGACATGCTCTGGGAGGTCGAGGAGGCCCGCTCGCTCACCTACTCGGCCGCTTGGGCCGCCGATGCCGATCCGGACCTTTTGCCGATCGCCGCTTCGATGGCCAAGGCCCGCGCCTCGGACGCCGCGACCTCGGTCACGCACAACGCGATCCAGACCCTCGGCGGCATCGGCTTCACCTGGGAGCACGACGTCCACTTCTTCCTGAAGCGCGCCCGCGCTTCGGCGCAGATGATGGGCTCTGCCCGCGCGCATCGCGACAACGTCGCGACCCTCGTCGGCCTGAGCTGAGTGTCCTGCAAGAGCCTCATTAGAAGAGGCGTATAGTCGGAGTTGTGTTCAGAGGGGGATTGGCAGGTTTTGCGATCACGGCGGCTCTGGCGTTTGCGCCTGCGGCCAATGCGACCACGTTCATCGTCGACACGAAGAAGGATCTGCTCGACGCGAACCAGGTCGACGGGATCTGCGCCGCGGACAACGGCAAGTGCTCGGTCCGTGCGGCGACGATGGCGGCCAACGGCAATCCCGGCTTGGACGACATCGTCATCCCCGCCGGCACGTATGAGCTGACGCAGCCGCCTAGTGACACGCCCAGTTCTCTGGAGGGCGACCTCGACCTTGACGAAGGGGTGACGATCGACGGCGCCGGACCGAAACAGACAATCATTCGCCAGACGGTCGCAGACCGCGTTATCAACAGCAACGCGGTGCCGGCCGGGCTGGTTCCCGGTGCCCTCGTGACCGATCTGACGATTTCGGGCGGGCGCCTCCGCGACGGTGGAAACGAGCTCGGAAGTGGTGTCCGGGTTGATGACTACCTGTTCGGGATCGACAACGTGACGGTGCGCGACAACAAGATCCTTGGGCCGGCAGCCAATTCGTTCGGCGGAGGCATAGCGTCGCTGGGCCCGGCGACACTCATCGTTCAGCACAGCAAGATCAGCAGGAACGCCGTCAACATCAAGGATGCAACGGCCTCCGCGGTGGGCGGTGGGATCTTCATCGAAGGGGACTTCGCCGCCGGGTCAACCGAGTCCGCGATCACCGACTCGGAGATCACGGACAACGTGACGCGCGTCAAGGGCGGAGGCACGGGAACGGGCGGCGGGCTCTATGCGCGGGATCCCATCTCGATCGCGCGAGCCGAAATCTCTTCTAACCGAGCCGATGAAGGGGGCGGATTGACGCTCACGCAGTCTCTAGAGAGCGCGGTGATCAATGATCTGACGCTCAGCGGCAACCGAGCGGCAAGGGGAGCGGGCGTAAACGTTTCCACCGACGACCCGGTCTCCTTCACCAACACGACGATCAGCGAGAACAAGGTGACGAAGGGCCAAGGCCGCGGCGGTGGCGCTCTGTACACGACGTTCGGGGAAGTCGACCTGACCAACGTGACGATCGCCGAGAACATCTCAGGCAAGAGGAAAGCGATCGCGCTCAAGCCCACTGGACCGAATTTCGTCACCGTCGATATCCGCGCTTCCGTGGTAGACGGACCCAAGAAGGACTGCAAGGGAAACGACCACTTCGGGATCCGGGAATTCAATGTGTTCGGCGACGCTTCGTGCACTCCGCCAGCGATCTCGACCAACCTCGTGGCCGACCCAAAGCTCAAGCCCCTTGCTCAGAATCCCGGCGCGTTCTCCCTCAACTTCTACGGGCCCACCCACCTGCCCAAGAACGGCTCTCCGGTGGTCGGCCTCGTCACCTCAGGCTGCCCGCCGCCTGCGCAGGACCAGCTTGGGACCGCCCGGATCGGCCCGTGCGACGCGGGTGCGATCGAAAATCCCGGTGCCTGACCGCGGCTAGTCCGTGATCTCGATGTCGGCGGCGAGCTTTGTCTCGCCCCCGAGCGTGTACTCGACGTCGACCTGCTCGTTCTTCTTGTATGAGCCGAACAGGCCCAGATACATCGCGAGCCAGCGGCCCGTCGAGACGCTCTCCTTGATGATCGGGCGCGTGAAGACGATCGTGTCGTTGCGGACGTCCCAGACCTCGCCGCGCGGTTGCTCGACGCCGTTGATATGGACGCGGATCGGCTCCGATGCGCCGCGCGGCAGGGCCGCACGCCGGCCGGCCGCGTAGCTCCCCTTGGGGATGTCATCAGCGTCGGTCACCCGAGCGCCTTTCGCACCGCTTCGAAGGGCCCCTTCTGACCGGGGTTTAGCTCTTCGCGCTGAACGCCGCCGCGGTAAGCGACGAGCGTCCCGTCTCCCATCACGTCGATTCCGGCGCTCACCCCGGACCGCAGAAAGCCGCCGGTCGAGATCTCCACGCGCCCGGCGACCTGGATCTCGGGCTCGAACTCGCGGAGCATCTTCTGCGCAACGAGCGGGCCTTCGGACCGAATGTCCTTCACTCGCCGCTCCATCACGGCGATTGCCTCGCCCAGGTCCTCGAACTTCTCCTTGGCCACGTTCGGGCCCTGGCGCACAGTGAGCCTGTAGGTCAAGCTCCCCGCTTGGTCCTTATCGGGCGCCGCAGCTGGTCGTTCGTGATCTTCTCCGGCTCGGATGGGCGGTCGGCCATGGGCGTGTAGTCCACCTCGCGGCCGCCGGTGTAGATCTGGCGTGGGCGGGCGATCTTCTGCTCGGAGTCGTCGATCATCTCAAGCCACTGGGCGACCCATCCGGCCGTTCGCGGGATGGCGAAGATCACCGTGAACATCTCGGTCGGGATCTCGAGCGCCTCATAGATCAGGCCCGAGTAGAAGTCGACGTTCGGATAGAGCTTGCGCTCCGTGAAGAACTCGTCGTCGAGCGCCTGCTTCTCGAGCTCGGTTGCGATCTCTACGAGCGGGTTGAACTCGGTGGCCTCGAGGACCTCGTCGACGTGCTTCTTGATGATGCGGGCGCGCGGGTCGTAGTTCTTGTAGACGCGATGGCCGAAGCCCATCAGCTTCTCCTCGCGGTCCTTCACACCCTTCAGGAAGTCCGGGATGTTCTCGACCTTCTCGATGCGGCGGAGCATCCGCAGAACGGCCTCGTTGGCGCCGCCGTGAAGCGGCCCGTAGAGAGCCGCGACGCCGGCGGCGATCGCCGAGTACGGATCAACCTGCGACGAGCCGACCGCGCGAACGGCGTTCGTCGAGCAGTTCTGCTCGTGGTCGGCGTGCAAGATGAAGAGGACGTCGAGGGCCTTCGCCAGACGGGGATCCGGCTCGTACTTGAGCTCGGTTGCCTTGAACATCATCGAGAGGAAGTTCTCGGTGTAGTTCAGGTCGTTGTCCGGATAGTTGTAGGGGAGGCCGCGGTTGTGGCGGTAGGAGAAGGCCGCGAGGGTCGGCATCTTGGCGAGCATGCGAATCGCCGCCATGTAGCGCTCTTCGTGATCGTCGAGCGCCTTCGCCTCCGGGTAGAAGGTCGAGAGCGCGCCGACTCCGGCGAGCAGCATGCCCATGGGGTGGGCGTCGTAGCGGAAGCCCTGGAGGTGCTGCTTGATGTCCTCGTGGAGGAATGTGTGGTGGGTGACGTCGAAGATCCAGCGCTCGAGCTGGGGCTGCGTTGGAAGCTCGCCGTAGATGAGGAGGAACGCGACCTCGAGGAACGTCGACTCCTCGCAGAGCTGCTCGATCGGGATGCCGCGGTGCTGGAGGATCCCCGCCTCGCCGTCGATGTAGGTGATCGCCGAGCGGCACGACGCGGTGTTCGTGAAGGCCGGGTCATACGTCATGAGGCCGAAGTCGTCTTCGTCCGCCTTCATCTGGCGGAAGTCCATGGCCTTGACGGTCCCATCGGTGATCTCGATCTCGAACGTCTCGCCGGTGCGGTTGTCCGTGACCGTCAGGGTGTCTTCGCTCAAGTTCGTCTCTCCTAAGTGGGTAGCTAAGGCGTCGGGGGATTCCTATTCTTTCAGGTAGGTCATGGATCGCAGTTCGCCGAGGCGCTCCTCGATCTGATCGCGCTTGAGTCCGGAGACCCGCTCGGTGCCGAATTCCTCGACGTTGAAGGACGCCAACACGGTTCCGTAGGCCATTGCTTTCCGGAAGCCCTCGGCATCCGCATCGCCATCGAGTCCGTCCAGGTACCCAAGAAAACCGCCCGCGAAGCTGTCGCCGGCGCCCGTGGGGTCCCTTACCACCTCGAGCGGCATGCCCGGCAGGGCGAAGAAGCCATCTGCGTCGAATAGCGCCGCGCCGTACTCGCCGCGCTTGGCGACGACGACGCTCGGCCCCATGGCCATCAGCGCCTTTGCGGCCTTCGCGAGGTTCGGCTCCTCCGTGAGCATCCTGATCTCGGCGTCGTTCAGAAGCACGCAGTCCACTTTCGAGATCGCCTCGACGAGGGAGTCCCTGGCCGTCTCGATCCAGAGGTTCATCGAATCGAGAGCGGCGAACCGCGCCGCGGAGCACTGGGATCGGACCTCCTGTTGGAGGTCAGGCTGGATATTCCCCAGGAACAAGGTCGAGGCGTTCCGCGAGGCGTCGGAGAGCTTCGGCGCGAAGTCCGCGAACACCCCGAGCTGCGTGTCGTCCGTGTGAGCGACGTTCAGGTCGTGCTCGTAATGGCCTGCCCAGAAGAACGTTGCGCCCCCTTCGACCCGCTCGATGTCCGAGGTATCGATCCCGCGCGAGCGCAGTAGCTCCGTGTGCTCGTCAGAGAAATCGTCGCCAACCGGCCCAACCACGTGGACGTCGCAGAAGAAGCTCGCGGCGAGAGCGAAATGGACGGCGGATCCGCCCAGCATGCGCTCGCGCTCGCCGAACGGCGTGCGCACGCTGTCGAACGCGATGCTCCCGACCACGGTCAGCGACATGAACGCGGCAGCCTATCCGGCATCGGATGGGTAAGACTCTGGTCTCATGAAGGCGATTCAGCTAACCGAGTTCTCCGGCGCGGACGCGATGGAGTACGTGGACGTGCCCGATCCCGAGGCCGCCCATGGGGAGGTCGTCGTCGAGGTGGGGCGGTGCGGGGTGAACTTCGCCGACACGCACGTGACCCGGAACGACTACCTCGCAAAGCAGGAGCTGCCGCTGATCCCGGGCGGGGAGGTGTCCGGGCGTACGCCCGACGGGCGCAGGGTTGCGGCCATGCTGATGAACGGCGGCTACGCGCAGAAGGTGGCTGTCCCCGAGGCGATGCTGGTGCCGGTGCCCGATGAGGTCACCGACGACCAGGCGGCCGCGATCCTGCTCCAGGGGCTGACGGCCCACGCGCTGATCCATAAGTGCGCTCACCTCGAGCCGGGGGAGACCGTCGTGATCGAGGCCGCGGCCGGAGGCACCGGGAGCCTTGCGGTGCAGTTGGCAAAGCGCCATGGGGCGCGCGTGATCGGCCTCGCATCGTCCCCCGAGAAGCGCGAACTCGTGGAGCGGCTGGGGGCAGACGCCACGGCGGACTCGCGTGCAGACGACATCGAGTCGGCGATCCTGGAAGCGAACGGCGGCAATCAGGTCGATGCGGTGTTCGAGATGAGCGGCGGTGAGGCCTTCGAGGCCTCGATGCGGACGCTGGCCCCGTTCGGTCGCATGGTGACCTTCGGGATCGCCTCGGGCGATCAGAACGAGGTTGCAACCGGGTCGCTCATGCGCAAGAGCCGCGCCGTCATCGGCTTCTGGCTGGTCCACCTCTTCGCTGATCCGGCAGCGGTCGGAAAGGGGATTTCAGACCTTCTCCGCGCGGTCGGCGCGGGCGAGCTCGAGGTCGTGATCGGCGGCGTCAGGCCTCTCTCGGAGGCGCGCCAGGTCCATGAGGACCTTGCCGGCCGCCGCACGCAGGGCAAAATCCTGCTCGACCCGGCCGCGTAAGCTCTCCCTTCCTGATGAGGACGTTCAAGGAACTCGGCCTGTCCGAGAAAATTCAGACTGCGATCGATGAATTGGGCTTCGACGAGCCCACTCCTATTCAGGATCAAGCCATCCCCGAGCTCCTCGACGGCCACGATGTGATCGGCCAGGCCCAGACCGGAACGGGCAAGACGGCGGCGTTCGGCCTACCTCTCCTTCAGTACCTGGACCCAGAGTCGCAAGAGCTCCAGGCCATCGTCCTCACGCCGACGCGCGAGCTTTGCATCCAGGTCACACAGGCGCTTCGCTCTTACGCGGAGCACATGGATATCGAGGTCGTCGCCGTCTTCGGCGGCCAGCCCATTGCGCAGCAGGCGCCTCGCCTTCGCGCCGGCGCCCAGGTTGTTGTCGCAACCGTCGGGCGGATGAAAGACCTGATCGCCCGCCACATCGTCGTCCTCACGGCCGTCCGCTACGTCGTCTTGGACGAAGCGGACGAGATGCTCGACCTCGGCTTTATCGAGGATGTCGAGAAGATCCTTCGCACCTGCCCGAATGGGCGTCAGACGGCGCTCTTCTCGGCGACCATGCCGCCTCCGATCGCGAAGCTCGCCGAGCGCTACATGTACGACCCGGTAACGATCAGCATCACACCGAAGAAGCTCACGGTCGACGCGATTGAGCAGGCCTACGTGGAGGTCGCCGCCAAGGACAAGACCGAGCGGCTGCG
>CAVRWX010000013.1:0-18759 GCA_963725035.1 uncultured bacterium | reverse complement strand
GTAGACGCCAACAAGACGGTTCGGCGACTGAGGCGGATTTGCTTCGCGTAGCGAAGTCAACCCGCATCAGTTATTCGTCCGCCGGTGCCTCGTCCTCGTCGGTCTTCTTCGCGTTCACGACGGCCTTGCGCATCGCTTCCTGGGCCTCTTCCTTTGACATGCCCGACTCACGGGCGGCCGCGGCAAGCTGGCGGACGCCCAGCTCGATCTGGCGGTCCGACAGGTCGTCGAGCGGAATTTTGAGGTCCGCGTAGTGCTCGCGGATCTTCTTGATCATCGCCGCCCTGGCTTCAACGCGCGTCATCGCCCCCAACGTACCGCGAAAGCGGCCCGTGAAACGCGCCGGTTTAGGCCGCGAGCCCGTAGAGCAGCGAGCGCATGGCCGGCTCGACGTCCTTGCGCGCCTGCTTGGGGTCATCCGCGGTCGCGACCATGATCGCCGCCTCACCGACCGCGGCCACCAGGAGGTGGGCCAAGGGCCGCACCGGCTGCTTCGCGATCCGCCCACTTTCGATCGCGGCGTTCAGCACCGCCTCGGTGAGCCCGAGGCCGTAGCGGACGTCGATCTCGCGCCATTCCTCCCAGCCGAGGACCGACGGCGCATCGATCAGGGTCACCCGGGCGATCTTCGAGTCGAGTGCGACGTCGAGGACGGCGCCGGCCGCAACCTCGAGCGCCTCGAGCGGGTCCTCGCGCGGGTCTGCCTCCAGCGCAGTGCCGATCCCGGCGACGATCCGCTGCTCGAGTTCCTCGTGGACGGCGCGGAAGAGGTCGCGCTTGTCCCCGAAGTGGTGATAGAGCGCGCCGCGGGTGACCGCCGCACGGTCGACGATCTCCTCGGTGCCGACATCGGCGTATCCACGCTCCGAGAAGAGCTCGATCCCCACCTCGATCAGCTTCGCTCGGGTCGCCTCGGAGCGCGCGGCTTGACGCCCGGCCGGCGCTTCGGCGCTCACGCGCGCCTCCAGGTGTGCGGCCCCTCACACATACATACCGTCTGTATGTTACTCTCCAGCGCATACTTCATACACCCTGTATGTAACCAAGGAGGCCGGATCGATGAGCAACGAGAACAGGTTCTGGAGGGATTCATCCCTGGGCACCCCGCGGGACCTCGAGTTGAGCGGTGGGCCTCTGCGGGTCTTCGAGGCGGGCAAGGGCGAGCCGATCGTCTTCGTCCACGGCGCGCTGGTGAACGCCAACCTCTGGCGAAAGGTCGTGCCCATCCTCTCCCCCGACTTTCATTGCGTGACCCTCGATCTGCCGCTCGGGTCGCACGAGCTCCCCGTTCCGGGCGCGGACCTCTCGCCCTACGGCATCGCGGACATGATCGCCGAGGCGGTAGAGGCTCTCGGCCTGGATCAGCCGACAATCGTCGCGAACGACTCCGGGGGCGGCTTGACGCAGATCGCTCTGGGGCGTCATCCCGAGCTTGCCGGCCGCGTCGTCCTGACCAGCTGCGACGCCTACGACAACTTCCCGCCGACGTTCTTCAAGGTCCTCCTTGCGCCGGCGCGCATTCCCTGGCTCACGGGCCCGTTGTTCGCACCGCTTCGGATCAGGCCCCTCCGATCGGCTCCGTTCGCGTTCGGGTGGCTGATGAAGTCGAAGCTCGACCCGCTGCAGGGCGACTCCTTCATGCGGCCCGTCCTGACCGAGAAAGCGATCGCGAAGGACTTCGCGCGGTTCATGAGGGGCTTCGATCCGAAGTTCACGCTCGAGGCGATCGAACGGCTCCGCTCGTACGACCGGCCGGTCCTCATCGCCTGGTCCCAAGACGACCGCTTCTTCCCCACGGCCCACGCGGAGCGCCTCGCGGGCGACATCCCGGGCGCTCGCCTGGAGTGGATCGAGGACGCCTACACGTTCTCGATGCAGGACCAACCCGAGCGCCTCGCGGACCTCGTCGCGGGCTTCGTGCGCGAGCCGGTGGCGGTGGCCTGAGCTACTCGGTGGCGGGCTCGACTGGGAACGTGGGAGGCACCGTCGACTCGTCCGGGGCCGTAGTGCCCTCCGGCGTGGTCGTTCCCTCCGGCGTGGTCGTCCCGTCATCGGGCACGACCGGAGCGCCCTCGCCCGGAACCGGCTCGGAATCCTCGGGGCGCACGATCACGGTGCGGCCGTCGTCGAGCTCGTACACGGTGCCGATCTCCTCGCCCTGGCCGACGACGCGCTCGCCGGGGGCGAGCTGCACCTCGTTCGCGACCTCATCCTCAGCGGCCGTGATGGCCGCCGCGTCCTGAGCCTGCTGGAGCGCCTCCTGGTCCGTGAAGACCTCCTCGAGGTCCACGGACGAGAGAGCGGCGAGCAGGAAGGCGACGGCAAGGACGATGCCGAGGTCGAAGAGGTTGACGAGACCGTCGAGCGGGTCGCCGCCGCGATCCTCGTGAACTCTTGCTCGGGTTGAGACGGCCATGGGCTAGGTGCTCCCGTCGGGCTGCTGAGGCGGCGGTTGAGGCTGCGCGGGTTGCGTGGGCTGCGTAGGCGCGGCGGGTTGGGCGGGTGCCGCGGGTTGGGCGGGTGCCTCGGGTTGGGCCGGCGCGGGCGCGGACGGCGCGACCTGAGTTGCCTGGGTGGCCGGCGCAGGAGCGGCGGGTGCCGTGGGTGCACGGGTTGCGGCCTCGGGCGAAACCGCGTTCGGTGTGGCCCCCCCGGGTGCGGCCGCTTGTGTTGAAGTTGCGGTTGCGCGCGGGATGATCGCCCCGGGCGCAAGTGCCGCCGCGATGTACTCGAGGTCGGAGAAGTCCTGGCCGTACAGGCGGTCACGCACAAGCGAGATGCCGTATGCGATCGCGCCGACCAAGAGGCCGGCGACCGTGACGCTGAATGCGACGCGGAGGTTGTCCGCAAGCGTCTCGACGTCACCCTCGGCGAGACCGGCAAGGGCCGGCGAGAGCGGGATCAGAGTTCCCATCAGACCCAGCGCAGGACCGACGCGAACGAGGATGCGGGTGCGCTCGAGCCTGCGGACGGAGGAGTAATCGAACTCTGCCAGGTCCTTCGCGATGCGATCCGCGCCGTTCGCGGCGGAGCGATGTTCGACGATCGAGCCCATGACGCTTCGCATTGACTTGCTGTTGGCGATCTTGCCGAGCTCCAGGTAAGCGCGGCCCGAATCGCCCGCGCTGAGGGCTGCGCCGGCGCTGGTGATCGCCTGATCCAGCTTGACCCGGCTGCGCCCGCGCCGCCTGATCAGCTCGGCGATCAGCCCGCCGAACTCGAAAAGCACGAGGGCGAGCGCAATGAGCATCCCCACCAAGACGGGGATCAGTAGCGCCTCCGCTACGTCAAAAAGGACTTCCTCTACTTCCATGGAGGCAGGAGCCTACGAAGCCCGCTCATCTTGGGGCGCCGTAGGCGACGCGGCCGCACGGTTTCCATCTCGCGGCCGGCGCCGAGGCCCGAGCAGGCCGACGACCACTCCGGCGGCGATCAGCGCGCCTGGCCCGCTGATCTCCTCCGCCTCCTCGATGGCTTCCTCGGGGTCCGGGGCAGCCTCGTCGGCGGGCAGCGCGTCGCCCGAAGAGGGAGGCAGCGGTGCGGTCGCCGAGAGCAGCTCGCCCTCGACGCTCGTGCCGAAGTCCTCGATCGGCGGGGTCTCGTCGGGGTCGGGCGTTTTGGGCGTGTCGGGGATATCCGAGGTCGAGCCACCCGAGTCGGGGAAGTCGTAGTCGTAGCCCGGCGATGTAGAGCCGGGGTAGCTGGTCCCGCCAGTGCCGCCGAAACTGGAGCTGCCGCTGTTAGAGGGCGGCGGGGCCTGGATATCCACGGGCGCAGTGGTCGACGTGCCGACGGTCATGTTGTCGCTCCCGCGCTTGGCGGAGACGTTGATCGTCACCTCGCCGGTCGTTTCCGGATACGTGTACTTGAACGTCGGGGCAGTTCCACCCGTGCCGCTGGACGGAGTCCATTTGAACTCGTAAGCGCCTTGCGGTCCGCCGTTGGGAACCGACGCCGTATAGGTGACCGTTTGGCCGGCCTTTGGAGAATCGTCTGAGGCCTTGATTACAAGCGGGACGCGGTAATAGAGGTCGAGACTTCCAGTGCGGGTCTGGTACGGATCCGACCCCGAAGCGGGTTTGTAGAACTTGACGTCGTTGTCTTTCAGAATGAAGATCGGCGGTTTCTTCGGCCTGAACGAGCCGTTCTCAACCGTGATGCCCTCGATGGTGATGCTGGTCCAAGCCTGATCGCCGATCCCCACTTGCTTTAAGACGGACTTCAAGGACCTGCCTTCATGTCCTACGTAGTCGTCGCCTTCCTTGTATTGGGTGTCGATGTCGTAGTCGTCCTCTTTGATCGTGACGTCGACAGAGCTGCCCGACGGCTTGGTGATCTCTACGGCCGTCGAAGCCCAAGCCACAGCCGCCCAGACCAATCCGGCAGCGATCATCGCGAGGCCGCTCAGTGCGACTCCTTTGCGCCTCATCGATGCCAGCGCGCGCGCAGTTCTCTCGTGCCTGCCCACGTATACGACTTTAGAGCGTCAGGGCGCTCAGGTCTCCACCGGACGGCCTCTGCGACGCTCCTGCCGAGAGGTCTGCCGTCAGTCGGCGAGGCCCTTTTCGCGCAACTCCACGAGCGCATCGGGGGACTTGCCGAGGCTGCCCAGGCCCATTCCGCGAAGCACCTCCGGGGTCTTCGAGAACTGGATGTCCCCGTACTCGACGACCTGGATGTGGTTGCCCCACGGATCGCGGAAGTCGAGGCCGCGGCTGGGCACGATCTCGGCGCCCGTCTCCTCGAGAGCGCGCCGGAACGCCTCGCGGTCGTCAACCACCAGGCCGAAGTGCCGCTCGGCATCGGGAGGCTGCGAGCGCCCCTCGGAGAGCGCCAGGAACTGGTCGCCCATGTCTATGAACGCCATCCCCGGCACGCGACCTCGCAAGTCGAGTTCGAACAGCGACCCGTAGAACTCGAGTGCCTGGTCGAGGTCACCCACCTCGAGCGCGATGTGGTTGAAGCCGATTGCCCGTGCCTTGGGCGAACTCATACCGTGACTGTTTACACGCGCTCGACGATCATCGCCTCGCCCTGACCGCCGGCGACACACATCGTCTCCATGCCGACCTGGTGATCGTCCGTTTCCATCACGTTCAGGAGGGTCGACATGATCCGGGCGCCGGTCATGCCGAACGGGTGGCCGAGCGCGATCGCGCCGCCGTGCGTATTCAGCTTCTCGATCGGGATGTCGCACTCCGACATGATCGGGATCACCTGGGCGGCAAACGCCTCGTTCAGCTCGACGGCGTCGATGTCCGCCATCGTCATCCCGGTGCGCTCGAGGACCTTCTTGATCGCCCCGATCGGCGCGACGCCCATGTACTCGGGCTCGTTGCCCCAGGTTGCGGTCGACACGATACGGGCGCGCGGCGTGAGGCCGAGCTCCTTGGCCTTCGTGTCGGACATGACGAGTACGGCAGCGGCGCCGTCGTTCAGGGGGCACGAGTTGCCGGCGGTCACTCCGCCCTCGCCGAACGCCTCGGGAAGCTCGGAGAGCTTCTCGAGCGTCGATGAGGCGCGGGGACCGTCGTCCTTGGCGACCTCGTTGCCGTCCTGGTCCTTGACGGGAACGATCTCGCGATCGAAGAAGCCGGATTCCTGCGAGCCGACGGCGAGCTCCTGCGAGCGCTGCGCGAACTTGTCCATGTCGGCGCGCGAGACCTCGTACTTCTTCGCGACGTTGACGGCCGTGTGGCCCATCTCGATGTAGGCATTCGGCTGGCCTTCCTGCGTTCCCAAGAGATTCGGGTTCCGGTCGTCGGCGCGGACGGCCTCAGTTGCCTCGTTGAACTTCGAGACCCACTCGACGCCGGCCGCGATGTAGACGTCGCCCTCGCCCGCCTTGATCGCGTTGCCCGCGTGGCGGATCGCGTCGAGAGATGATGCGCAGTAGCGCGAGATCGTCGTGCCCGTCGTTTCCTGAGTGAGCTTCTCGGAGAGCAGGACGATGATGCGGGCGACGTTGAACGCGGTGAGGCCCTGCGGCATGCCGCAGCCGCAATAGACGTCCTGGACGAGAGCGGGATCGACATCCGGGTTCCGCTCGAGGAGCTGGTCGACCACGTAGGCCGCCGTCTCCTCGGGGCGGATCTGCGCCAGCGAGCCCTTGAAGGCGCGCCCGATCGGGGAGCGGACGGCGTCGACGATCACGGCTTCGGGCATTCAGCTGCTCCTTGCAAGAGGGTGGGAAACTGCCCACTTGAGGGCAGAAGTTTGCGGCGGAGCTTAGTGTGAGCACACGCGACAATCCCGACAATTTGTGTACATTATCCACAGTCAATCCGAGCGGAAGAGGAGAGAGTTGACCAAGGAACGCGCCGCGGCCACAGAGAGCGAGGCCTCGGAGGCGATTGATGCCCTCCCGCCCGAGGTAGAGACGATCCGAGTCACATATTCGGACCTGCACGGGATCCAGCGGGGCAAGGACGTGCCGCGCCGCCGAGTTCGAGCGCGCCGCCACCGGCGGGCTCGCGTTCTGCTGGGCGGTCATGGGCACCGATCTTCGCCACATGCCGGTCGTGGGCGGCGAGTCGGGCTACCCGGACATGGTCGCCTACCCGGACCTGTCCACGCTCCGCCAGCTTCCCTGGGAGCCGGACGTCGCGGCCTGCCTCGTCCGACCTCGGTCCGCGACGAGCGCGCCCGAGCCCACCGACCAGCGCGCCCTGGTCCGCCGGGCCGAGGAAGCCCTCGCCGAGCTCGGACCTCGACCGGCAAGATCGGGCCGGAGCTCGAGTTCTTCCTCTGCACGCGCGACGGCGACGGGCGGCTGGCAGCGCCACGTCGACAACCTCAGCATGGTCTACACGGTCGGCCCGCAGGCGGACCCGACCGGGCGTGGTCAAGTCGCTGCTCGAACGCTGCGCGCGCTCGGCCTCGGCGCGATCGCTTCGAACCACGAGTTCATGAACAGCCAGTACGAGATCAACCTGCGCGAGTGCGCGCCCCTCGCCGCCGCCGACAACGCCTTTCGCTTCAAGGCCGCGATCAAGGACCACGCCGCTCAGGCCGGCCTGCACGCGACGTTCATGGGCAAGCCGTTCAACGACCAGGGTGGCTCCGGCATTCCACCTCCACATCTCCCTCGAGCGCGACGGCGAGAACTGCTTCGGCGATCCAGACGACGACGACCGGGCTGTCGCCAGGAGCTTCGCTACTTCGTCGGCGGAGTGCTCGAGCACGCCCAGGCGCTGATGGCGTTCCTCAACCCCACGTCAACGCCTATCGGCGCATCCTGCCCGACAGCCTCGCCCCGATGCACGTCAACTGGGGGCTCGACAACCGCACCACGTTCGTGCGCATCCCGCCCGAGCGCGGCGGCGGCAGCCGCGTCGAGCTCCGGGTCGGCGACGGGGCCGCCAACGCGCACCTCGTGATCGCGGCTTGCCTGTTCGCCGGCATCGACGGCATCAAGCGCGAGCTCGACCCAGGCGACGCCGCTCGAAGGCGACGCCTACACGCTGCCCGAGGAAGAGCAGGGCGACGCCGCTGCCGATCTCGCTCGCCGAGGCGATCGCCGCGCTCGAAGCCGACGAGGTGATCCGCGAAGCCGTCGGCGCGGACATCGTCGACACCTTCCTCGCCGATCAAGGGCTTCGAGCTCGAGCGCTACTCCCAGCACGTCTCCGACTGGGACATCGACGAGTACCTGCACCACCTCTGATGAGTGCTTCGCCGACACGCCAGATGACCGCTCGAGGACGTCGATCTCACCGATCACACCCGCTTCGCCGAGCGCGTCCCGCACGAGATGTTCGCGGTCCTTCGTCGCGAGGACCCGGTCCACTGGCAGGAGGAGAAGCGACGGCCGCGGGTTCTGGGCGATCACCCGCCACGCGGACATCACGGCGGTCGCCAAGGACTGGCGCACCTTCTCCTCCGAGCGTGGCGGCACCTCGCTTCAGGACCTCGAGCCCGAGGAGCTCGAGGCCCGCAAGTCGATGCTCGACATGGACCCGCCGCCCCACAACGCGCTGCGCGCGATCGTCAACCGCGACTTCACCCCGCGCGCGGTTCGCATGTTCACCGAGCGGATCCGCGAGATCTTCGACGACGTTCTCGACGAGGCGCTGGAGAAGGGCGAGGTCGAGTTCGTGGACGACGTCGCGGCGAAGCTGCCGATGCGGGTCTTCGCCGAGATGCTCGGTGCCCCCGAAGGCGACCACCGCTACCTGGTCGAGCTCGGCGACCGGATGCTCGGCCAGGACGATCCCGAGTACGCGCATCGACCCCGAGGTGGCGGAGGAGAACCGCCACCTGCCGTTCTCGAACCCCGCGGCGCTCGAGATGTTCGAGTACGGCCGCAAGCTCGCCGGACGAGCGGCGCGAGTGCCCCCGGGACGACATCGTCACCAAGCTCGTCGAGGCCGAGATCGACGGCTGCCCGCTGACCCAGCACGAGTACGACGTCTACTTCCTGCTGCTCGCCGTGGCCGGCAACGAGACCACCCGCCACTCGATCTCCTCAGGGTGTCCTCGCGCTGATCGAGAACCCCGAGCAGCTCGCAGCGTCTTCGCGCAGAGCCCGAGCTGCTGCCGCTCGCGGCGAACGAGATCCTGCGCTGGGCGACGCCGGTGCACCACTTCCGCCGGACCGCCACCTGCGACGTCGAGTTCGGCGGCAAGACGATCCGCGAGAACGACAAGCTCGCCACCTGGTACATCTCGGGCAACTTCGACGAGGAGGTCTTCGACGATCCCTACTCGTTCGACGTCGGCCGCGACCCGAACCCGCAGATGACCTTCGGCCCCGGCGGCCCGCACTTCTGCACCGGCGCCCACCTCGCGCGGCTCGAGATCGAGATCGTCTTCGAGGAGATGGTCAAGCGCATCGCGAGCTTTCGAGCTCACCGGCGAAGGCGGAGCGCCTGCAGTCGAACTTCTTCAACGGCATCAAGCGGATGCCGTTGCGGCTCGTCCCCGGCTTAGAGCGCGGCCCCGAGCTCGCGCACGGTCTCGAGCGCGAAGTCGACGTCCTCCGGCGCGGGTGCGGAAGTTGACGAAGCAGACCCGCAGGCAGACTCGCCCGTCGACGCTCGCCGGCGGCCAGATAGACGCGGCCGTCGCGCTGGATCCGCTCGGCGAGCTTCAGGTTGTGGGCGTCGAGGTCGACGTCCGACGCCCGGCAGGTGGCGGAAGCAGACGGTCGAGAGCGTCGGCTCGCACATCAGCTCGAACTCGTCGCGTCGATCGCGACCCCGTCGGCGAACGCCGTCGCGCGAGGTCCAGGGTCCCCTGATCCAGCCGCGAAAGGCCGCCGCCCCGTGCGTGCGGAACGCGAGCCAGAGCTTCAGCGAGCGCAGCGGGCGCGAGTACTCGAGCGTGCGCTCGACGGCGTTCGCGGACCGAGTCGGCCCTGTGCATGTAGGACTCCTCGTGGCCGAAGGTCGCCTCCAGCAGGCCGCGCTCCCGGATCAGCACGACGCTGCAGCTCTTCTGCAGGCCGAGCCACTTGTGGGCGTCGAGGGTCGTCCGAGTCGGCGCGCTCGATGCCCTGCGAACAGCGGGCCGGCGCGCTCGGTGCCGGCCGCGGCAGCCCGTAGGCGCCGTCGACGTGCAGCCAGACGCCGTGCTCCTCGCACACCTCGGCGACCTCGGCGATCGGGTCGACCGTCCCGGTCAGGGTCGTTCCCCCGTTCGCGATCACCGCGACCGGGATCCGGCCCGCTTCGCGGTCGGCGGCGATCGCGGCGTCGAGCGCATCCGCCGGCAGCCGCCGGTCGGGTCCGATCGGGATCGGGCGGACGTTGTCCGAGCCGAGCCCCGCGGCCTCGACCGCACGGACCACGGAATGGTGCGCCTCCTCCGAGCAGTAGACGGTGCCCCTGCGCCCGGCGAACCCCTCGTGACGACAGCCCGGCAGCGCGCGCTCGCGCGCGACGAGGATCGCGGTCAGGTTGGAGATCATCCCGCCGCTGGTGAACGCGCCCTCGGCGCCGGGAAAGCCGACGAACTCGAGACCCACTCCAGCGACTGCCGCTCGATCAGGTCGGCGGCCCTGGCGGTGACCGCCAGGTTCACGTCGTAGGTGGCTGCCAGGGCCTCGGCCAGCACCCCGACCTCGAGGCCGGTCGAGCCGATGTAGCCGAGGTAGAGAGGCCGCGACGGCGAGTTCGACTCGTCGAGGATGCGGGCGGCGTCGGAGAGCACCATGCTCGCGTCCACCGGGAGCTCGGGCAGGCCCTGCTCGAGCCGCTCAGCCAGGTCGGCCTCGAGCTCAGGCTCCTCCGCGCCGCGGGTGCTCGAAGGAGTCCCAGGCGTCGCCGATCAGTCGCGTGAGCGCGTCCAGCACGGCCTCGCGCTCGGCGAGCGCTGGATAGCCGCGGCCGGACCCCCAGCGATCCGCAGCTTTGCTCATGTCACCCACGCCTTTCAGGCTAAACGGACGAGCAGCTCACGGGGCGCCCTGAACTCCCAGCCCGAGATGGGTGGCTCCGCAGCGAGCTCCAGGAGGCGTAGCGGTCGAGCAGACCGCGCAGGGCGATCCGCTCCTGGGCGCGCGACGAACGCATGGCCGCTGCAGAAGTGGCGGCCGAAGCCGAAGGTCGCCACGCGCTGCCGCTCGCGATCGAGGCGGAACTCGTCCGGCTCTGAGAAGCGCTCGGGATCGCGATTGGCGGCCGCGATCACAGCTGCAACCGGGGCGTCCTGCGGCAGCTCGGCGCCCGCGAGCTCCACCTTCCTCGTCGCTCGCCTGCCCTGCGTGCCGATCGGAGAGATCCAGCGCATGCCCTCCTCGATCGCGGCGGGCAGGAGCTCCGGGTCGGCCCTGACGCTTTCCATCGCGTCGTCGTGGGTCAGAAGCGCGTAGAGAACCGAACCGGCCCCGTGGCCCGGCTCCTGCATCCCGCCCAGAAGGATCACCTTCAGGCTCGGCAGGTACGCGTCGCGAGGCCGCGCGGTGTCCACGCCGGAATGGATCATGTGAGAGATCGTCGAGTCGTCGGGCTCTCGTTCGAGGCGCTCGAGCGTCGGCGCGATCGTCTCCTCGATCTCGGCGCACGCGGCGTCGCTGTGCTCCTGCTTCGCCGCGTCGCCTTCGAAGTTCGTCGCGCCGTCGGCCAGCGCTGCGAACCAGCGGCGCAGCGTCTCGTCGTCTACATCGCCGAGGCCGAGCACCTCGCCGAGGCTGCGGACCGAGACAGGCTCGAAGAAGTCGGCCATGAGGTCCGCCTCGCCCTCGTCCGGGAGCGAGTCGAGCCGCTCGGCGACGATCGGCTCCACGAGGGCGTCGATGTACCCCTCGACGGCCGCGGGCCGGTACTTGGGATCGATCGAGCGCCGCAGGTCGCGGTGCGGCTCGCCGTCGCAGGTGAGAATCGTCGGGCTGCCGAAGCTGCGATCGATCGGCGAGCCCGGCATGTCGGCGGCGAACAGATCGGGATCCGAGGCGACGGCCACCGCCGCGTCCCAGCTCGTCGCCAGCCACATCCCGACCGCGGGCACCCACGCGACGGGTGATTCGGCTCGCAGCCGGGCGTAGATCGGGTACGGGTCGTCGTCCAGGTGAGCGACCTCGATCTCGGCCGCGAACCCGCTCACCCGGAGGGGATCTCCTCCTCGCCCATCTCGCCGATCCGCTCGTACACATCGGGCCGCGAGTTCTTGATCCACAGCCCGACGAGCAGGCCGATGATCGCCGCCGCCGATCAGGATCGCCGGCAGGATGATCGCGCGATCGTCCGTCGGCGCGTCCGGAACGCCCGTGATCAGCAGGTTGAAGTTCGCCAGGACGAGGATGAACACGGTGGTGAGACCCAGGCCGGCGAGGCCCGGGGCGATCTGCGAGGTCCACGTGGACTCCGAGTGCGGGTGCTTGCTGAAGTACCCGACGATCGCGAACGAGGCCAGGGCGAGCAACAGGATCACGCCCATCGCGCCCAGGTTGGTGAGCCAGGTGAAGAGCTGGAGCACCGGGTCGTTGTCGGACAGGGCGAAGATGGCCACCACGACTGCCGCGATGATCGTCTGGGCCACCGAGCCGATGAACGGCGCGCCGTTCGCGCGCACCTTGCCGAACACGCTCGGGATGCACCCGCGCCCTGCCGAGCGCGAAGAAGTAGCGCGCGACGCGCGTTGTGGAACGAGAGCGAGGCGGCGAACAGGCTGGTGCAGAAGAGCAGCGTCGCGATGTCGGCGATCGTCGTCGACGTCTGCACGTCCAATGTGATGAACAGGATCGTCGTCGGATCCGGACCGCCGGTTGCGCCGACGAAGCCGCCCTCGACCAGAGCATCCGGGCTCGTTACGACCTCAGCGCCGACCGCGCTCTGCAGCATCCAGGCCGAGAACGCGTAGAAGAGCGAGGTGATGCCCAGCGCGATGTAGGTGGCTCTGGCGACCGTGCGGCGCGGGTCCTTGCACTCCTCGCCGTAGATCGCAGCCGATTCGAAGCCGACGAAGGCGGCCATCGTGAAGCAGAGCGCGCTGCCGAGACCGGCGCCGAAGGCGATCGACGGGTCGAACGCGTCGCTGGTGAGGCCCCCCGGTGCCGGGTCGCCGAGCACGACCAGGTCGAACAGGATGACGACGAGGATCTCGGTCGTAAGGAAGATCGCGAGGACCTTCGCGTTCAGGTCGACGCGGAGCCATCCGAGGATTCCGATCAGGCCGATCGCGACGAAGACCCACGTGTACCAGGCGAAGTCGATGTCGGCCTTGTCCAGCATGAAGCCGCTGAAGACGGCGCCGAACAGGCCGAGGATCCCGATCTGCATCGAGTTGTAGGCGATCAGGGCCACGAACGAGGTCCCGACGCCCGCGACCTTGCCGATGCCCTTCGAGACGTAGGCGTAGAAGGCGCCGGCGTTGGTCACGTGCTGGCTCATCGCCGCATAGCCCGTGACGAACAGGGCCAGGATGGCGCCGAGCACGAGGAAGAGGAGTGGAACACCGGCGTTGCCAGTGACCAGGTAGGTCGAGGCCACGCCACCTGCGATCACCGTAAGCGGCGCCGATGCCGCGACGATGAAGAACACGATGTCGGGGACGCCGAGCGCCGTCTTTCGGAGCTTGTCCGCACCTTCCCCAGCGGATGATCCGCTCACGGTCGTCGCTTCCACGCTCTCCTCCTCATCTGTTAGGGCAGAAACTGCCGTATGTATACATTATGTAAGAGCGTCGCGTCAAGCCGTCCCCCGTCACGGCTCCGAATCAGTCCTCGGGAAGACCCTGCTGGGCCTCGAGCTGTTCGAGCTCTGCGCGCACCGCCGCCTCGTCGAAGCGGAAGTACGAGCGCGGCGGCAGGATCCCCCAGGCGTTCGAGCCGTGGGGGTCGTCGGCGAAGACGCGCTCCTCGTGATCGGGCTCGAGTTGCTCCATGTCGCAGAAGAGCTCGACGAACAGCTCCTCCTCGACCATCCGGCAGTAGGCGAAGAGGTTCTGGGCCATCGTGTGGCGACCCGGGCCCCAGGCGATCGGCCGGCGATGCTGGGCGAGGTGGTCGAGCGCCACCCGCATCTCGCCCCAGTCGACGAGCTCGAACGCGACGTGGTGGATGTGGCTGTATCCCTTGTCGAGGAACGCGACGACGTGGTGGTCGCGGTCGGCGTGCAGCCAACACGGCGCCATCGCCGATCCAGTCGCTGATCTTCAGGCCGAGCGCGCGCTCGTACAAGTCCACCATCCGCGGGGTGTCGGCGGTGAGGTAGTTGAAGTGCTGGAGCTTTCGCGGGTGGAAGGCGGGCAGCTCGTCCGTGTAACGCGACACCGGTGGCGTCCGGTCCTCGCCGGGATCGCGCTCGACCAGGACGATCGCGTTCCCGTCGGGGTCGAGCGTGCGAACCCCGCGGCCGCGGATCGGAACGTCCACCTCCTCGGCCTCGGCTCCGGCATCCGTGATTCGCCGCGCCGCGTCGGCGAGGCTCACGCCCGCGCGCAGCTCGTAGGCGACGTGCTCGACGCCCGGATCCGAGCCGTCCGCCGGGCGGAGCTCCAGGCAGAAGTCCTCGTAGGCGCACCGCAGGAGGCCCGGGCCGGCGGGCGAGAGCCCGTAGAGGCGGCCCCAGCGCGACGCAGCCTCCTCGACATCGGCGACGCGAAGCGTGGCGTGGTGGACAGCGTGGATCATGAGCGAGCCTCACTCGCGACCTTGGCCTCGGCCTCGTCCTCCGGCATGGTGAGCGCCACGTGAAGGGTCTGCGCGCTGACCTCGGGCGGGGCGCCCACGTCCTCGAGGTCGTGGTCGAGTTCCACGATCGTGTTGCCGAGGCGACCGATTCCCTCGACCTCGACCTCCACGAAATCGCCTGGCTAGAACCGGCCGCGAGTGCGCCGGAGTGCCGGTCAGGAGGACGTCGCCGGGCTCGAGCGTGATCAGCCGCGAGACGTCGGCGATCTGGTAGTCGACGCCGAAGATCAGGTCCTGGCCGGTGTTCGTCTCCTGGACGACCTCGCCGTTCACGTAGGTGCGCAGGATGAGGCCGGCGGGATCGATCTCGTCGGCGTCGGCCATCACCGGACCCAGCGGGCAGAAGCCGTCCTGGCCCTTGACCCGGAGCATCGAGCCGCGGTCGATGTGGCGAAAGTCGTGGACGCCGAAGTCGTTCGCGATCGTGTAGCCGGCGACGTAGTCGAGCGCCTCCGCGCGGGTGACGCCCCTTGCAACGGCGTCCGATCACCGCCGCGATCTCGCCCTCGTAGTTGAGGAACTCGCAACCGCGCGGGCGCGCGACCTCCGCCAGGTGGTGCGACACGGCGGACACCGGCTTCAGGAAGTACGACGGGTACTCGGGCGGCGCCGGCATCCGGTACTCGTCGCACCGCGACCGATAGCTCAGATGCGTCGCGACGATCGTCCTTGGCTCGACGGGCGCAAGCCACGACGCATCGGCAGCGGCCACACGTGTTCCGTCGGCCAGCACGAGGTCGTCGCCGTCGAGGGTCGCCTCTTGCGCGGCATCCTCATGGAGGATCCGGGCCAGCCTCACGCCAGTGCTCCGGCGCGCTCGCGAGTTGCCTGCACCAGGGCGTCGAAGAGGCCCTGGCCGCCGTGGCCGAGATCCTGCTCGGGATGCCAGAGGACAGCGAGGCAGAAGCTCTGGCCCGGGACCTCGACGGCCTCGACGAGGCCATCCGGCGACTTGGCGACGACGTTCATCCCGTCCGCGACCGGATCGAGCCCTTGGTGGTGGAACGAGCGGACCGTCGACCTCGTCCGTGCCGATTGATCGGGCGAGCAGCGAGCCCTCTTGACGCCTGGACCGGATGGCTCGACGAAGTCGTCGCTGCGGTGAGCGGCGTCCGGATCGTCAATGTGCTGGTCGATGCCACCACCCATCGCGATGTTCAGGATCTGCATGCCGCGGCAGACTCCCAGAATCGGCAAGTCCGCGGCGAGAGCCACCCGGGCCAGCGCCAGCTCCGCCCCGTCGCGAAGCTCGGAGCCCGGCTCGCTCATGGGATGCGGGTCCTCGCCGTAGGACGAAGCCTGGATGTCGGGACCGCCGGTCAGGAGCAGGGCGTCGATCGCGCCGAGTGCGGCCTCTGGGTTGTCGGCCAGGGCCTGGGTGGGCGGAAAGGTGACAGGCAGGCCGCCCGCCGCATCAATGCCCTCGACGTATTCGGCCCAGAGCAGGTTCACGTCGACGTCGCGCCATGCGCCGAAGCTTGCGACCCGCGGATCCAGCACGATGCCGACTCGGACGGGACTCCTGATCTCCCGCATGTGCATAATGTATCCGATCTGGGGAGATCGTCGAGTGGCTTCGAAACATTCGAATGGATACGAAACCGGGCGTGCGGCGGTAGCCTGAATCGCGATGGCCTCCCCTCCTCCTGACGACCCGGGTTTCCAGGTCCAAAGCGTCGCCGACCAGGTCTATGCCGTGCTTCGCGAGCGCATCGCAGGCGGCGATCTCGAGCGCGGATCACGACTGCATCAGGAGGATCTGGCGGCCGAGTTCGGCGTCTCACGGACGCCGGTGCGCGAGGCCCTGCGCAAGCTCGCGGCCGAGGGGCTCGTGGACCTCTACGCCAACCGCGGTGCGCGAGTTGCCACGGCAACCGACGAGCAGCTCCGCTCGAGCTATGAGACCCGGCTGGTCGTCGAGCCGGGCGCCGCCCGCATGGCGGCTGACCGGCAGATCCCGGCTGCCATCGAGGCCATGAAGTCGGCGATCCGGGCCGAGGAGAAGGCGGGCAGATCCTCCGCCAAGCTCTTCCAGGCAAACCGCTCGTTCCATCTCGCGCTCATCGAGGGATCCGGGAACCCGCAGCTCGTCGCCTTCATGGAGCACGTGTGGATCGGGCGGATCGGCGCGACCCTCTATGAGGCGCGCCTCGACGAGAAGGGGCTGTCCGCCGACAATGACGCGCACAAGGCCATCGCGAGCGCGATCGAGAACGGCAAGCCGGGCGAGGCCGAACGACTTACGCGCGGCCATCTCGAGCGGGCGATGGAACTGATCTTCGAGTGAAGGCATCACTCGAGCGGCGTCGTGCCCTCGGCGATCTGCAGCGTGCGCAGCTCCGAGTAGAAGTCCAGCGCGTAGTCGCCGCCCTCGCGCCCGATCCCGCTGATCCCGATGCCGCCGAACGGCGCGGTGAGGTCGCGGACCAGGAAGGCGTTGACCCACGTGGTGCCGGCGCGCACCGCGCGGCCGACGCGTTCCGCACGCTCGGCCGACTGGGTGCAGACGATCGCCGAGAGGCCGTACTCGGTCGAGTTGGCGAGCTCGATCGCCTCCCCCTCCGACCCGAAGGTCTGGAAGGTCAGGACCGGGCCGAAGACCTCCCGCTGGACGACCTCGCTCTCGTTCGACGCAGGCTCGATCAGCGTCGGCTCGTAGTGGAGGCCGCCGAGCTCGGAGCGCTTGCCGCCGCGCACGATGCGGTCGCCCGCCTCGCGGGCACGCTCGACGAATCCCTCGACCCGCGCCAGGTGCTCCGGGTGGATGAGCGGCGAGAGCGTCGTCTCCGGCTCACGCGGGTCGCCGGGAACGTGCTGATCCACGGCCGCATGAAAGCGCTCGAGGAAATCGCTCGCAATCTCGTCATCCACGAGCAGCCGGGTGCCCGCCAGGCACACCTGCCCGCCGTCGTCGTACATCTTGGCGGCGCGGCCGGCCGCATCGTCCAGGTCCGCGTCGCCGAACACCAGAAGTGGGCCCTTGCCGCCGAGCTCGCCTGTGAAGGGCACGAGGTTCGCGGCCGCCGCCTTGCCGATCGCGCGCGCGGTCTCCGGCGACCCGGTGAACGAGATGCGTCGCGCCAGCGGGTTCGAGACGAGGGCCGCCCCCACGTCCTCGCCGATCCCCTGGACGACGTTGAAGACTCCAGGCGGGAAACCCGCCTCGGCCGTCAGGTCGGCCAGGAGCGAGCAGGAGAGCGGCGACCACTCGGCCGGCTTCAGGACGACCGTGCATCCGGCGGCGAGCGCGGGCGCGGTCTTCCAGGTCGACAGCATGAACGGCGCGTTCCAGGGCGTGATGATCACCGCGGGGCCCGAGGGCATCCGAATCACCGTGTTGTGCGTGCCGTTCGAGTCCCAGACGCGCTCCTCGTAAGCGGCGGCCAGCTCGGCGTAGGCGCGGTAGTTGCGCGCGCCCCGTGAGATCACACGCGCGCGGAGCGAGTCGAGCAGCATGGCCATGTCCTCGCATTCGACGAGGGCGATGCGCTCGACGTTCTCGTCGATCAGCTCCGCCAGGCGCATGAGCGGCTCGAGCCTCCCTTGCGGGCCGAGGTCGGCCCAGCCGGGAAACGCCTCGGTCGCCGCTTCGAGCGCTCGCCTGCGCCTCAGCCTCGCCTCCCGACGAAACGTTCGCGAGCACGCGCCCGTCGATCGGGCTCAGGTCTTCGAAGCGTCTCGCTCGAGAAGACTCGCTCGCCGCCGATCCAGTGACCGGTCGAGACCTCGACGCCCGCGACTTCGGCGACCTCGGCGCTCACAGCTCCGTGAGGGTCTCGAGATCGTCGACCGAGTAGCCCAGCGTGAACCGAAATCCCTTGCCCACCCTCACCGGCGCGAGCGCCGCAAGCTCCTCGTGCGGCGCGTCGTAGAGCTCCAGCGTCGCGGAGCCCTCCCAGATCTCCGATCCCGAGCGGTCGTAGCCCTTCGAGCGCACGAGCTCGTGGACCGCTGGGTCATCGTGATGGCCCTTCTCGAGACGCGGGAAGTGGCGCGCGTTCACGATCGGCGGGTCGTTGTGAGTCGGGCCTTCCTCGCTCGGCCGCTCCAAGGTGACCGTGGCCTCCGCCATACGCCGCTCGTACGCGGCGCAGGTAGCGCCGAAGGTCGCCCCCTCGCGGACGCCGGGGTCCGCCTTCGTCGAGAGTCCGCCGAACGAGCGGGTCATCCAGATCGATCCGAGCTTCTTCGGGAAGCCCTGGATCAGGCCGCGCGCAAGGGCGAAGTCGCGGTCGACCCAGATGTAGGGGCAGAAGGCGACCTCTTCTCCTTCGTACAGCGCGTTGACCGTGACGAAGAACTCCTTGTACTGCGATCGCGACGGATCGATCAGCTCATGGCCGTCGTCTGAGCACGATTGCCAGTCGATGAACATCGCCGCTGCGCGGCCGCCGTCGGGGTGTGGCTCGAGCGGCCCTGGCAGGACGGCTGCGGCTGCTCTCGCGTCCGCCCAGTACTCGATCACGAGCATGTCGCCGACGTAGTGCCACGGTGGCGCCGGGACCAGGCTCGAGCGGCCTTCTGGGGAATGCGGCGTGGAGTAGCCCTTGAGATCCACGACTGCATAATGTATCCGCAGCGTCCGGGTGGGCGGCGCGCGTACCCCGCAATCGACCACATGTCTGAAT
>CAVRWX010000012.1:0-4487 GCA_963725035.1 uncultured bacterium | reverse complement strand
ACCTTGGGAGTCGTCGTGTGACATCCGAACCTGACTCGTTCGCAACTTGACGCACCCTGCGCGCGGTTCGTGGAAGCGCGACAATCCGCGGGTGAGTGCCACCCTCCGTCTGGCCGACCTGATTGCGGGGCTTTCGATCGCGTGCGACCTGGGGTTCGGGCTTCCTCCAGAAGAGGCGATGCGCTCGTGCCTGATCGCCACCGGGCTTGCGCGGAACCTGGGGCTGCCGGAGGACGAGGTCGCGGACGCCTACTACACGGCGCTTCTGATGCACGTTGGATGCAGCGCCCTCTCCCACGAAACAGCCATGGTCTTCGGGGACGAGCGACCGGTGCTGACCGCCGTCGCCAGCACCAACGTCGCCGACCCAGTGGACATCTCGGAGAACCTGATGCCGATCCTGTTGCAGGTGGAGAGTCCGGACGTACGAGCCCAGGTCGAGCACTTCGCGGCCACAGACCAGGGCGAGTTCGGGCGCAACTTCGACACGGGCAGCTGCGAGATCGCAAGCGCCACGGCGCGCCGCGTCGGGCTGGGCAAGGGCGCCGAGCGATCACTCAAGGAGGCGGTCGAATGGTGGAACGGCGACGGGCCGCCGCAGGGGCTCAAAGGCGATGAGATCGCTCCGGCTGCCCGGATAGCCCGCGCCGCCGCGGACGCCGCCCGGTTCGACGCCCTGGGCGGCAAGGACGCCGTCGTCGAGGCGGTCAGAGCACGGTCGGGCGGGATTCTCGACCCTGCGGTTGTGGACGCGCTCATCGTCAATGCGGACGAGCTCCTGGCCGAGACGCGGGCGGGCGATCCGCGCGACCGAGTGCTGGAGGTCGAGCCCGAGCCCGTCGTTGAAACCGCTTTCACCGACCTGACGGAGCTCGCACGAGCGTTCGGCGATCTGGCCGACATGAAGATGCCCTGGACGCACGGCCACTCGGGCGGGGTCGCGAAGCTTGCCTGCGCCGCCGCGAAGTCGCTGAAGCTGGACGCTCAGACACTGTCCCGGCTCGAGATCTCCGCGCTCCTGGCCGACCTCGGAAAGGTCGCGATTTCGAATGCGATCTGGGAGAAGCCGGGACCGCTGACGGGCGGCGAATGGGAGCAGGTGCGCATGCACTCCTACCACTCGGAGCGCATCCTCGCCCAATCCGAGGCGCTGGCGCCGATGGCGAGAGTGGCCGGCATGCATCACGAGCGCCTCGATGGGTCGGGGTACTACCGGGCGTGCGCCGGAAAGGAGGTTCCGCCGGCCGTTCGGATCCTTGCCGCCGCGGACGCATTCCATGCGATGACGCAATCCCGTCCGCACCGCGCTGCGCTCTCGGGCGAAGAGGCAGCCGCCGAGCTCCAGCGCGAAGTGCGGGCCGGGCGGATCGACCGGGATGCCGCAACGGCCGTCATCGAGGCAGCCGGCGGCGCGCGGCCGAAGAAGCGGGCCAATCTGCGCCCCGGCGGCCTTTCGGAGCGGGAGGTGGAGGTTGCGCGGCTGGTCGCGGCAGGCCTCTCGAACCCGCAGATAGCCGAGAAGCTCGTGATCTCGCGCCGCACGGCCGAGCACCACGTGCAGAACATCTACTCGAAGGTGGGCGTCGCCAGCCGTGTCGGGCTCGCGTTCTTCGCGCACGAGCACGACCTCATCGACGAAAGATAGGTAGACCTACCGATGCGAGGGCCGCTGTCATGGACGAGGCTCTTCTCAAGAACCCGCTACTTGAAGGAGAGGCACAATGCCCCGCACGAAAGCAAACGGAATCGAGCTCAACTACGACGAGGCCGGGAACGGTGAGACCGTCGTCTTGGTCCATGGCGGATGGTCGGATCGGAACAACTGGCTTCCCGTCGTCCCCGCACTTGCCGAATCGTTCCGCGTCATTGCATACGACCGCCGCGGTCACGGCCTCAGCCAGCGCGATGTGGTTGGGACCCGCTGCGACCAGGAGGACGATCTCGCCGGCCTGATCGAATCACTCGGTGGAAGGGCGCACGTTGTCGGCACGTCATTCGGCGGCTCCATCTCGCTTGGGCTGGCAACCCGCCGACCCGACCTGGTCTCGAGCGTCGTCGTCCATGAGCCGCCGCTGATCTCAGTCGCGGCCGGCGATCCGGACGCCCAGCACCAGCTGGCCGCCGTGGACGAGACGATCGAGGACGTCAAGGGGCTCGTGGGCACCGGCGACGTGGAAGCCGCCGCGCGCCTCTTCGTTGAAGAGGTCGCGCTCGGGCCAGGCGCGTGGGACCTGCTCCCGCCGCCGCTGCGCGAGGTAATGGTCGACGGTGCTGTCGCCTTCGTCGCAGAGCAGCGGGACCCGGAGTGGGCGAGTATCGACCTGGCCGAGCTGGCGAACATCGCCGTGCCGGCGCTGATCACCGACGGCGATGCCAGCCCACCCTGGTTCGGGCCGATCACGAAGAAGCTCGTGGAAGCGGTCCCGGGCGTGACGACCCACACCTACGAGGGTTCAGGTCACGCGCCACATCTGACGCACCCGCAGGACTACCTCCCCGTGGTCGGAGAGTTCCTCGCCCGTCAATCCACGCGCGAGGCCAGTACGGCAATTGCGGTGTCATAGTGGCGCCGCAAGAGAAAGGAGAACGAGAACCATGACCTACCGCGACCACCTGCCTCAGCTGGACGGGGACCTGTTCGTCACCGACGGCGGCATCGAGACCTCGCTGATCTTCCACGATGGGCTCGACCTGCCCCTCTTCGCAGCCTTTGGCCTCTTGAAGGACGACGAAGGCACCGAGGCGCTGCGGAGCTACTTCGAGCCCTACGCCAAGATCGCCGCCGAGAGCGGCACCGGCTTCATCCTCGAAAGCCCCACCTGGCGCGCGAGCCCCGGGTGGGCCCAACAGCTCGGCTACTCCGACGAGGAGCTCGACGGTCTCAACCGGAAGGCGATAGCGCTGATGGAGGAGATCCGCGAGAGGTACGAGTCGCCCGAGCGCACCGATCGTCATCAGCGGCTGCATCGGGCCGCAGGGCGACGGCTACAGCCCGGAGTCGAAGCTCAGCGCCGACGAGGCCGAGGAGTACCACTCGACCCAGATCGAAACGTTCGCCGACACAGCCGCGGACATGGTCACCGCGATCACGATGACCTACTCGGACGAGGCGATCGGGGTCACGCGCGCCGCGGCGGCAGCCGGGATGCCCGTCGCGATCCACTTCACTGTCGAGACGGACGGGCGCCTGCCGAGCGAGGAGCTGCTCGGCGACGCGATCGCGGCCGTGGTGGACGCGACGGACGACGGCCCCGCCTACTTCGGCATCAATTGCGCCCACCCGACGCACTTCGACGACGTGCTCGCCGAAGCCGGAGATTGGCGCGAGCGGATCAGGAGCCTGCGGGCGAACGCGTCGACCAAGAGCCATGCCGAGCTGGACGAGGCGACCGAGCTGGACGCCGGAGACCCGGATGACCTGGGAGCGCGGTACGCGGGACTTCGCGACGTCCTGCCCAACCTGAACGTGGTCGGAGGCTGCTGCGGCACCGACCATCGCCACGTCGGGGCGATCGCCGAGGCGATGAAGAGCTAGTCCGTACCCGCCATCACATGGCCGTCGCGCCAGGGGGACGCTGGGCCGGCTCGTCGCCCGCCATCGACTCGGCCTCGGTGATGAGCGTCCCGCTGCGAGAGAGCTCGACGTTGAAGGTCGCCCCGAGCAGGAGCGACAGGTTCGAGATCCACATCCAGACCAGGAAGATGATCACGCCGGCGATCGAGCCGTAGGTGCTCGCGTACGAGCCGAAGTTGGCGACGTAGAAGGCGAAGCCGCTCGACGCCAGGAGCCACAGGAGCATGGCGAGGAAGGCGCCGGGGACGAGCTCGCGATACGGGCGGTCGACGTTCGGCCCCTCGTGGAGCAGGATCGCGAACAGGATCGAGACCACCGCCGCGAGCACCGGCCACTTGACGATCGAGAAGACCTCGAGCGCGGTGTCGCCGACGCCGATCGTCTCGCCGATCGCCTCGGCGAGCGGCCCCGTGAGGATCAGCGCGAGCAGCGTCGCGGCGAGCCCGAGCATGAGGAACGCCGTCAGCGCGACGCTGGCGCGGGAGCGTCTTCCAGAACGGCCGCGTCTCGGACACCTCGTAGATGTCGTTCGTCGCGCGGCTGAACGCGCCGATGTACCCGGACGCGCTGTAGAGCGCGAGCGCAACACCGATCGCGAACGCGAGTCCCGGCCTTGCTCGAGTTCACGGCGCCGGTGATGGCGCCCTCGAACGTCGCGGCCGCCTCGCCGGGAGCGAGGTCCTCGACGATCCCAAGCAGCGAGTCGATCGTGCCCTGGTCGCCGAAGATCCCGAGCAGCGAGACGAGCACGATCATCGCCGGGAAGACGGCGAGGATCGAGTAGTAGGTCAGCGCCGCGGCGTGGTCGGAGATCTTCAGGCGCCCGTAGGCGCCGACGACGCCCTTGAGCGCAGCGATGGGCTTGCGGCTCTGGAATGTCGGCTTGACCGAGACCATGGCTTCCGTCGAACCT